>NZ_CM169894.1:1865000-3781226 GCF_057162725.1 Tenacibaculum profundi
CGATTACTAGCGATTCCAGCTTCACGGAGTCGAGTTGCAGACTCCGATCCGAACTGTGATATGGTTTATAGATTCGCTCCTATTCGCATAGTGGCTGCTCATTGTCCATACCATTGTAGCACGTGTGTGGCCCAGGACGTAAGGGCCGTGATGATTTGACGTCATCCCCACCTTCCTCACGGTTTGCACCGGCAGTCTCGCTAGAGTCCTCAGCTTTACCTGCTAGCAACTAACGATAGGGGTTGCGCTCGTTATAGGACTTAACCTGACACCTCACGGCACGAGCTGACGACAACCATGCAGCACCTTGTGAAATGTCCGAAGAAAAAGCTATCTCTAGCCCTGTCATTCCACATTTAAGCCCTGGTAAGGTTCCTCGCGTATCATCGAATTAAACCACATGCTCCACCGCTTGTGCGGGCCCCCGTCAATTCCTTTGAGTTTCAATCTTGCGATCGTACTCCCCAGGTGGGACACTTATCACTTTCGCTTAGTCACTGAATCTAAATCCAACAACTAGTGTCCATCGTTTACGGCGTGGACTACCAGGGTATCTAATCCTGTTCGCTCCCCACGCTTTCGTCCATGAGCGTCAGTATATACGTAGTAGACTGCCTTCGCAATCGGTATTCTGTGTAATATCTATGCATTTCACCGCTACACTACACATTCTATCTACTTCCGTATAACTCAAGTCAACCAGTATCAAAGGCAGTTCTACAGTTAAGCTGTAGGATTTCACCTCTGACTTAATTGACCGCCTGCGGACCCTTTAAACCCAATGATTCCGGATAACGCTTGCACCCTCCGTATTACCGCGGCTGCTGGCACGGAGTTAGCCGGTGCTTATTCTTACGGTACCGTCAAGGTCGTACACGTACGACTGTTTCTTCCCGTATAAAAGCAGTTTACAACCCATAGGGCAGTCTTCCTGCACGCGGCATGGCTGGTTCAGGCTTGCGCCCATTGACCAATATTCCTCACTGCTGCCTCCCGTAGGAGTCTGGTCCGTGTCTCAGTACCAGTGTGGGGGATAATCCTCTCAGACCCCCTACCTATCGTTGCCATGGTAAGCCGTTACCTCACCATCTAGCTAATAGGACGCATAGTCATCTTGTACCAATAAATCTTTAATATACAACCGATGCCAATCATATATATTATGGAGTATTAATCTTCATTTCTAAAGGCTATCCTCCTGTACAAGGTAGATTCTATACGCGTTACGCACCCGTGCGCCGGTCGTCAGCAAGTAGCAAGCTACTCCTGTTACCCCTCGACTTGCATGTGTTAAGCCTGCCGCTAGCGTTCATCCTGAGCCAGGATCAAACTCTTCATTGTATAATCTTTAATATTATTTAATGTCAAGTCTTCAAAAGAATTTTCAAGTGGTAAACCCTAAAGCTTACCGTGGTAATTCTACTCTAATTACGCTGTCAATTTCAATATTTTCAATGAACTTGTTAACCCAAAATAATTAATATAATCTCAATCAATATCTCAAATTAAACTCTTGTAGAAATGCTAGAATCGAACTAACTGATAAACTAATTATCATTCCAAAATTTCTGTGATCGTATCGCTCTCCGTAAGCGGATGCAAAACTAAAAACTTTTTTAAAAATAACAAACATTTTTGAAAGTTTTTTTAGTTTTTTTTTCAGAACAGCCGAAGTCAAATTAAAACCTCAAACAAACTAAAAAAAAGCAGACAATTACTAATTATCTTACCCCCTTTATAACTCTAAAACAACACGCTAAATCAATGAACTTGCTAACTCTTTTACTATGCGTTTTCACGTTAGCGGTTGCAAACATACAACCATTTTTTATTCTAACAAGACTTTTTTTAACCTTTTTTAAACCAAACAAAAAAACAGCTTAATACCAATTACTTATATTTTAAATAATACGTAAACTTTATTGAAAGCTACTGAATATGAATTAAAATTTAAAATCAAAAATTAAAAATTAAAAAAAGCATAAGCTTTATTCTTCAAACAATATAACAAAATACTTAATTAGCTATGCTAACTTAAAAAAATCAATTAATTATTAATCAAATAACTATCAAGAGCCCTTTATTTTATTAATCAGGTCCATATTTTAATTTTTATACTCTATTATATCTTGATCACTATCATTCCTCCTATTAGTCTGTCCACCAGAGTCCGATTTAATCGTAACTTTTAAGGGGACTTTTCCTGAAGAATTAGTTGGTGAATTAAACACAGCTTTAACACCAATTCTAGACAATCCTCCACCTAAAAAAACTCCCCCATTAGCAATATATTCAAACTTATGAAGATCAGAATCAAAGCTATAAGACCAATCTGAGTTATCTACGGCTACCCCGTTTATATCAAGTAAATCTGGATCGAATGTAAAAGCAAAACTTTGACTATGGGGCACCCTAACTTCAACAGAAAAATTTCTTCTAGAATTTTTCCCATTACTCTCAGCAACAGCGATAAAAAAATCAATATTTCCTTTTTCACCAAATACTATTGTTTTTCCTGAAAATAAAGTAGGGAAGTAATCCGGCGGAGAAAACCCATTAACTTTAATTTCCACGCTTCCCTGATCACAAGCTCCTTCAGAATCACAAACATCATAAACGAAAGAATCTGTACCTGAAAACCCATTAGGAGGTAAATAAATTAAATCTCCTGAAGAACTTAAGATAGCTATTCCTCCTTGTGAAGTATTAACTCTCTTAGGAACAACTGACTGAGCATGCCCTTCATTATCAATATCATTTAATAAGACATTGATATTAGCCCCTTCTAATTTTTTTTCAAAATCAGTAGTAAAGAAATCATCTACAGCTATTGTTCTATTTGTATCCAAACTAGTAAAAGCAAATTTCATACGATCTCCTCTAGGCGCCCTAGGTCCTCTGAAATGAGGAACTGTTAATGTAAAACTAGAAACGGCACCATTTATTCTCAATGATCCTGAAGCAGCATAATTCCAATCATCAGCCGATGGTATATCTGTAGATAAAGGAACACCCGTTACAACGTTTCCTGCGCTCGAATCATAAACACCATTACCATTATTTAGAATAAAGTCTGAAGTTCCAGATATTTTTTGCCAAGACAATCCATTATTTAAAGTTAATAGTGATGAATATGAAGTACTCCTAAAAAAAGGATAAAATAAAATTTTATGTTGAATACCTCCAACATGGTCAACATGTATTACAGGATTCTTAACATTTATGAATTGATTTGTAATTGGATCTCTAAATTCAAACGTTATTGAATTATTCCAATTAAATGTTGTGCTCAAACCCGTCATTCCAGCTACACTAGAAGGAGACCAAAAATTTCTTCCATTGATATTCATCGCTTTTCGCTCAAAACCTGGGCTTGTGGTTTTTACAATAATTTTTACACCATCGACAATAGCAACTGCATTCCTGCCACTAATGCTCCAATTTTGCGCTGTTCCCTCAAATATTAACGAACACAATAAAATTAATAAGAATCCTATTTTCCATTTTTTTTTACCAATCCCCCACATTTTGAATATTATTTATTTTAACTAAAATTATTTCTGTACGCCTATATATTACTGAAATATAAAGTTGATTTTAAAAAAACTTGTTATCACAAATTTTTTTGGGGGAAGTTCAAAACAAATACGCGTTTTTATTTATCAAGCGTCAAAAATACAAAAATATACTATATATCAACAACTTAAATAGAATTCCTTTGAAATATATCAATAAAGGTTCTTCTAATTTTTAGTCCGTTTAACAACTGTAAAAAAAAACTCAGTTCCTTTACCTTTATCACTCTCTAACCAAACCCTGCCTCCATTTGTTTCTATTATCTTTTTAACTAACGCCAATCCTATTCCAATAGAATCAATATGTGGTTTCAATTCTAATTTTTGAAATAACTGAAAAATCTTTTGGTGGTATTTTTTATCTATCCCAGGGCCATTATCAGATACTGAGAATATATAATTTTCAGAATTTTCCTTTACATTTATATAAATAACTGATTTTTCTTTATCGTTGTGCTTAATCGCATTTTGAATAAGATTTTGAAAAACCTGTAATAATTGAGATTCATTAAAATAAACATCAGGTAATTTGTTTTTAACTTCAATAATACATCTATCTGAACTATTAACAAGAATTATCCTCTTTATAAGGTCTTCTAAAACTACTTTTTTTATTTCTTTCTCTCTTTCCATCTGCAAAGAATAATTTAGAATGCCGTTAATCAACATATCCATCTGCTCAGCCTGTTCTCTAATAATAAATAAATTCTTATGCATTTCAGAATCTTCTTTCACAAAATTTTCCTCCAATAGTTCTTTTGAGGTTACCCATTCTGCCATTGTATAAATATTTCGAAGAGGTCTTTTCAGGTCATGAGATACCACATAAGCAAACTCTTCCAAGTCTTTATTTCGTCGAAATAATTCTCCGGCTCTTTTTTCTAAATCATTTGTACGTACTTTTATTTTAGATTCTAACTGTAAATTAATTTCCTCGAGCCCTCTCCTATACTGCATAGCACCATTTAAAATTATAAATGAGAAAATAAAAATTGTAGTAATTGATATTAAAATTGCTCCTTCTGTAACGATATTAACATTATTACTTATTACTTGATAAGTCATGTGAAATAGTTGCATGGTGCTAAACAAAATTATTAACCATCTATTATTGAGCATCAATATACCTCCAAATGTTGCTATATATGCTCCTAATAAATAGTCTATTGAGAAATTATTAATAGCCATCATATAAATCAGATAGTGTTCAAAAAAAAACATCGGAATGAACACTAAAAGTCCGTAATAGTTTAACACTATCTTGCTTTTAATTAGGGGCAAAAGCCCTAAGAACAAAAATAATATTGAAAAAAATTCTCTTGCAAAAGGAATATATATTAGAGTTGGATTTAGATAATGTATTAACAGGGAATAAAAAAAAATACCTGGACTGATTAAACACAGTACCTTACTACTGTTTTTTATTTCAAAAGACTCTAACCTTCCAACTTCTCTTATAAAATCCCATTTTGACATATAGCGAAATCATGTTGCCACAAATTAAGTAATTAAGTATAAAATTATTCGCTAACTATCCATCAATTGAAGATAATGTATCGATAGGTTGTATCAAAAAAGCGCTCTTATTTAAAAAACTCCGAAAATTTTTAATTGACGGAGTTTATAAGTTAATTAGTAAAACTAAAAAGTTGCTGAAGAGGCTGGAATACTTCGGTTTATCTTTCGCATAAGTCCCTGTAAAACTTTACCAGGTCCTACTTCGACAAACTCAGAACCTCCATCTGCAATCATATTTTGAATTGATTGTGTCCATTTAACAGGAGCAGTTAATTGAGAAATAAGATTTTCTTTTATTTTTTTTGGAGTAATTACGGCCTCTGCTACCACATTTTGATATATGGGGCATATTGGTTCTTTAAAGTCTGTTTCTTCAATTGCTTTTGCCAGCTCCTCTCTTGCTGGTTCCATTATCGGAGAATGAAAAGCTCCACCAACAGGTAAAATCATAGCTCTTCTAGCTCCTTGTCCTTTTAAAACTTCACAAGCCTTTTCAACTGCCTCTATTTCTCCTGAAATCACCAACTGACCTGGACAATTATAATTAGCTGCTACTACAACTCCCTCAGTTTGATCACAAATTTTCTCTACCAAAGTATCCTCAACACCTAAAACTGCAGCCATTGTCGATGGCTGTATTTCACAAGCTTTTTGCATTGCTTTGGCTCTCTTTGAAACTAAGCTTAACCCGTCTTGAAAAGATAAAACTTTGTTTGCTACCAATGCTGATAATTCACCTAAAGAATGCCCAGCAACCATCTCTGGATTAAAATCATCTCCTAGCACTTTTGCTGATATTACAGAATGTAAAAATACTGCTGGCTGTGTTACTTTAGTTTGCTTTAATTCCTCTGGACTACCTTCAAACATTACGTCTGTGATACTAAAACCTAGTATATCATTTGCTTTCTCAAATAACTCTTGAGCTATTGGAAATTTTTCGTAAAGATCTAATCCCATTCCAGTGAACTGTGCACCTTGACCAGGAAATATATATGCTTTCATCTGTTTATTATTATTTTTTAACTTAAGCAGAGACACCTTTGTTAATACAAAGAGGTATTATGTTTAAAGCATTAATAAAAACCATTTAATAAATAGGTTTTATTTACTTTTACTTGCTCGTGCAAACATACAATTTTTAAAATTACTATTTTATCAAACATGACTACACAACAAAAATTACAAGCAAATTTAATTTACTTGATTTTAACCTCTTTATTTGTAGCATCTCTAATAACGTCTAATTTAATTTTTCAAAAATTCTTTTATTGGTACCCTTTTGATATTACAATTTTTGACACGAGGCTTTTTGAGATATCAGTTGGCCTTTTACCCTATCCAATAACATTTTTAATTACGGATATTATTTCGGAAATTTATGGAAAAACTAAAGCAAACCAAATGGTTGTTGCAGGGGTTTTTGCTTCCATTTTTTCTTTAGCTATTATTTATGTTTCTCAACATGCCCCATCAACACAATGGTCTAAGGTAAATGATGCTACTTTTACACATGTGTTTGGTGCTGCCCCAATAGCTGTTTTCGCATCTATGCTAGCTTATTTAGCTGCTCAATTTATTGATATTCGTATTTATCATTTTTGGAAATCTTATACCAAAGGAAAACATTTATGGCTACGAAATAACTTTTCAACCTTTTCTTCACAGCTCATAGATACACTAACTGTTCTAGTTCTATTATGTTCGTTCAATATTATTGAATGGAATAAATTTTTAGGGTTATTTGTTAGTGGTGTTCTATTTAAGGTTATCATTGCAATTCTTGATACACCACTACTATATATTACCGTATACTTATTTAGAAAGAAATTTAATTTAAAACCTGGCGAAGAAATTCCTAATTTTGACAACTAATATAATTCAAAATGGTCAGTAAATTTTTTTATCATTTTTTCAAAGATAAACTTCTTGTTCCTCATGAGGCTTCAATATACCTAAACTTAATTACTAATTTAGTAGTCATAGGTATCTTTGGATATATCTTGTTTAAGCTTCTCAGGTTTTTTGGAAAGAAGTTTCTTGGTAAGATAGCATACAAAACAAAAACTTCATTTGACGACTTACTAATTAAAAATAAAGTATTTCGTAACATATCTAGGATAATAATATTATCAATGTTTAATTCCTCTTTGCATATTTTATTGGAAGACCTCCCTTTTTTATACAGATACTTTGAAAAAGTTGTTTCTATTGCAATTATTCTATTTACCGTTTGGCTAATTAGAAGTATTTTACTGTCGATAAAAGACTTTTTGAGAGAATTTTCGTCTTTCAAAGACAAACCACTTGAGAGCTATGTACAAATTTTTATGGTTATCTTATGGATGATAGCTATAGTAATTGCTTTCTCTGTGCTTACAGACAAATCTCTTTACAGATTTTTAACAGCACTAGGAACTTTTTCTGCCATTCTTCTTTTAATCTTTAAAGACACAATATTAGGCTTTGTTGCTAGTATTCAAATAACAATCAATGACACTGTACGATTAAATGACTGGATTACCATGGAAAAGTACTCTGCTGATGGTAGTGTTATTGAAATTAACTTAGCTTCGGTTATCGTTAAAAACTTCGATAATACTGTAACAAGTATTCCTACTTATTCATTAATTTCAGATTCATTTAAAAATTGGAGAGCAATGAATAATTCAAAAGGTAGAAGAATTAAACGCTCTGTATTAATTAAAGTAAATTCAATCAAGTTTGTAGAGGATTTAAGCTCTTTTAACAAAATCGAATTACTAAAACCTTATATAGCCAACTCTTTAAAAGAAATTAATAGATATAATACAGAAAAAAAAATTGACAAATCACTATTAATAAATGGTCGTAATTTAACTAATTTGGGGTTATTCAGAAAATACTTAGACGAATACTTAAAGCAACATCCCAAAATAAATCAAGAACTTCTCTTTATGACTCGTCAATTAGAATCAACCCCTAATGGGATGCCATTGGAAGTATATGCTTTTAGCAAAGATAAAACTTGGATAAATTATGAAAGAATTACGGCTGACATATTTGATCATATTTTTGCAAGTATTTCTTACTTCGATTTAGAAGCGTTTGAATTACCTACGGGCAATGATTTAAATCATCTAAACAAATAGAATATTTTGGTATCTATTTTTCTACAATTGCATACTCTTTATTCATTTTTAACTCACTCAACACATTTAATGCTTCATTCATGTATATATCTTTTTTAAGGCTTTTATGCCATGCAAAACGCTTATCTTTTAATACTGTGTCTTTTTTAAATAATTCATTCTCATATTTTGGAGAACTAAAAGTCAAATTCGAATCAAATTTAAAAACCTCTTTAAATCTTTTTCCTTCATTTTCTTTTTTATGTCTTTTGCTCTTAAAATCATTGTAATTCAAAGAAAGTATATTATCTTCTTGATTTCTTTTGAGCCATTTTGCGTATTCACTGATTTTCTTAAATTTTTTATCATTAAATATTCTTTGTTGAGAATTATTAACAACCTCCTCCCAATTACTATACGAATTTTTCTTCTTATAATTGGCTTGAACTACCTTGTCCCAAGGTAAAGCTCCTTTTAAGTCACGTTCTCCAAACTCCATATAACTATACCTTGAAGGCAATGCTATATCAGAATAAACTCCTTCTTTTTGAGTTGACCCTCCACTGATTCTATAAAACTTTTGAATGGTCATTTTAAGAGAACCCAAATCACTTGGGTATTGTTCATAAAAACGGTTGATTGGTAATATGTTTTGAACAGTTCCTTTACCATAGGTCTGTTTTCCTCCTATAACAATCCCTCTTTTGTAGTCTTGCATAGCAGCCGCAAATATTTCCGATGCAGATGCAGAAAACTCATTAACCATAACTACTAGGGGGCCAGACCACTGAATTTGTTCATCAACATCGTTCTTCACGGTTGGAGCTTCTCCTCTATACTTAACTTGAACAATTGGCCCTTTATCGATGAACAACCCTCCTATTTCTATTGCCATTTGTAAGGATCCTCCTCCGTTATCTCTAAGATCAATTATCAGCCCTTCAACACCTTCTTTCTTTAATCTTTCTATTTCTTTCTCCATGTCTTTCGCAGCATCCCTCCTTCCTGGGTCATTGAAATCAATATAAAATTTCGGTAAATTAACTATTCCATATGTTTTTTCATTTTTTTCAACAATACTTGACTTAACAAAAGTTTCTTCAAGCTCGACGACATCTCTAATAATTGAAATCACTTGAAGAGATCCATCAATTTTTTTCACCGTAAGTCTAACTTCTGTGCCCTTTTTACCTTTTATAAACTTAATAGCATCATCTAACCGCATTCCAACAATATCAAGAGGTTCGTTTTTTCCTTGAGCTACTTTTAGTATAATATCCCCTGACTCTAATTCTCCCTGCTTCCATGCGGGCCCACCAGAAATTAGCTCAACAACATGTGTGTACATTCCCTTTTTTTGGAGTCTAGCTCCAATGCCCTCTAACCTTCCAGACATATCTTGATCAAACCTACTCTTAACTCTTGGTGACATGTAAGTAGTGTGCGGATCAAATCCACTAACGATACTATTCAAAAAAGAGGAATACCAATCAGAATTCTCCAACTCATCAATTCGGTTGTATAATTCATTCATGTTTTCTAGAACTTTCGCTCTTGCTACTTTTTCTAGTTCAGCAAAACTTTTCTTTTTAAAAATACTATCTTTTTTGGCTTTTTCATCTTGATCACTTTCTGATTGCTCTACTCTACTAATTACTGATAACTTTAATTGCTTTCTCCAAATATCACGTAACTCTAAATCGTTTTTAGCAAAAGGTATTTTCTCATAATCTATGTTTATTTCCTCATCACTATTGTAATCAAAAGAATCTTTCAATAATAATTTATACAAAGATTTAGCTTTGTCAATTTTTTCTAGAAATCGATTATAGACAAGCTTATAAAAATCAATATTTGTGTTTTTTATTTGATCATCAATTAAATACTTGTATTTTGAAAATTCTAGAATATCTTTTTGAGTAAAGTATCGCTTACTTGGATCAAGATTATTAATAAACTCATTATAAACATGTTCTGAAAAATCATCATCTAATTTTTTTTGAACATAATGATACCTACTTAAAATGTTTTTTAAGACATAAACAATTATTTTATCTTTTTCTGAATCACTATATTGTTTCCCTATCTTATTTGCACTTACAATATTTGAATAAAAAAATGCTGAAATAAGAAATGAAATAAAAAATTTCGTTTTCATAAACTCTCCTATCGTTTTGTATTAAATGATATTATATACCTTGGCTAAGCTACTAAAATAATGCCACTTTTACTAACTTAGAGCCTTTATTATAATAATTAGCTAACTCTCTTTTTATTTTCATACTCTACTAAATATCAATAAGATCCTTTATTTAAAATAAGACTTACTCAATTTTAAAAATATTGTTCTAAAAAAAAATAGAGGAATTTTATTACCCATTTTTCAATATAAACCAATCATTATTCATCGGAATAAATAGAGAATACAAAGGAATACTTCCCAAAAATTTTGTTTCTATATTTTTCTCAATGTTTAGCATAAAAACACACCAATAATACACAATCATTGTAAGATTAACTCTTTAATAAATGTTAAAAACTATAAATATCATTTCTTTAGAAAACTTTTCAAGTATACTCTCGTTGTTATTATAAATTGACACTTTTTTACTAATAAAATTCTTCGCCTAAGTAACTTTTCAAATGAACAATTTTAATTGAGTCCAATAAAAAAATTCATGTACTTTTGTTTTAAACTTGATTTAGTATGAAAAAAAGACCTTTAATTTTAGTTACCAATGACGATGGTATCACAGCTCCTGGTATAAGAATGTTAATAGAAATAATGAATAAAATAGGAGATGTTGTTGTTGTAGCCCCTGATAGTCCTCAAAGTGGTATGGGTCATGCAATTACCGTAAACAACGTTCTTCACTGTAATCCAATAACAATTGACGAAGGTCCACAAATTGAATATAGCTGTTCGGGAACTCCTGCCGACTGCGTTAAAATGGCAAAGAATGAGATACTAAATAGAATTCCTGATCTTTGTGTTTCAGGGATCAATCATGGATCAAACTCTTCAATTAACGTAATTTATTCAGGTACAATGAGTGCTGCTGTTGAAGCTGGAATTGAGGGAATACCTGCAATTGGTTTTTCTTTACTAGATTTTGATTGGCATGCTAACTTCAGGGCTGCTAAAAAATTTATAGAACAAATTACGCTTAATGTAATTCTAAATGGCTTACCCGATGGAGTTGTTCTTAATGTTAATATTCCTAAGCTGAAAGAAGAAGAAATTAAAGGAATACGTGTTTGTAGACAGGCAAATGGATATTGGAAGGAAAACTTTGACAAAAGAAAAAGTCCATACGGAAAGGAGTATTATTGGTTGACGGGTGAATTTATAAATAAAGATAAAGGACAAGATACTGATATTTGGGCTCTAGAAAACGGCTATATATCCGTAGTTCCTGTACAATTTGATATGACTGCTCATCACGCAATTCAAAAGTTAAACACATGGGATTTATAAGAAAAGAGGTTTGTATTGGGGTTTTAATTTCGCTACTTGCTACTATTTGTAGTTTTTTTATTTACTTACAATACATCACTGAAAGTGATTTAATGTCTACATATCATAAAGTCAAAGAAGGCGGTGTTATAAGTACTGTAATCACCTTAGCTGCCATTCCTAATTTATTTGTCTTCTTTGTATTTTTAAAAAAGAAACAAGATTATAGAGCAAGAGGTGTTTTAGTAGGCACTATTTGTATTGCATTGCTTACATTCGTTTTAAAAATCATTTAGTAGTTTAAAATAATACCAAATAAGTGAGATACTATATAATTGCAGGAGAGGCCTCAGGAGATCTTCATGGAGCAAACCTTATGAAATCATTATTCAAGTTTGATACTGACGCTGAGATACGCTTTTGGGGAGGAGATCTAATGAAAAAAACAGGAGGTGATCTTGTTGTTCATTACAAGGAGAGAGCTTTTATGGGATTTGCAGAGGTTTTCACGAATCTAAGAAAAATATTAAATTTTATATCATTCTGTAAAAAAGACATTCGTAAGTTCAATCCAAACATAATTATTTTTATAGATAATTCAGGGTTTAACTTAAGGATTGCGAAATGGGCTAAAAAAAATGAGTTTAAAACAAACTATTATATTTCTCCACAGGTTTGGGCTAGTAGGGCTGGCAGAATAAAAACCATTAAACGAGATATTGATAAAATGTTTGTCATCCTTCCCTTTGAAAAATCTTTTTACAAAAAATACAACTATGATGTAGAATTTGTTGGTCATCCTCTAATTGATGGAATTGACAATAGAAAGTTAGTGAATGAATCCGAATTTAGAAAAGAATATGACTTGGGGGAAAAACCAATTATTGCATTACTTCCAGGAAGCAGAAAACAAGAAATTACAAAAATGCTATCCGTTATGTTATCTCTAATAAATGACTTCAGCGATTATAAATTTGTTATCGCTGGAGCTCCTAGTCAGTCATTCGAATTTTACAGAGCATTTATAAATGAAAGTGACGCTTCTTTTATATCAAATAAAACGTATGATTTATTAAGTATTTCTTATGCTGCTTTAGTAACCTCTGGAACTGCTACTTTAGAGGCTGCATTATTTAAAGTACCGCAGGTCGTGTGCTACAAGGCTAGCAACCTATCGTATCAAATAGCAAAACGAATTATTACTTTAGAATACATCTCTTTAGTAAATTTAGTTATGGAAAAAAAAGTTGTTTCAGAATTAATTCAAGATGAGTTTACATATAAAAACTTAAAACAAGAACTTAAGCTAATTTTAGATCGAAAACATAGAGAGAAACTATTTCTTGATTACTTTGATCTAGAACAACGTTTGGGAGGAGCAGGGGCTTCAGATAAAACGGCTAAACTGATTATTTCAGGTGCAACAAAATGACCTATTGCAAAAACTTAATAGCCTTCTCATTAGAATAATTTAAATTACTAAGTAATTTCTTGAAAAACTGAATCACAAAAACAATATAAATGCAAAAAAAAATACTCCTCTTTTTACTAATCTTTATATCATTTTATTCTTGTGGCTCTTATCAGAAAATAAATGAAAATAAAAATAGTCCCGTAGCTTCAAAAACTCTCAATAAAGCCCCCTCTATTGCTGATAAAGTAGTTTGGACAGCTGTATCTTTCAAAGGAACTCCCTACAAGTATGGAGGAACAAGTAATAAAGGAATGGATTGTTCAGGCTTAATTTTCACCTCGTTCAAGAAAAGAAAAATTCTTTTACCTCGCTCTTCAAGATTAATGTATACTAAAGGCAAATACATAAAACTTAATGAAGTTAAAAGAGGAGATTTATTATTTTTTAAAACATCACGAAGAAAGACGGTAAATCATGTTGGCTTAATAACTTCAACAGAAAAAGGAAAAATTCAATTCATCCATGCAACAAGCTCAAAGGGTGTTCTAGTAAGTTATCTAAGTGAAAAATATTGGAAAAGGGCTTTTGTTAGTGCTAAACGGATTATTCATCAATAATCCATATAATATAAACTTTTGTTCATATGTTTTTATAAAAAAACTAATTATTAGTTTAACTTTATTCGCTATACAAAATAATTAAAAAATCGTGCTCTTTAAATATTATAAATTTAAAAAGAGCTGTACATAATTTACAACTATTTTTAAATTTATAATATATTATCTGATGGTTAAATTTCTAATTTAATAACTCCCATAATTTATCCTTAAGTTCCATTAGCCCTATTTGTGCTACGGATGAGATAAATACAGTATCAACATCACTTGGTAACTCTTCAGATAACTCTTCTTTTAATTCTTCATCAAGCATATCACATTTAGAAATTGCTAATAGTCGTTTTTTATCTAATAATTCAGGATTATGTTTTCTTAGTTCCTCTAATAAAACATTAAATTCTTTTTTTACATCCTCACTATCAGCCGTAACAAGAAATAGTAATACTGAATTACGTTCAATATGGCGAAGAAAATAATGACCTAATCCTTTTCCTTCAGAAGCTCCCTCTATAATACCTGGAATATCAGCCATTACAAAACTCTGGTGATTTCTATATTCTACAATTCCTAAATTTGGCTTTAATGTTGTAAATGCATAATCAGCAATTTTAGGTTTTGCTGCGGTAAGTACTGATAATAGAGTAGACTTTCCAGCATTAGGAAATCCAACTAAACCTACATCTGCTAGTACCTTTAGCTCAATTCGATACCACCCTTCCTGACCTTCCAAACCAGGTTGAGCATATCTTGGAGTCTGATTAGTAGGCGATTTAAAATGCCAGTTTCCTTTCCCCCCTTTTCCCCCTTCTAGCAAAACTACATCTTCGTCGTGTTCATTAACTTCAAATAGTACTTTATCAGTATCAGCATCTCTGAAAATAGTACCTAACGGTACCGGAATAATAATATCATTACCATCACTACCTGTACTTCTACTACTACCTCCATCTCCCCCGTGTTCTGCTCTAAAATGACGTTTAAACTTTAAATGAAATAGTGTCCACATACTTTTATCACCACGAACTATTACGTGACCTCCTCTTCCGCCATCTCCTCCATCAGGCCCTCCTTTAGCTACAAACTTTTCTCTATGTAAATGTGCTGACCCTCTACCTCCTTTTCCAGAAGAAGCATAAATTTTTAAATAGTCTACAAAATTTCCTTCAGTCATTTTAATTGTTTTTTAAATAAAAAAGGGACTTTAATAAGTACCCTCTTCACAATTTTACAAATTATCAAATATATTTGATAACCGTTCTGTAATTTGCTCAATAGTACCTACTCCATCAACTCCATGATAATTACCTTTCTCACGGTAAAAATCTTTCAATATAGCTGTCTTTGTATTGTACTCATTAAATCGATTTCTGATTTTGCTTTCATCAGTATCATCAGATCTACCACTAGTTTTTCCTCTTTCAAGAATTCGATTAACTAATAAATCTTCTTGTACTTCCAGCGCTATCATTCCGTTAATTTTTTCTCCCTTCTCGGCTAAAAATTTCTCTAAAGCTACTGCTTGAGATTCAGTTCTCGGAAATCCGTCAAAAATAAATCCACTTGCATCAATATGTCTTTCTACTTCATCTTGTAGCATACTAATGGTAACCTTATCTGGAACAAGTTCGCCTGCATCAATATACTTTTTTGCTAAAAGCCCTAACTCTGTAGCATTTTTGATATTAAATCGAAATACATCCCCTGTTGAAATATGGATTAAATTATATTTTTCTTTTAAAATAGAAGCTTGTGTCCCTTTTCCAGCACCTGGGGGACCAAATAATACAATATTTTTCATTTTTGGTTGTGTTGTTAATTGATAAACAGCAGGCATATTTCTTCCATAACCATTATAATCTAATCCGTAACCAATAATAAAACTATCCGGAATACTCTTCCCTATATAATCTATTGGTAATTCTTTTCTGTAGACGTCTGGTTTAAAGAAAAGTGTTGCTATTTTTAATTCTTTTAAATTTTTAGATTTAAATATTTCGTATATTTCCTGAAGTGTATTTCCTGTATCTATTACATCTTCTAGAATAATCACAGTTCTTCCCTCAAGATTCTCATTAACACCAATTAATTTTTTCACTTTATCAGTAGAAGAAGTTCCTTCGTATGAGGCAAGTTTTACGAAAGACACTTCACAATCACCTTTAAAAGCCCTCATAAAATCAGACGCAAAAATAAAACATCCATTTAATATACCTATAAAAAGAGGAACTTCATTTTCTGGTAAATCATTTTTAACTTGTACAGCTAATTCAGTAACAATACTGGCTATTTCTTTTTTAGAGACATACTCCTTAAAATATAAATCGTGAATTTTTGTAATTTCCATCTGAATGCAAAGATAGTTTCTTGATATTAAATGAAAAAACCGTTTTGAACTCTATTCAAAACGGTTTGACTATAATCTCAATTATAATTTATTTTTTTTCTTTTTTCTTGGCTACGTCAAACATAATTGGTGTTGCAACGAATAATGATGAGTAAGTACCCACAACTACCCCAACAATTAAAGCAAACATAAACCCTTTAATACTATCACCTCCAAAGAAGAAAATAGCTAACATTACTAATAATGTTGTTAAAGATGTATTTATTGTTCTTCCTAAAGTACTACTTAAAGCTTTATCAACCAAATTAGCCGTAAGCGAATTACTGTTATTTGCATACTCTCTAATTCTATCGAAAATAACTACGGTATCATTTAAAGAGTAACCTACTACAGTCAAGATTGCTGCAATAAACGATTGACCAATTTCCATGTCAAAAGGCATAATTTTGTAAAAAATAGAGAAAACTCCTAGCACTACCAATACATCGTGAAATACAGCTACAACAGCACCAATAGAGAAGGCCATTTTTCTAAAACGTAATAATATATACAAGAATACTCCAATTAATGACCCTAATACGGCCCATAAGGCAGATTGCTTTATATCATCAGCTATTGTAGGATCTACCTTCATATAACTCATAATACCTCCTCCATTATTTACTTTTTCAAAACCAGGCTTAAAGTTTTCATAGGAAACATCTCCCAAATAAGGTTGTAAGCCTTTAAATAATGCACTTTGCACCTCTTCGTCAACCTCCTTACTCTTATCTTCAATTTTGAAAACAGTGGTTATTTTTAGTTGATTTTCAGCTCCGTAAGTTTTAACCTCTGGAGCTGTTCCAAATACATCTTTTAAATTATTTGCTACTTCATTCGCCTTCATTGGTTTTTCAAAACGAACAACATATGAACGACCTCCCTTGAAATCAACACCTTGTTTTAGTCCTAGTGTTAACATAGAAGTCAATCCAAAAATAATTAATGTTCCTGAAACAATATAGGCCAACTTACGCTTCTTTAAAAACTCAACATTGATATTTTTAAACCAATTTTTAGAAACGTTGGTATTGAATGTTAAATCCTCTGAATCTTTAACCGATTTATCAATTAACAAACGTGTAATAAATACAGCTGTAAATAATGATGTTGCAATACCAACCATTAATGTTAAAGCAAATCCCTTAATCGGTCCCGTTCCAAAAGCATATAAAATAAAACCTGTCAATAAAGTAGTAATATTAGCATCGATAATAGCAGACAAAGCTCCTTTAACCGAAAATCCTTCATCTACAGAAACACCTAAACCTTTTCCCGCATTTAAACCTTCTTTGATTCTTTCAAAAATAATCACGTTAGCATCAACTGACATACCTATCGTCAAGATAATACCTGCTATACCAGGCAATGTCAATACTGAATTAAACGAAGCTAATATCCCAAAAATGAATAATATATTAACAATCAAAGCTACATTCGCATATACACCTGCCTTTCCGTAATATAAAATCATCCATAGTAAAACAAGTAATATAGCTAAACCAAATGACCAAATACTTGCATTAATAGACTCTTGACCTAACGATGGTCCTACAACTTCTGCTTCAATCATTCGAGCTGGCGCTGGCAATTTACCTGCCTTTAATACAGTTGCAATATCTTTTGCTTCATTTATAGTCATGTTTCCTCCAGAAATCTGAGTACTCCCACTAGTTATAGGCTCATTAACCGACGGTGCAGTATATACATAATCATCTAAAACAACAGCGACAAATTTCCCTGCATTTTCAGTAGTCATTTTACCCCATGCTTTTGTGCCAACACCATTCATTTGCATATTTACAACTGGTTGGTTGGCTCTAGTAGGATGGAAATCTTGCTTTGCATCAGCAATAACATCTCCCTCTATAGGCGCATCATCATTTCTATTTGACTTCACTGCATAAAGTCCAATCATTGGTGTTAAATCTTGGTCTTTATTCTGCTCAGTTCTTTCCGGTGTAAATGGTTTATAATCCCATAGGAATTTTGCATATCGTAAATTTTTAGGAAGTAAAGACTTAATATCTTTATTAGCTAGAAGACTATTTACCATTGCTGTATCTTGTAACTTAGCATAAGCAATAGTAGAACTAACCTGTTGGAAATTTGGTATTAAGTAAGTAAATAATGATTTCTGGGTTTCAACTTTTACTGAATCTTTAGCCTCACCTAATAAATCATCAATATCATCCTCTTTTTTAACCGTGTCCTTAACTTTTTCAGCTTCTTCTTCTACTTCTTCTTTTAATAATTCAATAGCCTTCATATTAGCTGATTGGAAAAAAGGAATTACTTCAGAGTTTGTAAATACTTCCCAAAATTGTAATTCAGCAGTACTTTGTAATAACTTCTGAACACGTTCAATATCTTTTGCTCCAGGTAACTCAACCTGAATTCGTCCAGATGTACCAATACGCTGAATGTTTGGTTGAACAACTCCAAATTTATCAATACGGCTACGTAATACTTCAAATGCAGTGTTTATTGAAGAATTAATTTCTTCTTGTAAAGTCGATTTAACCTGCTCATTTGTTTTGTTGAAGTTTATTTTATCACGTAATGATTTAGTTGCTCCAAAAATATTTGGATCACTTAATTTAACGTTACCCTTACTTAATTCTACGAATGCATCATAGAATAAATCTAAGTAATTATCTTGACTGTTTTTTTGAGCTTCATCAGCTTTTGACAGAGCCTCTCTAAAAACCTCATTTTTAGAATCATTAGATAATCCTATTAGGATATCTTTAACTGACACTTGTAGAATTGCATTAATCCCCCCTTTTAGATCGAGACCAAGATTCATCTCTTTATCTCTGATATCATCATAAGTGAATTTGGCAATTCCTAAATTTACTACTTCCTTATTTGCTACGCTGTCCAGATATCTTCTTTCGAATCTAGCTAACTCTCTACCATTATTATCTTTAACATTTTTTTTCGCGTACTCCTTAGCACTACTTTCTACCTTATTGGCAAAAAATGTAAATGACAATTGATAGGCGCTTACTATTCCAAAAAGAACAGCAAATAATTTAATTAGACCTTTGTTTTGCATTTTTAATTAATTTAAATCGACTTTTTTAAACGTGCAAATATAGTATTTCAAAAAAAGAATTGCCAATTCTTTTAAGATATTTATAATCAAAGAACTTGTTTATCTATAACTTTATATATAAATATTGTTTTTTACCTTTGGTAAATCTTTAATTTTAATTAGGGTAAAGTTTAAATAAAAAAACAAACACTAAAGTGATTATGCAAACATCGAATAATGAAACAATACATTTATCTGATATAGAAATTGCACAGTTAAAAAAACTTAAACATATAAAACACATTGCTAAGAAATTAAACATTGATGAAGATGATTTAGAAATGTACGGCAAGTATAAAGCTAAATTGCCCCTAAACCTCATCAATGAGGAGCAAATTAAAAACAATAATTTAGTTTTAGTAACTGCTTTGACACCTACTCCTGCTGGAGAAGGAAAAACAACTGTATCGATTGGCTTAACAGAAGGTCTAAATAAAATTGGGAAACAAGCCACTGTTGTATTACGTGAACCATCATTAGGACCTGTTTTTGGTATTAAAGGTGGAGCTGCTGGAGGAGGGTATTCTCAGGTAGTACCGATGGAAGACATTAACTTACATTTTACTGGAGACTTTAATGCCATTGAAAAGGCGAACAATTTATTATCTGCTCTAATTGACAACAATCTTCAAAGCAAAACTAATAACTTAAACTTAGACCCTAGAACCATTCTCTGGAAACGAGTTATTGATATGAATGACAGATCATTACGCCAAATAACAATTGGTTTAGGTGGAACAACGAATGGTATTCCAAGAGAAGATGGATTCAATATTACTCCTGCTTCTGAAGTAATGGCTATTTTGTGTATGGCGGATAACTTTGATAACCTAAAAGAGCGATTAGGAAATATTTTTATTGGTTTTACCTTTGATAAGAAACCTATTTTTGCTCGCGATTTAAAAGCTCAAGATGCCATGGCTATTCTACTAAAAGATGCAATCAAACCAAATTTAGTTCAAACATTAGAGGAAAACCCTGCAATTATTCATGGTGGTCCTTTTGCTAATATTGCGCAAGGAACTAACACCATTTTCGCCACTAAAATGGGACTATCTTTATCAAATTATGTAGTTACTGAAGCTGGCTTTGGTGCAGATCTAGGAGCTGAAAAATTCTTGAATATTAAATCCGCATATGCTGGATTGAATCCTAAATGTATTGTTTTAGTGGCTACGGTAAGAGCTTTACGTCATCATGGAGGATCTCCAAAAGATGAATACAATACTCCAAATTTAGAACGAATTAAAAACGGGTTTAAAAACTTAGAAAAGCATATTGAAAATATTCGAAAATTTAATATTGAGCCTGTTGTAGCAATTAATTCATTTATCTCAGATTCTCAAGAAGAGGTTGATTTTATTATTAAGGCATGCGCTGCCTTAGGAGTGCAAGCTGTAACATCAGAAGGATGGGCTAAAGGAGGAGAAGGGACTAAGAGTTTAGCTACGGCTGTAGTAGATGTTATTGAAAACAAATCCTCTCAATACAAACCTCTTTATGACTGGAAATCTCCAGTAAAAGAAAAAATTGAAACTATTGCAAAAGAAGTTTACGGAGCTGTCTCTGTTGAATACAGTAAAAAAGCACAACTAAACCTTCGAAGGATCGATCGATTAGGCTTTAATGACTTTGCCATTTGTATGGCCAAAACCCAAAAATCTTTCTCTGATAATGAAAACTTAATAGGTAGACCAGAAAACTTTATAGTTACAGTACGTGAGATAGAAATAGCAGCTGGAGCTAAATTTATCATTCCAATACTCGGAAAAATGATGAGAATGCCCGGTTTACCCTCAGCACCTGCCTCTGAAGGAATGCACATCGATAATACTGGAAAAATCTCTGGACTTTCATAAATGTTTAACCGTTTTAACACTGAATTTATTTACAAAAAATAATAAAAATTGTTCCCTTGCTAAAAAATAGGAAAGTAAATCTAATTAAAATAAGAAAATTAAAATTATGAGAAAAAATTTATTATTAATCATATTGGTAAGTTTATGTATAGGATGTAAATCCACATCTATTACCAACAATAAACTAGATGGGAAAAAAGAAAGAATGTTAAAAGGTGACTGGACTATTACCTCCGTGACGTTTCCTGGATCGGAATATCTAAACGTTACCTCATTCAACCTGCTAGACTCACAATGTTTTATTGGAAGTGATTGGAACTTTATATCCAACAATAACAAAGGAACGATGCGTATTAAAGGAAATAATAAATGCCAATCATTTGATTCACCAATAACTTGGTATATCAATACAGATGGAAATTTCATATTCAAAATTATCAATGGTAATAAAGCGAAACAAGTCAAAAGTGGTTATATAATGAGCGTAAAAAACATATCTGAGACAAGTTTTCAACTGTCTAACAAAGTTGATGTAGCGGGTAGTATCAAAGATATAACCTATACTTTTCAAAGAAATAATTATTAAAAACTTTTAAAATGAAAAAAGCAATATTATATATTTTAGCATTGTCTTTCCTGGCAGGTAGCACCTTTACTTCTTGTAGCGCTATAAAAAATGCAAATAACACACAAAAAGGAGCTACTATTGGAACAGCTGCTGGCGGGGCACTTGGTGCGATCATAGCAAGAAAAAACCCAGCACTTGGAGCTGTTTTAGGTGGCGTAATTGGTGGTGTAGCAGGAGGGTTAATTGGAAATAATATGGACAAGCAAGCCCGTCAAATCGAACAAGCACTCCCTACAGCTGAGGTAGAAAGAGTTGGTGAAGGGATCAAATTAACACTCGGAGAAAACGCAATAAGATTTGCTGTTAACAAATCTTCGTTAACAACAACCTCTAGAGCTAATTTGAACAAATTGATTAATGTTTTCCAAGAATACAAGGATACCAATATTATTATTTATGGATATACAGATAGTACTGGTAGAGCAGAATACAATAAAACGTTATCTGAAAAAAGAGCTAACTCTGTAAAAGATTTTTTTATTGGTAAAGGATTAAACCCAAATAGATTCCAAATAAAAGGTTTAGGAATCGAAAACCCAATAGCATCGAACGATACTGCAGAAGGGAGAAGTAAAAATAGACGCGTTGAATTCGCTATTGTAGCAAACCAACAAATGGTGAATACTGCTAAAAACGAAGCAAATAAATAATTTATCCAGAAAAACACTAGTTCTATTTAATATGAACTAGTGTTTTCTCTCCTATTTTTTAACAATCCGAATCCTTACAACTAAACCTTCATTACTTCGAATATTAAATACTGTGTCGTCCTCAAAAATTAGATATTGTCCTTTAATTCCAACTAATTTTCCTACAAAACTTTCCTGTTTAATCAAATTCAAGCTTTTAGGTTTTATGGGGTATTTTTCTACAGGAAAATAAATATTCATTGCCTTATCTTTTTCTAAAAAATACTCTTTTGTCTCTTCTGGAATAAAAGGCATCAACTTTACTTTCCAATCCTTCAAATCAGCTTCTTCAATATCATTTCTTAGCATTTTTCTCCAATTCGTTTTATCTGCTACATGCTTTTTAAGAGCAACTTCTGTAATTCCTGCTAAATATCTATTCGGCACTTCTAAAATTTCAATTGCCTCATGCGCACCTTGGTCTATCCATCTAGTTGGCACCTGACTTTTTCTTGTTACTCCTACTTTCACATTACTTGAGTTTGCTAAATAAACAATATGTGGCTGTAACTGCATTTCTTTTTCATATTCAAGATCCCTATCTTCTTTATCTAAATGAGCCTTACTTAACTCTGGCCTAAGAATCCAATCAGCAACCCTTGGTGATTCAAAAAAGCATTTTTTACAAAATCCTTGTCTATAGATTTCTCTTTCACTACCACAATTTAAACACTCATAAGTTATAAAACTTAATGAAATAACTCTATTTAAAAGTTGGTTAATATTCAAAAAGTCAGACTTCATATCCAAATAATATTGAACACACTCTAAGTTTTCAGTTGACATTTTTTTTAACACTCCTTGATATTCCATAACCTAAATTTTATTACTTTTATCTAAAATTATTTACTTGTTTTAACTAAACTAGAAATAGTTTTATTATCAAAAAATCATAACAATAAACTACAACTACAAACTTAAAAAATATTATGGCGTTTACGTTTATAAATTCAATCATTTCTTGGTTTTTAAAAAAACGAAAACATCAGGTAGAACTTTTCCTGAAATACCCTGTTTATGTTCAGAACGAAGTTTTGTCAAAACTACTAAATACCGCAAAAAACACCGAATATGGAAAACAGCACAACTTTTCTTCTATTAAATCATATGAAGATTTTATTAAGAAAGTTCCTATTAGAAAGTACGAGAGTATTGAACCTTTAATTGAACGATGTAGGCAAGGAGAACAAAACATATTTTGGCCAACCCAAATTCGTTGGTTTGCTAAATCCAGTGGTACTACTAACGCAAAAAGTAAGTTTATCCCTGTTAGTGATCAAGCAATCGGAGACTGTCATCTTAAAGCAGGGAAGGATATGTTATGTCTTTATATTAACAACAACAAAAACGCACAATTATTTACAGGTAAAGGTCTTAGACTAGGTGGAAGTTCTAATGTCTATGAAGACAATAACTCTAACTTCGGAGATTTATCTGCTATAATAATAGAGAATATGCCTTTTTGGGCTGATTTCAGTTCTGCTCCCAAACAAGAGGTAGCTTTAATGAGTGAATGGGAAACAAAAATGGAAGCAATTATAGATGAAACCATTAATGAAAATATTACTAGCCTCGTAGGGGTTCCATCATGGATGCTTGTTTTACTAAACAGAGTGTTGGAAAAAACGGGCAAGAGCAATATATTAGAAGTTTGGCCTAACTTGGAAGTTTATTTTCATGGAGGAGTAAACTTCAATCCATATCGTGAGCAATACAAAAAATTAATTCCAAAAGAATCTTTTAAATACTATGAAACATATAACGCTTCGGAAGGTTTCTTCGGAATACAGGACAAAAACAACTCAGATGAACTTTTATTAATGCTTGATTATGGTATTTTTTATGAGTTTATTCCCATGCCCCATTTTGACGGTGAAAACTCTATTGCCATTCCTTTAGAAAAGGTTGAAAAAAACACAAACTATGCAGTTGTTATAACTACTAATGGTGGCCTATGGCGTTATTTAATTGGTGATACAGTTAAATTTACCTCCACAAACCCTTATAGAATTAAAGTCACCGGTAGAACGAAACATCATATAAACGTATTTGGAGAAGAATTGATTATTGAGAATGCTGAGGAGAGCCTAAAGGCTGCATGCTTAAAAACAGATGCAACAGTTAAAGATTACACAGTTGGCCCTGTTTTTATGGATAATAGTATTCAAGGTGCTCATGAATGGGTAATAGAATTTGGTAAGGCTCCAGAAAATCTAGATTTTTTTACTGAAATGTTAGACAGCCATCTAAAGAATTGCAATTCAGACTACGAAGCAAAACGTTATAATAATATGACCCTAGGAATGCCAAAAGTTCATCAAGCTAGAAATGGCTTGTTCTATGAATGGTTAAAAATAAAAGGGAAGTTAGGAGGCCAACACAAAGTCCCTAGATTATCTAATAAACGTGAGTTCATTGACGAACTTTTGAGTCTATAAAAAACAACATATAAACACTTTTTTTAATTTAAGGATCTCAAAAGCTACAAATCATTTAATGAATTTTTATAGGTAATGTAAATTGTGATGTCACAGCAACTCCTTTCTTTATAGCTGGCTTTACTTTTGGCAGTTTTTTAATAGCAGTGTTTAAAAGGCTATCCAACATGGGTATTTTTTTTAATACCGCTTTAGATGATTGAATTTTTTCTAGTTTTATATTACCTGTTTTACATACTTTTATACTCAATATAACTTGTTCATTAATCTCTCCTTCAACTTGAATGTTTTCCAGAAATAAATTTTTCTTAACCCTCCTTAGAACCCCTTCTTTAAAGCATCTTTCTCTGTTAATATTACTAAGACTATCACAACTTAAGAAAGCTGGAAAATGATCTATCTGATTAATATTTATTGCTTCAAGATAATTTTTCTTTTCAAAACTACTTTTTATTGAGTAATTACAAGAATTTAAAAATAAAAGAAATGAAATAAAATAAAACCTCATTTACCTGATTTTTAAGCGAAAGATAAGACATAATTCAACATAAAAAAAGTAGTCTAACTTGCATCAGACTACTTTTATAGCTTTTTTAATAAACTTATTTTAAAAGACTATAAAGGAATTGTTCCTTGTGTAATAGGCCAACTTTGAGACCATATTGGATAACCCCATGTAAAATTTAAACCTGGAATACCAAAAAGTCCGGCTCTTGCATATGCGTTCATTCCCGCTTCAAATCCTGCAAAATAATTAATAAAGCTAAGCCTATTTGAGTCAACATAATAAGTTCCATTCACATAAAAGCCTGCGTTGGCACCAATTCCAACACCCAAAAGCCCATAAAACGATGTATTAAAAGCCCCATTTAATGCTACTGACGAGTTAAAACCAACAGTTGCTGACAAAGGCTTAAATTTAAAATTTAAATTATGCGCTTCATGAATATAATTCCATCCACGACCTCTATTATAATGAATCCCCTCTCTTAAAATTACAGACCCCTGAACGCCTGTTGAAATACTAGCATTCACTGAACCATTAGCATCTAAAGAAATATTAACAGAATTAGTTATAACTACTGGAACCCATCCTATCCAAAAAGTAACTGGTGGCAACGGAATTTGAGCTAATGGAATACTATGCCCAAATAAAGGAACTGAATGACTCCATGTCAAATCAAGATTAGCAATTTTTCTACTAGTCACAATAGATCTAAATTCTTGTAAATGCCACCAATGAAAACGAACACCAAAATCTAATGAAGGTTGCACTGTGAAACTTCCATTCGCACGGATTTGATCATGGGTTGTCTTATGATTCCCATCAGCATCAAAAATTACTCTATTCAAAGAAATAGTAAAACTTCCAAGATTTCTACCTTTCTCTGAAGAAGTCTTATAAGAAACTAAATCTCCCTTATCAGTCTTCAAAGACTTTTTAAGCTTCAAGTTATCATAGTTATAAATTACATCAAGATTACCATCTGGCATTAAATCCGTAACCTCAGCAATCTCTGTTTCTACAACTACTTTATCACCTTCTTCATAAATGGATTTTATTTTTCTCAAAAAACCATTTGGTGCTACTGCTAGTTGTCCTGCTACAAGATACTCTTGACTCTTTAAGTTTAAGCTATTATCTTTCTTAAACACAATTTTATTTTCTTCCACACTCACAATCGACTCTGATAAGCTACTCTGTTTATCAAAGACAATTGTTACATCTCTTTTATCTTCATTTTGTGAAAGGTTTTGATTAATTAAGTCTCCTGACGTATCATCGCTACATGAAACTAACAGAAGAATAAAGGTTGTAAGTGTAAACAACAATTTCTTCATAATTGAACATTTTAAAATTTGTTAAATTTAACAAAAAATTAACAAACAAACGTTCGATTTTGTATTTATAACGATCTTAAACCCTAAAAAACAGCTATTTAACCCCTAAAAAACACGTTTTATCGATTTTATTAACATAAATAATTTAAATTATTTTAGAACAACTCCTTGTTTAAAGTAATATTTTCTAATTTCTTTCATTCTATTACTCACATTGCGTGTTAGCTCAACCTTACTTAACTTAAATTTACGGAAATATTCTTTGTAATATCTATACGCTTTCTTTTTATCCTTATTATATATAATATCATTGAGCACAGCTATCTTATAAAGCGCTTTATAATTCTTTTTATTACCCTCAAATGATATCCTATAGCTATTTAATGCTTTCTTGTATTTTTTTAATTTTTCATATGCTTCTCCTTCTTTAAGATACTCTACACTCCGAGAATCTTTTGCTATTTGAGTAGCCATGTAATAATTTAACCTCGCTTTATCATATTGTTCTTCATCAAAATACATATCACCGAAATAGGTATATATTTTGTAATCATTTTTTTCTATAGATAAAGCCTTTTCAAAATAATCCCGTGCGCTTTTGAAATCCTTTAATTTATAATAACATCGGGCAATCATTTTATTTGTATAATGTTGATTAGGTTGTAAAGAATCGATTTTCATTAATAATTTTAAAGACTCATCGTATTTCTTCTCCCTAAAAAGCTCATTTATTTTAAGACGATTTAAATCAATATCTTCTGGTCGTAATTCTAGTCCCTTATCAATATAAAAAACAAGTGAGTCTTTAGCTTTAATTCCGGCAAAATACATAGCCAATTCTTTAATAGCGTAAAAATGTTCCTTGTCTTTAAAAAAAGCTTCTTTATAATATTTAATAGCTTTTATATATTTCGCTAATACCTCATAGGCTCTTGCCTTGTAAAACGAGTAATTAGCATTTTCATCATCTGTCAAAACAAGAAAATTCAGCAACACCAAAGCTTTTTCCGCTTTACCTACTTTTATATATAATTTAGCTAAATCATAAGCAATAAATTGATTTCCTTTATCATTTTCTAAAATTTGTTCTTCAAGAAAAATTGCTTTTTCATACTTCTTTTGTTTTTTATATAGTTTTATAAGCTTAACCCTTACTTTATATTCTTCCTTAAGAGTAAGTGCTTTTTCCAAAAAACTAATAGCTCTCTCATTATCATCAAATACCTCACTTAATTCAGCTAACTTTTCATACTTTAAAAATGTATTTTTTTGATTTTCAAGAAATAACTTCACCTTTTTAAATCTTCCGATACTCACTAAACTATCAATCGAATTAAATGTCAAAGTTTGACCTTTGACCTTTAAAATAATCAAAACAAATACAACAAATATTTTTTTTTTCATCATTCTTTATGTTCTTGAATTTTACTTTTCAATACTAAAAGTTATAGGTAAGGTATAACCAACAATAACCTTTTCCCCCAATTCATTCTCACCAGGAGTTATATTGGGCAGCTTTTCTATAACCCTACGTGTATAATCTCTCAATTTTTTATTTGGTGCTCTTGTTTCTATATCTATAATTTTACCGGTTGTAGCTATTTTAAAAATAGCATAGATTCTTTTCTTACCAGGTGGTAAATCAGTACTCAAACTTCGAAGGCTATTCATATCAAAATTTTTTGCAATAAAATCTGACATTTTAGAATTGAAACATGCTTTGGTCGCATCCTCATAACATCCTGGAAAAATCGGTCCTTTATGAACTAACTTATAAGGGGCTACTTTTGGAGTTACGGAATTAGTTACTCTTTGTGTTTTCTCAACCTCTTTCTCTTTATTTCTCTCATTAATAATTTTCATCAAAATATTTTCAGCTGTTTCATCATCAGCTTTAGCAGTACTTATTGAAGCGTATAAAATCATTGCTACTAGAGTTGGAAATATCAATAAATATTTGAAGTTGTTAACTTTTTTAGATTGTTTTTTCTTAATCATAATAATTCGTTTTTTGATTAAAGAATGTTTGTAGAATTGATTAATAAATGGAATACATTCAACCTGAAATACTTCTGACAATAAATTATTAATATAATTAACTCTTCCTGTTTCTTCTACCACATTAGCATCAGCTATGTATTCATGCAAAACCATTACTCTTTGTTTGTATATTAGTAATAAAGGGTTAAACCACATTAGCACCTGAAGCACCTCTATAATTAACAAATCAATGCTATGATTTTGTTTTACATGAATTAGTTCATGTTTAATAATCTGCTCTTTTTTGAATCCTTCGATTTTTTCACTTATGAAAATGTATTTAAAAAAAGAAAATGCTCTTAATCCATTATTTAAAAACACCAAATTATATTCAGATTCTTTTTTAATTCGGTTACTCAAGATTAACCTTGAAATCTGAATTAATTTTAACGTAAAAATTACAAACGAAATTGAAGCACCGATAACAAATATTATTTTAAAGTTGTACAACGAATCATACCAAAATGTTTTTTCAATTACACCTTGAGGTGATAAAACAATTTCTGGTAACTGAATAATATAATTCTTTACAATTTCATTTGACACTACAGAAAAATCAATTTTTGGTATAAAAAAAGACAACAACAAAGTGATTATTAAATACCCTCTATTCTGTTTAAAAAAAGTTTCCTTACTCAGGAATAAGTCATAAAATAATATGAATAGCCCCTGAAACAATATTACTTGGATAATGTAATTGATCATAGCTTATCATTTTTATTAATTTCTTTCATTATACTCTCGAGTTCATTGACATCCAATTTATTCTCTTTCATAAAAAAAGAAACCATACTTCTAAAAGAACCTTCAAAATACCCATTCATTAACTTATGTAGACTCTGATTACTATAATCACTTTTTTCTATTAATGGAAAGTAAACGTACCCTCTACCTTTTGATTTGTGTCCAACAAAGTTTTTTGTCTCCAAAATTCTAATGATTGTAGAAACTGTGTTATAGGCTGGCTTAGGTGACTCTAATTTTTCAATAACTTCTTTGACAGAAGCTTCAGATAAACTCCATAAAACTTTCATTATTTGCTCTTCCCCTTTTGTTAATTGCTTATTCATCATATTCTTATTATCAAACATTTACAAATATAACTATAAAATTAGTTTAAACTAATTTTATAGTTATATGTAACAAATTTTAACATTTTTAGTCTATTGTTTATGTAATCATAACAACTAAAAAATAATCTATGGATTTATTTTTACTAACCATTGCCTTTATTTTTTCCTGCTTGGGAATTATAGGCTCTTTTTTGCCTATTCTACCCGGTCCACTAACAGGTTGGTTTGGCTTATGGATTCTTCATATAACAGAGGCTGTCCCTATGAATGTGATATTTTTGTTGACAACATTTATTATCGCTCTAATTATTTTTGTTTTAGACTATTTTATCCCTGCTATTGGCACAAAGAAATTTGGTGGCACAAAGTTTGGCATATACGGGACAACCATTGGATTAATAATTGGAATGATTATTCCTGTTCCTTTTGGAATAATTATAGGTGCTCTTTTAGGCGCGTTCATTGGTGAACTTATTTATAATCAAAATATTAAAAGAGTTTTAAAAGCTTCATTTGGAGCTTTTGTCGGTTTTATAGTATCAATTACTCTTAAATTCATTGTAGCATTTACTTATTTTACTATTTTTTTAATAAAGTTATGGGAACACAGAGAAGGTTTATTTTAATTTTTTATTAATCCAATAAACTTTATGTAGCACTAAATAGCGTCAAAAAAAAAGCAACCCATTTCAGGGAAGCTTTCCATTGGTAACAAAACCACGGTGCCTTAAAGCACCTTAACAACACAACTAAATACTGCCTTTTTAACAAGACAGCCTGCAAATATATAAATTAAAATTAAACTAAAAAAAAAACAAACCCTAAAAACTGATTCAACACCACATTGAATAATAAGTAATAGATTGTATCTTTGTAGCTTTAAATTTTAAAACGTAAAAAACAAAGCAATGCAATTATCAGAACAAGAAGTTGTACGAAGAGAAAAGCTTAGCAAACTGAAAGAGCTCGGCATTAATCCATACCCAGCAGATTTATTTCCCTTAGACACAAATTCAAAGGAAATTAAAGCTGATTTCAAAGAAGGTAAAAAGGTAATTATTGCTGGTAGATTAATGTCTCGTCGTATTCAAGGAAAAGCTTCTTTTGCTGAATTGCAAGATAGTTATGGAAGGATACAAGTTTACTTTAATAGAGATGAAATTTGTACAGGAGAAGATAAAGCATTATACAATGACATATATAAGAAATTATTAGATATTGGTGACTTCATAGGAGTTGAAGGAGAATTATTCGTAACACAAGTTGGAGAGCCTACTGTGCTAGTCAAAAATTTCACCTTACTAAGTAAATCATTAAAACCGTTACCGTTACCAAAAGTAGATTCTGAAGGCAATACTTACGATGGTTTTACAGATCCAGAGCTTCGTTATCGTCAACGTTATGCAGATTTGGTAGTGAACCCTCACGTAAAAGAAGTTTTTGTTAAGCGAACAAAATTATTTTCAGCCATGCGTCAATTTTTCAACGACGCTGGTTATTTCGAGGTAGAAACCCCTATTTTACAGCCAATTCCAGGAGGTGCTGCAGCCAGACCTTTTACAACACACCACAATGCTCTTGACATACCTTTGTACATGCGTATAGCAAACGAATTGTATTTAAAACGTTTAATTGTTGGAGGTTTTGATGGTGTATATGAATTTTCTAAAAACTTCAGAAATGAAGGCATGGATAGAACACACAATCCAGAATTTACTGCCATGGAAATTTACGTGGCGTATAAAGATTACAACTGGATGATGGAGTTTACAGAAAAACTTCTCGAACACTGTGCTATAGCTGTTAATGGAACAACTAAAGCAACTTTTGGAGATCATGAAGTTGACTTTAAGGCACCATATAAAAGGGTTACAATGGCCGCGTCGATTAAACATTTTACAGGGTTTGATATTACTGGAAAAACTGAAGATCAAATAAGAATAGCTGCTGAAGGAATGGGAATAGAGGTAAACGAAACTATGGGTAAAGGAAAGCTAATTGATGAAATTTTTGGAGAAAAATGCGAAGGCAACTATGTTCAGCCAACTTTTATAACCGATTATCCTAAAGAAATGTCTCCTCTTTGTAAAGAGCATCGCGATAATCCAGAACTGACAGAACGTTTTGAACTAATGGTCTGCGGTAAAGAAATTGCCAATGCTTACTCAGAATTAAATGACCCTATAGATCAACGTGAACGCTTTGAAGCACAATTAAAATTAGCTGAAAGAGGCGATGATGAAGCGGGTGAATTTATTGATCAGGACTTTTTAAGAGCACTAGAATACGGAATGCCACCTACATCTGGTTTGGGAATTGGTATTGATCGCTTAATCATGTTCTTAACAAATAATCAATCTATTCAAGAGGTTCTCTTTTTTCCACAAATGAAACCAGAAAAAAAAGCTCCTACTATTGAATTAAATGATGATGAACGATCTGTTTTAGAAATCATTACAAAAGCTACAAAAATTGATCTTAATGACTTAAAATCCAAAAGTGGTTTAAGTAATAAAAAATGGGATAAGACTATTAAAGGTTTAACAAAAAATAAACTTGCTAAAGTTGAAAAAACAGAGCAAGGGTTATTTGTTGAAGCAATTTAAAATATAAAAAAGGCTGTTTTTTGACAGCCTTTTTTTATGACCTATTTTTAGTACTATTAATAATTTAATTTAAGCAATAGCGCTTTACCCAAATCACTTCATGCTATTTTTTAAAAAATAATTTTCATTAGATAGTAAATCTATTAATAATTCAAAAATTGCTTTTCAAAATAAAAATCATATTCGAAATCAAGAATACTTTATTCTTCCTAAATTTAAAATTAAACATATAACTTTTCTATTATATAGATACATAATAGAATTCAATGAAAAAACAACTTCAAAGTTATAAACTGTATGTAACCTATTAGAGAAAATAATCTATCAATAAATAAAATTTATAAAACTTATTTTTTTTAGTTAGGATTACTAACTATATTTGTCTCGTAAAATAAATTTTAAACTTAAAGAAACACTTATGAAAGTATCAGTCTACGACACATATGTTCCTAAAGGAAACAGCATAATAATGCATTTTGACATCATTGTTAAGGATAATGAATCTATTGAAAACGTATACGCCTATGGTAAAGACTACCTAAATAACAAAGGTCTTCCAAACTATAAACTCTCTACAAATGAATGTAAATTTTGTCATATGGAAAAAGCTCCTGATGATGTTGAAAAACAAATATTGGACAAGGGATATTATATAATCGAAATGGAAAATTGTAATTAATTCAAAATTTAACTATGCTTAAAGAACAATGGTTACCAAGCTTAATTACCAATTCACCAGAAGAAGGCTTTGAATTAGCGATTAAACTCTCACGTATGGGTGTTAAATATACCCAACCCGATATCGAAATTTTAAAAAAAAGTCGTCCTAATTATGCTAATGATGCAAAAGGGTTAACTATGGCTTCTCAAGTTGTGGCTTTAAATTTTCAGACAGTCGCTGCAGCCAATAATTATTGGAAATAAAGTAGCTTATTACTCATAACAAATGAATTATTTATAGATATGAAAAAATTAAATTTACATTATGGTAAAATCATCCAAGGAAATTTTAATTTAAATAAAATCAATTTTCTATTTATTTTTCAAGTCAATTGTCCTGGGTGTTTCATTTACGGAATACCCATTGTTAATAAACTCTATGAAAAATTTAAAGATAAAGTTAGTTTTATTGGAATATCAACAGCCTTTGAAGATTTCAATTATAATACAGCAATAAATACAAAAAAATTAATCGAACAAGGTGAAACAATTGGAGAAACTCGAAAAGTACTCAAACAACATGGCTTTGATAACTATCCACATCCCATAAATTTTCCTGTTGCATTTGACAAAATAGTTGACGAAAATTTTAATTTTAATGAGGCGGCCTCAATCATTTGTAAACTTCATCCTGAATTTAACCTTTGGCCTGAATTTGAAAAGAAAACATTACACAGCAAGGTATATAACTATCTAAAAAGTTTAGATAGTTTAGCTTTAACCTTTGTTCTTAACCAATTTAAAGGAACCCCCACTATGGTAATCTTTAATGATTCTTATGAAATTCTTTTTTCTCAATTTGGGCATGTAAATTATGATGAAGTTGAATCAAAACTTATTTCATTGATCACTAAATTCACATAACTGTTTTTACTTTTTTTTAGAATTCTAAAAATTAAAAAATATTATTACGCACATTCTTTCTTAAAAAAGTTGATCGTAGAGATTCATTTATTTAGCTTTGACTTATGAATGAATCAATTTCTCTTTGGGGTGTAGCACTCAGAAAATTCATAAAAAACAGATTAGGTCTCTTATGCTTAATCTACATCATAACCTGTGCTTTAATTTCAATATTTTGCTATTTTCTAACTCCCGATAACAGTAATAATGCTAACAAAATGCATTTAGAAATTCATTCGAAGCCACCAGGTTTTAATTGTCTAATGCTTACAATACCTTCTCATAAAAAAACTAAAACCAACTTTTTTGAAACACTTTTTCAAGGAAAAGCAAAAATAGACCCGGAAATACCAATTAGATCATATGCTATAGAAAATAATCATTTAAAAATTGGTAAATATCCAGAAGGGATGAGCAAGTTATACCCTCTTGAAATTTTCAAAAATGAACCTAGAAAATTCATAAAGAATAAAACATTTTGGCTTGGAACTGATAAGTATGGGCGTGATTTGTTAAGTAGGCTTCTCATTGGTACAAGAATATCTTTCTCTATAGGATTTGTAGCTGTGTTTATCTCATTAATCATAGGAATTCCTATTGGAGCAATTGCCGGGTATTTTGGAGGTAAAATAGACACCCTAATTATGCTCATAATTAATATTACTTGGTCTATTCCAACCTTACTTCTTGTTATTGCGATAACATTAGTACTTGGCAAAGGTTTTTGGCAAGTATTCATTGCCGTCGGATTGACTATGTGGGTAGAAATAGCTCGCATCGTAAGAGGCCAAGTAATTAGTTGTAAAGAAGAGCAATATATTGAGGCTGCAAAAGCTTTAGGGTACTCAGATTTCAGAATTATTTTTAAGCATATTATTCCTAATATATTTGCTCCAATAATTGTTATTTCAGCAGCAAACTTTGCGTCAGCTATACTCATTGAAAGTGGCCTAAGCTTTCTTGGAATAGGTGCCCAACCGCCAATTCCTTCATGGGGATCTATGATAAAAAATCACTACAATTATATCATCTTAGGAAAACCTTTTTTAGCAATTGTGCCTGGAATTGCCATAATGTGTTTGGTAATGTCTTTTATGCTTTTAGGTAATGTACTAAGAGATGTTTTAGATGTTAAATCATAAAAAACAAGGACCTATAGCATACAAATAACAACACTTTAAAATTTTCAAACGTCTTTTTATAGAATTTAATTAATTTCGTTCAAAATACGATTACAATGAACTTTGAAGTAAACTTTGTTACCAAATGGGCTGACTTCGATGCCAATATTCATATGCGTCATACGGCCTATAACGATTATGCAGCAGAATGTAGGTTACGCTTTTTTAAGAAGCAGAATATAACCGTACATGATTTCACTAAAGAACAAATTGGCCCTATTCTATTTGAGGAAAACACAAAATTTTTAAAAGAAATTCATTTAGGAGAAGATATAACGGTTAATTTAAAATTACTTGGCTTATCAAAAAATGCTGAAAGATGGAAAATTCAACATGAAGTTTTCAATAACAACAAAGAACTTTCAGCTATTATAAATGTATATGGCGCTTGGTTAGACTTAGCTAAGAGAAAATTAACAATTCCCCCAATCAAATTCCTCTCAATATTTAATAAAGTTGAAAAAACAGAAAATTTTGAAGAAATTTTAATCAAACCATCATGACAACATCAAGAAAAATAAAAGTCTTTGTATTATTAGTTGGTTTTGCTGTAAGTTTTTGGCTCAATAAATCAGAAAAAAACAAACAAAATAAAGTAGAGCATACTTTGTCTAAAAGCAAAAAGTTGCAAAACTTTAATTACCTTCCTACCTCAACAACAGGCGTTATTATTCATCATGAAAATTATCAGTTATCATATAACGAAAATCATGAACAAGCTGAATGGGTTGCTTATTCATTGAGAGGTGAAGATGTTGTTAAAATAAACCATAAACGACCTTTTTTCATTAGAGACCCAAAAGTTAAAAGTAAATCAGCAGATTGGAGAAACTATAAAAGATCAGGGTACGATAGAGGTCATTTATGTCCTGCCGGCGACAGAAGATTTTCTAAAAAGGCGCATGATGAAACTTTTTACACCTCTAACATTTCACCTCAAAAACATAAGTTTAATGCTGGTATTTGGAACAAACTAGAACAAAAAACCAGGTATTGGGCAAAGAAATATGATCAGTTATATGTTGTTACTGGGGGAATTTTAAATAATAATTTAAAAACTATAGGAAAAGAAAACGTAAGTATTCCAAAAGAATTTTACAAGATTATTTTAGATTACTCCGAACCTGAAATTAAAGCAATCGCATTTTTAATGCCTCACGAAGAAAGTACTGAACCCCTTTATGAATTTGTTACTTCTATTGACGAAATAGAAAAGAAAACAGGGATCGACTTTTTCCCTTCTTTACCGAATGATTTAGAGAATCGTTTAGAAAAATCAACGCAGTATAAAAACTGGAGTTTTAGATAAAATAAAAGCATAAAAAAACCGAGCTTAATGCTCGGTTTTCATACTTTATGCTACTCATTAAAAATTATATCCTGTCCAAGCAAAAACCGAAATATCAGCTCCCCCAGTTGTAGCTTCTGTAACATTAATTGTTGCTCCACCAGAAGTAGTATTCTTAATATCACTAGAATCTAAACCATTTGCAGGGTTTACATTTGCTGTTATACTCGTAGTATCGTTTGCATCACCTTTTGAATCTTTTAAATCGATAACATCTGAAAATATTGCTCCAGTCCCTAAAGCTAAATAAGCATTGGTAATGTTTGCAGCTGCTCCTCTTCTAATTTTGATTGCATCAGATAAACCAATTGCTTCTCCATTGGAATTTACCATTTCTGCATTATTTATGATGGTCAATCCGTTTATTATAAAATTAGATTGGTTAATATCAGAAGGGGTGATTCCATCTAAATTCCCATCAGCTTCGATCCCACGAGGATCATCTGTTACCGCAGTAAAACCATTTTCTCTAACTCCATATAAATTTGTACAAGTACCTACATAACCTTGTGTAAAATCAAACATATCATCTTTAGCATTTACAACTAAAATATTTGTTGCATCTACTGTACCTCCAAAAAATTCAATGGCATCGTCATCACCGTTTAAAATAGCGATGTTAGAAATAGTTGTTCCTGAACCAACTCCATTTAAAGTCAATCCATTATGCTCTGCATTATTATCAATTCTAGCTCCCGTATATTCAATTTTTACGTAATTTAAAACTCCAGAATTATCATTGGCTATAGCCCCCCCATACATAACAGCTGTATTAACCTCTGATGCTGAATTACTTTCAGCACCGTTTTGTCTACTTAATGGTGCTTTACCATTTAAGATAATACCTCCCCAATCACCAGATTGAGGATTTGTTGCGTTTGAGGTAAACACAATGGGGTTTGACTCTGTACCATTCGCAATAATTTTACCCCCTTTTTCTACTAAAAGATATACATCAGTTCCTCCTGCCAAGGCTTTAACTCTTACTCCTGGATCAATAGTTAGAGTAGCGCCATCTTTAACCAATAAAGCTCCCGTCAAAGTATAATCAAATCCAGACTGTAATTTTAAATCAGTAGTTAAGTTTCCTGCTAAATTTTGAGTAGTTACTGGCTCAATTGGATTTACTCCTGAAATTTCATCATCATTATCTAATGAACATGAAGCAAAGAATAAAGATGAGAATGCTATCGTTGATAAAATAATTTTTTTCATTTTATTTATATTATTATTTTGTTTTAGTCTCTGCAAATTTGCATTACTAATATTTCTTTATTTATACTTAATCTTTAATGAATCGCTATGATTTTAGGCTTACGATTAAAAATCATAAGAAAAACCTAAACTTATATTTACTCCTTTTTTATAATTTCTTAACACTACACTATTCTTGTTCACAGAACCATCCCTACTTGTTTGAAATTCAGGATTCAGCAAGTTCATTAATTTCAATTTCAAGCTATATTTCTTTGCTAATCTTAATGAAGAAACAATATCTAAGGTTGGAATTCCTTTCTCTATTATATTTTCAAAACCTCTGGTTCCAATAGAATATACTCTATCACTGAAATAATTTAAAACAATTGACGAGGTAAACTCACTATTCTCGTACTTCTTGGTAAAAGCTAAATCCGCATTTAATAAAAACGGAGTAGCACCTTCTAACTCACTAGAACTTTGTTGAAATTGTGCTATTGAATTAGAATTTAAATTAACTCTAGAATATAAATACGATGCATTTAAACCTCCCTTTAATTGATAATCCTTTTCTTTATTATCAACAAGTTTTTTTCTTGCCTCCAATTCAACCCCGTATACATAGGCATCTTTTCCTACATTTAAATAAGTTAAGGTATTTCCTGCACTAGAAATTTCACTTCTAGCAATTGGATTTTTAATCAATTTATAAAACCCTGTTAAAGAAATTAATTCACCAGAAGATATATAATGCTCATATTTTAAATCTATATTATAATTATCTGATGGCTTTAAGTTTGGATCTCCTTGACTTGCAAAGTTTATATCTTGGTATTTAAAAGGCGCTATTTCCTTGAATTGAGGATAGGTATAAGTTTGACTTACTGCCAATCTAAAAATATTATCATCATTAAAACTATACTTTACATTGAAACTAGGTAATATATACGTTTTATCTATTTCAGATGGACCATCCACTTCACTTCTCGCTATATTCGTATCATAGGTAACTCTCTGAGCAGCTCTTTCAAATTTAACCCCACCAGAAAGAATTAACTTTTCACCTAGTTGATAAACTACATTTGAAAAAGCACCACTTACTAAACGCTTTCCTCTATAGGTAAATGGTATAAATGTTTTCAAATCATCATTACGCCTACCTCTAGCGGTCCAAAATCCAAATACATTATTATCAACAGACTGTTGATTAAAGATGGCATCTGGATTATTGACATCAACTCCTACATCAAAACCAGAGAAATTATGATTAAAAATTGTTGCCGCAAACAAACGCTCTGTATATCGATAATCTACCCCGAGATCGAATACGTTTTTATCCTCCTCGTTTGAACTTAATTTATAACTCAATATTGCTTTTGTTGCATAATCATTCTCTTGAAGTTTTGAAAAATACCTTTCATTATACCCAGCACTACCCGGATTTGGAACCGTTTGACCATTTCGTGTCAAATAATTATTAGTTCTTCTATCAGGTTCATTTCCTCTAACAAAGTTTAAAGCTCCTTTCCCTTCTATAGTCAATCGATCATTAAATTTATACTTAGCCAATAATTGATTTACATACAATTCGTTATTATTAGTTTGCTGTCTACGGCGAAAAACTAAATCACCTTCTTCTTGTGGGTCATCTTTCCCATAGTAATCACCCACACTCTGCTTGTTATTATGAATAAATAAATGATTATATGCTAAATCTAATCCATTTCCTGATTTATACTTTAAATTCCCCATAAGTAACTGAGAAGTATTATAAGTATATTCAGAGAAATCCATATCTCTAAAAGGCTCCGCTACCCCATCATTGGTATTTTGTTTGATATTTCCTTCTATAAAATTGTAAGCTCCGCTAAATCCTCCAACAAAGAAATAACTTAAAGTTCCCTCTTCTCCAACGGAATACTTTTTCCCATAATTAAAAGAAAATGAATTATTCAATTGAAAGTTTTGAGTTTTTGGTTTGAAAGAATTACTAAATGAATATGTATTAAGGTCAGTTATCTCATGATTTAACTTCTGAATACCTAACCTATTTGTTCCATCAATAGTTTGAAAATTTTTCTTTACCAAAGTTTGCGAGTTACCACTTAATGAAACTCCTAAGTTCGCTACTCTCTTTTTACGTAAATCCTTAGAGACAATATCAATATTTGCACCGCCAACATCACCATTGATATCAGAAGAGAACACCTTATTTATTCCAACACTTTGAATAATACTTGTATCAAAAAAGCTTAATGATATATTTTTATATTCAGGATCTTCAGATGGTAATGGTAATCCATTTAATGTTGTAGAGTTATATCTATCACCTAAGCCTCTTACTACAACATTCTTAGCACCTTTTGATACCCCTGCTGTTTTAGTAACTGCAGCTGCTGCATTTGAAACTCCTTTTTTTGAAAGTTCTTGAGCTCCGATGCTTGTTTTAATAGACACAGCTTTTTTCTGTTCTAATATTAAAGCGCTTTCTTTCTCTCTACTTACTGAAGCATTAATTTTAACCTCTTCTAATTGTACGCCTTGGTTAGCACCCAAAAGTTGGTCTACAATGACCGTTTGTCCCTCTTTAACAAATACCGTTTTCTCTACCGTTTCATATCCTACAAAACTAAATACGATAGTTTGAGCTCCTGCTGGCACATTAATAGCGTATTTTCCGTCAATATCAGTTGTACCTCCAATAGAAGTTCCTTTAATAAAAACATTAGCAAAAGGTAAAGACTCTCCTCCCATTTCTTTGTCGGTAACCACCCCTGCAATAGTTCCTTTACCTTGCGAAAAGACCAAATTACATAAACCTATAAAGGCTATGAACAACATTTTTTTCATCACTAACTTTGAATTCTGTTTACTTATGTCGCAAAATTCAGTCTAAGCTGTAAACCTAATGTTAGCTGTAAATTATTGTTCCATTATTAGAATGTTTTTTTAATGTTAAGAGAAGTCTTCAGTGTTACCTTATCATTAATTTCTTATCAAATAAATATATTATTTTACTTCTAAATACCTCTTCAACACCCATAAAAATTGCTTTGCCGACATATAACTATCAATTTGTTCATCAATAATATTATTTTCGCCTAAAAATACAGTGGTCGGATATGTAATCCCTTTATTTGTAGAGGCTAACACTTCTGCTAACTCATGTATTCCTGAAGAAGAAGTTTGTTTTTTGTACTCGAATAGATGTTTCATATACCTTACCGGTCTTTTTAATTCAGCATCGAGTGACACGAAGTAGAAATACTCATTTAATAGTCTTGTAACCTCTGGATTAGCAAAAGTTTTTTCTCGCATAGCGTAGCAAAATTTACACCAAGAAGTATGGATAAACACAACTATTGGTTTTTGCTTTTGTTTTTGAAGCTCTTCTATTTCTTCAAATGTGTATTCAACAACCTCAACACCATTTGTTTGGGAGCACAAATGGTGTGAAATTATTAGAAGTAATATGACTAAAATATATTTCAATTAAAATATTTTATATCGCAATCCAAGAAACATTCGTATTCCCTGATTTGATGCGTAAACGTAAGTGGTATCAAAATCATCTGCAAAAGGATCATCTGCACTCCATATACCATTTGCAACAGGAGTAAAATCTAATAGATTTTTTACCCCTCCGAAAACCTCAAAGTTATTCGTAAACTTCTTAGATAATTGAATATTTTGAATGCTGTACCATGGAGATTTTGGCGCTCTTGGATCATTTTCCAGCAAAGGTAAATCCATCGGACCATAAATATTTCCTGTATAATCAACCTTCATATCTAAACTAGGTAAATGATATGAAATACTCCAAGTACCACTAAAACTCTCTGTTAATACTTGTCTTTCGGTAACTCCGTTTTCTGTAACTGAAACATCCATTAAAGTTGCCCCAGCCAAAATTGACAAACCATTTTGCCAAGTAATATCTGTGCTTAGTGAAATTCCTTTTGAAACAGAATTACCACTTAGGTTCCCGTAGATAATTTTATTTGTGTCTGTTTCGTAATCAGGAATTATTTTATTCTCAAAATAAGTATAAAAAGTACTTGCATCGAGATTAATTATACCCCCATTATCCGTTGTAAACCTCTTAACATAGTTAACATTAGCATTCCAAGAGGTTTCGGGTTTTAACTCATCTTCAAAAAAAACTTCTCTATTACCTGTTAAAGCAGCGTGTTCTTCTGTAAAAATATTAGCGACTCTAAACCCGTTCCCCATACTAATTCTTATAACGTCCTTATTATTCTCCGAATTCCACTTATAGTTAATCCTTGGTGAAAAAATCCCTCCATGTATGCTATTATAATCATACCTAGCTCCAAGTAGAAGTTTATTATTTGGTGCTAAAGTGATTTCATCTTGAATAAAAACACCTGGTAAGTGTGTAATTGAAGGATCATTGTTTAAATCATTCCCTGTAGCAGTGGTATTATCGTCATAATAAGTATATCTGTAAGTTGCTCCAAAAAGTAAATTATGATTTTTACCTAACGAAGTATCCCATAGAAGCTGTCCAAACCCTATGTATTGATCCGCCTGATAAAGCGCATTTCCATAAAAGGAGTTTTGAGAATGTCCATTAGCACTAAATTGTAAACTCAATTTTTCGCTTGTCGGTAAGTCATATGTTCCAAATGTCTCCCATCTACTAGTATAAATACTTTCCCCATAAATTTCGTCCCCTCCTCTAAAAGCTGGAGTCCAATCCATTTCTCCTCCCCATCTATCTTCATAAACATAGCGTCCTGCAACGGTAAAAATCTTATTATTTTTTCTTGGAAAAGAAAGCTTATTAAATATTGAGATACGATCCTGTAATGTTAAATCTGTAAACCCATCTTTATTATTATCAATGGGGTTTTGATAATTGAAATAATTAACACCAAGTAATCCTTGTGCTCTACCCAGATTGTATTTAAATCCTAAATCTGCATTTATTTCTCCCCAAGAACTACCAAAAGACTCTAGTGTAAGCTTTGGTGCAGCCTTTGATGTTTTTGTAATGATATTGATAACACCTCCAACTGCCTCTGAACCATACAATGTTGAAGCAGGTCCTTTTACAATTTCAACTCTTTCTATCAAAGACTGGGGTAAGCCAGTTAACCCATAAACGGTTGACAAACCACTAACAATTGGCATTCCGTCAATCAAAACAAAAGTATAAGGCCCCTCCAATCCATTTATATGGATATCTCCTGTATTACAAACACTACAGTTAACCTGTGGTCTAATACCGTTCACATTTGCTAAAGACTCAAAAACGGACGGTGTAGGGTTTTTTCTGAAAAAAACAGGTGAATAGACTTCCACAGGAACAGGACTATCTAATTTTTTTACAGGTTTCATTGTTCCAGAAATAACTACTTCATCTAAAGACGAGTTTACTTCGACTAGTTGAAAGTTTATGTTTAAAGTTTTCTTACCATCCAAAAACACTCTTTTTGTGATAGTATTAAACCCAACTGAAGATACTTCCATTTTAAACTTTCCTTTCAGGTCTGTTTTTAAAGAGTAAATTCCTTCATTATCAGAAACTGTTCCTGTACGGGTCCCTTTAATAATAATACTTGCCATTTCTAATGGCTTACCGTTAAATGTTACCTTCCCCCTCAATATATTTTGAGATAAAAGAATATGCGTACTACAGAAGAAAAGTAGTACAATGAAATATTTCATTCTATTTTGTTTTTATTTTTGTGCAAATTTAAAATATTTTTTAGACATACCTAAAAATATGTTTATATAAAACAAAATTTATATATTTGCAGACTCTTACAAATTTCATGTTTAGTCAATCAGAAGAAAATTATATAAAAACCATATTTCACTTAGGAGGTACTTCTTCTAAAGGAATAAGTACTAATTCTATTGCTAAAAAACTCAAGACCAAAGCGTCTTCTGTCACCGATATGGTGAAAAAACTTTCCGAAAAAAACGTTGTTATTTATAAAAAATACCAGGGAGTAAGTTTAACAGATCTAGGTAAAAAGACTGCTACGAATATTATAAGAAAACATCGGCTTTGGGAAGTTTTTTTAGTTGACAAATTAAATTTTTCATGGGATGAAGTACACGAGGTAGCTGAACAATTAGAGCACATTAAGTCTTCCAAATTAATTGATGAACTCGATGCTTTTTTAGAATACCCAACAAAAGACCCGCATGGTGATCCTATACCAGATAAAGAGGGAAACTTAAGTATTGTAGAAAAAAAACTATTATCTACACTTAAAATCAGTGAAAAAGGTATTTGTATTGGCGTTAAAGATAGTTCAACTGAGTTCCTTAAATTTTTAAACAAGCACGAAATTGCACTTGGAAAGGAAATTCAAATCACCGAACAAGAACCTTTTGACGGGTCATTTACTATCAGAATGGATGATAAAACCCTCAATATTTCAAATAAAATTGCTGACAATTTATACATTCAGCAAACGCATAAACAAGAATAAATATATTAAAAAACATTATGGGCTCATTTGATCAAATAGTTGCTTTTTGTCAAGAACATCCAATACAAGGTGCACTCTACGCATCTCTATTTACTTGGGGGTTGACTGGACTTGGTGCAAGTTTAGTTTTTTTCTTTAAAAACCTAAACCGTGCTGTACTGGACGGCATGCTTGGTTTTACAGGTGGAGTTATGGTCGCTGCGAGTTTTTGGAGCTTACTTTCACCTGCTATTGATAATAGTCCTGGCGAGGGGTTTATTAAAGTAATACCCTCTGCAATAGGATTTGCACTTGGTGCCATGGCATTGTTTGGAATGGACAAATGGCTTCCACATCTTCACCTAAATTTTAAGGATAATGAAGCTGAGGGAGTTAAAACTAACTGGCATAAAACAACCTTACTAGTATTAGCAATCACACTTCATAACATTCCTGAAGGTTTAGCTGTTGGCGTCTTATTTGGAGCCGCTTCAACCTTAGTGGGGGCAGAACAAACCGAAATGATTATAGCTGCTATCTCTTTAGCTATTGGTATTGGAATACAAAACTTTCCAGAAGGATTTGCTGTAGCAATGCCCCTTAGACGACAAGGCATAAGTAGGCGAAAAAGCTTTTGGTATGGACAGCTTTCTGCAATTGTTGAACCTTTTGCTGCTGTCTTAGGTGCTGTTGCTGTATCATTTTTTACTCCAATCTTACCTTACGCACTAGCATTTGCTGCAGGAGCTATGATTTTTGTGGTAGTTGAAGAAGTTATCCCCGAAACCCAAAGAGATAAATATACAGACATTGCTACTTTAGGGTTTATAGGAGGTTTTATTGTTATGATGGCACTTGATGTAGGTCTCGGATAAAAAGATTTTACTCTAAAAAACATAAAAATATTTTTAGGAAGATTTGATTTCGTATGTTTTTTTAGGCATAAAATTTTAATTTGCGATAAATTATAAGCCTGTGAGTCATTCCTCCACTTTTCAAATATACAATGCCTCTGCTGGAAGTGGTAAAACCTTTACATTAGTAAAGGAATATCTAAAAATACTACTAACCGCTAAAGACGTTTTTCTTTTTCAAAAAATTCTTGCTATAACATTCACCAATAAAGCTGCTGGTGAAATGAAAGAAAGGGTTTTAAATAATCTTCAAAGTTTTGCAGAAAAAGAAGAAAGCGTCATTTTGACTTTAATATTGGATGAAACTAACTTAGATAGACAAACTATTCAGAAACGAAGTGAAAAAATTATTGATGCTATCTTACAAAACTATGCTAGCTTTTCTATTACCACCATTGATAGTTTTACTCATAAAATAATTAAGAGTTTTGCCTTTGACCTCGGACTTAGTCTTAATTTCGAAGTTGAAATGGATGCCGTTTCTCTATTAAGTGAAGCAGTTGATGTTTTAGTTTCAAAAATTGGTAATAATAGGGATATTACACGGTTATTAATTCATTTTTCTCTAAGTAAAACGGATGAAGACAAATCTTGGGACATTTCTAAAGAGTTAAACGATATTGCCAAAATACTTTTAAACGAAGATGACGCCAAACACGTGAACTTGTTAGCCTCGAAAAAGCTAAATGATTTCGATAATATACAGAATAAAGTATCCAAAAATAAAAGTGAATTACTTGAAGAAATAAAAAGTAAAGGAAAAACAGCTTTAAATATTATAGAAAATGCAGGACTTGAGGTAAAAGATTTTTCAAGAGGTACTTTCCCTAAATTCCTTAAAGACTTAAGCGAGTTTACTTCTTCTTTCGATTTCAAAAAAAGAAGTGAAACGATTGACAAAGCAATAGAAAATCATAACTTTTATACAAAAACAGCTAAACCAGAAATCAAGAACTCTATTGAAGGAATTTTACCAGACTTGATCACTATATTTGATCAAAGCAAAGAAATCTATGGTCAGCTAATACTGTGTGAATTAGCACTAAAAAGTTTAATTCCGCTAGCTGTATTAAATAATATTAATACCGAACTAAATACTATAAAAGAGGACAATAATATTCGCTTGAACGCTGAATTTAATCAATTAATCGCGAATAATATTAAAAACCAACCTAGCCCTTTTATTTATGAACGTATTGGTCAACGTTTTATGCACTACTTCATTGATGAAATGCAGGATACTTCAACTTTACAATGGAAAAACTTAATACCTTTAATAGATAATGCTCTGGCTCAAGAAAATAGTAATCTTTTACTCGTAGGTGATGGAAAACAAGCTATATATCGATGGAGAGGTGGTAAAGCGGAACAATTCATCAACTTAGGTTCTAGTGATAAAAATTCGGCAAACCCTTTTCAGATAACTAAAACAGCTAAAACACTTGAAATAAACTATAGAAGTTTTAGTGAAATTATCAATTTCAATAATAATTTTTTCCAACATTCTGCTGCATTCCTTCAAAACAAAAGTTACGAGCAATTATTTATTGATGGAAATAAGCAACTAGAAAATAACAGAAAAGGCGGTTATGTAACTTTAACTTTTTTAGAAAAAGAAAAAGATAGAGAAATTGAATCTTTGCAATATCCGAATAAGGTTCTTGAAAAAATTAAAGAAGTACAATCTCAATTCAGATTAGATGAGATATGTATTTTGGTAAGAAAAAAAAGTGACGGTATTGCAATTGCAAATTATCTGTCTGAAAATTTAATTCCAATCGTTTCTTCAGAAACACTATTACTTAAAAGTAATACCAAAGTCAGCTTTATTATTAATATGCTTCAGGTATTACAAAACCCCACTGACAAAGAAACATTAATTAATGTTCTATACTTTCTGCACAGTCATTTAAATGTTCAGGAAAAGAAACATTCCTTTATCATAAAGCATATCAAACTTAACAATCATGATTTGTTCGATAGCTTGGCTTACTACAGTACATCATTTAATCTTAATGATTTTAATCTTCTTCCATTTTATGAAAAAATAGAAAGTATCATTCGAGGGTTTCATTTAACCAATTCTTCCGATGCCTATTTACAGTTTTTCCTAGATGTTATTTTAGAACAGCAAAGAAAAAATACAGACATTCAAAGTTTTTTAGATTATTGGGATCGTAAAAAGGAAAACCTTAGTATCGTGGCTCCGGAAAGTGCAGGTGCAGTTCAAATAATGACAATACATAAATCAAAAGGACTAGAATTTCCCGTTGTAATTTTTCCTTGTGATTTGGATATTTACCAACAAATAAACCCTAAAACCTGGCTGGATCAGTTACCTAAAAACTACACCCCTTTTAATGAACTGTTACTTCCATTTAATAAAGATTTAAACTTTATTAGTAATCGAGGAAAAGAAATTTATAAACAGCAAAGAGAAGAACTAGAATTAGACAATTTTAATCTTCTTTATGTAGCCCTTACGCGCCCTATTGAACAACTACATATAATTACTAATAAAAAAATTTCGAAAAACATTGAAAACACAAACTATTACTCTGGAATTTTCATCAATTATTTAAAGAAAACGAACAACTGGAATAATGACAAATTAAACTATGCTTTTGGTGATGTTCAGCGCAAAAGTAAATTGACCAACATTGAAAATAAAACAAAAACCCAAGACAGTTTTATTTCTTCTCCTTGGCAAGATCATAATATTTATATGCTTGCCAGTGCTTCAAAACTATGGGATACAAAACAAGAAGAGGCCATTGAATACGGAAACCTAATTCATGAAATGATGTCTAAAATAATTTCTGAAGAAGATATTACAAAAGTCATTGATGAATATACCAATCAGGGAATTATTCAAAAAAAAAATATAAAATTAATTCAGCGTATCATTATAAATATTGTTAAACATCCTCTTTTAGAAGAGTTTTTCAAAAAAAACATTACTGTCTTTAATGAACGAGAAATAGTAACAATCGATAATCAAATTATCATTCCTGACAGGTTAGTTATCAATGGTAGTGATGCTGTCGTAATTGATTATAAAACAGGAAAACATTCTTCACAGCATCATCAACAAATATTAAAATATGCAAATACCATAGGAGAAATGAATCTTAAAATTCAAAAGAAACTACTGGTATATATTGGAAAAGAAATTTTGGTCAGAGAAGTCTAACCTCCTAAATTTGACTTCTACAAACATCATACTCTAATAAAAACATCGTAACATGTACGGAAAATTAAAGGATCACCTACAAAAAGAAATTCAAAATATTAAAGAAGAGGGGCTATATAAATCTGAAAGAATTATTACTTCATCCCAGGATGCTATTATAAAAATATCTTCAGGCCAAGAAGTGATTAACTTCTGTGCTAACAACTATCTAGGATTATCAAATCATCCTGAGGTTATACAAGCGGCTAAAGATACTATGGATACACATGGGTTTGGTATGTCATCTGTTCGTTTTATTTGTGGCACACAAGACATCCATAAAGAACTTGAAAAGAAAATTGCTGATTTTTATGAGACAGAGGATACCATATTGTACGCTGCAGCATTTGATGCTAATGGAGGTGTATTTGAGCCACTACTCACTAAAGAAGATGCTATTATTTCAGATAGCTTAAATCATGCGTCGATAATAGACGGTGTTAGATTGTGTAAAGCTGCTCGATACAGGTACGCAAATAACGATATGGCTTCTCTGGAAGAACAATTAATTCAAGCTAATAAGCAAAATCATAGGTTTAAAATTATTGTGACTGATGGGGTATTCTCAATGGACGGTATTGTAGCTGAATTAGATAAAATCTGTGATTTAGCAGATAAGTATGATGCTTTGGTTATGATTGATGAATGTCATGCAGCTGGCTTTATAGGTGAAACAGGAAGAGGCACATTGGAACTAAAAAAAGTAATGGGACGTATTGATATTATAACAGGAACATTAGGAAAAGCTTTAGGTGGTGCAATGGGTGGATATACTACAGGAAAAAAAGAAATCATTGAAATTTTACGACAAAGGTCTCGTCCTTATTTATTTTCAAATTCATTAGCTCCTGCCATTGTTGGAGCCTCTATAAAAGTATTTGATCTACTATCAAATGACACTTCACTTAGAGATAAACTAGAATGGAATACAAAGTATTTTAGGACTGAAATGGAGAACGCAGGTTTTAATTTGGTTGGAGCTGATGCCGCAATAGTACCGGTTATGTTGTATGATGCGAAATTATCTCAGATAATGGCTAATAAACTTTTAGAAGAAGATATTTACGTTATTGGTTTCTTCTACCCTGTTGTTCCAAAGGAACAAGCTAGAATAAGAGTTCAGCTATCTGCTGCTCATAAAAAAGAGCATCTTGACAAGGCTGTTAATGCATTTATTAAGGTAGGAAAAGAACTGAAAGTTATATAGATGATTGATGTAAAAAACTTGCTTTTCTGGTAAGTTTTTGTAGATTTGTTTTTGTAAATAAGTTTTAACAACTTACATTTGCGTTATATATAAACGAACTTTTAATTTAAATTTTTAATAATGAAACAATTAAAATTAGCTGTGATGGCTTTGTTTGCGTTCGCAACAGTGGGAACGGTAAGCGCACAGGATTCAGACAACCCATGGGTAGTTGGTTTCGGAGTTAATGCTGTTGACTTTAGAATCCCTTCAGATTTTGGAGATTACGCAAAAGACTATATTGGTACAAGTGACTGGAATATTCTTCCTTCAGTTTCTAGAATTTCTGTTGACAGATACTTAAACGACGGTTTTAGTTTACAATTAGCAGGGTCTATCAATAAAATTGAAACTTTCCGTTCTGAAGACGATATGGATGAGCTTTATTGGGCTATCGATGCTAACGTAAAGTATGACTTAAATAATTTATTTGGTGATACTGCTTGGTTCGATCCTTATGTATATTTAGGTGGTGGATATGCTAACTTAGGTGATTTAGGTGAAGGAACATTAAATGCAGGTCTTGGTTTTAATACTTGGTTCAATGATAATTTAGGTTTAAACTTCCAATCGGGAGGAAAAAAAGAGTTTGCAGATAAAGTTCAAGATCATTTTCAACACTCAATCGGTTTAGTGTTCAAATTTGGAGGAAAAGATACTGACGGAGATAAGATCTATGATAAAGATGATGCTTGTCCAGAAGTTGCTGGTTTAAAAGAATTTAACGGATGTCCTGATACTGATAATGATGGTATTAAAGATTCAGATGATGCTTGTCCTGAAGTTGCTGGTTTAGCTGCATTAAACGGATGTCCTGACGCTGATGGTGATGGTATCGCAGATAAAGATGATGCTTGTCCTAACAAAGCTGGTTTAGCTGCATTAAATGGATGCCCAGATGCTGATAGCGATGGTATTGCGGATAAAGAAGATAAATGTCCAAATACAGCTGGTCCAGCTGCTAATAATGGATGTCCTTGGCCAGATACCGACGGTGATGGTGTTTTAGATAAAGACGATAAGTGTCCTAATGTAAAAGGTGTTGCTTCTAACAACGGATGTCCTGAAGTTGTTATTAAAGAAGAAGCGGTTAAGAAATTAGAGAATTTCGCAAAAGCTATTTATTTTAATTCAGGAAGAACTTCTTTCAGACCTGGAGTTAAAGGTAAATTAGATTTAATGGCTGGTATTATGAACGAATATCCAAAAGCTAACTTTAGTATTGAAGGACACACTGATAGTCAAGGTAGAGAAGCTTCTAACTTAAGATTATCTGAAAGAAGAGCTAAGGCTGTAGTTGACTATTTAGTTGGTAAAGCTGGTATTTCTTCAAGTAGATTATCATCTAAAGGATTTGGAGAAGCTTATCCAATTGCTTCTAACAAAACTAGAGATGGAAGAGCTCAAAACAGACGTGTAGAAATTAAAGTTGTAAAATAATTTTAATTTAATCATAAAAAAAAAGCCTCGCAGTTTGCGAGGCTTTTTTTTATTGTGTTCGAAATTAAAAATAGTCAGAAACATTTTTAATTTTGGCTTTAAAAAAGTACCTTTGCGCCGTGAAAAAATGAGTTAATTCTCACTTAACAAAATAAATAACTTTAATTACAATAGTAATGTCTACAATAAAAGGTAAAGTTTCTCAAATTATTGGTCCAGTTATCGATGTTGAGTTTAATACAGAAAATGCTGAACTGCCAAAAATTTATGATTCATTAGAAATAAAAAAAGCCGATGGTTCTACTTTAGTTTTAGAAGTTCAACAGCACATTGGAGAAGATACAGTTCGTACGATTTCAATGGATGCAACTGACGGCTTACAAAGAGGACAAGATGTAATTTCTACAGGCAATCCAATTCAAATGCCAATTGGTAATGATATATACGGTCGTTTATTTAATGTAACAGGGGAAGCTATTGACGGGTTAGGTGAGTTGCCTAAAACGGGTAAAAATGGTTTACCTATTCACCGATCTGCACCTAAATTTGAAGACTTATCTACTGCTACAGAAGTTTTATTCACTGGAATTAAAGTAATTGATTTAATTGAACCTTACGCAAAAGGAGGTAAAATTGGTTTATTCGGTGGTGCTGGTGTTGGTAAAACTGTACTAATACAAGAGTTGATTAATAATATCGCTAAAGGTCACGGTGGTTTATCAGTATTCGCAGGTGTAGGTGAAAGAACTCGTGAAGGTAATGACTTATTAAGAGAAATGTTAGAATCTGGAATTATCAAGTACGGAGACGATTTTATGCATTCTATGGAAGATGGTGGATGGGATCTCTCAAAAGTTGATAAGAAAGGTATGAAAGAATCGAAAGCAACTTTTGTTTTTGGTCAAATGAATGAACCTCCTGGAGCTCGTGCTCGAGTAGCATTATCTGGATTAACTATAGCAGAATATTTCCGTGACGGTGCTGGTGAAGCTCAAGGTAAAGACGTATTATTCTTTGTTGATAATATATTCCGTTTTACTCAAGCTGGTTCTGAAGTTTCTGCATTATTAGGGCGTATGCCTTCTGCTGTAGGTTACCAACCAACATTAGCAACAGAAATGGGAGCTATGCAAGAACGTATTACTTCTACTAAAAAAGGATCTATTACTTCAGTTCAAGCAGTTTATGTACCTGCTGATGATTTGACAGACCCTGCTCCTGCTACAACTTTCGCTCACTTAGATGCAACTACTGTATTATCACGTAAAATTGCAGAATTGGGTATTTACCCTGCCGTAGATCCTTTAGATTCTACTTCTAGAATTCTTACTCCGGAAATTCTTGGAGACGAACACTACGGGTGTGCACAGCGAGTTAAAGAATTATTGCAACGTTATAAAGAATTACAAGACATCATTGCAATCCTAGGTATGGAAGAATTATCTGAAGAAGATAAATTGGTCGTTCACAGAGCGCGTCGTGTTCAACGTTTCTTATCTCAACCATTCCACGTGGCCGAGCAATTCACTGGTATACCAGGGGTTTTAGTTGATATTAAAGATACCATAAAAGGTTTTAATATGATTATGAATGGTGATTTGGATAAATATCCTGAAGCTGCCTTTAACCTTAAAGGATCGATTCAAGAAGCAATTGATGCGGGAGAAAAAATGCTAGCAGAAGCATAATCTGATTAACAATTATAATTAATAATCAATTGAATTTATGTTTTTAGAAATTGTTACTCCAGAAGCTATATTATTTTCATCAGATGTTGACTCTGTTACTGTACCTGGTATCAACGGAGAATTTCAAATGTTAAATAATCATGCACCTATTGTTTCTATTTTAAATAGGGGTGTTATCAAAATTCATACGCATTTGCAAAATAATTTATCATTTGATGACTTACATGGTAGTTTAGAGAAATTGCCTTCTGACGATAAAGTTTTTACACTTAATATTAAATCAGGAACAATTGAAATAAAGGACAATAAAGTAATTATTCTAGCAGATTAATTATTATGAATATATCTAAAAAAAGCCAAGCCCTAAGGGTTTGGCTTTTTTTTAGACTAATACTTTTTAACTATCTTTGTTTTATGAAAATTTCTTTTTTATTTATTGGAGGCCCTGAGATATTTGTAATTTTACTAATTGTAATAATGTTCTTTGGTGCAGATAAATTACCTGAAATTGCTAGAGGTTTAGGTAAAGGGATGCGTCAGGTAAGAGATGCAACAAACGATATTAAAAGAGAGATTAATGAAAGTGCAAGTAAACATGGTTTAGACAACAATATTGTAGAAGACATTAACAAAGAAGTTAATGATGTTAAAGATAACATCGATAAATTAACAGGCCCCATAAAGAGAAATAGATAAAAAATATTTCCGCTTTATATTTTTTTCACTCTACTTATAGTTAATCCATCTCTAATAGGCAGTAATACAGTCTCTAAGCGTTCATCTTCATTCAATAATTTATTATACTCTAAAAGGATTCTTGTATCTACATCTCTAGGATCTACCTCTTCGACAACTTTCCCACTCCATAATACATTATCTGATAGTATTATACCTCCTGGATTCATTTTGTCAATAATTAATTTAAAATAATTTAAATAATTAGACTTATCGGCATCTATAAAAACCATGTCAAATTTCTCGTTAATATTTGGTATTATTTCTATTGCATTACCAATGAATTGTTTAATTTGATTCTTATAAAGTGATTTATCAAAATATTTTTTTTGTAACTCTTCAAGTTCCTCATTTTTATCAATCGTATACAAAACTCCCTCTTCTTTTAAACCTTCCGCTAGACAAAGAGCAGAATAGCCAGTATAAGTACCAATCTCCAATATTTTCGTTGGCTGTATTAATTTCGAAATAATAGCAAGTACTCTTCCTTGGAATGAACCACTTAGCATTCTTGGATTTAATACTTTTTGCCAAGTTTCTCTAGTAAGTTCTTTTAAAATTAACGGTTCTTTCTGAGAATGATCTATAGCGTATTTATTTATTGAATCAGGTAAAAAATGCATCTTTAAGTTTTAATACAAAACTAAAAAAAACGGAATTCATTTTAGCAACAAATTCCGTTTCAATCTAACAAAAAATCAAAAATGGTTTTTTCGAAAAAAACCTAAAAAATCATTTTATGTTTTTAATTTTTTCTTTAAGAGCTAATTTATCTTCATTAGTCAATGTATATTTTTGTGAGCTACAGTTTTTTGCTTTTTCCTTATAGAATAGTGATAAAAAGCTGTTTTGCTTAGAATATAGCCTACACAATTTACAAAATAAGAAATGTAATTTTAGCTTTATAATTTCCTTCCGGGATGCCTCACCATATTGTGATTTATCACAAATTGTTGTTGCCTCATCACAAGATATTTTAAACTTAATAAACATAAACCTTAAATATTAAACCAATTCTTTTCTAAACATCCCCTTAATTGTGTTCTCGCTCTGTGTATAATAACCCATAGATTGGACGGTGTAATTTCTAACTCCTTACAAATCTCTTCAGTTTCAAATTCACGTATCGTTTTCATTTTAAAAACCATAGCATACTTTTCTGGCAGACTATCAATACATTTATCTATTTGTTCTTTAAGCTCTTGATTTTCTATACTACGCTCTGCTTCATTATTCCAAGATTGAGGAACTCGCTCCTCTATCCAGTCACCTTCCTTATTACCAGACCCGTAGAAATTCATTTTTATTTCAGCTTGACCTTTTCGTGAATTAATTTTTCTATAGTAATCAATGACCTTTCTCTTCAAAATAGAAATAAGCCAAGTCCTTTCACTTGATTTTCCTTCAAAATTTTTTGCTGATTTTAGACCCGCAAAAAAGGTTTCTTGAACTAAATCTTTCGCTAACATTTCATTATTAACTCTAACTACAGCATAATTAAATAAATAATCAGCATAATTATCAACCCACTTATCGGGCAACAAACTATTTCTCACTTTTTTGGGTTTTTCATTTCAAATATACACTAAATATTATTTAATAATGTATGCATTAACACTGACAACATAAAATCCTTTACGGCTATTTTTTATGAATTGCAAATAACATCTACTTTGTAGGTAACTCAGTATAGTTTTATCAAAAATTAACATGATTTTAAAAATATAGGATGTGAAAATATAATGATAACAGCTTTGATCATTGTAATGAATAAAACTTTTATTAAAATTTTCAACCCTTTGTCAGCCTTAAAAAATCTTTTTAATTAACTATTTTTTTAATTAAATGACAATCAAATAAAACAAATAATTCTATACTGATTTAAAAAGTAGTAAAACTATTCATTATGGACAATTAAGAAAATTAATTAACAGAAGATTAACGATACATTAATCTTATTAAATTACTATTTTTACATGACACAAATAGATATATGATATGTCAGTAGCAAAAAAGCAATACAAAAGAGTGACTGTCAAGTCATTAGTTGAAATGAAAGCTAATAAGGAGAAAATATCTATGCTTACTGCATATGACTATACCATGGCTAAAATTGTTGATGGAGCAGGAATTGACGTAATTCTAGTAGGAGATTCTGCTTCTAACGTTATGGCTGGACATGAAACTACTTTGCCTATAACACTTGATCAAATGATTTATCATGCTAGCTCAGTCGTTAGAGGAATTGATAGATCGCTAGTGATTGTTGATCTTCCTTTTGGAACTTACCAAGGTAATTCTAAAAATGCACTCGAATCGGCAATAAGAATAATGAAAGAATCTGGAGGTCATGCTGTAAAACTAGAAGGAGGGAGTGAAATTTCAGAATCAATTTCTCGAATATTAACTGCTGGAATACCTGTTATGGGACATTTAGGTTTAACACCTCAATCAATCTATAAGTTTGGAACCTATACTGTACGAGCAAAAGAAAATACTGAGGCGGAGAAACTGAAAGAAGATGCTAAATTACTTGAAAAACTGGGGTGTTTTGCTCTTGTTTTAGAAAAAGTACCCGCAAAGTTAGCTCAAGAAGTAGCTGAGAGTTTATCCATACCCGTTATTGGAATCGGTGCTGGGGGTGGTGTCGATGGTCAAGTATTAGTAACACACGATATGATAGGAATGACACATGAATTTAGTCCAAGATTTTTAAGACGTTATTTAGACTTATATTCGGAAATGACAAAGGCATTTCAAGAATATATACACGATGTTAAATCTAAAGATTTTCCTAACGAAAAAGAACAGTATTAATACTTTTACAATTAGTTAAATATAAATAAAATATGAGAATAATGCATTTAGATACTAATCATCCAATTCTCATTGATCAATTGAATCAGCTAGGATATATAAATGATGAAGATTATGTTTCAACCAAAGAAGAAATAGAAAGTAAGATATATCAATATGATGGCATTATAATCCGAAGCAGATTCACCATCGACTCGTCATTTATTGATAAAGCAACTAACCTAAAATTTATTGGTCGCGTTGGAGCTGGTTTGGAAAATATTGATTGTAATTATGCTATAGCTAAAGATATTCATCTTATTTCGGCACCAGAAGGTAATCGAAATGCTGTAGGTGAGCATACCTTAGGAATGTTACTCTCTTTATTCAACAAGCTAAATAAAGCTGATAAAGAAATAAGACAAGGTAAATGGTTGCGGGAAGAAAATAGAGGAATTGAACTTAATGGAAAAACTATTGGTATCATTGGTTATGGTAATATGGGGAAAGCTTTCGCAAAGAAACTCAAAGGTTTTGATGTAAACATTTTATGTTATGATATAAAAGATGATGTGGGTGACGAAAATTGTACCCAAGTAAGCCTTAAAGAGTTTCAGGAAAAAGTCGAAATTGTGAGTCTACATACTCCACAGAATAAATTAAGTATAAACATGATCAATACCCGCTTTATTAACAGGTTTCAAAATTCATTCTGGCTATTAAATACAGCCAGAGGAACTACTGTGGTGACATCTGATTTGGTCAGAGCATTAAAAAATGGAAAAATTTTAGGTGCTGGCTTAGATGTGCTTGAATATGAAAAAAAATCATTTGAAAAATTATTTACAACAGAACCACCTAAGTCATTTAATTATCTAATAAATTCTGAAAAAGTTATACTCTCTCCTCATGTAGCTGGATGGACCAAAGAAAGCAAAGAAAAATTAGCTCAAACGATTGTGGATAAAATCAAAATGAAATTTCCAGCGAAATGAAAACTTATAGCTATGAAGAAAACAGATGCTATGTTTGAACTAAATAATATATACCCTTATGTGTGAAAATTAAGAATTCCAATTTAACTACTCTTAAAAAAATATCTATCTATTCATTTTTTTCAACTGACTGACACTTTTTACAAATTCCAACAAGTAAAACCCTTAATTCCTCTACTTCAAAATCATCATTATTAGGCGAATGCATTTCAACCATTGTGCAAGATAATTCTCCACATTTTCTACATTGCCTATGAATGTGGTTATGATCATGGTGCTCTTTACTACATTTTGAACTACACGTAGCATAATAGGTATTTGCATCATTTCCTATAACTGAATGGACTTCACCTTCATTTTCCAAACGAGCTAATACGCGGTATATCGTTGTTTTATTAAAACTACCGGAAAAATGATCTACGAGTTCAACAGCACTTATTGCAACGCTTTTACTTTCCAAATAGTCTCTAATTGCTAATAACGAAGTTGTTTTCCTCATACCTGTCATTTTTATCGTTTATATCTTCAAAAGTAATATAACAAAAATAATAATTCTATTTTCTTAATATATAAAATAGGTGCCGAAAAAATCGGCACCTATTGAAGACAATAGAATTTAATAACTTTAAACCCAAACAAAGCTAATTAATGAGGTAAATTGTCTCTTAAAAAATATTAAATTAAACAGTTGCAAAAATCGCAACACGGTTGCAATATAGTGTATTTTTTTCAATACAGCAAGTTAGTTGCAATAAAAAAAGACATGCTATACACATGCCTTTTATTTTAAATAATTTTTATGACTAAATTAATGCTTGTTCTATGTCAGAAATAAGATCACTAATATCTTCTATTCCTACACTCAAACGAATTAAAGAATCAGTAATACCAATCTTCTCTCTCGTTTCTTTTGGGATTGATGCATGTGTCATTGAACTAGGATGATTTACAAGGCTTTCAACACCTCCGAGCGACTCTGCAAGTGTAAAAACTTTTGTATTCTCTAAAAACTTAAAAGCTGCCTCTTTACTTTCATCTTTTAATATAAAAGATACCATACCTCCAAAATCATCCATTTGTTTCTTTGCTATTAAATGGTTTGAGTGATTTTCAAGACCTGGATAATAAACTTTCAAAACTTGTGGGTGCTTTGCAAGATAAGCAGCAATTGCCTTACCATTTTCACAATGTCTTTGCATTCGAATATGCAATGTTTTGATACCGCGTAATGCTAAAAATGAATCCATTGGTGATGCAACAGCTCCTCCTGCAAACTGGATAAAATGAAGTTCTTCTGCCAATTTACTATTTTTAACCATTAAAGCCCCCATAACCAAATCTGAATGCCCCCCTAAATACTTTGTTGCCGAATGCATTACTATGTCTGCCCCCAAATCCAAAGGACGCTGCAAATAAGGAGTAGCAAAAGTATTATCCACAGCAATTAATATAGCACTATTTACTTCCTTTACAGCAGTCGTTATTCCAGCTATATCTGCAATTTTCATCAAAGGATTCGTAGGAGTTTCTAACCAAATTAATTTAGTTTTTTCATTTATCACGTTTGTTACATTTGTGACATTATTCATATCTACAAACTGAAATTTAAGTCCATATTGACTAAACAGCTTTGTAAACATCCTGTAAGTTCCTCCATACAAGTCATCACCAGCAACAACCTCATCTCCAGGCTTTAAAAGACGAAGAACACAATCTATCGCTGATAGCCCAGACGAAAAAGCAAAACCATGTGTTCCATTTTCAATGGATGCAAACGCATTTTCCAAAGCTGTCCTAGTAGGATTTGCAGCTCTTGAATATTCGTATCCCTTATGGATACCAGGGCTGGACTGAGCATAAGTAGATGTTTGAAAAATAGGAGGCATTACGGCTCCTGTCGCCTCCTCATGCTTTTGTCCACCATGGATAGTTTTTGTATTAAATTTCATTATTTTTCTTTTTTATTGACCTAATTCTACCTAATAGTTTAATTATAAAGAGTAAATTCTTACTACTCATTAACATTAATAAACAGGGCTATTATACTTAACAAATCTACAAAAGTTAAACTAATTTTTTCATAGCCATCACGACTCCTAAATGTATACCTTCATGAAGATTATTAAAAGTAATTGCATGCTCAAGAGAACGTAACACATACCCTGTACTAGTTTCATACTCCTCATAGCCGTTAAAGATACCAGCTCTGTAATCTTCTCTCAATGTATCCGGTAACCCCATTAACAACTCCTTAACTTCTTGAAATTCCTCTTGAGAAAAACATTTACTTGGCCTTGTTCCTTTTCGGTGACTATCAATTAATTCATCAGGAATTAAACATGGTAAACCTGATAATTTATAATGAAGTAATTGCTGTGTAACAACTAAATGAGCCACATTCCAGGCAATATTATTATTAAATCCTTTCGGCACCAAATGTAATTGATCCATAGTTAAACCATCTATCATGTTAACAACTATTTCCCTTGATTTTTTCAACACATCAAACTGTACATTCATTTTTCTGATTATTTTAGCCCAAATATATTATTATCATTCGTATACATACATGAAGAAAGTTTATTTTTTAAAAAGCTGTGACACCTGCAGAAAAATTTTGAAAGAGGTAAATATCGAAGGTTTCGAAAAACAAGAAATAAAAACCGATCCTATTAAAATAGATCAGTTAGAGCAAATGCACTCCTATAGCAATAGCTATGAAGCGTTATTTAACAAACGAGCTAAACTCTACAAGGACCTAAAGAGCAAACAACCAAACCTATCTGAAATAGATTATAAAAACCACATTTTAAAAGAATATACATTTTTAAAACGACCTGTGTTTATTGTCGATAATGATATATACATCGGAAATAATAGAAAAGTAATTGAAGCTCTCAAAGAAAAGTTAAATTAACAAAAAAGTTCTGATATTAATTATCAGAACTTTTGTTGGCCTACAAGGACTCGAACCTTGAATATCGGTACCAAAAACCGGTGTGTTACCATTACACCATAGGCCAATATAGCTTTACAAATATAAAACTTTAGTTTAAATTTCACAAACTAGATATAACTAAAGCTTTTTGTTGGCCTACAAGGACTCGAACCTTGAATATCGGTACCAAAAACCGGTGTGTTACCATTACACCATAGGCCAATTACTTATTGCGGGTGCAAATATAAGGTAGAAATTTATTTTGACAAATTTTTTTAATAATTTCTTTTAACAGAAATTTATTCTAATAAAAAAATCAAAATTATATTTTTGCTTTCAATAAAAAACGCTAGTTATTAGTACATTCGCAACAACTTATTAAAATTAATATGAACAAATTCAACTACAAAAAGTGGAATATTATTTTAGGCTGGGTTTCATTTATCGTAGCTTTAATCACTTATACGCTTACGTTAGAGCCTACTGTTAGTTCTTGGGATTGCGGAGAATACATTTCTACATCCGTTAATTTAGAAGTTGGACATCCTCCTGGAGCTCCTTTATTTCAAATGCTAGGCGCATTTTTTGCTATATTCAGTAAAGATACAAGTCAACTTGCAATAATGGTTAATTTCATGTCTGGGTTAGCAAGCGCATTTACCATTCTGTTTATGTTTTGGACAATTACGAATTTAGCAAAAAGAATTGTTGAAAAGAATGGCAAATTAGAAGTTAACGAAGCTTATGCTGTTTTAGGAAGTGGTTTAGTTGGTTCTTTAGCCTACGCCTTCTCTGATAGTTTCTGGTTCAGCGCTGTAGAAGGCGAAGTGTATGCTATGTCTTCTTTTTTAATGGCACTACTCTTTTGGCTAGGTTTAAGATGGGAAAACGAAATAAACTCTCCTAGAGGAAATAAATGGCTTGTTATTATTTGTTTTATAGTAGGACTTTCTTTCGGAGTTCATATATTATCTCTGTTGGTAATTCCATCAATATTTATGCTTTATTTTTTTAAAACTTATCCTAAGATAACTATAAAAACTACTGCTATTGCTACAATTATTTCAATTCTTATTCTTGCTTTCGTTTTTAAACTTTTATTTCCATATACTTTAAAATTCTTCAGTACCTCTGAGTTATTTTTTGTAAATCAAATCGGGTTACCCTACAACTCTGGTACTATCATTGCAGGATTTACCTTAATTGGATTTTTTTACTTTGCAATTTCATATACTAGGAAAAAAAATTTAGTTACCATTAACACACTAATAATTTCTGTTTTATTTATTGTAATCGGTTTTTCTTCATGGTTAATGCTACCTATTAGAGCTAATGCTGACACTGTTATTAACGAAAACAATCCCTCTAGTGCACGTGAATTACTAGCCTATTATGAACGAGAACAATATGGCGATGCAAATGTTTTTTACGACAAATACTACTCTTTTGCTTACAAACAGGAACGAGATCCAAATACTCCTACTAGAGACGAAAAACCAAAATATGAACAAAAAAATGGTAAATATGTAATTGTTAACAAATATAAAAATGTCTTACCCAACTACTCCGACAAACATAAAGGGTTCATTCCTAGAATGGTAGACCCTGGGTCTCAAGAACACTATAAGAAAATTGCTGGAATACCATTAAAAAGTACAAGAAGACCAACTTTTGGAGAGAATATAAAGTTTATGATTGACTTTCAGTTTGGATATATGTATGGTCGTTATTTTATGTGGAACTTTGTAGGTAGACAGAACGATATTCAAGGACATCTAGATATAGAAAACGGAAACTGGTTAAGCGGTATTGACTTTATAGACGAGATGCGCTTAGGCTCTCAACAAAACTTACCTGAAGATATTAAGAATAATAAAGGTAGAAACACTTATTTTTTCCTGCCATTAATTTTAGGTCTTATTGGATTATTATATCAAGCAGGTAGAGATCAAAAAAGCTTATATACACTAGCGCTGTTTTTTGCGTTTACTGGTTTTGCAATTATATTTTACACAAACCCCAAACCTTTTGAACCAAGAGAGCGAGACTATGCCGTGGTGGGTTCATTTTATGTATTTGCAATTTGGATCGGTTTTGGCGTGCTTGCACTGTATGATTATTTTAAAAAATATGCAAACAATAAAACGGTTGCATTTGGTGTCTCAATAATATCTTTGGTTACGGTTCCATTATTAATGGCAAATCAAAATTGGGATGACCATGACAGATCTAATAGATATTTAGCTCAATTAAATGCTCAAACATATCTTGAAAGCTGCGATCCTAATGCAATAATCTTTACAATTGGAGACAATGACACTTTCCCTTTATGGTATATGCAGCAAGTTGAAGGCGTTAGAAAAGATATTAAAATTGTAAATACGAGTCTTTTTCAAACAGACTGGTATATTGACCAAATGAAAAAGAAAACGTATGATGCAGACCCCATTCCTTCAAAATTAACACATGACCAATACAGATACGGAACACTTGATGTTGCCTATCATATTCAACATCCAAGATTTAAAGACTCCATAATATCTATTAATAACTTCATGAGGTGGATTGAAAGTGACAATGATGGAACTTATTATATAGATGAAGAGAATAATATTCACGAAAAATTCTATCCAACAAATCGTATTAGAATTCCAGTAAATAAAGACAATGTATTGAAAACAGGTCTTGTTTCAAAAAAAGATGCTGATAGAATCGTTGATTTTATTGATATTGAGATTGATGAAAGTGCCATTACCAAAAATCGAATTTTAATGCTCGATATTTTGAATAATTTCAACTGGGAACGTCCAATTTATTTTACCGGTGGGGCTAACGCCGATGAAGAATATATTTGGTTAAAAGATTACCTGCAACTGGATGGTATGGCTTATAAATTAGTACCTATAAAAACACCTAATAAAGGTAAGTCTATGTTTGAAATGGGACGAATAGACCCTAATAAAATGTATGAGAATGTAAAAAAATGGGATTGGAAAACTATTAATGACGGAAAAATTTATTTAGATGAACAAAGTAAACGGAATGTAATTTCATTAAGAAATAATTTAATGAGACTCTCTGAAGAGTATATAGCAAGGAAAGACACATTAAAAGCTAAAGAAATTTTAGACCTGTCTTTAGATAAAATGCCTATTAAGGATTTTGGACATTTCAGTTTATCTCTTGGTTACCCTGAACTTTATTATAAAGTTGGTGATATTAAAAAAGCAAGACAAACGGCTGCAACCTTAATTGATATTTTTCAGCAATACCTAAAGTATTACAGTACCTTTCAAGAATCAGACATTGAGCTTATTATTGAAAATATCGACACGAAATTGTATATGTATAGAAATATCGTCATGCAAATAATTGAATACGATACTAAAGAATACTCTGATACCGTTTTTAATAACTTTGTGAATATAGGGCGCTTATTCAAATACTTAATGCCAGATGAAAATAAAGCTCCTTCTTCTTTAAAGAATGAGTCTGATACTATTATTCCTTAACTAATGAGGTTATACCCTTTAAGGACACCATATATATTTAGAAAATATTTTTCTAAATATATATGGTGTTTTAAATCCAGTACTCAAAAAGCTTATCTTACTTTCGATGATGGACCTATTCCAGAAGTTACAGAATTCGTTTTAGATAAACTTAAAAAGCACAATGCAAAAGCTACCTTTTTTTGTGTAGGCGATAATATCCAAAAACATCCTTCTATTTTCAAAAAAATAATCGAAGGCGGACACAGTATTGGAAATCACACTTATAATCATTTAGATGGATGGAAAACTAAAAAAAAGGACTATTTAAATAATATTTTAAAAACTGAATTATTAATAAGTAACTTTAATAATGTTATTCAACCAAAAATATTCAGACCTCCCTATGGAAAAATCAAAAACTCTCAGACATCAGCCCTAATTAAAAAAGGGTATAAAGTGATTATGTGGAGTCTTCTCTCAGGTGATTTTGACAAAAATATTTCAAAAGAAGAATGTGTTTCGAATATCTTAACAAAAATAAAAAACGGAGATATCATTGTTTTTCATGATAGTGAAAAAGCTAAAGAAAACATTTACTATTCTCTTCCAATTATACTAAAAGAATTAAGTATTAGAGGCTATCAGTTTGAGAGAATTATTTAGAAAAACTGTTTGACTAAACCAATAAGAGTATTAGCATCTTGCTCTCCTGTTTGTCGCCATTTCATTTCACCATTTTTATATATTATAAAGGTCGGATTACCCTTAACCCTTAGTGCTTCTGCTAAAATTTGATTTTTCCTGATATCTATTTTAATAACTTTTGCTTTATCTCCTAGAGCAGCTGCGACATCACGAAGTGTTTGAAGACTTGGCTCAGAATCACTCCAGTCTGCATAAAAATCAATTAAAACAGGTTTATCAATTCCTATAATATCTCCAAATTTTGTCATAAAAACAAATTTTTACTGTAAAAACCTTAAAAGTACAAATTTTTATTTTCATTAAAAGTCATATCCTTAATAAAAACGATCACTTTCAAGATTTTTTTAATTCTATCACTGTAATTTCAGGCCATATGCCTACTCTCCCTGGAAATGCATGGTAACCAAACCCTCTATTAACATTTATATATCTTCCAAACTCTTTATATAAACCAGCCCATTGCTTATAAACATATTGTGAAGGGCTCCATCTAAATAGGCCTGGAATTTCAATGCCAAACTGAAGACCATGTGTATGACCACTAAGTGTTAATTGATAATTAAATTTATCTTGTTTAACCTTATACTCCCAATGACTTGGGTCATGACTCATCAATATCTTAAAATCTTTCTTGTCTACTCCTTTCGAAGCTTGTTTCAAGTCCCCTGCCTTATTAAAACCTTTTCCCCAATTCTCAACACCTACTAATGCTATTCTTTGTCCATTTTTTTCAAGATACCTATGTTCATTCAGTAATAAATCAAAACCTATTTTAGGATGAATTTCTTTTATTGCCTGAAAGTTAGCAGCTTTATCTTCATCACTTTTCCATTCCGCATAATCACCATAGTCATGATTTCCTAAGATCGAAAATTTCCCAAAGGGGGCTTCTAATTTAGAAAAAGCTGAAAGCCATGTATCCATTTCGCTAGCAAAATTGTTAACTATATCACCCGTAAAAAGTATAATATCTGACTTTTGTTCATTAATTAAATCAATTCCATAAGCGATTTTCTGATTATTGTCAAAGCTTCCAGAATGAATATCTGTAATTTGGGTAATTTTAAAACCATCAAAAGCTTCAGGTAAATCATCAAAATTCAACTGATACTTTATGACTTTATAATTATACTTTCCCTTAAAAATACCATATAAAATACCCGCAAAAGGAATTGAAGCTAAACCTAATGCTAGCTGGGAAATAAATTTTCTTCTACTTACTAAGCTTTTTGTTTCTCCATTAGAAAAATAAGTAAACCCTTTCTGAATATACCTAAAAATATCTTCTCCTAGCATAAAAACTAAAACAATCAATTTTGGCAAGAGTACTAGTAAAAGTAAACCAACAGCCCACTGAAACTCTCTTGTTTGACCAGCACTTCTATCATATCGAAATATGACATAAAAGAAATTGACATAAGCTATGCCTCCAAGTAATAACCACGAATATCGAAAAACTTTATTTTTTGATACTATTTTTATAGCTTGAAATGCGTAAACTTCAAAAACAATAATAAAAGCAGAGAATATTATCAGAGGAATTAACCAGCGTAACATAAATTTGTTTTAAATATCTCGTAAAGATACATTTATTAAAAAAAATCAGTTTTTAACTTCTTGTTAAAGTTTTGTAGTTTTACAAACTGCGATTCTACATAAGGATACTTTAAATTAACACTCTTAACAAATCAATAGATTTTACAGAAAATGGCAAACAGGAAACGACTTTTTTTACTAGACGCTTATGCTTTAATATTTAGAGGTTATTATGCATTTATTAAAAACCCAAGAATTAACTCAAAAGGGCTTGACACCTCTGCTATATTAGGTTTTACCAATTCTTTACTCGATGTTATTAAACGAGAAAAACCAGACTATTTAGCCGTATGTTTTGATAAAGGCGGTAGTGTTGATAGAGTAAACGTCTTTCCTGACTACAAAGCAAATAGGTTAGAGACTCCGGAAGCTATTAAAATTGCTGTACCCTACATAGAAAACATATTAGAAGCTATGAATATTCCTGTTATTGTTAAAGAAGGATTTGAAGCTGATGATATTATTGGAACTTTAGCCAAAAAAGCTGAGCAAGCAGGATTAGAAACATATATGGTTACTCCTGATAAAGATTATGCGCAATTAGTTTCTGAGCACATTTTCATGTTTCGCCCTCCAAGAATGGGCAACGGATATGAAAAGTGGGGTGTCGAGGAAGTAAAAGCTAAATTCGAAGTAGAAAAACCTGAACAAGTAATAGACTTCTTAGGGATGATGGGGGACTCCGTAGACAATATCCCTGGGCTACCTGGTGTTGGTGAGAAAACAGCGAAGAAATTTCTTGCTGCTTATGGAAGTATGGAAGGTTTATTTGAGAACACTCACGAACTAAAAGGTAAAATGAAAGAGAAAGTGGAAGCTAACAAAGAACTCGGTTTATTATCTAAAAAGCTAGCCACGATCATGTTAGATGTTCCTGTGGAATTAGAAGAAGATAAGCTCGTTTTTGAACAGCCAGACATTCAAAAAACCATTAAAATTTTCGATGATTTAGAGTTTAGAAGAATGGCAGATAGCTTTAAAAAAACTTTCTCCATTTCTGATCCAGATTCAACATCCAACAATTCAAATAAGACTTCTTCGAATGCTAATGCACAGCAATTTGATTTATTTGCTGCTCCTGGAAGTGGTAATACCACTTCAACCGATGAAGATAATATGAATGGATATAGAACTATCAACAATACCAATCACTTATATCAAGTAATTAATACTCCTTTAAGTAGAAAGTTACTTTTAAATAAATTACTTCAACAAACTTCTGTTTGTTTTGATACAGAAACAACGGGCTTAAAAGCCCTAGAGGTTGAGCTTGTTGGAATTGCATTTTCTTGGGAAATTGGAAAAGGCTACTACTTAGTACTCCCCGAAAATCAAGAGGAAGCACAAGACGTTATTAATGAATTTATTCCTTTCTTTGAAAATGAAAATATCGAAAAAATAGGCCACAATATTAAATACGATATTAAAGTTCTTTCCAACTACAATATTAACGTAAAAGGGAATTTGTTTGATACGATGATCGCTCATTATCTAATAAATCCTGATATGAGGCACAACATGGATATTCTTGCAGAAACCTACCTAAACTATCAGCCGGTTTCCATTACTGAGCTTATAGGTAAAAAAGGTAAGAACCAGCTTTCAATGCGCGATATTGCTTTAGATAGACAAAGTGAATATGCTGTTGAGGATGCCGATATTACCCTACAACTAAAAGAGCATTTCACCAAAGAACTTGAGAGTGGGAATGTAACTAAACTGTTTCAAGATGTCGAAACACCAATAGTATCTGTTTTAACAGCAATGGAAATTGAAGGTATTAACTTAAATACTGAATTCTTAAAGTCATTATCTGGCGAACTTTCGACTGATATTATAGACTTAGAACAACGTATTTATGAACAAGCTGGGGAGGAATTCAATATTGCCTCACCAAAACAACTTGGTCCTATTCTTTTTGAAAAACTAAAGTTGGTAGACAAGCCTAAAAAAACTAAAACAGGACAATATTCGACTGCGGAAGATGTGTTATCTTATCTAGCCAACGATCACAAAATTGTTGCTGATATTTTGTTATACCGTCAATATAAAAAACTACAGAGTACTTACGTTGATGCCCTACCTGAAGAAGTGAATTCGAAAACTGGCCGAGTACATACAGTTTATGCGCAAGCTGTAGCCGCTACAGGAAGATTAAGTTCTAATAATCCGAACTTACAGAACATACCTATTAGAACCAAAAGAGGTCAGGAAATTAGAAAAGCTTTTATTCCAAAAAATAATGATTATGTACTCCTTGCTGCGGATTATAGCCAGATAGAGTTAAGAATTATTGCCGCTTTAAGTGAGGAAGAAACCATGATTGAAGCTTTTAAAAACGGAGAAGATATTCACGCTTCAACGGCTTCAAAAGTATTTAAAGTTCCGATTGAAGAAGTTACTCGTCAACAAAGAAGCAACGCTAAAACAGTAAACTTCGGTATTATTTATGGGGTTTCTGCTTTTGGATTAAGCAATCAAACAAGTTTGGACAGAAAAGAGGCAAAAGCATTGATTGAAGCTTATTATGAAACCTATCCAAAACTTAGGAATTATATTTCGAAGCAAGTTGATTTTGCAAGAGAAAATGGCTATGTAGAAACCGTATTAAATAGAAGACGCTATTTAAAAGATATTAACTCTCGTAATGCTATTGTTCGAGGAGCTGCAGAAAGAAATGCTGTAAATGCTCCTATTCAAGGGAGTGCTGCAGATATTATTAAATTAGCAATGATCAATATTCATAAGCGATTTAATGCCGAAAACTTCAAATCAAAGATGTTACTTCAAGTACACGATGAATTGGTTTTTGATGCTCATAAAGACGAATTAAAAAATATAAAACCAATTATTAAGGAAGAAATGGAAAATGCCTTTAAACTTTCTGTTCCTCTTGATGTTGAAATCGGGTTAGGTCAAAACTGGCTTGAAGCGCATTAAATGAACTTACGATATATAATAAATCATATACTAGAATCTATTATTAAAAATAACATCAATATTAGATGTTATTGATAAATTTAGTAGCACCAAATAACCAAATGGATCAATAATAAAATTAATTTTTATGAAAAGCAATTGATTTATGATTCTCCTAGGCTTAAGGTGAAAGCTCTAATAAATATTTTATAAAAGAAATACAATAATTGTTTGTCTTAGGCGTTATTTTAATAATAAAAAAAAACACTCGTCATAATTTAACGAGTGTTTTCCTTCAAAATCTTTGTAAGCTACTAATGATTAATAGCGTATCCGGCTCCTTTACCGAATTCTGCTAAAATTGCTGAAGCACTTTTAAAAAGATTTTGAATCCCCTTGAATAATTTTTTTCCCATGATTTGTATATTAAATTTCCCGGGAGCAAAATTACTATATAACTCTTGTAAATAACACTACTTTTTAACTTTATGTATCTTTTGATCAGAATTGCACATAAATGGTATTCTTTTAGTCATAGACATCAATAAAGTAGTATCTAATAGTATGAAAATTTATAAAATTTTTATGAAACCATCAAAAGAAAGGTAATATGGAGCATCCTTAAACACCGGTAGATCAACACTTTGAGAATTCGCAACACCAACACCAGCAAACCAAACTTTTGCATTTTGCTTTTTAGCATGCTCCTTAAAAGTTTCCATCCATAACCGATCATATTCTTGAGGATTTTGTATATTCTTTGAAACTTTAACCAAAACAAAAATAGTGGGCTCTCCTTTTTTGAATAAAACAAATTGTGGATGTTTTTTTAAAGTACTATTTACTGCGACAAATTCATACCCTAATCTTTCTAATTCTTTGCCGACTATGTTCATTCCAAGGTTATGCAACTCCTGCTCGGTAAGTTGTCTCATTATTTTTTCTTCTTATTTCGTTTATTGAAATTCTTATCTCCTCTAGTTTTAGGCTTTTTATACTTCTTAGCAATCTCTCTACGATATGTTCCTCCTAGATTTACTTTTTTATTTTTAGCCTTTTTTTCGTGAAATGCCTCTCCTGGAATATACTCTTGCGAAGTTCTATTTGCAGACTGTTGTCTATCTTCTTTCGGTCGTTCCTCTTCAGTTAACTGCTTTGAAATTTCTACATTCTCAGGAATATCAATCAAAGGTATTTCAAAATTCATCAATTCCTCAATACGTCTCTTAGCTTCTTGTTCTTTTTCTGTTGTGAATAAAATTGATTTTCCTTTTTTCTCCGCCCTACCCGTTCTACCAATTCTATGCATATAATTTTCTGGATACTGCGTAGGGTTAAAATTGACAACATGCGAAATTTCATGCAAATCTAAACCTCTTGCAATAACATCAGTAGCAATTAAAATTCGATGATTTCCACTATTGAATTCCTCAATCGATCGTAAACGATAGTTTTGAGTTTTATTCGAGTGAATTACGCATACTTGACCTGGAAACTCCTCTTCTATTAGGTTAAAAATCCTATCAGCATTTCTCTTATTAGGAGCGAATACCAATACTTTACTAAAATCAGATTTATCAAATAATAAATCATTCAACAAGTTCATTTTCGTGTAAAAGTTCGGCACATTATAAGCAGTTTGATCGATATTCTCAAGAGGAGTACCGCTAACCGCAATTGCAATCTTTTTAGGCGCTATAAAATAATCATCAATCAAAGTCTCAACATCTTCAGTCATAGTAGCAGAAAACATTATATTTTGCCTTCTCTGAGGCAGTAAATCAAAGATATTAAGTAATTGGAAACGAAAGCCCAAATCAAGCATTACATCAACCTCATCTATTACCAACTTTTGTATCGATTTTAATTTAAGCACATTACTCAATGCCAAATCATATAAACGGCCAGGAGTTGCTACCAAAACATCAGCACCCAGGGCTACCGCTTCCTTATGTCGGTTCAAATTAACCCCTCCATAAACTCCAATAACACGTAGCGTGATGTACTTTGCTAATTTTTCGATTTCTTCAACAACCTGAACAACCAATTCTCTTGTTGGTACTAAAATTAAAACTCTAGGATGTTGTTGTTTTGAGAATTTTAAATCTCTTAAAATTGGTAAAAGATAAGCAAAAGTTTTTCCCGTACCTGTTTGTGCAATACCTACTATATCCTTCCCAGAACGCACTACTGGAAACGCTTGTTGCTGGATTGGTGTTGGATGCACTAATTCGAGCTCTTCTATTGCATTACGCAATGGATTCGATAAGTCTAAATCTTGAAAAGAAACCATTCAATTAAAATTTGTACAAAGGTACGGTTTCTATTTTTTAGATAAAGAAAGTTTCTATTTTATGATTACCATGTGTAAAAATGTTGATCTATAATTAAAACACTTATACTTTTTACTCGAAATTATGAGTCGTTGAAGCACAATTCTCTTTTCTCTTCTCAGATATTGAGATTGACAGTTTGGGCAGTTCATGTATATTAGTTTTTACCCCCACTAAACGAATAACCCAAGATATTTGAAAGAATATGTGGTAGTCCCCTTTCGAATAGATCAGATTTAAATACTTTGATCTATTTATTAGTTTGGCTTAATATTTCAAAAGCCCCAAATTACCTCTATTAATACTAACTAAACATTTCCTAGTAGTTATACTTATAATAATTGCAAAAAAAGCCGATACAATTATTGCATCGGCTTTTCATACTATTTAGTGAGATTTTATCCTCCGAAATCGTCGAAACGAATGTTTTCATCTGGTATACCAAAATCTTCTCCCATTTTTTGAACGGCTTTATTCATTAATGGTGGTCCACAGAAGTAAAGCTCAATATCTTCAGGAGCATCATGTTTGCTCAAGTATTGCTCAATAACACAGTTATGAACAAACCCAACGAATCCATCACCTTCAGCATCAATATTTTCTTTTACTTTCCAATTATCTTCCTCTAACGGTTCAGATAATGCGATGTGGAATTTAAAGTTAGGGAATTCCTTCTCTAACGCCCAGAAGTGTTCCAAGTAGAATAACTCACGTTTAGAACGACCTCCGTACCAGTAAGAAACTTTTCTACCAGTTTTTAATGTTTTGAATAAGTGGTATAAGTGAGAACGCATTGGTGCCATTCCAGCTCCTCCACCAACATATAACATCTCTGCCTCAGATTCATTGATAAAGAATTCTCCATAAGGTCCAGAAATTGTTACTTTATCCCCTTTCTTTCGTGAGAATACATAGGAAGAAGCAATTCCTGGATTTACATCCATCCATCCATTTTTAGCTCTATCCCATGGCGGTGTAGCAATACGAACATTTAACATGATTTCTCTACCTTCAGCTGGATAAGAAGCCATAGAATATGCTCTTTCTACGAGTTCATCATTCTTCATTACTAACGGCCATAACCCAAACTTATCCCACTCCATTTTAAATTTATCTGGAGTTTCATGTTCTTCTGGATGTGCAGTGATATCCATATCAGCGAATTTTACTTCACACTTAGGAATTTCAATTTGGATATACCCTCCAGCTTTATAGTTCATATCCTCGGGGATTTCAACTACAAACTCTTTAATGAAAGAAGCTACGTTGTAGTTACGTACAACAACCGCTTCCCATTTCTTAATTCCAAAAATCTCTTCTGGAATGGAAATATCCATATCTTGTTTGACCTTTACCTGGCATGCCAGACGAACTCCATGCTGTAGTTCTTTTCTTGTAAAATGCGGCGTTTCTGTAGGTAGTGCCTCACCACCACCTTCATGAACGTGACATTCACATTGAATACATGACCCACCACCACCACATGCAGATGGTAAAAATATTTTTTCATTCCCTAAAGTTGATAACAACGTACCACCTGATGGCACTTCTATTACCTTATCTCCATTTACTGTAATTTTTACAGGACCTGATGGTGCTAACTTTTGCTTTACAAATAGTAATAAAGCAACTAATAACAGTGTTAATGCCAAGAATGCTACAACTGTAATTAGTACTGTTCCTCCTGTACTTGCTGCTAATGCTATCATTATTCTGTTATTTATTTTGTGTTATTAGCTAATTCTTTTGAAGCTATTTTAGCCTCTTCCTTTTTATCAACTGGCTCCATCTCCACTACATCTTCTTTTACAGTTTCAATAACTTCAGTAGCTGCACTTTTTTCTTTCTTACTAGCAGCATCATCTCCTCCAGTAAGCATTCCTCCAAAACTCATAAAACCAATAGCCATAAGACCAGTAGTAATGAAAGTAATTCCTAAACCTCTTAAAGCAGGTGGTATTTGAGAATAACGAATCTTCTCACGGATAGCAGCAATCGCCAAAATTGCTAAGAACCAACCGATACCAGAACCAATACCATACACCAATGAAAGTCCTAAAGTTGGAATTTCACGAGATTGCATGAATAATGACCCTCCTAAAATCGCACAGTTTACTGCGATTAATGGTAAAAAAATACCTAGTGAGTTATATAAGGCAGGTGCGAATTTTTCAACTATAATTTCTACTAATTGTACCATGGTTGCAATCGTTGCAATAAACATGATAAATGATAAGAAACTTAAGTCATAATCAGCATACTCGCCCCCTAACCAAACCAATGCTCCTGGCTTTAATATATATTGATCTAACAGCCAGTTTACAGGCACCGTTACTGCTAGTACGAAAATTACCGCAGCACCTAAACCAACAGCCGTAGATACTTTTTTAGATACAGCAAGGTAAGAACACATTCCTAAAAAGGTTGCGAATACCATGTTATCTATGAATATCGACTTGAAAAATAATTCTAAATGTTCCATATTTTTATAGTATTGAGTATTGAGTAGTTAGTATTGAGTTTGTATACGATTTATAAGACTCAATTCTTGTTCTAACACCTCATTACTATTTTAATCTTCAATTAATGCTTTATTTCTACTACGCTGTATCCAAATTATAATTCCAACTACAATTAATGCCATTGGAGAAAGTAACATGAACCCATTATTTTCGTATCCTAAAGAATATAATCCAGTTTTTTCGATTGGATCACCTAACACTTTAAACCCTAATAACGTACCAGAACCTAATAATTCTCTAAAGAATCCTACAATAATTAATATTACTGCATATCCTAAAGCGTTTCCTATTCCATCTAAAAATGATTTCCAAGGACCATTTCCTAGAGCAAATGCCTCAAAACGTCCCATAATAATACAGTTTGTAATAATTAACCCTACGAAAACCGATAGTGTTTTACTCAACTCGTACGCAAAAGCTTTTAGTACTTGATCAACGATAATTACTAAAGCTGCTACTACGATTAACTGTACAATAATTCTAATTTTTGAAGGAATGATATTTCTCATTAAAGAAATTACCACATTTCCTACTCCAAGTACAAACAATACAGAAATAGACATTACGATTGACGCCTTTAATTCTGCCGTAATTGCCAAAGCAGAACATATACCTAATACCTGAATTGTAATTGGGTTGTTATCCGCTAATGGGTCTTTTATTAACGCTATATCTTTTTTTGATAATAATCCCATAACTATTTTAATGTTTTAAAGTAAGGTACATATAATGCTAACTCTGATTTAATCATTGCAGCTACACCGTCACCAGTAATAGTTGCTCCAGCAATTGCATCAACTTCGTTATCATTTTTATCTTCATTCTTAGGATCAGCATTTGATTTAGAAACAGCTATTCCTTTGAATACACCATTGCTCATTAAATCTTCACCTGTGAAATCGTCCATAAAGAAACGTTGCTTGATGTTAGCTCCTAAACCAGGAGTTTCCCCTTTATGATCAAAGAATACTCCTTTAACCACCATGTTTTTATCCATGGCAACGTATCCCCAAATAGCATCCCAAAGCCCCTTACCTCTAATTGGAGCTATGTAAAAAGTTTTACCATCTTTTTCTCCAATAAATAAAGGTAATTTTCTTGTTTTACCATCTTTTGCTAATGCCTGTTCTTTTTTAACATCAATTAAAAAAGCTTTTTCATCTTCAGTCACGTTTGAACCTTCGATAACAATTTGCTTTTTAATATTCTGAGAAAATGCTTCAGCCACTTTATCCTTAGAGATAAAAACTGCACTTGTTTCATCATTTTCATTTACGCCCATTGCATACAAGATATTTTGTTGCTTTTCAACACGCTTGTTTGCATTAATCATAGGCTTAAGAGACGACGCTGTAAAAGCTAATAACGCCCCTACCACTAATACCATTCCTATTGCGAATATTAGCGTATATCCATTACTATCTGTCTTTTTACTCATAACTAGGCAGTTTTAGCTTTTAAACGTTTTAATCTCTTCTTTACATTACCTTGAACTACGTAATGATCGATTGTCGGAGCAAATACGTTCATTAACAAGATTGCTAAGAACACTCCTTCTGGGTAAGCTGGGTTGAATACACGAATCATAATAGAAATAAATCCGATTAAGAATCCGTAAATCCATTTACCCTTATTCGTTTGAGAAGCTGTTACCGGGTCTGTTGCCATAAACACCGCACCGAAAGCTAAACCTCCAATAATTAAATGTTTCCACCATTCTGTACTCATTAAACCGTAAAACTTACTAGTATCTGTAATTAAACCAGTATCTGCAACCGCATTAAATATAAGCCCCATTACCGCAGCACCAATAAACGTTGATATAATAATTCTCCAACTACCAATTTTCGTGAAGATTAAAAATGCTGCACCTAATAGAATTAAGAATGTTGAAGTTTCTCCAACAGAACCCGGAATAAACCCAAAAAACATATCAGATACTGAATAACTTGGTGTTAAATTTTGAGCATAACTACCTAAAATAGTTTCTCCAGAAATAGCATCAGCCGATCCTGCTCTACTTACTGCATCATGAACCCATACCTTATCTCCTGACATCCAAGTTGGATATGCGAAAAATAAAAATGCACGAATTGTTAACGCCGGATTTAATATATTCATTCCTGTACCACCGAAAACTTCCTTTCCTATCACAACTCCAAATACAACTGCAACTGCAAGCATCCAAAGAGGCAAATCAACTGGCACAATTAATGGGACTAACATTCCAGTTACTAAATAACCTTCTTCTACTTCGTGTCCTTTGATTACAGCGAATATAAATTCAACCAATAACCCTACACCATAAGAAACAATTACTAATGGTAAAATTTTAGCAGCTCCAATCCAAAGATTTGCTAAGCTCCAAAAATCACCGCTAAAAAAGCCTTCCACAGGTTTTACATCTCCAATCGCGAGGTGATGTTGATAACCTGCGTTGAACATACCAAATATTAAACAAGGAATCAATGACATGATTACAGTGTTCATTGTACGTTTTAAATCATCTGCTGCCTTAATGTGGGTTCCATTATGGGTAACCTCATTGGGCAGGTATAAAAAGGTATGGATGGCGTTAAATGCAGGGGCCATTTTGGTACCTTTATACTTCTCTTTTAAATTATGTAAATTTTGTTTTAACCCCATGTCTTATCCTAATTCTGATCTCATCAAATCTAATCCTTCACGAATTATTTTTTGATGAGGCTGTTTTGAAACACAAATAAATTCCGTCAAAGCAAAGTCTTCCGGAGCAATCTCATAAGCTCCTAAGCCTTCCATTTCATCAAGATCCTTATACATACAAGCCTTTAATAACTGCATTGGATAAATATCCAAAGGAAACACTTCTTCATAAGATCCAGTTACTACAAATGCACGATGTTCACCGTTCGTATTTGTATTTAAATCATACTTCTTCTTTGGATTTAACCATGAAAATGTCAATGCTCTACTGGTTGATATTTTATTAAAAACTGGCTTATTCCATCCAAAAAACTCATAGTCATCACCTTCTGCGATTGCAGTAAACTGATTATCATAGTATCCTAAGAATCCATCTTCATCAACCTGAGCTCCAGACAACACGTTTCCACTAATAACACGAACGTTATCAGTATTTAAATTTCCTTTTACAACATCAGAAACTTGAGCTCCTGCTAATGCCGTTACATATTGGGGCTTATCGAATTTAGACCCTGTTAGAGCAACAGTTCTTGTAATATTGAATTTCCCAGTTAATAACAACTCTCCAATTACTACTAAATCTTGTGGAGTAACTACCCATACAACTTCACCTTTGTTGATAGGATCGATTTGTGCAATTTGAGTACTTACATTACCCACAGGATGTGGTCCAGAAACTTTATGTAACTCAACTCCTTTTAACTTTAAAAATGGTGATTCGTTTGAATCTTTCGCAATAGAAACATGAACTTTTCCTGATGTTAGTTTAGAAAGTGCCTTTAGAGCGGCCTGCAATTCTGCCTCTTTCCTTCTTAGAGTGTAATCATAATCAGCTGCCAAGGGAGCACTTGCGTAAGCAGATACAAAAATAGCCTTGGGTTCTTGATTAGGATTCGCTACAACATCGTAGGGTCGTTGCTTGATAAATGGCCAGCATCCAGAGTTAAAAAGGTGACTCTTAACTTCCTCTCCTGACATTTCATCAATATTTTTCTTACCAAAATCTACATGCTTCTGCTTTTCATCTGCAGTGATTTTAATTGCTAAAACTTTTCTTCTTGCTCCACGAACGATTTCAGAAACTTTCCCACTTACGGGACTCGGAAATAAAACACGTTCATCACTTTTACTATGGAAAAGTGCTTCACCTGCTTTTACTTCTGTACCCTCTTTTGCTAAAATTTTTGGAATTACGCCGTGAAAATCATCTGGTCTAATTGCAAAAACACTACCCAAAGAATATTCGGTAGTTACTTTTTCTGCTTCACCAATAAGGCTGATGTTCAGACCTCTTTTAATACGGATGTCTTTTGACATAGTAACAGATTAATTTGATTTTCTTAAAAACACGCAAATTTAAAAATTTTGAAAGCCATAGTCAGATATTTCTTTTATATCTTTAGTAAAAACACCTATTTATACTAGTTCTAAATAAAATACATCCATTTGAAGTTTAATTTGGTACTTTTGTTATCATGAATAAAATTTCAATTACTTTTTGCTGCCTTGGATTTACTTCGATCTTATTATCACAAAATATAAAGAGTATATTGCTCAGACCAGTAAATAATCCAAAACAATACAGCTCAGTTGTTAAGCTAGGAAAATCGTTAGAATTATCCTTTGATGATCTTGATGCTGATAATAAGGACTATTATTACAAAATTGAACTGATGACATATGACTGGAAGCCAAGTGGCTTAATTAGCAATCAATATATTGATGGTTTTAATCAAAATTCAATAATTAATGTTACAAACTCCTTTAATTCTCTACAAGCTTACACTCATTATTCAGTTAATATTCCAAATAGCAGTTCGATAATCACGAAAAGTGGAAATTATATTATATCCGTATTAAATGAAGACTACGAAACTGTTTTTAAAAGACGTTGTGTATTTTATGAAGACAAAAGTACCGTAGGCTTAAATGTTTTAAGAAGTAGAAATGCTAACTCAAATCAGACCGATCAAACAGTTCAATTTAGAGTCAATCATCCAAGTATAACATTGAATAATCCGAGTCAAGAAATCAAAGCTAGTTTAATACAAAATAACGATTGGAATACTATTATCGAAAATATTCCACCTGCTTTCATACAACATAAAACACTTATATACAACCACGTAAGTCTAACCAATTTTTCAGGAAATAATGAATTTTATTTTTTCGATACTAAATATGCTAGAAATACAAGTTTAAATATTTCAAAAGTAGAAAGGGATACTGTTTACAATACCTACTTGTTTACTGATCAACCAAAATCAAGAAGATCATACACTTATAACCCTGACATAAATGGTCAATTTTTAATAAACTCAAAAGATCCTAACACCAATGATTCCAGAACAGAGGCAGATTACACAATGGTCCATTTTTCATTAGCTTACGATACTCCTTTAAAAAACACGCAACTTTATGTTTATGGAGGTTTTAATAACTTCGAACTATCAAGAGAAAACAGAATGGAATATAATTTTAAAACTAGAACTTATGAAGCCTCTATTTTGTTAAAGCAAGGGTTTTATAATTATACCTACGCAATTGTTGACAATAATTCTGGCATAAACTTAAAAGAAATAGGTGGTTCTTTTTTTCAAACTGAAAACGAGTACATGGCACTTATTTACTACCGTCCTATAGGAGGTCTATATGATAGAGTTATTGGAATTGGATATGGTGTTTTTAATCAAAACGAATAAGGAAAAAAAACAGTATTGATCTAATTTTTAATTTATTATAGTTACTTTTATTTTTATGTTTCAGCAAATATCAAATGGGATCAAGATCTCGGTTAACACAGAATATAACGGAACGAGGCATAGAGGTCATATGATTTATTACGCTTTCAGTTACCATATTTTAATAGAAAATTACTCTTCACAAACCGTACAATTATTAGAGCGGTTTTGGACCATTTTTGATTCATTAAATACTGTGGAATCTGTGAGAGGCATTGGAGTGATAGGTAATACACCGACTTTAAAACCAAGTGAGATTTACAACTATAAATCAAACTGTTTTTTGATTTCCTCAATTGGTGCTATGAGCGGAAAGTATAAAATGATCAATACTGCTACTTCAAATGAATTCTATGTCAAAATCCCTACTTTCCAATTAACAACAACACCACAGCTTAATTGAAATTAATCAAAAAAAATAAGCCCTCAAAAGTAAAAGACTTAAACTGCCTAAATTGTGGATACCCTTTTACTAGAAATGAAAAATTTTGCCCAGAATGTGGTCAGGAAAATAAAGGAAGTAAAATAACCCTAGCTAATTTTCTAAAGGAAATGTTCCGTGGATTTTTCTCTTGGGATGCAAAGTTTTGGAGAACTCTACTACCATTATTATTCCGTCCAGGGAAAGTTTCTTTAGATTATATTTCAGGAAAGCGAAGTCGATATTCAAATCCTTTTCGTTTTTACTTAACCACATCTGTTTTATTCTTTTTATTGCTCAATACTAATGAAACTTATAAGAAAATCAACAAACTAAATAATGAAGAAAAAAATGAAGAAGAAATATTCAATTTAAATTTGAACACAAATATCAATAAAGATTCACTCACACAAGTAATCGTTCGTGATATTAGAAATCAGAAAAAGATTCAAATGCCAAAGGAGACTCCAAAGAAGATTGTTGACAATTTGAAGAAATCAGATAGCCTTTCAAAAAACATAGTGAACTCTTCTAATATTCTTACCGGGAGTATGTTCATGGATAAAATGATTAATTACAATAAGTACAACCCTGAAATAAAAACTGATCAAGCTCTTAAAAACATGGGGCTCAAAACAAATTTCACAAACCGATTTTGGTATACAAGAGCTAAAAAATTAAATAAAATATTAACAAATAAAGACGAACAAAATAATTTCTTTAAACAAATAATATCAATGGGGTCTATCTCTCTGTTCTTATTGCTCCCATTATTTGCGCTATGTTTAAACTTTATTCAAATTAGAAGGAAATACACGTACGTAGAGCATCTAATATTTGTGTTCCATATTCAAACAATATTCTTTTTACTATTAATTTTATTTCTCATTACAGGCATAATTGTTAATAGAACTTTATTTGACATGAGCCCTATTTTTATACTACTTTTTGCTATTTATCTTTATTTAGCGATGAAAAAATTTTACAAGCAAAGAAACTTAAAAACATTCATAAAATATATTCTATCAAATATACTATTTATAAGTCTTTTAGCAATCGGAATATTAACCATTTCGGTAATCGTGTTTTCCATATATTAGTTATTGTTAAAAAATTTAGTTAACAACACGTTTACCTAAAGTGATTTTAACTCTAACTCAAATAATTGCGAATTTATAATTGATCTGTATTCGAATGAAATATTTGATTCTTTTTTGAAAACACATGTTATGCTAACAGTTTCAACTAATTTTCGCTTCATTTTAACAGCAGTCTCTGGAGTTCCCTTAGAGTCATCCTGGTGGAATTCAATAATATTATTTTTATCAAATCTCTTATTATCTTCCAACCATTCCGAAAACCATTTTTTTCTTTCTTGTTTAACCTCTTCATCATATAAAGAAGAGGAAGACCAAATATGAGGCTTATTATCAATTTTTTTAAAATATTTTTTTACCCCATCCCAAACCAACTCATAAATTTTTAAACCTTTAGACCACTCTAAAAGAATAATTGTAAAAGGCTCAACTCCTTCAAAAGAGATTCGTTTTATTTCACCTATTACATCGTTACTAGATAATAAATGCTTAACTATAACACCTCTACTTATTTTATAAAAAGAAGTTCTTTGATGATTTTTAAACCCTCCATTCAAAAGACAAACTAACCTATGCTTTTCACTTAACCCCAACCATGTTCCTCCAGCCACCTGATCTTTAGGGTATACTAGTTTCACACCATTTTCTCTATAGCTTCTAGGCTCCAAAGTTTTTCTAGCGGGCATTTCATCCCTGTTAGATGTTAAAATAAAATCATTATCTCCTAAGGGTAAAAAGGTTACTGTACACATATTGTTTCTTTTTTAAGTAAATAAGACGTATTAACCATTTATTTATTACTAAAAATAACCTTAACTTTGTTTTTTTCTGTAAGAAATACAAATAAATAATTTTAATAACAAACAACACATAGAAATGGGAAAAGGTTTTTTTCATGTACCGCCTGCTATTAATGAACCAGTTAAGGGATACACACCAGGCTCTCCTGAAAGAGAAGCAGTTTCAAAACAATACAAAGAATTTTTTAACGGATCGGTTGACGTACCAATGTACATTGGTAGTGAAGAGGTAAGAACTGGAAACACCCAAAACATGACTCCTCCACATGATCACCAACACGTTGTAGGTCAATATCATTTGGGAGATAGAACTCATGCTGAAAAAGCTATTGAAGTTGCTTTAGAAGCAAGAAACGAATGGGCTCAAATGCCTTGGGAACAAAGAGCTGCTATCTTTTTACGTGCAGCTGAGTTAATCGCAGGCCCTTACCGTTCTAAAATTAACGCAGCTACTATGATTGCTCAATCAAAAACTATTCATCAAGCGGAAATTGATGCAGCCTGTGAATTGATTGACTTTTTACGTTTTAACGTAGAATACATGTCTGACATTTACAATGAACAACCAAATTCTGATGAAGGAATATGGAATCGTATTGAATATAGACCTTTAGAAGGCTTTGTTTATGCTATTACTCCATTTAATTTTACTGCAATTGCCGCCAACCTACCTGCATCTGCTGCTATGATGGGGAATGTTGTTGTTTGGAAACCATCTGACAGTCAAATTTTCTCGGCAAAAGTAATTGTCGATGTATTTAAAGAAGCTGGAGTTCCTGATGGAGTAATTAATTTAGTATACGGTAATCCTGTTGAAATTACTGATGCTGTTTTGGCTTCTCCTGATTTTGCTGGAATTCACTTTACAGGATCCACTTACGTTTTCAAAGAGATTTGGAAAAAAATTGGAGAGAACATTCACAATTACAAAACATATCCAAGAATTGTAGGTGAAACTGGGGGGAAAGATTTTATAATTGCTCACCCATCTGCGAATCCTAAACAAGTTGCTACGGGCATCTCAAGAGGTGCTTTTGAGTTCCAAGGACAAAAATGTTCTGCTGCCTCTAGAGTTTATCTTCCAAAATCAATTGCTAATAAGGTTCTAGATTTTGTAAAGGAAGATGTTGCTTCTTTTAAAATGGGGTCTCCTGAAGATATGAGTAACTTTATTACTGCTGTTATTCACGAAGGCTCTTTCGATAAATTAGCAAAATACATTGACCAAGCAAAAGAAGATGCTGATGCCGAAATTATTGCCGGTGGTAACTATGATAAATCAAAAGGATACTTTATTGAGCCAACAGTTATCTTAACTACAAACCCAAAATATACTACAATGGAAACTGAATTATTTGGTCCTGTAGTAACTGTTTATGTATATGAAGATGCTGATTGGTCTGAAACTTTAAAATTAGTTGATAGTACTTCTGAGTACGCTTTGACTGGAGCTGTATTCTCAACAGATAGATATGCTGTTGCCGAGGCGACTAAAGCTTTGGAAAACTGCGCTGGAAACTTCTATATTAACGACAAGCCCACAGGTGCTGTAGTTGGACAACAACCCTTTGGTGGAGCTAGAGCTTCAGGAACAAACGACAAGGCTGGATCTGCACAAAACTTATTGCGCTGGGTATCGCCTCGTTTAATCAAAGAAACTTTTGTTTCTCCAACTGATTATCGTTATCCGTTTTTAGGTTAAAACACATATAATTTCAAATATTTACAAAAAAAGGCTACAATAATGTAGCCTTTTTTTATAATTTTATTTAAAAACAAGTCTAAACGCGAGGCAATAAAACTCACTTAGAAATATTTATTACTATTATCAGAATAGTATATTTGAAAAAATTCTCACAAAATACTATTATCTATACATTGAAAGTTGTTGACTTTATCCTTCCTTAATATTAGCATGTTTTATAAATTACATAATTATTTTATAACATGATTTAATACCATAAAGTAATGACAAATAGCGCCTCCTAAAACAAAGAAATGCCAAATAACATGGTGAAAAGGTATTTTTTTTACTGCATAAAAAATTATTCCTATAGTATAAAATGCACCACCTGCCCATAAAAGATGTAACCCATCTTGACTCATAGCTAATTTCAAAGCTTTAAAATCGAATACAATTAACCATCCCATAAACAAATATAGCAATGTAGATAAAAAACCATATTTACCAGTATAAAAAAGCTTTAATATGGTACCTATAAAAGCAATACCCCAAACTATAAAAAACAATAACCAACCTTTACTTTGAGATAATAACAATAATAATACAGGTGTGTATGTTCCAGCTATAAGAAGATAAATACTAATGTGATCAATAATTCTGAATTTTCTTTTTCTCTCCTCAGTTTTCGTAGCGTGGTACAGAGCCGAAGCACTAAAAAGTATAATAACAGAAACGCCATAAACTATAATACTGAAAACACTCCAAGGTTTATTTGTGTTGACCAGCAACAGTACTGCAAGTCCATAAATTCCCATAACAGCACCAACCGCATGGGAAATCGTATTCCATTTTTCTTCTGTTGGTGTTTGAATATCCATAAAACAAAAATATAAAAAGAGCACATATTATTAGTATAATATGTGCTCTTTTTATAGAGGATCCTCAATTCTAAGAGAATTACTTATTTTGAAAATCGTTACTCTCGTTAACCTTGACTTCTCTAGCGTTTAAAACTTCATTAGTATCAGCATAAGAAACCACTGCAACAAAACTCAAATTGGCCACATCCTCTATATAATCAGGGACATTGGACTCAAATGTTTTTTCTATTATAGCTCCCTTGATTGTTCTAGAATTAGACATTATTTCCCCAGAAATTTCTTCAGAAAAAACAAATCTAAGAACATCGTTATTCACAAACTTATCAATTTTTGTAGCTTCTCCAAAATAATCAGTGTAGTTTAGCTGTACTTTTCTAACCCCATCTTCTATAGCCATTAAAGTAAACTTTAACCCCTTGCTTATTGTTGTGCCAAATCCAATAGTTGCTTTTATTTTCATTAGATTTCCTGAAACTGTTGATGACAATTTAATCCCTAAAGGAGTGTCAGTGTTAATTAGGTCTGTTACTTGATCTAAATTATCCGGTTCAGGAAAATCCCAAACATATTTTCTATCAATGTAAGCCGTAGGAAAATTATCAACATCAAATAAAAGTCTCATTTTTCTTGTAAACTGGTTCTGTAGGGAATCTAGCTCATGTATTGCCACTGTAATTACATTTTCCGTTCTTTTATTCACCTCTTCTATGGCATGAGTTACTCTTGGGCACCATCCACACCAAGCCCCTGTGTAATCTTCAATCAGCACATTTTTTTGAAATGTTTGACCTTCCATCTCTAAATTTATTTCGTACTTAGTATTCTCAGAAAAAGCGGTATTTGAAACCGATGATGCTTCAACCGTTGAATCTTCACTCAGATCTGATCCTGAACAGGACAAGAGAAAAAGAGTTAAAACTATACAAATTAAATGATTGAATTTTCTTCTTTCCTTTATTTTCATCATATCGATATTTTTTAAATTTAAAATAATTGATCTGTTGAAACAAGACAATAGAAGTTTACCCTAAAAAATAACGAAAAAGAATTTTAGGGGAAACTCTAGATTCTCTGTTATACTCGGTGAAATAAATAAAACTATTAAAATTATGAGGCCACTTTTAACACTATGCTTGTTTATTACAACCGCATATTCTTTTTCTCAAAAAAAACTTCCTAATAAAAATATTTACCTTCTAAATAATAGTTCTTCCAATATTGAAAAGGAGATTGATAATCATAAAATAACTATTATTAGTTTTTGGGCAACTTGGTGCGTTCCTTGTTTAAATGAACTTGACACGATAAATGAAGTATATGAAGAGTGGCAAGATGAGTTAAATATTGAATTAATTGCAATTTCAACAGATGATTCCAGATCTCAGAAAAGAGTAAAAGCACTGATCAATGGAAAAGGTTGGCCATATAAAGTTCTATTAGATAAAAATCAGGAGTTAAAAAGAGCTTTAAATATACATACAATTCCAGAGCTTATTATTGTAAAAGGGGGCAAAATAATTTATCGTCATTCGGGGTATTCTCCAGGTTTCGAAGATGAACTTTATGAAATAATAAAAGAAAACTCCTAACTTATAAAACACTTACTACTTAATGAAAAAGCTCTACATAATGCTTTTAGGCTGTTTTTCTTTCAGTTTTACGCTAAAAGCACAAAACGATCATAACCTATCATTAGGTTTTGAATCGAATTCGCAATACTACGTCGATGATTCGAAAACGGGCCCATTTCTGGAGCCTGAAAGATTTAGATCTAATAACTACTTAACTGTTTTATATGAGTATAAAGATTTTTACGCGGGGATTCAAGCTGAAAGTTATTCGCCAATGGCATTATTGAATTACGATGCCAGATTTAAAAAAACTAACCTTGGTTTGTACTATGCCGGATATAAAAACAAAAAGTTTGAGGTTACCTTAGGCCATTTTTACGAACAATTCGGAAACGGTTTGTCTTTACGATCATGGGAAGATCGTCAATTGGGAATCAATAACGCATTACGAGGAGCTAGAATAAAATACTACCCAACTAATTTTATTGAGTTAAAAGCTATCTATGGTAAACAACGAGCAGGTTTCGAGCATTCAAAAGCAGATATTTTCGGATTTGACTCTAATATTGGTTTATCAGATTTTTTGAATCTTGAAAACTCGTATTTATCATTTGGTTTGAGTTATGTTGGTAGAAACGATGAAACAGCTTTAGCTAGTTTTAACCTACCTGAAATAACCAATGTTTTTGGAGGAAGAATCGATTTCTCTTCGGGTAATTTTTACTCAGGAGTTGAATTCTTAACAAAAAATGAAGATGCTATTTATGTAATGAATAAACCTAGAGGTGCAGAAAAAGGTAATGCCTTTTTCTTGAATTTTGGATATACTCAAAAAGGTCTTGGCGTTGATGTAACACTTAGAAGACTTGAAAATATGGGCTTTTATTCGGATAGAGAGACAACTGGAAATATATTCAATCAGTATATTATAAACTACTTACCAGGATTAACAAAGCAACATGATTATTTACTTACAAATATTTATGTTTATCAAGCTCAAGCTCAAGGAGCTTTTAATCCCATTCCTAAATTTGGTGAAATTGGAGGTCAGATAGACTTCTTTTACAAATTTAAAAAAGGATCGGTCTTAGGAGGTAAATATGGGACTAAGATTGCAGTTAATGCATCGTATTGGTATGGTCTTAAAGGAGAAGCTGATTTAAGCAACTCTTCGAAATTTACTTATAATACATCTAACTTCGGTTTTGGGGAAAAATACTTCTCTGATTTTAGTTTAGAGATTCGTAAAAAATGGTCTAAACAATGGAGCAACATCTTCTATTTTGTAAATCAGTATTACAATAAACGTTATATTGAAGAAACCGTTGGAGATGTTCATGCTAAGATCTTGGTTGGAGAAACAACCTATAAGATAGGAGGTGGAAAATCTCTACGATTTGAAGCTCAACATTTGTGGACTGAAGATGACAGGAAAAATTGGGTTGGAGGAACACTAGAGTGTAATCTTTCTTCAAGACTTGGTTTTTACTTAAATGATATTTATAACTACGGAAGTGATGAGACTAGTGAAAAAATCCATTACTACAATTTTGGAGGTAATTATACCTATGGATCGTATCGATTTAGTTTGAATTATGGCAGGCAACGAGGAGGACTAATTTGTGTGGGAGGTGTCTGCAGAAATGTTCCAGAAAATACAGGACTTACAGCTAATATTAGCATGAGCTTTTAAAAATACATAAAGAGAGCCAAATGGCTCTCTTTTAACCTTTATACTTTATGGGGATGTGAACTACTTTTTTAGTCTCGAAAAATAATTCATCAAAATAATTCGGTAAATCGTAAATAGTAGCCCTCGGAAATCCACTTAACTCTTCAGTTAAATCTCCTCCTTTTAAATACAAAATTCCATTTTTTAATTCATGGTTTTGCTTTTTTTGAACCTTTCCTTTTACCCACCTATGAAAAGTTTCCATTTGCGCAACAGCCCTACTTACTATAAAATCATATGTATCTTTTACCTCTTCAACTCTTCCATGTGTTGTTTCAACATTTTTCAGCTCTAAGCCCTCAACTACTTCATCAACTACTTTAATTTTCTTCCCTATTGAATCTACTAAATGAAATTTAGTTTCAGGAAATAAAATTGCTAATGGAATACCTGGAAAACCTCCTCCAGTTCCAACATCCATAACTTTTGCTCCAGCTTGAAAAGAGGCTACCTTTGCTATTCCTAAAGAATGTAAAACATGTCTAAGATATAACTCATCAATATCCTTTCTAGAAACAACATTGATTTTCAAATTCCAATCTTCATAAAGCTCTTGTAACTTTGAAAATTTTTCTTCTTGTTCTCCTGATATATTAGGAAAGTATTTTTTGATGATTTTCATTCAAATGTATTTTCTGTACAAAAATAAAAAACTAAATTGTTATTGTTTATTTTTACATCAAAGATATCATTCTAGTTAAAAAGTTATTTTAGATACTGATAGTCACTCAAAAACACTTATTTTAGCTTTTAATAACAAACAACAAATGAAGACGGTAAACTTCTCTCGGATAGATAAACAAAAGTTCTTTAGAACATTAAACAAGCGTGTAAATAATTATTTTAAAGAAAACAATATTAAACGGACTGGAAACTGGAAACTTTACAGTAAAGCTATTGTTATGTTTTCAATATTTTTAGTTCCTTTTGTCTTGATTTTAACAGTAGACATGTCCCAATGGTTAAAATTAATGCTTTCCATTATTATGGGAGTAGGGATGGCTGGTGTAGGAATGAATGTAATGCATGATGCCAATCATGAATCTTTCTCAAGCAATAAATGGGTTAACAAATTAATGGGAAGCAGTATTTATATACTAGCAGGTAACGTATACAACTGGAAAGTTCAACATAATGTTCTCCATCATACTTATACCAATATCAAAGACCATGACGAAGACATTGACGCGGGAAGAATTATTCGTTTTTCCAAACATTCAAATTGGTTATGGATTCATAAATTCCAAAAATATTATTCTTTCCTTCTTTATGGTTTACTTACCATCAATTGGGCTATAACTACAGATTTTAAACAAATGAAAAGTTTTTTAAAGAGAAAGTTATCCTATGGGAAATTTCCTAATCCAACGACGGAATGGACCAAGTTAGTGATTTCAAAACTCATTTACTATTCATTATGGATAGTTCTTCCAATAGCAGTACTTAAAATTTCATGGTGGAAAGTACTAATCGGTTTTTTTGTAATGCATTATACTGCAGGAATCATATTAAGTATCATTTTTCAGTTGGCTCATGTGGTACCTAAAACTGACATGCCTCTTCCTGATGAAAATGGTAATATGAAAAATACTTGGGCAATACACCAACTTTACACAACAGCTAACTTTGCTCCTAAAAATTGGTTTATTAATTTTTACACAGGAGGTCTAAACCATCAAGTAGAACATCATATTTTTCCTAATATTTCACATATTCATTATAAAAAACTTGCTCAAATCGTAAAGGAAACAGCGATGGAATTCAATCTTCCTTATAACGAGTATAAGACAACTAGAAAAGCAATTATTGAACATTTTAAACACTTAGCTGAACTAGGGAAAAAACCACAGCTAGCATAAAATCAACAACAGAATTAATACAAACAATGTCAAACGAATTATCAAACAGAATTAAAAGTTTACCCGTTTCTCAAACTTTAGCTATGGCAGCAAAAGCGAGGGAGCTAAAAAATGAAGGTAAAGACATTATTAGCTTAAGCTTAGGCGAGCCTGACTTTAACACTCCTGAATTTATTAAGGAAGCCGCTATTGAAGCAATTAATCAAGACTTTAATTCATATACACCGGTTGATGGATACTTAGATCTCAAAGAAGCAATTTGTCATAAATTTGAAAGAGATAACAACATAAAATATAAACCCAATCAGGTTGTTGTATCTACTGGAGCGAAACAATCCATAGCGAATGTTGCGCAAGTTTTATTAAACCCAGGAGATGAAGTAATACTTCCTGCTCCTTATTGGGTAAGTTACTCAGCAATAGCAACGCTTTGTGAGGCAAAATTTATTGAAATTCCTTCAAGTATTGATAACGACTTTAAAATTACTCCAGAGCAATTAGAAGCGGTTATTACACCAAAAACAAAAATGGTCTTCTTTAATTCGCCTAATAACCCAAGTGGTTCTATTTATAGTGAAGAAGAATACAGGGCTTTGGCTGCTGTTTTAGAAAAGCATCCTCAAATCTATATACTTTCAGATGAGATTTACGAGCATATTAACTATGGTAGTAAACTATTTAGTTTTGCTGCTATTGAAAGTATGTATGATAGAACTATTACAGTAAATGGCTTGGCTAAAGCTTTTGCTATGACTGGATGGAGAATCGGATATATTGGAGCTCCAGAATGGATTGCCAAGGCATGTACTAAAATGCAAGGTCAAATTACTTCAGGTACAAACTGTATTGCTCAAAGAGCTGCTATAACTGCAGTTTTAGCTCCACCTTCTAAAGTAAAATATATGGTTGATGAGTTCAAAAACAGAAGAGATTTAGTTTTAAAATTGTTAAATGAAATTGAAGGATTTAAATTAAATATTCCTGAAGGTGCTTTTTATATATTCCCAGATATTTCTGCCTTTTTTGGAAAAACACTAAAAGGAAAAGAAATAAAAAATGCAAATGACTTTTCAATGTTCTTACTGGAAGAAGCCAACGTTGCTACCGTTACAGGTGATGCTTTCGGAGCTCCAAACTGCATTAGAATGTCTTATGCTGCATCTGAATTACAATTACGAGAGGCTATAAAACGAATTAAGGAAGTTTGTAAATTAAAATCTAGTGCAAGCTTAACATAAATTCAAACCAATAAATAAAAAAGCGAAATATTTTTCGCTTTTTTATTTATTTAAAAGTACTTAATTTTCTTTTCGAAACTTAATCAATTGCTTATCCTAAATAAATTATCAATTTACTTTCCAACTGATTCAAAGACGTACTTTAATTAATACTTTGTAAGATACTTCCATATAATAAAAATATTATAGTGGTACAATTCTTTAATATTCAGAATCTCGTATTTTTCTAATTAGCTTTACTTTCCCAATTTATATAGCCCCCCTCTAAGTTATAGACCTCAAAACCCTTATTTATCAGTATTTTGGATGCAATAACACTTCTACCTCCAGACCTGCAATATAGATAAACTGGTGAATCTTTTTTTAATGAATTCGATACTCTTTCTTCAAAATTATCTGAAGTAACATCAATATTAATCGCGTTGTTTATTTTTCCTTCAGCATATTCTTCGGGTGTCCTTACATCAACTAATTGAATGTCTGAATGGGTACTTAATACTGTTTTTAAATCTGATGTTTTTATATTCACAAAATTTTTATTTTTTTGTTCGCATGAAATAAAAAATAATATGACGAAGTAAATTCTTATCAATTTTATCATAAACTTATTGCTTTTTTAATGAACAAGCCTGCATCGTTCTTGGTATAGTTGTTTCTTTAATTGCTTTGTACCCTCCTGCTACATCAATAACATGATGATAACCCCTTGCTTTTAATATAGAAGCAGCAATAACAGATCGATAGCCTCCTGCACAATGAACGTAAAAATCCTGATCAAGAGGAAATCCTTCAATAAATTTATTCAAAAAATCTAATGGAGTATTTGGCACATTTTTAATATGTCCAATCTCATACTCTCCAGGTTTTCGTACGTCAAAAACTAGTGCTTTATTTAATAATTTATTTTCTAGCTCATATGCTGAAATTGACAACAAGGTGTCTATTTCTTTACCAGCATCTTTCCAAGTTTCAAAACCGTTATCTAAATACCCTAAAACATTATCAAAGCCAACTCTAGAAAGTCGAGTTATTGTTGTTTCTTCTTCTCCCTTTGGCGTTATCAGTAAAATAGGCTGATGAATATCCTTAATTAAGGCCCCTACCCATGGAGCAAATGTACCTTTTAAGCCTATAAAAATAGATTGAGGAATAAATCCTTTTATAAATTCTGATTGATGTCTTACATCAAGGATTATCGCATCGGTTTCATTTGCTTTTTTTTCAAACTCATCTGGCAAGAGAGATCTTGAACTATTTTTAATAACATCGTCAACAGACCTGTAGCCCTCTTTATTCATTTTAACATTTAAAGGAAAGTATGCCGGGGGCGGTAATAAACCATCCGTAACTTCATTAATAAACTCTTCCTTAGTCATATCATGACGAAGTGCATAGTTTGTTTTTCTTTGATCTCCTATCGTTCCAATAGTTTCTTTACTTAAGTTTTTACCACAGGCAGAACCAGCGCCATGTGCAGGATAAACAATAACATCATCTTCTAATGTCATGATTTTATTTCTAAGACTATCAAATAGAAAACTTGCCAACTCTTCTTGAGTTAAATCATTTGTTTTTTGAGCTAAGTCAGGCCTCCCTACATCTCCTAAAAAAAGTGTATCTCCACTAAATATAGCATGGTTATTACCATCTTTATCCTTTAACAAATAAGTGGTACTTTCCATAGTATGCCCAGGTGTATGTAGCGCTGAAATAGTTATTTCTCCTAATTGAAAAACTTCATAATCTTCGGCTATATGTGCCTTAAACTTTGTTTTTGCCGTTGGACCATAGACTATAGTTGCCCCAGTTTTTTCAGCTAAAGTAACATGACCACTAACAAAATCAGCATGAAAATGCGTTTCAAAAATATACTTAATCTTAGCTTTGTTTTCCTTTGCTTTGTTTATATAAGATTGAACCTCTCTCAATGGATCTATAATGGCGACTTCTCCTCCGCTTTCAACATAGTACGCCCCCTGAGCCAAACAACCTGTATAAATTTGTTCTATCTTCATAATATAAATATATTATTTGTTTATTATCGATACGCTTGATGAATGTATTGTGCGTATTTTTTTTGATTTAAATTATCTCCTGTTTTAAAATAATGAACTGCACCATTTGCTCTCATGAAAAAGTGATCTATTGAAATTTCATCTAATACACCACCTCTAAAAAGAGCATCTCTAACAGGACCTTTTACCCCTGCCAAATAAAAAGTGATTTCCTTTTTCTTATAAAATCGAATTCTTTCTATTAGCATATCAACACCTGTACTGTCAACTCTATTAATACTTTCTGCATCCAATACTATCAACTTTAATACCGCTCCTTTTTCACCTGTCATTTCCTCTAATTTATCTCTAAAGTATCCAGCATTAGCATAAAAGAGTTGTGCGTCAAACCGAAATACCAGAACCTGGTTATCTATCAGAACTTCTTTAAACCTGTTTTTATTTCTATAAAAATCTGAATTAGGAACCTTTCCTAGCTCAGTAACATAAGGTCTTGATGTTCTATAAATTAATAAAATCAATGAAAGCCCTACTCCTACCAAAATACCATATTCAATTCCAAAAACCAAAGTAGAAAAGAAGGTAGCTACTAATAACCAAAAATCAAGATTATTTGCACTCCATAATCGTCTAGCCTCTCTTATGTTAATTAAATTAAATACTGCCACAATAATAATTGCCGCCAGTATTGATTTAGGAAGGTAATAAAAGACTGGTGTAAGATATAATAATGTTAACATAACAAGTATAGAAGATACAAAGGCTGCAACCCCTGTTTTCCCATTAGACTCAGCGTTAATTGCTGATCTAGAAAAACTAGAAGCAGAAGGGTATGCTTTAAAAAAAGATCCTAAAATATTGCTAAGTCCTAATGCTATTAGTTCTTGATTAGGTTGAACTCTATATTGATCTTGTTTAGCTTCTAAAGTTTTTCCTATGGAGATAGTCTCAAGATATCCTACCATAACTAAAGTTAATGCTATTGGCATTAATTCTTTTATTAATGGAATATCGATAACAGGAATAGAAAAACTTGGTAAACCTGAAGGTACCCCTTTTACGATATCAACACCTTCCCAACTATCACCAAAGTACTTTATTAAAATAATTCCACTTGTGACTACGATCAACGCATTTGGAATTTTTTTATTTAATTTTCTAAATAAAAAGATTGTAATACAAGCTAGCAGACCAATTATAGTTGTTTTAATATTTAAAAACTGAATTCTGTTAATAATATCATCTACCAAAATATGAATCTGATCACTTTGAAGGAACTCTACACCAAGAAGATTTTTAAATTGATTTAAACCAATAGTCAAAGCAACTGCAGAAGTAAATCCCGTAATAACGGGTCTAGATAAAAAGTTAACTATAAAACCTAATTGAAAAACTCCCATAAGCAATTGCATACTTCCTACAATCATTGCTAATAGTATTGCTATAGATATATAGCTTTCTGATCCTACCAAAGCTAACGTAGAAACTCCCGTTGCTACGATAAGTGAATCCATTGCTACAGGACCTATCGCAACCTGACGTGATGATCCAAAAACTGCATAAATAACTTGAGGAACTAAAGCTGTATATAACCCATAGATTGGAGGTAAACCAGCTATTAAAGCATATGCAATACTTTGTGGTATTAAAACAATGGCAACAGTGATTCCTGCAAATATGTCATTTTGTAAATACTCCTTTTTATAGCTTGGTAACCAAGCAAAAACAGGTATTAACTTCTTAATCAATTTCATCTTTAAGTTAAATAAACTAAGCTTTTAGCATTAATTTTAAATAAATACCAACGTTTTGATTTTCGTATCGTTATAGTAACCACATTAATAAAATAGATTACTAATCAATTAAAACAATTCCCCCTGAGACGAACTTCTTGTGCGTCCCAAATGTTTATAGGCTAAATCCGTGACTTCTCGTCCTCTGGGTGTACGCATAATGAATCCCTGCTGAATTAAAAAGGGTTCATATACTTCTTCTATCGTCTCCGCATTCTCTGCTACAGCTGTTGCTAAAGTAGTCAGACCAACTGGTCCGCCTTTAAATTTATCAACAATTGTGCTTAAAATCTTATTATCCATTTCATCTAAACCATATGCATCTACATTTAAAGCCGTTAAAGCATATTTTGCTATGCCAACAGTAATATTTCCATCTCCTTTAATCTCAGCAAAATCTCTAACCCTTCTGAGTAAAGCATTGGCAATACGTGGCGTTCCCCTACTTCTTCCTGCTATTTCAATCGCTGCTTCTAGTGAAATAGGGACCTTCAAAATAAAAGCACTACGTTCTATAATTGTACTTAGTAACTCGGTTGAATAATATTGTAACCTACTACTAATTCCAAATCTTGCCCTCATTGGAGCTGTTAGTAAACCAGAACGAGTTGTGGCACCAACCAGAGTAAATGGCTCCAAATTAATTTGAACGGTTCTTGCGTTTGGTCCCGACTCTATCATAATATCTATTTTAAAGTCTTCCATTGCAGAATATAAATACTCTTCAACAATAGGACTTAACCTATGAATTTCATCTATGAACAGAACATCTCTCTCCTCTAAGTTAGTTAATAAACCGGCTAAATCTCCCGGTTTATCTAAAACAGGACCTGAAGTTACCTTGATCCCTACCTTCAATTCATTTGCTAAAATATGAGCTAACGTAGTTTTTCCAAGTCCAGGAGGACCATGAAATAACGTATGATCTAAAGCTTCTCCCCGCCTATTAGCAGCCTCTACAAAAATTTGTAGATTTTCAAGTGCCTGATCCTGCCCAGTAAAATCACTAAATGAAAGAGGTCTAAGCTTTTTCTCTACATCTAACTCTTCATGAGAATAGTTATTTTTATCTGGATTTAAATGTTCATTCATACACATACAAATATACTCCAAATATAGTATCTGATTTGTAATAAATGTTACTCACAACCAATGAATAGTTCAAATTATTTTAATTTATTTTATAATTTACAAATTTATTTTAACTACAATTTTATTTCATCACCCCCCCCTTTAACACTGAAAAATAACGTTTTATAAAAAAAAAGAAGTATTTTGCATGTTTATTAAAAACCTTAGTTTAGGATATAGAGTAAATATAAATTTCCCAATCATACAAAATAAAACTTGAAATGAGACTTAAGTATCTACCCTTCATGATGTCGATAATTTTGACTTCAGTACTATTTGGTCAAAAGACATCCCAAAAAACAACATGGACTGGACAATTGAAATACAACTTTATACCAAGTATAAAAGAACAGATTAAAAGAGGTACTTTGATCTCACCATCGAAAAATAAGAAAACCCCTTACGCTAAGGATAAAAAAATTAAGGGGAATAAAGTTATACCAGGAAAGGGACTTCCTAGACAATTTGATCCGCTATTGAGTACGCAAAAAAGATCCGCTACAAAAAAAATAAAATCAACTAAATTTACATTTGAGTCAACAAATCAGACTGATTCTCCTTCAGATCCAACAGGAGCCGTTGGTAGGGATTATTATATCACGGCCTGGAATACAGCCTTTAGGATTTTTAATAAAGATGGTACACCCGCATCAGAAGCTATTAGTTTAGAAACATTGTTTCCAGGAAGTGCCGATGGTGATCCTATTGTACTTTATGATTCAGAAGCTGACAGATACATTGTTACCGAATTTGAAGATAACCCAAATGGATTCCATATCGCTATTTCACAGACAAATGATCCCGTGAATGGAGGCTGGCATACATATAGTGCAGATTCATTTCAAACAGGAACTTTTCCAGATTATACTAAGTTTTCTATTTGGTCAGACGCCTACTATGTGACAGCTAATATCTCTGAAAGTGATGATTCAAACAATATAAGGAATGGTCAAGTTTGGGCTTTAGAAAGGGATAAGATGCTAAATGGAGATAGCAGTGCTAGTATTCAATCTTTTACCTTAACAGGTATGGTTACTAACGGATTTTACAGCCCGCAAGTATTTAATGTAATTGATGACAACTTGCCTTCAGATGGTAACGCTACTCTTGTATACTTGCAAGATGATGCTTGGGAAGGGATTGACACTGATCATCTAAAATTATGGAACATTAATATTGACTGGAATAACCCTGTTAACTCCTCAATATCGGCACCAATTGAGATACCCACAACACCATTCACATCAGTTTTTGATGGCGGTGATTTTTCTAATTTATCGCAACCAACAGGACCTGATATTGACGCTATGCAAGGCGCAATTATGAATCAAGCTCAGTTTAGAAAGTTTAGTACTTACAATTCTGCCATATTTAATTTTGTCGTAAACACGAATACTACAAACGAATTGGCAGGAATAAGGTGGTATGAATTAAGACAAAATGGGGATGGTCAACCTTGGTTTGTTCATCAAGAAGGTACTTATACTGCTCCTGGTAATAGACATGCTTTTGGAGCTAGTATGGGAATCGACGAACAAGGTAATATTGCTATGGCATATTCATCTGTAAGTACAGATGAAAGTATTTCATTAAGATACACAGGTAGATTTCATGACGATCCACTAAACGTAATGACGGGACAAGAAGAACTAATTGTTTTAAGTACATCCGACAATCCAATTTATAGATATGCTGACTATTCACATCTCACAGTGGATCCATCTAACAATTCTGATTTTTGGTTTGTAGGTGAATATTTTAATAATGGAAATAGGAGTAATATGGTTGGTGTATTTCAAATTAGTGAACCATTGAATAATGACATTGGTGTTTCTCGTATAGTAGCCCCAACTGGGGCAACTCCAACGAGTTTAGAGGAAGTGACTGTTCTGATTACCAATTACGGAAAAAATAGTCAAAGTAATTTTACAATTAGCTACTCAATAAATGGAGAATCAAAGATTACAGAAACATTCAAAAATACTTTATTGCCATACACATCTGCAGTTTATACATTTGATACAACTTTTGATATGTCCGTATTAAATGTTAATTATGAAATAAAAACAAGTACCGAGTTGGATGGCGACGAAAATTCACAAAACAATAGTAAGATTATAAATATAACCAATTCAATTAGACATTGTGTTCCTGAAGCTAAATTTGGGTGTATGGAGGATGGTATAAAGCAGATAATTTTAGGGAATATTAATGTAGATAATGGAGAAGATGGTTGTAATTCAACCGGAAATATTCTTGGGTATGTAGATAGAACAAAATACATAACTGATTTAAATCGAACAGAACAACATGTATTAGAAGTACAACATAATTGGAGTGAAAGTCCATCAGGGCAAACAATATCTGTATGGATTGATTACAATGATAGTAGCTCGTTTGATGAAAATGAACATGTAATTAAGGGAGAAATGTTCAGTGTCGCTAATTCGTTAGAAAAATTTGAATTTACACTTCCTCCTGATGCTAATTTAGGAAAACACAAATTGCGAATAAAAGCGATTGCTGAAATAGGAGATGGTGATATTAAGGATCCATGCGGTGATTATGGATTTGGAGAGGTTCATGATTATTTAGTTAACATAACGGATGAAAACACAAACAATAATATCATTATAAAGGATTCTGATCTAAAAGTACTGACATTGCCCAATAAGAAATATACTTTTCTTTTAAAAACAGGGTATACAGGAATACTTACCTTCAGGGTTTATGATATATTGGGTAAAACAATCGTTTTTAATAATATTTCAAAATCAGGCGCTGAATATAAGTATGATCTTGACATGTCCTATGCAAGTACAGGTACTTATATCATAAAAATTGGTGCTAAATCCAATTACAAAGAGTATAAAATCGTAATCAAATAAAAAAGAATATTAGATTCCTTTTTCTACTTGTTTTGCATATCTATAAGATATTTTATTTTAAAACTTAATTAAGTATGCTTCCTATTGCTGATAAATAATCTTATTAAAATTGTTTAAAATGAGGAAGTTTATTCTCTAATCTTTATTAGATAATCATATTTATAAGATAGTATAATTATTGAGAATAATATTTAATGACATTTTAGGTAAAAATAAATATTAAAGACTAGAGTAGTAATAATCATTATGAATAAAACCGGCCTTAGATTTAAAAATCTAAGGCCGGTTTTATTCATAAATTTTTTGAAATAATTACGAAGGATCCTCTCCATTTAAAAGAGGTGTATTTTGAGGAACAAAATCTTTTCCATGTATGTAATTATTATTTTCATCAGTTTTACTGTAATCATAAGCCCATCTATGAACTTCTGGAATAGCTCCAGGCCAATTTCCATGAATATGTTCTACTGGAGTAGTCCATTCTAATGTATTTGAGTTCCATGGGTTTTGAGTTGCCTTTTCTCCTCTATATATTGAAATAAAATAATTAGCTAAAAATATTAACTGTGCTAAACCTCCGATAATGGCCATTACTGTAATAAAAACATTAATATCAGCTAAATCATCAAACATAGGGAAGTTAGTATTTGTATAATATCTTCTAGGAAGTCCAGCTAACCCAATAAAATGCATTGGAAAAAATACACCATACGCAGATATAATGGTAATCCAAAAATGCCAATATCCCATTGTTTTATTCATCATTTTACCATACATTTTAGGAAACCAATGATAAATTCCGGCAAACATTCCAAATAATGCTGAAACTCCCATTACTAAATGGAAATGCGCTACAACGAAATAAGTATCGTGAACATTAATATCTAATGCAGAATCTCCTAATACAAGCCCTGTTAATCCTCCTGTAACAAAAGTAGATACTAAACCTATCGAAAACAACATTGCGGGATTCATTTGTAAATTACCTTTCCACAAAGTTGTCACATAATTAAATGCCTTAACAGCTGATGGAATTGCAATTAAAACTGTAGTAAATGTGAAAACTGAACCTAAGAAAGGATTCATTCCCGAAACGAACATATGATGTCCCCAAACTATTGTAGATAAAAAAGCAATTGCTATAATTGATCCGATCATTGCACGATAACCAAAGATTGGCTTACGGGCATTCGTTGAAATTACTTCAGATGTTAAACCTAATGCAGGTAATAAGATAATATAGACTTCAGGGTGTCCTAAAAACCAGAATAAATGTTCAAACAAAACAGGTGATCCCCCCTGATAGTGTAGTACTTCCCCTGAGATAAAGATATCGGAAAGGTAAAATGAAGTTCCAAAACTTCTATCAAATATTAATAATAAAGCAGCTGACAATAGTACAGGAAATGATATCACCCCAATAATCGCTGTTATAAAAAATGCCCACATAGTTAAGGGTAGCCTTGTCATCTTCATACCCTTTGTTCTGAGGTTTAAAACTGTAACAATATAATTTAAAGATCCAATTAAAGAAGAAGCAATAAAAATAGCCATTGATACGAGCCATAGCGTCATTCCTGTGCCTGAACCTGGAATAGCTTGGGGCAAAGCAGATAAAGGAGGATAAATTGTCCATCCTGCAGAAGCAGGCCCTGCTTCGACAAATAAGGAAATAACCATTATTATTGATGAAAGGAAAAATAACCAATATGAAACCATATTTAAGAAACCAGAAGCCATATCCCTAGCACCAATTTGCAAAGGAATCAAAAGATTAGAAAAAGTTCCGCTTAAACCGGCTGTTAATACAAAGAATACCATGATTGTACCGTGTATTGTAACTAATGCTAAGTACATATCAGGATCCATTACTCCGTCTGTTTGGTGATGACCTAGAAATGCTTCAATTATCGAAAAAGAAGTTTCCGGCCAAGCTATTTGTAAACGAAATAACATGGACATAAAAACCCCAATGATTCCCATAAACATACCAGTTATTAAAAACTGTTTAGAGATCATTTTATGGTCTGTAGTGAAGATATATTTCGTTACAAATGTTTCTTTATGATGATGATCTGACATAATCTATACGTTTTAAAATATCTTATTTAATAACTTGAGCCAAGGTTTTTTGCTCTGACAACCATTTTTTATAATCAGCTTCTTCTACAACAGTAATTTTCATTTGCATATTGTAGTGAGAAGCCCCGCAAATTTTATTACATAAAAGTAAATAATTAAATTCATATAATTCTTCACCCTTGGCTGCACGAATTTTATTAATACCCTTAGTTTTTTCAATTACCTCAGAATTATTTCGCATTTCCTCTGTAGTATATTTTGGAGTAAAGGCAAACTGAGTGACCATTCCAGGAACACAATTCATTTGTGCTCGAAAGTGTGGCATATAAGCTGAATGTAAAACATCCTGTGAACGGAATTTAAATAATACTTTCCTTCCTTTTGGTAAATACAACTCGGTTACCTGCTTATCATCTTTTGAGTTTGGATCAGTCATATCAACTCCCATGGTATTTATACCCTTGATGAAATTAACGTTACCTAAACCTAACTCATTATCTTCTCCAGCATAACGGGCATCCCATCTAAATTGTTGTGAATAAACTTCTATAACAATTGGATTTTCATCATCTCCTATAGACATAACATTATTCCATTGCCATAGCCCATAACCAATCAGTAAAACTATAGTAATGGCAGGAATTGTTGTCCAAATTAGTTCTAGTTTGTGACTATCGGCAAAAAACAAAGCTTTTTTGTCCTTTCTACCTCTATATTTGAAAGAAAAATAAAATATTAAAAATTGCATTGCAAACTGAACAATCCCAATAAGCCAAAAGGTTATATCAAAAAGATTGTCATCGTGTTCACCTTCAACACTAGCGGCTTCTGGTAACATAATTACATTCCAAGCAAGTAAACTGTAAATCATTAACGCGTATAGAATTACTAAGAATCCAATAGCTATTTTTCCTTGTGTATCGTTATCTTTATCGGTAGCAATTACAGAGCGGAAATTCATAATACGAGTTATTTGCCAAAAACTAACTCCTATTGCAACTGCTATAAAAATGTAAAATAAAGCGAGCATAATATATAAACTATTATTGTTTTTAATTTATTTATTTGTTAATGATGATTACTATCTTCACCCTTGTGTTCTATAATGTAATAATGGTGCGTTTCACTTTCATGTAAAAAAGGATTCCCTTTTGCTAAAACTTCAGCCTTAGAAAAAGCACTAAATGTTGCGTAAATAAATAAGCCTATAAAGAACAAAATAGCACTAATCTCTCCTATACCAAATCCCCACTGAGCACCAACAGTACCAGGCATGATCATCACGAATAAATCTACATAGTGACCGATTAATATAGCAACACCACCTAAAATTACAAGCCAAGGTATACTCTTAAAATCACTATTGATTAATAATAAAACAGGAAAAGCAAAGTTTAAGACCACCATCCCTAAAAAGGGTAACTTGTATTCATTAAATCGTTGAGCAAAATAAGTTGTTTCTTCTGGCATATCTGCATACCAGATAAGCATAAATTGAGCAAACCATAAATAGGTCCAAAATACAGAAAAACCAAACATAAACTTAGCTATATCATGTATATGACTCTCATTTACAAAAGGTAAAACTCCTTTAGATCTTAAATAAATAGTAACCATAGAAATAACTGTTAAAGCAGAAACAAGCAATGTAGCTAATACATACCATCCGAACAATGTAGAAAACCAGTGAGGATCGATTCCCATAATCCAGTCCCATGACATCATAGATTCCGAGATCATGAAGAAAACTACAAACCCTACGCTAATATTGTAAAGATTCTTATGAAGCTTTAAACTTCCGTTATCTTGTTCTATAGATTTTTTTCTAATAATTAGCCTAAAAATGTTCCAACCTGCTAAGTAAAGAAAACTTCTGATAGCCCACCCAGGAACATTCATCCACCAATGTTTTTTATCAACAATTGGATCATAATTTGGACTTTGAGTGTCAAAAACGCCCTCGGCCATCCATGGAAATAAATGGTTTTTATGCATTACCGTCAATCCAATAAAAATTATCATGAATATACTTACGTAATGGATATTGTTGGTTATCGCCTCAAAAACTCTAAATAAAACAACTGACCAACCCGCATGTGCAATTCTTTGGGCGGCATAAAATGCTAAGACTAATAAACTGATCCCAAGCGAAAATAACATAGCAACATAGAATGCAGACCATGGTCTATTCTGCATTTGATGAAAAGCATGCGCTACATGATGATCTGAGTGATCATTATGATGAGCAGAGGAGTCAGAAGATGCGTGCTTATCTTCTTTGCTGTCATGATGTGATTCAGCGTGAACTTTTGTTGAATGATGGTTGGTATTTTCATGATGAACATTGGCTTCATCATGGCCACCATGATGTGCACCTTCTTGCTTTGCTATTATTTCTTTAGCTTCTTCTAAGGTACTAGGAGCCGATATAAAATTATAAACAGTACCTAATAACCCAACTACCATTAAAGCAAGTGCAAATATTTTTAATTTTCCTGTAAACTGATACATATCTTTAAATATCTAAAATAGAATTATTTTAATTCGCTTCTTAATTTCTCTACATACTGAACAACTTGCCAACGTTCTTTGTATCTTAGTTGTGAAGCATGTGACCCCATCAAATTCTTACCATACATAATAACATGATATATATTACCTGCATTTAAGTCTCTATCTTTATAATTAGGAATCCCGTTAAACTTATCTCTCTGTGATAAAATTCCATTTCCATCACCTTTTTTTCCATGACATGCAACGCAATAGATATTATAAAGCTCTTTTCCTTTAGCTAAATTCTTCTCATTAGTTACAAAAGGGTTTTTTAATTCAGCTTTCGCTTTTTCATACCCCTCGTTAGTATCTGCGATATCATAGGCTACGATACCACTTCTGCTAACTGTTCCGGCTACAGGCTTTCTGTTTACTGGAACTCCTCCCGCAGAGGTAACTCCATTGGCATCATAAGCTACAGAAACATACATATCAGGCATATATTGTACCTGTGATTTTCTTTTATCGTTACAAGATATGATACTTGTAACAACTAACAAAGTCAAAAATATTTTTAAACTATTCATACTTTACTTATTAATGCTTTTCAACTACGTTAATCTCAACGGCTCCAGTAGAAGCTAATAGCGATGTTAACTCATCTTCGTTATTATTTACTGCAATTTCCATTAAAAAATGATCATCAGTTGTCCTTGGATCTGGATTTTCAGCATCTTTAAAAGGCCATAATTTACTTCTCATATAAAAAGTTATAACCATGAGATGTGCCGCAAAGAACACTGTTAATTCAAATAATATAGGTACAAATGCAGGCATATTTTCTATCCATGAAAAACTTGGTTTTCCGCCAATATCTTGTGGCCAATCAGCAATCATGGTATACCAGGTAAGCCATATGGCAACACTGGTACCTGTAATTCCGTATAGAAAAGCTGTTATTGCTAACCGAGTTGGAGCTAACCCCATTGCTTTATCTAAACCGTGAACTGGAAAAGGTGTAAAGACCTCTTCAATATGATGATGCGCTGCTTTCACCTTCTTAACAGCATCCATTAAGATATCATCATCATTATATAATGCGTGAATTACTTTACTAGTGCTCATTGTTCTTCTCTCTTATTTTTTTAAAATTCTCTCCAGATGATTTCAAAATTGTTTTTACTTCTGCCGTAGGAATTACGGGAAAAGTTCTTGCGTATAACAAGAATAAAACACCAAAGAAACCAATTGTTCCTATAAAGATACCTACGTCAACGAAAGTAGGCTCGAAACGCCACCACGTAGATGGTAACTGTCCTTTACTTAATACAATTGCAATAATATCAAATCTTTCGAACCACATTCCAATATTAATTGCAATTGAAACCAAGAATGAAACGATAAAACTTCTTCTAAGCTTCTTAATCCATAGAATTTGCGGTATAATGATATTAAAAATCATTAACGACCAAAACGCCCATCCGTATGCACCCGCCTCTGCTCCGAAAGACAAATAGGTATAATTTTCGTACGGTGAACCTGTATACCAAGCAATGAAAAACTCGGTAGCATATGCAACAGCAACTATTCCTCCTGTTAATATAATTACAATATTCATATATTCAACATGAAGACGTGTTATATATGCCTCTAAATTAGTTACCTTACGCATAACCCCTAAAAGGGTTTGAACCATTGCAAATCCTGAAAAAATTGCACCTGCAACAAAATAAGGCGGAAAGATAGTAGAGTGCCATCCTGGATTAACGGATGTTGCGAAATCAAAAGATACGATCGTATGTACTGAAAGTACTAAAGGAGTTGCTAAACCTGCTAACACCAACGATACCTCTTCAAAACGTTGCCAATCTTTGGCCCTACCTGACCATCCGAATGATAATAATGCGTAAATTTTCTTTTGGAAAGGCTTTACAGCTCTATCACGAATGGTTGCGAAATCAGGTAATAAACCTGTCCACCAGAATACTAGTGAAACAGATAAATACGTAGAGATCGCAAATACATCCCATAATAAAGGCGAGTTAAAATTTACCCATAACGAACCGAATTGGTTAGGAATTGGTAATACCCAGTAACCATTCCAAGGACGTCCCATATGAATAATTGGGAATAAACCTGCCTGAAATACTGCGAAAATTGTCATGGCCTCCGCTGAACGGTTAATTGCCATTCTCCATTTTTGACGGAATAGCAATAATACGGCAGAAATTAGAGTACCAGCGTGACCGATACCTACCCACCATACAAAGTTGGTAATATCCCAAGCCCAACCGATGTTTTTACTTAATCCCCAAACACCTATTCCTGTTCCAACGGTGTAAAAGATACATCCAAATCCCCATAACATACCTGCCAGGGAAATATAGAATGCGATATACCAATTCTTGTTTGCCTTACCTTCAATAGGCCTAGCAATATCCTCAGTAATGTCATGGTAACTCTTATTACCTAAGACAAGAGGTTCTCTATAAGATGATTCGTAATGAGACGACATAATCTATATAATTGTTTATTTTATTATTAAGCTTCGTTTGTATTTCTTACTTTCACTTGATACACTACATTCGGTTTTGTTCCAATATAGTCTAATACATGGAAAGCTCTCTTATCTTCAACTAACGGTGTTACTGGATCCTCTGGATTATTTACATCTCCAAATACCATGGCACCAGAGGAACATGCTGCAGAACAAGCACAAGCATCATTAAACTCATCTTTTCTTACAGTTCTACCTTCTTTTTTAGCTTTTAAAATTACCGCTTGAGTTGATTGAATACAGAAAGAACATTTTTCCATAACACCTCTTGAGCGAACTACAACATCTGGATTTAACACCATCTTTCCATACTCATTGTTCATATTGAAATCAAACTCATCGTTGTTTGCATAATTGAACCAATTGAAGCGACGTACTCTGTAAGGGCAGTTATTTGCACAATAACGAGTACCCACACAACGGTTATATGCCATTTGGTTTTGACCTTGACGACCGTGAGAAGTTGCAGCAACAGGACACACCGTTTCACATGGTGCATGATTACAATGCTGACACATCATTGGCTGGAAAGATACCTGAGGATTCTCAGCTGGATTTTCCAATGCGTCAAATAAGTCTCCTTTGCTTAGCTTTAATACTTTTTCAGTATAGAGCCTTTCAACTTCTTGATTTGCAACATTAGGATTTTGAACTTTAAACTCTTCGAGAGTCATTTCAGCTTGCTCCTTATCATATTGTTTATCTTGAACGGTTGAAGAATAATAACGGTCAATACGTAACCAAGCCATATCTCTACCGACTCTTAATTCATCTTTACCCACAACAGGAACGTTGTTTTCAGCGTGACAAGCTACAACACATGCCCCACAACCTGTACATGATGTAAGGTCAATAGACAACTTAAAATGATGCCCTAATTCTCTATCATGATCATCCCACAAATCAATCGTACTCCCTTCAACTTCCTGATGATCATAAGACACCATGAAAGGTTTATTCCATGTATGTTTTGGATCTAAATTCTTGTCATTTACTTCTTTTAATGAAGCTTCTCTTAAAATATCATGACGTCCAGCTAATGTACTTTGAACTTGCATGCAAGCAAACTTATGCCACCCTGCTGCCTTTTCGATTGTTACATTATACTGTACATTATTTCCATCTTTATAGAAAGGATAAGCATTTACACCTACCTGCATCTCATCTTTCATCCCGTGTTTTCTACCATACCCTAGAGCAAGCCCAAATGAACCTTTTGCTTGACCTGGCTGTAAAATAACTGGAATATTATTAATTGTTACCCCATTTACAGTAACATTCGCATAGTTTCCGTCAATGGCTCCATTATCTTTAACAGGGTTTTCAAAACCAAGTTCTTTTGCATCAGCTAAAGAAACAGTTAAGTAATTATCCCAAGAAGCTCTTGTAATAGGATCAGGTAATTCTTGAAGCCAAGGGTTGTTCGCTTGTTTACCATCGCCTAATGCGGTAGAACTAAATAAGTTTAATTCGTATTGAGAAGGCTTCGTTGCTTTTAGTAAATTAGATACAACGACAGCTATATCAACCGAAGTCTCAAAGTTTTCTGTTTCCTCAGCATCTAACTCATTCACATTGAAATACCCATCATGCAATGCTTGATTCCATGATCTACCGTTTAATATATTGGTTGACCAAAATTCTTTTAATGAATCGTAATAGTTTACTTTGCTACCTGACCAATTTAGTAAAACATCTTGAACTTGACGTGTATTAAATAATGGTTGGATTGTAGGCTGAACTAACCCATAATTTCCTTTAGTTAACTGAACATCACCCCAAGACTCTAAGTAGTGTGGCGTAGGTAAACTATATTGAGCTAAAGCAGAAGTATCATCATTTTGAGTAGATAAAGCTACTGATAATTTCAACTTCTTAACTCCTTCAACAAAGCCAGCAGCATTTACGTGGGAGTAGGCAGGGTTTACATTGTAAGTAATTAAACCTGAAACCTTACCAGCACTCATATCAGCTACTAATTGGGCAACTTGAGCGTCATTACCCTGTCTTGTATATAACGGGTTTTGAACATCAAGAACCTCACTATTTAAAGCCTTGTTAATAGCTAAAGCAACAATTTGAGCGTTCTTATCATTTAAACCTGTAACAACAACACCTTTCGATTTTGCTTTCTTTAATGCAACAGCTAACTTCTTCACCTCAGTATCAGCTGGAGTAGCTTTCGAAGGCAAGTTCTCTCCAGTTACTTCGTTGTATAGATTAATTAATGCAAACACCTGATCAGATGGTTTTATTACCACTCGTTTATCAGCATTTGCACCAGTTAATGAAAGGTTACTTTCGAATTGAACATGATAAGACATTTTACCTGTGTTCACTCTTCTTCCATCTAAATAACTCTTTTCAAAACCTCCATGCCAATCTCCCAGGAAATCAGCTCCTACAGAAGCAATTACATCTGCTTTTGAAAAATCATAATTAGGCAACGCTCTTTTACCGTAAACCGCTTCAAATGCTTCTAATGCTCCATCCTCAGAAATTGCATCATAAACTACGTGCTTAACATTTGGATAAGCTGAAATAAAATCAGCGATTACTTTTTCTGTTGAAGGACTTGCCAAAGTACCTGTTAATAAAACAACATGCTCGTTGGCATCCCTTAACTTTGTAAGTTTTTCTACAATTTCTTTATCTAAATCATTCCAGGTGATATTTGCTTCACCTTTCTTTGGTTCTTTTAAACGTAACTTTTCGTCATATAATGATAATACAGAGGCGACAGTTCTTGCATTAATATCAGCACCTGCCTCTTTATTTGGCATAACCAAAATTGGTCTACCTTCTCTAGTTTTAACTAAAACGTTTGCAAAATCAAATCCGTCTGCCATGGTAGTTGCATACCAGTCTGCTATTCCAACTACTACATCATTAGGTTGTACTACATAAGGAATTGATTTTCTAACCGGACCTTCGCAAGCTGCTAACGATGCAGCCGCGGTTGTAAATCCGACATATTTTAAGAAATCTCTACGTGAAGTTGATGAAGTTTCTAATGTTTCTTTATCCGATAAAAACTCATCAGTAGGTATTTCTTGAACGAACTCTTTATTACGTAGCGTTTCAACAATAGAACTATCATTTAGTTCCTCAACACTTTGCCAGTATTTTTTGTTTGAAGCCATTTATATACGTGTTTTTCTGCTTTCTAATTGATTAATAGTGGCACTTACCACACTCTTTTCCACCTAACTGAGCAATAGTCACTTGCTCTACTCCATACTTCTCTGCTAAATCCTTATGGATTTTAGCATAGTATTCATTACCCTTTAAGTCTACTTTTGTCTCCTTATGACAATCAATACACCATCCCATTGTTAGTGGTGAATACTGATACATCTCATCCATTTCTTCAACTGGTCCATGACATTTTTGACACTTAACTCCCGCGACAGTGACATGCTGTGAGTGATTGAAATACGCAAAATCAGGCAAATTATGTATTCTCACCCATTTAATGGGTTTTGTTTTTCCTGTATATTCCAACTTCTCTGAATCCCATCCTACAGCATCATATACTTTAGCGATCTCTTTATCCAACTCTCTCTTTCCGAGTGTTATGTCGTTGTAAGCGACTTTAGTCCCTTCTGCCACCTCTGCAATGTTTTTATGACAGTTCATACAAATATTCCCTGATGGAATCCCTGAATGCTTACTGTGCTTTGCAGCTGAATGACAGTACTGACAATCTATTTTATTTTCTCCTGCGTGAATTTTATGTGAAAAGGCAATAGGCTGAACAGGCATATAACCCGTTTCTACTCCAATTTTAAACAAGGTTCCAAACAAAACATAAGCAGTCATTAAAGCACCAAAAATTACAAACATTACATGAAGAAATGTGTTTTTCTTTATCCCAACCCACAATTCAGCTGCCTGACCAAGTAAACCTGGTGTTTTAGGGGCTCCTTTCAACTCACTGATCGTTTTCAAAAGACTTCCTATTATCAGGAACGCAACAACAATTGCTGCAGCCAATATATTTATAAGCCATTTGGGACCACCTCCACTACCATCTTTTCCAGAAACCTCTGGATTTTCTGAAGCCACAACGGGTTTCGGATCACCAACAGTCGTATAGTAAAGAATATCGTCAATATTTTTATCTGTCAACTGAGGGAATGCAGTCATATTCGACCCGTTATATTCCTCATAAATAGCGATTGCTTCTTTATCTCCAGAAGCTCTCAACTCAGCATTATTACGAATCCATTTTTTCAACCAATCGTTTTCTCTTCTTTCTTCAACCTTACCAAGTGCAGGCCCTACAAGCTTTTTATTCAACTTATGGCAAGAAGCACAAAGAGACTTAAATAATTTTTTCCCTTCTTTTTGCCGAGCCACATCAATTTCCTGTGAGTAAACTGAAAAACTAACTAAAAAAACTAAAAAGAAAGCTAACCCTTGTAAGAGTGTTCGAGTTAATTTACTGTGATGATTCACACTTTTCATACTATAAAATATAAGTTTTGTATCGATTTTGGTACAATTCTTTCTGCAAACTACACAAAAAACAAGGAATACAGAAAGTTGGACAAAAGTACTACTTATCTATAAAATGTGAAATATTAGGAGATTTGTAATTGTTAATTTATATCAATTCTAAATAAATTAGAACTACAATCTTTTTCTTTACAACTCGTTATTTTTGCAAAAAGATCTGGTAAACATATGAAAATCATGAAAGCAATATTCCTCTTAATAATTATGGCTTTAGGTACGATCGTTGCAAGTGCCCAAGAGATGTATAATAATAAGCCTGCTATTCAAAAAATGATAGAAAAAAAAAGAGAATACAATAAAACACACAAAAAAGGATACCTAATACAGCTGTATAATGGGCTCGAAAACATTGCTAAAAACACTAGAAAACGATTTAAAGAGGAGTTTCCTGAAATCCCAACAGAACTTGAATACAAAGCACCAGAATGGAAAGTTCAAGTTGGGAATTACAAAACTCGACTTGATGCCGATAGAGCTCTCAACAAAATAAGAGAAAAATTTTCAGGGGCAATTGTAATCCCCATGTAAAAAAAGATTATACACACTTCTTTTCTATGTCTGTTGATTAGGCTCTTTTTCTTGATCAACATTTATTATAGATGGAAAAATAATTGAGGCTATACTCTTTACAGGTTCATACAAGATAGATTTTTCTAAACTTTCTTGTTTCACAAAAGGAATAAAATTGTTCATTTTTCCAAAAAAAATAAAAGCAACACTTAGTATTAAACTTACCTTTAAAAAACCGAATACTCCCCCCAGAATTTTATTTAAAATACCTAAAGCTGCAAAATCTGCTATTTTTGTAAATATTTTTCCCATTAAATTAATTACTATAACAATCACGATAAAGGTTCCTGCAAAAGCAACTAATGATATATATTTTTGATCCCATTGAAAATTTTTTTTCAACCACTCCCCCAAAAAATGTGAAAAATGAATACCTCCGTATACACCCGATAACAAAGCCAATAAAGAAGATACTTCTACAAAAAGCCCTCTCCACAACCCTTTAACAAATCCATATAATAAGCATACGGCAACTATAAAATCAAATGTGTTCATTTTTATTAAATTATCTTAAGATAAATTTTATCCAATACCTAATTAGCAAATATAAATAACTCATTCGTATCTTTGTAATTTTGGAGAAATGAATAAAAAAGTAGACTTAAGGGAAAAATGGGAGCTAATTATTAAAAAACTATCCTCTCAATTTGCAGATGGCGACGTATTAGATGTAGATGCAATTATATATTTAATCGGAATACAGGAACTTGGAAAAGGACGCCAAACTTTTAAGAAAGACGAAAAAATAAATTTAATGCATATAGCTATATGCAAGCTTCTAGAACCTTACGGCTACTATGAATTTGATTTTTTTGACCAAGATGGATGGCCACACTATAAAACGATAAATGAACTTCCAAACTTAAAACCCGGAGAGCAATCGGTATTAATCAAAGAAGCTATCATAAGTTATTTTCAAAATTTAGGCTTTTTCAATTAAACAGAAGATTTTGTTTCAATTATCAAACGCAATCTATTGTTATTTTGATAAACTATTATATATTTACTGAGTAATTTTATTGTTTTAAATAACAAGCCTAATAAATTATAGTTTTTGGTATGCTTCTTGAAATGTGTTTATTAGGAAATATTTTTAACCCCTTTATAATAATTTATCAAAACTCATATGATGAAAAAATTACTAAGTTTAATTCTACTAATTAATTCAATAGCTAACGCACAATTTTCAATAAAAGGAACCATGACTCCTCCTGAAGATAGTGATTGGGTAATGCTTCATAAGTTGCAGGGTGTAAAACCAAAATACATTACAAATGCAACTATCAAGTTTGACACTATTGTTATGGGAGCTCAAAAACAAGCCTTAGGAAAGTTTTCTTTTGAATTACCTAATAATGCAGAACCGGGAGTTTACAGGGCAACATATAGAACAAAAGGTTCGGGTTTTATTGACTTTATATTCAACAAAGAAAATGTTGAATTTATTTTTAACCCTAAGTATCCTGAGCAATCCATTGTGTTTAATAGTTCACGTGAAAACAAATTATACTCTCAATATCAAGAAGCTTGTGCAAAAGTTCAAAACAAAATATTTGAACATCAAATGAATTATTTGAAAGACCCTTCAAAGGATACTAAGAAAAAGTACAAAACAGAATTAAAAAACTTAAAAGATATACAAGAAAAATACGAGAATAAGTCTGAAGGAATGCTGTCTCATAACTTCATAAAAGCTTCGCAACGTTTTAACTCTTCAAATATAATTGACGAAATGCCAGACTATCTTGAAGCTACCAATGATAATTTCTTCAAATATATAGATTTTGACGATGAAGTACTTTACAACTCTGCTTTTTTAATTGATCGTGTTAACGACTTTGTCTTTTATCTTAATTCTTCTGAAGATCAAGTAACAAGACAGGAACTCCACAAAGAATCTATTGAAAAAGCACTTGGATTTATCTCTAATAAAAAAGTAAAAAAAGAGGTTATTGAGTTTTTAGCTACTAGTTTTACAGACAAAAGAAATTCTGAAATTGTAGATTGGTTATTTACTGAATTCTATGACAGATTATCAAATAGCGATGAAAAATTTAAAAGAAAGAAATTAGATCAATTAAGTGTTTCTGTTGGAAGAGAAGCTCCGGACTTTACTTGGAAAGAAGGTGAGCAAGAATACAAGCTTTCAGAATTAAGTGATGGTAGAAATTATTTATTAATTTTTTGGAGCACAGCGTGCCCACACTGTACAAGAGAAATACCAGAAGTACATAAATTCATGAAAGATTTTAGCGGTACTTCGGTAGTTAGTTTTGCTATTGAAGATAATGATACGGAGTTCAAAAAGTTTAAAGCTAAACTTGAGGGATGGCACCATGCTATCGGAACACATCCTGAATATAAGTTTGACAATGAGGTTGTTAGGAAATATAAAATTGATGCAACACCTACCTATTTTGTACTAGATCAAAATAAAAAGATTATTGCCATTCCAAATACAATTGATGATGTTCATAAATATTTTGAAAACCTATAAAAAATATTATATATAATAAAAACCTGCTTTTGCAGGTTTTTTTATTATTGAAAAAATAAAAAAGCATCTTCAATATGCTCAATTGAATAGTTATTATTGCGGTAAATTATCGCAATAACATCAAAGCGAATTTCTAGAGAAATATCATTACTTTCAACACAATTATTAATTGCTCCAACCAATAAACTTATTTTCTTCTTATTAATAAAATCTTGAGGATTCCCAAAATAATCTGACGTCCTAGTTTTCACCTCAACAACAACTAATAAATCATTTACTTGAGCGATTATATCAATCTCAGCTTTTCGAAATCGATAATTTCTAAAAAGTATTTGAAATCCTTTTTCTATTAAAAAATTACAAGCAAGCTCTTCTCCTTTTTTGCCTAATTCATAATGGTCTGCCATCTTTACTCATTTACTCAAATGATAATGTAGAAGTGTTATTTTTTCTTATATGAAGCTTAACTAATCTCCCCATTATCAATGCTCTATTATCCTTTTCATGCCCAGCGGGAAAATTAAAAAGAATAGGAATTTCTTTTGGGATAATTCGTAAAATCAATTCCTCTATTGAGCATCCCCAAGATGTTGTATTCTTTTTAATCTTAGTCATATCTCCTACTACCACTGCTTTTACTTTTGTAAAATATCCTGCTCTTTTCAAACTCTGTAACATCCTATCAATAGAATACTTATACTCCCCTATTTCTTCTATAAACAACACCTTTTCTCTTGTAGAGATTTGACTGTTTGAGCCAAGCATTGAAGCTAATATTGCTATATTACCTCCAACCAATTCACCATATATATTTCCTTCTCTATTATACTTCGAAGACGGTATCTTGTAACTCAACTTTTCTCCGAAAAGCGCCTTTTTAAATGTTGTAATTGTATGAAGTATTTCTTCTGGTTTGTCTTGCATACTTGTTCCCATCATAGCATGCAACGTTTCCACTCCTAGATTGTGAATATGATTATGAAAAGCTGTAATGTCAGAATAACCTATAATCCATTTTGGTTTTTCTTTAAATTTTGAAAAATCCAATAAGTCTAAAATTCGAACAGAACCATAACCACCTCTAGCACTCCAAACAGCTTTTATATTCGGATTATCCAAAGCTTCCTGAAAATCTTGACATCGTTCTTCATCGGTTCCTGCGAAATGATGATTCTGATTAAACATATTTTTTCCATATACTACTTTTAACCCCCAACTCTCAGCTAACTTTTTCGCTTTATCAATTACATGCTTTCTGTTCTTAAGAATTCCTGCTGGTGCCACTATTGCAATCGTATCTCCTTTCTGTAAGGTTGGAGGTGTAATTAATTTTTTAGCTTCCGCTTGACTGTAAACCATGATATTTATACCTATTAAGAATAAAGTGATTATTTTCTTTCTCATTATGACATATGTTTAGACAATAATAGTACTTTTTTTGTGTAACCAGCATTTTTATTACACCATACATTTTTATCAAAAATCTCCTTTAGAAGCAAAGCTTTCGGTATGTTAAATCCAAATTCATTATGAAGCCCTTCAAGGTTTTCGAAAGGTAAACACCAAATATTTTTATGTGTCCAATCAATCTCATCACATAAAAACGAAACTATTACTATTCCCATTCCTCTGTATTGATCATCAACAAAAATTCCGTCTAGCTCACAATTCTCTTCATCTAGTTTAAAGAAGCGGCCTAAACCAAATTTTTGATTATTAAATTCAGCAACTACAATAAATTCATTCGAAAACTCAGATTTTTTAAACCCTATTTTCTCGTAACATGAATTTAACCATATTACTTCATCCTCTTTGGTTTTTCTTACTCTAATATCGCTCATTATTATATAGAATCGACATCCATCGTTTTATTAATCAGATTGAAGTAATTATAAATTCTTAGCTTCAAGTAAATGTATCTAATTTTGAGCAGTCTAAAAAATAGCTTTTTTGTATTTTTACCCTTTAATTTTTAGCGTAACATTCATGAACAAACCAAAAAGATATACAATAACAGCAGCATTACCTTATACAAATGGTCCCATTCATATTGGACATTTAGCAGGTGTTTATGTACCAGCAGATATTTATGCACGTTTTTTACGAGGTACTGGTAAAGATGTAGCTTATATATGTGGCTCAGATGAACATGGGGTGGCAATTCCTATGCGCGCTAAAAAAGAAGGAGTTTCACCACAAGATATTATCGATAAATACCATAGTATTATTAAAAATTCTTTTGTTGACTTCGGAATTTCTTTTGATAATTACTCTCGTACTTCTGCTGAAGTTCATCATAAAACAGCGTCAGACTTTTTCCAGAAATTATATAGAGATGGAGAATTTATTGAAGAGGTAACCGAACAATTATACGATAAAGAAGCGAATCAATATTTAGCAGATAGATTTGTTATTGGTACTTGCCCGAAATGTGGTAATGAAGAAAGTTATGGAGATCAATGTGAAAAGTGTGGTACTAGCCATAATGCTACAGACTTGATAAATCCGAGATCAGCCATTACCGGAAACGTTCCAACATTAAAAGAAACAAAACACTGGTTTTTACCTTTAGATAAACATGAAGACTTTTTAAGAGAATGGATTTTAGAAGGTCATAAAAACGACTGGAAACCAAATGTGCTTGGACAAGTAAAATCATGGATTGATGACGGTTTGCGCCCACGTGCCGTAACCCGTGATTTAGATTGGGGAATTCCTGTTCCTGTTGAGGGGGCTGATGGAAAAGTATTATATGTTTGGTTTGATGCTCCTATTGGATATATTTCTTCTACGAAAGAATGGGCAGAAAGAGAAGGTAAAAATTGGGAAGATTATTGGAAGAAAAATGATACCAAATTAGTACACTTTATTGGTAAAGATAACATAGTATTCCACTGTATTATTTTCCCTGCAATGTTAAAAGCACATGGGAATTATATTTTACCGGAAAATGTACCAGCCAATGAGTTCTTAAACTTAGAAGGAAATAAATTATCTACTTCTAAAAATTGGGCTGTTTGGTTACATGAATATTTAGAAGAGTTCCCTGGGCAACAAGATGTATTACGTTATACATTAACGGCGAATGCCCCTGAAAACAAAGACAACGATTTTACTTGGAAAGATTTTCAAGCTAAGAATAATAATGAGTTAGTTGCTGTATTTGGTAACTTTATTAACCGTGTAGTTGTATTAACTAACAAATACTATAACGGACAGGTACCACCTGCTGGGAATTTTTCTGAAGCTGATACAGATGTTTTAGAGCAGTTAAAACAATTCCCTGATATAATTGCCAAATCTATTGAACGTTATCGTTTCAGAGAAGCATCTCAGGAAATGATGAATTTGGCGAGACTAGGCAATAAATATTTAGCGGACGAAGAGCCTTGGAAAGTTATTAAGGAAGATGAAGAACGAGTAAAAACAATCATGTATGTAGCACTGCAAATCGCTACTGGTTTAGCTGTTCTTTGTGAGCCATTTTTACCATTTACTTCGTCGAAGTTAAAAAACATTTTAAATATAAATACCCCTGAAGCTGACAACAAGTGGACTGACATTTCTGAGAAGGAAGTACTTTTAGATCCAAGCCATCAAATAAATAAAGGGGAGCTATTATTTACTAAAATTGAAGATAAAACAATTCAAATTCAGCTAGATAAGCTAAAAACAACAAAAAAAGCAAACGAAATGGCTAACAAAGAAGTAGAACCTCAAAAAGAAACTATTCAATTTGATGATTTTACCAAAATGGACATTCGTGTAGGTACTATTATTGAGGCCGAAAAGGTGGCTAAAACTAAAAAACTTTTAAAACTTACCGTTGATGTAGGTATCGATACTCGTACCATCGTATCAGGTATTGCTGAAAGTTTTAAACCTGAAGACATTGTAGGACAACAAGTTACCGTTCTTTGCAATTTAGCACCAAGAAAGTTACGCGGTGTTGAAAGCCAAGGAATGATTTTAATGACCGACACTCTTGAGGGAAAATTAGCATTTATGGAACCAAAAGAAAAGGTTATCAACGGATCTCAAGTGTGTTAAAAATAGCGTATCATAAAATATACAATCATCCGTTACCTGACAACCACAGGTTTCCGATGATGAAATATGATTTATTGCCTCAACAATTACTTCATGAAGGAACTTGTGTTGAGGCAAATTTCTTTACCCCAGAAATCCCAAATAACAAGCACTTTTTTACCGTTCATACCCCTGAATATTTCTTTGATTTATTAAATATTACACTATCAAAAAAGGAAGAACGCAAAATTGGTTTTCCACTTACAGAGCAACTTATAACTCGAGAAATGATTATTGCAGATGGTACTATGAAAGCCACTCATTATGCTTTGGAAAATGGGATAGCCATGAATATTGCAGGAGGAACGCATCATGCTTTTTCTGACAAAGGTGAAGGTTTCTGCTTATTGAACGATCAAGCAGTCGCCGCAAAGTATTTACAGAGACAAAAATTAGCTAACAAAGTTCTAATTGTTGATTTAGATGTACATCAAGGTAATGGTACCGCCGAAATTTTCAGTAATGACAACTCAGTATTCACCTTTTCCATGCATGGAAAAACAAATTACCCCTTCAAAAAAGAAAAATCAGACTTAGATATTTCTCTAGAGAATAACACTTCTGATGATGAATACATTTTTTTATTAAAAAAAGTACTTCCACAACTTATTAAAAATGAAAAACCTGATTTTATTTTTTATTTATCTGGAGTAGATATCTTAAAAAGTGATTCGTTAGGTAAGTTGGACATCTCTCCAGAAGGCTGTAAAGAAAGAGACATATTTGTTTTACAAACGTGTTATCAAAATAAAATACCTGTAGTCTGCTCTATGGGGGGTGGCTATTCTAAAGACTTAAAAATTATTATTGAAGCACATGCTAATACTTTTAGAGCAGCACAAGATATTTATTTTTAAATCTTCCTCAATTCTTTTACCAAGTAGCCAAAAACCAAAACATCTCTTTCAAGCTTTTATTTTATAAGTTTTCATTAACTTATTAGATAAAATTTTCAGTGTAAATCCATGGATTAATCCCTTTACTCACTCGTTTTGGTAAAAATTATTAAACAACTTCTTTCCTAAAAAGTGTAAAACACTGACAACAACTACGATAATATAAAAAAAAATAATACATTTGCAAACTATTTATATTAAATCTAAATAAATATTGCGTAAAGTTATTTTAATTTCATTTTTACTTTTATCGGGTACACTAATACAATCTCAAAATATTTTAATCAAAGGTAAGGTATTAGACATGCGCACCAAGACACCTTTACCAGGTGTAAACATTTTTGATTTTAATAAAAAAACAGGAACATACTCCAATTTTAATGGAGATTTTAAGATTAAACTCAAACCAGGAGACTCTATAGTCTTTAGTGCCATAGGTTACAAAAAGCAAATAAAAAAAGTAGTAACACCTAATATTATAATATTCTTGAAAGAGTATTCAAACACGCTTGAAGAGGTTGTTCTTAGTCCTAAAACAAATATAAATGATACAGATATTCGAAAAGCAACTGGATCTATAAATACGCTTTCTACTAGAAAAATAAAAGACAGGCCTTCAGTTAATATTTTAGAATCACTACAAGGTCAGGTGGCAGGTTTAACTATTAAATCAGATGGTGAACTAGGTAAACCTTTAAAAATAAGAATAAGAGGAACTTCAACACTCCCTATCAAAAAACCATTTAACACCTTAAGTGATGACGAAAAACAAAATATTGATAATAAAGCCAATCAACCATTATTTGTTTTGGACGGGCAAATTATAACACCTGAAGCTTTTGCCACCCTTAACATAAATGATATTCAAGAGATAAAAGTACTTAAAGATGCCGCAGCTAATGCACTATATGGAATAAAAGCTGCTAATGGCGTTATTGAAATTTCGGGTAAACGAGGTGTTAATGGTAAAACACAATTTTCATTTTCATTACAACAAGGACTAACACTAAAAGGAGTTCCAAGTGTAAAAATGATGGAAACCGACGAAAAACTTGAATTTGAGAGAATTTCAAAAAATATAAACACCCCAGGATACAATCTATCAGAAGAATATTTCAGAAGATACTTCGGTAATGCTTCTAATTTAAATCAACTTATAATTGATGGAAAAAACAAATTAGATTCGATAAAAAAAATAAATACAAACTGGTTTAATAAGCTATCAAGAATAAATACCTACCAGTCCTATAATATCAGCTCAAGAGGAGGAGATGACAAAAAAAAATTCTACATATCTGGAAACTATACAAAACAAGGTGGAAAGTTTGACGGAAATAATATTGATCGATTTACCGGAAGACTTAATTATGAATATAGTCTCTCAAAAAAGACATCGATTATTTTTAATTCTGGTTTTGGAATTTCTGAAAATAACACGTCCAATTCATCAGACTACAATCCATCTCAACTTATTTATGAATTAAACCCTTATGAACGGATTGAAAAAGGAACATTAATTTCTTTTCCTAACCGAACATTTAAAGATCTAGTAAATCAATATAATAAAAAAACAAAAGAGAATCGATTTAATTTTTCAGGTAATATATCAGCTAAACTGTCCAGAAACTTAATTCTTAATTCAATTATTGGAGCAGATTTTTTATTTCAAAGATCACTTGCGATAGTTCCTAGAGATTCATACTCTGAAACAGTATCTGGTACGTCAATAATAGAACGTGGAAAAGCAACTAAAAATCAAAACACGAATATAAATTTTAGCGCTAATACACGTGTAAATTATAATAAAAACATAAATATGCACCATTTTTCTGCTAGTGCCAATATAGACTTTTATAAAAACAATGTTGATCTTATTGGCATTAAAGGTTATGGTTTACCTAGTAAACTAAATTCAGCTGCCGGTATTAACAATGATATATCAGGGGCAAGGCGTTCGATAACGTCTTCAAAAAATATATCTACCGCACAAATTGGATTTGGTTATTCTGGACTATACAATTATAATAATATTTACGAGGTTTACGGTAGCTACAAAACTGATGGATCTTCATTAATGCCAAAAGATAAACGTTGGAACACTTTTTGGGCAACAGGGTTTGGCTACACTATTAGTAATGAAAGATTTTTAAAAAATAACAAGTATCTAAGGTATTTAAAGTTAAGAACTACCTATGGTGTAACTGCTAGTTTAGCGGGAGTCGATGCTTCTTTAACTGTGCCTACTTTTGCGTACAATACCTCTAGTTACCAAGGAATACGAGAGTTTTATTTAAAAAACCTATTCAATACCGGTCTACGCCCCGAACAAAACACCTCTATAAATATAGGCCTAGATATAGGTATTGCTAATGGCTTCAATATTTCAATTGATGCGTATAAAAGAAGAACTAAAGATATGTTATTAACAGTTCCTATTGCTCCCTCAAACGGTTTTACAACTCAGTTAAAAAATGTAGGAATAATGGATAATAAAGGAATAGAACTTTCTGTTTATACAAGCATTTTTAATAATGATAACTTTACCTGGAGTACTTCTGCAAATTTATCCTACAATAAAAATATAGTAGTAGACTTATACGAAGGTTCCGAGTTAAGTTTAAGTAATGAATATTATCCTGACTATAAAGAGGGAGAATCTGCCGATATAATATATGGATTGATAAATCTAGGAGTTTATCCAGCCGACGGTATTACCAGATATCAAGCTGCTAACGGTTCCATTCTAAATGGTGCTCTCGATAGACCCAAGCCAGAAGACTTTATCGTTTTAGGAAATAGTACTCCTCCTTATAGCGGTGGTTGGTACCATAATTTCAATTATAAAAACTGGGAGTTATCAGTAGATCTATATTATAATTTTGGTGGAATTGCAAAATATACGAACAAATCTGTAATTGAAGATGAAGAGGACGTTATAAAAAATGCTGTGGCTGGACAATTAAAAAACACCTGGTTTAAACCGGGTGATGAGAATAAAATTTATCAAGGTCTAAATAGTGTATATGGTGATGTTTACCTCAATAACTCATTTGCATCAACCAGTACTGTTGGTCAAACTGATTTTATTAGGCTAAATAACATAATGCTACGATATCAATTTGATGATGAATTTTTAAAGATAATTTCAAACAATAACATTTCAAGTTCGCAACTCTATTTGCAATTAAAAAATATAGCTACCTGGTCTAGTTTTGGAGGTGGAGACCCTGAGTCTGCAAATTTGGAAGGTTCTTCTCAACCAATTATTACAATGGGCATTAACCTATCTTTTTAACAAAAAATGATTAAATTTATATACATAATTATTTTAGCTATCATCGTTTCCTGCTCTTTAGATATTCCTGTTGAGGACGAAATAACAGGGCTAGACGCTATCGATAATGCTGACATAGCGGATGAAACTTTATCAAGCGTTTACCTAAGCTACCCTAAGAACAAAATATTACTCTCAGTATTAACGGATGATCTCTATCCCAATCGTTATATTTCTACAAATAAGTCGACTTATGACTTTTATCAATGGCAAACCCAAGAAATAATATTATTTTCTAATTCGCTATGGACCGACTACTACAGAACGGTTAATAAAGCTAATATACTTTTAATAAGAATAAATGAAATTATATCAGAAGAACAAATAAACATCCAAAAATTAAAATACATCAAAGCGCAAACACTTTGTTTAAAAGCATTAGCTTACTTTGATTTGCTACAATTATACGCTTCAACATATTCAGAAACAACAAAAAATAATGCAGGTATTATTTTAAAAAACAATTTAACTGCTGAAGAATTACCAAGATCTGATATTGAAACTTGTTTTCATGAAATAGAACAAATATTATTAGAGGCTATAAATCTGTTTCAAGAAAATTCAAACAATACTACAAATACCATCTTCCGATTTTCTTTAAATAGCGCAAAAGCATTACTGGCAAAAATATATTTAAGCTGGAATAAATACGAAAAATCAATTGTTTTATGTAACGAGCTTATTTCCTCTACAATCCTAACAAAACAAGATCATGAGAAAGTATGGACCTCTCCTTTTGCCAATCAAGAAACTTTATTAGCTTTTGAAAATAATGTTTTTAATTATGGTAGTATTTTTGATAATTCTTCTCAACAATATATATTTTTCTGTAATACTTCATTAACATTTGACAACAATGATTACAGAAAAGATATCTGTTTTATACCCTCAGAATATATACAACTAAACAACAATAAGATATATGTAAATTACTTAGGAAAAGGGCAGACTGATTTATCAGGAAGATCAATAAACCCAATTATAGCCTTGAGAACTGCCGAATTATATTTTATCAAAGCAGAAGCACAGTACGAAACTTTTGATAAGGAAGCTGCAAAAAAAACAATTAACACTTTTCTATCAATGAGAAATTCTCAAGAAATTACCTCAACAGGAGAGTTATTTTTCAGAGATCTTTTGCATGAGAAACAAAAAGAATTTATTGGGGAAGGCTTACGATACTTTGATCTAAAACACTACAAATTAGATCTAAAAAAAATAAATTATAAAACAAACGCCTATATAAAAACAATTACTCCTGAAGATTATAGGTGGTTACTCCCCATACCATCTAGCGAAATCAAGAATAATAAGAATATAATACAAAACCCCTTTTGGGATACATTTATTTAAACACTGATCGAAATGAAAACAATTAAATCATTCTTTTTTTTACTCCTCTTCACTATTACAATAATTTCTTGTGAAGAAAATGAACCAGTTCAATTCACTAATCCGATAACAGTAAACTTATTAACTAATAAAGGATTACAAGTTACAGAGGGAGACTCAAAAGAATTTACACTTGATGTAATCTTAAGTAAGTCTTTTAACCAAGAAATTAAGCTCACTTTTGACTTGGAAAATACATCAAATTATCCAGATCTATTATCTATAGAAACTACTCCTGTAGTAATCTCGAAGAACGAGACAAAAGGTACTTTGAAAATTATTGCTAAATACAAGCCAAATATTGAAAACATTTTAACAGAAAACACAAATTTTAAAATTAATCTAATTTCCTATGAAGGCACTGAAAAAAATATTGTTTTAGAAGGATCTCAAACAATAATAGTTATGCCAGAAGAAAGTTTTACCCCATTAACTCAATCGCAAAAAACACTTATTGAGCACTATAAATCGCAAGGCATAGACCTCACTCCTTGGATTGGTAAAATTCCTGTAGAAGTGGAAGTAATAACAGCTGCAGGTGGCGGTTTTGCTCCCTTTGAAACTTCTGAAACCCTGTCTTATACGGGTACAACTTACATTACCTTAAGTGATAATGCTACTAGAGATAAGCCTTTATTAGTAATGACAAGAAATGCTTTCGGTTTAAATGAATATTTGCAATATGTATTTAGAAATGAAACTATTTTAAATACAGTGTATTGGAATAATGCAGGATCACCTTCATCATCTGCTGTTCTGGTAGCCATAGGTAATGATAGAGTAACTAAATGGAAAAATAAAGAGTATGATTTCAATGTTACTGTTGATGACCTTGAACTTAAAACAGACAACACCGTGACATTTATAAGAGAAGATGGTGCTTATGATTACTATTCTAATTTTTTACCTGGAGGAGAAAAATATAAAGTCTCTGCTGTAAACTTCAACTATGAGTTTGAACTATGGAACGAACTAGTCATACTGGCTAATGGTAATTCCGAGTTAACTGAACAGATACAACAAGGTGGCTCTCTTCATCCAAACAATTATATTACAGGTGGTTCTGTTTTATCTGATGAGTGGGAAGAAGGTAACTGGGTTGACCCGTCGGGGAATTATAATAGTTCAGATAAAAAAATGACCTTTGAATTTAATATTGACCACTCAAATTCAGGAGACTACGACATCATTAAAGTAAGTTTCACATCACCTAACTAACGACCAAAATAAAACTGACTTAAATGAGCATTTTTAAAATAAAAAAAACATCTGTATTTCTTATTGTAAGGATGCTCATTTGTTTTGTGTACTCGTTAACTTTTTCTCAAAATACAAAGCCAATAAAAAACAAACTAAGTAATGACTTCTCTTATTATATTCAAAAGAACAATTATCCTTCTCAGAAAGCACTTTTCTGCTTAGTTGTTAAAACAGGCTCCATTAATGAAAACAAAAATCAATTGGGGTATGCACACTTTTTAGAACACATGGCCTTTAAAGGAGGAAAACGTTTTAAAAACAAACAGTTTACAAAGTTCTTAGAAGAACAGGGTATGGAAATAGGCACTCATTTCAATGCCATTACAAACTACAACTATACCGTTTATAGAATATCTTTTCCTAAAAAAATAACATCCGAAATAGTAAGAAAAGTAATGGTTTTTTTCGCTGATATTTTAAATGGACTTCATTTAGATTGTCAACAAATAGAAACTGAAAAAAAAATAGTTCTAGAAGAAAAACGAACTACACCTTCACCCAGCAAGTACTATAATTTTAAGTTAGGAAATAGCCTTTATTTAAATAGATTGGCTATTGGTACCGATAATAGCATTAATAATATTACACAACAAAAACTAAATATATTTTACAAGCAATGGTATCAGCCTAAAAACTCAGCTGTCTTTATTGTTGGTGATATTGATTCAAAGAAAACTAAAAATATCATAAAAAATATTTTTACTCCTATTGAAAACAATACTTCGTTAAATAAAGAAACTGAAAACCAATTATATAATTTTATTAACACTAACTGTATGGTTAATAAAGTTACAGAGAAAACATTATCAAAAATATACCTGGACTGGGCTTTTAAACAGGTTCTTACATCTCCTAAACAAGAGCTCGTTAAAACAATAACGAAAAAACTGTTTAATAGAATTTTACAAAGAAGACTAGATAGCTTATTAGCTAACGATATAAAATATCCTTCAATAAAAAGCAATTACTTTCTTTCTGATGTTAGTTATTCGTCAATTTCTTTTGAGGTAAAGTCTTCTATTAAAAGAAGTATTGAAAAAATATTAGACGAGATTCAACGATTAAGATTACATCTAATTTCTGAAAAAGAATTACAATTCTATGTAAAACAAGAGCTTTACAAGTTAAATAAAAAAAGAAATCAAAAGAAAAGTTCGGAGCAAATTTTGAATGCTAATATAAATCAGTATCTAGGGCTAAAATTTAACATATCTGAAATTAAAGAAAAGAAATTAAAACAAGAGGCTTTAGAAGAAATTACCGTCGAAAACATACAAGAAGTCGCCAAGCAACTTCAAATGTCAAATAAATCACTTATTTTCATTGAACAGTCTAACGAAAACGATAGGTGTCTTTCATTACAAGAATTTAAAAACATAAAAGCAAGAGTTCGAAATAAAAATTTAAAAGCAATTGTTTTTGATGTTCCTGACAAGGCGGAAGAAAAAAATAATAATTCTTTTAAACTATTAACCCCAAATATAAAACCAAAACAACCTAGTCAAAAATCTTATTATCATGACTTAAATATTACTAAATTAGAATACAAAAACGGAATTGAAATATATTTAAAAGAAATAAGAGACAGCAGCAACGAAATAAAAATTTCAGGAATCTCAAAAGGAGGAACCTCATCGATCCCCGATAGTCTTTACTATCATTATGAATTTACTGTTCCATATATGGAACTCGGAGGGATTTCAAATTTGAATTCAAAACAACTTGAGGCTTATCATGAAGGCAAAAACTTTGGGGCTTCTTTTACTATATCAGAATTTGAACGAAATATATTTGGACACTCCACAACAAACGAAATCAATGAGTTTATGAAGTATTTATTCTTAAAAATGACAAAAGCTACTGCAGACACACTAGAATTCAACGCTGTGATAAAAGATGAAATACAAGCATTAAAAGAACAAAACAGGATACTTTTCAAACAAAACACATATAACAAAAAAGTAGCTGAACTAAAAAACTTATATTTTCCAAACCGCAATATTACTTACTCTACAAAACATTATGAAAATTTAGACATCTTCAGAATGCAGAAATTTTATGATCGTGCTTTTAATAATGCATACGACTGGAAATTTATTATAACAGGTGATTTTTCTACTAGTACGCTTATACCTATTCTAAACTTCTATCTAGGTAATTTGAATAAGAACTCTAAATTAAAAAATGTAAAATTATTCGATAAAAGTAAATTTTCAAATATTTTAAGAACCCCATCATCAAATAATAAAAAAACAGTAACAACAACTTTTCTATTATATAATTACTTTAAGCCTAATTTAAAGAATACAATTTTATATTATTTGACCGAAAAATATTTACGTAACAGAATACATAAAGTATTACGAGAAAAAAATGGTTTAGTATATACCCCTATTGTTACTGTCGAAAAAAGTAAAAGTTTAAAAAACTTTTCAATACTTGAGATTCAGTATCAAAACAAGGCTACAAATACAGAAAAAATTAAACAAATTGTTGTAAAATCAATAGAAGAAATATTGACTAAAAGGTTAACAGAAGAAGAACTCTTATGGTATAAAAAAAGTGCTTTAATAAACCATAATACTATTTTAAATAGTAAAGATAGTCATGACTGGAACACTTATATTCGTCAAAGCTTGTCTAATATCAATAATATTGAAGATCAACAAAACTTTAAACGCGAATTAGATAGCATTTCTTCTCGTGATGTCTATAGCTTTATTAACAAAATCATAAACTTCAAAGACATTAAAATTGTTCATGATAAATAAATTATATTTTATGATAAACTGGAATACTCACTGCCAAAAGAGTAAATACCTTTTAAATGTTTAACTCCGATCTAATCTACAGAAAAGTAAACTATTCTTTCTAAAAAATAAGACGTAAAAACTTCTATAGAGTTATATTCTTACGCCTTTGGAGTGCCAAAAGGCACTAGTTTAAAATCATTGAAACCAAACTAAAAAAGTACGTTAACACTCCTTGGTTTAATTGGCTTCAAAAAACGCAAAACACTGTTAAACAATAGTTAAACAATTAAATCCATCATCAACAGTTCAAAATAATATTTTACCTTCAGAACAAATTCTCCAATTGAAGTAAAAGTTTCCAATCATATTATAAAAAACAAATATCGTTGTTGTTTGTTTATAATTTATAAAATAGATCTAAGACCAGTTCAGATAAGAACAACTAACCTAGCAATTCATTAAATTTGAAAAATGATCTATAATAAATTAAATACTTAAACTTCAATTTTGATAATAAAAATCAATAACTAAAATAAATAAATTATGGATCGAATCTTATTAAATTCAACCGCGTTATTCTTATTTATAATTTTAAGTACTTTAAAATTACAAGCACAAGATCTACCTCCATTGAGTGGTTACTCTGAAATAAACGAGAAAATAGGATATACAGATATTAAAATTGAATATTCACGACCATCTGCTAGAGGTAGAAAAATATTTGGTGATCTAGTAAGCCTCGGAAGAATTTGGCGGGCTGGTGCTAACGAAGATACCAAAATTACGTTTAGTACAGATGTAGAAATTAACAACGAAACCCTAAAAGAAGGTAGTTATTCCATTTTTATAAAACCAAAAGAGAAATCTTGTGTATTTTATTTTTATCAAAAATCTACGACTGACTGGGGAGGAGTTCCTCCTAAAAACTCAAAAGAACAACATGCTTGGAATCCTGAAAAATTAAAATTAGAATTTGAAGTACCCATAAAACAAGTTGAGTATACAGAAACATTAACTTTTGGCATCCAAAATATTAGCCTAAGTAGAGGTGAATTATTTATGGCCTGGGAAGAAATAAAAGTAGCAGTACCGTTTACCACCAAATCAACTGGACAAGCAATCAAATCAATCGAAAAAAGACTACAAGAACCAACACCTTGGCAATACTATGATTACGCAAACTTTTATATGGGCAATTCTATCAAATTGAAAGAGGCTTTAAAATATATAAATATTGCTATTAATAAAGCTGAAAACAGTAGTTGGTGGTTTTTAAGATGTAAATCTCAAATTCTCGCAAAACTTAAAAGGTATGATGAAGCTATTGAAACAGCTAAGGAAGGCTTAAAGGAGGCTAAAAAAGAAAAATCAAATTTTTACACAACACAAAGTAATAATGATATCAAACGTTGGATTAATATTTAAAAGAATAAACATCAAAATTATGAAATCATTAGTTAATTTATTTATTACAAGCTTTATTTTTGTTCTCACAGCTTACAGTCAAGAAACAAACTTAACAGAAGTGTTGTTACCAGAGCGAAGTCCTAAATCATTAATAGAGCAATCCGTAGGACTCACAAAATTTAAAATAAGCTATAATCGGCCTAGTAAAAAAGGAAGAGTTATTTTTGGAAATCTGGTTCCGTTTGGAGACTTATGGCGAACTGGAGCGAATGCAAATACTACCATAACTGCAAGTACTCCATTTACCATAGCAAAAAAACAAATAAATGCTGGAACCTATGCTATTTTCACTATTCCTAATAAAGAGTATTGGGAAATAATTCTATACTCGGACCATAATGGTTGGGGTACCCCTGAAAAAATTGATGAATCAAAAATTGTTCTAAAAACTAAAATAAACACAAAACATCTTACCTCAGCTGTTGAATCATTTTCTATCAATTTCACAGACCTTAATTCAAATAAGGCAAACTTAAATTTAGAATGGGAAAACACACGAGTAACTATACCTATTTACTTAGATACTAAAAAATACGCTTTAAACAATATCAATTCATTTTTAAGTCCACACGAATTAAATTTTCGGAAAATGGCTAACTATTTAATATCCGAAGGAATCGAATTGGAAAAGTCTTTAGATATCTGTGATCAAATTATAGAAAAAAATAAAGGACAGTTATCAGGGGTATGGGGATATCACTTTAAAGCCCTAGCATACAAAAAATTAAATAAACCTAGAGATAGTAAATCACAGATTGAGCAAGGTATAAAGTATGTTAACTCCATAGAAAGCCTGAGCAATGAGTATAAGAAAGAGTTGATTAATATTTTAAAAGAAAATAAAATATTTTAGTTTTGATAAGCTTTTAAATTTAACCTCGCTTTGAAGCGAGGTTTTTAAATAGGCAGAATATTTTACTAAAAAAACATCACAAAATATTTTACCTGATATGAACAACCATCTAAAATAAATGGTGATCAGATATACGTTTTTTACATGAAGATTCAAAAGTGTTATTTGTGTTTACTGAAATAAAACATTCTCTTAGAAAACATCAAAAAAATCCTATAAAATGTAACAACAATTTTATCAAAACAAGAACGCACCTATCTATTAGTATTTTTATATTTTTGCGCCAAAAAAAATTGTTTTTATAGTTATAAAAATCATGCAAAAATCAAAATTACTATTCGCTCTAACTCTCCTCTATTGTTTAATTAGTGAAGCACAAACAGAAATTACCCAATTTAAAAATGATTTAAAAACAAGCTATTCTTTTGTTAAAAATATTATTCCAACTGTAAACAAAGACACTAATGAACTTGTTATTTTTATTATGGATCCCAAAAAAGTCTACACCTATAAATTAAATGAGAACTTTAAAGTTGTAGACAAAATTACTTCCGAGAATAAAAAAAGAAAATACAAAACAATTTTAGGTAGTACAATAAACAAGGATGATTGCATGCTTTTCCTTTCAAATAGCAATCAAGAAAAGTTTGCTTACGTCAACTTGTCTTTTCAGAATAAAACAACTATTTTTCAAGAATTCTCTCTTCACAAAGGGGATAACTTTGTACAATCTTTTTCTTATAAAAATCGATTTTACATGTTAGCAATAAATAAAGATTCAAAAGATATTTTACTCTACGAATTCAACTCAAAAAATAAAAAAATTGATAGAAATAAAATAGACGAAAAAAATAACTTTTTATTAACTAAAAATGATCAGGTTAAGAGAATTGCTGATGTAATAAATAAGTACGGGAGGAGGATACAAAAATTTGAAAAAGATACCCCTAACTCAATAGAATCAGCATCTAATTTGATAAAAATGTACTTGAAAAATAATGAAATTATATTATCCTTTGATGAAAGCTTGAAAGGCACTCAAGTAATTACAATAAATATTGATAAAAAAACTATCACGAAAAAAACATTCATGAATCCCTTATCAAAGATAAAATCTTTTCGAAAAAAAAGTAATTCCTTTATCTATGATGATATAATTGCACTAATCTCAGGAGATGCAAACATATTTAAAATGCATATCTTAAAATACTCCTCTGGTGAACTTATCCAAGAATATGCGATAAGTAAAGACGAAGAAATATCTTTCAAAAATACTCCAATAATACAAACGGGCGGAGAGTACGCTAAATTTCGAGAATTTGAAAAAACATCTAAATTTTTAAGAAAAATAAGTGCAAGCAATATGGGGGTCTCTATTATCAAAAATAATGATGATTATCAATTTACCATAGGAGGTTATGTAACACGTAATAGTCCTGGTGGTGCGATACCCATGATGGGGATGGGGGCTTTTGGAGGAATTCCCTTAGGAAGTGTTAGTAACGTTACGTTTTACTTTAACCCGACAATGTTTGCATATAATTCTTTTAACACTACTAAATCCACAAAAATAGAATGCTTATTTAATAAACATCTGGAACATATTGAAAAAGAGGAAAGACTTGAAACTATCTTTGATAAAATCAAAAAACATAAAGTATCAAACACAAGTCATGAAACATTATTTAAATATAAAAATTTCTTTATTCAGGGATACTACAGTAACTTAAATAAAAGTTACTATCTAATTAAATTTACTCAGTAAAAACAAAGTCTTATAAACTGATTCTAATTTTCAAATAAAACTAAAAAATTAATAGAGAGTATACTTGAAGATAGTTCATATATTATTAGATGCAATTATATTCCCTTAGAAAATTGAACAGCCAAAAATAAACCTTTATTATCTTAGCAACTACTCCAAGGTTTCATGGAGTTCTTTTTAAAAAACACACTATATGCAACTTATCACCTATATTTCTTCACATGTTCAAGTTTCTCTAAAATCAATTGAAAGTACAATTGAACTATTAAATGAAGATTGTACTGTTCCTTTCATCGCGAGATATCGAAAAGAAAAAACAGGAAATCTAGATGAAGTTGAAATAGGGCAAATTGTTCAATTAAAACAACAATTTGAAGCTTTAGAAAAGAGAAAAAAGGCTATCTTTAAAGCAATTGATGAGCAAGGCAGTCTAACAGATGAATTAAAGGCTAAAATTGAAAGAACAGACAATTTAACTACTTTAGAAGACCTTTATCTACCCTTTAAAAAGAAAAGAAAAACAAAAGCCGAAACAGCAAGAAAAAACGGATTAGAACCATTAGCTAAAATCATTATGAGTCAGCGTAGTGATAATTTAGAACATGTGGCTTCAAAATACGTGAAGAACGAAATAGAATCAGTGGATAAAGCCCTAGAGGGAGCACGTCATATTATTGCCGAATGGATTAACGAACGTACCGATATTCGTAATATGGTTCGTAGAGAATTGGAACGATACTCAACCATAGCCACCAAAGTTGTCAAGTCTAAAAAAGACGAAGCAGACGCTCAAAAATACAAAGACTACTTTGACTGGTCGGAAAATTTACGTCGAATTCCATCTCATAGAATGTTGGCTATTTTAAGAGCCGAAAAAGAAGGATTTATTCGCGTCAAAATTGAAATTGACGATACGAATGTTTTAAATAAAATTGATCACAAACTCATTAAATCGAATAATGAAAGTGGTGCTGAAATTCAAGAGGCTATTGATGACTCTTACAAACGTTTATTACTTCCTTCATTAACTACCGAAGCAATGAACCTTGCGAAAGCAAAAGCAGACGAATCGGCCATCACTGTCTTTGCTAAAAATCTACAACAATTATTACTGGGTGCGCCCTTAGGTGAAAAGCGAATACTTGCTATTGACCCAGGTTTTCGAACGGGATGTAAAGTAGTTTGCTTAAATAAACAAGGTGATTTGTTGGAAAACGACACTATTTTCCCACATCCACCTCAAAATAAATCGAAAGAAGCCTCATATACAATTGAACACCTAGTTAAAAAACATCAAATAGAAGCGATATCTATTGGAAACGGAACGGCTTCGAGAGAAACGGAACGCTTAGTACGAAATATTTCGTTTTCATCACCTATTGAAATTTTTGTAGTAAATGAAGCTGGGGCATCAATCTATTCTGCTTCAAAAATTGCGCGTGATGAGTTTCCAAATCATGATGTTACGGTAAGAGGCGCTGTTTCTATTGGTCGTCGTTTAGCCGACCCTTTGGCTGAATTAGTTAAAATTGACGCCAAATCTATCGGTGTTGGACAATATCAGCATGACGTCGATCAATCTAGCCTAAAACAATCGTTAGATACGATCGTGGAACATTGTGTAAACAAAGTTGGAGTCAATGTAAACACAGCAAGTGCATCACTTTTAAGTTATGTTTCTGGAATTGGTCCGAAACTGGCTGAAAACATTGTCAACTACCGAAATGAAAATGGAGCATTTAACAACAAAGTTGCTATTAAAAAAGTGCCTAGATTAGGTGGAAAAGCTTTTGAACAATCTGCAGGTTTTTTACGTATAAAAAACGGAAATAATCCCCTAGATAACTCTGCCGTACATCCCGAACGCTATGATGTAGTTAAGCAGATAGCAAAAGATGCTGGTAAAGACATTCATGATTTAATAGGAAACTCAGGAATTTTAAAGCAAATTAAACTTCAAACATATATTACCGACTCTTTCGGGTTACCAACACTTCAGGATATTATTAAAGAACTTGAAAAACCAGGATTAGATCCGAGGTCAAAAGCTAAAGCATTCATTTTTAACGAACATATCAAAACCATCGATGATTTGAAAATAGGAATGGTTTTACCAGGAATTGTAAACAACATTACTAATTTTGGTTGCTTTGTTGATATTGGTATTAAAGAGAGTGGATTGGTTCACGTATCAAATGTTTCAAATACCTATATAAAAGATATTAATAACCACGTAAGCTTACAACAACAAGTACAAGTTAAAGTTTTAGAAGTAGATTTAACCAGAAAACGAATTCAGCTAAGTATGAAGCTCTAGGTAGTTATTTCGTTAGGCAGTGAAAATATTTATAGCTAATACTTTAGCATAATACATTAGTTTTCATTATTTTAATAAAACATTTATTATCATTTACTGATAACAATACAATTTTATTACAAAGTCTAACTAACCACTCATGAGTCATAACAAGAGGCAATTATTGGAAACTTCTCTCGAAAATGAAAAAACTGCCCATAAAGAAACTGAGATAGCTTTGCAACAGGCATCGAAGGCTCTCCAAAATAAAAATCAAGAACTAGAAAATGTTAAATTAAAAACACTAAAACTAGTAAATGAAAAACAAATTGAACTTGACAATTTATTCCGCACGATAATTGACCCTTATATTCTCATGGATCTTAAAGGTTATGTTATACAGATGAATAATGCTGCAATCGATTTTTTTGGTACTTCTTTAAAAAAGGGAAGTTTTAACGTAAAAAACAACATTTATGAAAAAGACATGAAGCATATGGTTGATGCGTTTCATGAATTTTTAAAGGTAGGAAGTCTTCGTAATTTTCAAATACGCCTATTTGATAAAAATAAAAATTTAAAATGGGTAGATATTAATTGTAATATAATTTTTGATGTCAATCAAAAGCCAAAACTAGCACAAGGAATTATAAGAGATATTACACACCAAAAACAACAGCAAGAATTTTTCAACATGCAAAAGCAACAATTAGACATTATTGTTGAAAATTCGTCCTTAGGTATAGCACTAATAGAAGATGGAAAAATTTTAAAAACTAACAAAACCTTTAGAGATCTATTAAACTACGAAGAAGGAGAACTCTCAGGACTTCCTTTTACTCATATCTTGATCGAAGAAGATCGAAGAAAATTTAATAATCATGTTAAAAAGCTTGCTAATAAAAAAGCCCATAGCTTTTCTATCATTAAAAGATATAAAACAAAGAACGCTAAAATATTCAAGGCTAAAACAAAAGTTTCGCTAGTTATTAATACAGACAATAAAGACCTTAAAGTAATTGTCATTGAAGACATTACCAAAGATTTTATAAATCAGTCTTTGCTCATGTCTTTAAATAGATTGATGTACTCTGTTTTAGGAAAAACTGACATACAAGAAATAGCTAAAGAAATAGTAACGAACACATCTAGACTTCTTGCCCTTGAAAATTGTGCTATCCAACTCATAGACCCAGTAACGAAAGAACTAAAAAAAGCAGCAAATTATCCTAAAGAACAAGAATGCTCTGTATACAATAAAATTGCTAATGATGTAATAAAAAAAAATAATACCCTAATAATAAATGATGTAGTTAACGATAAGAGGTATACAAAAGAAAATATAACATATGGCTCGATAATTTTTATTCCAATCATTGTCAAAAAACATGTTATTGGTTTGCTGTATTCTAAGCATTCAAATAAAAATTTCTTTTCAAATCATCTTTCTAAAACATTAACTACTATTACTAATCTTGCAGCCGTAAAACTGGAAAGTGCCACCAACTTAAAGTTATTAATTGAAACAGGAAATAAAAATAAAGAGCTAGTTAAAAATCTACGACGAAGCAATAAGGAACTCGATGATTTTGCTCATGTTGTTTCGCATGACCTAAAATCTCCATTACGAAATATGAATGCATTGACTAGCTGGATACAAGAAGAAACAGAAGATACTGAAAATGATTCAATAAAGGAAAATATCCAAATGTTATTCAATCAAATAGACAAAATGGATCACTTAATAAATGGGATATTAAAATACGCTAGGATTGACCAAGTAAACTCGGTAAATAGAAAAATAAATATTCAAAATTTGGTCGAAAACTTGATTAAAACTTTATACATACCAGAACATGTAACCGTGCATATCAACTCTAAATTACCGCTTATAAAAATGGATAAATTTAGATTACATCAATTATTTCAAAATCTACTAAGCAATGCCATAAAATATTGCGATAAAAACAACGGTTTTGTCACCGTAGGTGCAACAGAGGAAAACACTTGCTGGAAATTTTACATAAAAGATAATGGTCCAGGTATTCCTGAAAAATACCATGATAAAGTTTTTAAAATTTTCAAAACTTTAAAAGATCTTAATTCTTCAACAGGTGTAGGGCTTTCAATTGTAAAAAAAATTATAGACATGCACGATGGAAAAATATGGATTGACTCAGTAGATCAAAAAGGGACTACCTTTTATTTTACTTTGCCTAAACCTAAATAATAAAACTTAATTTATATTTATCTCAGGCTGTTAATATCATAAATATTATGAAAGCCGTATTTTTTTTTAATCAATTATATTTCGATTATAAAAAATCTATTTAGGTCCAACAGCTATAAATGAAAACCAAGAGTCTTCTACATTATTCTCCCCTTCGTTATCGTGAATAATAACAGTAGCTCTTGAATTGGACAAGGATATAATATTCACAACATTATCTTCATAACTATTAAGCGCTGTTAATTCACCTGCTGTAAATGTTATCGATGGTATAGCTTTAAATGGTGATAAAAAATCAATTTGATATCTCGAATTTGTGAGTTTTTTAACAGTAAATCCTGTACCCTGAGCAATTGTACCGTTCTCATTTACATTACCTCTTATGAGCTTTAAATCTTCACCTAAAGAAGTTCCTAAACCTATTGGAACCCACTCACTACCAGTATACTTATATAGTCTTTTATCTGTAGAATTGTAGACTAATCCTCCTTGACTTATTGTTGTAATGCTATTCATTTCTACGTTACTTAAAGCTGGTAATACAAATACAGAATTTGCATCAATCTGAGATGTAACATAAGAGGTATAGCACATCAAAAAAAACACGAAAAATTTTCTTTTCATAAAATTTTAAATTAATTATTCTTTTAAAAAGTATATCAAATTTACCCTTTATCAATTGAGCAAATATAATTCAATTGTCTAATAATTTAACTTACTAACCCAGTCTTTATGCAGTAAATGAAGATATTTCAAAATTTTATTATCTGATTAAAACCTAGCCCCCTATTTATCAAACGATTGAAAAAACTAAAAAAAAACAAATAAACTTCATCTATTTTACAGCAAAAAAAGAGTTGTCTTCATAAACAACTCTTTCTTTCTTTTTCATTTATTTTTTGAACATCAAAAATAATTCATTTGATACTTCTAGCAATCCTCCCAACTATTTACGACCTAACATTAATAACTCGTTACAAACGATTTCAGTAAAATATCGTTTATTACCATCTTTATCATCAAAAGATCGTGATCTTAATCTTCCTTCAATAATCACGTCGCTTCCCTTTTGTAAAAATTGCTCAACAATACTTGCAATATTATTCCAAGCTATAATATTGTGCCATTGTGTATCTGTTACTTTTTGACCCGAAGAATCTTTATACGTTTCATTTGTTGCTAATGAGAATTTAGCTATTCTTTTTCCATCATCAAGAGTAATAATTTCAGGTGTTGTTCCTAAATTTCCAATCAACTGTACCTTGTTTTTAAGTGCATTCATAATTATTATTTTTTTGTTAAACAGTTAAGATTTAATTTGTCTTATAAGTAAAATATTAAAGACAATGCAAAGGTGTAACAACATAAAAATTATATTCGGTTATTAAACGTTTGTAGTCGTTTGTAGTCGTTTGTAGTCGTTTGTAGTCGTTTAATTTTATTGTATATTCGCTTAAATATTTTGTTATGGGACTATTTTTAGAAACTAAAAACTTAATACTAAGAGAATTTAAAGAGATTGATATAGCGCATATCTTTGAACTAGATTCGAATCCAGAAGTTCATAAATATTTAGGGAATAAGCCTATTTCACCCCATAAAGAGTCAGAGGACACACTTACTTTTTTCTTAGATCAATATGCCTCTCGAAAAGTTGGAAGATTTGCGCTATTTGAGAAATCATCTGGCTATTTTGTAGAGTGGTCTGAACTAAAACTAAATACCGGCATCAAAAAACAGTTAAACAGTTTTACAAATTTTGTCGATATTGGCTATCCTCTGATTCCTAAATTTTGGGGCAATGATTACGCTACAAAATCCGCTATAAAATGCTTAGATTATGGTTTTCGAAAAAAATATCTTATAATTTATGGTGCTGTAGTAGCAGCGAATGTAGGGTTTAATAAAGTTCTTGAAAAAATAGGCTTAAAGTTTATTAAAAAATTTCCTTTGAACGGAATGAAATGAAATGGTATGCATTAAACAAATTTGAATATGAGTAATAGAAAATGTTTGGATTGTGGTGAAAAAATTTCGGGCAGAATCGATAAAAAATTCTGTACTGATTATTGTCGAAATTCCTATAATAATAAAGCGGACAAGGGTAATAAAAATTTAATTCGAAATATTAATAATAGATTACGAAAAAACTATAAAATCCTAACAGAACTTAATATTTCCGGTAAAACTAAAGTAACTAGAAGAAAACTATTTGATAAAGGTTTTGATTTTAAATTTATCACTACCTTATACACAACAAAAGCAGGGAATACCTACTTTTATGTGTATGATCAAGGATATTTGGAATTAGAAAATGAATGGTTTTTATTAGTTAAACAAGAATAACCTTATCAACTATAATCATCATTCTATTTTCCAAGTATTTCCTTTTAGCTTTATTGCTGCTTTTAAAACATCTTTTTGGCTTATTTGACCTATTAACTTACCATCCTTTATAATCGGAAATCGCCTTAGTTTTGATTCTACAAATTTATTAGCAGCGTCAAAAATATTCATATTTCCGTCTATTGTCTCAACTTCTCTAACCATTGCCTTACCAACGGTTCTTTTTTTATCTATGGGCATATTATAATATCTACTTTCAGAAATCTGTTTCATACAATCTCCTTCTGAAATTATTCCTATCAACTCATTTTTTTCATTGACAACAGGACCTCCTGAAATTCTGTTTTTAATCAATGCTTCTATTACTTCTTCTATCGATTGCTCTTCTTTAAAAGAAATTATCTTTGTTGTCATATAATCAGATACCAAAATAGGCTCTGAATTATCCTTTTGAACAGGGCTTCTTTTACCCTGAAAATTAATAATTCCCATATTTAATTGTTTTAAATTATCCTATTAAAAACACCATTCCAAAAAATAGATTGATGTTCATTAAATTTTACCTTTCAATTTAATATTTTTATCTAACAAAAACTATTTAATGAAAAAATCAAATAATTTTATTGCAATCATCATTATTATAACTTCAATTTTATGGAGTTTAAGTGACACTTCTCCTAGCAATAATGATATTGAAAAACTGAAAAAAGAAACGCTATTTTCCATTGACAATGCGCTACATCATTTAAAAAACATTTCTCAAAAACCTCATTTTACAGGAAGTAGTGAGCATAAAGAAGTTCAACAATACATTATAAATGAACTAACAAAAATAGGTCTTAAACCAACCATAAAGCGTCAAGTTGCTTATAATAAAAAATGGAAAGCAGCTACTACAACAGAAAATATTGTTACTAAAATTAAAGGTAGGTCAGAAAAAAATGCATTGCTTTTACTTACACACTATGATTCACATCCACACTCATCAAAAGGAGCCAGTGATGCTGGTTCTGGGGTTGTAACAATTTTAGAAGGTATACGTGCATTTCTTTCCAAAAACAAAGAATTTAACAATGATATTATTATTGTTTTTACAGATGCTGAAGAACTTGGATTACTAGGGGCTCAATCTTTTGTCGATAATCATCCATGGGCATCACAAATAAAACTAATTTTAAATTTTGAAGCTCGAGGTAGTGGTGGTTCTAGCATTATGCTTATGGAAACGAATGGTAAAAACAAAAAACTTTTCGAAGAATTTAGAAAGGCAAATGTTAATTTTCCAATCTCCAACTCTTTACTTTATAGCATTTACAAAATCTTACCAAATGACACAGATTTAACTGTATTTAGAGAACATAAAGATATAAATGGTTTTAATTTTGCCTTTATAGGTGATCATTTTGATTACCATACCGAACAGGATTCTTATGAGCGTCTTGATAGAAAATCATTGATACATCAAGCCGATTATTTAATGAATTCATTAAATTATTTTGCAAATTCAGATATCTCAAATTTAAATAGTGACGAAGATTTAATTTTTGTCAACTTCCCTTTTATAAAAATGATTTCTTATTCTTATAAGTGGATTTTTCCATTACTATTGTTTTCTATATTTCTATTTGCAATAGCCTATTTTTTAGGAGTAAGAAAGCAAATAATTTCTATAAATAATAGCGCACTAGGGTTTGTTCCCTTTTTAATAAGCTTGCTTGCTTCATCAGGAATTAGTTTTTTGTTATGGCAATTGCTTTTATTTATTCACCCTGGCTACACTGACATGTTGCATGGCTTTACTTATAATGGCTATATCTATATGTGCGCCTTTACAGCTCTTACCCTATGGGTTTTATATAAGGTATATAGCTATTTTACGTACATTAAACCAACTGATCTTTTTATCGCTCCCATTACGTTTGGAATCTTATTAAATGTATTAGTAACAAGCTACCTTCCTGGTGCTACGTTTTTAATCATCCCTGTCCTTATTGCTATTATCATACTATTAATTAGCCTATTTTTAAAAATCAAACAGCAGCCACTTATATATGCAACACTTTCAATACCTTCTATTTACATACTAGCTCCACTCATCAAACTATTCCCTATTGGTCTTGGACTCAAAACATTATTTATCTCATCTATTTTCATTACTTTTTTATTTGGCTGGCTTATTCCTATTTTATTGAGAGAAGATTATAAAAGCAGGTGGCAAGTTGTTGCTGGTTTAAGCACCTTTATTTTATTTATAATCAGCTTTATAAACAGTGGTTTTGATGTAAACAACAAAAAACCAAACAGTTTAGTTTTTATCGAAAACTCTAATACAAAAACATCATACTGGGCAACCTACAACAATACTTTAGATACCTATACAAAACAAATTTTTAATAAAAACTACATTAAAGGAAATATTCCTGAATCTTCTGGGAAGAGCAAATACAATACCCCTTTTAAATATTATAAACCAGAAAAATATCAAAATATAGCTAATTCAAAGGTTTCTATTTTGATCGATACTATTTTTGAAAAAACAAGAGAAATTAGCCTTTTAATAACACCTCAAAGAAAGATTAACAAATATGAAATCCATACTTCAACCCCATTTGAAATAGAGGGGATTTGTATTAATGGTGTATCTCATGACTATAAAACACCTTTAAAAATAAACGAAGGAGTTGTTTTTACCTATCAAATGACACCATTCGAAAACGATATTAGCTTACTATTAAAAATCCCTAAAAACACGAAACCATCTCTTACTTTAAATGAAGTATCTTATGACTTATTAAAGACCTCTTTATTTAATTTATCTCCGAGAAATGAAAACATGATGCCAATGCCTTTTGTTAATAATGATGCTATTATTACTTCACAAAAACTTGAATTATAACAAAAACATAAGGTATCTAAAATTAGATACCTTATGTTTTTGTGAATATAACAGAGTTTTATTTTTAATTTGTTAAAACAGTATTGTTATAATATATAATATCCTGATCATTATCATTTGTTCTATTAGTTTGTCCACCCGAATCTGATTTAATGGTCACTTTTAAGGGTTTTTGACCTCTTGAATTAATTGGTGATATAAATTCTGCTTTAATTCCAATTTTAGAAATTGTATTTCCTGGAAACACGCCATTATTTCCGATGAATTGAAATTTATGAAGTTCGTTTTCTATCCCAATATAATTCCAATTTGAATTATCAACCTCAACTCCATTTAGTGTTGTTAAATCATTTTGAAAAATAAAATTAAAACTAGTGCTATTTGCAATTCGAAGCTCTACAGGGTTTATTCCATTAGCATCTTGAAGGTTTGATTCTGCAACTATCACTACAAAATCAATTTCTGAGCGACTGCCAACAACAATTGTTTTTTTCGTATATAAAGTAGGTGAATAGTCGGGTGGGCAAAAACAAATCGAAGATGAAAAATCTTTATCGATAACCTTTGCAACATCACCCGTTTTATAAGATGCTCCGACAACCTTACCTGAAACTGTAACTGCTCCGGCGCTTAGCATAAGAGGTTCTTCGAAGTTATTTGGATTGTAATACAGATTTCCATCTCCGTCAGCTAAAGGGTCATTGTAAGCTTCATTTGCATCGCTACAACCATCGGCATCACTATCAGAACTTAAAAAATCAGGTACTCCAAATGAGGTTTCTCTTGGAGTTGTTCCGTTATCATTTCCTTGAGCTGTTTCAATAATATCGGCTAAACCGTCTCTATCACGATCATACTCAAAACCAGCACTATCTAAATTATCTATTCTTCCATCATTATTATTATCTAAACTGTTAGTTCCTGCTTCTGTAATATCGTATATACCATCATTATCGCTATCCAAATCTAAATGATTTGGTACGCCATCATGATCTGTGTCGCAGAAATCAACACTGTAGGCAAAATTATCAAACCCATGCGGGTCATGAGATACTGAACGTATAAAACCACTTGTAACGTCATGTTTTACAACAACTTTGCTAACAGAAGACAACGTAACAAATCCAATAGTATTTTCAATATCATGTCCTGCTTTAAGGTTTCCTTTTAAACGTCCTTTAGCGTCATAAATATTTACCTTTCCTGTTACATCGTTTCCAAAAACATCGCCTTCCAAATATGCTATTAATTTACCATCAGCATATACCTGATACTTAAGAACTGGATGATTATCTGTATAGGTATCAAAAGCATCAATAATATCTAAACTAAAAGCAGTAACAGGTTTGGTAAAGTTAATTTCTATGCTATAACTGTCACCAACTTTTAAGCCTAATTCTGATTCAATATAAGCACCATCGCCACCAGTTCCAGAAATATAGTTATTCACTGTAGTATCTCTGAATTCCGCTCTTCCATTTCTCGATTGATTGTATACATACTTCATAGTACCATTAGGAAAAGTAACTGTACTTAAAATAGCTGTACCGTCACCAAAATGAGTGGCTCTATAATCATTTGCCCCGTTTAAAACTCTTAAACTTTTCCCTTGAAAATATGCTCCTTGTTCAAAACCTGATCTTTCATACCCTAGTCCATCTGTATTTCCTCCACTAGTATAAACATCAAAGCCACCCTCACTCCAAGCAATACGATCTGAACTTGGTGTCGCTGCTCCAGGAATTGCTGCGCACAACTCATCAGTATCTAAAATCCCATCATTATCATCATCTAAATCACAGGCATCACCTATTCCATCGCCATCGGAATCAACATAAGAAGGGCTTTCTTTTGAACAACTATCACATATACTAGAAACCTTACTATCATTGTAGGAAGTTCCACCTTCATAGTTAATACCATTAGGTACACCGTAAGAAGCGCTTGAACTATTTGTATTTATTATTGCCTTTAAACTTCCATTAGAATTAAGATCACTAAAATCGTATGGATTTCCACTACTCTCTATAGCATCAGGACACCCGTCATTATCACTATCTAAATCTAAATGATTAGGAATACCATCTTCATCTGTGTCACAAAAATCAGTGCTATATGCAAAACCATCAAATCCATGAGGATCATAAGAAATTGAACGAATAAAACCACTTGTTACATCGTGTTTAACAACTACTTTACGAACAGAACCAATAGTGACAAAACCAATAGAAGTTTCGATGTTTTGCCCCACTCTTAAAGCTCCTTTTAAGTTGCCATCTGCATCATAAATATTAATCATCCCTGTTTCATCATTTCCTACAACGCCTCCCTCTAAGTAAGCGATGAGTTTACCATCTGCATACACCTGGTACTTAAGAACTGGTAGGTTGTCTTTATAGGTATCAAAGGCGTCAATAATATCTAGACTAAAAGCGGTAACAGGTTTTATAAAGTCAATTTCAATACTATAAGTATCTCCCACTTTAACTCCTAACTCTGATTCTAGGTAAGCACCATCACCTCCAATACCTCCTGATATAAAGTTATCTGCACGTATATCTCTAAACTCTGCTCTACTATTAACTGGATGATTTGATCGGTATTTCATACTCCCATTCGGAAATGTAACGGTACTCAAAATAGCTGTACCATCACCAATATGACTAGCTTTAAAGTCATTTACACCATTAAGTACTGTTAACTTTTTACCTTGCTTGTAAGCTCCCTTTTCAAAACCTGATTTTTTATAACCTAACCCATCCGTGCTTCCTCCAATAGTATATATATCAAAACCTCTTAAACTCCAGCATACATTTCCTAAAATAGGGTTTGCTGCCCCTGGAATGGGAGCACAAAGCTCATTCACATCTAAGATACCATCATTATCGTCATCTAAGTCGCAATCATTGTTAATTCCGTCACCATCTGAATCAAGCCCTGCTGAACAAACACTTGATGTCTGAAGATTATAAGCATAGCTTTCATTATCGATGCATAGCTCAATATTTCCTATTTCTAAATTCCAATCACCGTCGCTACCTGTGATATTATTGGAAGCTGCAACACCTAAATTCAGTGTGTTTTCAAGAAAAGTTATGGCTTTTTTTCCTTTTCTACCTTTCCCAAATTCGCAGCCAAAAATATTAATCTGACAAAGTTTTGTCAGATCTACATTTTCGATTAACCAAACTGCTATCTCGCTTGCATTTCTCCACTGATTTTTGATGAATAACTCTCCTGGCTTTCCATGTGTTATCAAATTAAAAACAGTACTTGAATTTTTAATGGCCCGTTTTATTAATTCAGGCTCTTTAACATTTTTCTCAAAATAAGTGAATTTTATATTTCTTTCGTTCGCAAAAGCATTATGGTAACTTGAAATACTTATAATAAAAAAGATTAAGTACTTAAGGTTTTTATAAAACAGATAAGTAACTTGATCTAATCTTAACCATTTTGATGTAAACTTGAAATCGCCAATTGAACTATTGACTTTGTTGTGATGTATTTTTCCTTTTAAAAAATACCTTTTAACACATAAAAAATCCTCCCACATTTTTTTTTCTTTTAATCATGCCTTTCCAAAAAAATTGAAATCTTATGATGATTATGTTATTATACCAACCGGGGGAAATATTTACTAAAAATAGCGGCAAAAATACTCTTTTTAAAAACAAAATAAAAAAAAACAACCTTAAAATACTGTTAAACAAAGGTTTTTGTTTATTGAATATGCACATTCTATTAACATCAATAGGTTTAAAAACAAAGCACTACACTTTAAAATATTTATCTAACAAATTCTATAACAGTTTCCATTTTACCAACAACAACATTACTATCTTTTTTAGAGTATACATATGTACTATTTTTTAATAATAATCTTTTATTAGTCAATTCCTCTACTACAAATTGTGATCCAATTGGACAATAATTTCCTTGCGAACCTAACGTGGTAAACAAACTACTTTCTATTTGTAATTGATTATCCTTATATAAACTTTTGGTTGTTTTCTTAAGCTGCTTTACTCTGAATTTCTTATTGCTATGCAAAGGATGTGCAGATGATCTAAACACCAAATCATAAAAACCAGAAACAGTAACAGTATTAGCCACATTATCTATTTCTAATAATGAGTTCATATTCTTCGAAAAACTTTTAAAGCTGATAAGCCTACCCTTTTCTTTGGTTTTTCCTCTGGTATCTAGAGCAACCATTTTCCATCTTCCTGAGATAGTTGTATCTATTATTAGATTTTCTTCATTATTACTACAGCTGCCACTAATAATAATTACGAAAAACCCAACTAAATAATGAAGATTTTTATAAAAAATGATGCTTCTTTTAGTTACTTTCAGTGTATTTACAAACTGAAATTTTATGTTAAAAAGTTTATTGCTTAAATTATTCGAATCAATTTTAACTTTTGTGCTTTCTGCACAACATCGTTTTTTATTTTTAAAAAAACAATTTTTGATATTTACAAAATACGTCCCCATTTTATTCATACTTTTTGACACTACTTAATTAAGTAATTGATAATAATAGAATTAAATCAAACGAGAGATAATTTTTGATAAAATCGGCGTAAATTACGCTTTTACCTAGCAACAAACCCTTAAAGTATTGTTAAACAGATAGTTTGAATCACCAACTCACGTAACTTTTATTTTTAATCTTATTTTCTAGAGAATTCCATGACTGTTTCAATATTTCCAGTAATAACAGTTTCATCATTCTCCGGATGAAGGTATGTTATATTCCTTAGCGTTAGTCTGGTATCAGTTAATTTTTCAACTATAAAGCGAGTTCCTATTGCCACGAGTTCTCCTTGTGCATTCAACGAATTAAACAAACTATTTTCTATTTGTAATAAATTGTCATGGTATAGGCTATTGGATGTTCTTGGAGGTTGCTTTACTATTAACTCTCCATAGGTATGCTTTCCATGGATGGAGGATCTGAACACTAGATTATAAGAACCTGAAACGGTTACTGTTTTTGCTGTTTCATTTACCTCTAATGTTGAATTTATATTCTTTGAAAGAGTATTGAATTTAATAAGGTCTCCCCTTTTTTTTGTTATTCCATTGGTTCGCATAGCCAACATTGTCCAAGACCCTGCTATTTCTGACTTTGGGTTTTCTTGATCTCCACCACACCCAGAAATAAGGGTGATGAGCAACCATACAATTATTGAGTATAATTTTTTTTTCATATTTAAATGACAAAAATTTAATTTTACAAAAATTATAGGGTTTTTAATTAAATTTTAAGGCTATTTCTATATTCGTAAAGGTGCTTATTAAGCAAATTAGATTGGTGTAAAAAACAACTACCTCCTTACCTTCTGCAGAAAAAATAGTATTTAATAACACTTAAAATCATGTGCATATTTACAACATATAATGGTTTTTTATGAATTAATTTATCATAATATTTTCAGTATTTTCTGCAAAAAAAATTTTCTAACTATTAAATAATACTTGAAATACTTTTAGACAAATTGTGCTTCTTTTTTTCTCTACAAACGGTATTTTATCAAAACTTCTATTTATGTTATCACCTCCTTCACTGATATGACAGGACTAATCATATATGTATATTAGAGGTATCTATTCATTAGATTTCAAAAAAAACTACCTCACAATTTAATACAAGGTAGCTTCTTTTTAAAATTCTCGTTTTGCCATTATAAATGGCTAATAATATGCTTGTTTCTTTTTAAACCTCCATTTAAATCTTGTCACCATGCTATCGCTAAATGTCAAGATTCAGAAAGATTAATTACAATATTCATTTGAACAAATACGCTTAAACTTTTTAAATAAAAAATTACAGCTCATAATTTTCGTAAACTACTCCTCTAAATAACTAAAGAGAAGTAATTTTAATTTTTTAATCTATGTGAGATATTCTTAATGTATTGACCATTCCTTTTGCTTCTACTGGCATAGAAGATAGGTTAATAATAAAATCACCTGTTTTTACATATCCTTTTTCTTTAGCAATTTCATTAATATCTTCAACGGTATCATCTGTACTCAAGTTTCTATCATAATAGTAAGCTCTAACTCCCCATAACAAATTTAATTTTCCTAATATTCTTTTTTCTGAAGAGAATGCTATAACATGAGCTTTTGGTCTCCAAGCTGATATCTGAAAAGCTGTGTACCCACTATTTGTTAAAGTAGAGATAGCTGCTGCTTTAATATCATCAGCCATTAAAGCAGCGTGATGACAAACGGATTTTGTAATAAAACGATTAGTTCTAATATGTGGCGCTTCTTGAGGAACTTTAATAAGATGTGAATACTCAACACTTTCAATAATTTCAGACATCTTTTTAATTACCCTTAAAGGGTGTTTCCCTACAGATGTTTCTCCAGAAAGCATAACGGCATCAGCACCATCCATGATAGAGTTAGCAACATCATTAACCTCGGCTCTTGTTGGTACCGAATTTTCAATCATTGTTTCCATCATTTGCGTAGCAATAATAACTGGAATCCTTGCTTGTTTAGCCCTATTAACTAAACTTTTTTGTATTAAAGGCACATCTTGCATTGGAACTTCAACACCTAAATCTCCTCTCGCTACCATTAAGCCGTCACAATAAGGAATTAAAGCGTCAATATTTTCTACCGCTTCTGGTTTTTCTATTTTTGCTATTACAGGAACTCTATATCTAGATTTCTGCTTAATTAAATCTCTTAATGTTCTTAAATCTTCTGGCGTTCTAACAAAAGATAGTGCAATCCAGTCTACCTCTTGTTCAAGAGCAAAGACAACATCTTTTTTATCCTTTTCAGTTAAAGCTGGAAGAGATATAGCTGTGTTAGGTAAATTGACTCCCTTTTTTGATTTTAAAACACCTCCAACAATAACTTTCGTAACAACATTTTTTTCTTTATCCGTAGAAATTACTTCAAACATCAATTTACCATCGTCTACCAAAATATTTTCTCCCACTTTTACATCTCTTGGAAAATTTTGATATGTCATGTAAGCCCTTTCTTTACTTCCTTGGCATTCCTCAGTAGTAAAAACAAAGGTATCACCAGCATTTAGCTCTACACCTTCTTCCATAACACCTACACGAAGCTTAGGACCTTGCAAATCTGCTAGAATAGCGACATTATACCCCCTTTCCTCATTTATTTGCCTTATCTGCTGTATTCGTTTTTTAACAATATCGTAGTCAGCATGTGAAAAATTAACTCTAAAAACATTGACCCCTTGCTCGGCCATCTTTTCAAGAATATTCTTTGTATTTGTAGCAGGCCCTAAAGTTGCAACAATTTTAGTTTTTTTATTATGTGGCATATACTAAAAAATTAAAAAATCTTTAGATTTTAATGAATTTATATCTATCTTGTATGATGTTAGCAGTTGAGGAAACTCTTTTAATTTCTGTATCAATTTTGATAAGTAAATAGAGTCGACATCTCCTTCTATTTTTATAAAGTAATCAACTTTTTTTCTTTCAGGAATAAGGTGATGAACTTCATGACTAACATTAAACAAACTGTTATTATCAATAATTACTTTTTTCTTTAAAGTATTCTTGATAAGTAAAAAATTATACTCACCATCAGAATATTCGTAAACAGAAAATGATGTTAAAACATCATTTTTACTCTTCTTATCTATATTGATATCGCTTTTGTTGAATTTATAATCTAGTCGTCTATTTAAAAGATAGGCTAGCTTATAATCTTCTAGTGGTGTGTGTATTGCTAACAATGAATACTCACACGCAGAAAAATCATCAAAGTCTAACTCATAGACTGTCATAAACAACGTTAAGTTTTTGCTAAGTTAGTGAAAGTAGATAATATTTAATACGAAAATAACGAAAAGGTTTTCGACATTACATTAGGATCTTGACATTTTATCCTGCATTGAAAAATAAACTCTTTTGGCAGCTATTTCCTCTGCTTTCTTCTTAGAAGTCGCTCTTCCTTTTGCTACTATAACTCCATCAATACTTATTCGTACACTAAAGTGTTTCTTATCTTGGTTTCCAGTGTCTTCATAAGAATCGAATTTATATTTTTTCTTATTCTTTTGACACCACTCTATAATGAACCCTTTATAACTTGAAATTTTACCTTCTAACTTACTGATATCTACATAGGGTAATATTACTTGCTCATATATGAATTGATGACAATAATTGTAACCTCGATCTAAATAAATAGCCCCAATTAAGGCTTCAAAAATATTACCGTGGATATTTTCACTTATCTGATTATTAGCAACATTACTCTTTACAAACTTTAAAAGTTCCAGATCTTTCCCTAATGCATTCAAGTGCTCTCGACTCACCACTTTGGATCTCATTTGTGTTAAATAGCCTTCATCCCCTTCAGGGACTTTCTTATATAAGTAAGAAGCTATTACAGATCCTAGTATCGCATCACCTAAAAATTCTAATCGTTCATAATTTACCGGATTACCTTTTCTATCGACTAATTTTAGTGACCTATGAGTAAATGCTTTTTTATAATGTGTTAATTTTATTGGTTTAAAGTTCAACAGCTCTTTTAGTTCGTAGTAAAAGTTTACGTCCTCTTTATTTTGGGGCTTAACTATTCTACGAAGAAAATTCATATTAACTACACTATTTTTTTAAACGCTACACAGGCATTATGCCCACCAAAGCCAAAAGTATTACTCACTGCTACTTTGACATCTCTCTTTTGTGCTTTATTAAGTGTCAAATTGAGGTTTGGATTTATATTTTCATCAACTACTGAATGATTAATAGTTGGCGGAATTACACCGTGCTCCATAGCTAATATAGACGCTATTGCCTCAATAGCACCAGCAGCACCTAATAAATGACCTGTCATTGATTTAGTTGAATTGATATTGATATTTTTTGCATGTTCGCCAAAAACCTCTGAAATAGCCTTTAGCTCTGCCACGTCACCTAACGGTGTTGATGTACCATGTGTATTAATATGGTCGACTTCCTCTGGTTTTAAACCTGCATTCTCAAGGCAGTTTTTCATAACAGCAATAACTCCGATACCCTCAGGATGAGGCGCTGTCATGTGATGCGCGTCAGAAGACAATCCTCCTCCAACGACTTCAGCATATATTTTTGCTCCTCTTGCGACCGCATGTTCATATTCTTCTAATACAATTGCTCCGGCTCCTTCTCCTAAAACAAACCCATCGCGCTCTGCATCAAAAGGTCTTGAGGCACTTTCGGGATCATCGTTTCTTGTGGATAGAGCATGCATTGCATTAAACCCTCCCATACCTGCAATTGTTACTGCTGCTTCACTACCTCCTGTTACTACCACATCGCAATGTCCTAACCTAATATAATTCAATGCATCAATCATAGCATTTGCTGAAGAAGCACAGGCAGAAACAGTAGTATAGTTTGGCCCCATAAAACCATTTTTTATAGAAATATTACCAGGCGCAATATCTGCTATCATTTTAGGAATAAAGAATGGATTAAATTTAGGAGTACCATCTCCTTTTGCATAACTTAAAACTTCATCTTGAAAAGTTTCAAGCCCGCCAATACCAGCTCCCCAAATAACTCCAACCCTTAGTTTATTCACCTCGTCTAGATTAATTCGAGCATCCGCAATTGCTTCGTCTGAAGCAACCATAGCATACTGTGTGAATTTATCCATTCTACGTGATTCTTTTCTGTGAATGAAGTCATTCACATTGAAGTTTTTAAGCTCACATGCAAAACGAGTCTTGAACTTGGCAGCATCAAAATATGTTATAGGCGCTGCTCCGCTAACTCCGTTAACCAAGTTTTTCCAATACTCATCTTTATTGTTTCCTATAGGCGTTAATGCGCCAAGTCCAGTTACTACAACTCGCTTTAATTGCATATACTTTTTAATTTTTCGTATCTTCTTTTTTTAATGATGGTATTTTCAAGACTTGACCAGGTAAAATCTTATCTGGGTCTGTCAACATAGGTTTGTTAGCCTCAAAAATCACTGAATATTTCATTGCATCACCATAAAACTTCTTAGCAATTTTACTCAAAGTATCACCACTTACTACAGTATGAAGCTGTGACATTTCTTCTCCAGCTTCAGAATTATTACGCTCTATATAAGTTATCGCTTGTCCAACGGTAGCAATATTTTCAGCCTGATCATCCGGTATTTGAATATCAAATTCTTTTTCGAACTCCATGATTAACTCAACTGTATCTAACGAGTCAGCTCCTAAGTCATTTGTGAAGCTCGCTTCAAATGTTACTTCACTATCGTCTACACCTAATTTGTCTACGATAATTGCTTTTACTCTTGATGAAATGTCTGACATAATTTTATAAGTTTTAAAATTTAAAATCGTGGCAAAAATACAAATCTTAAGTTTTAATTCTAATTTTTCCTCAAAAATGTGTTGACTAAAATAAAAAAAATACCGGAATATTTTATTCTATAAGCTGTGTTTATTGATAATTATTCTTTTTTTTGCATTTGTAAAGTAAAGTCATAAAACATGAAACGAATCGTTATTTTTTCCTCAGGATCAGGAAGTAACGCTGAGAACATAATTAATTACTTTAAAAATTCGAGAGAAATTTTAGTAACTCATGTTCTTTCCAACAACAAAAAAGCAAAAGTATTTGAAAGATGTAAACGTTTAAAAATTGAAGCTTCTTTATTTAGTAAGAATGACTTTTATGAAAATGATGTTGTTATGAAGTTTCTGCTAGCGAAAGCGGACTTTATAATTCTTGCGGGCTTTCTATGGAAAATGCCAATTAATATTATTGACGCTTTTCCAAATAGGATTATTAACATTCACCCTGCTTTATTACCTAAATTTGGTGGCAAGGGAATGTATGGAATGAATGTTCATAAAGCTGTTAAAGAACATAATGAAAAAGAAACCGGAATCACTATTCATTATGTTAATGAAAATTACGACGAAGGGGCTACTATATTTCAAGCGAAAACAGAAATTCTACCAAATGACACACCTGAACAGATTGCCAACAAAGTACATCTTTTGGAATATAAATATTTTCCTAAAATTATTAAAAATATATTACTAGGAAATGAATAGTAAAAAAAAATATTATGTTGTTTGGAAAGGAAAACAATCAGGTGTTTTCAATACTTGGATTGCGTGTAAACAACAAATAACAGGCTTTCAAGGGGCACAATATAAGTCATTCTCCACTAAGAAAGAAGCTGAAGAAGCTTTTAAAAAAACATATGATGACTATAAAGGTTTAAAAACAAACACCAAAACACTATCTGAGTCTGAGAAAAAAAAGTTTGGTTCTCCGGTTTTGGAAAGTATTTCAGTAGATGCTGCTTGCTCTGGAAACCCTGGAATTATGGAGTATAGAGGCGTTTTAACACACAATAAAAATCAACTTTTTTTAAAAGGACCGTTTAAGAAAGGTACTAACAATATTGGGGAGTTTTTAGCATTGGTCCATGGAATTGCTTTTTTAAAGCAAAGAAAAATGTTTAACACTCCTATTTACTCTGACTCAAAAATAGCAATTAGCTGGATCAAGCAGAAAAAATGCAAAACGAACATTCTTTTTGATAATTCGAATAAGGATTTATTGGAATTAATAAAAAGAGCTGAAATATGGCTTCAAAATAACAGTTTTAAAAACCCTATTTTAAAATGGGAAACAAAGGCTTGGGGTGAAATACCCGCAGATTTTGGAAGAAAATAAAGAAAAACTTCTACTTAATTGCTATTTTAGTTTCTTCTCTCCAATTTTGCACGCTAGCTACCATATTATTTTTGTAATTCACTTCTCTCAATCCATCCTTGTGCCATAAAAACCATTTTCCGATTTTTTTTCCATTTTTGTAATGCGCGATTGCTGTCTTATTGCCTCTTTCGTCAAAACTGAGCCAAGTCCCTTCTAATTTTTTATTTTTAAAAAAACCTTTCTCTCTAACTGTTCCATCTTTATAGAAATAGGTAACTTCTACAAGGTCTCCAACACTCTCATATTTAGGTTCCGTTTGAGCCTGTAAAGAAAAAACAAATAGAAGAAAAGCATAAAATACCACTTTTTTCATATCATATATTTTTATTGATTAACATCTAGTTAAACAAATATACTATATATTTCACACTCAAGCAACGTTTTGGTAACATTAATTTAACATAAGATGTTTAGTGATTTTAAAACATGAAGATATATAGCTAAATTCAACGCTTTAACAGTTCCTTTTATAAAACAAATCTTATTATTGAATAGGTTTCGATGTGTTCTTATTAAAATTGCATTGAGAATAGCATTTTAAAAATGGAATCTATTATAATTATACAAAATAAAACACTGACTTTTAACTATAAAATTGAAACAACCAATAGGACAAATAAAATAAATTATCTAGAATTAATCCATTTAAAAAACAAAAAAGTCGTTTGAGTAAACAAACGACTTTCAAGGATAATGGAGGTACATTGACCAATGTTATTCTTTCACAAGAGAAAACTACATGTTCCCTCTTAATTTTTTGATTTTAGATCTTCTTTTTTCAATTTCTTTTATTGCTTTTTGTCTTTCTCTTTCTGCCCTATCTATAATTGATTCTTTTCCTTCAACGATTATAAAATAAGATCTTCTATTTAACTGATGTTCCTCCTCAGAACACTTACTTTGATTCTTATCGTTGCAGTTATTCAATAATTTAGATTCTCCAAACCCTTTGGCGCTTCTTATTCTTTCTGAAGAAACACCTCTTTTAACAAGATAATTTCTAGTTGAGCTTGCTCTATTTTGAGATAACTTTAAGTTATAAGCAGCACTACCCCTACTATCTGTATGCGATTCTATTTTTATCACCAGTTTGGGATGATTTTTCATAACTCGATAAAGTTTCTCTAATTCGTATTTTGCATCCTCACGAATTTTATATTTATCTAAATCAAAATAAATAGGTTTTAACTCTATTCTATCTCCAACAACCAACCTATCTAAAACAACATTAAAGCTTTCTATTTTATCCGAAGTTAACTTTAAATCTCGTTTTGAAGGCTCATAATCAAACTTTTTAGCAGTTATCTTATAATTAGTGTTACATGGAACATTATCCAAACTGTATTTTCCTTCTGAATTAGAAAGAACCTCTTCAATAATTTCTCCTTTTTGATTTAGTAAAGAGACTGTAGCAAAAGCGATATTCTCTTTTGAATTTGAATCGACGATATGTCCTCTAATTACAGTATTACATGCTGGCGGTGGTGCATAAATAAAAAAACTATATATATCATCACTTCCTTTTCCTTTATCTCTGTTGGAAGAAAAGAATCCATACTTACCTTCGTCATTTATAAAAAATGCAAAATCATCTTTTTTACTATTTAAAGGCTTTCCTAAATTTACAACAGTATCTTTATTATCAACCCCTTCTCCTATTTTTGTTTGAAAAATATCCAACAATCCTAAACCTGTATGACCATCAGAAGAGAAATAAAAGGTGCCATCTTTTCCTACAAAGGGAAATTCATCCCTACCACGAGTATTAATTTTACTACCTAAATTAACGGGAACCCCATAGTTATCTTCCGCATAAATTTCTACCATGTACAAATCTGTCATACCATGTCCTCCAGGCATATTAGAAGTAAAATACAATACTTTTTCATCTGGACTTAATGCTGGATGTCCAACAGAATATGAATCGCTATTAAAGGGTAACTCAACAACATTAGTCCATACACCATTGATAAAAGAAGCCTTATAAACTTTTAGGTTCACAGTTCTCTTTTTATCCTTTCTAACTCTTTTACCATCATAATTATTTCTTGTAAAGTACATCGTTTTTCCATCTTTAGAAAAAATAGGCTTCCCTTCATGATAATCCGTAGTGACCGGATAATTAAGTATTTCAGCTTTACTTAAAGTTAAAATTGTATCATTTTTACTCCATTCTAAAGATTGTACTCCTGTCTTTGCTTTAAAAATATTTAAAAAAGGTTCTTTATTCCAAGCATAAATCTTCTGCTTCTTCTTTGCTTGTAAAGCAGAGGAAGTAAAATAGGCATTTCCATCTAAAATAAAACCACCATAATCAGAATACTCAGAATTTACAGACAAATTATTTATACTAATTCGCTTCTCTTTCATCTTAGAGTGTTCAAGGATATAATCAGAGCTTTTCATTCCACTTTTTGTAATATCTTCAGATAAAGAGCTTAAAGATGCCAAAATGGAATCAGACTTTGTATAGTTCCCTACACTTCTTAATACTTGAGCGTATTTAAACAGATAATCTTCAGACAAATCTTTTTTATACTTATTAACAAGTTTAGTATACCAAATCTCAGCCTCTGTAACATCTGCATTGTTATAATATGAATCTGCTAATCTAGACAATAAGTGCTTTGAATCATCACCTTTTTTATTATATATTTCTTTGTATAACTCAGCTGATCGAACATAAGAAAACTCATCAAAATACCTATCTGCTACCCTCCTACTTTGTGCGTAAAAATTAATACTACCCACAAATAAACAAAGAAAAAATAATTCTTTGCCTTGTCTTATTTTTATTTTCATAAATAGTTCTATTAGAAAAATCTTGGTGATCTATACGTTAAATCTTTAAAAATATCATAACGTATCATAATTTCATGTGTTCCAGAATTGGTTACGTTATAATTAGAAGTAGTAAGATCATATGCATACCCAATTAAAAATGATTTGCTTACTTGAAATCCTAACAAAGCACTTATCGAGTCATCCCATCTCCATGCGAGCCCAGCTCTAAACTTTTGATTAAACATTGCTGTAACTGATATATCCAAAGATAATGGAGCTCCTGATACGGCTTTTAAAAGAGTTGCTGGTTTTAACCTAATACTTTCCGTTACATCAAACACATACCCTCCGATAAAGTAGAAATGCATTCTCTCTACTGCTGTCGTTTGGAGCGATTGTAGGTTGCCATCATAGTGTTCAGACTTTAAAAAGTTAGGAACAGATAATCCTACATACCATTTTGGTTCATGATAGTAAACTCCAGCTCCTACTGTTGGTAAAAATCTACCACTAATATTATTGGCAAAAATTGGCTCATTTTCATCTACTTGACCTTTTGACCAATCGATATTTAAAATTCTACCACCAAGCCTTAATCCAAAAGCAAGATTACCTTGCTGACCTGTTTCAATATTATATGAACCATTTACATCAAAATAAAATTCATCTGAAGGCCCTATTTTATCATTTAACAAATTAATACCTAAACCAAGACCTGAGTAACCTAGGGGTGTGTCAAAACTTAAATTTTGAGTATCCGGAGCCCCATTAAAACCGACCCACTGTGACCTACCAAGCGCTGTAATCACTCCATGTCCTCTTGAACCTGCATAAGCAGGGTTTACACTCATTGTATTAAACATATACTGAGTATAATGAGGATCTTGTTGAGCACAAAGCTCAACAAGACCTATTATTGTAAGAAAAAAATATAATCTTATTATTATCTTCATTTTTTCAATCTATTTTGAAAATTTCACAACTAGGTAAATTTATCTGTTAAGATATAACCAACCTTTTAACACATCACTTCCGTTACCTAAATCAATCATATAAAAATATGTTCCCGTTGGCAACTCCTCATCTACTCTTACATTTACTCTTCCTTTAGATTTCCCAGCGAATAAAATTGTAGAATTATTGTATCCTTCAATACTATATACGAGGTTACCCCATCTGTTGAAAATCTCAACTACATTTTCAGGATAATCTCTAATACATTCTATTTTAAAATATTCGTTAACACCATCTCCATTCGGACTAAACTCGTTATAAATTTTTATACACGAATCTAATATTAGATGAGTTACATCATTTGTAGGATCACCATCAGGGTTTATATCACTTTCTTCTGTTAACGGATCTTCTATAATTTCTCCAAATTCATCTGTCCCAGCATCTGAAACCACCGTGACATCATCTATTCCTTCTGGACTATCTCCTGTAGCTGTAGCTGAATTACTATAACTTCCATTATAAATATTTATTTCATTTACGGCGTATTGAGCTTTCACTGTAGCTGAAGCACCTGGAGCTAAACTTGCAATAGGGTTACCTGAGATTATCGTCGCTCCTGGATCCTCTATCTCAATATTAGAAAGAACCGTGTCTCCAGTATTAGTTACAACTAACTCGTATTTAATTAATGAACCAACACCATATGGCCCCACAGAAGTTACACTTTTAATGAGAGTCATACTTGAATCATTTACTCCTCCGTTGGATGAGAGATCGATAATTGTCGCATCATTTGTTGGATCATCATCAGTATCTGGACCGTCAATTTTTAATGGATCAGGAATAACATTTCCTTGTTCATCTGTACCAGCATCTGAAATTACAGTTATGTCGTCTGTTCCATTAGTACTATCTCCAATGGCAGTGGCTGAATTACTATAACTTCCGTTATCAACATCTAACTGAGTAATCACATACATAGCTGTTACAACAAGTGATTCACCCGGAGCTAAGTTTGCTATAGGATTTCCAGAGGTTATGGTAGCTCCATCATCTATTACTTCTATATTAGATAACACAACATTTCCTATATTAGTAACCACCAATTCATAAGTTAAGGTATCACCTAACGAATATGGGCCAGTAGAGGTAACACTTTTAATCAAAGTCATAGCTCCACCTAAATTTAAAACAGTTGCGTCATTGGTTGGATCATTATCAGTATCAGGACCATCAACTTCTAAAGGATTTTCAATCTCATTTCCGTTCTCATCTGTTCCTGCATCAGAAATCACAGTAACGTCATCTACTCCAGTTGTACTATCTCCTGTAGCTGTTGCAGAATTACTATATTTTCCGCTATCCAGATCAGCCTGAGTAATTGTATAGGCCGCAGTTACTACTACTGAATCACCTGGAGCTAAAATAGCTATTGGATTTCCTGAAATTATAGTAGCCCCTGGATCTTCAACTTCAATATTACTTAAAGTAACTGTACCAGTATTAGTAACTACCAAATCATATGTAATCGTAGAACCAGAAACATAAGGCCCACTTGAACTAATGCTTTTTATTAAAGTCATACTTGATACACTCTCATTGGTAATATTAATAATTGTAGCATCATTTGTAGGATCATTATCAGCATCAGGTCCGTCTACATTTAGCGGATCGATAATTTCATTCCCGTTTTCATCTGTTCCTGCATCAGAAACCACAATAACGTCGTCTACTCCAGTTGTACTATCTCCTATAACCGTTGCAGAATTGCTATAACTACCTTTATCAACATCTTCTTGAGACAATGTATAGCTCGCTTCAACTACTACAGATTCTCCTGGTGCTAAACTAGCAATTGGATTTCCAGATGTTATTGTTGCTCCTGGATCAGTAACTTCAATATTACTTAAAGTAACCATACCTGTATTGGTTACTACTAACTCATAAGTTAGTTTAGAACCTACAGTATACGGTCCATTAGATGTAATACTTTTAATTAATGTCATAGCAGGATTTTGATCTTTTGATAAATCAAGATCCGTTGGATCATTTGTTGTATCGGTATCTGAATCAGGTCCATCTACATTTAATGGATCTACAATCTCATTTCCATTTACATCTGTTCCTGCATCTGATATCGCCATCACATTATCTTCACCTCCAAGGCTATCTCCTATGGCTCTTGCCGTATTTCTATAGCTTCCTTTGTCAATATCTGCTTGTGTCAAAGTATAACTGGCATTAACAATTGAAGATTTTCCAGGAAATAAGCTTGCTATTGGATTCCCTGATGTTATTGTTGCTCCTGGATCTGTTATTTCTATATTAGATATGATTTCATCTCCTGAGTTAGTAACTTCTATCTCATAATTAATAACTGTACCAACCGAAAACTCTGAAGGCACGTTTACAACAGATTTAATCACTTCTAATGAAGATTCTGATGTGTATGTAAAGAAACTTGTATTTCCATCTGCATTAGTATCTGTTCCTAACGCTGATATATTGGCATTAAAACCATTTAAACTCTCAGCTCTTGAAGAGTTTTGAGTCACTTTTACCGGAAAACTTATTTCTCCTAAGAAATCTGCTGGAATCACTTCCTTCTGTCGAAATGTAATTATATTATCTGTAGTATTAAATTCAATATCAAATAATGAAACTACGTTTACTCCGTTCGAAGTACCAGTAATATCTCCTATTACACCATTTAAAGTAATATAATCTCCTAGGTCAAGAACTACTTTAACATTTGGTTGACCTCCAAATACAGACGCTTCAATGTCTGTTCCTGACATTTCCTGAATTCTAAAACTTGCTACTCCTTGTCCTAAGTTCTCAACCGTTCCCAATGGAGCAGGGGTAATAAAACCATCCTGCAAACTTATTGATTGCGAGAAACCAACTTGAGAAAATATTAGAAACAAAAAAGCACATAATTTAATTATCCCCCCCATATATTCATTATGTTTATTTTTATTATTTTTTATATACTAAAATCCTTTAAAATTAAAAGAAGCATATTATACTTCATTTTATATTATAATGTTAGCACCAGAGAGCTTACAACCAGTGCTAACATTTTAAAAGATTTATTCTTTATTACTATACTTTATAGTATCAGAGTCATTATCATTACTCCTATTAACCTGACCACCTGAGTTACCTCTAATTGTAGCTTTTAATGGTCTTTCTCCTCTTGAGTTAGCTGGAGAAACAAATTTTGCCTTAACTCCAATTCTTGAGAATGTATTTCCAGCAAATATTTCTCCGTTTCCGATGTATGTAAACTTATGAAGGCTACCTTCTAATACATGTTCCCAATCAGCGTTAGAAACAGTCTGACCATTTAACTCGGTTAATGAATCTTCATATGTAAATTGAAAGTTTTGACTATCTGAAATTCTGAATTCAACCTTATTCAAACCATTTGAATCAAATCCATTTCCTTCACCGATAAATATTACAAAATCAATGTCGCCTCCAGCTCCTACAATATTTGTTTCTCTTGTGATTACAGAAATTGTATAATCTGGAGCCATAAATTTCTTAACCAAAATAATTACTGTAGCAGTATCACATGCTTTAGGTGTACCGCTATCGCATATTTGATAAGTGAAACTATCTTGACCACTAAACCCTGGCTTTGGTTGGTAATTAAATGTCCCGTCTGATTTTATAGTTAATGTACCATTACTAGGATCTGTATTTAATTCTACTGTTTGGTCATGTCCTTCGGGATCAAAATCATTAGCCAACACATTCCCTGCAATATTATTATTTGCGATGTCAGCAGTAGTAACAAAAGCATCGTCATTCGCTACCGTAATATTCCCAGACTCTTGATTAACTTGGATTTCTACCGTAGCTGTATCACATAATGGTGTAGGATCCGCATCATCACAAACAGTATACGTAAAGCTAACCGTTCCTGTAAAGTCAGGTACTGGTTCATAGGTAAATGTACCATCTGAATTCAATGTCAACGTTCCACTACTAGGGTTTGTGTTCGAAGTGATCTTTAACGCATCTCCATCTGGATCAAAATCATTACTTAATACATTAATTTTTACGGGTACTCCTTCCTCTGTTATTGCTGTATCTGCATTCGCAATAGGAGCATTATTTGATGAAGTTGCATCCGGTAATACTTCAATAAATACGATTGCAGTATCACATGCTTTAGGCGTTCCATCGTCACAAACCTCATAAGTAAAACTATCTTCTCCTACAAAATCACTTGCTGGAGTATAGGTATAATTACCATTAGCAAAAACTGTGAATGCTCCCCCATTAGAAGTTGTACCACTTGCCTGCTCTGTTGCCAACTGTGTATCTCCCTCTAAATCATAATCATTCGTCAATACATTTCCACTAACAGTTGTACCTTTATTAGTATTCACTATATCGTTAACCGCAACAGTTGTATTTGCTACGCCTCCTACTGTAATTATTACTGTAGCTGTATCACACGCAGGCGAAGCATTCTTGTCACAAACAGTATAGGTAAAACTATCAGTCCCAATAAAATCAGATGCTGGTTCGTAGGTAAACGTACCATCTGGATTTAAGTTTAATGTACCATTACTTGGATTTGTATTTGAAGTAATTTCTTGTTTATCCCCTTCTGGATCAAAATCATTTGCTAACAAATCTCCTCCTGTTAATACTGTACCTGGTGTTGTAGTAAATGCATCATCATTCGCTACTGTAATATTCCCTGTATCTGGATTAACATTAATTTCTACTGTGGCTGTATCACATAAAGGTGTAGGATCTGCATCATCACAAACAGTATACGTAAAACTATCCTTCCCAATAAAATCAGGTGCTGGTTCATAGGTAAATGTACCATCTGAATTCAAGGTCAATGCCCCATTGCTAGGATTCGTATTTGAAGTAATTTTTAATGTATCCCCATCTGGATCAAAATCATTACTTAGTACATTAATCTTTACAGGTACTCCACCTTCTGTTATTGCTGTATCGGCATTTGCAATAGGTGCTTCGTTTGCCGCTGTACCAGAATCTAATACCTCTATAAATACTTGGCCTTCATCACATGCTTTAGGCGTTCCATTATCACAAACCTGATAGGTAAAACTATCTTCTCCTACAAAATCACTTGCTGGAGTATAAGTATAATTACCATTAGCAAGAACTATGAATGTCCCCCCATTAGAAGTTGTACCACTAGTCTGTTCTGTTGCCAACTGTGTATCTCCCTCTAAATCATAATCATTCGTCAATACATTTCCACTAACTGCTATATTTTCATATGTATTAACTATATCATTAACCGCAACAGTTGTATTTGCTACGCCTCCTACTGTAATTATTACTGTAGCTGTATCACACGCAGGTGAAGCATTCTTATCACAAACAGTATAGGTAAAACTATCAGTCCCAATAAAATCAGATGCTGGTTCATAGGTAAATGTACCATCTGGATTTAAGTTTAATGTACCATTACTTGGATTTGTATTTGAAGTAATTTCTTGTTTATCTCCTTCTGGATCAAAATCATTTGCTAACAAATCTCCTCCTGTTAATACTGTACCTGGTGTTGTAGTAAATGCATCATCATTCGCTACTGTAATATTCCCTGTATCTGGATTAACATTAATTTCCACTGTGGCTGTATCACATAAAGGTGTAGGATCTGCATCATCACAAACAGTATACGTAAAACTATCCTTCCCAATAAAATCAGATGCTGGTTCATAGGTAAATGTACCATCTGAATTCAAGGTCAATGCCCCATTACTAGGATTCGTATTTGAAGTAATTTTTAATGTATCCCCATCTGGATCAAAATCATTACTTAGTACATTAATCTTTACAGGTACTCCACCTTCTGTTATTGCTGTATCTGCATTTGCAATAGGCGCTTCATTTGCTACAGAACCATTTGATAGTACTTCAATAAATACTTGGCCTTCATCACATGCTTTAGGCGTTCCATTATCACAAACCTGATAGGTAAAACTATCTTCTCCTACAAAATCACTTGCTGGAGTATAGGTATAATTACCATTAGCAAGAACTGTGAATGCTCCCCCATTAGAAGTTGTACCACTAGTCTGTTCTGTTGCCAACTGTGTATCTCCCTCTAAATCATAATCATTCGTCAATACATTTCCACTAACTGCTATATTTTCATATGTATTAACTATATCATTAACCGCAACAGTTGTATTTGCTACGCCTCCTACTGTAATTATTACTGTAGCTATATCACACGCAGGCGAAGCATTCTTATCACAAACAGTATAGGTAAAACTATCAGTCCCAATAAAATCAGATGCTGGTTCGTAAGTAAACGTACCATCTGGATTTAAGTTTAATGTACCATTACTTGGATTTGTATTTGAAGTGATTTCTTGTTTATCCCCTTCTGGATCAAAATCATTTGCTAACAAATCTCCTCCTGTTAATACTGTACCTGGTGTTGTAGTGAATGCATCATCATTCGCTACTGTAATATTCCCTGTATCTGGATTAACATTAATTTCTACTGTGGCTGTATCACATAAAGGTGTAGGATCTGCATCGTCACAAACAGTATACGTAAAACTATCCTTCCCAATAAAATCAGATGCTGGTTCATAGGTAAATGTACCATCTGGATTCAAGGTCAATGCCCCATTGCTAGGATTGGTATTTGAAGTAATTTTTAATGTATCTCCATCTGGATCAAAATCATTACTTAGTACATTTATCTTTACAGGTACTCCACCTTCTGTTATTGCTGTATCGGCATTTGCAATAGGTGCTTCGTTTGCCGCTGTACCAGAATCTAACACCTCTATAAATACTTGGCCTTCATCACATGCTTTAGGCGTTCCATTATCACAAACCTGATAGGTAAAACTATCTTCTCCTACAAAATCACTTGCTGGAGTATAGGTATAATTACCATTAGCAAGAACTGTGAATGTCCCCCCATTAGAAGTTGTACCACTAGTCTGTTCTGTTGCCAACTGTGTATCTCCTTCTAAATCATAATCATTCGTCAATACATTTCCACTAACTGCTATATTTTCATATGTATTAACTATATCATTAACCGCAACAGTTGTATTTGCTACGCCTCCTACTGTAATTATTACTGTAGCTGTATCACACGCAGGTGAAGCATTCTTATCACAAACAGTATAGGTAAAACTATCAGTCCCAATAAAATCAGATGCTGGTTCATAGGTAAATGTACCATCTGGATTCAAGGTCAATGCCCCATTGCTAGGATTGGTATTTGAAGTAATTTCTTGTTTATCTCCTTCTGGATCAAAATCATTTGCTAACAAATCTCCTCCTGTTAATACTGTACCTGGTGTTGTAGTGAATGCATCATCATTCGCTACTGTAATATTCCCTGTATCTGGATTAACATTAATTTCTACTGTGGCTGTATCACACAAAGGCGTAGGGTCTGCATCGTCACAGACAGTATACGTAAAACTATCAGTCCCAATAAAATCAGATGCTGGTTCATAGGTAAATGTACCATCTGGATTCAAGGTCAATGCCCCATTGCTAGGATTGGTATTTGAAGTAATTTTTAATGTATCTCCATCTGGATCAAAATCATTACTTAGTACATTAATCTTTACAGGTACTCCACCTTCTGTTATTGCTGTATCGGCATTTGCAATAGGTGCTTCATTTGCTACAGAACCATTTGATAGTACTTCAATAAATACAATAGCTGAATCACATGCTGCTGGATTAACATTGTCACAAACCTGATAGGTGAAACTATCTTCTCCTACAAAATCACTTGCTGGAGTATAGGTATAATTACCATTAGCAAGAACTGTGAATGCTCCCCCATTAGAAGTTGTACCACTTGCCTGCTCTGTTGCCAACTGTGTATCTCCCTCTAAATCATAATCATTCGTCAATACATTTCCACTAACTGCATTGCCCGCATAAGTATTATTAAAATCGTTAACTGCTGTAGTTGTATTCGTTGTCCAAGTAAAAAAGGCAGCATTCCCCTCTGCATTTGTATCAGAACCAAGAGCAGCAATATTAGCATTAAATCCATTGTTTGCTTCAGCTTCACTTGAGTTTTGAATTACTTTTATAGGAAAGGTAAAAAGTATATTAGCATCATCAGGAATATCTTCACCTGTTTGTTCAAACTTTAAAATACGACTTGTTTCATCGTAACTTCTTGTAAAAATAGAACTTCTATCATCCCCTGATCCTGCATCTACAATTGTAATAGTACTTAAAGACGCAATTCCATTTGGAAGATCTATCCAATCTCCTAAATCTACCGTAATCGTTACATTCGGTTGACTCCCAAAAACAGGAGAGGTAACAGGACTTCCTGAAGTCTCTTGCAATCTAAAACTAGCTTGTCCACTACCATTTACCTGAACAGACGGCAATGGCGCAGGGCTAATTGATGCATCCGTTAAATTAACGGACTGGCCATATCCTATTTGGACACAGCACAAAAATGTTATTAAAAAAGTAATTTTTCTTATCATACGAAAACATTTTAAAATTATTAAACTAAACCTACCTATTTTAAATGCTAATAATTATCCAGTAAACTGTTATCAATCTCCCCCATTACTTGTTGATTACTAATTATTAACTCTTTAATTCTTATTATTATATTCTATTATATCTTGATCATTATCATTCCTGGTGTTTACCTGTCCTCCAGAATCTGATTTCACAGTCACCTTTAGAGGCACTTGTCCTAAAGCATTCTCTGGTGAATGAAATGTTGCATTTACACCTATTCTAGAAAACGCATTTCCTAAAAACACCTCGCCATTTCCTTTGTATATAAACTTATGTAATCCCGATTCTTTTCTGTAACTCCAATCCGAATTGTTAATTTTTGTCCCATTTAATGTTGTCAAGTTTTTGTCAAACTCAAAACTAAACCTATCACTATCTGCAATCCTGACCTCTACAGGGTTCAGACCATTTGCATCCTCACCATTGGCTTCTGCAACAAAAATGATAAAGTCTATTTTGGCAGTCTTACCGTTAACAACTGTTTTTCCTGTAAACAACGTAGGATAATAATCAGGTGGACTAAAGCAAATTGATGAAGAAAAGTTTTTATCAATAACTTTTGCTACATCTCCCAAATTATAAGGAGCCTCGACTACTTTACCTGAAGCTGTAATTGCTCCAGAAACTAGTGTAAGAGGTTCTAAGAGATTATTAGGGTTATAGTAAATTTCTCCAACTCCGTCAATATTTTTATTATCATATGCTTCGTTAGCATCAGAACAGCCGTCATTATCACTATCTGAATTCAAATAATCATCTATTCCAGAAGTTGTTTGTCTTGGTGTTGTTCCTTTATCGGGGCCATTTATTCCCTCAACTATATCCGAAACTCCATCTGAATCATTATCTAAATTATTGTCTACCCTACCATCTTTATCAACATCTAATAAGATTGTTCCTGCTTCTACGATATCATATATCCCATCATTATCACTATCGAGATCTAGATAATTTGGTATTTGATCTTTATCTTTATCAGAAGGTATACAAGCTCCATTATAAAAGTTTTCATTTGCCCTTTTTATTTTTACCCATAGTTCTTCAAATTTCCCTGTTGTAGCCAGTGTAGTTCCTGAAACACCAACAAGTCTGAAGCGAGATGAAGGAAAATCTAAATTTGTCACTATTATATCTCCTCCCCCATTAGAGTCATATATGCCGGTTGTAGTATAAGGTAACGCTATGTTAACCCAACGATTATTAGAATAATCTTTTGCTTGTAACTGAATAATTGAGCCAGGCTCAAAAGTACCTTGTGCAGAGCCTGCATTACCAGAATAATCATGCTCTATCTCTTTTAAAACAACAGCATTTGTCAGTTCAAATCTATAAATTACTTTACCTGCTATACTTTTTCCACTTGGATATTTTATTGAATTAGCATCTGTATAAGCTCTATCAAATAACACTTGTAAATCACCTACTCCACTTCCACTTCCATTAGTAATATTTGCCATATTAGTATGAAAGGCAGAAACAACGATATTCTTATTTTCTAACGCAATTGGAATACTAGAGCTTCCATTCCAAACATCCGAATTGCTAAAACAACGGGGATTCTCTTTTGCATCTAGAATTCCATCGTTATCATCATCAAGATCGCAAACATTATTTATTCCATCGCCATCTGCATCATTTTGTGTTATTATGCCAGCCACTGCTCCATCTGAACATGGATTTAGGGTATTGCATATAGAAATAGTTTGATCTATTACTGAGGGAATGTTTCCTAAATTATAATTAGCTCCAATTACTTTTCCACTGTTCATTACAGCTCCTGAACTAATTGTAAGGGGCTCCTGTAAATTATTTGGATTGAAGTAGGTATCATTATTGCCGTCAGCCAAAAGGCTATTCTGTCCCTCATTAGCATCACTACAATTATCACCATCACTATCTGCATTTAAATAATCCACTCTTGTAGAGTTAATTGTATTTCTTGGCCTCGTTCCTTGATCATTACCATTAATCGATTCAACACTATCTGCAAGCCCATCACTATCTAAATCAAGAGAACTTCCTAAAATATTCATACCGTCAATAAAACCATCCTTATCAACATCTAAAAACGCTGTACCTGCCTCTACAATATCGTATATACCATCGTTATCACTATCTATATCTAACGCATTAACAACACCATCGCCATCAAAATCAGCACAAATATCTTTTTGGTATTTAGTAGTTAGAAAAACTTCTTCTAAAACAGTGCTATTAACATCACCTTGATTTACTGAATTAGTACCACAAGGAAAGCTACCTCCGAGATTTAGTACTTGAATATCTCTTAGTTCAGAGTCTTTACTATTTCCATCTAACGTATTTTCAAAAACGATAGTCGTCTGATTTCCCTGTGCTGTAAAATTCATTACAATATCCTCACAATGAGGCATCCTAGAATTCCAATTTACAGAAGCTATTGTATTACTTGTATTAGAAGAACCATTTCTTGCAGATGCAACTCCAGCAATATCGCCTCTTTCCCCACCTGTATTTTTTCTTTGCTTAAACCTTAATTGGTATTGCACTCCTGCAGTCGTATTAAATGTTCTCCATAATTTCAAACCAGTTCTGCCTCCACAGTTATCAAAACGAACTACGTTGGTATTAACACATCCATCTCCTCTAAAAAATGTAAAATCAAAACAACCTCCACCTGATGTATTCCAACCACTCTGACTAAAATTAGTGTAATCTTTCCAGTTACATGGTTTAGGTGCAACTTGTCTTGCTTGAGAGGTAGTTCCCTTAACTCCTAAAAGTCTATATTTAGTAGCTATCACATCTTTAGTTGTAGATAATAAAATGCCTTGTCCATTTGAATTTAAAGGCCCTCCAGACACAATTAAGTCAGAAGAAATATCTATCCAGCCAGTATTCGAACCATCTATTAGTGCTTGTAGTTTAACTACTGAACCTTCTGAAAACAAGTTTTCACTATCTCCAACTTGATCATGCTCCAGTCCATCTATTACTACAGGGCATTCGGTAGTAAAACCATAGATAACCTTATTCGTTATATCTTGATTAGGTTCAAAACGAATTCCGTTTGCTATTGAGCTAACATTATCTCCCAATAAGTCAATACTATTGCTATATCTTAAATCTCCAGGCTGCCAAGTGATATTGTTATTAGCGTTTTTTAATGGAATCATAGTGGATCCGTTCCAAACACAGTTAGTCCCACAATCTTTGTTTTCTTCCTTGTTAGATATTCCATCATTATCCCAATCTAAATCACAATTATTATGAATACCGTCACCGTCCCAATCTAATTCTCTGCTCGATGTAGAGCAATTGTTAGAATTACATACACTAGACGCAGCATCTCTATCTGTGACTTTAATATTATCTCCACTCCTGTACGATGCTAAAATCACTTTACCTTTATTATCTACAGTACCGGAAACTTGTCTTAATGGCTCTGGTAGATTGGTTGGGTTATAATAGGAATTTCCATTTCCGTCAATACTTTTACTATTATAGGCCTCATTGGCATCAGAACAGTTATCTCCGTCACTATCTGCATTTAGATAATCTGACACTCCAATCGTTGTTTGCCTTGGCGTAGTTCCTTGAATTATTCCTTGATTCGTTTTCTCAATATTATCATCAATCCCATTCTTATTGTTATCTTTAAGCCTATCAACCATGCCATCTTTATCAGAATCCAGATTTGCTGTTCCTGCTTCGACTATGTCATATATACCGTCATTATCACTATCTAAGTCTAAATGATTAGGGATTCCATCTTTATCAAAATCGACTCCTGAACAAGACAGAACTCCTCCTGAAATAGAACTAAAATTTTGTCTTGGTATTGATCTCCACCCTGTATTATTGATATTCCATTCTATTGTGGAACCGTAGAAATCTGCCCCATCGGAAATAGCTATTCCTATTCTCATCCATCCTCCTTGAACCCCTCTATTGAATGCATAACTTTTATCCTGAATTTTATACCCTCTGTAATTAACTTTATACCAAGAAACTTTTTTCAAAAAAGCTTGATTTGTAGAAATTCTTCCTTCACTATTTAATGATATATGCAACGTTATCAAACCCTCTCTTACACCACCTCCTACAGGAGAAGCAGGAGATCCAACAGATCGAACTCTAAGCTCTAGATTATTTACAGTGGGTACAATTAAGTAACCTTCAATCTGAACGAAATTACCATCATTCGGATTCCTTCCACCTGGTGAAGCATCATAAAATGGAGGTCTAGTCAGATCTAAAATAAAAGAGGAATCCTCATTTGGTCGAGAGTTTCTTGCTGGAAAATCACCATAAACAATTTTATCGTTCCTATGACGTTGCGTAAGGTCATTATAAAATCCGTCCCAGAACCGTAGCTCAGGTAAAATCCATTCTTTGTAGTTCAACATTCCATTTCCCAATGAAGTAACACACCCCTCGTCAAAATTGGATATACCGTCATTATCAGCATCCAAGTCTTGATTATTAAAAACCCCATCATTATCACTATCGATAAATGATCTATTTAATAAAGATGTGTTAAACGAACTATTAGGAACTTGTGAGATAGTATTTTTTATCTGTGCATAGACATTTATTTGAATAAAGCTTAAAAAAAACACAATATTGAATAAACCAAATGTTAAAAGATTTTTATTGTGAGTAAAATAACTTATTTTTGCATTAAATATTGACGAGCATTTCAAGTTAACCTTTAATGCACATCTAAAAAAACACTTTTTAAAAGCTATGATATAAGTAAAAATAAATATACTTACACATTTCGTAAAATCTTTGGCTATACAATAATTAAGCCATTTTAATAAATTATCCCCCACCACAAAAAAAATTAAAACGAAGTATTTTCGTTATTTAAATTTGCTAAACATTTAACATACCTAATGGCATATTTATAAGTTAACTACAAACATTGTTAATGCTTGTATGCAATAAATTCGGGGGGTGTTTTCTAATAAAGTGGTACAAATATACATCAAAAAAACACTCTCGCAAAAAAACAACCTCTTTTAATGCCTTAATAACCAATATTTTATTTTATCTTCCCTGTTATCGATAGTTACCCGCATTTCACAGAACTCTGTAATACAGTTACTTAACAAAAAATAAAACAAAAACAAGTAATCTTCAATATTTGATCTTTTTTACTAGAATTCTCCACTAATTATATTGGTGAAAACGGTTAATTTTCTTATAAAACCATTTTTATTAAGCTACAGCACCTTATCAACGGTTATATTATTATCTTAAATTCAGCCTATCTTATTTTAAAAAGATCAACTGAAAATTTAAAATATTTAGATAATTATTTTTTATGTAAGGCTAAAGAAACGCAATTTTTTTTTATACTAGTGACTTACAAAACATAAAAGATTATAATGACTAACTTCTTCAAAAGAATCCAATATTTACTTTACTACACCGTTACAAGTAATCTGAAATTTATTTATCAAATCAGCTTCTTCTTACTTGGGGTCACTATAAAATCTTTTAAATAAAATGGTTCAAAATATGCAACATCCTCAAAAGAATTACTTATAAACATATTATAACTTATTGGCACCATATGTTTTGAAGAGGGGAGTTTATTTTCATAAAAAACTGCGTTGCTGTTTTGAATTAACTCCTTACACTTACTTGATCCATCACCTAAAAAGTGAACCTTAGTACTTATTAATAAATCTTTAAAGGAATCTTCATTTATAATTTCTGCTTCAATATCTCTTCTTCTAGTATAGTCTTTTTCATACACTGCTGAATAGACTTCCATTCGCCTAGCATCTATCATTGGAACAATATATCCTTCCTCGATATCAATACTTGTTGCGAGGGAATGTAAAGTCTCAACGGCAATCAAAGGGATATTATTTGCAAAGCACAATCCTTTCGCTGCTGAAACACCAATTCGCAAACCTGTGTAAGAGCCAGGGCCTTTACTAACAGCAATAGCATCAAAATCATTGATACTAAGACCGGATTTATCGATAACACTTTGAATAAAAGGATGTAGCTTTTCAGCATGAGAATAACCCATATCACTCAATTCCTCCAGAGCAATAAGCTCCCCCATGTTTCCAATACTTACCGAACAATTTTTCGTTGCTGTTTCAATATTTAATATTAATGCCACAATAAATATATTATGAAACAAAGATAAAAATAAAAGGTGCTTTATGAACTTCTTTCTTAGTTTTAAAATAATTTAATTAATCACGGGCTCTCCAGAATAAAATTTTAATACTCTAGTTTTAAATATATAATCGTACTTAGCTCTTATCATAGCACTCTCGGCAGCTACTAATCTATTACGAACTTGATCAAAATCAAATTGCGTAGTTGCTCCGTAATCATAACTCACTTGAGCGTTTTTAAAAGCCTCCTTTTGTGCTATTAATGAAACTTCAGCTGCTTCAAAAGCCTTTGCTGCGGCTTTAGTATCTAAATAAGCTTGTTCAATTGTTTGTTTTAATTGAAGTTTTTCATTCTCTAAAGCTATCTCTGATACTTCTTTATTTATTAGAGACTTGGCTAATCGATTTTTTGTTTGAAATCTATTAAATATAGGTATTCTCAATGAAGCACCAACACTATACTGAACTCTATCATTTATCTGACTAAAAAAATTATCATTTGAAAATCTTAAATTATTAAATTGATGGAAATAAGAACTGCCCACCCCTAAACTCAATGACAAGGTAGGTAGGTAGCTCCCTTTAGAAATTTTAATATTAAACTCAGCATTATCTATATCTAAAATCGCTCTTTTAATTTCAGGTCTATTGTCTAATGCATTGCTAAAAATTTCTTTTGAATTATCAAAAAATAAAGTTGATGACACAATATCAATTTCAATATTTTCTACATCAAAATTATCGCTAGAAATTTGCAATAATTGTGTTAATTGTAAAAATGCCAAATTTAAAGCATTTTCTTGTAAAACGACATTTTGTAAATCATTAGCCACAGTAGATTTTGCATTAAGAAGGTTTCCTTTGGGAATTACTCCTGCTTCAAATTGAGCCTGAACTCTTTCAATCTGTTTTTTACTTATGTTGTGTTGAATTTTTGCAACCTCTAAATTTTCTTTCGCAAATAATGTGTTTAGATAAGTATTTATAATTCTTAAAATAATATCATTTTCAATTACCTCTAAATCTAACTTACTAGATTTCACACCTAACTGTGCTTGCTTATATGTATTTAAATTTCTAAATCCATTAAAAACAGTAACTTCACTAGACAAATTAAAACTACTATTAAAATTTTGAGTATTTTGCAAAACTCCATTACGATCTTGAGATAATCCAGAAGTGAAACTACCATTTGTACTAGCACTTAAATCTGGCAAAAAACTACCTCTAGCAATTGCCACATCTTTTTCCGCTAATTCAATATTAAGTTCATTTTGCTTTATTGTGATATTATTTTTCAAGGCATGCTCCACACATTCTTTTAATGTCCATTTTTTTTGAGCAAATAAACTATATGTTGACAATATTGATAAAAATAATAAAATTTTAATTTTCAAAATACTTTTCTTTTAAATTCGTTTAGTTCAATCAATTGCCATTCCGTAAAAAACAAAAAACACAAAGCGCTGAAAAACAGTTTTTTAAATAAATTTTGATTTTATCAACGTGTTCAAAAACGAACATAAAAAACACTTTATGACAATTCCTATGAATAGGACGAATAAGTTTTAACTATGTTACAATTAGTATATAAGTAGAAAATTTAATCTCTTACTTTTTACGATATTTATAAATGAAATAAAATAAAATCCCCACTAAAATATAAGGAAAAACCATTAAATACGTTATTCCATTATTCACACCTTCAGCTACAGATTCGTTCCCGCCTTCAATCACAGCTTTACACATTGCACATTGAGAGAAAATGCTAAAATTGTAAAAACAAAAAACGATAGAGAGTATAATTCTTTTAAGCATAATATGGGGATATCATTAAATAAACTAACACACCTGTAACTGAAACATAGAACCATAACGGATGAGCCAATTTTGCAATTTTTTTGTGATCATTATACTGACCTAACTTCGCTCTCATAAATGTAATCAATACAAAAGGTATAATGATTACAGAAAATAATATATGTGTTATTAGTATAAAATAATAAACATATTTTATAAGCCCCTCTCCTTCAAACCGTGTTGAGTCTGAGGTCATATGATATGCAACGTACATAACCAAAAACAAAGCTGAAAGAATTATTGCCATTGTATTCAATCGTTCATGTAGCTTCCTATTTCCATTTTTAATAGCAACAACTGATAATATTAACAAAACTGCTGTAACACCATTTATACTAGCATAAATTGGTGGTAAAAAAGATAAAGGTTCGACATTTGGAATTTTTATTCTAAAAAGAGCGACTACTGCTAATGGAATTACAATAGAAATTGTAATTATTATTTTCTTATAATTTGCTTCTTTTGATGTTAGATTACTCATTTAATAATAATTTAATATCCTGTTTTAATTCTGTTATTTGATCTTTGAAACCATGTTCATCTAAAGCCCTATAATATATTATTGGATTTCCGTGCTCATCATATCTTGAACGAATATTTCCATTTTTATCAACCAAAGCAAACAAGCCTGAATGCTCAAACCCTCCGTGCGAAACCTCCCCTTTTCCTGCATACATCTTGAACCCTTTATTGGCCAAGGCATACACTATCTTATCTGGCTTTCCAGTTAATAAATTCCAATTTTTATGATTTATACCGTTTTGTTCTGCATAAGCAAGTAAACTTTGAGGTGTATCTAATTCAGGAGTTATAGTAAAAGAGGCTATTCCAAATTTAGGATTTCCCATAAATTCATTTTGAATTTCAACCATCTTTCTATTCATAATTGGACATATTGTAGGACATGTTGCAAAGAAAAACTCAACCACGTATACTTTTCCTTCATAATCTTTATTTGTTATTAAATTCCCATTTTGATTCGTAAACTCAAAATTAGGAACTTTGTTAAAAGTATGAAGATTAGCCGACTGAAAATGTTTTATTATTTTAGGGATGGAATAGACTCCAAATAATAAAATTATAAATGAAATGCCTACGTAAGAATAATTACCTTTTTTCATTTGAAATACGATTTTTTCTTCTGTCTTCACTTCTATTCTTCTTCAATGCAAAACTATACTCGGCAAGAACTACTTTAACATCGTCGTGCATATCTCCCTTTAATTCTGCTACTGATCTCATATTATAACCAAATAAATCGACCTTTTTTAATTCGTTTATCGTTGATTTACCTCTTCTTTGGTTATTTTCTTTGTCAATTATAAATGCTTTCTTCGAATGATAATTGCCGTCTAAACTCTCATTTGTCTTAAGAATTTCATAAAGAGCTTCTATTTCATTCTCAGAGACAAATAAAAACTTCCACTTTATCAAATTAGTGTTTATACTAAGTTTTTTCTTTAATTTCTCCACCTTCTGTTCTTCTTTCTTCGTAACTAAAGAGACTAATTGAAAATCAGTATATCCATAAAATTTCTTATAAACTTTTTCATTAAGATTAAAAATTTCTGCATCTGCCAATGCTATATCATTACCTAAAAAAGTCAATACAGTTACTTTATTTTCAAAGGTGTGTTCTTTATTTAAAAAAGAAAGATCAATTACTCCTTTGGACACTATTGGTAATTTACCAAAATTATGCGTGCTAAACTGTAATGAAATATAAAACAATAATGGCACTATAAAGAGTATAAATAATACTATAAACTTTTGCTTCCTACTCATTTTAGATTTGTTTTAAGACAAAAAAAGGTGGTCTTTAACCACCTCTCTTTTGTTTTATATTTTACCACTTTACTAGTGGCCCCAATGTGTCGTATAAATAACCTCCTTCAATAAGTATTAATGTTACTAGATAACATATAAGAAATACAGCTGTCCAAACCACCGAGCGTCTAAACCATGTTTTTTCACCCTCGAGGTGCATAAATGCCCATGCAATATAATATGCTTTCACAATAGTTAAGATAATAAATATCCAGTTCAAAAAACTAGTTCCCAAAAAACCGCTTAAGTAAAGTGAATCTGGCTTATAGATTCCTAATACTACCTCAACTGCAGTTATTATTGATAAGATTGCTAGAACAATCCAGATTCTTTTCGTATTCGATTCGTGTGCGTGACCTGCCATTGTTTACTATTTTTTAATAATTATACCAAGTAGAAAAAAGTAAATACAAATACCCACACTAAATCAACAAAGTGCCAATATAAGCCAACTTTTTCAACCATTTCATAATGCCCTCTTTTTTCGTACGTTCCTAAAACAACATTAAAAAAGATAATAATATTTAGAACAATTCCCGAAAAAACATGAAATCCATGGAAACCTGTTATGAAGAAAAAGAAATCTGCAAATATAGGGTTTCCGTATTCATTTTGAATTAAATTAGCTCCTTCAACAACACCTGTAGCTTTCTTTAATTGCGCTAAACTTTCCTCTCTTGATAAGATAATTTTTTGTTTTGTATCTGGATTAATTCTTTCAGTTCTTATAAGTAAAGAAGGATCGTTTTTAAATGCTTTTTGAACTTGAGTAATAGAATAGTTAGATATCGTCTTCTCACCTTCAAACCATAAACCATTCTTTCTCGAATGCTCCACCCTACCATCAACTCTCTCATTGTATACAAAATCAGCCAATGCTACTTGATGACCGTCTTTGACAAACTGCAATATATGATTATCCGATGTTTTCAGTGCCCCGTAAGAACCATTTATAAAAGTTTTCCACTCCCATGCTTGCGAGCCAACGAAGATTAGACCAAAAACAATAGTAACAAACATATATCCTGCTACTTTTCGCTGTTTCATCTGATGTCCTGCATCTACTGCTAACACCATTGTTACAGATGAAACAATAAGAATAAACGTCATAAATGCAACATATATCATAGGGTAATTACCGTGAAAAAATGGTATATGAGTAAATACTTCGTCAGCGATAGGCCAAGAGTTAATAAATTTAAAGCGAGTTAATCCATAAGCCGCCAAGAATCCAGAAAAGGTTAACGCATCTGATAATATGAAAAACCACATCATCATTTTACCGTAACTAGCTCCAAATGGTTTTACACCACCTCCGCTCCAAGTCTCTTTTTTGTCAGAATCTACAGCAATATTTGCTTCCATAAATACTTTTTTGTTATTTCTCGTTATTTTTGTTAAAACAATGCTTCAAAATTACGCATTTTTAATTACCTAATAAAATAGAAAAAGAAAAATAGATAAATCCACAAAACATCAACGAAATGCCAGAAGATTGCACCTAGTTCAAACCCAAGCATATTAGCACTTGAGTACTTCTTTTTAAAATGATTATAAATTACAACCAATAATACCAAAACTCCAGCTATTAAGTGGATAACATGCATAAACGTAATCCCTATAATAAATGAAGTCGAAACTGTGCTTTCGGGGCCTGTGAAATACAAACCCATTTCTTTTAATTGATTAAAACCGATATATTGGAACCAAATAAATCCAAGCCCCAAAATAAAAGTCGTTACTAAGAGTATAAAAGATTTAGGTAATTGGTTCTTTTTTAAGGCTTTTTGAGAGAGCCACAATGTAAAACTACTTAATAAGATAAATATGGTGCTCAAGTAGAAGGCTTGTGGAAGACCAAAGCTAACCCAATCCTCCCTTTTCATACTTATAACATAGGCACTCGTTAAACCTGCGAAAAACATAACCATACTTATCATGGAAACCCATAACATTGGCTTTGCTGACTTCCTTCTACCTTGTCTTAATTCATCATCAATTGTTTCTATTTGTTCAGTCATTAGTGTAAAAATTTATCTATTACATATATTATAGGTACCACCGTTATATAAAAAACACTTACTAGCATTAATTTTCTCGCATCTGAATTATCTTGTGACTTATAAAGTTTAAAAGCTCTCCATAACATAAGTCCTCCCAACAAAAATATAACAAAAGCTGTATAAGAATAAATATAAAATTCTCCGGTTACCTTCAATACAGGGGCTATAGAAACCAACATCATAATGCAGGTATAAAAAATAATTTGTATCACTGCTCCTTTATCCTTCTTATCCATTGGAAGCATATGTAAACCTGCTTTACTATATTCTTCGTATTGTAACCAACCAATAGCCCAAAAATGAGGAAATTGCCAAAAAAACTGTATCATAAACAAAAAGCCAGCTTCAATACCGAATTTTCCTGTTGCTGCAACCCACCCTAACATAAACGGAATAGCACCTGGTATTGCTCCTACAAAAACAGCTAACGGTGTATATGATTTTAGGGGAGTATAGGCTGAAGTATATAAAAAAATAGAAATGGCTCCAAATAAAGCGCATTTCGGATGTATTCCATACAATATTGACAACCCCGTTATTGTAAAAGAAACAGCTATAATCATGGCTGTAGTAACAGACATCCGCCCAGAAGGCAACGGTCTATTTTTAGTTCTTGTCATTATTGAATCAATATCCTTTTCGATAATCTGATTAAATGCATTCGAAGCCCCAACCATAAAATACCCTCCTATACCTAATAATAGGACGATAGTATAATTAATTTCATCTACGCCTAGAAGATAACCTGTAATTGATGTAAACACCACGCTAACTGATAACCCAACTTTAGTAAGTTGCTTAAAATCAGAAAAAAGTGTTTTGATAGTTATTTTATTTTGTATTGCTGAAACAGAACTCACTGATTTTTCAAACTTTTTTGCAAAGATATTTCTTTCTAATTTAACATCCGAATTTTTTGAAATTATTTAAAAAAAAAGAAAAAGGACTTTGTAATTAAAAAAAACAATTTATATTTGCATCCGCGTTCAAATAGCGCGACGTTCATTAAAATAAATGAATCGACTACGCGAAAGTAGCTCAGGGGTAGAGCATCACCTTGCCAAGGTGAGGGTCGCGGGTTCAAATCCCGTCTTTCGCTCCAAGATTTATCAAAATTTACGCTGAAGTGGTGGAATTGGTAGACACGTTGGACTTAAAATCCAATGAGCCGTAATGCTCGTGCGGGTTCAAGTCCCGCCTTCAGTACTAAGACTTATTCAAGAATAAGCTTAAATTTAGTTATTGTCGATAACTATAAAGCAGAAGTGGTGGAATTGGTAGACACGTTGGACTTAAAATCCAATGGGCCGTAATGCCCGTGCGGGTTCAAGTCCCGCCTTCTGTACAAAAACCTTAACATTTATTTGTTAAGGTTTTTTTTGTGAAAATTAGTTTGCTTTTCATAAAATTAAATTTTTAATTGTTTTAATTACGTATTTTTGTTTAACAATAACTAGATATAATGAAACAAAAAAACACAAATACTTGGGTTAGTTGGAATGAAAACTTAAAGTACAACTTCGAAAAGCTATATAAAGTCACCACTGAAGAAGAACTTCAAGAAGCAATATCTTCGAATGAAAAAATTCGTTTTTTTGGAAGTAAGCAATCTTCGGCTGATATTGCCGCTGGAACAAATGCATTGATAGATATGACTGGCTACAATAAGATTGTTTCTTACGACTACAATAAAAAAACAATTACAGTTCAATCTGGTTTAATTTTAAGAGAGTTATTAGAGGCAATTGAAGCTGTTGGTTGGTGTATTTCTTGTTTACCAGACATTAACACTATTACAATTGGTGGCGCATTGGCAACTGGCACACACGGTACAAGTGGTAAATTATTAAGCGAATACATGATTGAATGTAATTTGGTATTAGCTGATGGTAGCTTAAAAAAAATTACAAAAGAGGATCCGTTGATGGATGCTGTTCGCGTTTCTTTGGGAATGTTAGGTGTAATGTCTACGATCACTTTTCAGTGTGAAGAAGAATATACGCTTCATGTAAAGGAAGGTCCTGAGAAAGATAGCGAGTGGCTACCAAAAATAAAAAGCAGATTAAAGAAACATGATTTTTTAAGAATTTTATGGTTACCCCATACTGACAGAGGATATGTTATTACAGGTGATAAAATTGATCCAGAGACTGAAGTTACAGAAAATTTAGGACCTAGATATTTGAAACATAGAAGGAATGCTTCAAAGATTTTATACAAATACACTCATATTTTTCCTTGGTTAACTGCCATTGCAAATAAGTTGTTATACAGAGGATTTTTCAGTGCAAAAAAAGAACATAAAGGATCTCTTTACCAAGCAACCGTAACTAAATCAAGAGGTTCCACTTTGGAATTAGCTGAATGGACTATAGCACTGGATAAGTTTCCAAAAGTTTTTGCAGAATTAAAAAGAGAACTGAACAAATGGGGTAACAAATCTTTTGTCCATATCCCAATGGATGTTCGCTTCGTATACCAAGATAAATCCTGGTTGAGTTACGCTTATGGGCATGATACTGTAACTATGGGTTGTGTTTCTAGAAATGCCGCAACTGCAGATACTTATGAAGCTTTTAAAAGTGTTGAAAAAATATTCATTAAACATGGAGGAAGACCTCATTGGGGGAAACGCTTTGTGGCTAAGGATGCAGAACTTTCTAAAATTTATCCTATGTGGGAAGACTTTAAAAGATTAAGAAGCGAATTAGATCCAACCAATAAATTTTTGAATCCATATTTAACCAATTTAGTTAATGAAAAAAACAAAGTTAATGCAATTGCCTAAAGGTTTTCTATTCGATTTTGATGGTGTAATAGTTAATAGTTTCCAAAGCCATAGAAGTGCATGGGAATCAGCCTTTAAAGAATTATTTCATAAAGAACTTCCTGCATTTCCCATGGAATTAGCAGGAGCTTCTCCTTATAAAATAGCCGAATATTATGCAAGTACAGTTGGTAAAGAAAATCAGTTTAAAGATTTATATTTTTTGAAAGACGAGCATTTAAATAAATTTTTTAAAGTACCTGAATTATTGCCTGGTATACGAGAAATTACCTTTTTTTTAAAGGAAAATAACACACCTTACGGAATTGCAAGTAATGCAACGAGACAATTCTTAAAAAACAGTATTTATCATTTAAATATTGATTTTGAAACTTATTTTGGAGTTCAAGATTATAAAAAACCAAAACCAGCACCAGAAGCTTATATTACTTTAGCGAATAAACTGGGTTTTACAGTGTCAGATTTTAAAGATATTTGGGTTTTTGAAGATAGCTTAACAGGAACTACTGCAGCGAAGTTAGCAGGGATGGTTCCTATTGGAATTTTAACCCAATATTCAGACTCTGAGTTAAGAGAAGCTGGAAGTCAATTTATTTTTCCCACAGTCTTAGAAGCTTTTGAGTATTTAAAAACTCACGTCACTCAGAAATGAGAATAACCGAGGACTCTAAGAATAAAAAAGACTTACCTTGTTTTTAGTAACATCTTGTATTTTTTCAGTATCAAATCCTAGTTACCAAGTATTTTCACTCTTATTCGTTGCCTTATTTTTGTTTTCTAGAGAAGAAAAATAGATACTAAATTTGTTTCTCAAATATAAGTTTTATAATTTGAGTGGCGTGTTTTTGTATATCAGCTAACAATTGACCCAACACAATTTTACCTTTTTTATAATAATTGGTCGACCACAAACAGTTTCTACTTGTTTCACAACATCTACTTTTATCTGCAAATACTATAGTTTTGTCATATAACAACGACAACTTGTTTTTTGCTTTGAAATTTAAAATCTAATCAGCAGATCTTCTCACCATCAAAATGTACTGTAAATATTTTGTACATGGATTTAAATCATTATCATTGAACACAACTCCCAAAACTTAGGCAAAGTTATAAGTATTCAATAAATTAATATTTATTCTTTGAGTTTATTTGTCAGCTAACTTTTTACAAAAGCAACTCTAACACTAACAACCAACAAGTTTTTCTTTTTTTACAAAAAAGATCGCCTAAATAACTTAGACGACCCTAATCACCGGTTTATTATGTTTATCTGCTACTTTTGTTCAATAACATCCCAATGCTCCACTATCTTTTGATTTTCTAATCTAAATAAATCGGCAAATAAATAATTATCACCCCCAAATATTCCTTTTGAATATACTAAAACCATGTCACCCTTCGCAAATGAAGTCACTATCTCTTCATATTTCAAAGTTATTCCTTGGTTTTTTAAATAGTCTAATAAAACATACAACCCTTTAACATCATCTTGAACTGTTGGATTATGCTGAATTAGTATTCCGTTATTAAAAAAATCGGGAAGTGTTTCATATTTACCATCTATCCAAACATTTTTTATAAATTTATTTATGTGTGTTAAGTTTGAAACTGTATTATTAGATTTTGTGGATACTAGTTTTGCTCCTTCAAACATTCTATTCTCCGAAATTTGATTTTTTGGCACCTTTTGAATAGTTGTATATATTTTTTTATCTCCTGTTATTTCCAAAAGAGCCATATGAGCATACTTTTCTCCACCTCTTTTTGATTCAAAATGAGCAAAAATTTGATTTTCGTTAGAAAATAGTCTGTGCACTTTAACTTCTTCTTCCTTCTCAAAATGACTCATTATTAAGTCTTTTTTTTCTTGCTCATTAACTACATCTAACAATACCTCTGCTAATTTTTTTGGTTGAGAAAAATTAGGACAATGGCTACTATTAAGCGTATATACTTTAAGTACATTTCCCTTATACATGCTTTTTTGTATTTCTATAGGAATAGCTTTATCTTCCGTTGTTTCAATATAATACTTAGGAATTCTTCCGAAATTCTTATCTGTTATCTGTAATTTATACTTTAATGGTGATAAAGGCTCTGAAACTATGTATGGTTTAATATTAACATCGTAAAATTCCTGAGAAACATCATGAACGAGAGCATTTTTTTGTTGATTTTCATTAATATACGCAGAATAACCATCGTCTGACACCTTAAAATTATCTACAGCATTAGAGCCTGAAACCCCTTGAACTGCTCCTAAAAAAGAGCTCTCATTAGGAAGTAAAAATGCAGCCATATAAACAAGGCTTTTTACTTTATTTGGTCTTAACTCTGCCACCCTACTAATGGTTATTCCATTAAAACTATGCCCTACCAGTATCACTGGTTTATCTTGCTCGTCTAAAATACTTACCAAGGTGTTAACATAATCATCCATAGTAATATCCGATGCAGGTGTGCCATCACTTCCATGTCCCGGTAAATCGGGAGCTATAACTTTATGGCCTTTATTTGTTAAAATAGGAACTATATTTTCCCATTGCCATTTTCCCAACCAAGCAGAATGAACCAAAACATAAGTTTCTTTTGGTAAATTATCTATTGAGTTATCATTGATATTCGTCTCTCCTTTACATCCTAAAAGAGCAAGAAGTAGGCTTAGAAAAAGCAGCTTAAATTTGATCATTTTTTTGTTTTTTAAATTATTGATCAAAAATATAACAGGACAACTGACCTAATTTGTACCTTTAGGTACAAGTAATAAAATAAATCACTATTAAGCATAATACTCAATAGAAAACAACAAAAAGAAACATAACACTTGAAGTACGCTTAAAAAGTAAACCCCTTCAATAAAGTATAAAAAACTTATTTTTCCTATGTGAAGTCAATACAGGTATAAATAAGCAAAAAATTATAAACATATTTGTAATCACCAATAAAAAAAAACGTCTAACTAAAAACAGATTCTAAATTCAATTTAATATGCAAAAAATATTTTTTCTTTTAAGTCTGATTCTCTTCACAAATACTTACAGCCAAACAAGTATTTTTAATTCATTACTAAAAAAACATGTTAATAACAAGGGAAATGTAAACTACAAAGCTTTTAAAAATGAGGAATCAAAACTTCAAGAGTATCTAAATTACTTAGAAAGGACTACTCCTCAAAAAAACTGGTCTCCTGCTAAGAGTAAAGCTTTTTGGATCAATACCTACAACGCTTACACTATCAAACTAATATTAGACAATTATCCTTTAAAAAGTATTACTACCATTAAAGAAAAAGGCAAGGGCGCATGGGATATACAATTTGTAAAAGTTGGAGGTAAAAATTACACACTAAACCATATTGAACATGAAATATTAAGGAAAAAATTTAACGATCCCAAAATTCATGTTGGTGTAAATTGTGCTTCCGGATCTTGCCCTCAATTAGGGAATTTCGCTTTTACTGAAGCTAATTATGACGTCAAAACTACCCTGTTACTAAAAAAATTCATTAATAATCCACAAAAGAATAAAATCTCTCATAATGAAATTCAACTTTCAAAAATATTTGATTGGTTCAAATCTGATTTTACTCAAAATGGTTCTATTATTGATTTTCTTAATAAATATTCTAACACAAAAATTAGTACAACGGCAAAAATTAAATATTTAGAGTATGATTGGAGCCTGAATGGGAAATAACTTTTTTTCAAAATAAATTTTGATAATACATTTTGTATTTTTATCACTTTGAGTGAATTTAGAAATAGACTATTGAATCATTTTTTTTTATAATATTTGATTTCTTCAACATCATTGAGCCTATTTCAAGCATAAAACTAGCAATTAATAAAGAAATAAGATATATGTCTAAAACGTACTATGACCCAACAGATCTAAAAAAATTTGGTAAAATAACGGAATGGAGCGAAGAACTTGGTAACAAATTTTTTGATTATTATGGAAAAGTTTTCGAAGAAGGAGCTTTAACCGCCAGAGAAAAAAGTTTAATAGCACTCGCTGTGGCTCATACAGAACAATGCCCATATTGCATTGATGCTTATTCAAAAGATGGTTTACAAAGAGGTATTACTAAAGAGGAAATGATGGAAGCGATTCATGTTGGAGCGGCAATCAAAAGTGGCGCAACACTTGTTCATGGAGTTCAAATGATGAATAAAGTAAATAAATTAGATATGTAGCAAAATCTAATTAAAAAATGACATCAAGTAGTTTTCGACGGCACTTGACCTTATAAATCATAAAATACAGAATGAAAAAATCTTTACTAGCTAGGAATAATGATTTGGCAAATACAAAGCGTCAATTGGAAATTTTATCCAACGGAATTTTTAAAAATGAACTTCCAACCTTTGCTGATAAAATAAAAGAGACAGGTCAATTTCCTTTAAAGCCAAGAAAACTGGAAGTTCTTCAAATTAATGTTGGGTATATGTGTAATCAAGTTTGTGCACATTGTCATGTTGATGCAGGGCCAGATAGAAAAGAAATCATGACTACTGAAACTATGAAACAATGTTTAGATGTAATTCGTAGAACAGGAGCTCATACCTTAGATCTAACGGGAGGAGCTCCAGAGATGAACCCTAATTTTAGATGGTTTGTTGAAGAAGCTTCCAAAGCCGGTATAAAGGATTTTATTGTCCGTTCAAACCTAACCATCATAAGAGCTAATAAAAAATATTTTAACCTGCCAGAATTCTTCAAAAAGCATAACGTTCATGTTGTTTCATCGATGCCTCACTGGACAAGAGGAAAAACTGATAAACAAAGAGGTAATGGCGTTTTTGACAAATCGATTAAAGCGCTTCAAGAATTAAATGCCATTGGTTATGGTGTTGAGGGGACAGGTCTAAAACTTGACCTAGTCTATAATCCTTCTGGAGCATTTCTTCCTGGAGATCAAATCTCCATGGAAAAAGATTTTAAAAAGGCTCTTGCCGAAGACTTTAACATAACTTTTAACAACCTATTTGCAATTACTAACTTACCTATTAGTAGATTTTTAGATTATTTAATTGCCTCTGAAAATTACGAAGATTACATGTACACTTTAGTAGAAGCCTACAATCCTAAGGCAGTTGAAAATGTAATGTGTACCAATACGTTATCTGTAAGTTGGGATGGGTATTTATATGATTGTGATTTTAATCAGATGCTTAATCTTAAAGTTTCTAGCAGAGTACAACATATTTCTGAATATAACGAGGAACTATTAACTAACAGAAACATTATTATTAATCAACATTGTTATGGTTGTACGGCTGGTGCTGGAAGTAGCTGTCAAGGAACTGTAGCATAAATTGTTAACCATGAAGAAAATACTACTGTTACTACTTTTTCTTTTAATAGTTTCTGTCAGTGCTCAAAAAAAGGAGTTGAAACTGTTATTAAAAAAACACAATAATGAGAGCATTCCTTACATAAGCGTTGATGAATTAAAAAAAGAACTTTCAAAAGTTATTCTTCTAGACGCAAGAGAACCGATAGAGTTTAAAGTAAGTCATATCAAGAATGCCTTACCTGTTGGCTATAATTATTTTAACATCCAAAACACCGTTTCATTAATAAAGAATAAGAATACCAAGGTTATTGTATATTGCTCTATTGGAATTCGGTCTGAGGATATTGCTGAAGAGCTAAAGAAAGCAGGCTTTTTAAATGTTTACAACCTTTACGGTGGGATTTTTGAATGGAAAAACAAAGAAAATATAGTTGTTTCAAACGAAAATAAACTAACAGAACAAATTCATATTTATAGTAAAGAATGGGGAAAATGGTTATTAAAAGGTAAAAAGGTCTACTAACTCCCCCTAAAAAATCGTGTTAAACTTAAAATAACCCTAATTAAATTTTACTTCCTTTTAAAACAGAATTTATTTAATTGTAAACAATCTTATTCTATTTTCCCGTATGCTTTTTTTATCACTTCTAATGCTGGTTTATTTTGAGGAGTAAATCTATTGTTATTATTCCCACCAACTTGGCCATGATTATGGAACCACTTCCATAAAAACCCCCCTGCAAACCATGATTCATCCCAGAATTCTTCGTACAAAACTTCCAGTGCTTTTTTTTGTGATTCTAGATCTACATTTCCCTCTATTGTATTTGAATTCCAAGGTTCTTTTCCTGTATAAGAAACACTTCTGTATCCGTACTCTGTAAATAAAACTGGCTTTTCAAACTTATCTTTAACAGCAATAATTTCTTTCTTGTATTTGTTCCATCCTTTCTTAAAATCTTCTTTTGACGGTGACTCTTCATCACTTAGAGGAAAATAAGCATCAACTCCTATATAATCTAACACGTTCCAAAGATCTATTTTATGATATTCATCCCAATTAGCAGCATACGTTATTTTACCGGTATACACTTTTCTTACCTCTTTTATCAGATCGTTCCAATATTCTGGTCTTTTAACTACAAACCGTTCTAGTTCAGTGCCAACGCAAAATAAATGCGCTTTCACTTTTTGAGCAACCTTAGCAAAGGTTAAAATAAATTTAGTATAATTTTTTTCTAATTTTTTCCAGTCGCTTTCTGTCTTCATATTTATCAACCCAGTATATTCTCCTTGCCAAACCCATATTTGGGGTTTAATCATAATCTGAACCTGCTCTCTGTGGAATTTCTCAGCATATTGTTCAACACCTTCAGAGGTCTCTCCAAACCATTGTTTTGAAGCATTAAATTGCACCTCTGGAGAACTTATATTTTCTATGAAAGCATATGGCATCAAGGCTACGAAATTTGCCAAAACCTCTTTAACTGGAAGCGTGTGTTTAAAATTTATTTGATCCGATGAAGCAACAAAACTAACTCCATTAACTTTTTTTCTTTGACTCTCGCAAGATGTATGAAGACAAATAATTCCAAAGATAAAAAGCCATTTAATCTTAATTTTCATAGTCGCAAGTTACCTTTTTTATAATAACCCAACAACTAAAGCATTGGTAAACAGCACAAAAATATTAACACTCAACTCACACTACTATATCTAGGGACCTTATCTATTTTTCGACAAAAAGCTAAAAAAAACACTAAAAAACCTTTAAAACAAAGGATTAACCAACACAAAAAAGCAATCAACAAAATAATCGAATAAGCAGTAATTAACGGCTTTCTTAGAAGTTTATAATTGCATTATTTGCAAAAATTAAGAAATTTAAATTTCTTTCAGTTTAATACGATTATATTTCTATTTCATTAAAGTTAGAACTATAAGATTCGTATGTTTCACGATTAACTCAAATTAGAATACTACTAAAAAATTAACTACTTAACTCTTTTGGTTAATGTTTTGGTCATTTAAAGAGCGTTTTATGTATTGATTCCCAAAATATAAAATGATGTTAGCATTTTTCTTAATTAAAGTAACTTTATACTCTGAAATTTAGTCAATCTGCAAAAAGATATATACTTGATTCAAAGCTCTTAAAAAAACACAATAACCTCAATCGCTATTTATAATCATTCTAAATTTATTTTATTCATTAAGTTATTAACTTTAATGACGACCTAATTTTCAAATCAACTTTTTTATGGAACATGTTGTAATTATTGGTAATGGGATTTCTGGAATTACAGCCGCTAGGCACATTAGAAAATTGTCTGATAAGAAAATCACGATCATTTCAAGTGAAACGAAGTACTTCTTTTCAAGAACAGCACTTATGTATGTTTATATGGGACACATGAAGTTTGAACACACTCAACCTTATGAACCTTGGTTTTGGAGAAAAAACAATATTGATTTGAAGGAAGGAACCGTTACGAAAATTCATCCTTTGGCTAAAAAAATACAGTTTGACAATGATGAAATCATGACATATGATAAGCTCATTATTGCAACAGGCTCAAAACCTAATAAATTCGGATGGCCCGGTCAGGAGGCAAAAGGAGTTTTTGGAATGTACCATAAACAAGATTTAGAAAAGCTCGAAAAGTATGCTCCTGATAACAAAAAATGCAAAAGAGCTGTTATAATTGGCGGAGGACTTATAGGAATAGAACTTGCAGAAATGCTTCACAGTAGAAATATTCCCGTAACTTTTTTAGTTCGTGAAAGTAGTTTCTGGAACAGCGTATTGCCTAAAGGTGAGTCTGCAATGATTAATAGAGAAATTTTAGAGAATCAAATCGATTTACGTTTAGGAGTGAACTTAAAAGAAATTAAAACAGATACAAACGGAAAAGCTAAATCAGTAATTATAGCTGAAACAGGCGAAGAGATTGAATGTAATGTGGTAGGGCTAACCGCTGGAGTATCACCTAATGTTGATTTTTTAAGAGATAGCGATATTGAAATTGGAAAAGGCGTAAAAGTAAACAGATTTTTAGAAACAAGCATTCCAAATATTTATGCAATTGGTGATTGTGCCGAGCAACATGAGCCCATCGGAGAAAGAAGAGCTATTGAAGCAGTATGGTATACAGGAAGAATGATGGGTGAAACCGTAGCTCAAACCATTTGTGGTAACAAATTAGAATACAAACCTGGACATTGGTTTAACTCAGCAAAGTTTATTGATATCGAATATCAAACTTATGGATGGGTTTGGGCAAAAACTAGAGAAAACGAAGCTCGTTTCTACTGGGAACATAAAAGTGGTAAGAAATGTATTCATGTTAATTTCGATAAAAACACTCGAAAGTTTATTGGTATTAACACTTTTGGAATACGAATGAGACATGAGTTTTTTGACAGAGTTCTTACGAATGGTGAAAGCATAGATCATGTTATTGAGCATTTAGCCGACGCTAACTTTGATCCAGAATTTTACAAACTTCACGAACCCGAAATTGTTCAAAAATTCAACCAAGAAAACAATACTAATATTAAATTAAAAAAGAAAAGCTGGAAACGCATTTTTAGCAGAGTTTAAAATATGAAAGCAATCAAACAACTTGGCCTTGTACTATTTTTACTTGGATTAGCCGTATTTTCAGCAAGTCTATTTACTGGTTCTTTTAATTTAACTTCTGCTGAATTAGAAAACTATATCAAAGAAAAAGGATTTAAAAGTGAGATCATAAAAGATGAGTTGGCGAAAGCAGTGATCACTGATGAACCATTGAATATTTTTGAATTTTCATCAAGAGCACGTCAAGCTTTTAACAACACAAATGACCATTATGATCAACTTATTGCAAAATACGATGCTGAAAAAAATTGGGATTTAAAAGGAGCTCAATTTCAGTATAAAATCTATGGAAAACCGCATACTTTAAGTTATGACTTAGCTAAAAAAGCTGGCAAAGGTTATATCAAAGAAAATCCAGGTTTAGTATGGTTTTTAACTTTTGGCCTTGGTATCATTGGAGCTTTGTTATTTATAATTCCAAATGTAGTTTTATTAGGCCCTAAAGGAATTAAAAACAATGGTATTTACTTAGAATCGAGTACAAATAGAGGTTGGATTGCCTGGCTAGTATTATTTTACCTAGTGCTATTTTATATCCTCCTATACTTTTTACCAGATTATGTTGTGAATTGGACCTTTATTTTAGATCCTATTAGCAAAACTTTAAACGGAGGAGCTGCAAGTCAATGGTTCGTATATGGTTTCTTGTATTGTGTAATCATGACTGTTATGGGAGTACGTATGTACATTAAATACCGCCATAACAATTACCAAATTGTTCGTACTACTTCTGTTTTATTCTTTCAGATAGTATTCGCTTTCTTAATTCCTGAAATTATGACAAGCTTGAACATGCCTGGATATGACTTTAAAAATGCTTTCCCTTTAGACTATGATTTCTTTTTTGAATGGAATTTAGCTTCTTTATCAAAAAGTGGTGGTATTGGTGTTTTTATTCTGGTATGGGGAGTATTATTAACCTTAGTTTTTGTTCCTGTCATGGTTTATTTCTTTGGTAAAAGATGGTACTGTTCGTGGGTATGTGGATGTGGAGGTCTTGCAGAAACTTTGGGAGACCCTTACCGTCAACATTCAAACAAAACCTTAAAAGCATGGAAACTTGAACGTTGGGTAATTCATGCTGTATTGGTATTCTCTGTTATTATGACGATCGTTACATTGTACTGTTATTTTACTGGTGCTTCTTCTTTTCTTGGAATTAACTCTCAAGGAATTAAAGATGCCTATAGCTTCTTAATCGGTGCGTGGTTTGCTGGTGTTATTGGAACTGGGTTTTACCCAATATTTGGAAATAGAGTTTGGTGTCGATTCGGCTGTCCTTTAGCTGCATATCTTGGCTTGGTTCAACGATTTAAATCTCGCTTCAGAATTACCACAAATGGAGGGCAATGTATTTCTTGTGGTAACTGTTCTACGTACTGTGAACAAGGTATTGACGTAAGGGCCTATGCACAAAAGGGTGAAAATATTGTTCGTGCCAGTTGTGTAGGATGTGGAATATGCTCTGCGGTATGCCCTAGAGGAGTTTTAAAATTAGAAAACGGACCAGAAGAAGGTAGAATTAATCCAACGGATGTTTTACTTGGGAACGATATTGACTTAATGACATTAGTTAATGACAGTAAATAAGTCAAGTAAAAAAGCAGAATAATGATTAAAAAGAATATTGCTTTACTTTTTCTAGTTGTTTTCTACCAACAGATATGGTGTCAAAGAATATATTATAAAAACTATTATGCTAACGGAAACTTAAAGGAAGAAGGATGGCTAGTAGGCAATAAAAAAATCGATTATTGGAAATTTTATTACAAAAATAAAGCACTAAAAAAAGAAGGGGGTTATAAAAACAATCTTCCTACAAATTATTGGTACTTTTACCACAAAGATGGGAAGAAAGTAAAAGAAGGACATTTTGTTAATGGCAAACAAAATAAATGGTGGTTATACTATGATAAAATGGGAAACGTTAATCATAAATGTCAACTGAAAAATGACAAAAAAGATGGATATTGTTTACTTTATCGAAAAAAACAATTAATAAAAGCTGTTAAATTTAAAAACGGTGAAAAAATAAATGAGTGGTCTGACTTTTCCTCTTTTAAAAAAGAGAATGATCTGAATGATTTAAGATAAAAATGAACCAAATAATTAAAGTTATTATTCCTGCTTATAATGAACAAGATTCTATTGCAAATGTAATAAATGACGTCCCCACTATAGTTGATGAAATAATCGTTGTAAGTAATAATTCTACTGATAATACTGAATTAAATGCTAAAAATGCTGGAGCAACTGTTCTAAAAGAGTCACGAAGAGGTTATGGATATGCTTGTTTGAAAGGAATGAATTACATTGCTAATCAAGCTATAAAACCTACAATTTTGGTATTTCTTGACGGAGATTATTCTGATTATCCCGAGCAGTTAACTGAAATAATTGCCCCGATAATTAATGAAAACATTGATTTCGTCATTGGAACCAGAATTAAACAATTACGTGAAAAAGGCGCTATGACACCGCAACAAATTTTTGGAAACTGGTTGGCTACTTTTTTAATGAAACTCTTTTTTAAAGCTAAATTCACGGACCTTGGTCCTTTCAGAGCAATTAAATATGAAAAACTTCTAAAATTAAATATGGAAGACAAAACCTATGGATGGACTGTTGAGATGCAGTTAAAATCTATAAAACAACAACTTACTTATAAAGAAATTAATGTGAAGTATAGAAACAGAATAGGTATTTCAAAAGTTTCAGGAACCGTTAAAGGTACTATCTTTGCAGGCATAAAAATTTTAGGTTGGATATTTAAATATAGTTTCAAATAATGATTTTAGAATATATTGTAATCGTTTTATACACAATATCGCTAGTTCTAATTTTAATGTATGCGTTAGCTCAATTAAATCTACTTTTCAATTATTTAAAAGCAAATAAAAAGCAAGATGATTCACCCAAATTTGATTTGACAAAATCAGAAGAGGTTCCTTATGTAACTATTCAATTACCAGTTTACAATGAGCTGTATGTAATGGAGCGTTTGTTAAACAATATTGCCAAAATAAACTACCCAAGTGATAAGCTTGAAATTCAAGTACTTGATGATTCTACTGATGAATCAATAGAGACTACATCAAAACATATTGAAAAACTGCAAAAAAGCGGGTTAGATATTCAGCATATTAGACGAAAAAACAGAAACGGATTTAAAGCAGGGGCATTAAAAGAAGGTTTAAAAACTGCTAAAGGAGATTTCATTGCTATTTTCGATGCGGACTTTTTACCCAAACCCTGTTGGTTGACCAAAACAGTTCCCTTTTTTAAAGACTCTAAAATTGGAGTTGTTCAAACACGTTGGGGACATATTAATCGAAATTATTCTACATTAACCAAAATTCAAGCGTTTGCTCTTGATGCTCATTTTACGTTAGAACAAGTAGGTAGAAATAGTAAGGGGCACTTTATTAATTTTAATGGTACAGCTGGTATTTGGCGTAAAAAATGTATTTATGATGCTGGAAATTGGGAAGGAGACACTTTAACAGAAGATCTAGACCTGAGTTACCGAGCTCAATTAAAAAATTGGAAATTTAAGTACTTAGAAGATGTAGAAACACCAGCAGAACTTCCTGTAATTATTAGTGCTGCTCGTTCACAACAGTTTAGATGGAATAAAGGAGGTGCAGAAAATTTTCAAAAAATGTTAAAACGTGTTATTATGAGTAAAGATTTTTCTATTAAAACAAAAATACATGGTGTTTTACATTTATTAAATAGTTCAATGTTTACCTGTATTTTTATAGTAGCAATTCTAAGTATTCCAATGCTATATATAAAAAATGAATACGCGCACTTAAAAATTTACTTTTTAGTAATGAGTTTCTTTATAGTTAGTACACTTATTTTCTTTATTTGTTATTGGTATATGTACAAGAAAACTTATGGTGGTGGCTTTATGAATTTCATAAAATATATTGGAGCTTTCTTATCTTTTTTCTCAATAGCAATGGGGTTTTCTCTTCATAATACCATTGCTGTTCTTGAAGGGCACATTGGTAAAAAAAGTGAATTTGTTAGAACTCCTAAATTTAATATAAAATCTCTTACTGACAGTTGGGGAAATAATAAGTATATCAAAAAAGAGCTCTCATTAAATATCATTATTGAAGGTCTATTAGCTATATACTTTGCCTTTGGTATGTACAGTGCGTTTATCGTTGGTGATCAAGGTGGTGACTTTGGTCTATTTCCTTTTCATTTAATGCTTTTTATAGGTTTTGCGTATGTGTTCTATAAGTCTATATTTTCAAAAGCTTAATGATATTATCAGGAAATATAGCTTGATAGTAACCTTAATTATCTTAATTTTATATTTCTTATTTGCATTTTTACTTGAAAGAGCCTCTTTTTACTCTTTGCTAGCCTTATGGAGTAGTTTGTTTGCTGGTTCCTACCTTTTATTTCGTTCCCAAAAAGAAAACTTTCGCTTTTTATGTGGAGTTTCCATATTATTTAGACTGGTTTTTCTATTTGCCATTCCAAACTTATCGCAAGACTTTTATCGTTTTATTTGGGATGGAAGAATGCTTTTTGAAGGATTTAATCCCTACCTATCATTACCAGAAGCCTTTATTGAAATGGGAAAACAACCTATAAATGAAGCTACTGAACTTTACAAAGGAATGGGGGAAATGAATGGAAGCCATTTTACAAATTACCCTCCTATTAACCAACTGTGTTTTTATATTGCCGCGTTATTGGGGAATCATAGTATTTTTATTTCCATAGCAGTAATGCATATAATAATCATTGTAGCTGATCTGGGTATTCTTTTATATGGAAAAAAACTATTAAAACTACTAGAACTACCTATATCAAATATTTTCTTTTACATTTTAAATCCATTTGTGATAATTGAATTAACAGGTAATTTACATTTTGAACCTGTAATGCTTTTTTTTCTTGTTTTTTCGTTATATAAGCTAGCTAAAAATAAATGGATAATAGCTGCTATATCTTTAGCATTTTCAATATCGGTAAAATTAATACCGCTACTTTTATTACCCATAATATTCAATTATTTCGTAAATAAAAAAATGTCCTTTTTTAATGGTATGAAAAAATTAATTGCTTTTTATACTCTAGTGTTACTTACACTTATAATAACTTTTAGCCCTTTCATATCCAATGACTTTTTTGCAAACTATATAAATTCTATTGGACTTTGGTTTAGAAGTTTTGAATTTAATGCTAGCTTTTATTATGTTGCTAGAGAAATAGGATATTTGTTTAGAGGATACAATGAAATCGCAATTATAGGAAAGATAATGCCTTTAATAGCAACATCATTCATCATTTGCATAACTTTTTTTAGAAAAAATGAGGGACTTCAAGAATTAATCACGGCAATGCTTTTGTCCTTATCTTTCTATTATTTAACATCAACAACTGTACATCCATGGTATTTAGCAACATTAGTTTGTCTAAGTTGCTTCACTAAATATCGATTCTCTGTTGCTTGGAGCTTTCTTATTGTACTTAGTTACCAAGCATATTCTAATACTCCATGGAAAGAAAATTTGTGGATTATTTTTATTGAATATATAGTAGTTTTTGTAATCATTTCATACGAACTAAAGTTTATCAAAACCAATTTAAAGATAAATCTAAACTAACAAATTAATTACATCATTTATAATCGTTTTTCGTATTATTGTTTTTTTACTATTCACCACATTTATATGAAAAGGCTAACAATAAAAGACATTGCCAAATATCTTAATGTTTCAATCTCTACAGTTTCTAAAGCATTAAATGACAGCTATGAAATAAGCGAAACTACCAAAGAAAGAATTAGAAAATTTGCTAAAGAAAATAATTACAGGCCTAATATTACTGCTGTTAATTTAAAAAATAAAAAAACTAAAACTATTGGTATCTTAATACCAAATATGCTAAACTACTTCCTAGCACAAGTATTTAAGGGAATTGAAACAATAGCAAGTAAAAATGGTTATAAAATTATTTCTTGTATCTCGAATGAATCCTACGAAAAAGAATTAGAAGCTGTTAAAATGTTATCAAACGGTAGTATTGATGGTCTTATACTTTCCTTGGCTGAGGAAACACTGAGAAAAAGAAATTTTCTTCATTTTCAGGATGCAATTGATAACGGTATTCCTATTGTGATGTTTGATAGAGTAGCTCAAAATATTGAATGCGATAAAGTAATTACAAATGATTTTGAAGGCACCGTAACTACAGTGAAACATCTTTATAAAACTGGTCATAAAAACATCGCTTTTATTTCAACAATCAGTGACTTAAAAGTTGGAGAAAGAAGGTATTTAGGATATATCAAAGGTCTTGAAGACCTTAACATTCCTCTTAATAAAAATATAGTAGTTAACATTTTTGAAGAAGATTACAAGAAGTATGAAACAATACTAGCTCCAATATTTGAAAAAAATCCAATAGACAGTGTAATTACAACAGATGAATCATCTGCTATTGCTGCTATGAAAGTAGCGACTAAAATGGGCTATAATATTCCTAGAGATTTCTCTGTAATTTCTTTTTCAAATGGAATACTAGCAAGGCATTCAAGCCCAAAAATGACTACAGTAAGCCAGCATGGTGAAATAATGGGAGCCACTGCAGCTAGAATGTTAATAAACAAACTAGAAAGAAAAGTGAAGCATATTGAAACAAAAGTAATTAAGACCGACTTAGTTGTAAGAGAATCAACGAGATCAATCAAGTATTAATAAACAAAACCCACTCAAAAAAATCTGAGTGGGAAAAATTGCTATGAAAAAGAAAAAGAAAGTGGTTTATTCAACCACGAAGCAAATTTAGAAAACTTTTTCTTTTCCACAAATTTTTTATTAAAAAATATTACTTATTATATTACATAATCTTTTCTTTTACCATATTTCCTTTTTTAAAATAAGCAATTTCGGATTCTCGACAATAAGCTATCCCTTTTTCATTAAATTTTAGTTGATGTCCATACTTGCTTACCCAGCCTATTTGTTTAGAAGGATTGCCCACCACTAAAGCATATTGAGGAATATTTTTAGTAACAACAGTACCTGCGCCGATTAACGCATATTCTCCAATCGTAACTCCACAAATAATCGTTGCATTCGCTCCAATAGAAGCGCCTTGCTTTACAAGAGTAGTTTTAAACTCATTTTTACGATCAAATTCACTTCTGGGATTTAACACATTAGTAAATACCATTGAAGGACCTAAAAAAACATTATCTTCACATACAACACCCGTATAAATAGATACGTTATTTTGAACCTTTACATTTTCTCCAAGAACAACCTCAGGTGCAATAAAAACATTCTGCCCTATAGTGCAATTTTCGCCAATTTTAGCGTTAAACATAACATGGCTAAAGTGCCATATTTTAGTTCCATTACCAATTATACTTCCTTTATCTATAACAGAAGTTTCATGGACAAAATATTGTTGATTAAAATCCATAAATACAAATGTAATAAACACAACAAATAATATTAACCAAGTTATTAACTTAATCAAGATGATCTGCTATAATGAATTGCAAACTTTTAAGTATTCTCTTTTTCTTACGTGTATTGTATATTGAATGATTAGTGATTTAAAATCATAAAAAAAGAGCAACAAATTTGTTGCTCTTTTTTTGTATATATTTTATTATTTTACTCTACATTAAACGTGATTGGTAAAGTATATCCTACACGTACAGCTCTACCCCTTTGTTTTCCAGGCTCCATCTTGGGAAGCTTCTTAGCAATACGTATTGCTTCTTGCTTTAACCTTGGATGCGGAGCTCTTGCTTTTACATCTTCTATATTTCCTGTTTTTCCAATCTTAAAAACAAGATATATTCTTTTCTTTCCTGGAGCTAAACCTAATTCATTCGCCAAATCAGCATCAAAATATCTTTGAACATGTTTGTTCATCTTTTCATTAAGACAAGATTTTTTTTGAGCCTTTGATCCTTTACACCCTGGAAATACTGGTACATCTTCTATAATAGAGAAAGGTACATCCTCTACTACCTCCTCTTCTTCTTCAACTTCTTCAATTTCTTCAACTACTACTGCCTCTGCTTCATCAGTCTCTGTTGACTCAATGATAGTTTCTTCAACTTCTTGTTCATCTTCAACTATTTCAATTTTTTCAGGTGCTGGAGGTGGTGGTGTATTCTTAGGAGGTGGAATAACTTCTTGCTGTATTTCAAAGGTTTCTTCTTCAACATCAGCTGACATGTTACTTTCTCCAAGTTCTCCGTACTCTTTGTCGTACGTCTTATTTTCGATAGCAACGTATGTCATAAATAAAGCTAAAACCAATCCTAACTGAACAAACAGCTTGCTGTAGTTCTCAAGATTTGATTTTGGATTTTTCTTAATTTCCATCCTTTCTGTTTTTAATAGTGTGCTAATTTAATTAATTTATTTTAACTTTTACAAGCTATTTTTTCGAAAAACTATCTTTTTTGTAAAAAAAAGCATTGAATAATACAAAAGCTAAAAGTACACCTATCAGATTAGCTATGATATCATAATATTCTCCTACCCTATGTCTCGTAAAGACTTCTTGAGATACCTCAATAAGTATACCATAAAAAAAACACATAACTATTATCAACAATGAGTTGTGCTTTTTAAAAGAAAATAACCAAAATAATGTTAAAAAAAAATAGGCTATAGAATGTTCAATTTTATCAAAATGCTTGATCTTAACTGGTGGACTGTCAAATTTAACTAAACCTAAAATAGCAATACTTATCGTAATAAATATCGCTATTAAAAGCATAATTTTATGATGACGGAATAAGGTCTTTATAATCTTCATCTGTTAGTAAACTCTCCATTTGGGTAGTATCAGAAACCTTAACTTTAATTAACCAACCTTCTCCATATGGGTCTGTATTAACCAATTCAGGTTCATCTTCCAAGGCCTCATTAAATTCAACTATTTCTCCTGTTAAAGGCATAAATAAGTCCGATACAGTTTTTACAGCCTCTACAGAGCCAAAAACCTCCTCAACTTCAACTGTTTCATCTAATGTATCTACATCAACGTAAACAATATCGCCTAACTCTCCTTGAGCGAAATCTGTAATCCCTACAGTAGCTATATCATCTTCTATTTTAACCCACTCGTGATCTTTTGTGTATTTTAATTCTGATGGAATGTTCATTGCTTTGTTTGTTTTTATTCTTGATTATTTTTAATTTCCTAAATTATAAACTAGGTTTAATCCTGCATTAATTGATTGTCTTGGAAATGTTGTTGAAATTGCATAATTAAATGTTTGATGATTGTAATAAAAAGATGCCGTTATGTTTTTACTTAAATTATAATCTGCTAAAAACTTAATACCAAACAATCTTTCCCCACCTGTAACTTGATTATTGCTATCGTCAACATTTCTGATTAACGTAAGGTTGTCTCTCAAGGAGATATCTGCTCTTAAATTAACATCCCCTTTCAACGTCTCTTTTTTCCCAGTAAATCGAGTTACAAATTTAACATCTCTTATCTTATATCCAAATCCAAACACATATTCTGTTCCATTAATATCTGTAATTGTATTATTATTAAAATTTAAAGTTAAACTTCTATCTCTTCTAATCTCTCCTTTAAATGAAAGTGCACTTTTCATTCTAAAATCAACTTTTATTAATGGTGAAAATTCGTCAATTAATGTTACCGATGATATCAATAAATCTGGTTGAAAATTCCCAGAAGTATTTCCTACACCTGGCTCATATTGTAAATTATTGGTGTAATTTCCTAGTGTATAAGATGATTTATATCCGTGAGTAAGCGTAAACGACGAGAAATTTTTCTTAAACCATTTATACTTCATTAAACCATTGTAGCGCAATGTCCAGTTAGGAATTGGTATGTTTCTAAACGGACTCGTACTTACAGCATCAGGAGTTTTTCCTGAATAAGCCGCTAAAAACGCAGGAAGCATTGCTTGTTGACCGTTTTCTTTAAATGCAGGATCATCAGGGTTAACAGGTCTATTAAAGCCAGATTCAGCATAAAGTTTGTTTGCTATTGTTCCTCTGTAATCTCTAAAGTTTTGATATAAAATATCTCCGTCAGTAAACATCGTAGATAACATAAAATGACTAATACTAAAATCTCCTGTTTCAAAAGGCTTAATGGTGTTATTTTGTTCAAAAACATCTTCCCCATTTCCATTTACTCCTGTTTTAATAATATCAAGTTGTTGCGTTAATCTTCTAGTTTGAATTCTATTTCCCCTCAAATCAATGGTGAGACTCTTTAGAGGTTTAACAGAAATATTATAATCTAATTTGGTATTACTGTTTTTACCGTAATTTTTATTATAATAAGTATCATTAGGATTATTGGGGTCTCTAGTAACTAACCATCCATTATCTATAGCGTTCCTAATCATATCTGTCTGACTTCCAAAAACAAATCCTAAAGAAGGTGCTAAACCTCCCCCATAACTATTTCTACCTAAAAACCCAACTGATGGCTTATATCCTTGCAAAAGCGTACCATTATTTTGACTATAACTAATTTTAGCCCTCTTTACAGAGGTTAATACATCATAAAGACCTTTCAATGCTTTTTGACTAAAACTAGCATTTTTCCTCAATTTTAATCTTTCTAAATTTTGGTTTTCGCCTAATTTCAAAGAACCTTTTTTAACAGGTTGCTTTTTAGCTTTTTTAGCTAAGAGCTTATCTAATTTTAATGTTTTATAAAAACGTCCAAAATCTACGGTAGTATTTAGGTTGTGGGTATTGGCATTCTGAATCATATTCCCAACCTTGTCGCTTACATTACCTGTTTCTACCATCTGACCATTAATCTCTTCAATAATTGGACTTTGCGACGCTCCTTGCCAGTCAAAATCTGCTGTGTACCCATAATCTGCCGTTATAAATCCTAAAAACGGAATTTTATTTATAGGCACCTTGTACGTTCCGTTTAATTTCTGGTGGTACGTATTGGGCCTTCCAATGTTGAAAAACTTATCATAAAGCTCCAAATCTTCAGTCTTACCAAAGCTGTCATAAATGAAACTATTTGTTGCATTAAAATTAAGTTGTAATGACTTTGTTAGATCAAAGCCAACCGTGTAATCCCAATCAAACATAAAGTTACGCTGTTTCAACTCTGGTTGTGGAGTCAAACCTTCTATTAAATTTCTTGATCTTTGTGAGCTAAAATTTCTTTTGATCCTTGAATTTACTGAGATAGATTTAGGTACTGGGTTAAAATTCAAGTCTTTGATAAATTTTAAATATTTACTTCCTAAAATCTTAGTCTTTTTAAATGGTTCTATGATAAAAGGCTTGAAATTAAAATTATAGCTTGCTCCTGCCATCAAGTTTTGATTAAGATATTTTTCAATATTATAATCTCTATGGTATTCTTCATTGAAAGAATAAGATGCTGAAAAATTCTCTACGTCGTAAAATTTTTGTTTTTTCTTACTCTCTGGGTTTCTATTCTTTTTAACATTAATGAAACTAATACTTTTTCTACGTGTGTAATCTTGAGCGTTTGCTATATTTTTTCTTGCCTGGACATTATTTGAATTTTCTGCCGCAGTGCGTGCTTGCTCTAATGTAATATCTTGTGATTGAGGGTCAAATTTTGGATCACGAAACTCTTCTCCATAGGTATAATTCATGGGTATTTGCATGTTCCATTTCTTAGGCATCATTTTGCCTAACTGAACATTTGTTGCTACATTATATTGTTTTACCTCTTCAAGACTTCTTTGTTGAACACGATCCTCAACGTTTCCAAAACCAATAGTAGACATTCTTCCACCAACAGAAAAATTCATAACATCGGCAAGGTTAGCATCAGCATTCATAACAGCTGCCCAACCTCCTTTATTATCAAAACCTACCGCTCTCAATTCATTATACCAAACCTCTATAGATTTTGGACTTGGAGATGTATTTTTCACTCCTAAACTAACAGTCCTAATTTGAGCCAAAGTAGGGTTTCCTTTTACCGATATTTTAAGACCATTAGAGCTCGTCCCAGAAAACAAATCTGTAACAGACGAACCTGCAGGACGTTGCAACTTCAACCCTGATAAATCCTCTAAAATCACATCTAAATTATTTTCCTCTGGCCATACTTGGCTTGCTACAGGAGTACCTCCCAAAGCAGAATAAACCAACGGTTTTTCTATTTCATAGTAATTTTCGTTTAAATCAGTCCCCAAACGAATAATAGCAACAGCTCCTGCATCTTGTCCTTGACCTGGATTTGCAACGGGATCTTCGGCGTGCAAAAACATTCGCATCTTTTTATATCGTCGCATGTCAATACTTATATTCTTGTATATTGTGCGAATAGAATCTGCTGGTAGGTCTGTTACTTTTAAAGTAACTGATTGTTCATTTTGCCTTTGAATTCTATTCGTTCCTTGTAATAATTCTCGTTGAATTCCTGGTGGCAACTCGTACTTATCACCATTCTGTTCAATATTAACAACTCCAATTTCAAAATTGTTTAATTGATCGTTAGGAACTGACTGCACGTACCTTCTCCAATCACTTCTTACAAGCTCTAATTCTCCAAAACGCAAAACAACAGGCATTTTAAAACGTGTTAAAAACATTCTTGCAAAACGGATACTATTGAAGTCAGAGATACCGTTTATTGGCGTACCCGACCTAACAGGAATTCTAAATTGATACCATCTGGTTGTTCTTTCAGTTCCATTGGGGCGTGTTACTTGTGTATCTTTTATATCTACAATATGATTAAAACCAATACCTCTATTCAAGTCAACTTTATCTAACGATACTTCATATTCGTAATAACTACTCACAGGATTCATCGTTTGGTCCTTATTAATATCTTCTGTATCTGGATACGTAGTCGATGAAGTTGGATAGGTTTCTGAAGATTGCTCAGGTGTTGGAGAATTTCCTTGCGTATTATTATAATTCTTGTAACGAGATAAAATAGATGCATTTGCATTGTCTAAGTCACCACCTCTAAAAAACTGAAAATTGTCTCCCGCTGGATCTGGAAATTGATTGTAATTTCTTCCTCCTACAGGCACGTTGAATCTTGCTTTTTCTTCACTATCATTTAATCCATCTAAACCAAGATCCTGATTACTCCTTGCTGCAGGGTCTGAAGCAAAAGCATACAAAATTGACGGATTAATTGGAGTAAGCCCCCAAACAGACTCTCTCACGTTACTTCCTACAGTCTTTAACCCATCTTCGGGGAGTCCATTTTCATACTGTTTACTTCCATCACGTAAGATATCTTCTGAAATATTACCTAAATTAATTACCAGCTTACCTACTTGGTTTGCAATATCAGCTGGTTTAATTCCAACAGGTACTCCTTCTTGAGTAGTTAATGAATAATTATCATAAGGATCCATCAGCCAAAATTGAATGTACTCTACATTTGCCTGTTCAAAATTGTTAGTTGTTAATGAGCGCATAATTCCTCCCCAATTATTTTCTGGATTTGTTAGGGTAACACTATTCCCTCCAGGATCAACACTTACCTCACTTGCATTCGCATTAAAATTATAGGGACCTCTCTCTGAAGGATAGTACGCCAGATCTAATGTTCTTACCAAGTTTTGCTGCGTAATATCTAGATCAAGATCAAAAAGTTCCTCAAATCGAATTTGGCGAACCTCATCTCTTGAAAGCTCATTTTCGTCAATATTACTGGGCCTATTAACAGTTCCATAAAACAATTGATCTACGTTGTACCAAGCAATCTTTGCTCTATGATCATTATATGCTATATTGTTATTCTCTTTTCCATCATCTTCAAAGCCTTGCGATTCTGGAGTACTCGCTAAAAACCATTGTTGAGGTGAGTTTAAATTAATCGGAATCTGCGATGCTTCAAAATCGTCTAAATAAGAAGTAGCTGTACCGTTTACATCAATTCCACTAGGCGATCCCGGTAATAAATAAGCCATGTCTGCTCTCACTGAGACTTTAGATGGAGCCTCTGTTTCTACAAAAGGGAGTTTGTTGGCTAACTTCGTTAAAAAAGGCGCCTCTGCTGAGTAATCAAAATTTAACCCCAGCATTACGTTATCTATGGGTTCTCCTCCAAAATTAACTTTAGGCGTAATTGGGCGTTCACTAACATTTAAAAATGTACCTCCTAAAGTAAAATCATCTGAAAATCGGTGTTCTACATCAATACCTATGAACGTCTTTCTTTGTTGATTAAAAAAAGTATTGTTTTCGACGGTCGCGTTAATTGGAATTCCCGAAGCCTCCAGCCCAGGATCAAGAATCTGAACTCTCCCCAATTGATAATCTACCACATAATCTACTCCTTCAACAAGAGTTCTTCCTCCTGCTGTAACATTAACCGACCCTCTTGGAATATTGAAAGCACCCAAAGAAATACCTCTGCTTGTTTCAGATTTATAATACCCTTTTAAAAAGAATTTATCCTTGTTCTGATATTCGTTCTTGGCTTGAATTTTAGTGGTTAAATACAATTCTTCAAATAAAAATTTCTTATCATCGTTTGCATTTATTAGTTCACTATCTAAATATGAATTTGAACCAAATGGCTCTGGGTCTGGAAAAATAATGTATCCCTTTTCGGAATTTACAGTAGACCCCTCTACAAAATCAAAATAACCATCTCCTCCAGTTATCTGATTTTGACTCTGATCTAAACGATCAATATGAAAAATTTGCATTAAGGGTTTCTTTTTTATATCACCATCCGATGCATTCTGCAATGTGTTCTGTAGTATCCCTGTTTCATCATCTCTATATAACAACTCAAAACGAAATCCTTCATTTCTTAGTGGATATGCTCCCAAAGCATAAACATTTTTCATCATTAATTGCCATGTCGGAAATGGCTGAGGTGGCACAGCCCCTGGTCTTGTAGTTGTTAAAATCTCACTTCGTAACAACTTAACTCCCAAGTTCGCAGGTGCTACCACTCCATCGTTAGAAAATTCTCCTACTTTAAAAACAGTCTCGTTTGTTGAGGCTCCAACCACAGTGTATTCATAAGCAACAGCCAACACCTCTCCATCTAGCAACCTGTTATTCAACGAAATAAATCCTAATTGCGGATGTAATCTGTATTCATTGGGTCTTAACTTTCTTGCGTTTTGTAAATATGAAAAGTCTGTTCCTTGCGTAACTCCTGTAATTCCTTCGTTCTCAAAGGCACTTTGCATTGTTGCGATATCTCTTATGCCTCCATTCTCTACTAAGAGCCTATTAAGTTTATTTACACCGTTGTAGGGTAGATTTACCCCATTTGCCTGAATAGGTGTAATGGAAGGATCTACAACCAAATTATTAACAAGATTATTAGAAAGAGGCGTTGTATTTGACTCTCCCAAATCTGCAATTGCAACAATACTTCTAAAATCATCAACTGCCTGTGCTCTATTAGTTTTCCAGACCTCAATTCTTGTAATGTTAATAGGGCTATTAATTAACGGATACTGTGCAAGTGCTTTTTTATAATTTTCTCTAAAATACTGAGCAAGGAAAAAGTGTTTATCATTATCATAATCAGAGGCTCTGAACTCAAATTCCTGAAGAGCTGCTCCTCCTTCAGCAACAACGGTTCTTGATTGTGAATTTTGCTGAGAGAATGCAGCAGTTACTCTCGTTTTTCCAAACTGAAGCTCCGTTTTAACCCCAAATAAGGCTTGTGCTCCATTTATCAAAGAGTTTTTAATCGGCATGCTTATATTACCCGCATCAATACCTTGAATAATATCGTCTTCTGTTGGTGTATACTCAAGCTTTATCAAATTTTGGAAATTAAAGGTAGATTGAGTATCATAGTTTGTTGTTACTTTCAATCTTGTTCCAATTTGAGCCTGTAAACTAGCACTAATCTGTTGGTCGAAATCAAAAGTAAAACTACTTTGCTGATCAATCGATATCTGAGGGTTTTCATTATTTTGATATACCCCACCTAACTTTATGTTTACCTGACCTCTTGGAATTACCTCAACTGTATTTCCTCCAAAGATGGATTCAAAAAACTTAGAATTAACATAATATTTAGGCAGTAAATTTTTTCTCCCCCCTTTTTTTCCGCCCTTTCTATCATCAGCAGCGTTAACTTTTTCTTTAAAGTAAGATGCAATATCTTTATCTAGTCGATACTTTTCATATTCTTTTGGTGTTAAAAAAATAGGAGTACCAATTAGATAATTTCCAATTTTCTCTACAAGCACAAATTTGTTAAGTACTTTATCATATGCTACCTGTAACTCTGACGGATTATTTAAAAAAAGTTTTCCTTTTTGATCATGATTAAAATTGTATTTAAGTGGTATTATGGTATCCATAACTGCACTATTATTGGTAACACTTTGTGAAAACGAAACAACACTTACCAATAGGGCAAGTGCTGTAAATAATTTATTCGTAAATGTATTTTTCAACTTTTTTATAAGTTTTTTAACGCCTGCTTTATAAGCTCTTCTATTGATGCATCAGGCCTTCCCTTTAATATTTTATTGATAACTTTTTCGGCTTGTTTCCGAGCAAATCCTAAGACTTCTAAAGCAGATAACGCTTCTTCTTTATTTGTATTGTTCTGAATCACAGAAACTTCTTCCAATTCAAATACCTTAAGTATTTTATCTTTTAAGTCAACAACGATCCTTTGAGCCGTTTTTGCTCCAATCCCTTTGGCTGATTGAATTAACTTAAAATTCTCAGAAGCTATCGCTTGTTGAATTTCTTCAGAAGTCATTGAGGAAAGCATTGTTCTTGCCGTACTTGGACCAACACCTGAAACCGATATAAGTAACTTAAAAACTTCTCGTTCATTTTTACTAATAAAACCATACAGGGTATGAGCGTCCTCTCTAATAGATAAATGAGTATACAAAAGAATATTTTCCTCATTGGATAATGAAGAATATGTGTTTAAAGAAATATGGAGTAAATACCCTATTCCATTACAATCAATAATAACAGTTGTTGGATTTTTCTCAACAAGCTTTCCCCTTATTTGTGTTATCATTTATCTTTTTTTTCTTAATGACTAATGTAGAAAAATTATTTGTTTTTAAAAATTATCGCTTTTAATGTTTTTCAAAAATCTAAGCTTTTTTTATCACAGCCCTATTCTGAGCATCAACTACAGCTAAAGCAGCCATATTTACCATTTCATCGACACTCGCTCCTAATTGAATAATGTGAACAGGCTTACTCATACCTAGCAAAATTGGACCAATTGACTCTATTTCATTAATTTGTTTCATTAACTTGTAGGTTATGTTAGCTGCATCTAAATTTGGAAATATCAAAACATTTACTTTTTTTCCGTTTAATTTAGAAAAAGGAAACTCTTTAGCTAAAAGCTCTGGATTTAAAGCAAAGTCTGCTTGTAATTCACCATCAACAATTACGCTTGGGTGATTTCTATGGATATAAGATATTGCCTCTCTAATTTTCACTGAACTTTCAGATTTTGTAGAACCAAAATTAGAGAAACCTAGCATTGCAATATTAGGCTTCATTCCAAACATCTTGGCTAATGCAGATGTTAATTGGGTTATCTTAGCTAAATCTTTTGCTGTTGGATTTACGTTAATCGTAGTATCAGACAAAAACATTGGACCTTGCTTTGTTAACATTAGGTTAGCTGCGGCCACCCTAGTAACCCCTTTATCTTTCTCTATCAATTCTAAAATTGGGCGAACAACAGAAGGATATGGTCTTGAATATCCTGTTATTAAAGCATCTGCTTCTCCTGAATTAACCATCATTGCGGCAAAATAATTGCGTTCACGCATCATCTTTTTTGCTTCAAATAAGGTAACTCCTTTTCGTTGTCTTGATTTCCAAAATACTTCTGCATAGCGATTTCTCTTTTCTTCTTCTTCATCTGTTTTTGGATCTAAAATTGGAACTTCATCATCAAAACCTAGCTCCTCTTTTAATTCCAAAATAAGTTCTTTCCTTCCAAGTAAAATTGGAAACCCTATTTTTTCTTCGAATACTCTTTGAGCAGCCTTCAAAACATCTAAGTGGTCTGCTTCTGCAAATACAATTTTCTTTGGATCTTTTTTAGCACGATTATGCAATAATCTTATTTCTTTTGTTCCAGTGCCCGATCGATCCATTAATTCTTCTCTATATTTCTCCCAATCTTCTATAGGCTCCTTAGCTACTCCTGAATCCATAGCTGCTTTTGCTATCGCTGGCGGTATTTCATAAATTAGCCTAGGATCAAATGGTTTAGGAATAATATAATCTTTTCCAAAAGAAAGGCTAATTTCATCATAAACTATATTAACCTGCTCGGGCACTGATTTTTTTGCAAGATCCGCCAAAGCCTTTACAGCAGCTAACTTCATGGCTTCATTTATCTTGGTTGCACGAACGTCCAATGCACCTCTAAATATGAATGGAAAGCCTAATACATTATTTACTTGATTTGGATGGTCTGATCTACCTGTCGCCATGATAATATCCTCTCTTGTTTTTACAGCTAAATCATAGGAAATCTCTGGCTCAGGATTTGCCATTGCAAAAACTATAGGGTTTTTAGCCATTGAAAGTAACATTTCTGGAGTTACCACATTTCCTTTTGAAAGCCCTATAAAAACATCTGCATTATGCATTGCCTCTTCTAGTGAACTAACATTTTTATCGGATGCGAATTCTTCTTTCTGAGAAGTCAAGTTATCTCTATCTTTTCTGATAACCCCTTTACTATCACACATGACTACATTTTCCCTTTTAGCTCCAAGTGCAAGATATAAACGAGTACATGATATGGCCGCTGCACCCGCCCCGTTCACAACTATCTGAACTTCTGCAATATTCTTTCCATTGATTTCTAATGCATTTATTAATGCCGCCGCAGAAATGATTGCTGTACCGTGTTGATCATCATGCATTACTGGAATATCCAATTCTTCTTTTAGCCTTCTTTCTATTTCAAAAGCCTCAGGAGCTTTTATATCTTCCAAATTAATTCCTCCAAATGTTGGAGCAATTGCCTTGACTGTTTCTACAAATTTATCAACATCTGTTACATCTACCTCAATATCAAAAACATCAATATCTGCAAAAATCTTAAAAAGCACTCCTTTTCCTTCCATAACGGGTTTTGAAGCTTCTGGACCAATATCTCCTAAACCTAAAACCGCTGTTCCATTAGAAATTACGGCTACTAAATTACTTTTAGATGTATATTTATATACGTTATTTTTATCTTTTGCTATTTCTAAACATGGCTCTGCAACTCCTGGAGAATAGGCTAATGATAAGTCATGTTGGGTTGCATATTTTTTAGTGGGTACTACGGAAATTTTCCCTGGTGTAGGTTTAGCGTGATATAATAAAGCTTCTCGTCTTTTTCTTGATTCGCTCATAAAAGTGTTGTTTGTATTAACTTACAAATATAAGCTTTGTATTTGAGTAACAAATTCACAACCCGATAAAAGTCATTTTTTATTATCTTACATAACATCATATTTAAACTAAATAACCCTATCTATTTTTTGTATTCCTCAAAGTAATAAAAAACGTTGAACTAAAAAAAATGGAACACAATACAAACAACAGCTAGAAAAACTGATCTTCAAGAAACAATAATTTAAGTGAATGAAATTTTTGAATAAGTTTGTGAGTATACTGGATCGAAACTAATTGGATAACAGCATAATATTATTAGAAACCTAGACATACCTAAAGTTACATTTAAAATACTTTGGAACTCACTTAAAGCACACAAAAATTGTCATGCGATCATTAAAAACGCAACGAAACATGGTAAATATTGCTGGATAATTGCAGACTTTACTATTGACTTAGACGCAAATAAAATCCCTTGCAGTTATATCGCTAGAAGAAAATCTGTTCCGGAAGGTGTTGTCAAAAAGATTGAGCCTATCTACAACACACTTATTAACTATTGAAAGATTAAAAAGTGCAAGATATAGTTATCTCTATTTTCAGATATTTTTAAAAAAAGAGTTTAAAATGAACTACCATAAATTTGATATTGGTCTATTCTAAGAAGAAATCAGAAAAAAGCATAATCAAAAGAGAAGTTCTATTGAAAGAGGATTTAACTGTTTTTTGTAATTAAAAGCCTTTTAACTATTTCAAACATTTAATTATAAGGAACATCAGCAATTATATGCAAAAAAGGTTTCCCTTGTGTTTTTTATTTAATAAAGTTATGTTTGTGTATAATTAAACTTACAAAAAATGAACACAAACCTGTCCCCCCGTCCAACAAAAATAATTGATGAAGAAGTTAAATGGGATAAATCAAAAATCATCATTAGTAAAACTGATTTAAAAGGTACAATTTTATACATGAATGATGCTTTTGAGGAAGCTTCAGAATACAATAAAGTTGAACTTATCGGAGAACCACATAATATTATTAGGCATCCAGATATGCCTAAAATTGTTTTTAAAGTCCTCTGGAATTCACTAAAAAAGGAGGAAAACTTTAATGCTATTGTAAAAAATTTATCAAGGTCTGGCCGCTATTATTGGGTAATCACTGATTTTGAGATCGAAAGAGATGAAAACGGAAAAGCCATTGGCTACACAGGAAGAAGAAAGGCTATCCAAAATAGCATTATTGATCAAATAGCTCCATTTTATAAAACTTTACTTGAAATTGAACAAATCAAAGGAGAAAAAGCTAGTGAGCTCTATTTTGAAGCATTTTTAAAAGAAGAAGTTAAAATGAATTATGATGAATTCGTAGTTAGTTTGTTCGAAGAAGAAAGTAACAAAGAAAAAAATGCTAAATCCATTAAAAAAGGGCTTAATTGGTTTTTCTTTGGTGATTAACAAACAATTAAATATAAATAATATTTTTATAACAAGAATACATGAGTTACCACTCGTTTTTTAGTGGGCTCCTGTATTTGTTAAGCAACCGAATCAACAAAAATCTTTTGAATAGAGCTTTAAAAAAAGAGACTGCTTCACAAAATAAAAAACAATCTCCTTAATTTAATAAATTTTATACTGTTGCCAATTTATCAATCACAGAAGCTTCAATAAGAATAGGCTCTTCATTATTATATGTTATTTCTCCTGAAAAATTTTGTCCGTCGTCCTTTGAAATGATTTGTATTTCTATAACACGCTGTGCAACTCTACCTCCAATAATAAAACATCCACCAGGGTGCCATGGAGAAACCTCTCCATTCCATTGATTTTGAACACTATAAACATTACCCATTACATGAATTGCTTTTACTCCAATAACTCCTTCATTCTCATAAGTCATTGTTCCCAATAAAGTTTTACCATTATCCTCTGAATCCATATCTATAGATACTGGATGTTGTCTATCTCGGGCACCTAAAACAAAAACTCCTTCGGGACTCTGTGAATCACTTATCTCTTCATGCTGGTTTTTTATTTCATATGCGCTTCCCGAAATCTTTTCTCCTTCAAAAAGAATTGATTCTTCTCCCTCGTAAGTTACCTTTCCTATCAAATCTAACCCTTCCGATGTAGCACTTGCTTTTAAAGCAACGACATTCTGCCCATCTCTTCCTCCAATAACCCAATTACCGCCATCATTCCAAGTATCTCCCCATTCATTTTTAACCTTATAATTATTCCCAACAACCTGAACTCCCTTGAAGCCAATTGGTCCCTCGCCTTGATAAGTTATGGTTCCAGCAAGAGTTTTACCTCCATCTTCAGATTTAATATTAACATCTACAATTAATTGATTACTTCTTGAACCTAAAACGTAGATTCCCCCATTCTGAAATGGGGAATTTCCCCATTTGTTTTGAACTTGATAAATTGACATTTTTAACTAAATTTGGTTAATAAATTCCAATTACGAAGAAGAGTAGCAACTAATAAAGAACTAATTTTCAACTACGTAATTGAGAGTACTAAAACTAAATTTAATTACTCAAAAAAACAACTTAGGAATAACTCAAAAAAAACACTTCGCTCATTACCCCCTCAATTCCCCTTAAAAAAAAGCAAACTCAAAAAACTCAAAAACAAACCTTTAACGTACTTTAAAGAAAACAACCCCTAAAACAAAATAGTAAAAACACTTATATAAATTTACACACTAACCCTTATATAATTTTAAAAAATAATACTTCCCTCTTTCTTTTTTGTAAGAGATGTTAGTCTACTGAAGAAATTTTATGTTTCGTTGAAGACCTGAGAATTTAGTCCTCTTAACTGCTGATTTTTTAAATACCTTTCCAAAGGTCTCTTGCGTCAATTCTTGCCAATCCCTAGTATCCATCTCCAACAACTCTTTGTGTGGATTAAATAATGGCTCTGAATGGGGCTTAGAAAATCTATTCCAAGGACACACATCTTGACAAATATCACATCCAAACATCCATCCCTCTGTTTTATTTTTAAATTCATTTGGGATTGCGTCTTTTAATTCAATAGTCAAATATGAAATACATTTACTACCATCAACTGTACTATTGGATAATATTGCTTGTGTTGGACACGCATCAATACATCTTGTACAACTACCGCAGTGGTCTGTTTGAAATGGGTAATCATAAGAAAGCTCAATATCAACAATTAATTCTGCCAAAAAGAAGAAAGACCCTTCTTGCTTTTGTATTAATAGAGAATTTTTACCATTCCACCCCATGCCTGATCTCTCTGCCCATGACCTTTCCAACACAGGGGCTGAATCAACAAAACAACGTCCTGAAACCTCACCGATCTCATCGTTGATTAACTGCAATAATTCCTTTAGCTTATCTTTAATAACATAATGATAGTCTTGGCCATATGCGTACTTTGATATTTTATATTCTTTTGACTTTTGTTGATTTGCTGGAAAATAATTATACGACAATGAAATTACAGATTTTGCTCCTTCAACCAACAACCTTGGATCTAATCTTTTTTCAAAATGATTTTCCATGTAATGCATCTGTCCATGATATCCTTTCTTTAACCACTTTTCTAAACGAGGAGCTTCTTCTTCCAAAAATTCGGCTTTAGCAACCCCACAATTTAAAAAACCAAGACGCTTTGCTTGCTCTTTTATAAAACTACTATACTGATCTCTTAAGGTATCTCCCAAAACTGTTTCTTTTTTGCAAAATTATCAAAACTTTTACTTTTATACTTTTCTTATTATTTTGTTTGCAAATAAATACAGACCTTTGTTCGTTATGTATATGTTATCTAAACTATTTCTTGCTAATAACTTTTGTAAGTAATAATTATAGTATAACTTTAAGGATGTGAATCCATTTGTCGTTTAATTTAAAATCTAAATGTGTGAAAAAGTTTTATAAAGCTATCTTAGGAATTATCTTTTTTTTATTTCTTTCATTGTTAATTGCCCCTGTACTATTTCAAGATAAAATTATTTCTTTGGTAAAAGAGGCAGCAAATGAAAATTTAAATGCGAAAATTGATTTTTCAGATGTTAATCTTAGCTTCTTTAGCGATTTTCCAAATGCCTCGATTGGTATCGAAAATATTTCCGTAATAAATACGGAGCCTTTCGAAGGAGATACATTAATTTTTGCCAAAGATATTAATGGAACCATAAAACTTACTGATCTTTTTAGAGAAAAGAAGAGTTTAAATTCTTTTTCAATTAATAATGCTAAGATTAATATTCTTACAAACCTACAAGGGATTGCAAATTATAATATAACTAAAAACACCACAAACAAAAAAACTGAAAACTCAAAACCTTCTTCTTTCGAATTTTCGATCGAAAGTTACAGCATAACAAACTCTAAAATAAAATATTACGATGAAAAAAGTAAGACAATCGTACTTTTAGAAGATTTTAACCATAATGGAAAAGGAGACTTCTCACAAAAAAATAGTGAATTAAAAACAATAACAAGTAGTTCTGTTTCTATCGCAATGGAAGGCACAAACTATGCCAAAGAACAGAAAATATCACTTGATGCTCTATTGGGAATGGATCTGGTAAATAATAAGTTTTCGTTTCTTAAAAATGAGGCTAAATTAAATAATCTTCCTTTGATTTTTAATGGTTTTGTTAAGTTAAATGATCGCAATCAAGAAATATCTATAAACTTCAAAACTCCTTCTTCAGACTTTAAGAACTTCCTAGGATTAATTCCAGAAACTTATGCAAAAAACGTTTCCAATGTAAAAACTTCGGGTAATTTCAGTGTTTCTGGTAAAATAGAGGGTATTCTTGATCAAATAACAATTCCAAATATAAATATTGCTTTAAGTTCAGAAAATGCCTCTTTTAAATATCCCGAGTTACCAAAAAGTGTAAAGAATATTTATATTAATACAACTATTAAAAATACGACAGGTAAAATAGATAATACCTTTGTAACTATTGATAATTTATCTTTTAAAATTGATGAAGATGTTTTTTCTGGTAACGGTAATATTCATAATTTAACAACGAACCCGTTAATTAATGCCAAGCTAAAAGGAACTTTAAACCTAGCTAACTTGACTAAAGCCTACCCTGTTAAATTAGATAATGAACTAAGTGGTATTCTTAAAGCCAATCTTCAAACAAAATTTGATGTTAATGCTATTAAAAATAATATAATTAATCGTATCAAAAATAACGGAACAGTTCAAATCAATGATTTCTTGTATTCTTCGAATGATATTGTCAACTCTATTAATATTAAAAAATCCAAAGTTAATTTTACTCCAGAAAAAATTTCATTAGATGAATTTCAAGCCTATACAGGTAATAGTGATATAGATGCTACTGGACAAATTAACAATCTTCTTGGTTTCTTACTGTCTGATAAAAAACTACAAGGGACTTTCAATGTAGCTTCATCTAATTTCTATATCAGTGATTTCATGGAAGAGAACAACGAAGAAATTCAAAAAAAGCAAACAAGTGAAACATCAAGCAAAAGTTCCTTGAAAATACCAGCCTTTCTTGATTGTAAAATAAATGCAAATGCAAAAAATGTATTTTATGATAATTTAACTTTGTCAAACGTTAAAGGAACTCTTTGGTTGAAAGATCAGAAGGCTACTTTTAAAAATATAAAAGCAGGAATTTTTAATGGCCAAGTCTCTTTGAATGGAGAAGTAGATACTCGAAAAGAACAACCAACATTTTCTATGAAACTTGGTGTTGATTCATTTGATATTTCTCAATCTTTTAATGCTATGGATTTACTACAATCATTAAGCCCTATTGCTGGATCAATGAATGGAAAACTTAATTCTGACATTAGCTTATCCGGTAGTTTAAACGATGATTTCACCCCAAATCTAAAAACAATATCGGGAAAGGCTCTTGCTCATTTACTTGACACTAAAATTGACCCAAAAAAGACAAAAGCTTTGAGTTTATTGGATGGGCAGCTATCTTTTATAGATATGACCAAATTAAATTTATCAGATATCAAAACCAAACTATCCTTTGAAAATGGAAAAGTGAATGTAGCGCCGTTCAAACTTAAATATAAAGATATCGGAATTAATATCGGTGGAAGTCATGGTTTTGATCAAAGCGTTAATTATAATTTGACTCTTGATGTTCCAGCTAAATATTTTGGGAGTGAAGTTTCTGGGCTTTTAGCAAAACTTAATAAAAAAGATCAGAATATGTCTGTTCCTGTAACAGCCAAAATTACAGGAAATATGTCCTCTCCAAGTGTCCAAACAGATCTAACTTCTTCTACTTCAAAATTAACTAAACAATTAATTCAACAACAAAAAGAAAGTTTAGTTAACAATACTATTGGAAATTTACTAGGTGGATCAAAAAAAGATTCTACTAAGAAAAGCCCAAAGGATATTAAAAAAGAAGCTGTAAACAAAGTTAAAGATGCTTTTGGAGGTTTGTTTGGTAAAAAGAAAAAAAAATAACTTTTTTATTACACATTAGATTTTTGTTAAAATCTTATTTTAAAGTCTCACTATGTTAAACTAACATTCTTATATAGTAATGACTATAAAATTTTTATATTTAAAACAAATTAAATCTAATGGATTTTTTTGAAAAATTAATAGTCACTTTTACTTTACTTATTTTATCTAATTCAACTTTTGGGCAATTGATTGGAAAAGTATCAGATAAGCAGGGTAACCCAATACCTTTCGCAAGTGTTTATTTAGAAGGTAGTGTTACAGGGACGACAACAAACAATAATGGTAATTACTCTCTTGAAATCAAAAAAAAAGGCATATATACAGTTGTTTTTCAATTTTTGGGATTTGAAACTCAAAAAAAAGAGTTCAATTTCAGTGGCTATACAACGCTTAACATTATACTCCTTGAAGAACAAATTTCATTAGAAGAAGTACAGGTAAGCTCTAAGGAGAATCCTGCTGATATAATAATTCAAAAAACTATTGATAACAAAAAACTAAGTAAAAGTAAATTATCTAAGTATACAGCTAATTTCTACTCAAGAGGTATGTTAAAAATAAATAAAGCTCCTCAGAAATTTTTAGGAAATGAAATCGGCAATTTGGGAGGTAATTTGGATTCTACAAGAAGCGGCATCATATATCTTTCTGAAACCATATCAGTTATTAAGCATCAAAAAAAAACAAAAATATTTAATGAACAAATCATTGCCTCAAAAGTTGCGGGAGAAAATAATGGGATTAGTTTTAACCAAGCCGAAGAAGTAAATTTCGATTTTTATGAGAACTCTTTTAATTTAGATGATACCGAAATGATATCACCGATTGCAAATAACGCTTTTGGTTATTATAAATACAAATTAGTAGGCACAATTTATAATAAAAACGGCAGACTGATAAATAAAATACAACTCATTCCTAAACGTAAAAATGATCGTGTTTTCTCAGGGCACATATATATTGTCGAAAATGACTGGGCAATCTACGGAGTAGATGTGCTTGTTTCGGGTATGCAGGCAGGAATTCCTTTTGTAAAGGAATTAAAGATTAAACAAAATTACAACTATGTTAAAAAATTTGATATTTGGGCTAAAACCACTCAAATAATTGATGTAGATGCTGGTATATTCAAATTTAATTTTGAAGGACGCTTCTCAGCAACATATTCAAACTATAATTTCGCTCCCAATTTTGATGATTCGACCTTTACAAATGAAGTATTGTCTTTCTCAGAAAATGCCACAAAAAAAGACACTTCATATTGGAATAAAACAAGACCAATCCCCTTGACTAAAGAAGAGGTTTCAGACTATCAAAAAAAAGATAGTCTTATGATTATTAAAAAATCAAAAAAACACCTTGACTCTATTGATAATAAACAAAATAAATTCAAGTTATTGAATATAATTACAGGCTACACCTTCCGAAACACTTATAAGAAATGGTCTGTTTCACTTTCATCTCCAATTAAAAAACTTGCATTCAATACCGTTCAAGGTTGGAACTCTACTATTGGTATAGGCTATAAGAAAAAGTATGACAACAAAGGAAAACATTTAAATATTGGCCTTAATACTAACTATGGTTTTTCAGATCAAAGGCTAAGACCTTCTGGATTCCTATCCTATAAGTGGAACAATAGAACATATCCGATTTTATCATTTTCAGGAGGAACTACTATAACACAGTTCAATACTCAAAATCCTATATCTCCGCTTTGGAACACCATTAGCTCTATTTACTTTGAAAGGAACTATATGAAAATTTACGAAAAGACTTTTGCTAAAATTTCATTCTCACGTGAAATAGTTAATGGAGTTCATCTATTCTCAAACATTGAATACGCTAATAGAACTGCTTTATTTAATACTACAAATTACGTAATGTTCCCAAGGAAAAACATTAGTTATACCTCCAACAATCCCGAGACTCCCTTTAATTTTGATACTTCTTTTGAAGGCCATAACATATGGTCTATTAACATTAATGCAAAAATTCGTTTCGGACAAAAATATTTATCGTATCCAAACCAGAAAATAAAACTAGGAAATTCAAAATATCCGTCTTTGAATGTTGGTTTTCGAAAAAATTTTGGCGCTTCTAATACTGAATGGAATTCTGACCTTGTGTTTTCTCAATTATCTCAGGATTTTGCTATAGGTCACTGGGGGATTATTGCTTATGAAGCCAAAGGAGGCACCTTCCTTAAGAAAAAAAATATTCAATTTATAGATTATGTACACTTTAATGGGAACAGATTATTATTTGCCCCTAACGATAATTATGTTGACAACTTTCTTGCACTTCCCTACTATAACTTAAGTACTAATGATAAATATGGAGAATTGCATATGGAACACAATTTTAAAGGTGCTATATTAAACAGAGTTCCCTACCTAGATTTATTGAAATTCCATTTGGTAGTAGGCTCAAAAGGATTGTTTACAGCAAACAACAGACCTTATTCAGAGTTTTCATTTGGTTTGGATAATATCGGTTTTGGAAAGTGGCGCTTTTTAAGAATCGATTTTGTACGCTCTAACTTTAATGACAACACCGAAAATAGAATCATAATTGGAATACGGCTTTAAATAGCCTTTGGGCAACCATTCCTTAAAAAAATTAAAACACTAGTAAACAGAACTTTGTATATTGTAAATCAAAAAAGTTTATTAGTTATGGTTACCATCAACAAAATTAAAATTTCCCGTAGCCTTTTTGTGGGAATTCTCTTTTCTTATATTTTTTTTTCTTGTTCAGAAGAAGAAGGAAAAACACCCACTAATGAAACCTCGAACTTACTTGAATTTTCTGAAACTCTATCTGTAGGAGCTAATGCATGGCTAGTTAATGGTGATATGAGAAACCGCGAAATTATTAATGAATTAGGAATTTCCAATTGGACAAAAGCATCAGATAAATTTCGAATTTATTTTAAAACAGCACATTCTGGCGACTTAAACGTTGGGTTAAGGTTAAAAACCAGAGCCAAAGGTACTAAACTCAAGTTTAGTCTTGATAATCAGGTTAAAGAAATTATAGTTAACAATACTTCAATTGAAGACATAGAAATTGGTAAGTTTTCAATTGCTGAACCTGGCTATAAATACATAGAAATAAGTTGTGTCGAAAACAAAGGAACAAAAATAGCTGATATTTCAAACTTACTTTTAGGAGGCGATGCTGCTAAAGAAATTGACTTTATACCTAGTAAAAGCATCTATTTTGGAAGAAGAGGACCTTCAGTTCATATGAGCTATGAAATACCAAATAACAAGCAAGTTACTTGGTTTTATAATGAACTAAAGGTGCCTAATAATCAAGATAAATTAGGCTCATTTTTTATGGCTAATGGATGTTCTGAAGGATATTTTGGAATTCAAGTAAACTCTAAGACTGAGAGACGAATTTTGTTTTCAATATGGAGTGCCTACTCAACAGATAACCCCAACGAAGTCCCGGAAGATTTTAAAGTTACTAATCTAGGAAATGGGGATGATGTAACTGTACAAGACTTTGGAAATGAAGGCTCAGGAAAGCAATGTTTTAAAAGGTATTTTTGGAAATCTAATACAACGTACAAATTTTTACTTAAAGTAACACCATCAAAGAATAATGCGACAATTTATACAGCTTTCTTTTTTTCTCCAGAAAAAAAGAAATGGGAATTTATTGCAAGCCTAAGAAGGCCGAAAACAAATACATATTTGAAAAACCCTCATTCATTTCTAGAAAATTTTTATACAAGCACAGGTGATCAGACTAGAAAAGTTTTCCTTTCAAATCAGTGGGCATATACTACCAGTAATCAATGGATTGAATTAAAAAATGGTAAATTTACCGTTGACGCAACTGGAACGAATAGAGATCGATTAGACTTTCAAGGTGGTACTGAAGGATCAATGTTTTTCTTGAAAAATTGTGGTTTTTTTAATCTACCCACAAGTCCTTATACCAATTTTTCAAGAGAACCAACAAATAAAAAACCAAATATTAATTTTGATAATTTAGCAAAATTAATTCCTTAATTTTTAAAAATCATAGAAATAATCGTTCTTCTATTTTGAAAGCTTAAACTATTTAAAAAGCAGCATTTTAAGCAATAGCTTAATCTTTTAATTGTTAAAAAATTAAACACTTCATTAATCCATGAAAGACATATATCCTATATCATTTCAAGTAAATTTATATTGGTCATGTTAAATCTAATCTATTTTGTGTACCAATCTAGTATTTGAATAATTTAACACACAAATTATATCATTCCTCAAGCCTAATTGTTTGTATTTATTGAAGAATCATCTATTCAACTTTAGGTATTTATTCCTTCTAACAACAATATGGTAATCTTGAGCAAGATTAATTTTTAAGTATTAAGAAAAACAAGTGATTGAACTGATAAAAGTAAACCATTTTTTATCTTTTCTAACACATTATAACACTGTACAATTTTAACATGTCACTATTAAAATATTTTACTCATTCTCTTTTTTGATGATCCCAAGTCGTTTTGCTCTTTCTTCCCAGTTCTTTCTTGCAAAGCTCTGTAAATCTGCTACATTATCACTTTCATCCATTATTTCAAAACCTAATAGTGTTTCAATAACATCTTCTTGGGTAACCAATCCACTTACTGCTCCAAACTCATCTACCACCAAAGCCAAATGCTCTCTTTTCTCTATAAGTCTTTCAAACAAATCAGGAATAGATAAGTCTCGCTTCGCGACAATAATTTCCCTTTTAATATTTTTTAATGGTTCTTCTCCTTTTCCATTTACCAATGACAACAACAATTGATCTTTTAAAAAGTACCCCGTTATATTGTCTGTTTTTTCTGCATAAACAGGAATTCTAGAAAATCGTAACGGTTGATTTTCATCAAAAAACGATTGAATTGTTTGATTTTCGTCAGCTGATTTAAGGACTGTTCTCGGCGTCATAATATGATTCGCTTGCACTTCTTTAAAACCGATCATATTACGTATTACCTTACTTTCATTCTCCTTAAAAACACCTTCTTTCTCTGCAATATCAGTCATCACCGTAAAGTCTTCTCTACTGAGGACACTCTCGCCATGACCTCCTTTTTCTCCAATTAACTTTGTTGTCAATTGTAATATCCATAATATTCCTGTCCATCGTAAAGGAAATATAAGAATTTTTAAAGCTTTGGCTGTAAAATTAGCCAGACCTTTCCAATAAGTTGCTCCAATAGTTTTAGGAATAATTTCAGAAACCACCAAAATTAAAATTGTCATAATAGCTGATACTATTCCAACAACATTTATTCCTAAGATTTCAAATTTATAAGGAAGTTGTTCTGCTTGTACACCAACTAAAATTGCACCAACAGTGTGTGCTATCGTGTTTACAGTTAATATCGCAATTAATGGTTTATCGACATCTTTTTTTAATGCTTCTAAGTCATCAGCATAATTTTTACCTTCTTTCTTTTTTACATTTACAAATGTTGGCGTTACACTTAACAAAACAGCCTCTAAAATAGAACATAGAAAAGAGAAAAGTATTGATAGTGTCGCGTAAATCAGTAATAAAGTCATATTTATTAATTTTTAGCTAAAATAAATAAAAAAGACCGTCCTACTGGACGATCTTATAAATCAATTAATTAAATTTATTATTTTTCTAGTGCTTGCTTTAGTATTGCATGAGCTTCATCTGCTTTAGACATTTTCGCATACTCTAAAGCCGTATATCCATTTGAAGATTTAGTATTTAATTTTGCTCCTTCTTTAATTAGGAGCTTTAATATTTTAACTTGATTATAACGTGCTGCGTACATAATTGGGGTCAATCCAAGCGATTTTCTATTGATATTAGTTCCATTCTTTATAAAAGCCTTTACGCTTTCATAATTTCCTGACCTAATCATTTTACAAAATGTACTAGGACCTTTAAGGTCTGCTTTATATGATTCATAAATTTCACTTTTATTTGTTGAGGCATTTACTGATGTAAATGAAACTAAAATGATAAAGGTGGTTAATACAATTCTTTTCATGGTTGTAATTTTAATTTTATAATATATCTAAAAGACTCTTCACTTTTTAAAATGTTACATATTAAACAATTAGTTAACAATTATTTAGCATGAATTAACATTTTCGAATACGCATCCTTTATTTTTATAGTTACCCCTTATTTAACTATTATCAAAAGTGAACTCTTAGCTTATCCTAAAAACTTAAGAGTTAACACCATAAAAATTTCATTTTAGAAAAAACAATTATCAAGTTTCTAACTTACCAAAAGCAAAAAAACAAATAAACACCTGTAAATAAGGGTTTTATTTTTTATTTTTTAATATATTTAACAGAACTTATGTTTTTCGGCTACTCTTTTAGATGCATATAACATTTGAACATAGCTATTTTAGTATTAGCTCTTATTCAGGAAACAAAAAGCTGCCATAAAAAACTAAGGAAGAAATATTTATAATTCAACATGAAAATTGTTAGTACATAAAGAACTTAATAATAACTTATAAAAATAAAAAAATGAATGCATTAGCTACGCAAATACCTTGGTGCTGGATAATTCCCATAATAGTTGGAGTTATATGCGCTTTTTTGGGTTATCTTTTAGGAAGATTATTTAAAAGCGATAATTCTGGTGACAAACGCGAATTAGATGAATTAACTTCAAAACTAAAATCTTGCGAAAGCCAAAAAAACTTTCTAAAATCAGAGTTAGAAGCACAAAAAACAAAAAGTTTTGAATTAGAAAAAGGATTATCGTCTAAAAACAATAATATTACCAAAGTGTCTGTTAAAGAAAAAAGCTTTGATTCAGCATTAGCTAAAACTGTATTTGGAAAAAAAATAAAGCATAATGATCTAAAAATAATTGAAGGAATTGGGCCTAAAATTGAAGGTTTATTTCACCAGTTTAATATCAAAACATGGAAAGATCTTTCAGAAACTTCAATAGAAAAATGCCAAGAAGTATTAAATAGCGGTGGCGATCGGTATAGAATACATAAACCCGGAACATGGCCCAAACAGGCCAAACTAGCTTACGATGGAAAATGGAAAGAACTTCTTGAATGGCAAGATAAACTAGATGGCGGAAAAATCTGACCAAAATCATTAAAATATCAATAGTAAAACCTTACACCTGTAAGGTTTTTTTTATCTATATTAAAATTCAATCTTTGATTATCATTTTTAAATTATTTTTGATCCTAACTAAATTTTATTAGATGAAAATCATTGATCTATCAAAACCCATAAAAAACAACAAACAAGATCCTTGGTTTATGAAGGTAAAAATTAAGCATAAACCGCATAAAAAAGCAAAATGGTTGATTCGTTTTTTAGGACTCCCTTTTAAATTATTTCCCAAAGGATTTTCTGGCTGGGCTGACGACACCATTCAAAAAATGGGTGTTCACTCTACTACGCATATTGATGCCCCATGGCATTACTCACCTACAACAAATGGAAAAAAATCAAAAACTATAGATGAAATTCCTTTGGAATGGTGCTTTGGAGAAGGCATTGTTATTGACATGAAGCACAAGCCTGATTTTGAAGTAATTACAGTTAAGGATATCAAAACATACCTATCAAAAAACAAACTGGCATTAAGAGAAAACATGATTGTTTTAATAAAAACTGGTCGTGATAAGTTTAATGGAACAAAGGACTTTCATAAAAAAGGGACAGGAATGAGTGCAGAAGCAACAGAATGGTTAATTGATCAAGGAATCAAAATAATGGGTATTGATGCTTGGGGATGGGATTTACCTCTTCCCTACCTAATTAAAAAAGCGAAAGAAACCAATGATCCAGAGTTATTCTGGGAGGCTCATTTGGTTGGAAAAAATAAGGAGTATTGTCACATGGAACAATTAGTAAATCTTGATGCATTACCTCTATCAGGATTTAAAGTTGCTGTTTTTCCTTTAAAAATTGTTGGTGCTTCAGCTGCACCTGCAAGAGTAGTTGCCATGCTTGATTAAATATTTAAAAACAGCTATCCTACTTGTCTTTTAGGCCATCGAAAAAAGAAATCGATTAATAAACATAAATAGTAACCAACAATCGACATCGTTAAAATTTTAATATTATTGCGGTTCATAAAGTTTCTTATTTCTAAAACTAAACTTGAAAAGAAGTATAATTTTAATACGGTAAATAATCTCTAAAGCTAGTTTTTAATTATATTTTACCTTACGAATAACTCGTAAAACTTCTTTGTATTCTATATATGTCTTTTTTCTCTCCAAGCTACGGATATAAGTTTTAACTTTTTTTAATTTTTCAGCAGCTTCTGAAAAGCCATTTATATAACAGATAAGATAAGATGTAGGTATTTTGAGAAGATCTTCACGCTCCATTGCTGATAAAGGTATTTTTTTTTCTATTTTAGAAACAAGCGAGTTATTACTATTATAAATATGATGCAATGCCTTTCTGTCAAATTGGGGAGGTTTAAACAAAAATTCTGTAGCAATATCATGTCGTCCATTTTCCTTGAAATTAATAATCGTTTTCTCTAAAGGATAATACTTATACTCCTTATCAATACCAAGTAATATATATTCGGTAATGATAAAACAGTTTTCATTAAACGAAATTTTCACCTCATCTAAATCTGAATAAAACAACCTAACTTGCTCGTTAATCAACTCTATATCCACCCTCGAAAAATATTCTTCTCCGTTAACTAAGGATTTTTTACCAGCCCAACACAAAACAAATTGTTCACTAAAAACCTTATATTGTGGGTTATACTCTTTCTTATGTCGATTATAAAAGTCAAAGACCCCATTTAAAGTAAGCTCTATATTATTTCTTGCATGTTTTTCAATAGCTTCCACAATAGGCTTATTAGTATTTGTTAAAATTAATTCATCTTCAACAGGTAAAGAATTACTACCTACTCTATAAAAAATAGTGTTTTTGGGGTACTTCCAAGCTGTTTTTGATAATGAGGTAACCTCCTTATTTGGAAAAATAGTAACTAATCCAATTACCTTATAACGAGGCAATCTCGGAAAATGAACATTTTCATAACTAATTTTGGGTGGGTTGACAAGATATGCATTGACTAAGTTTTGAATCTTGCTATCATCAAAAAAATCAACTCCAATAATTTTATTTTCCTCATCCTGTACACCTATTACTATATAGGAATTATTATCAGGATTCGAATTTGATAACGCACAAACATGTTTCACAAACTTTGCTTTACCTTCTCTTGATTGTAGAGATAGCTTTTGTTTCTTATCATAAAAGCTATTCTCATCATTTTTTGAAAGTAAACTTTTTATTAAAAGCCTTTTATTAATCATATTAGGGTAATTTATATCCTTGACTCTCTACAAATAAAGCGAACTGATTATCTTTTTTTATTTCAATTATAAAGCTATAAATCATAACAGATTATTTATTTGGACTTGATCGTCTTTATAATAAGCATAAACAGTTGATATGTAAATTTTTCAATATTTACTATACACTCTTAAAAATGTACCCAATAAAATTATTAAATACTTTCGACTTAACTTCTATATTATACTGAATACTAGATCACTTAGACACTAATTGAGTTTTTACTTAAATATACTATATTTCTTTATACCTTTCTGAAGTAACCTCTTTACAAGACAGCCATTACCAGTATTAATGTAATCAATGAGAGTAAAGCCACCCCTAAACAAAACCTAATTAAACCACTTATTTTTAAGTTATTACAACTTTTAATCCGCTATTTCTAAAAAACACACCCTTCATAACGTTGAAACATTTATCCATTTTTATTCAAAATTGTAGCGCTAGCTTGCGCCGTTGGATATACAATTAAATCTTCAATATTAACGTGGTAAGGTCTCGTAACAACAAAGTGAATTATGTCTGCTATATCTTCTGGTTGAAGTGCTTTGTAACCCTGGTATACACCTTTAGCTCTATCTTTATCTCCTTTAAATCGAACTTCTGAAAATTCAGTTTCAACTAACCCTGGATGGATTGCTCCTACACGAATATTATGCTGGTTCAAATCAATTCTCATCCCTTTATTCAAGGCATCTACAGCATATTTTGAAGCACAATATACATTACCATTTGGATAAACTTCTTTACTTGCAATAGACCCTATATTAAGAATGAAACCCTGTTTTTGTTTTATCATTTCAGGAATAATCATCTTTGTTACATATAATAGACCCTTTACATTCCCATCAATCATAGCGTCCCAATCATCAAGACTTCCTTCTTGAATTGGACTTAATCCATGGGCATTTCCTGCATTGTTTATCAAAATATCGATGGGTTTAAAATCGTCAGGCAAGGTCTCAAAAGCTTTTTGAACCTCACTTTGATAGCGTACATCAAACAAAAGTGTTTGTACTTCTGAATAATTGCTTAACTCCTCTTTCAGTAATTCTAGACGCTTAGCACGTCTTCCACAAATGACTAAATTAATACCACTTTTAGCAAATAATCTCGCGGTAGCTTCGCCTATTCCAGAAGTTGCTCCGGTTATAAAAGCTGTTTTTCTCATTATTATAAATATCTATTTTAGTTTTAAAAAACCAATATATGAAACTATCTAGATTCATTAAAATGCTGATTTAAAGAGGAATTTAATAAAAAATATATATATTTTATCAAATCAAATATTAAAAAAAGAAAAACCGCCCCCTTTGGGACGGTTTTTCAATTGGCTATTGAATTATAACCAACCAAAAATCAACTAACCAAACTTTATTGTAAATTTCTTCTTTCTATTGTTTTTCTTTCTATTTTAGATCTTTTCCTTCCGTTACTTTTCGAAATAGTATTTGAACTCGTTTTAGATGTGCGATTGCCATTATTTCTAAGATGCCTTATGAAACCTCTTCCTGCAAAAGTATATGTCGTTTCTGAATTTATGTGATACAAGGCTACGGTCTCTGAGTTTATAACGCGCAATTCAAATACCTCAGTATCGCCCTCTTCATAATTAAGTGTTAAAATTTTAAGGTTATCAGTATCTCTTACATTTGCCACTTCATAAAGCCCAACAAAATCCCAAGCAATACGGTCAATATTGATGCCAAATGGATCTTGAGATGAATAAAATGTTACATCATCTTGAGGTGTAAACTGTAAATAATGCTCTCTATCAAAGGCATTTGGGACTCCACCTTCAGAATCAATTCTTTCCCAAGCCACATATTCTTGTAAAAAGTACTCTATATTATCATAAAATAATTTATCATAATCAAACCTGTCTCTTTGGTAGCCGACTAAGTAATAACTAACATTTTGAGATAAATAATCAATTCTTATTTCATTACTAGACAATTGAATTACTTCAAAATCATAATTTCCATCCAAACTATGTTGCGTCTCTAAAACTGTATTGAATACTCCATACCTGCCTACTTGTAGACCAAATCCATCTCCTGTCATTCCTACATCAACAATATTATTATTCGCATACATCCTTCCATTAAAAAAGGACAAGGTAAATGCCTTTGAAACAAACGGCACATCCCCATTACCCTCTGTTCTATGATAATCTACATACCATAAATCGTAACTAGAAATTAATTCATTAAGTGAAATACCACCTTCAACAGGAATATCAGTAACTATTCGATCTTCACTAACAAAAACACATGAGCTTAAAACTCCTACTGCTATCAATAATGTAAATAGTAATTTAAAACGATTCATAAACATCCATTTTGTGGTTCAATTTGATAATTTCAAATTACGTGCCAAAAAATTAGTTATTTAAGATAATTACGAAAAAAAGTAACTCACAGCATAATAAAAAAGAGCTATCTACAATTGTAGACAGCTCTTTTTTTATCTTTTTAAGATGTATTATTAGAAATTATAATTAACTCCTAAACCAAAAACTTCTCTGGTTTGAAAACCTTCAAAAGCGTTATCATCATAAATTGCTTGTAATGCTAAGTTCGCTGATAAGTATTTATTGATTTTCATAATCACATTCATCGTGTAATCAATATCAATATTTTTAGCTTCCTCGATATAATTACTATATAAGTTTAGTATGTTTTCGATCGATACATTTTCCATTATATTAAACTTGTAATAACCATTGATAGAAGCACCAATCTCATAACGCGTTGACTCTCCTAAATCAACTCCAAATGCTGGAGCTAAATCAGAACTCAGTACTATTAGTTTCGAAGTAGCTGGAGCAATATTCACTTTTAAGTTATCTGATTTTTTCCACAACATACCTGGTCCAAACTGAAAATACGCTGGAGAAAAAAAATGAGATAATTGTACACCACCTACATCTGTTGAAGACATTTGAGTTTTAAAATTAAAAAATGCAGAATAGTACCAGTTTTCAGTAGCTTTCTTACCAACTACAGAATTAAATTCAAGACGGTCATCTGTTTTTTGAGTTTGTTCTGAATCTAACTTCGTTAACCCGTAAGATGCTATAATTTTATTATCCCAAGTCCAATCACCCTTAGCATAATTAAAATCATAGTTTAATCCTAACGTTCCTGATATATTATCGGTTCCTCCAGCTAACCAATTGTTAAATGCGGATTGGTTAAATAGAAAAGTAACAACACCGCTTTTTTTCCATCCTTCTTTTTTTTCTTCTGTCGCCTCTTGGCCTTTAACGGTCATTGCCGTTAATAAAATTGTAATAGCTAATAATTTTTTCATATTAATATCCTTTTTGATTTTTAGACACACAAATCTAACTGTTTTCATTAGCTTAAGACAACGTTATTTTGAAAAAGTCACCTTTTTATGAAAAGATAATTCAATCTTAAATCAACTATTATTTTCTTTCTATAGTAATTACTGTTCTTTTAAACGTATCCTTATAAGGATCAAGTTTCCTTAAGTAATGAAGTTTAGTATGTAATGATCATCGGTTTATTCGATAATATGGTTACATCCAATAAAAAGGGTAAAACTATGAAGAAAGTTTATCTAAAAAATCTTTTATTGATTAGTATTTTACTTTATCGAAGTTTGGACTCTTAAAAAGTAAACAAAAAATTAGACCTAAAAATTTTTTAATATGCTAAAATTAGCGCTGATTCAATTTATAAAAACTAAGTTATAATTACTTTAGTTACCCATAATCCATTGTTATACCTCTTTATTTTCTTTTAAACAAAGGTACCGTAGAACAAGCTTCGCCAAACATAATGTTTTTTGCTACTGGTTGAATCTTTTGAATTAAAAAAGTATATGCTGAAGGAGGTATCGCCTGGTTAGCGCACCCCTTAATAATTACAGGCTTATCTCTCAGATTTTCAATAGTTAAATTAGCTATAATTTCGTTAAAGATGATCGTTTCTAAAAGTTCTAAATCACCAACCACCACTTTCTTAACATAAGGAGTTAACATGGTTGCCAAGAGCAAGTACGACCAAGATGGAATTATAGCATCAGAACTACAAGTAAGGCTCACATAACAGTTTTTATATTGACTCCAATCATGATCTTTAACACAGGTCCTAAATTCCTTTTCTCTAAGAATAAGACCTTCATAAAGCCAATCTTTAATATCAAAAACAATTCTTTTCCCTTTTGGATAAAGGTCATCTAAATCAATCGTTTGAAGCGGGCTTTTCGCAACCCTATTTATGATTTCATCACTCATTTCTATAAAAGTCCTAATTCAAGCTTAGCCTCTTCACTCATCATTTCCTGTGTCCAGGTCGGATCAAATGTAATCTCTACCTCGCAATTATTAATTTCTTTTAATGTTTTTACTTTCTCTTCTACCTCAACTGGCAATGTCTCAGCTACAGGGCAGTTAGGAGAAGTAAGCGTCATCAATATTTTCGCATCATTTTCTTCCGACACAAAAACATCATAGATCAACCCTAATTCATAAATATCGACTGGAATTTCAGGATCAAAAATAGTTTTTAAAACACGTACTATTTTATCTCCCAACTCTTCAAGTTTATCTTCTGTCATGACTAAAATATTATTTTGCTAATTTGGCTTGTTGAGCCAAAGCATATAATTTAATTTGTTTTACCATTGATACCAACCCATTTGCTCTTGTTGGACTTAAATGTTCTTTTAAACCAATTTCATTGATAAATTCTGTATCTGCTTCTAAAATATCTTTGGGCGATTGTTCTGAAAAAACTCGCAATAAAAGTGCCACAATTCCTTTTGTTAAAATGGCATCGCTGTCCGCAGAAAATTGAACCCTGTCTTGATTTAACTCAGAATGTAACCATACTTTAGATTGACAACCTTTAATTAAGTTTTCATCCAATTTGTATGATTCATTGATTAACGGTAATGATCTCCCTAACTCAATTATATATTCATATCGCTCCATCCAATCTTCAAACATAGAGAACTCATCAATAATTTCTTGTTGTATTTCTTTGATAGTCATTTTTTAGAACTATTTTTGCACAGTCAAAATAATTTTGTTTCAAAGAGCAAAATTACGACAAAAAAAGGCATTTTTATGCTTTATATTAATAAAGTAAACCGAAATATTAATTTTTGTAAGGTATTCATAAGAATACAGACAAAGTATAACAAAGATCTATCAAATAGGTAATATTGAGTTGATCAAACAACGTATTTTTATTTAAAATATTTTTGATAAAAACGACCTATTTGAATAAAGACGCGCAATTAACACTATGAGTAAACTATTAGCTGTTGGTACAGTAGCTTTTGATGCCATTGAAACTCCTTTTGGTAAAACAGATAAAATTTTAGGGGGGTCTGGAACTTTTGTGGGTTTGGCTGCCTCGCAATTTGGAGTCACTACGGGAGTGGTTTCTGTGGTTGGTGGAGATTTCCCTCAATCATACTTAGATATGATGCAAAGTAAAGGGATTAACACAGATGGTATTGAAATTGTAAAAGATGGTAAAACATTTTTTTGGAGTGGAAAATATCATAATGATATGAACTCTCGAGACACCCTAGTAACTGAATTAAATGTTTTAGAACACTTTAAACCTATTGTTCCTCAAGAATTTAAAGATGCTGAAATCGTGATGTTAGGAAACCTTCATCCTTTAACACAAGCTTCTGTTCTTGACCAGATGAGTAAACGCCCAAAACTGGTCGTTTTGGATACGATGAACTTTTGGATGGATATCGCTTTAAATGACTTACACGAGGTTTTAAAACGTGTTGATGTAATAACTATTAACGACGAAGAGGCTAGACAACTAAGTGGTGAATATTCGTTAGTAAACGCAGCTAAAAAAATTCATGAGATGGGACCTAAGTTTGTTGTTATCAAAAAAGGAGAACACGGAGCCATTTTGTTTAACGAAGGAAAAATGTTCTATGCACCAGCTTTACCTTTAGCTGAGGTATTTGATCCAACAGGTGCTGGAGATACATTTGCTGGTGGTTTTTGTGGTTACCTAACAAAAACAGAAGACATATCATTTGAAAACATGAAAAATGCTATAATCTACGGATCAAACTTAGCCTCTTTTTGTGTTGAAAAATTTGGAACTGAACGAATGGAAAAGCTAACAAAAAAAGAAGTGCTGCATCGTTTGCAAGCATTTAAAGAGTTAACACAATTTGATATCGAACTATCATAAAATGAATCCGCGGGTTAACTGCGGATTTTTTTATTTAAAAAATATAAGAAAACACAACTAAACACTTTTTAAATAATGAGTGATGCTATTAAACATGAATGTGGGATTGCTTTAGTGCGATTATTAAAACCCCTAGAATACTACAAAGAAAAATATGGTACTGCTTTTTACGGTGTAAATAAAATGTACTTATTAATGGAAAAGCAGCACAATCGTGGGCAAGACGGTGCTGGAATTGCTAGTATTAAATTTAATGTTGAACCTGGTACTAGATACATTAGCAGAATTCGTTCAAATAAAACCCAACCTATTCAAGATATATTTGGACAAATAAATGAACGAATTAATGGTATTTTTGAAAAAAACCCTGATAAAACTGACGATATTCAATGGCAAGAGGAAAACATGCCATATATTGGAAATCTTTTCCTTGGTCATGTTCGTTATGGAACTTTTGGAGGGAATAGTATTGAAAATGTACATCCTTTTTTGCGTCAGAGTAACTGGCGTCATCAAAGTTTGATAGTAGCAGGAAACTTTAATATGACAAACTCTAGTCAGTTAATGAAAGAACTAATAGAGCTAGGGCAACATCCAAAAGAATCTACTGATACTGTAACTGTGATGGAAAAGATAGGTCATTTCTTAGAAGATGAGGTGGCTGACACATATATTGAAGCAAAAAAAGCCGGGCTTAATAAAAAAGACTCTTCCCCTTTTATTGAAGAGAACTTAGATTTGCAACGTATTTTAAAAAGATCATCAAAAAACTGGGATGGTGGATATGCTATGGCTGGCTTGCTAGGACATGGAGATGCTTTTGTATTTAGAGATCCTTCTGCAATTCGTCCTGCATTTTACTATCAAGATGACGAAGTTGTTGTAGTGGCTTCTGAGCGTCCTGTTATCCAAACTGTGTTTAATGTAAATATCGACACTATTAAAGAAATTGAAAGAGGACATGCTTTAATTATTAAAAAAAGTGGTAAGACAACCATGGCTCCAATTTTAGAGCAAAAGCCAAAGAAATCGTGTTCTTTTGAAAGAATTTACTTTTCTAGAGGCAGTGATGCTTCCATTTATACTGAACGAAAAAATCTTGGTAAATATGTTTTTCCAGACGTATTGAAGTCTATAAATCAAGACATTAAAAACACTGTTTTTTCTTATATTCCCAATACTGCTGAAACATCATTTTTTGGAATGATGGAAGCTGCTGAGGATGTTTTAAACAAACAAAAAACAGATGCTATTTTAGCTGGAGCAGGAAAACTTTCAAAAGAAAAAGTAACCGAGATTTTATCAGCAAGGCCTCGTTTTGAAAAAATAGCCATTAAAGACGCCAAGTTAAGAACCTTTATTACAGATGATAGTAGTAGAGATGATCTAGTTGCTCATGTTTATGATGTTACTTATGGCGTAGTTAAACCTTCAGACAACTTAGTAATTATAGATGATAGTATCGTTAGAGGAACTACTTTAAAAAAGAGTATTATTAAGATACTGGATAGACTAGCACCGAAGAAGATCGTTATTGTATCCTCTGCTCCACAAATACGGTACCCTGATTGTTATGGTATTGACATGGCTAAAATTGGTGATTTTATTGCCTTTAAAGCAGCTTTAGAGCTTCTTAAAGAAACGAATCAATATCATATAGTTTATGATGTTTATCAGAAATGTATTGATCAAAAAAACAATGATGATAATGCTATTATAAATTACGTGAAAGAAATTTATGCTCCCTTCACAGATGAACAAATATCAGGTAAAATTGCCGAAATGTTAAAAACTCCAGAAATCAAATCAGAAGTAGAGGTTATATATCAATCAGTCAATGGATTGCATAAAGCCTGTCCAGATAATTTAGGAGACTGGTACTTTACAGGAGATTATCCAACAAACGGTGGCCATAGAGTCGTGAACCAGGCATTTATTAATTTTTACGAAGGAAATGACAAAAGAGCTTATTAGTTCGTGCTCCTTTATAAACTGTAATCCTTAAATTTTGGATTACTAAAAAATATTAAAGCAACATCTTTAAAAAAGATGTTGCTTTTTAATTAGCAATTTTTGTTATTTAATAATACTGAATCGCAAAAAATACTAACTCTTGTTTTATACAAACTATTCATTACTAGGTTATACTTTTTTAAGTTTTTACTATTAACTTATTTTAAGTTAATGAAAAAAATAACGCTTAATTGGTTTTAGACACTCTAAAACTACCATACCATTTCAAATGGAATTGACTCAGGCTACTTGTCAAAAAGCACAATAAAAACAAGAGTAATGACTTATATTATTTAAATAAATTGCAAAAAAATAGTGAACCTTTCGCCATTGATAGTATTAATTACAATATTATCAGAATAACTAAATATTCTTTTAAAAAAATAGCATAATATTTTTCCAGTAAATTAAGTAATTTCGCCCGTTCAAACCGAAAAAACTAATAAATGAAAAAAGTTTCTCCTGAATATTTTGAGCTTGTTACTGATATACTCACTAATTCCTTTCAGAAAAATAAATCCATAATAAACGTTACAAGAAATGGAAAAAACAAATTAAAAAGAATCAGAAACCTAATGAAATTCTTTTTAATCAATGCTTATTATAACGGCGATGTTTTTTTATCAGATAATAATAAAGCTTGTTTATTAATGCTAACCAACAAAAAGGAGAAAAAAAAGACTTTAAAAATCAATCTACTTTTTCTTTTTTGGAAATTAAACTTATTTTTTAATATACTCGGAATAAAGAATGTAAGAAATGTATTACAACGCGAAAAAGCTATAAACAAAAATCATCCCAATGAGGATTTTTTACATCTGTATTACGTAGGAGTTTACAACGATTATCAAGGGAATGGAATTGGTTCAAAAATTATTAAAGAAGCAATAAATTATTATCATAACTACAATATTGTTTACTTAGAAACTTCCGATGAAAGAAACTTAAACTTATACAAAAAATTAGGGTTTGATATCGTTAATGTTCACAAAGAACTTGAAATAACTCTTTATATATTGAAAAAGAAAATATAATGTTTGGAACCAACTTACATCCTTTGACATTTAGTCTTATTATCGCACAAATAATTGCACTTTTATTATCCCTCTTTTTTATTATTTCAAAAAAAAGTAAACTCGGATTCAAATACACCATATTATCAATTTTGTGTCTATTTTATAATATTTCCAATGGACTTATACCTAATAGAAGTTTTATTACAGATATTCGATCACAATATTATATAACTTTTGCAATCGGAATTTTGGCTTCCTGCTACTCTTTCTATTACATACATTATGCACATAATATTAAAATATTTAGTAAGGGTATGGTAAGAGGAATTATAACAGGATTCTGTGGTTGGTATATCGTTAGCTTTGTATGTTTATACTCCATCACAAATGATCTATCAATCTGCAGAATTATATTCTTTGTATATCCCATTGGAATATCATTCTACTGGTTCTATAAGTTTAGAATCTGGATGGTTAATTCAAGTTATAAAACTTGGAGTACTTATTTAAAAATGAAATCATATTCGGGGTTGATTGCTATTATAAGTTTGTTTACATTTCCCATTGTATTGATTGTTTTTGAAAACAACCAACCTCTGGAAAGAGGTATCTATAATATTGGGTATATTTCTTTAAGTTCATTCTTTTTTTATCAGACCTTATGGATAAAACGATACGGAAATAGAAAAGTAGATTTTAAGTTTTTGGATGAGCTAAATTTTAATCTTACCAAGAGGCAAAAAGAGATTATAATTGAGATCTATAAAAATCCTGAAAAATCATACACTGATCTCTCTGAAAAATTAAATATCTCTCGTAGTACATTTACAACTCATACTACTGCAATATATAAATCTTTAGGTGTTTCAAATAAATCGAAGAAAGGGTTAATAACTTTTTTAGATCTAAAAAGAGCTAATTTTTAAATACTCGGGATACCTAAACATATCTATCGGCATACCGATTTATTATTTTAACAAACTAATTTTCAGTAAGTTTTATTTTCGGCGTGCTTATTCAGTTAAGTAGGCATTCTATTAAATGAGTCAGTATGTAGATTATTACATACATTTGATACCGAAAACCAAAAGCTTTATGAAATGTAATATCAATATTTTAAAAACGCATTATCAAGTTCAATGGGGTTTTATAAGAACGATTAACAACTAAAAACGTATAAATCATTTGGTATGACTCATCACAGTCATTGATTATCGTAGGGGAAAATTGCTAGAAAAAATACGCCTCTTTATCTTAAAAACAATAAGTACATATTGCATGATTTACTATATTGTTTATACGCTGCTCTAATTAAAATATAAAGCTTTTTGGTAAAGAGGTGTTTTTTAAAAACATTCTTAATTAAAAATTAAAAAACGTATAATGTAATTTCCCTATTAATTTAGTGTCAACAATCGAAGACGTCCAATTATTATCTTTTAATCCATTCGATTACATTTGTATACATATAGTAATGTCTTTTAAAAGAATTTTATGTCTGTTAAAAAGATTATCATTTGCAATCTAATACCTTATATTATTCGGTGTTGATTGTAAGAAAACATAAATAATAAGATGAATTCTAAAATAGTAATCGCCCACAGAGGTGCCTCTGGCTATTTACCAGAACATACAATGGAAGCCAAAGCAATGGCTTACGCCATGCTTCCTGACTATATTGAACAAGATTTGGTTTTAAGTAAAGATGATGTTCCTATTGTTATTCACGATATTTATCTTGATGATGTAACTAATGTAGCCCGAATATTCCCAAATAGAAAAAGAGAAGACGGTCGTTATTATGTGATTGATTTTACTTTTAATGAATTGTTACAGCTACAAGTAAGCGAACGATTCAATCCTACCACAGGAGCACAACTTTACCCAAATCGTTTTCCTAAAAATAAAGCCTCTTTTAAACTACATTCATTGCAACAGGAAATTGAATTAATTCAAGGCCTGAATTATAGTACAGGCAATTTTGTTGGAATTTATCCTGAAATTAAAAATCCTAATTTTCATTATAAAAACGGGAAAGATATCACTAAAATTACGCTTGATATTCTTTCTTCGTATGATTACAAAACAGAAGAAGACAAATGCATTCTACAATGCTTTGATGCCAAAGAATTAGAACGAACTCGGATGGTATTAAAATCCAAACTTTTACTTGTTCAATTGATCGAATCTACTGAAAAAATAAAGCGGTTAGACTATTTTTCTTCTTATGCAAACGGTATTGGTCCATGGTACAAACAAATTCTAGACAAAAAAGAAAATGGAAAATGGATATTCACAGACCTAATCAACAAAGCCCACAATCTTAATTTATTCGTTCACCCATATACCTTTAGACACGATCAACTTGAAGACTTCACATCTTTTGAAGAGATGATGCATGTATTATTTTTTGAGGCCAATATTGATGGAGGATTTACTGATTTTCCTGACAAAATGATTACCTTCTTGAGAAAAGAAAAATCGTAATAACTATCTTTGACTTTTATCTTTAATGAAAAGAAAGTATTTTAAAACGTGAAATATGCGTTGAAAATTTCGATTAGATTTCAACGCAATTTTTTATCAATTTATGATCATGAAAATCCAACTACTAGCATTTGGTGCAGCAAGCGAGATCGTTAATCCCATTTCTGAATTAGTATTTGACAAAGAAATTTCAGTAGCTCAATTCAGGAAATACTTAGTTTCTGAATTTCCAGAAATGAATAAACTCAGTTCATTTGCTATTGCTATAAATGAAGCATATGCAGATGACAAAAAGCAGCTACAAAACAATGATATTGTTGCTATAATACCTCCTGTAAGCGGTGGATAATCGACTTCTTTGTGAAGGGAAATTTCTTTTAAGAATTATCTTTTAAATATTTACCAACAAAAAAAGTTCCAAAAGGTAAAATTGATAAAAAGCAGACCATTAAAAAGTCCTTACCCTTCCAATTTAATTCATATTTCAACATAATAGCCAAGAGGATATAAACAACAAACAATAACCCGTGAGGCATTCCTAGGATTTTAACATATTCAGGATTGTTTTGCAAATACTTAATTGGAACCGCTATAAAAAGTAACAGAATATAAGAAAGTCCTTCCAAAAGACTTATGATTTTAAAAAAATTGATCATTTGAATTATAAATTTACTTGCAAAGCTATTGAAAAGTTCCTTCCTGGCGCAGAAATTCCTGAAGCAAATTCTTTATAATGCTCATCGAAAAGGTTCATAATATTTCCTTGCAGTGTAAAACTATCTGAGACTATATACCTACCAAATACTCCTACTGTCATCCAACTCGGGCTTCCATAATACTTAGCAACCTCATCTTTAGCATCTGGGTTTATTACTGGGGTTTCTTCATGATTATCTATTCCTTCACTGATATTATAATCTTTAATATGCTTTTTAGCATTGAATATAAGGTTTGCCCCTGCTTCGAAACTATTATCAGTATAATTTAACTCAAAGTTACCAAATAATGGAGGAATCGATGACATTGGCTCTTTCAAATCATAACTCTCTCCTTTTGTATAAGTTACAGAACCAGATGTTTTTAAATTTTTATATAATTTACCCTCGTAACTAATAGTAAAACCCGTTATATATGCACTTCCTTTATTCACATTGGCAACAGCGTTTCCTATTTCCCCGTCAAATTCAATTTCTGAACCTGTCTTGGCTTCGCTATTTATAGTTAAATCAAATGGAGTTCTATAAATATAATTATTCAACAAAGTATAATATACATTTGCTCCTACTCTAAATTTACGATCGTTAAAATACTTCTGAATACCAATTTCAGCATTATAAGCGTACTCTGGTTTTAAATCAATATTTGGAACAGTAACATTCCCATTCTTTTCCCTTACCTTTCCTACATCATCAATATTTGGAGACCTGAAACCTGAAGATAAAAGAGCATTTAATTGCCATGTTCTATTAGGTTTATATACATAACCAATCGTTGCTGTTAAGGCCTTGTTATTCAGGACTATATCATTATTAGGTAATTGAATAAATTGCTCATCAAGCCACTTTGCCGTTAAGTTTGTGTTGGTTAAACGCACCCCTGTATTTAGTGTTGATTTACTATTTAAATCTTGTCTATAACCTAAATACAAAGCTGAACTAAAATACGAACTTCCTCCATCGGCATATCTTGATTGAACGGCAAAATCGCCATTGAACCCTTGAATCACTCCATCAACTATATTCAACACTTTTCCGTAAGAATTAGAATAAACATCATTATACACCATCTCAAAACCGTACTCCAAATTACGTTTCTTTGCTAATAGCGCTTTAAAGTCACCATTTACACTAAATACCCTTACATTTTCTTCTCGAAAAGACTTATCTAGACTTCCGAATTTTCTTTGAATTCTGCTTTCTTCAATATTTTGATAAGCCAAGGTGACTACTCCTTTTTCTAGCCATTTTTTCTTAGGATTAATTTCTAACTGCGGAGAAATTAATAATCTTTTTTGAGGACCATAATACCATTCTGCAAATTTTAAACTCTCTCCTTTCAAAACAGTTAATCTATCAAAACGTGGAATATTTGAAGATGTCGAATATTGAATATTTACCTTTAAATCTGTTCGCTTAGATAATGGTACAAAGAACTTTTGAAGAACATCCGTTTGATTAAATCCCGTATTTCTTTGTACATTTTGATTGTCGTTTACCGTTGGAGCCTCTTCATAGTTCCCATTCAAGTTGTCAGAATACGATGGAACTTTACCCCAATCATCAAAACCATGTGATCTAGTTGTTCCCATTCTTAAATCATCAAAATTACTATGAGAAACACTTGTAAATGATGCCCATTTTTTGAATCTTAATTCCGCTGATATTGTATTTGTTGTTTCAGTATTTACCGAACTATATCTTGAAAACAATCCTCCTTTTACTACAGCATTATTTTTTGATAGTTTTGGTGTTTTTGTAACATAATGAATAACTCCTCCTAAAGCATCTGAGCCATAAATGACTGAAGAAGGACCAAAAACCACTTCTGTTCTATCAAGTATATTTGGAGATACAGTTATAGAATTTTGTAGATGTCCTTTTCTGTAAATAGCATTATTCAAGCGAACACCATCTACCACTAATAATACTCTATTACTTTCCATACCTCTTAGTACAGGACTTCCACCACCAGACTGAGACTTTTGCACTTTAATTCCAGGTATACTTGCCAATAAATCTGCCGAAGTTTGAGGAGAAACTTTCGCTATGTCTTTACTAGTAATTAATGCTATTTGTTCTGCAATTCTATTTCTTTTCTCTTTGCTTCTAAATACAGAAAGTACAACTTCATCTAATTGTTCCGAGTGCTTAGATAAATAGACATTATTATAATTTGCTAGAATTATCTCCTTTCTAACTTGATGTTCGGCATAAGTTACGTGCGAAAAAAGTAATAACTCTCTTTTAGAAAATTCTGTAATATCAATAATACCATTTTCATCACTTATTCCCGATTTTGATTTTTCTTTATTGAATACCACAACTGATTCTATTGGCTTTCCTGTTTCTGCATCAAAAACTGTTATTTTTTGAGAAAAAACTAAACAAGCAAAGAATAAAAATATGATAAATACTAATTCTTTCATTATCTAATTAGTTAAACACTGTTTCTAAAATACTTAGCGACTTTGGTTTTCTAAAACCATCCAAATGTAATTCAAAATATCTTATCATTGTCCTGAGTACAATTTGTCTTTCATTTTTATTTAACGAGAGCTCATTTAATTTATCAAAATTTATGCCTAAAACTCTTTTGAAAAGAACTAATTCAAGATCATATATCCCTGAGCGCTGATATTTTTTATCGGTAAAACTTCCTTCTAATAAATCAAAACCTATTTTATCAATGTTACTCATATCTGGATAAAAACCTAAATACTTTGATATATTAATCAAAAAAACGATATGAAAATTGGCTACCTTATCATTAGTATCCAACCAACGCATTGCTGTTTCTATATAAATATATAGCGGCATATTTTTTTCTTCTTCTTTTATAATATTTGAGAGAATATCCGATAAAAATAGAATTATAGTTTGTTTAATAACGGAGACATGCAAGCTGTTATATGGATATATAACTTGCGCCTCTTTTATAGTATTCAAGACATTTTTATGATTGTGGCTTGCTTCGATTTGTAATTGAGTTAAGGGTTGAAAATAGGCTATTTTAAGCCTTCCTTTTTTCGATTTTAAAACGCCTTTTACAATGTATGTTTTCATCCCTTCCTCCAGAGTAAAACATTTTACAATTAGACTTGTATCTCTATACTTAATGGCCCCGAATACAATTGCTTTAGTTTTTACGATTGGCATTAGTTTATAATAGCTATTTTAGTGGTTGTTGATTCTGTATTATCTTTATTAGAAAGCAATATGATATATACTCCTGAGGCTACCTTCTGACCAGCCAAGTTACGCTTATTCCATCTAACTCTTCCTCCTCCAAATTCTTGTCCTTCTAAAACATTTGTTTCAAAAACTAGATTTCCAGATGCGTCTACTATTTTTATATTAGTACCTCTTGGCAGATTTTTTCCTTTTCTACCCGTAATAGTCACAGTAGCATCCTTCATTAATGACGGGTTAGGGTATGCATAAGCCTCTTCCAAATGCGTTCCATAAGGAACAACTTCACTTTTATAAACTACCATTCCTTTATCTGTTGAAAAATATACTTTACCCGTTACATCGTCCACCTTTATTTTTATAATTCTATTGGAAGGCAACGGAGAGTTATCTTTATTAAAAGAAGCTAATGTATTTTCACCGCTTGGATCTGTATATAAAACTCCACCTGTTTCTGTACCAAACCATTTATTATCTCCTCCATCTATCTCGATTGTATTAATCGTTTGGTCACCTAATAATTTTTTAGGAATACCATCGTCTAAAATAACAACTGGTTCAGAATTATAAATACTTTCATCAAAAATACCAGATGCATTATTAAATACTGTAAGTCCAATAGAGGTACCAATCCATATTCGGTCACTTCTATCTATTCGAAATGTTCTAACATTATTGCTAGGTAAATTACCTTTATTAACTTCAGCTATTAACGCTTTTTTTGAAAGATTATTTTCATTAAAAACGAGAAGTCCATTTGCCCTTGTACCAATCCATATATTATTAAATTGATCAACATCAATTTCATTTAGTCCTATTTTATTTGCATCCACCTCCAAATCAATATCATAACCAAGCCATTCTCCATTAAATGACAACTTTTTTAGTCTATTTGATACTCCTACATTAGTCATCCATAGATTCCCTTGACTATCAAAAACTGATCCACTTACGCGAATTGTTACTCTGTTCAATTCATTCTTTACTATATCCTCAAGAGAACTATTTAACTGATTATAAAAAGTATTAACTCGCCCCTCTTTGACATTCAATAACCCACCTGTCAACGGGGAGTTAATTTCACTTCCGCTAATATCACCAAAAGAAGAAATAAAAATAGAACTTTCTTCATTTTTGTTAATATTGACCGACACTAAGTCTGGAAAAGCGATGTTAGAATTATTAGGGTAATTTGTCCAGGTCTGCCCATTAAAATGAGAAAAACCTTTTCTGCTTCCAGAAGGTGTATACGTTAAATCGTAGCCTCCATAAACAAGCCATAAATTATTATTATGAACATCCATTGAAAAAATATCATTATACATCGGTCCTTGCGGATGGATTTCTTGAAAAGTATTTCCTTTTAACGTTTTTAAAACACCATGATTTTTAGTTCCCAAAAAAACATTCCCTCCCCATTCAAAAGCTTCATTTATTTGAAAATTAAACTGATCACTAGCTTTTATTTGTTTTGACACCTCCATCAGATTGTTGTAAACGACCGCAGTATTGTCAAATGAAACTGTCATACTTTTATCAAAACTTCTTACAGCTAAAATTTCCTCTGTGAAAGTTTCCAAAAGGTTAATGGCTAAGTCTTGAACTCTAAATAGCTCCTTTTCTCTTGAAAAATAAACAAAATTATTAAAAACTGTTATGCTGCTACAGTTGCCACTAAATACCCTAGACCAATTATTAAAATCTATTAAATTAGAATTATTTATGTTCGCCAAATAGATACCATCCTCTGTAGCCGCATAGATTTTATTATGATTAATAACAATCTGGTGTATATTCAAATCAGATGAACCTGCTCTGATAAAATATGTATCTCCAAATTCTAACTTTACTAAGTCATATTCTATAATAGCAAATGATGTTGCTAAGTAAAGTTTGCTTTTATATTCAAAAATATCATTAATTCTTTTCTCTCCAATCTGATTAAAATTAACAATCTGTGGCAATACTGTTATACTTCCATCTTTATCAACAACTTCAAGTAATCCATTCTCATAGCCAATTACCAACTGATTCTGAGAACGACTATAATGCAATGCTGAAGTAATAACTCCAGACAATCCATGAATTGAAGATATTTTATTAATTTCTTTAGAAGCTTCGTCGTATACAAATATTGCGTTATCAGTCAAAGCATATATACTTGTATCCGCTTTGACAATTTTCTTTACATTAGAATAAGAAAATAAGTCTTCCCAGCTATCGGAAAAGTCTGTTTGAGAAAAGAACATGTTACTATAAAAAAATAGAAAAAACAATAGTATGCTCCTCACTTGATAATTTAATTTTAGTATTTACTTCAATATAAAAATTTATATTAAAAATTCTTTAATTTATGTGATTCAATTATTATGATTTATTTGTTATAATTTAAAAATACTATTGTTGGTACTAAAAGTATTAAATTTGCAAAAATTAAACTTTAATGACCTTTGAAATTGAACGTAAATTTTTAGTCTCTTCAAAAGATTTTGAAAATCAATCATTTAAAAAAACACATATAAAACAAGGTTTTTTGAATTCTAACAAAGAGCGCGTTGTTCGAGTTAGATTAAAAAATAATATTGGATTATTAACTATAAAAGGCCCCTCAAATATAGAAGGTACAACTCGTTTTGAATGGGAAAAAAAAATAAATTATTCCGATGCTGAAAATTTGTTAGATTTATGTGAAGAAGGTATAATTGAAAAAATAAGATATCTTGTACAAGTTGAATCACACATATACGAAGTAGACGTCTTTTTAGGAAATAATAAAGGGTTGATTGTTGCTGAAATTGAACTTAATTCAGAAAACGAGCCCTTCATAAAACCTAACTGGTTAGCAGAAGAAGTAACAGGTGATGAAAAATATTATAACTCAAATTTAAGTAAGTTGCCATTTAACAAATGGTAATTTTGGTTTTGAAGTAACCTCCTAATACATATTTTACAAATTAACCATAACAAAAGAAAAGATCAAATTCTCTTTTGATCTTTCCCCAAATAAAACTGTGAATTCCCCCTAAAAATCACAATCCCTTAATTTTGATGCCCCTAAATTACAAAAGATCATAGCTTGTTTTTTAGTATTTTTATGTTTGGAAGAAGAATTTAAACAAACAACTCAAATCGAACAATATCTGGTAATTAATAACTTAACAACTGTTTTTTTAAATAAGACTAAGACTTTCTTTCTAATTGTAGTATTTCCAGAAGCTGGTTTTTCTTTCGCCTACTAACACTCACAACGGTACCATCGCTTAAAGTTAATTCACTTAAACCTCGATTGTATTCTACAATATGATTGAGGTTGATAACATAAGAATTATGAACTCTATAAAATTCTGGAAATATAAATTTTTTTTGAATTTCTTTCAACGTTTTTGAAGCTACAATTTTTCGTTTTCTTGAAAGAAAAATTGTCGTATAACTTTTATCAGATTTCAAATAAATAACATCGCTTCTATTCAGAAAATAAACCTTCCCATCTGCTGATATATTTATTTTATCTACTGACTGATAAGTTAAGTTAGTATTCTCAGTTCTTCCTGTTAAAGGTAAATCAGTTAACCTAACAGGATTCCAATCACCATAACCAACTACTAATGAAATAATTAAATGAAATTCTTTTTTTGGCAAGCTATCTATAAAATTAAGTTCTTTTTGAGCAATTTTTCGACTTTTTAAAAAAACCACATCAGGATTAACTTTTTTTATCTCATTTAATGCATTTGAAAAATTAGTACATTTTATAATATCAAAATTTTCATTTGGGTTCCATCTCCTTAAACTTTCCTTAAATGTCTCTACGGCATCATTAGTATCATCAATCAAAACAATCTTTATCATACATTCACTCATCTATATTATACTTAGTTAAGACTACTTTAATGCAGGGGGGAGCAAATAAGATTCGTTTACAATACAGCACAAACAGTATTGTACCGAACAATACATTATTCGAGGTTGGCTTTTACTTTATTTTAAAAAACGTTTTCATAAGTAGAATCGATAAATATACTATTTTTATTTAATATTTAAAAATGAGACACTTAAATAAAGAAAAAGAAGTAAATATTATTTTGATTTTAATAAAAAACACTAAATGACTTTTAATGTATCACTCATATATTTTTCATCAGTATTTAGTTCATGAAAAATAAGATCATATACTTGGTCTCTGAGAATTTTTCTATCCTTAATTTCTTTATCTTCTGTTTCTATAAAATAAGCTTGCTTAATTCTTATAACGCCAGGTCCTCCCTTAAAAATATTCCAAGAAAAATATCTTTTGCAATCAAAATAAATTTGCGGAACAATAGGAGTTTTAAACTCAATTGCCAAACTAAAAGCTCCATTTTTAAAAGGGGACAATACTATTTTTTCTTCAGGTACAAGTCCTTCAGGAAATATACCAATACTCATTCCATCCGTTAGTTTTTGCTTTGCTCTTTGGTATACTTGTTTCCTACTTTTATCAGACTCTCGATCAACCATAATAACAACTTTGCGATAGAAAAACCCAAAAACGGGAATTTTTACAAGCTCTTTTTTTCCTACAAAAACTATTGGGTTTTTACTCAAAATAATCATAATCCAAGGATCTATTAAAGAAGTATGGTTTGCAATAAATAAATAACTCTTATTTCTTTTAATGTACTCTTCTCGCTCTATATGCAAACGAAACCCCATGCCGTATACTAATACAAAAGACCATCCTCTGATGACCTTCCAAAAAGCGGGATAATATTTTTCTCTAGTTGTTAATACCAGAAGTACAGGTGTCATTAGTAATATCGTACTGAACATTAGAATATAAAACCATGCTCTCCAAATTAACAAAAATGGTACTTTTAAATAGTGTATCATAATTGCGAATGTAGTAATTTCTTTTGTTTGATAAATTTAAAGCTTACTTTTGCTCATCTTCTTTTAATGCAAAAGAATAGAGAACCTCAGAAATATAGTAGCAAAGAATTTTGTTAGTTTTTTAATCTAAAATTTGTTTGCTTATTTTCTTAGATTAATAAGATTGAATAATTTTACATAAAAATCCATGGCGAGAATTTTAACAGGAGTTCAAAGTACAGGAACACCACACTTAGGAAATTTATTGGGAGCTATTTTACCAGCAATTCAAATGGCAAACGACTCTAACAATGAATCTTTTATTTTTATTGCAGATATGCACTCTTTAACACAAATTAAAGAAGGAGAGCAACTGCGTGAGAATACCTATAGCGTTGCTGCAACTTGGCTTGCCTGTGGTATTGACATTAATAAAACGGTATTTTATCGTCAAAGTGACATTCCTGAGGTTACTGAATTATCTTGGTACTTGAGCTGTTATTTCCCATACCAACGATTAACCTTAGCGCACAGTTTTAAGGATAAAGCGGATCGTTTAGCCGATGTAAATACTGGTTTATTTACCTACCCTATGTTAATGGCTGCTGATATTTTAATATACGATGCAGAGGTTGTTCCCGTAGGTAAAGATCAATTACAGCATCTGGAAATCTCTCGTGATGTAGCCAACAGAATTAACAATATTATTGGAGAAACTTTGGTTCCACCTGAAGCTAAAATCAACGAAGAAACAAAGTTAATTCCTGGTATTGATGGTGAAAAAATGAGTAAGTCTAGAAACAACGTTATCAACATTTTCTTACCGGATAAAAAATTAAGAAAACAAATCATGGGAATTCAAACGGATAGTACTCCTTTAGAAGAACCTAAAAATCCAGATACAGATAATGTTTTTGCCTTGTATAAGTTATTAGCGAATGAAAAACAGATCGCAGAAATGAGAGCCAATTACGAAGGTGGCAATTATGGTTACGGACATGCAAAACAGGCTCTTTACGAATTAATAATTGATGATTTTGCTGATATTAGAGCGAAGTATAATTATTACATGGAAAATCGTCATGAAATTGATAAAGCCTTAAGTATCGGGGCAGACAAAGCCAGGGAAGTTGCTCAAGAAGTTTTACAAAGAATTCGTAAAAAAATTGGATACTAATTAAAAAGGCAAGAATTTAGTTCTTGCCTTTTTAATTTTATATTTTTAGTATATCATGGAGCAGGATTAGGCATCAAGCGATGTACTGATTCAATTTCGTTTAAAATATCTTTTGATAATTCAATATGTATTGAATTAATATTTTCTTTTAATTGACTCATTTTCGTTGCGCCAATTATATTACTTGTTACAAACGGTAATTGATTAACATAAGACAAGGATAATTCTACTAATGTTAAATCGTTTTTTTGAGCGATTTCTTGATATTTTTCAACAGCCCTTAATGATTGAGAAGAAGAGTATCTATTATAATTTGGAAACAATGTTACCCTAGCATTCTGAGGTTTATTACCTCCTAAATATTTACCAGATAAAACTCCAAAAGCAAGAGGAGAATAGGCCAATAATCCTATATTCTCTCGCAATGACACCTCTGACATTCCATACTCATAAGCACGGTGTATCAATGAGTATGAGTTTTGTATCGTTACTGGTCTTGGTAAATTGTGCTGTTCTGAAGCTTGTAAATACTTCATAGTTCCCCATGGAGTTTCATTAGACAAGCCAATATGCTTTATAATTCCTTGTTTTACATAATCATTTAATGTTTCTAATATCTCTAAATGATTTTCTGCCTCTTTTGCAGATGTCTTATAGGGATAATCACGTACTCCAAAGCAATTCACTCCTCTTTCTGGCCAATGTAATTGATACAAATCGATATAGTCTGTCTGTAAACGTTTTAAACTACCTTCAACCGCTTCTTTAATTGCTTTTTTACTAAAACCATCCTTACGTATGTGAGCTGTATAATCTCCTGATCCAGCTATCTTTGTAGCTAAAACTACTTTATCCCGATTATTTGTTTTATTAAACCAAGTCCCAATAATCCTCTCCGTATCACCATATGTTTTAGCATTAGCTGGTACGGGATATAGTTCAGCTACATCAAAAAAATTAACACCTTGATCCAAAGCGTAACTCATTTGTTCATGCCCCTCGGTTTCGGTATTCTGATTTCCCCAGGTCATTGTTCCAAGACAAATTTTAGAGACTTTTATATCTGTATTCGGTAAGGTTATGTACTTCATTTCTATTTTTATTTTAAGATTGCATTGATTCCTGGAAGCACTTTTCCTTCTAAACTTTCCAACATTGCTCCCCCTCCTGTTGACACATAACTTACTTTATCTGCAAAACCAAATTGCTTTACTGCAGCTACAGAATCGCCTCCGCCTACTAGTGAAAAAGCGCCATTTTGAGTAGATTCAGCAATCGCATTGCCTAACTCAGTAGTTCCTTTAGAAAAATTATCCATTTCAAATACACCTAACGGCCCATTCCATAAAATAGTTTTTGAATTAGTTAAAACTTTCGCAAAATTTTCCGATGTTTTTGGCCCAACATCTAGCCCCATCCACCCTTCTGGAATCTCATTTGTATTCACTGTTTGTGTATTTGCATCATTTGAAAAAGCATCTGCAATTACTGCATCAACTGGTAAATGAATTTGAGTATTGTTTTTCTTCGCTTTTTCTAAAATATCAAGTGCCAAATCTAACTTATCATCTTCAACTAATGAGTTTCCAATTTTTCCTCCTAAAGCTTTCACAAAAGTAAAGGTCATTCCTCCACCAATAATAATATGATCTACCTTTTCAATAATATTTTCAACAATTCCAATTTTAGACGATACTTTTGCTCCACCTAAAATAGCAGTTACTGGTTTTTCTGAGTTATTTAAAACCTTATCAATACTCTCAATCTCTTGCGCTAATAAATTTCCAAAACATTTGTTCCCTTCGAAGTATTGTGCGATAACTGCCGTTGAGGCATGCGCTCTATGAGCTGTACCAAAAGCATCGTTTACATATATATCACCCCATCCAGAAAGTTGCTCAGCAAAACCTGTGTCTCCTGCTTTTTCCTCTTCATAAAAACGTAAATTTTCAAGAAGTAACACTTCACCAGCCACTATATTACTAACAGCTTCATTAACTTGACTACCAATACAATCATTTACAAAACGAGTCTTAACACCTAAAACTTCACTTACTTTATGAACAATATGTCTCAGAGAAAACTGATCCTCAACTCCATTTGGACGTCCCAAATGTGACATCAAAACACAACTTCCTCCGTCTTCTAAAATTTTAGTAATCGTTGGCTTTGCTGCTTGAATTCTTGTTATATCTGTTACCTCAAAAGCATCATTTAATGGAACATTAAAATCAACACGAATAAGTGCTTTTTTATTTTTAAAATTAAAATTGTCAAGTGTTTTCATATTGTAGTGATTATATTTATTTGAAAGCTTCCTAATTAAGATCAGAATTAGCGTAAAAAACACCTATTTGGCTTTCATTCTTTTCATTTTCCAACAAATGTAATTATTTATAATCATATAAAAATCTAATTAATATGAACTATCAAATTATTTTAAAACAAACCATATTTTGCATTTAACCCACTCTAAATTTAACATTTGTACTTAAATCACTAAACAACTTTCTTTTTTCTATTTTAGATAATAATAAACAAAATAATCATTTATTTTTATGAACTAATTATGAATAAAACATACATCAAAATATCCTCACATTCTTTGAATTTTCAAGACTGTTATGATTTTGTTACTGATCCTAAATGCGGTGGTATTGCTATTTTTATTGGAACCGTTAGAAATACGACCAATAATAAAAAGGTAAAAAAGCTTGATTTTTCAACCTATGAGCCTATGGCTTTAAAAGAAATGCAGAAAATTGCTAATAGTACTATTGAGAAATTTGGCGTTACTAAAATTGCTATCCATCATGCTAAAGGTATATTAAAAATAAGTGAGATACCTGTAATTATTACCGTTTCATCTCCTCACAGAAAGGCTGCCTTTGAGGCCTGCCAGTATGCTATTGACAATCTGAAAGAAACGGTTCCTATTTGGAAAAAAGAACACTTCTCTGATGGAGAGGTTTGGGTAAATGCACACCCTTAAAAGCAAATTGAAATGGTTAATTATAAAGTTACTGAAAGCACCAAAGAATTGTCTGAAATTTTAATGCTTCAGTCTACAAACCTAAAGGATAACTTAACTGACGAAACTAAAAAAGAACAAGGTTTTGTGACTGCTCATCATGATATGGATATTTTAAAAACTATGCATGATGTTCATCCGCATATCATTACCGTATCAGATAGAATTGTTGCTGGATATGCCTTATCAATGTCAAGAAAATTCTGAGACAATATTCCTGTACTTGTCCCAATGTTTTCGAAAATTGATGCTTCAGAAATAGGAAAATCTAATTACCTGATCATGGGTATGTTTGTATTTCCAAAAATTTTCGTGGTCAAGGAATTTTTAGGGGCTTATATACTCATATGGCTAAAGTGTTTTATGAAACTTTCAATTATATTATAGCGGAGATTAATACTAAAAATACTCGTTCAATCAATGCACATATGATTATTGGTTTTTCCGAATTAACTCGTTACAATTTTGAAAATGAAACATGGATTATAGTTTTTAAAAAAATTTAGAAAAACACCTTTATATCAACTCAAAACTATTCAACAAAGAAACTATAAATTAATACTTTAAATCAATCGGTTCAATAAAATCTATTTCAGAATTAAATATTTCTTTAATATACTCTTTTATTTCCACCATAAACTCTTCTAATCGTTCTTCGGTTACAGTACTATCTGGTTTTCTTGAATTCGTAGAAAAATTCATTTTCAAAAAGCCTTTTTTAAGATTCTTAAATGAATAAATACCTGCTTCTAAAACCTTAGAAAAATCATATTGATTATTTTGTGTGTATAAATATGCATATAACATTACTTGAATTGCTTTATGAAACCTCAACTCTCTAATACCATCAAAATCAGACACTTTTAGATTCGTGCTTTCTACCCTTCCTGTCTTATAATCAATAATTCTTGTAACTCCGTTAAGCTCATCAATTCGATCAACTTGACCATGAATTTTTACAGGAAAATCAAGTCCATTAATATTGATCTCAGTTGCCAATGTTTGTTCTGTTGCTATAATCTTTAGTTTATTTTCTTTGTTCTTCAATAATTCCTTTTCTTGCTTCAAGAAATTAATTACAAATCGATTTGCAACTTCAAAAATTAAACGATTTTTACCTGTACTGATATCTCCACTTTTAAAATGCTTAGAAAAATAAAAGATGATTCGTTGTTTGGTTTTTTGCTGCATTACTGTTATGTCACTAAAGGAAAGATACCTCCCTTCAAATGGTTTATATAACTCTTCTAATGTATCATGAACTACTGTTCCCATCGTATTAGCTGCTACAGTTTCTTCTACATCATCAAACTCTTTTATTTTAAGTATCTTTTGTTTGTAAAAAGCAAAAGGGTTGTATAAATAGTTTGTTAATGCTGAAGGAGATATTCCCTTTTTTGCTAACTCTTTTAATTCTTCTAAAACATCTTGTGTTTTAGAAATGTTTTTTTGCCCAGAAACTACCGTAACGATCTTTGGACTGATAATTTCTTCCTTAATATCATTTCGTATCATTTCTAATTGTTTGACAAACCTGCTTTTTTCCCCACTTCCAAAAACATCATGTTCTGTATTATATAAAATATAAATATTTTTTGCACGTTGCAACAACCTAAAAAAGTGATATGAAAATAACGCGTCTTTTTCTTTGTAAGTTGGAAGACCAAATTGTTTTTTTACATCAAAAGGTATAAATGATGTTTGTTGGTGATTTCCGGGTAATACTCCCTCATTAACTGAAGTCACAATAACATTCTCAAAATCAAGCACTCTTGTTTCTAACACCCCCATCAATTGTAGTCCCTGAAGAGGCTCTCCTTGAAATGATAAACTCTCCGATTGAATTAATTGTTTAAAAAACTGCTGTAACGTTTTTAAATCTTGAATATAGTTAAATGTTTCATGTAAATTTTGCAACTGCGTAAATGCTGTATAAAAACGAAATAGATATTCTTTTTCTAAGTCCGTAGCTTTATCCTTTAATGCAAGTAATAACATAATTATTCTCGACAGAAAACCATCGATTGTTTTATATGGTTTAAAGAGTGTCAAAATTATTTCTTTAACTGTGGCGGGTAATACCTTAAAAAATAGAGTGATTTTTTCGAAACTTATAAATGTACTATTACTAATCACAATCTCTTCTAAAAAAACGTCCGAAATATTTCTATCATTTTGATAAAGTAATTGGTAAAGTGATGGATGTTTTAATACGGCTATTACATCTTTATAATAGAACGATTTACTTTCTTTCTTTTGGAATTTCTCTTGATTTAAAAAAAGCCGAAATACCCCTTCCAATAAACTAGTAGTAGGAATATCTTTTAAAGGGTATCCCATCGTTATATTTACAGCATCTACATTTGAGGGCAATGAATTCAAAGTAATAGGTAACAAAGATTCATCAGCCATTACAAAAGCTGTATCATTATAATTTGAAAACTTTGATAATATTTCACCTGCATATTTTACTTGAGTGATATTTTTTGATGCTCCTATTATATTTATATTTTTAGTTCTTGAGAAATAATTTGTAATCGTTCCAATAGAACTGGTTTGATAAAACTTCCAATTTGCTTTGTATTTCCTAATGAAGCTCCCTGCTTGATGATTATTTTCAAAAAAAGCCTTATCAATATCCCAAAATACTTCCGTGTTTTTTGCTGCTAACATTTTTTGAATTAATAGTTCTTCCGCTGCATTCAGAGCATTGAATCCAATAAAAAAATATTTCTTATTTTTTATATTCTGGATATAAGCATCTATTTTGGCTACCGCTTCTCTATATATGACACCCTGATAACCAAAACCACTGGATACTAAAAACTTATAAAACAATTCGTACAAATAATACAATTTTTCCATGAAAGAAAAATGATCTTTCATAAGACTTGTTTCATCAATTGAATCTGAAATAGACCATTTATTTAAACGATGAATATCACGTAAATACAAGAAGATTTCACGAGGATTAATTAGATGTTGGTCAATTTCATTAAAATCTTGTAAAACAGTATATGCCCATGAAGAAAATGTATCAAAAGAATCTGCTTCCTTCTCTTCTTTTTTGTAAATCGTATAAAAGTGAAATAGTAGTTGAACAGAGTCTGCCTTTTTTAATCCTGAAATTTCTTCAATAAAATCTCCAATATTGATAATACTGGGTAAAAAACCTGTAGTTATTTTATTTTTTAAAGCTCTTTTCACAAAGATACCCGCTCTTTGTGAAGGCAAAATAAATACCACATTTTCAAATGTTTTCGTTGTTTTTAATATTTCATCTAAGGTATCGTTGATAAAAGATTGCATAGTTCTATATTCTCAAACCAAAGTACAATTTTCATTTTGGATGACTCTAAATTTATACCTCTTAAAATTATAAAAAAACACTTGATATAGGTTAAAGGGTATTGGCTAGGTAAAAAAGGATTACTACCTTTGTTTTACACGAGAGCTTACACTGTTTTTTTTAGCAATTATATTATTTTATGACAACAACACTAAAAGTAGCATTGATGCAGATTGATCTATTTTGGGAAGATGCACAATCAAATCTTAAAGCTATTGAAGAAAAAATACATGCTTTGCCCCTTGATGTAGATTTAGTTATTTTACCTGAGATGTTTACTACTGGTTTTACTATGAATCCTTCAGATAATGCTGAAAGTATGAGTGGAAAAACAATTACTTGGATGCGTGAAATAGCAAAAGAAAAAAATTTAGCAATTACCGGAAGTATTATCATCAAGGAAATAACAAATAATCTTAAAACAACTGAATATTTTAATAGATTGTTATTTTGTTATCCCAATGGTGATATCGAATATTACAATAAGAAACACACATTCACCTTAGCTGGTGAAAATGAAGTATATAGTGCTGGAAAAAAACGACTCATAATCAATTTTAAAGGCTGGAAACTGTGCCCTTTAATTTGTTATGATTTACGTTTTCCTGTATGGTCAAGAAATACCAGTAACTACGATTTGTTATTTTATGTGGCAAACTGGCCTGATTCAAGAATAAGTGCTTGGAATTCACTACTGAAATCAAGGGCTATTGAGAATATGAGCTATACAATTGGTGTAAATCGGGTTGGAAAAGATCTAAACAATCAAAATTACACAGGTTATTCAGCATGTTTCGATACTCTTGGCAATTGTATGACAAAGGATTTCAGTAATAAAGAGGCTGTTTTAATAACTACATTAAACAAAGAAACTCAAGATATACAAAGAGAACGATATAATTTTCTAGCTGATAGAGACGGGTTTGATCTACCAGGAATAAATAATATTCTATAAGTTCGCAAATAATTAAGAAAACAACTAACTAGCTATTTTGTTTAATCTACTTTATTTAACAGAGTGCTCGTTTGTCTTTAAATTCTTCGTTGTTATCTGCAGTGTAAAAACCAAATATACATCTTCTTAAATGTGTTTTGATGAACTATCTAATTTAACAAGCTTTTTTTTGATTCGTTTATCCAACCTGCTTCATTTTGATTCGAAACGAAATGAATTTTTAAGTCCGCTTGATTTTCCTCCTTAACAAAACAAACCTTTTTTTCTGCTTGATCTATGTTTTTAGTAAAAAACCAAATACCGTCATTATTTTTTGCTTTATCAGCACTTCTAACCTCATGTACGTTTAAATCGGCTTGATTAGGATCGTCTACAACAAACAGTTTAACATCTGGTTGATTTTGTTCACTTACATTAAATAAACGTTGTGCATTGACGCTTGCAAAAACAAAAAAAGTTAAAAAGAAGAATAATTTTTTCATGGGGGTTATTTTAAATACTTATTTCTAAGTTAATAAAAAAAAATTATTTACATCTTTATTTCTAAAGATATTAATTTAAATTTTAGACTGTTTTTTCTCCCCTACCAACCAATTGTTTGGTTTTTATAATAAATGTAAAAAGCATTAGTTTCTTTAAAACTTTCAAACCACTTTACTAACTAAACTCTAAAAATTCATTGTAATACCAGCTGCTTCAGTACCCGTTTGGATATTCTTGCCTCTTGACTTAACGAGATTATTTTTACTAAAGTCTGCAAGTTCTGATCTCATGTTCTTTAACTTAATATTAAGTGTTCTATTTTCTGCCTTTAATTTGTTGTTTTTACCCGTCATAATGATGCTAAATAAAAAACCAACAACAATACTAAAACAAGCTATAATAATTTCTATTTCTGATGTAAAAAAATCCATATTATTTCATTTTTTGTTCTTATTAAAACATTGTTTCCCTATTACACTTCGAACATAAAGATTAAACCATGATTTTTAATACGGTTTTCCGTAATAAAAGACTTTATTTTAAGATAATTGCCCTGATATTCAAACTAAATTAGCTTTTTAGGGTTGAAAAGTAGCTCTATAGAACTTTCTTTCAAACATATTTAAAAGCTTTCTTTATTGAAATATTATATTTTTAATACGCAAAAATTCTATTCTTTACTTTATCAGACATCAGACATCAGACATTACGTTTATAAGATAATTTTAACCGAAGAAGCCTTTCTTTAAATAAATAAGTGAATTAAAGTGATTATTATTTTAATTTCCTGTGTTCAGAAATCATTTTCCTAAACATTCCATAATGAATTTAAATGTCTGAAATCCAAAATTTAATGTGTTATAATTTATCTTTTATTAGGCAACCACCAACAAACTTAAACAACTAAAAAACAAAACTTTAACTAAAAATCAAAATGATTTAGGCTATCTTGAAATAAAAAAATATATTTGTGTGTACCCGATTTTTTCATTGAAAATATAGCGATATACTTAAGCATGAATTCAAAAAACTCTCATTATCTGTTTTTTACACTATTAGGACTACCTTTTCTTGTTTATCCTTTTCTTTTTATTGAAGACATAGTGGCAATAGAACCACAACAGTGTGGACATCAGAGTCACTTTCATAATGTTATTTCTGGAGTCTGCTTATTTAGTAGTGTACTGTATCCTATTTCATATTTGATATCTATCGCACTCTATATTTTTAAAAAAATAAAAAATACATTTTATATTCCTTTTGCACATCTTTTATTTATTTTAATATCTTTTTTTTATTGGGTTTGTTAAAAGTCATTATACAAAAGAAGTTTTTTTTAATATAAAAATCAATTATTACGGAAGTCCGTAAAAATTAACTCGCATCTCTTATTACGTTTGCCATGCATCCTTTGGGGCGGGCTAATGAAAAACCATTTAATTAATCATAATTAGTGTAGATTATAAATTATTTGAATTAATTGACAGTTAAATATACACTAGAATTACAAACAACTAAGTAATTAAAAAAGGCAACCTATATAGGTTGCCTTTTTATATTGATAACATCCATTTAAATTCAAATTTTGTATCAGGAACTATAATTCTCTCTGTTATCTTGTACATACGATTTGGTAGCTTCATTAAAAACTCCCGGGCCTTCTCTGCATCTGGTGTTAAATTGGTTATCTTATCGATCTCCCAAAAACTATTTAATTTATTTAGTATATCTACATAATCAAAACCTGTATAAACTCCTATTCTTTGAGCTACAGTTGAAAAATCATCAAACAAACTCCCTTTTTGTCCAAAAGATTCTCGCAGATGCATTGCAGGCATAACAATTTTATGTTTCATCATAAACTGAAAAGCTAACATCATTTCGCTTGGATCAAACTTAAATATCTCCTTAACAAACTCACAATATGCCAAATGGTGACGCATCTCATCTCCTGCAATTATTCTAGACATTCTTGCCAAAGCTTTATGCCCTTTTTTCTTTGCTATTTTAGCAACATTTAAATGTGAAATATAAGTAGCTAACTCTTGAAAAGAAGTGTAAACAAAATTCTTGTAGGGATCCCTAGCGGTACCGATATCAAAACCATCTGATATTAAATGTTGTGTTGTGATTTCTACCTCGCGCATGTTAACCCTTCCTGAAAGATATAAATATTTATTAAGTACGTCTCCATGACGATTTTCTTCCGCTGTCCAAGCTCGTACCCATTTTGCCCATCCGTTATCTGGATGCTGGGTAACCCCGTCTAAGTCTAGCAACCAAGATTCATAGGTTGGCAGTGCTTCTTCTGTAATTGTATCACCAACTAACACCACCCAAAAATCATCTTCTAAATCTTTTGATATCTCTTGAATTTCTTTCACCTCCTCTATAAAATCTTCTTTTTGAGGGTTTGGCAAAAAATCTGTAGGTTGCCATATTTCCTCTACCGGAACCAAAAATTTTTCAACAAACCTGTCTATTTTCTTTTCCAGAGTTTGCATTACTTCTTTTCTTATGTTTTGTATTGACATAAATTTATAGGATTTTTATCTTCTAATTGTTTGTTTATCAAAGATAAAACAAAACAAGATATTCTTCCCATTTAAAAAGAACTACTTTTTCCTATATAATAAACAAACTCTATCAATACTGAATTACTCGACAGAAGATTTTATTTTTGATTCTATAGTTTCAAACAACTCATTAAAAGGAAGACTGTTAATCTTTATAGCTTCATGAGCTGTAATAGTTATTGGTTTCCCTATTCCAAATGGATACTTCCCATATTTAAACACCCGCCAAGAATTGTTTATACTAATTGGAACTACGTAGGCTTCTGGGTTGTACTTTACCAATGTTTTTAAACCGTTAGGAGCAAATTTTTTAGGCTTTCCTGTTCTGCTTCTTGTTCCTTCAGGAAAAATAACAGCAGACCACTTATTTTTATCTATTCTTTTTGCAAATTTTGCCAGTTCAACTATGGCTTTTTTTCCATCTTTTCGGTCAATTAAGGCAGCGCCTCCATGCCGTAAATTAAAAGAAACACTAGGAATTCCTTTACCTAGTTCTTTTTTTGAAACAAACTTTGGTAAATGTTTTCTAAAAAACCAAATAATTGGAGGTATATCAAATAAACTTTGATGATTAGCTACAAATAATATTGTACTGTTTTGGGGTAATTTATAAGGATTAATCAACCTTACCGGAACTCCAAGAACCAAAAGTGATTTAACTAAAAAAAAATTCATTACATCAACAACCTTTTGGTGTCCCTTTGATCCAAATATTTTTAAACCAATCCACTGAATTGGATGGAATATGATCAATAATAAAATAAACACAAAGGCAAATATCGGCGATAAGAAATGACTAATTATTTTCACTTTTTGTTTGATATTATAAAAACTAAAACAATGTAAATAAGTTATTTAAAACAACAAATACGATTGCTTAAGTATTTTGTTAAACACACAAAAATAAAAAATCCTGCCAAAGCAGGACTATTTTTTTCAGTTTAAAACCAATTATTCCATGGTATTCTTGATAAAATAAGTACTAATGCTATACCATAAAATATAGCTAGTGTTTTAAATTTATCTTCGCTTTTGGTTTTTTTCTTGTGTTTAGACCACCCCACAGTTATTAAAATAATTGCGGTGATCATGGTAATAGGGTGTTCAATAGCCAATAACCTAGTTGCAGACTCTTTCATAACCTCTCCTGTATTTGATTTGAGAGCCTTATACCATGGAGACATAAAGTACCAACCCAATCCAATCAATAATTGAATATGACTTGTAATTAATGTAAATAAGCCTAAACGAAATTCTTTATGTGTAAATTCTCTTTTCTGAATTAAACCTATTACAACATTAACTACTGTATAAAGCAAAATGCCTAATACAATATATGCCCAATAGGAATGAATGGTTTTCATCATACTTTGTTAGTTTTAGTAACCACAAATTTACTGAATTTTACTTATTTAAAATACCTTTATCTTAAAGCATAAAACACAAAAAAAGCACCTCAATTGAAGTGCTTTTTTTGTGTTTGTGTTTTATAAATCTAAAAACTTAATTTAATTGAGGCATTCCATGTTCTACCATACCCAAATCTAGCTCTATTACTAGTATTTAAACCTTTCCAATTCTCTGACGGGTTAACTGAAGCAGGAGTATTTCCATTTACAGACTCAAGGTATACTTCATCAAATAAATTATTAACATTTAATCTAAAACTAATTCCTTTTAAGTAGGTGTTTTCTTTTAACTTTGGGCTAATTGATATTCCTAAATCCGCAATATTATACGTAGGTAATTTTAAAGACTCTTGAGTTAAAGAACCAACAGAATATAGATCTTTATAGAAATTCCAATTAGCATCAACAGATAAAATTGATAAAAGTTTATAGTCTACAGTAACTCCTGCAGTTGTTTGAGCAGCGCCTCCTACTTTGAACCCATCTAATTGGACCGATGTAGAAGAACCTATTTCATCTCCATCTGAATCAAACGTTCTTTGTCGTCCATTCCCATTAAATTGCCAATCTCCAACAGAAACGAATCCGTTTACCTTTAGCCCTTTCAAAGGTCTTGTAAACACCTCCAACTCTACTCCCATGTGAATCTGTTCAACTCCTTGTGTTTGATATGATTCATAAGCAGGGGTATCAAAAATCTCTCCATTATTTGATAACAATGTTCTATTTCCCCAAGTCGTATGATAAGCATTTAAATTTGCGGAAACAAACTCACTTCCAAACTGATAACCAAGTTCAAATCCAGTTATTTTTTGATTTTCCACTGCAGGTATAATTAAATCATTCGAGTTTCTTATATTATCAAAAAGATCATCATGAAATGGCTGTCTTGAATAATATCCTACATTACCAAATACCTTATGATTTTCAGTGATTTCATATGCTGTACCAGCCTTTAAATTATAACCAAAGTTAGATACTTTTTCTGAATCAGTCGATTCTGTAAAATTATAATGATCTGTTTTAACATGATCCTGATTTGATAAAGAACCTTGAAAAAATGCAGATAATTTATCACTCGAATACTCCAATTGTGTAAATAAACCATAATATGTTATATTTTCCTCGTAATCATAATCTAATCTTTGGTCATGATCAGTATTAGGATTAAATAACATTCCCCACGGATTTATTCCCCCATATGTATTAGATATTGTATAGTTTCCAGAAAAAGTACTAGACTCATCTATTGAAGAAATTCCAACAAACTCATTTACACCTCTAAAATGGAGTCCATTATAGGTCCTAATATCAGCACCGATATTAAAATTAAAATTCTCGGACAATTCGTTCGAATAATTTGAAACTAAACCATACCAATTATGATTGTTATATGAGCCTCTTGCAAAACCTGTTCCGTTCGATATTCTTTCAGAAACAAAAGCTCCCCTTCCAAGAGATCCGTACAAAACAGATGAAAGTGACGAACTTTCATTTATATTCCAGTCCCAAGATAAATTGGCTACGGGCTTATGGTAAATATTTCTTCCTCCTGGATAACGCTTACCCTCTGGACCATTTATAAGGTTTGGACTATTTACCCCTTCCTCGTTCCAACTATTATACCTTATTCCATTATCTAAAAATTCTTGAATTGTTCCTCTTCCCGCAGCTGCATGCCATTGTGGTGCCCCTGTTAAAAGGAAATTGAATGTATTATTAATATTTGGTTGGTAACCTACAGAAAAGAAATATGTTTGCCCTTGACCACCTGTATAATTTACATAGCCATCACCTTGCCAATGCCCCAACAAAGAAGAAAAAGACCATCCCTTTTCACTTACTCCTGTTGAATAATAGATTGTACTTTTAATATAGTTATTATTCGCTACAGTTTGTTTAATATATCCGCCTGATTTATTGTCAATAGTTTTTGTAACTATGTTAACGGTACCTCCAACAGAAGAAATAGCTAATTTTGAAGAACCTAACCCCCTTTGTACTTGTATCGCATTCGCTACATCCATTACACCAGACCAATTAGACCAATACATTTTCCCATCTTCCATTCCGTTTATAGGCTGCCCATTTAATAAAAAGGCTGTATTAGTCTGATCAAAACCTCTCAAAAACATTTGACCATCACCGAAACCACCAGCTTTTATATTTTGAACAGATGGTGTGGATTTTAAAATTTCAGGTAAATCCCAGTTTGCTGCTTTATCCTGAATCTCAGCTGATTTAATTGTTGATACTGCAATTGGTGTTTTTCTTCCCTCAGCTAAATCGATAACCCCTCTTCCTACGACTACAACCTCTGTCAATAGATTTGATGAAATTAGCTGAATTGTTCCCAAGTCGCTAGAGGTATACGAAACTTCTTTTGATTCATATCCTACAAAAGAAACCAGTACAACTCCCGAACTCGATTCTACATTTAAAATAAATTTACCGTCAAAGTCAGTTGCAGCACCACTTGTTGTTCCTTTTACAACAATATTGGCACCCGGCAATGGATCTCCCATTTCATCCACTACTTTTCCCGTAATTTTAGTTTGTCCTAAAATGGTAGCTGTTACAAAAAACAAAGCTCCCAGTAAAATGTTTTTAATATTTTTCATTATCTAATTTAATTATTAAATAGCCTTTGCAAAATTCTAATATTTACTTATTCCTAACATTAATTTAATGTTAAATTTTTTAACATTTGTTTATTATTTACGTTCTTAATTAATTAACATTTTTTTTGCTAATTCCTTACCTAGTTCTACACCATATTGATCAAAAGAATAAATATTCCATAAAACACCTTGAGTAAAGACCTTATGTTCATACATGGAAATTAACATCCCTAAATTTTTAGGCGTCAACTTTTTGATAATCAGTGATGTTGAAGGTTTATTCCCTGAAAAAACTTTGTATGGAAGCAGTCGGGCCATAGCGTCGATATGTCCAGCCATTTTTAAATCTAAATGTGCTTCTTCAATTGTTTTTCCAAAAGCCAATGCTTCTATTTGCCCATAAAAATTTGCCATTAATTTTTTATGATGCTCTTCATCTCCATGCAATGGTTTTTCAAAACCAATGAAATCAGAAGGGATAATTTTAGTTCCTTGATGCAATAACTGCATAAAGGAATGTTGCATATTCGTCCCTACACTTCCCCAAACAATTGTACCTGTTTGGTAATCTACTTTTTCTCCATTCCTATCTACTTCCTTTCCATTACTTTCCATGAAAGCTTGCTGCAAGTACTCAGGTAGATATTTCAAATAATGTGTATAGCTAAAAATTGCCTCAGATTCGCAATTCAAAAAATTATTATACCAAATACTGAGTAATGATAATACAACCGGAATGTTTTCTTCAAATGGTGCTGTTCTGTAGTGAATGTCCATTTTCTCAGCTCCATCCAATAACTCTTTAAACTTATCAAAACCTAGGGCAAGACTAACCGTTATACCTACTGCTGACCACAAAGAAAAACGACCACCAACCCAATCCCAAATAGGAAAAATATTTTTTTTATCAATTCCAAAATTTATAACTGCTTTTGTATTTGTAGATACTGCTACAAAATGCTTCGCTATATCAAAAACTGTTGCTGAATTTAAAAACCAGTCTCTTATTGTATTTGCATTCGTTATTGTTTCTTGGGTTGTAAATGTCTTAGAAACGATAACAAAAATTGTTGTTTCTGGATTTATATTTTTTAATACCTCGTAAACATGGTCTCCATCGATATTTGAAATAAAATGTGTTTTTAACTTGTTTTTATAGTATTTCAAGGATTCTATAACCATTCTTGGACCAAAATCTGACCCTCCAATACCTATGTTAACAATATCTGTTATTTGTTTATCTGAATATCCTCTCCATTTTCCTGAAATTACCTTTCCGGAAAAAGTCTTAATTTTCCTTAGAGTTGTTTTAATTTGGGGCTTAATATCTTTACCATCAACCAGAATCGGATCTTCTGAGTTACTTCGAAGTGCGGTATGAAGAACAGATCTTTTCTCCGTAACATTAATCATATCACCTGAAAAATATTTCTCTATTGCTTCTTTTAAATCTACAGCATCCGCCAAAGACAATAAATTACCTATTGTTTCTTGAGAAATTAAGTTTTTTGAAAAATCTACTTTAAAGTCATCAAACTGAATTGTCAATTGTTTTTGTCTCTGATTATTCTCTTGAAAAAGCTTTCTCAAGTTAAATTGTTGTGTGTCTTTGTAATGATTTTCTAGTGTTCGCCAAGCTTCAGTTTTAGTCGGATTAATGCTGTTCAACGCCATGTTTTAATTAGTTGCTAGATTTTCTTTGTCCAAAAATATAGAATCTGTTTTTTTAAAAAAATAAATACTATCTAATTGTTTTTTAAATGGCTTTATAAATTCGAAATATCTAGGCTTAATACTGTCTGCCAATGGTTTCGCTGCTGGAAGTTTTTCTCTAAATGGATCCACTTGTGCTCCATTTTTCCAAAAACGATAGCAAACATGAGGTCCACTAGTGTTTCCTGTCATTCCAACCCATCCAATAATATCTCCTTGCTTCACATAATCTCCCACACGTACTTTCCTTCTTTTCATGTGTAAATATTGTGTTGTGTATGTACTATTATGCTTTACCTTTACATAATTTCCATTTCCTCCTCGCCTCCTAGACTCTACTATCGTTCCACTTGCTGTAGTCATAATTGGTGTTCCATAAGGGGCCGCAAAATCAGTTCCTCTGTGCGCACGTACCCTGTTACCATAAAGCTTAATTCTTCTCCGTAAATTAAATCTTGATGAAATTCTATATTGAAATTTTATAGGCGATTTTAGAAAAGTACTCCTCAACATATTTCCTTTTTCATCATAATATTCTGCATCACTCTTAATTGTATCTGCAATGAATTTATAAGCATATAAATGTTCTCCTTTATGATTAAAAAGAGCTGCTTTTACGTCGCCATACCCAACAAAAGTAGTATCATTAATAAACTTTTCTTCGTAAATAAGTTTAAAACTATCTCCCTTTTGAAGACGATAAAAATCCAAAGTCCATGCATAAATATCTGCTACGGTATTGGTAAATGTTGGCCGCAAACCAAGACTATCTATAGTAACAGAAAGGCTAGAGTTTATTTCACCTGCAACTTCTTTTTCTACAATTTTTATTTTCTTTTTATGCTTAAAAGCTGAAATAACAGAATCTTTAAAATCAATAATCGTTGATTGTACTTTATTATGCTTATATATAAACACTTGTGCTTTCTGAAGAGAATCTTTTGAGGTGAGTATGGTATATGGTTTTCCTGACCTAACTCTTCTAACATCAAATGTATCTTTAATAGTTGTGGCAATTTTATTTATTTTAGGGTACATTACATGGTGCCTATCCAAAATTACAGCAAAACTTTCACCATTTTCAATGGTATCATGAACTACATTAAATTGATCTAAATTATAACCCAAAAACATTATTGGCTTCGGTTTCTTTATTTCTTTTATTTCAATAGTTTTTTTTTCAGCCTGTTTTTTACACGATAAAAAAAAGCCTATGATAACTAGTAGTATGTATATTAATTGTTTCAAAAAGAGATAAGTTTAATGAGTGTCTTCACAAAAATACAAATATTTACATTTGATTTTTATTTTTTAACAACTCACAAACAACTTATTACTTTGTGAAAACAATTTCAAAAGGATTTGCGAGACCCTTATATGCTTCAAGCTCGGCTCTTAAAGAACCAACAGCAAGAGAAGCCTTCATTTTTATAGGAATCTTATTATCGTCTGCAGTGATCCAAACAGTAACACTTTCCTTTGCTTCGAATACTCTACCTGCCTGAACTATAGGCTGGAATTTCTGAGTTTTTACTTTTCCGAACTTTGTTTTTAAGATCTCATAACCTAAAAACCTTAACTTAAAAGGGTAACTCCTATCATCAAAGAACATAGATACATTAATCTCATCTCCTTTTTTCATGTTTTTTGTATTATGATTTCTTAAAAAATAGAAGGTTGAGATCATATCCTGAGGACTCTTTACTGAAATAACACTATCTTTTTTATTAATAAAGTCTTCAACATAAGCCGTGTTATCCTGATAATTAAACGTAATATTTTTTCTCTTTTTATACCCTCCTTCATCAATATCTCTTATAAATAGGTAGGGTTTAATACTTTCGGGGGTAAAATAACTCTCATACCTATCTTTAACTTTAAAAAACCAACTAATCATCCCTGAAGTACGTCCTTTACCTATTGCGTGAATAACTTCTTTTCCTTTTAACGTTTCATTTTTAAGCTCCAAGGTTGCAGTCCCTGCTCTTAAGAAACCACTATAGCTCATTTTATATTGCAACCATTCTCCTCCTTTAAAAGCTTTAGGAGCCCCCTGTGCATTGATATTCAAGGTAAGCGATATTAGAGCTAAATAGGTTATATTTTTTATCATCTATTTTTTTATTTAAATAAAACATTTAATCTTATGACAATCAAACTTATGAATTTTGATGGACAAATTCCATTTCAAAAAATAAAAAGCCACTGATTTTAAATCAATGGCTATAGTTTATTAAAAAGTTCCCCAACTTTTAAGCTCCTCTTGACTCCATAAGTAAGGAAAAAAAATGCGTCTTTGATATTTTGGGTGTAAATACTTTCTCCAATTACTACCACCAGTAGCTTCTAAAGCTGTTTCATCTCCTCCTAAATACTTTCCTGCAGCATTATAATGCGCCATTACCCATTTAACATTAACGGTATAGTCATAATGTCTCATAGCATTAATTAGTCCTTTATCTTTTTGTGTTTCTTTCGGTAACTGTTTAAACTTTTCAGATAGATTACACCCTCTATAATCTTTCATGAAATCAATAAACTCTCCCATATATTTTTTTTCAAAAAGCTTTAACAAGGTTGTTTTTTGTCCTGTACTATAATTTTTTCCTGCAGCCTGCCAATATAGGTGATCATATGCTTTCTGAAAAGACAAGTTTTCATTAAACTGATCTCTAAATCTTGAGTCTATTAAATTTATTAATTCTGTTGAAGCAAATTCAACTTTTCTATACTGGGCACTTTGAAAACCACTCGCAGGAGTTAATGTATTCCTAAATTTTAAATATTGCTCAACATCCATTCCTTCTGCCATTACTAAAAATGAGCTACAAAGCATATCAAAATAACGACTAATTCTTGTTAAGTGTTTTGAAAATTTTTCTGCAGCAATTTCAATCGACTTCGCCACTTGATCTATTTCCCATAAAATCATTTTAAACAACAATTCATTTACCTGATGATACATTATAAATACCATTTCATCTGGTTCTGTTGTTCTGGGTATTTGCAGCCCTAAAAGGGCGTCCGTTTGTATATAATCCCAATATGTTATTGGTTTACTCCAAAGAAGCCCTTCTAGCATTGCTTCTGTTGAAACTCCAAGCTCACTATATTTGTTTTCTATAGCTCTTAATATTTCCTCTTTCTTCATGTTTCAAAATTATGTTAATTACTGTTGATTCATTTCCTATTAAATAACAATTGAATACTCCTAAGATTGATTTCTTTAGAAGAAAATTGGTTAGTATTCTTTTTTCAGCAAAGGTAATCATATCAAAGCGAGTTAACTTCAATTAAGAAAAAGGAGATTTTATATTGATGTATCGATCCATAAAAAAACAAAAAGCCAAGAAAATAAAAAGATGTAATTCTTGGCTTTTTTATAATAAAAAGTTTTTTATAGGGTTCCTCTTAGTTGCTGTTCTCTCTCGATAGATTCAAATAATGCCTTGAAATTTCCAGCTCCGAATCCACGAGCTCCCATTCTTTGAATTATTTCAAAAAACAAAGTGGGTCTATCTTCAACAGGCTTTGTAAATATTTGTAATAAATACCCTTCTTCATCAGCATCTACCAAAATAGACAACTCTTGTAATTTTGCAATATCTTCTTTCATAATTTCCATATGAACCCCTAATCTTTCTGGAATCATATCGTAATACGATTGAGGTGGTGGCGGTAAAAACTCAACTCCATTTGCTTTTAATTGTGCTACTGTTTTAATAATATCGTCCGTTGCTACCGCAATATGTTGTACTCCTTCCCCCTCGTAAAAGTCTAAATACTCCTCTATTTGTGATCTTTTGGGAGCCTTAGCGGGTTCATTTATAGGGAATTTAACTCTTCCATTTCCATTACTCATTACCTTACTCATTAAGGCAGAATACTCTGTATGTATTTGCTTGTCATCAAATGACAAGAAATTTTCAAACCCCATTACATCTTCATACCATTTAACCCATTTATTCATTTGTCCCCAACCAACGTTGCCGACCATATGATCTATATACTTTAAACCTGCGCTTGGAGGGTTGTAATCTGGATTCCATTCTTTAAACCCTGGCAAAAAAGTTCCTTTATAATTTTTCCTTTCAACAAACATATGAACTGTTTCACCATACGTATATATACCCGCTCGTACAACCTCTCCATTATCATCTTTCTCAACAGTAGGCTCCATGTATGATTTTGCTCCTCTTTTGGTTGTTTCCTCCCAAGCTGAACGAGCATCTTCCACCCAAAGAGCCACCACTTTTACGCCATCGCCATGTTTTACAATATGATCATTTACTGGCGACTTACTATTTAATGGCGTCGTAAGTACTAGTCTTATTTTATCTTGTTTTAACACATAACTCACAGAATCCTTTGAACCTGTTTCTAAACCACGATAGGCATGCGATTGAAAACCAAAAGCAGTTTTATAAAAATGAGCAGATTGTTTTGCATTACCAACATAAAATTCAACGTAATCTGTTCCTAAAAGAGGTAAAAAATCTTGAGCTCCGTCAAATATTTTCTCTAAGCCATAGTTTACCGATTTTATTTTTTTTGACATGTGTTTTTATTTTTTAAGGAAATCGAGATTTATTTTGTTCTTTACAAAATCGTTTTTCTGTGAAAATCTCACTGATATTTCCTTGGATTTTTATTAATTTTTATTGTGTTATTTTAGGTTATGATCGAGATAAACCTAATATTTTTGAGTAAACTAGCATTGTAATTTACAAAAAATAATTCACTAATTAACAGAAATATAACTATCAAAATTTAGGAATAACTAGCCTAAAGCACCTTAATTTTTGTCTCTTATATTTAAATAAGAGAAATCATTATCGCTAAGTTATATTTTTTGTACTGTAAATTATTTTAACTTTTCTGCAAGTACCATCTTTTACTCTAGCCAAGATTTATGATAGTCGTCATCAGCTATTTTCATTGCCTCTTCCGTTACCATTAATGGTTTAAATGTATCTACCATTACCGCCAACTCCTCTGTTTCTGTTTCACCTATACTTCTTTCAGTTGCACCTGGATGAGGGCCATGTGGAATTCCTGCTGGATGTAATGAAATATGGCCAGGAGCAATATCGTTTCTACTCATAAAATCTCCATCTACATAATAAAGAACCTCATCTGAATCAATATTGCTGTGATTATAAGGTGCTGGAATTGAATCTGGATGGTAATCATATAACCTAGGTACAAAACTACATATTACAAAACCTGCACTTTCAAAAGTTTGATGAATTGGAGGGGGTAAATGTATTCTACCTGTAATTGGTTCGAAGTCATGAATTGAAAAGGCATAAGGATAATTAAATCCATCATAACCAACCACATCAAATGGATGAGATGCATATACCATTTCGATAATTTCATCCTTCTTTTTAATTTTCATTAAAAAGTCTCCTTTTTCATCATGAGTTTCTAACTCTTCAGGTCTTCGAATATCTCGCTCACAATATGGAGAATGTTCTAAAAGTTGACCAAACCAATTCCTATATCTTTTAGGAGTATAAACTGGGCTATAAGATTCTATTATAAATAATCGGTTATCTTCGTCATCAAAGTCTAATTTATATATTACCCCTCTAGGAATTACTAAATAGTCTCCATACTTAAATTTTATGTTACCCAATATTGTTCGAAGTTTACCAGAACCCTTATGGATAAATATAACCTCGTCAGCATCCGTATTTTTATAAAAATAATTTTTTGTTGATTTTCTAGGTGCTGATAAAATTATATTACATTCATTGTTAGTTAGAACAACTTTTCTACTCTCAAGATAATCGTCATATTGAGGTACTTGAAAACCTCGAAAACGAAATGATTGGATGTTATTGGGTTTAGCTATTTTAGGCTTAACACTATATTGCTTTTCGATTTTTTTGACCATTGTTGGTCTGTAGTTATGATACATATTCGTTGACATTCCGTCAAATCCTATAGTACCGAAAAGCTGTTCGTAATATAAATCACCATTCTCTTTTCTAAATTGAGTGTGGCGTTTGGGTGGAATTTTTCCTAATTTGTGATAAAAAGGCATAATTATTCGATTTAAAGATTATTTTTTTTCATTATTAGTTCTTTAAATCGAGGTTACTCTGGATTTCTTTTGATAAAAAATTTTAGAAGTAATAATAAGCCTTCGTTTACATTACAAACCATCATAATTTTATGTCGTTTTACAAATATACATATTTATTCAGAGTTCTTAAGTATCATTTTAATGGTAAAATGGTGTACTCCGAATAAAACCACGCCAAATAAAAGAAAGCTAACAAGAAAAATCAAAAAGTAGTTATTATTTAAATTAATTCTAAATAAATTTTGACAAACAAAAACCGATTCTTATTTTTGCTATTTTTATTAAATCTAAATAAATGAAAAGGGCTTTTATTTTGTTATGTTTTCTTACTACATCTAATTTTGCTCAAAGACAAATATCGGGAGTAATTCAAGACATTTATAACAGACCTATTTCTGGAGTTAATATCAAAATTAAAAACTCAAATATAGGAACCAATACTGATTTAAACGGTTATTTTGAGCTATTTTTTGACTCTAAATACACAACCTTGGTGGTAAGGTCTTTAGGTTACAAAACGAAAGATGTTCTTTTAAGAAAACATAAAAACCATTTCAACATTACGCTAGAAGAAAACCATATTTCGTTGAATGAAGTTCAAATCAAAACGAAATCAAACATAGAAAAAATCAAAGAAAAAGCATTTGAAGTATCACTCCTTGAAACTAAACAATTAAAAAATTCAAATACGAATATCAACACTGCTTTAAAAGGCATTTCTGGAATTAATATAAGACAATCAGGAGGTGTCGGTTCTTCTTTTTCATTATCCATGAATGGGCTTTCTGGTAAACAGATTAAATTTTTTATCGATGGAATTCCTATGGACAATTTAGGCTCTTCTTTAAGTTTAAATAATTTTCCTTCAAACCTAATTAATCATATAGAAATCTATAAAGGTGTAATACCCATTGAACTTGGTGCTGATGCCCTTGGCGGAGCCATCAATATAGTATCTAATCATCAACTTAATGATTATTTAGATTTTTCATATAGCACAGGATCTTTCAATACCCATGTATTATCTTTTTTAGGTCAACATTACAATAAAAATAATGGGTTTACCGCTAAAATTACTTCTTTTATAAACTATTCTGACAACAACTTTACCATAGATAACATTGACACTTATGATAACTTAGGTAATATTAATGGTACAATTGATAATGTTGAACGTTTTCATGATGCTTATGCTTCCAATATGATAAAAATAAACCTAGGCTATCAAAACAGGTACTTTGCCAAAAAATTGATATTGGGTGGTGTTTTTTCTTCTAATAGAAATGAAATTCAACACGCATTAGACCCACAAAAACCTTATGGAGGTGCTCTAACAAAAGAAATATTAAATAAAGTTTCACTAAACTATGAAAACGACCAAATTTTTAAAAAAAAACTTTATCTTAAAATATACGCTACTGCTTTTAAAAAATACGCAAAATTAATCGATACCGTTTCTAAAAAATTCTACTGGTATAAAGCGCCTGAAAATAGTAATACAGCTACTGGAGAAATTGGCCCAAAATCTTTATTTAGAATCGAAGACGAGTCACATATATTCAACTCTTTAATAAAATACCATTTTACACGGAAACAGAATATTGTTATGAATTATACTAAAAATTACTTATTGAGAAAAGGTAAAGACCCAATAGCTACTTCTAGAGTGCCTTTTACAGATCCGCATAAACTAAGTAAACACGTCCTTGGTCTATCCTTTAATTCTATTTTTTTCGATCGTTCTATAAAAACCACTTTTTTTGCGAAGTATTTTAATATGGAAACCTATGGAATTATCAATGCTATTTACAAGAATGAATCTGACCCAACCAAATATACCCCTGAAAATAATTTTTATAATAAAATAGGGGGTGGCTTTGCAGCAAGATTTCAACCAGTACAAGAATTAACCGTAAAAACCTCTTTTGAAAAAGCATATCGTTTGCCCGAAGGGTATGAAATATTTGGAAACGGTAATTTATTGCTTACAAATCTAAAACTGATTCCAGAGGAAAGTCATAATTACAATTTAGGTCTTTCATATCGTACTACAAAAACTAAAGGTTTTAAATTTAATTTTGCTGCTAATGGATTTTATCGTGATGCAAAAAACATGATTATTCTGCAAGCACAAGCCTTATTTTCAAAATATTTAAATAAAGCTAATTCAAAAATCATTGGCTTTGAGCTAGAGTCTGAATATAGTTATAAAAACTGGAAGCTATCGGCTAATATTACCAAGCAAGAAATTACTGAAAAAGATCAAAACAATATAAAAATTAGAATACCTAACATACCGTTATTGTATGGAAACATTCGTTTAAACTATAATATTAATTCTCTTTTTAATGATCACAGTTCACTAAACTTGAATTGGAATAGTAGATATGTGGATGGTTACCCCCTACAGTCTTACAAACTAGGTAATGAGAGAGATAGAAAGTTAATCCCTAGTCAATTTTCACAAGATTTTGAAGCCAGCTATTCTTTTCAAAAAAGAAAATATAACGTTTCATTACTAATCAGTAATTTTACCAATGAACGCTTATATGACAATTTTAGAATTCAACAACCAGGACGTGCTTACTACGTGAAGCTTCGTTATGCAATACCATAAATTAAATCATATAATCATGTATAAACTCAATCAATATATAAAAAGCTTCTTATTAGCTTTCTCAGTAGGACTAATTAGTTGTAATAGTGAAGAAGCAAATCGCCCCTCAATAGCATCCACCACAAAATATCTTGTAGCTTTAGAAGCCAATCCGATCGGTCTGGAAGCACCTGTAGATTACCTTGTAGAACTATCCTCTATTCAAGATTTATCAAGCGGAATTATTGATGCAGAAAACAAAGGAATACCACAAATTGGATGGCGTTTTTTTTATCAATCTAGTAACGTATTATATACAGCTGGATATTCTGATGATGTTACTTGCGTAAGCTACGCAATTAATGAAAACAAAGTACTAGCAGAAAAAGCAAAGTTTACTTTTAACAAAACCTTAGATACTTATGCAAATACAGAAGATAATAAACTAATTGCCGTACAACTATCCTATAGTGGATTCGAAAAAAAAAGATTTCACATAGTCAATAATGAAACAGGAAAAATAGAAAGAATTGTTGAGCATGAAGTTGATATCGACAGAGGTGACGGAAAACCAAGTAACACTGAATCAATTCCATGGATTACAGGCATGGTACAACTAAAAAACAAACTATTTATTTCCTACCACAAGTGGACTGCCGATGGCAGTTATAAAACTCCAGATACAGACCGAGCTTATGTGGCAATATTTTCTTATCCAGAGTTTACATTAGAAAAAATAATAACTGACAACCGGACAAGCCCTATAGGTACCAACGGGCATACTACAGGTATTATTAAAACAGAAAATAACGATATTTACTCTTTTTCCTCTTCTGCTTTAAGCGCTGGGTTTACAGCTGCAAGTAAACCTTCTGGTATTTTAAAAATAAAAAATAATACTACAGAATTTGATGCTGATTATTTTTTTGATGTAGAAAATGCTCCCAATGGCGGTAAAATATTTTGGATGGACTATCTTGGAAACGGTAAAGCTATTGCTAGAATCATAATCGACGATTCCGTTAAAGATGATCACTGGGAGGCGTATACCAGACTAGATGTTGTTAAATTAGTGATTATCGATCTCGATGCAAAAACAGTTACCAATGTAAAAGGGGTTCCAAATCCGCATGGACAAAGATATACCTCTCCGATTTTTAAAGAAAATAATAAAGCGTTTATAAGTGTTTCAAATGACCAAGAAACGAGAGTTTATATTGTAGATCCCAGTACCGCTTCAGCTACCAAAGGAGCTAAAGTAAATGGAAAAAGTTTAAAAGGTATTTTCAAACTTACTCAATAATTCCCAATTCCTTTAATCCCCGATTTTGCGATTCTTAATCTATAAAGATTGGAATCCAACTTCATTTTATTTCCCTTGCCCTGAATTGATTTCAGGGCTTTTTTTGAGAATTAATATTAAACGCTTAGGTATTTAATGTTTTTTATCAGGCAACAACTAAAAATGAAAATATCTCATTAAAAGACGGTTATTATTTAAAATTAATCTAAACAACTTTTGTTTTTATGTAATGATGCAGTATTTTTGCAAAATAAAATTTTTTATTAAATCTAAATAAAAACAATGAAAGGATTATTAAATGCCATCACAATTTTTTTTATGATGGCAAGCGCTGTAGCTCAGCGGGGGGCAATAAAGGGCACAGTTGTAGACAACAACAACGAACCTCTTCCAAATGTTAACATATCAATTACAGGTATGAATCTTGGAACACAAACAGATATTGATGGTCATTTTGAAATCAAAAACATTCCTAATGGACCACAAGATATTAAACTATCATTTATAGGTTTTAAAACGAAAGTAGTTAATATTAAAATACCTGCTGATGAATTAATGATCACATTATATGAAGGAAACGAATTACTTCAAGAGGTGGAGGTTACAAGTAGAAAGAACAAATTTTCTCGTAAACAAACTGCCTATGTTTCAAAACTTCCCTTAAAAGATCTAGAAAATTCACAAGTTTATACTACTGTTACTTCTGAATTATTAGATTCTCAGGTAATAACTAATTTAGATGATGCTTTAAAAAACGCTACTGGATTAAGTAAATTATGGGAAGCCACTGGTAGAGCACCTGGTGAAGGAACAGGATACTTTACATCGAGGGGGTTTGCTATGCAACCAAAACTTGTTGATGGTATGCCGGGATTCACGTTAAGTGCGGTAGATCCATCTTATATTGAAAGAATAGAGGTAATTAAAGGTCCTTCTGCTACATTATTTGGTAGCACTGAAACCTCTATTGGGGGGCTTATTAACATCGTTACTAAAAAACCATTTAAAGGATTTGGAGGAAGTATCTCTTATACAGGCGGGTCTTTTGGAACACATAGAGTTTCTGCCGATATTAACACTCCACTAGGAGGAAAAAACGGACCTTATTTTAGGTTAAACACTTCATATTTAACACAAGATAGTTTTCAAGATGCTGGTTTTAGAAAAACATTTTTTGTAGCCCCATCTATTTCTTATTCAATAAATGATAAATTAAATATTTCTTTGGGTCTTGAATATGCTAGAACAAAACAAACAAACCCTTCCATGTTATTCTTACGAAGAGGGGTACCATTAATCGCAACGAATATTGAAGAATTAAATATAAATCCAAAAAAATCATTTACATCAAATGATATACACTTGACGAGTCCTACGTTTAACACAAGGACTATTATTGATTATAAAATTTCAGATAAATGGACTTCTCAATCAATTTTTGCAAGTAGCTACTCAGAGGCAAACGGTTACTACCAATATCAAATTGATGGTGGTGCATTAGGTCTATTGGCTTTGCAACCATTATTAGAAAACCCTCAATTAGCTCCTATTCTAACACCTACCGTAGGACCTATGCTACAGGAAGCACAAGGCTTATTACAAAGTGAGGCTTTCACAAGATTTTTCGATAAACGCAATGCCAACGCTTCAAATTATAACTTCCAACAAAACTTTATTGGAGACTTTAAAATCGGAAACCTAAGAAACAGGCTAGTTTTTGGTTTAGATTATGTAAACAGGTCACAACACTTTAAAAATCAATCTGGAAACCCTATCATAACAACTACATCAAACTTTCCAGCGCTATTCACTACATTAGGAGCAATAGGACAACAACAAGTTGCGCAACAAATAACAAATCAGTTTACAGCGTTTCCATATTTTGACGCTTTTATCGATGCACAGGGTAATGTTTTAAATACTAGTTTCACACCTGAAGCACAGTATTCTCCATCTCAAATTAGTTTGGACCAAATATTCACTCAGACACCAGTCAATGATGTAAAAACAAACTCAGAAACCTATGCTTTATATGTTTCTGATGTACTAAATGTTACCGATAATTTAACCTTAAATTTAGGTTTACGTTTAGATCATTTTGAACAAGATGGAAACGAAGCAATCATGTATGACAATTATACTAAGACAACCTTTTCACCTAAAGCAGGTATCATATACCAAGTACTTCCCAAAAAATTATCTCTTTTCTCCAATTATCAGACTGGATTTACCAATGTAGATCCTGTAATATACACAGATGGAAGTACGGATAACTTCAAACCTGTTAAAGCAAATCAATTTGAGGGAGGGGTTAAAACCAACTTATTTAATGGAAAACTGAACTTTGGAGCTAGTTATTACCATATTATAGCAAAAAATATAAGAACGACAGATCCACAGGCTATTGTAAGTTTAAGTCAAATAGATCTAAAAGAAATCGTAAGCAAAGGAATAGAACTTGAAATGAACGCAAACCCTTTTAATGGGCTTAACCTAAGAGCTTCTTATTCGTATAATGATACCCAAATAACAGACCCTACCAGTGAATTTGGCGAAAGATATGTTACTGAGTTATTAAACAGAAGACCGGAGGAGGCCGGTCCTCAAACAATTTACAATTTCTGGGCCGACTATAAGTTCCAAGAAGGAAGTTTCTTAGAGAATCTTGGCTTAGGTGCTGGTTTCAATGGAGCATCAGAACATCATACTATCAACAATACTATTAGCGGTCAATTTACACTTCCAAGTTATACTATATTTAATGCTGGAGCATATTATGATACTGATAAATTTAGAATTGGACTTAAAGTAAATAATTTTACTGATAAAGTTTATTATAATGGATGGGGAACAGTAAATGCACAAGCTACTCGTGCGTTTTTAGGAACTCTTTCCTATAAATTTTAACAAAAATAAACTCCGAGCAATATGCTCGGAGTTTATTATATAAATCAAGAAAATGATTAGCCTTTTTATTACATTTACTACCGTAAGTTGCTACTTAATTTATAGTACTTCAGAGAAAACACCACTAGCCCAAACAAATCATCTTCTAAACTGGATACAAAAAAATAAAAATTCATCGAGAATGGTAGGTTTTACCTTTCTAATAATAGCTTTTTTTTTCGCTTGTTTAATATTTGGGGTAACATCAGGTATTTTAACTTGGCTATTTTTAACAATAACTTTATTCAGTCTGATGATTTTGCTTATACCAATAAGAAAAGTAAATGTTTTAGGCGTAGTATTTATTTTAATCATTAGTTTCATTTTTGAAAATATATTTTAATTATGCCTGCTAACCCAAAATATCTTACACAATCACCTTGGCAAAAAGTTGCTAAATTATCTGCTGGAATTATAGGAGGATACACAATTACCGCTCTCTTACATATGTTTATTGCCATACAAATACCTTTGCATAATGAAATAATTGTAACTTCTACCTTTTCATTATTTCTTATTTGGTGTATACTGTTAATTATTCCTTATTTATTTAATAATGGTTGGACAGTTTGGATTATATACGGAGTTACAATAGTAATTTTATACTTGTTGTACTTTTTCGCTAATAAAAACAACCCTTTTTTATAATGTATAATGGGTAGGAGAAATTATAATGTCTTTTTTAACACGCATACAGTAAGTGGAATTATAATTAGTATTGCGCTATATGTAATGTTTTTTGCGGGAGCCTTTTCTCTTTTTAAAGAGGAAATTCAATTTTGGGAAGAAGGAAAACCATTAAGCTATACTGAAAGACAAAATATCAACTTCAATAAATTACTTGGTAATTTAAATGATGACTATGAATTAAAAGGTAGGGATATTCAAATGCATCTTGGAAAATATACAGACCAAATATATGTTTATTTATCTCCAAGTAAGGATACTACTTCATCTAAAAAAGGAAAAATAGCTCATTATTTCTATACCGATATAAAGTCTGGTAGCACTCAAACTTACAATCAACAATATAGCCTTGGCGAATTCTTATATCGCTTACATTTTTTTTATCAAATTCCAACTATTGGTCTATATCTAGCTGGACTCGTTTCTTTCTTTTTTTTATTTGCCATTATTACAGGAGTAATAGTTCATTGGAAAAAAATAATACCTGACTTTTTTAATTTTAACCCTAAAACCATTCTAAAAAAAGTATGGGCTGATGCGCATACGGCTCTCGGAGTTATAGGACTTCCTTTTCAGTTTATTTTTGCCCTAACCGGAGCCTATTTTGCTTTAGGAATACTTGTTTTGATTCCTGCCAAAATATTATACAACGGGAACCAAGAAAAACTTTTGGAAAATCTTCAACCCGCTATGAAAAACCATGCTTGGGTTTCATCTCTTGAAGAAAACATTCCAAACTTTAATGCTTTTATTAAAAAAGCAAATAGTCAGTGGGATAACTTTAATTTAAATAAAGTTTATATAAAAAACTATGAAGGCTCCAATATGAAGTACATAGTGACTGGAGAATTAGATAGTAAAAAACGATTTATTGGAACAGGTCTTGTTAGCTACCATGTCAAAAATAAACAATTAGAAATTGAGAAAAATCCATATAATCCAGAATATATAGTAGATATTCAAAGAGCCATGGAAAAACTGCATTTTGGAGATTTTGGTGGCTTATCAATTAAAATTATCTATTTCATCTTAGCGTTGATTACTTGCTTTGTTATTATTACAGGAGTTTTAATCTGGGTGGAGGCAAGAAATAAAAAAAGTATAAATTTAAGACAACGTCTATATACTGCTAAGATAGGTCATATATATATCGCTGTATGCTTATCTCTTTTACCTGTAACAGCCCTTGCCTTTTTATTTGTGAAAGTAACAAGTGGTTATTTATCAAATAAACAAAACGCTATCTATTATTTCTATTTTTTAACATGGTTGCTATTTATTCTTTTTTATAGATTTAAACGAGATAATTATTTCACTAATAAATCAACCTTACTTTTAGGAGGGGTATTGGGAATTCTTGTCCCAATTAGTAATGGTGTTGTTTCTGGTAACTGGATTTGGATTTCTTTTCTTAGCAAACAATATGATATCTTACTAGTTGATCTTATCTGGATCATCATCTCTTCGCTGAGCTTGTTAAGCTATTCAAAAATTAGACCGAATATAAAAACAAAAAGTAGTTATCACAAAACACCAATAGATTATAAAAACTTAAAAACATTAATAGAAGAGGACATTGATAAAAACAATACAGATCTTCAAAAAAAAACTATAAATAACACTAAAAATCATATTCCAATGAGAATTAAAATTTCACTTTTATGGATATTCATAGCTATTGGATTCATATTTCATCATATATATGGATTAGCAACTATTTATTTCAAAGAATCTCTACTAATGGAAGGGGCTACAGGCGAAACTCCCTTTTGGGCACATCAATGGAGAATTTTAATGGAAGGTCTTGCACTAACCTTTGGACTACTGAGTCTTGAAATTTCAAAGAAATGGTTTGTTTGGGCCTCTCTTATTTGGTCAGTCATACTGGGCATATTCAATGTATATCACGTAATTACCGCAATTATATACGAAGCTTCCAATATTTCAGAAATACTAATACTTGTATTACTTGTTGTTGCTAATACCTTTTTAGTAAAAGCGATAAATAATTGGAGAAACTCGTAAATTAAATACTATCCAAAATCAAAAAAATGAATCCCAGTGAAGAAAAAAAGCTTATTGAACTAGAAGAACAACTAAGTTGTCCTGATGGCAAGATAGGAAAAGAAGTAGCTGATATGATGCATAAAACGAACATCAGCATGACCAAGTCTTCTATTGATTTATTAAATATTCGTGATAAAGAATTAATTTTAGAGATAGGTCATGGGAACTGTGGTCATATTAATTACCTACTGTCAAAGGCTTCATCTTTATCTTTTATCGGTTTAGAAATATCGAAAACTATGAAAATTGAAGCTGAAAATCAAAAAATCACATCAGATCACACTCGTGTTTCGTTTGATTTATATGATGGAAAATCTTTACCACTTGCCGATTTAAGTGTAGACAAAATACTTACTGTAAACACTCTGTATTTCTGGGAAAAACCACAAAAATTGCTATATGAAATAGCAAGAGTTTTAAAAAAAAACGGTACTTTGATTATTACCTTTGCTAATAAAGAATTTATGGAAACACTCCCTTTTGTGAGAAAAAAGTTCAAGTTATACAATATTGATGACATTCTTTTCTTAATTAAGAATTCAACTCTTGAAATAGCCTCTACAGTGAAAAAAATAGAAAAAATTAAAAGTAAAACAGGTAATTTAGTTAATCGACAATTTACAATAGCAATACTTAAACATAAGTCATGAATAAAACAATTGGATTAATATACGGATCAGACACTGGGATGACTGAAGAAATAACACATAATATAGTAGATGAGTGGAAATCTTCAGATATTAAAGTAATTGAAGTTAGTAATGTGAAAGCCTCTGACTTTGAAAAATTTGAATTTTTAATTTTAGGCTTGTCTACTTGGTATGATGGAGACCTTCAAAGTGATTGGGAAAGTTTTTTTGACGAATTTCAAACTATTGATTTTACAGGGAAAACAATTGCTTTGTTTGGGTTAGGTGATCAATATGGTTATGGAGAATTCTTTATTGACGGTGTTGGAATGTTAGCTAAAGTAATTCTAAAAAATGGCGGTAAAATTATAGGAAAATGGCCTATAGAGGGTTATGATTTTACAGAATCGAAAGCAAAAATAGAAGATGAAGATTTATTTTACGGACTTGCTATTGACGAGGATAACCAACCTGAATTAACACAAGAAAGAGTTAAAAATTGGCTAAATCAACTTGAATCTGAATCAATTTAAGGTTTTATAATATATTTTTACATCGTATTATTATACACATACCTTAGCGTTTTGTTAAATTAACTCTCTGGTGCTAACTCTACCTGTAATCCATCCAAGTCAGTGGTCATTTGAATTTGGCATCCAAGCCTACTATTTTCTCTCACATCAAAAGCTTCTGCCAACATTGCGTCTTCATCATCTGATATTTCAGGTAATGGGTGGTCTGAATTTACATAACATTGACAAGATGCACACATAGCCATTCCTCCGCAAATACCTATGGTACCCTCTGGGGCTAATTCGTACGACCTAACAACTTCCATTAAATTCATTGCCATATCAGTAGGAGCTATAACTTCATGTATAACCCCTTCTCTATCCGTGATTTTAATTTTAATGTCTTGACTATCCATGAAAATAATTATTAGTGTTCTTTTTTAAAAGTGTTTTTCAAACAAACACACCTACAAAAATAGGTAAAATAGCAACGAAATTTTATTCACGATACAATGAGATTTAATAATGGTTAAAAGTATTTTGAAATGTTTTTCAAGGAAAAAGTTCTATTAAAAATAAGATAAAAACACTACTTTACAAGTCCATCTAAAATCTTTTTATTAAAGATGAATCTGAGTTGCTTCTTCGTATTCTTGTAATTTTTTTCTTAGCACTTTTGCTCTTTTATCATCACCGTCGTGACTCCAGCCTGGTGATTTAAAAATATAGTTTAACTTATCACTCAACCTTTTTGATCTTTTGACGTCTTTCCAAATAGCTATGTATTCATGAGTAGCTACTTTTAGTGGGTTAAATGTTTTTATATTTTCTGTTAACCCATATCTTGGTTTATCAAGCCCCTTTAGTTCTTTGGAAAAAGTCCCAAATAAACGATCCCATATTATCAGGACCCCTGCATGGTTACAATCTAAATATCGAATATTAGAAGCATGATGTACTCGGTGATGAGAAGGAGTATTGAAAACAAATTCAATAACTCTTGGAAACTTATCAATTAATTCTGTATGAACAAAAAACTGATATACAAGACTTACGCCCATCATTGTAAAAATCATTAAAGGGTCAACTCCTAAAAGAGGTATCCACATCCAAAAAAAGAATTTATGAATACGTTCTCCTACTCCTTGTCTTAATGCAGTTCCAAAATTCATATATACTGAAGAATGGTGAGAAACATGACCTGCCCAAAACAACCTTATCTCATGATTTAATCGATGAAACCAATAATAAGAAAAATCATCTGCAAAAAATAATAAAAACCACACCCACCATTGACGTTCAATAACATCTCTTAATGGGCTTATTTGATGTAAATAGAAAAATATAATAAAAGCACAAATTTTTGGAATAAACTCTACTATAGATGAAAAAATCATCATCATAAGCGATACTCCAGTATCCTTAATATTATATTTTTCCTTTGCAAATTGATATTCTACAAATAAACATAACAAAAAAAGAGGCAATGCAAAGTATAATAATTTATCTTGAGAAAGCTCTATCACATAATCAATAATATCCAAACTCTTCTTGTTTTTATTAGTTACTTACTATTTTAATAAAACCATATTATATTTATTAAAAACCTCAATATACCCTAATTTATTGCTTTTACAACGGCTTTTGGCGCCTCTTTTTTAGTACCGTCAAAACCTTGAACTCCTCCAACAGTAGTATATTTCATGACATACTTTTTGTTTGGGTAAATTCGTTGATAAGCACTTTGGCACATTAAAGTTGCCTCGTGAAATCCACACAAAATCAATTTTAATTTACCAGGATATGTATTCACGTCACCTATTGCATATATTCCTGGGATATTTGTTTGATAATCTAATGCATTATTTACTTTAATCGCGTTTTTTTCTATTTCTAACCCCCAATTCGCAATAGGTCCTAATTTTGGAGCTAAGCCAAAAAGTGCTATGAAGTGATCCGCTTTCAAGTTAAACGGTTCTTCCCCTTTTTTCTCTATAATAACCCCCTGTAAACTGTCTTTTCCTAAAATACCTTTTACCTCTGAAGGTGTAATCAAGTTAATTTTTCCTTCATTTTTCAACTCCTGAACTTTATCTACAGAATCCAAAGCTCCTCTAAATTCATTTCTTCGGTGAATTAAAGTAACTGACTTCGCTATATCTGTCAAAAAAATAGACCAGTCTAGTGCTGAATCGCCTCCACCCGCTATCACCACATCTTTACCTCGATACAATTCTGGCTCTTTGATCATATACTCTACCCCATTATCTTCAAAATCTGCAATATTTGGAATTGGAGGCTTTCTAGGTTCAAAACTCCCTAAGCCACCAGCAATCGCAACTACTGGAGCATGATGTTTTGTTCCTTTATTTGTGGTAACAATAAATGTACCGTCTTCTTGTTTTTTTATAGTATCGGCTCTTTCTCCAAGAGTAAAACCAGGCTCAAACTGTTTAATTTGTTCCATTAATTTATCAGTCAAGTCTCCAGCCAAAATCTCTGGATAAGCTGGTATATCGTAGATTGGCTTTTTGGGATAAATTTCAGAGCACTGACCTCCTGGTTGTGGAAGAGCATCAATAAGATGACAACGTAATTTGAGCAATCCTGCTTCAAAGACCGTAAAAAGTCCTGTAGGACCTGCTCCAATTATTAATATATCTGTTTTAATCATTTGCTATCCTAAAATATTCTTTTTTACATCGAGATTTACACTTTAATAAATATAAAACATAACTATTGGGAAATAAATTTAATTATTTCAAAGAGGCAACAAATAAATATTCGTCGCTAATATTCCGTAAAAAAACTTTTTTCTAAATAGTCAATTCTACAAAAAATCAAGAAGAATTATGCTATATTAATGACTTCTTTTATTTCTGGAGCATGCTTTTTTATTGTTGCTTCTACACCATTCTTTAAAGTCATTTGATTTACCGAACATCCACTACATGCTCCTTCCAACTGAACCTTTACAGTATCTTCCTCAATAGACAAAAGTTTAATATTTCCACCGTCGCTTAATAAAAAAGGACGAATTTCTTCTAGTGCTTTTTCTACATTATTTTTAGTTTCTGCTGATGCCATAAACATCCCATTTAACCTCCTCATACAAGAAGCAATTCAAACTGGGTATTTGAATTTTTGTTAAACAAATTTTAATAGTATTTATAAAAATACGCTTTATTTAGTACTACAACCACTCATTGTTGTTATTCTTACAACTTCTGTTGGTGGTAGATTTGCATTTCTCTTTAATAATTGTGATACCATTTCTTTTGTTACACTTTCAAAAGCTTCAGATAATGATGTATTTTTCTGTAAAGCTACTGGATGACCAACATCACCGGCCTCTCTTATACTTTGAACAAGTGGTATCTCACCCAAAAAACTTGTACCTATATCTTCTGACAAGTTCTTAGCGCCTTCTCGTCCAAAAATATAATATTTGTTATTAGGAAGTTCTTCAGGTGTGAAATAGGCCATATTTTCAACAATTCCAAGTACTGGAACATTTATACTTTCTTGCTGAAACATTGCGACTCCTTTTTTCGCGTCTGCTAATGCAATATTTTGTGGCGTGCTAACTACAACTGCTCCGTTAATAGGAACAGCTTGAACAATTGATAAATGTACATCACCAGTCCCAGGTGGCAAATCAATTAGTAGAAAGTCTAATTCTCCCCAATCTGCATCAAATATTAACTGATTTAATGCCTTGGAGGCCATTGGTCCACGCCATATAACGGCCTGATTTGGACTTGTAAAAAACCCTAAGGATAAAAGTTTAACTCCATAATTCTCTACAGGCTTCATTTTTGATCGTCCCTTTACATTAGTTGCCAAAGGCTTTTCTTGCTCTACATTGAACATTAAATGCTGAGATGGCCCATAAACATCTGCATCTAGTACTCCAACCTTGAAGCCCATTTTTGCTAAAGAAACTGCTAAATTTGAAGTAATAGTAGACTTTCCAACACCTCCTTTTCCAGAGGCTACAGCAATGATATTTTTAATATTTGGAATTTCTTTACCTCGTATCTGATTTGGGTTCTCTTTTGGAGCAACCTCTACTTTTACGTTAACCTTAACTTCAAGCTTTTGGTTAACATGCTCGTGAATAGCTTTTATAATTTCAACCTCTACTTTTTTCTTTGCTTGTAATGTAGGATTACTAATAACTACATCTACAACAACCTCTTCCCCAAAAACAACAACATTATTTATATTGTTATTTTCAACTAAGTTTTTTCCTTCTCCTGGTGCCGTTATTTTTTCTAACGCTGTATATATGTCTTGTTTCTTAAAACTCATTTATGCTTTTCACTTTGCGTAATTTGCACTATGCTTATTACTGTTCTATTAAACCAATAACAAAGATACGGCATAACACTTAGATTTTAAAGTGTTTGAATTATCAAAATTTATAGATTAATAAAAAGATCTTATTAAAGATCCATTAAAATTGAATCATCTAAGTTTTCTGAGGGATCCCAAAATACTTCTTCGAAATTTTGCACCTGATTATCAACTACTAAAATACCTTCGTTTTCTAATAATTGCTGCATTAAATTTATTCCTTGAAAATGATGTTTTCCTGTTAAAACTCCTTTACGATTTACAACTCTATGTGCTGGAATTTCATCTGTATGAGAATGCGAATTATTCATTGCCCACCCAACCATTCGTGCAGACCTAGTGGCCCCTAGGTATTTGGCAATAGCTCCATAGCTTGTAACCTTTCCGAAAGGAATTAAGAGAGCAACACGATATACCTTATCAAAAAAACTATCCGATTTTCCCATATTTTAAAGATATTACAAAAAGATAAAATAAATATAAATTTATAAAGATATCTTTAAAAGCATATTTCTAATATTTCACTCTAAATTTAATATAAGTTATAGGCTTTCCTTGATCTAGATATTGTTTTTCATAAAAAGTTTGAGTGTTTATAACCTCTTCAGGGGAATAATGATTCTTATAAACATCATGATTTGAATGTAATATTTCATGGCCTTCTCCATGTAATAATCCTAAAGTATAGCCATGCATAAACTCACTATCTGTTTTTAAATTGATCGTTCCTTCTTCAGTTACAATTTGATGATATTTCTTTAAAAAGGTAGTATTTGTAAGACGGTGTTTAGTCCTTTTATATTTGATTTGAGGGTCTGGGAAAGTAATCCAAATTTCTGAAACTTCATTTTTCCCAAAAATAAAATCAATTAATTCTATTTGTGTTCTAATAAAAGCAACATTTTTCATCTCCTCTTCTATAGCCGTCTTAGCTCCTCTCCAGAAACGAGCTCCTTTTATGTCAATTCCTATATAATTTTTACTTGGATTTTTCTTAGCAAGAGCAATTGTATATTCTCCTTTACCACACCCTAGCTCTAAAACAATAGGATTGTCATTTTTAAAGAAAGAATTCCATTTTCCTTTTAATTCAAAACCAGTAACAACCTCTTCTCTACTTGGTTGCAAAACATTTTGAAATGTTTCGTTTTCTTTAAAACGTTTTAGCTTATTTTTACTTCCCAATTGATTTAAGAATTAGGCTCTATCTTCGGTTCCTTCACGCTTAAATTTTAGTGCTTGCCCCATCCAGTAACTCAATAACAAAATAAGAATCCCTAAAAAAAACCAGTTTATAGCGTTAGAAACCCACCATCCAGCGCCTCCTTTTGCTAAGGTAAGACGAATCCATTCAAATGGCGTGAACAACATTCCAAATACATCCTCAATTAATTTAAAAATATTTAATCCTAACATAACTTGCTTATCTTTACAATTGCAAAAATATAAAAACAATCAATGCTAGCCAATTTTTTCAGTAAATCTAAACCTGTTAATTTTGTGATACTTTTTTTACTATTCATAGTTTACTTTGGTATCAGTTTATTTTTGAAAGATATTTCGTTATTAAATGCAAGTAAAGAAGCTATTATTTTCATAATTACTTTCTCTGTTTATAACTTTATTCTTTTAAAAAATGAGCTTGCAAAAGATAATAGCTTTGCTTTTTTATTTTATGTTATTCTCATTGGGTTTCTCATTAAATACATCCAAATTAATTCTGTTTTTTATAACAATTTACTCTGCCTATTTCTTTTTAGAAAAGTCTACAGCTTACAATCTTCCAAAAAAGTATATCAAAAACTATTTGATGGTGGTCTTTGGTCAGGGATCTTATTTATTATTGAGCCACATACTTTAACATTTATACTACTCTTGTATATTGCTATTTATTTATACAACCAACTTACCTATCGTACTCTGATTATTCCAATTCTTGGCTTTATAACCCCAGTATTTATATTTTATACATATAATTTAGTATTGAATCAAACAGAACATTTTTTTAGTTTGTTTTCATGGGAGATTTCTCTAGATTTTAGCCCTTACAATTCGGGTAATTTTTTGTTTTCCAGTGTTATCATTGGAATATTTACATTGATTTCCATACTTATAAAATCACCTCAAACATTTGCCATTCTCGATAAGTCTAGACAAAATTGGATTCTTATTTTGACACATCTTTTTTTATCCTTGTTAGTCTTTATTCAAAATTCAGAAAGAACAGGAATTGAATTTTTATACTTACTTTTTCCTATTTCTGTTATACTTGCTAATGGTATTGAATTAATAAAAAAGAAATTGCTTGCCGATGTTTTTATTTTACTATTCCTAGCAGCTTCAGCTATCCAAATTTTAACTTGAATTATTTCTTTTTACCATACGCTAAATCTCCGGCATCTCCTAAACCAGGAATTATGTATCCCTTATTGTTTAATTTTTGATCAATTACAGCAATCCACAAATCGGTATTTTCAGGGAAATTTTTCTCTACATATGCAACCCCCTCAGATGATCCTATTACTGATAAAATATGAATTTTCTTAGGAGTCCCATACTTTAGAATTCCCTTTAGTACAGCTACTAGGGATTTGCCCGTTGCTAACATCGGATCAATAAGAATTAGGGTTTTTCCTTCGATAGAAGGTGAAGCAAAATATTCTACAACGATATCAAATTCTCCATCGTTTGACTGATGCTTCCGATAAGCAGATATAAATGCATTCTCTGCATTATCAAAATAATTTAAAACTCCCTGATGTAAGGGTAAACCAGCTCTCAAAATTGAGCATAATACAATATCATTAGTGGGAACATTAATTTCCTTTTCTCCTAATGGAGTCGTAGTCGTAATTTTTGTAAACTCTAAATTTTTACTCAACTCATATCCTAAAATCTCTCCTATTCGTTCAATATTTCTTCGAAAACGCATGGCATCTTTTTGAATGGAAATATCTCTAATTTCGCTTAAGAATTTATTTAGAATAGAATTTTCTATAGATTTATTATATATGTTCATTATTGTTTCTTTTTGCGTAAGTAGGCTAAATTAATAAGCTTCTTGTAAAATATCATATCTTCGTTAAAATTATTTAACAAATTTTTTTAAAAATTTTATCAAAGGTTCTCTGTCCTCAATATGACTCATATGCCCATTAGGAAACTCAATGAGAAGGGTTTGAGTTCTTTCAGCTTCGTTAAGAATACTACCATAACTTAAAACAGGATCTTTTTTCCCTGCAATGATTGCTCTTTTTTCAACCTGAATTAAGGCTTCTTCATTATTTCTCCTCAACATCATCCCTGAGCTTGCAGCAATATAACCTCTTAATGATGTATTCTGAGCTTGCTGTAAAGCATCTTTAATTTCTTCCGAAAAAACCTCTTTTGAATCTTTTGCAAACAAGTTAGAAAATGACAGTTTAATTAATTTACCTAATTGTTTTTTGGCTACCTCATTTGCTCCTTTACGTATATTCTTTCTTTCAATTGAATCGGCTTGCGAAGTAGAATTCAGTAAACAAATACCTTTAACATTCTTAGGGTATAAATTTACAAACGCTAATGCTACATAACCTCCCATTGAATGCCCTATAAAATACGACCTTCTAATTTTGTTTTTCTTCAAAACTGATTGTACTGCCTGAGCCATTTCTTCCATCAAATGAATATAGCCTATATTTCCTGTTTTACCGTGCCCTAATAGATCTACAGCAATAACTCTATTTCTCTTTGACAACTCTTCTGAAATCTTATTCCACATAGTTTGGTTTTCTAAAAACCCATGTAACAGAACAATGACCTGACCCTTTCCTTTATCAGTATAAAAAACGTGTGTCTCCTTATATTTTGCAATCATTTTAACCTATTTTCGGCAAAAATAAATTTGTTAAATTATGAACAAAATTAAAGAAACATTTATAATTGGATTCGCTTTATTTTCAATGTTTTTCGGAGCCGGAAATCTCATACTCCCTCCTTCATTGGGAAAAAATGCCGGAGACACATGGTTTTTAGTTACTATCGGATTTTTTCTAACTGCAATAATTATTCCTTTTTTAGGTATTCTTGCTCATGCAAAACTCCAAGGAAGCATGTATGATTTTGGAAAAAAAGTTTCTCCTATTTTTAGCTACTTTTATTGTGTTATCGTTTATCTCATAGCTGTTGTTCTACCTGCACCCAGAACAGCTTCTGTAACTCATGAGATGGCCGTTGCTCCTTACTTCGAAATTGACTCAATTATTACTAGCTTAACTTACTTTTCATTAGTCTTTATTTTTGCGCTAAACAGATCAAAAGTATTAGAGCTTTTAGGTAAATTTTTAACTCCTTTAATCATTCTTATTTTATTAACTATTATTTTCATTGGAATATTAAACCCTCCAGAATATATGTTAGATAGCAAACTAGCAACTCCTTTCGTTAACGGTATATTAGAAGGTTATCAAACATTTGATGCTATTGGAGCTATTATTGTTGGTGGAGTTTTAGTTATTTCAATCAACTTTAAAAAGAAAGCCTCTTTCAAATCAAAACAATTAATTATAATTAAAGCTGGGTTTATTGCTGGTGTAGGTTTATTGATAATTTATGCTGGGCTTATTTTTAATGGTGCCTTATTTAACAGTACCTTTAAAGAAGAAGCCACGAGATCAGAAATACTATCTTCATTGAGTATGCAAACTTTAGGTAATATAGGAACCTCCCTTCTAGGAATCTTAGTTGCTTTGGCTTGTTTTACTACCGCTGTAGGAATTATTACAGGTACTGCTGACTATTTCAAAAGTTTATTTAAAAATTCTTCCAAAGCTTATTTTATAACAGCTCTAATTGGATCTATTTTGGGTGTAGTCATGGGCCAGCTTGATGTTCAAAAAATTATTGTTTTTGCAACACCTACATTACGTTTAATTTATCCAATAACAATTATGTTAATTATTTTAAATGTACTGCCTACAAAAAATATAAGCTCAATGAACTTTAAAATTGTAACGATAATAACTTTTATTTTTAGCCTACCTGACTTTTTACAGTTTTTTAATAAAAATATACTTACCTCGATAACTAATATTATTCCTTTTGCAAACAATCATTTGGGTTGGGTTCTTCCTGCTTTTATCTCACTCGCTTTAGTCAGTATTTATGAATACCTACAGCATAAAAAACGTCTCACTTAATAGGGAGACGTTTTTATGATACAATGCTTAAAAAATTAGCATGATTTTGTAGCACTGATAAAAACATTTATTAATTTTAATAATTAAATATTTTTCAGATTAACAATTTTCTAATTAAATCGATATCCTACGTTAATTCCAACCCTTGGTACAACTGCATAGGATTCAGAAGTAAATAAATTCCTACCTAATCCTGCATAGGCTCCAACAATAAAACCTCCGTTAGAGATATATTTTGATCCTACAGCAATTCCTAAAGCGCCATCAGTATACTCTCTAAGAAAGCCATTATTCAACTCTTTTTTACCTGAGTTGATTGCTAAAAATACCTCTCCAAAGTGATTCCAATTTCTACTACTCGTAAAGTAATGACGAAAATAAGGAGTAAACACCTCATTTTCATTATATCTAAAATCTGCGTTTTGCTTTTCAAAATTGAAAAGCGCAGAAATTCCAACAGACGATTGATCACTAATATAGTGTTCATAAGAAAGCTCTAATGTTTTGAATATGATTGCATCTGCTAAATCTACCTTTATTTCTTGCTGAGCATTTACAAATGATCCTGCAAACAACAAAAAAGCTACAATTATTTTTTTCATTTATTAGTTTTTGAATTTTATGTTTCGTTTTGTTTAACTTTATTTATTTGTAATTAAGCAATTATTATACCACAAAAATACTTAAAAAATAGCTTTCAATTGCACTGCTCCCGAATGTATTGTGTTTGTCTCTTGACTTTTTCTACCAAAATAGTTCAGTGATAAATTTAACATTGATGTTAACTTTTGATTCCAAAATAAACTCCAAGTATAATTATTTCCAACTTGTAATCCTTCGAGCATTTGATAACTAACAGGCGTGTTTGTTTTACCAGAAAATTTATTCGAAAAAACAGCTACATCTATTTTTAACTGATTCTTACGCGAAAATAAAAAATAAGATAATCCCAGCTTTTGTAGCCTCAACTTTTCTGTACCATAATCAAAATTCTCTTTCTTCTTCAAATTATAGAAAAAAGAAAGCTTATGATCTTTACTATAAAACAATGTTAGTTTGGGTCTAATTTCTTTTGTTTTAATATGATAGTTTCTATTAACTAAATTCTCTGTCTGTAGACGGCTTTCTGAAAATACACCTTGTGTTTCGAATGCACAAAATGATGTCAGTTTGTGTTGAAAATTTAATTGATGAATTAAAGAAGTATTTTCTTGACTTCCAACTGAAAACTGTTGTTTATTTTTAGACTTTCCATAAGTATAAACCCAGCTATATCTCTGTAAATTTCTATTGTAATAAAAATTGTTTCTGATACTGTAGGAAAGACTTAATAAATTACTTGGATTAATTTTATATGGATTCCACCAAAAACCTTTCTCTTTTTTTTCTTGCTCATTATAAATAGAAAAATAACCATTATTGAAAAAATGAGATATTAGTTTTCTTATTCCTTTTTTAACCTCCCATCTTTGTGGGTTTAAAGTTATGGATTGTTTATAATTTAAACGCTGCGTAGGTATAAAGCGTATATTAGGGAGCGCAACTCTTAAATAAATTGCCTGGTCCTGAAACTGAGCTACTTCAAACTCATCAATTTGTTGCTTTCCGTCTTTATTATAGTCATTCCAAATATAATACCCCTGACCTGGTTCTGTTTTTATATAAACAAAATCTTGTCTAGCAAGATTACCAGAAGTTGTTTCATAAAGAGCTCCAAGCTTCAAAAAATTTTTAAAAAAATGCTGATTATAGACCACTCTAGAATTAAGTGCTATTTCATTCTTTTCAAACTTATTATCAGTCATTCTAAAGTTTGTATAAACTGATAAATTAGTTCTTTTATTTTGAATAAGTTTAGTTTTTAAATAAAACATCTTGCGTTCATTTATTTGTTTAAAAACATTTGATTTTATACTATCATTTGTTCGGTAATTGAACCCTATTTTTGCGAATACTTTAACAGAATCTCCTATTCCGTATACTCCTTCGACTTCGTTGAAACGATGACTTAAACTATCAAAATAATTAGTTTCTGATAATTTCCGCAGATTTGATTCAAAATTCACGGCTAACCCTGCCCAAGATTTATTAAAGCTTCTTTTAATTTTTGATTTTACCTTGTAAAAATTACCTTCTATTAAGCTAGTTATATTACTTAACATACTTGCATTTAGCCAAAAATTGATTTTTTGTTTTTTTATGTTAGTCTCAATACCTTGTCTATAACCTAAAAAATTATTTGAAAAAGTAAGATATTGAAAATCATACGCTATTTTTGTGTTTTTTTTATTGTTAAATATTACACTTGCTCCTAACTCGGATTGATTTCCAATTCTATTTTCTAAATTCCAGTCTCTATTAAATTCAACAGCTTGAAAACGTTGTACTGTTTGAAATTTATCTTGAATAAACTTGTAATTTAATTTACCAGAAATATTCCAAGTCTTATTTACTATTTGCTGTTCCCACTTAACTCTAGTGGCTATTCTTCTATTTTCCTGATTATCAATTACTGAAAATAAATTCTGATCGTTATCACTAATGGCTAACTCAGCAGAAAGTTGTATTTTCTCAGATGGTTTAAAAGTAGAATTCAATGCTAGTATTTGTAGTTTTGTTGGAGCGCTCAGTTTAACAACAGGATTAAAATCTCCCAAATTTTCACCAACATACTTATAGATTGTTCCTAAAGCAATCATTTCATTTACTCGATAATCTCCTTTGTTTTCTCCAACATTTGTAAAAGTTACTGTATACACTTCACTGTTATCATCAGTAGTATATTCAAAAATTTCTTTAGTCCCTCTCAGAATTTTCTTATATTGAATCTTATTTATGGAAAACTCGTCAATAAAGGCACTTTGAGTAGCCATTTTATCGGGGTTATTTCCAGCATTTTTCAATATTTCTTTTTGAGCATCTGTTAAATTTTGTTGAACAGTTTGGCTTTTAACATCATTTTCGTTGTAAAAAAAACCTGCTACTGAAAAAGAGTTATTTTTATATTCTGTATTTCCATAAGTAATAAATCGTGTATAGTTTCTATCTGCATACTGAAATTCAATCCGAATACGCATATCATTCGTTATTGGATACGTTGTATTAAACTTAATTTCTGCTAAATTATAATCTATGGTATAGTCTTTATTTTCTCCTTTTTCAATGACAACACCATTTACAAATACACGTTCACTTCCTTCAACCATAATAACAGCTGATTCATCATTAGTCCCATAAATTTTATAAGGACCTTGATTCCCTTCAGAACCAATAAAATCAAATACTGAAAATCTTCCTCTTACGATGGCTCCTGAAAATTTAGCATTTAAATATTTACTATACTTGGTCCCTATTTCAATGCCTGAAACTTGTTTTTCAAAATTCAAAAAATAAGTATTTTTATTTGATAAATTTAAGTCTCCTCCTTTTATATTCCAACTCTTACTATACAGTTCAATAAATATTCGATCGAAATCAGTAATATTTTGTGAATATCCCTCTTGTTGTAATGGAAAATTTGTGTCGAAAATATTTGCTCTAATTCCTACTTTATCTGATAGCTTTCCTGATATTGTTAAATCTAATGTGGCATTAGTAACTGCATTTTGGTTACTTCCAGTAGTAACTCCTCGGGTGATAAACCCCGATGTTTGTAAACCATCAAAAAACACAAAATCATTATTTTTTTTATTGGTTGTCTCACTGTACAACTTTCCTGTATATTTACTATTTGCAACAATTAGTCCCTTATCAAAAGGAACATATGTTTTAGTCAAAAAGTCAGGATATCGATAATATTCAATAATAATTTCCTTATACTTTTTCTTATTAATAACAAGTTGAGAAGCAATAAAATCAATTTTGTATTCACTTTTCGGAATAACCTCTTTTTTCTTTCCTAAATCTAAAATTTTAAAACCCTCTTTTTGAATACTGATACTATCGATTTGAATAGTATCATTAACAACAAATATTTCTTTTGAACGAAACTCTTCAGATATACTTTGAGCATAACTATTTATAATTACTAGTATAAAAACACAAAAAAATTTACTAAACATAATACAGTAATGTAGCAATTCCATCAATAGATTACAATATAGTTGATGTAATCAATTTACTGTATCATTATTTTTTATAAAATTAATATCTAGTATTTTTCACGGCTATAGAAATAACATTATGTATTGCTTAAATTAAGAGACCAGATAATACTTAAGTTTAACCGTTTAAAAGGGTAATATGACCAAGAAATAATTAGTTTACATAGAAAATCTTTCTACCCTATCCAAATTTGAATGAATAAAAGCAAAATAGCACTCCTTTAGTGCTACTTTGCTTAATATATTTACATTAAAATACCTTTTTTGGGTTTTATTTGTGGAGGTATTGTTTCTTCTTCTAGCATTTCCTTTAAATCAATTTCTATAGTTCTACAAATTGATAGCATTGGAACATCGTTAGGTAGTCCTTCAAAAGGATTTTCAGAATAATCTCCTATAAGCTCCATCATAAGATAAACCCATCCAATTAAAATATTAAATGGAATAGAAAGCCAAATTCCAAATGTTCCGAGTTTATCAAATTCCGAGACAATACCAAATGGTAATAAGAATAAAAATATAGCAACAAATATGAAACTATAACTACCATATTGCCTTGGTAATGGAAACTTTTTTATTCGCTCGCATTGTCCCTGATAAGTATAGAAATTATGTAGTAATTTTTGTAATTCTACATGTCTAAAGTTATCTAATAAATCTCTTGACCTGATGTCTGCTAAATCTTTAGACTGCTGATCAATAATTTGAGTTGCTGTATTAGTGTGCTTTAACAACCTATCCTTTTCTTTTTTTTCCAAGCACATGTTTAATTCTTGACTAGTAACCTCATCGATAAAAAGCCCTACACCTCCTTCTCTTATTCTCTTCTCTGTAGTTCTTCGTAAATGCCAACCTTGGTTAATGTGTTCCCAAGGAGTAGGTGTTAACAATTGACAACGCAAGGTATACAACCATGATATGTGCCTGTAAATTAATTTTTTATGAATACCATATAACTCTTGTTTTGAAATAGGGCTATTTACTGAAAGATTATTTATGAAAGCTCTTGTGGTAGCTCCCCAACTTCTACTATCATTAACAATTGCTCCCCATATTTTTCTTGCCTCCCAGAGACGATCATAAGAACTATTGTTCTTAAAACCAACGTAAAAAGCTACTGCTGTACCAATAAGCGATAAAGGTAACCATGGAATAACTAACCAATCCCAGTGTGTAAATCTATACAGTACTGCGACAAAAGAAGTCCATACTGTTAACCATATTAAGTGTATTCCACTAAATCTTAAAATAGATACTAAACCAAAATTCTTTTTTGTATACATATTTAATTAATGTTGAATTTTTATTAAGGGTTACAAATCTACTAATAACGAAGTAATTAATTGTGAAGTGTCCTTTCTGTAATGCTTTTTAATATTCTTAACTATTTCAATCATTATAATTATATCTTAAAAAAAAAGTAAAACATTATTTTATGAATAGAAAATCATTTGCCTTTTTCGTTTTTAAATATTGATTATCAGAAACTATAACTGCTATTTCAAAAAACATTCTTTTTTATTTAGATAGCTTTTTAAACGAAAATTACTTCTTCTAATAGTTTACCTGTCTATTAACGATTAACTTTTTTTTAACAGTTTACCCAATTTATGTGACTTCTTAAAATTTAAAGCATCTAACTAGACGACAACCTAAAATAATTGTTGTTTTATAAAACTTTGATTCCCTTCAAAAAGGCACCTGAAGTCCCATTTTACATGGATTGAGGGTGCTCTTTTTTCAATTTAGCTACAAAGCAATTAATAATTATAGTTGTATTAGATAAAAATAAGACAACATTGTATTTTTCTTTATGAATAAGTACATTTTATAAAAAAACAATCATTAAAGAAAATACAACCACCTATTGCTTAATATAAAAAGAGGGAGATTACCCCTCTTTTTATAAACTCATTTTTAATATATTTTTACGAAATATTCTTATAATACTTCCTCAAAATCACCTTGAGTAGCTTGACATATATTCTCTTGTTTATCATCACCTCCACAACTTATAAAAGCGCAAATCATTATTAAGAGAACAAGTATATATTTTATTTTTTTCATTTTTAAAAAATTATGTAAAACATTACTTTGATTCGATTCTTACAGACTTTACTACATTATTTACTTTTACTTGGTAAAGCCCTGGCTCTAGTGAATCAAAAATAACTTCATTATTTGAAATAACAGAATTTCTAACATTAGCACCATTTTTTTCTAGGCTTACTTGCTCCCCCTCTAACTCATAAACAACTTTTATGACTCCTTTATAATCACAAACAACGTGCTTTCTAAAAAAACGAGGCGTCGCAATGTTAACTTTATTAATAGTAACTAGTATTTTTTTCATTTTTGATTGATCCGGCGATCTAAGGAAAACTTCTATAGGTCTCGTAAAGTCTATTTCTGTTACTCCCGAAACAACTTTTTGTCCTTTATAAAAAATTTCAGCCAAAGGTGTTAATTCGAAAATAGGTGCTAAACTTGTTATATCACTTGTATCAAAAACATCAATGGTCAATGTACCATTGCTAGCATTATAATCATAACTTAACGATCTAAGATCTTGTAAAGAAAAGCTTATAATTTCTGCTTCTGATAATAACTCAGGCTCAGCAATACTATAAGCCTGTGTTAAATCTCCTTGAATGCTTCCTGATTTAAATTTAAAAGTTTTATTTACATCAATAATTTTATCGTTTGTTGAATCATAAATTTTAAATCTCATGGTTTTGTTATCTTCATCTGAAAAAATTTGTAAATAAGCATAATATTTACCCTCAACTCCAGCCTTAATAAGATTCGCTACCCCTCTACACTCATCGCCTACAAAGACTCCGACTCTATCGTTTTCACTATTGAGTGTTTTTCCGTTTAAATTCAAAAACGCAACTACAGACATATCATACTGATAGCCATTCTCTACCTCCCAGTCCAAAGAAGACTGGGCTTTTAATAGTAAAGAATTTACAAATAATAACAGTAAAGCTATTTTATAACATATTTTATTCATCATGAAACTCTATTATTTAATTAGACTATTCATATAAACTTTCTGACCTACAACAATCTTCATTTGATATACCCCATCTGATAAATCGTCTAAGCTAAGAGTCAAAACATTACTTCCTTCTTTTAGATCAAATTTTTTGTCGTAAACAATAGATCCTATATATGAGGCTACTTGAACCTGAGCTTTATTCTTTTTTGGACTATAAAGTCTAACACTCAAGCTCTTTTCAAATGGGTTCGGCCATACAAGTAAATCTGTATTTATAATTTCAGATTCTTTCTTTAAAACCAAGGGTTTTTGAATAGTTCCTAGAATATCATTTTCCTTAAAAGAAATAGTGTTGCTAGGAGCTTTTTCAAATGAATTTTTTAGGTTGAAAACTAACTCTTCATTAGTATCTTCACCATAAATTGTCATAAAAAACAATCTTTTATTGTTTATAAATATTTCATTCGCTTCACCTCTTAGGTTTCCTTTTTTATCTACTATCTCTAATATTGAATATTCTTTAGGAATTTCAACTACCGCATTCATATTACCTTTATACTTTTGATATTTATTGGCTCTTACATAACTTTTATTGGAAATTTTGAAAGTTCTAGCACGTCTTGAGGCAATGTACGAAGGGTACGTAAAATTTTCTTGTTCATTTGAAGAGTACAACATATACCCAACACCTGGTTGTAAAAACTCTAAATTCCCTGACCATCCACTTAAATTATCATAAATAGCAAAATGGTGTTGTGACTTTATTACATCTCCTTCTTGCGGATGGAAGTTTGCTAACGCTTGCTTCACTGATGTTGCTGTATTAGCAATGTAAGGAAGCCAATTCCATCTTTTTTGAATATCAAAACTCCATGTGTTTAAATTAACCTTTGGACCAACTGTTCTTAAGTTATTATCTTTTGCTAAATAAACTTTATACATATGATTTGAACTCAAACCTCCATTTCTTGTTATAGAACCTGACCATTCTCCAGTAGTAGAATCAAACACTTCTAGTCCATTATTTTGACTTTGACTTAAAATTCTATCCTGATTACTTAAGCTTAAATCTACCGTAAGATTGTTCAAATCTGCAAATTTTTCATCCTCAAGGAAAAAAGAAACCCAATTCCAACCACTACTAAACTTAATATTTTGGTATGCCAGATCAGAGTTTTTAAACACTTCAGGATTATTTTTGGCTCCTAAAATTCGATTTGATTCGAAATTTAACTCTAAACTATTCCCAATAGTAGCAGGATAAACAATATCTGTTGAAGCCTCCCAAATACTGAAATTTATTGCTTCCCCTTCAGATTGATTTGAATAAACTGTTAAGTATAAGAAGTAATCTTGATAGGAATCATCGTATACTAAACTGGCAACCCCTCTTACTTCACCATTAATAAATGCAGCTACTTTATCCTTAGTACTCAAAGAAAAAGTATTATCTATCTTAATTTTCCCTACAATATTTATGGCAAACTGGTAATCTGAAGGATTTACATTCCAGTCTGGACCTACGGGATTAACATTTAATTTGATCTGAATATTTTGATCATAACCGTAATTAGAATTCAAGTATAAAACTTCCTCATAATTTCCTACCCCTAATTGAGAGCTTGTACTTCCTTGAATTGTAATACTGCTCGAAGGAGGAATAGTTCCATTAGTTTGAGACAATGATAACCAATCAGGAACATTTGTAATATCGAAATCTCTTGGTGTACCTCCGCTATTTATAATGTTAATTTCAAAGTTTGCTTTATCACCTTTATTGGTTTCCTCTTGAACTATTTCTTTTTCATTATTAATAGTCCAAGTTAATTGATCTTGATTTACAAAAGCTGACCAAGTAATAGGTGACTGTTGCATATTATTAACTGCATCAAACATACGATGTACTGTTATATCCAGTATTTGCCTCTCTATCAAAGATTTATCATTGATTACAGGTTCTATAATCATTTCATCTTCGTTAATTACACGAGTTACTTGGAACAAGACTTCTTTTCTTGCCGGCTTAATAGGCGGTGCATCATTAGAATAGTTTACACTACCATCACTTAAAATACTTAAACTATTGGTATGTTGCAAATTTGATGTTCTATGATAATATCTCGGTCCATTTCCTGTAGGTATATCAGGCATATTCATTGGTAGATACAATAACAAACTAGAATGATTAATATCAACCTCATTAAAACGATCTCTGTCAATTTGTTCATAAGAACGTAATGTATTCCATAAACGAACTTCATCCACGTATCCCACAAAATGATTATCAATTTCAGGGGTAGAATTTGGGACAAATTTACCTCTGGCTCCAATCCAAATATTACTACCATAAAAACCTGATAATTCATTACTAGGTAAAGTAGATACTAATTCTGCATCAAGATATGTATTTAGATTACCATATCTATTTAACAATATAGCTACGTGATGCCATTTCCCGTCAGCGACATTATGATTTTCAGTTAGCACATATGAATTCCCTTCGTTATCTAACGATAATACTCCATTCGTATTAATATTAACGGCTACCGTATTATTTTCACTGTTATCTCCGCGTCCATTAGAGAATATTGTTGCATTTTGAGATACATCTGTTTTCATCCAAAAACTTAATGTATAACTCATTTGATTGGTAATTTGCACAAAATTAACATTGTCACAAGTTAAGTATCTACCGTTACCGAATCCATATGATGTACCACGTGGTTTAATATCCCAAGAAGTATTTACTTTAGCATGCTTAAATCTAGCCAAATCTTTTGCCAAATTTCCCATACCTTCGTCCATTGGCCAAATACCAATCAAACCATGTTCATTACCTTGGTAATTTGTATAAATATTTGAAGTAGATTCCGCTAAGCTTAATGCCTTAGACCATTGTCTTAGGTTATGAATATTACCTTTAAAAGTATTCCCTCCTATAACAACATCTTTAGTAAAGTTATACCTTAGATCAGTAGGTGTGTCTGCTGTAGCAACTTCGCGATCATCTTGATATATACTTATACTATTGTTTAAGCTATTATAAACAAATGCGTAGTGGTGGAATAAATTATCATTATCGCTTATAACTCCAGAAACAACCTCATTGCCAAATTTGAACTCTAAATTTTTATTCCCATTATTTTCATTAAGCTTAATTTCTACACCTCCCTCTTGCGATAGTATAGTTGCTGATGACTCAGTATCATTTTTCATCCAAAACTCTAATGTAAAATCTCCGTTAAGCATAGATGGGTTTTCTATAAGCACCGTATTAGAAGCCCCATTGAATGCTAGAGAAACACTATGATCAATTTTCTGCTCATTCGTTTCTCCTCTAACTTCTATTAAACTAACTGCTGGGTTATACACGATAGGCTCATTAAAATGAACTTTTAAATCATCTCCAAAGTTTAATATTCCATTGCTAGGACTTGGCGAACCAAAAAGTCTTGGCGCGATCAAATCAATGGTACCTGAAACAACTTCTGATATATATTCTGTGTTGTTAGTACATGTACTAATTGCTCTTATTTCATATTCTCCATTCTGTATATTTTGACCTACAACATCCCAAGCATAACTAGTATTAGCTCCATCAATTAATGAAATCTCATTTTCGTTATTTGCAACTGCATCATCATAAAAGGCTTCTGTACTATAATATGTATGTAATCTTGTCCAAGTCGAAGAGGTTTTTTTTCTATATTGTAAATCAATTTTTTGAAAACTAGAAAAACTCGTGTTATAATCACCCAAACTGATTTGTAAAGGATTGGTACTTTGATCAGTATTGTATGCTTCAGAAAGGTTATAAACCCACTTGTCTAATGGTGTCTTAATATCAACACTGGTACAAGACGGTGTAAAATGTGCTGAAAGCTTTATCGTCGCTGCATTACTATCTCCCGAAGGCGTGTTACATTCACCTTCAAAAGCAATCTCAATATCTTCATAGTCATATATATCAGAAACTGATTTTTCAATTGTTACAACATACTCTGTTGGTTTTCCTGGTTCAAAATTATAAAACCAAAGACCATTTTTAGCTATATTGATGATTGCATTATGAGGATTCGTATTTTCGTTCACACTCAAAACCATGTGTGTAGCTGATTCAGTTACACTTCTATTTTCAAGTAATATCTTAAATTCTGCTTTATTACTTTCAGGAATATTAGAAATACTCACTACTTCTGCGGTAATTACAGGAACCTCAATTGGTTGTGTACCATAACTTAGGTCCTCTCTATCCTTTTCGGCAAGTTCTTTAATCTCTTCGCTGTCTTGATCATAGGTTTCATGATCATAAAACAATGACTTAGTAGCTTTTTCATATGGACAAGAAGTTCTTCCTCCAAGAGTCATAAAAACAGGACCATTCCCATCAAATGGATCAACAATATCTACACTTAAAAGTGTATGAATATCTAAATCTGATAAGGTATAAGAAATGGTTGTTGTCGATTCATCCTCTTGGGTAAGCTCTGTGAAAATATCTTGCTCAAGACCAATTGTTGTCTCAGATAACACCCCTGTTGTATTTACGGCAAAACCTAATGTTGCTATAAATTCTTGAGATGTATTTAAATTAATTGACCTAGAACTAGTATTCAAGACAGTAGTTTCGATAGACCTTGTAATTTCTCCAGCTCCTGCAACAAAAGAAACATTATCTTCGAAATTCTTTTCAACTAATTCAGAAAGCTGATTTGCCTGCATAAATCTCTTTTTTAATATTTCCTCTGTGGCAGGATGCTTACTATCATCTAAAGCTTTATTAATTTTTGAAATATACGTATCTATAGAGGCAACCATTGATTTTCTATATGACTCTCTATCGTTTTTGACCATGTACTTGATACGTTCATTCTCTCTTATTGTTGAACGCCATAATTTAATTTGATCTTGGTATTGTTCTTTAGACAAAACACCTGGTTCTTTAGGATCAATTGTTCCATTATCAATTCCTTTAACCATCTCTTTAAGCTCTGGAATTAAAACTTCTAGAATATGTTTTTGAGTATAAACAAAGAAGGTATTTGAAGGTTCTTCTGAAAAATAAACAGCTCTTTCTTTTCCTATAAATGCACTTTCTCCACTTTTATTGGTAAGTTCATAACCTTCTCCATTATTACTGCTTTTAGCTCGTATATTATTATAGGTTCCGTAAAAATAATTTTTTGACTGCCCTATATATAAATCTGCATCTGCCCCTACACGATCTATTTCTCCACTCGTCGATATTGACTGATTAAAAGTATATGTTTTTGTCAAACTGGTACCATCGGTGCTAGAATTAGTTAAACCTATACCTGTAACAATATTATTTGTTGCTTCACTTTCTATAACAGGTCCAGCCAAACCTCCACCTACTTCAAATTTCACACCAGCTTTAACTGTAATCTCTTCATTCAATAGACCTCCATAAGTAAAGTCTGTATCTACAGTAAAACTAATTGTTTCTCCCTTTTCAATCGTAGCAGAACTATGTGAACCTGGTGGGTCTCTTAAAATAATATCTGGAGTATCCGGAGCAGAGGTAACAAAAGTCTGACTCCCATCGGACTGCCCTCCTAACAGCACAGCTTTCTTATGATAATTTTGAGCTTCATACTCACTTCCATTAATACGATATTTGATACTTAAAGTATTTGTAAATGGTGGGGTAATTGAAGGATTTCCTCCTCTAAATTTATAAATAATAATTTTATCATCAGATTCACTTGTTTCTGTAGATTCTGAATCTGGTAAAGCCAAATTATTTTTGATAACGAACTCTCCGTCAGCCACTGGAACTTTAAACTCGTCACCTTCACTATTTTTATCATAGTTATAATAGGGTTCAAAGCGCTCTAACGAAATTTGATAATACTTGAATTGTTCATATACAGGATACTCAAAACCTTCTGTGCTAATTCTGGTTCCATTTTTATCAATTTCTATAGTAGCCTCAGTCTCTTGGTCAATAACTCTCAGTACCGGAGTAGATCGATATATAAAATCAAAATTATAATGATACCCCTTTTCTGTAATTTTTGTTTCGTCTGGTAGTTCATAACTTGGAGTTATCACTGCAGATGTCGCTGGCACGTTAATTGTTTCATTAGCGTCTAAAATAGAAATATTGGCATTATTATTTTTTATCTTCACTCCATTCAACTGATTAACAGTATAATTTAAAGGTAAAACTTTTACCCTGTATTCTCCAGTTTCAGAGTTTGTTGAAAAATTAAATTTAGTATAATCCGTTGCAGCGGCTCCTAGTGGAGCATACTCAAAAATTATATTAGCTATCCCTATATTATTTACAGAACTAATGTTTATCTCATGCTCAATATTATCTGAATCTGTATATGGAACTTTATAAGTACCATCATAGCCAAAACCAATCTCTTTTTCAGACTCAATAGAACCCCCAACAACTCTTCCTACTACATCAACCCTTGTTTTGTCAATAAAAGTTACTTGTTCTTCCCTATCTTGAAAAAACTCAGTAAACTCATCTGGATTTGCAGGAAATCTTCCTTCATATTCAAATTCGTGATTTAATTTTTTTACCGTTATAAAATGATCTCCAATAGGAACCTGAATTTCAAAATTTCCTTCACTATCAGATACAACTGGTACATTATTTTTGTCCAATACGATATTGTTATCAACATATATATTTGCTCCTTCAAGACCAATACGTGCATAACGCTCCAGATAGTCATCATTTTTATCATCAGGAGTACCTGCATCGTTTAACCAATAATCACCTTTACTATATTTAGTATCTCCTTTTAAATAGTAATTGTAGCCTTCATCAATAATACCTGGGCCTTTTATATATTCATCACCATCTGTTAAATTTTGAAAATTAGGTTTATTAGAACCTACACTATTTAAATCAACATAGGAAGGGAATACTCCTCTTGTATCATATAACACCTTTCCTTTAAATGTAAAAGATGAAATATCTGTAAAATTTATTTGATTAGCGATTTGATTTTGCTCCCCCAATACAACCAACTGTTGCTTAGGAGAAAACTCATGAACTCCTAATCTAGGAATTATTTCAAAAGACTGTCCATCTCCCTCATAAGGAATTCCTGTTATAATATAGTTCCCGTTGCTATCTGTTAGGCCTAAAATACCTAGTTTGTTTACTCTTGGTAAATCTTGCTGGTTAGTAACCCAACGTACATTGTGTTCTTTATCAAATTTATCAACATTTTGAAAGCTCGCAATATTTCCATTATACTTAAACCCTTGATGAGATAAATCATAAGCATTTATGCCTACCCCTTCATCAAATCTAAAATATGAAATTAAATTTTCATGGTCTCCTTTTATATATCTCTTATAATCATTGTAAATAGTTGTTTGGTCTAACGTGCTATTCCATAATCGTAATTCATCTAAAAAGAAAGCTTTTGTGTCAGTAACACCAAAAGACATTTTGTTCCATTCTATAATTTCATTTCTCTCGTTTAATAAATTAACCTGTTTTGTTGACACCTCTACAGAATAGACCGGTCCATTATATTTTGGGTTAGTACCTAAATAAACATCATTAAATGATTGGATATTTTCATCGTCCTGAGAAATCTCAATTCCATTAATAAATAACATAGGAGCTTCTCCTTGTTTTGCAACTACACTAATATGAGTATACTCAGTATTGAAATTAGATACTGGTATTATTGTTTCTTCTCCTCGCATATTAATGACTCCCGCAGGGATGAAATTATGTAGCTTAAATATACTTCCATCTACATCAACCTCAAGATAATTGTTATTTCCAGACCATAGTTTGGTTTTTATCTCTTTATGCAACATTTCACTACCATTTTTTAAGACAAATAGAGTCATGTACTTATCTTGATCAGTAAATGCTGAACCTGGTTTTACCCAAGCTTGAAAAGTATAAGCATTTTTTATGGTTTTACTTGTATAGTCTATATCTAACTGACCCTTTTCTGGTATAAATATAGCTGGACCTCTTACAGCTATGTTTGAACCATTGGTAGACTTTACATCTAAAGTTACACCTGCTACGGGGTTTCCTCCTTCAAAATTCACATTTCCAGAGACTATTGCGTTAGGAGTTCTAAATCCAATACCACGCACAAATGATTTTTCTTCAACTTCTTTTTCTCCGCTTGGTATTACACCGATCGCTTCTACTTTATATTCGTATAATTTAGCTCCTTCGATTCGAAAGTCATCAAATTCAGTAGCATTAGAAGGAAGGTTTTTAATAACAGTAAAAGATTCCTCAATCGTTTTTAACTCTCTTCTTGACACTCTGATTGATTCAATTTTATCAGTATTACTTTTTATTGTCCAGTTTAAAGAGATTCTATCACTATAATACCCTTTAGACACCTCAAAACTATCGTATGAAAATGTATCATATATGTAAGAAACCCCCCATGGGAAGCGAATATCGATAGGTGATACATTTCTTTGCGAGTTGGAAAAACTCCCTAATATAGGGTTTCCAACCTGTACAGTATACTCACCATCATTAACATTATTTTTACTTACTGAAGTTTGAACAAACTTTGCTCCTTCACTATTTGATTGCCCATGAATGATACCTATATTAAAAATAATCGTAAGTAAAATACATGGAAACAATCGCCAAAAAATTAGCGTTTTCTTCATAATCCTAAAACTCATGTGGTAGCTTATAATTTTATAATATAGTTAACACCATAGTTAACTGGACGGGATTCATTGCCTCCGTGAAAGTCTGTATTTCCTGAAATCGAGTGCCTATGTTCACCACTGAATGCCGAAGTTTTAGTGTGATCACCATCCCTATCATTTCCTGAAAGGTTTTTTGTACTACTTCCATCATTACCAGCTGCCGAAGCCCATTCAAAAATATGTTTAACTTGATGCCTATGGTTTCCAGCACTATTAGCTACTAGATTTCCTGAACCATGATTATGGCTTTTATTTTGAGAGTCTTGAGTATCTCCAACTTCAGGTCCTTCCTGACCATTAACCGTTGATGTTCCTGTACCTCTTAAAAACATCCCTCTCAAATCTGGAGTTGTATTCGATCCTAATATAGATTTTAAAGGCCTTGCATATGGTTCATTGGGTAAAGGTCTTCCATCGCATAACAACCACCCTTTAGGTGCTTCTTTACCCATAAAGGGCATAATACTTCCAGTGGGCACTCCATTAGCGGCCGATAAAGCATAAGGTACATCTTTAAAAACCTCATTAGAAATTAATTTTGACCCTTCACTAATTTTTAAGAAATGCTTATGTTGGGATAAAATACTTTCAATATTTGAATCTAACTCTAAAACTTGAGAAAATACCCCAAAAGCGTCTGTAGTAACTTCTGTATCTCTCACCAAAGTACTCTCTGGCACACCATTGTCAAGATAATATAAATCAAATGTTAGAGTAATTTTTTGATTTGCTCTTACAGAGCCAGTGCCTGGATCTCTTGCAATACCCTGTACTGCAAGCCCTTCTTGCTTATTTTGCGCTTGTAATGTAAAAAAAAGTAAAGTGATTACGAAAGTAATTAATCTTCTCATGTTCTCTTGTTTAATTATTTATTTTATTCTATCGTTAACTTATTGTTAATTCTTATTTCTGGCTTTTTTATTTTCTTTACTTTTTCTTATTTTTGAATAGAGTTAATTGATTTTTTTAGACGTTTCTCATTTATACTTTTTGTTAAAAGCGTACAAAAAAATTGAACCTCCTCTTAATTTCACTTGAAATAAAAAAAAGCACTAAACCCTCATACAAGGGGCAAAAGCCTTATAGTCGGGGGGAACTAAGTCTTATTGATTTTTTATATACAGAGTAAGAATCTACTCTATATTAATATTTAAATTATTCACTCTCAAAACGTTAATTAGCATCAGGAACATTTTAGGGATTTTGCCATGTTGCTTAACTCGTTTTTTAACAAACATAAGTTAAAAAATTTGCTGAATTTTAAAACAGCGTATAAAAGCTCTCTATCAGTTTGTTGCGACAAAATTATAAAAATTAAATTGAACAATAAAACAATTTTTTGTTTTAGTAACAAACACAGACATTATCTACCTTTTAAGAGGTTTTAACTATAATTTATTTTTAGTTTGTATACTTTTTTCCTTTTTATTTAAAACAATTTATGGTCAATAAATGCTTCCAAAACTTAAAAAATCAACTTAATTTTAAAATAACATTGTTAGATTTTTATGTCCGTAAACATGAAATAAAGGAAATATTACATTTTTACTAAATATAAAATTCAGTTGGCTTTGCGGTGCAAAAAAATATCTGTAAAACTAAGTTTAATATAATCACTTCACTCAATACGTATTACAAAAGAGCTATTGTTTTTTCACTACCCCCCTCTAAAACAGAGTTTTTTAAATTAAAAATTTACGTATCACCCGCATCCACATCCTTTGTCACAATTATTATTTTTCTTTGCTTTGAAGAAAAATTTTCTAATTAAAAAAAGCACAGCGAGCGCAACGGTTATATATGATAGTACTTCTTGCATTACCTCAAAATTTGATAAAATATTAAAGCAGATAGATACGCCAGAACTCCCATTCCCACCAACTGTAGTAGAGGCCATTTCCAACTTTTAGTTTCGCGTTTTACTACCGCTAATGTTGCCATACATTGCATAGCAAAGGCGTAAAACAGCAATAAAGAAACACCTGTTGCAAAATTAAATCGTTTTTTACCCGTATTAGCATTTATCTCCATCGCCATCTTTTCTTTAATTGTTGTGGTGTCTTCATCATTATTTCCAACACTATAAATTGTAGCTAGCGTTCCTATAAAAACCTCTCGTGCTGCAAATGAAGTAATTAAACCAATACCTATTTTCCAGTCATAGCCCAATGGCGTTACTATTGGCTCTATGGTTTTACCCATAATACCAATATAAGAATTTTCCAACTTAGACGCTGCTATCTTTTTATCTAATTCTTCCTGTGAAATCATATTTTTAGGATACTGCGCACTTACTATTTGTTCAACATTATCAAAAGAAGAAGGCCCATGAGAGGCTAAAAACCAAAGAATTACAGAAATTGCTAAAATAATTTTACCGGCGTCAAAAACAAACGTTTTAGTTTTTTCAAAAACCTCCAAAAAAACATTTTTAAAAGATGGTATATTGTAATCTGGCATCTCCACAACAAAAAGACTGTCATTTTTAATTTTAAGCTGTTTATGTAAAAGAAATGCCGCGAAAACAGCCACAGCAAAACCTAATATGTAAAGACTGAGTAACGTAAGCCCCTGTAAATTAAACACACCGAGAATCTTCTTTTCAGGAATTATCAAAGCTATTATAATGGCATATACTGGCAATCTTGCTGAACAAGTTGTAAATGGAGTTACCAAAATGGTGATCAATCGCTCTTTCCAACTAGAAATTGTTCTAGTAGCCATGACTGCAGGAATGGCACATGCTGTTCCTGAAATTAAAGGAATTACACTTTTTCCATTCATTCCAAACCGTCGCATAATTTTATCCATTAAGAAGACCACCCTACTCATATAACCTGTCTCTTCAAGTATGGCTATAAATAAAAACAGAATAGCTATCTGTGGTATAAAAATCACAACTCCTCCAATACCAGGAACAATACCTTCAATAAGTAAGTCGGTAAACATTCCTTCAGGCATAACTCCTTTTAAGTAAGTAACTATCTCTGCAAATAACTCGTCGATAAAGTCCATTGGTGCAGATGCCCAATCAAATATAGATTGAAAAATCAAAAGAAGTAACGCGAAAAATATGGCGTATCCGGCAAATTTATGTGTAAAAACACGATCAAGCTTACTTCTTAAGTCTGAAGCTTTTTCCTTATTTACAGAATACGTTCTTTTTAAAATTTCATTAATTTTCTGGTAACGGTATATAGTTTCCTTGTGCTGGTATCTCTTATGTAGTGAAACATCTTTTTCAAACTGTTTTAACGCCTCAATCTCATCAGATAATAATAATATATCATGGTTCTTAGTCAGAATTAACCATAACTGATATACCGAAAAACGGTTGCTTATTTTTTTCAGCGAAGCAAAGTAGGAAGAATCAATTCTTTCGCAAAAACTTTTAAAGTTTGTATTCGCTTTAAGGTCTGAAAAATTTGCAATAGTACTTTTAAGCTCACTAATTCCTTCTTTAGTTCTAACCGAAATTAAAATAACTTTAGTTTCTAATTCTTTTTCTAACTCTTGAATATTAATAGAAATCCCTTTCTTCTGCATTTGATCTGCCATGTTAATAGCAAGAACAACAGGTATATTAAAATCTTGTACCTGAGAAAACAAAAGCAAATTTCTTTTTAAATTTTCAACATCTGCTACTACAACAATAACATCTGGTAAATCTTCTGAATTATCTTTTAACAAGTTTTTTAGTACAATACTCTCATCTAATGAAGTCGGATTAACACTATAAGTCCCTGGCAAATCAGTAACTAAAGCAACAATATCATTATCTAACTTAGCTGTTCCTTGTCTTTTATCAACCGTAACCCCTGGATAGTTTCCTACTTTTTGGTTCAAACCAGTTAATTCATTAAACAATGATGTTTTTCCTGTATTAGGATTTCCAATTAAACTTACTTTTAACTTTTGAGCCATTATTTTCAGATTTTGGTAACTAAAATTTGATCAGCTAGTTTTTTACGAATTGCTAAGTAACTTCCATTAATACATATATATATAGGATCCTTCAGGGGGGCAACCTGTAATAATTGAACTTCAGCTCCTGGCAAGCAACCCATTTCTAATAGTTTTAATGGTATCCGATCTAAACATTCCTCAGATACAATTCCCTTTTCCCCGATTTGTAGTGATGCGATTGTACTCAAAAAAAATAATGTGTTAACATGCAAATATACTAAAATAGAACTATTCTAAACTGAAAGTACAAAGACAAAGCTTCTTTGAAAACTAAAAAGCTATTTTTATGTTACACTTTTAAATAAAATCATTTGAAAAAAACCTTATAGATACTTTTTTAAAAACATCGAATTGATTTTTTAAAAACTATGTAAACTTTTGTCTAAACTGTATATTTGCAATATGACTTTTGATAGTATTATAGGACAAGAACATATCAAAGAACATTTGAAAAAATCTTCTAGTAACAATAGGATTCCTCATGCACAATTATTTATTGGAAAAGAAGGTACTGGTTGTTTAGCTACGGCTATTGCATATGCACAACATGTTTTATGTAGTTTTTCAGATAAACCAGAGGCTTGCAGAATTAAATGTGAGAAGCTTCAGCATCCAGATTTACATTTTGCTTTTCCTGTAACCACTACAAACTCTGTAAAAAGTCACCCTATAAGTAATCTTTTTCTTGAAGAATGGCGCTACTTTGTTAGTAAACAACCTTACGGAAGCTTATACAACTGGCTTCAGTACATAGGGGTTGAAAACAAGCAAGGGCAAATCGGGGTTGATGAAGCTGAAGAAATTGTAAAAAAACTTCATTTAAAATCTTATGAAGGTGGTTTTAAAATAATGATTATTTGGATGGCGGAAAAAATGAATACTGCTGCTTCTAATAAACTTTTAAAACTTATTGAAGAACCCCCTAGCAAAACAATTTTTTTATTAGTTACTGAAGATGAGGGTCAGATAATAAACACTATTAAATCAAGATGTCAAGCATTACATTTTCCTTTATTAAATGAGAAAAACATTGTAACCGCCCTTGTTGAAAGAGAAAGTGTTGAAAAAAATGAAGCACTTAGAATTGCTCATCAATCTGAAGGTAATTATAACAAAGCACTTCATCTATATCATAACGATTCAAATGATCAAGTGTATGAGCAATGGTTTATAACATGGATCAGAACTGCTTTTAAAGCTAAAGGAAATGCAGCTGTTATTCAAGATTTAATTGAATGGTCAGATGTCATTGCAAAATCTGGAAGAGAAACTCAAAAACAATTTCTTAAATATTGCTCACAGTTTTTTAGACAAGCTCTTCTTTTAAACTACGGCGCATCAGATCTCGTCTTTTTAGAAACAAAATCACTTAACTTTCAGTTATCAAAATTTGCTCCCTTTATTCATAGCGGAAACATACTTCTCATTGAAAAAGAAATAAGTGATGCACAATATCATATTGAAAGAAATGGAAATCCTAAAATAATTTTATTAGATTTATCCATTAAACTAACGCGTCTATTACATACAAAAGAAGATACTATTAGTAATTAAATTATTTAAATGTATTATCACAATCCTTTTTATGAACTAATGTAATAGAGTTATAAAAGTTTATCCGATGCAAATCGGTTCAGTTTTTGATTTAGAGTAATTAGATAAAATGCAATTAATCATTTTAAGTAAGTTTAATTTAATCATAATCCTTACTTCAATAAATATATTTGCAACAACACTAATTTTTAAAAATCTTAAATAAATACGTTGTAAAATTAAGATATAGAACAAAATACTAAAAGCCCTCTAAAGTTGACATTTTTTAATAATATTTCCTTAAAGACACGAATATTCCTATCAATGATAGTATTGTTATTTTTTACATCAATGCTTATCGTTTATATAACCGTGCACCAATACGAAGAGCAAACAAAAGATTATAATGAATTACGTTTTGGCAGAAAAGAATCTGCTACGGTACATAATGTTCGTATTGAACTTGGCAAAACAACCTATCCTGTTACATCTGAAAATCTATCAAAAATATTTCAAGATAAAATTTATGAGATTGCTTCCATACATAAACTAACTATTTCAATGTATGACATGGACGGAAAATTACTTAAGTCATCAATTCCATACAACTTTGATAGGGCGAAAGAAATTCCTTTACCTAAAAAAACACTAAAAAATCTCGCAATTAATTCGAACCATAGGATTGTTAAAGATACTGTTATTGATGGCTTAAAACACCAGTCTTCTTTTGCATATATTAATGACGCTCGATTTAAAAGAATAGGTATTCTAGAGCTTCGTATTGCCCAAGATAATTCAAATCAAAAAAAAGAGCTTGAAGAATTTTTATCTAGACTATCATTGGTATACGGTTTAATGTTAGTACTAGCCATTGTTCTAGCCTACTTTCTTTCAAGTTACATCACTAGGTCAATTAAAACCATTGCTGAAAAAATCGAAGAAACTAGACTTAACCAACGTAACGAAAAAATAATTCTAAATGCGGCGAGCTCTGAGATTATCGCTCTTGTTAAATCATATAACAATATGATTGATCAACTTGAAGAAAGCGCTATAAAACTAGCAAAAAGTGAACGTGAAGAAGCATGGAAAGAAATGGCAAAACAAGTTGCTCATGAAATCAAAAACCCTCTTACTCCCATGCGACTTACTGTACAAAGTTTTGAAAGAAAATTCGATCCAGAAGAATCTAATATTAAAGAAAAAGTTGCTGAATATAGTCAAACACTTATTCAACAAATTGATGTTTTAAGCTCTATTGCTTCGGCTTTCTCTGATTTTGCTAAAATGCCAAAACAAAATAGAGAAAAATTAAACGTGCATGATGTTGTGAAACATGCTTTGGATATTTTTACCGAGGATTATATTGAATATATTTCTGAAGAAACTGAGCTGTATGCTAGTTTAGATAAAACACAACTAATACGAATTGTAACTAACTTAGTTAAAAACGCAACGCAAGCAATGCGAAATGATGGAACCATTCCTAAAATAGAAGTTAAGGTCACCTCTGAAGGGAATAGTATTAAAATTTCTGTTTCAGATAACGGAAAAGGAATTTTAGATCAGAATAAAGAGCTAGTATTTGAACCTAAATTTACTACAAAAACTAGTGGAATGGGACTAGGGCTTCCTATGGTAAAAAAAATAATTGAGACTTATGATGGCTCTATTAATTTTACCTCTACAAAAAATATAGGAACGGTTTTTAACGTAATTTTACCGAAAACATAGTGATTGAACTAAATTGAAAAATAAACTAAACATGAATTTCGAAAATATTTTAATTAAACAAAAAGATAAATTAGCTACTATTTTTATTAATAGACCAAAAAAGTTAAATGCATTAAATAAAAAAACTATAGAGGAACTTCATATAGCTTTTGAAACATTAGAAGATGACTCAAATATCAAAGTAATTATTATTACAGGAAACGGTGAAAAGGCATTTGTAGCAGGTGCAGATATTTCGGAATTTGCTAATTTTTCCTCTAATGAAGGTGCTTCCCTAGCGAGAAGAGGGCAAGAAATATTATTTAATTATATAGAAAATCTCTCAACACCAGTAATTGCAGCTGTAAACGGTTTTGCGTTAGGTGGTGGTTTGGAACTTGCAATGGCTTGTCATTTCAGAATAGCTTCTAATAATGCAAAAATGGGACTTCCCGAAGTTTCTCTTGGAGTTATTCCTGGCTATGGAGGAACGCAACGTTTGCCTCAGCTAATAGGAAAAGGTAAAGCCATGGAATTAATAATGACAGCAAGTATGATTGACGCAGTTGAAGCAAAAGATTATGGACTTGTAAATCACATCACTTCTCAAGATGAATTATTATCTCTAGCAGAAAAATTAGCTTCAAAAATTATGAAGAATTCATCTGTTGCTATTGGTTCAGCGATCAAAGCAATTAATGATAACTTTAAGGACGGAATTAATGGTTATGAAACCGAAATTGAAGTTTTTGGTGCTAGCTTTGATACGGAAGATTTTAAAGAAGGCACGACTGCTTTTTTAGAAAAAAGAACTCCTAATTTTCCAGGAATTTAAAAGATTTTTCACTAATAAACCATGATGATATTAAATCGGTTTTAATGATTTAATATCATCAAACTAAAAGTTTATTTTTTAATTAATAACACTTATTAATTAAATTATTATAAAATTCGTTAACAATACAATAGTTGCCTGTATTACAGAACGATTAGTATCTTACAACCAAAAATAGCACTTAAACTATGTATTTAAATGCTATTCTTTAATAAGGGGAAAAAAAGATTTTTCTTGGGAATATGTTTCAAACATAATGTTATTTTGTGAAAAATCAAAATTTAACATAAAATTTATGATGATTTAATGCTAATTTAACAAAATTCACCACTCCATTCTTTGTAAAATTGTTTCAAAAAACCTTCCATATATTGATGCCTCTTAAGCGCCATTTCTTTTCCAGTTTTTGTATTCATTCGGTCTTTTAATAATAATAATTTCTCGTAAAAGTGATTAATCGTAGGAGCTTCAGATTTTTTATATTCTTCTTTATTCATTTCTAATTTTGGCGAAATATCAGGATTGTAAAGCTCTCTATTTTTATATCCTCCATAATTAAAACACCTCGCAATACCAATAGCTCCTATTGCATCTAATCGGTCTGCATCTTGAATAACATCCAACTCAGAAGATTTAAAATTTTGCACGAAATTTCCACCTTTAAATGAGATATTCTCTATAATTTTTACAACATGGTCGATTACTGGCTTGTCTACATGCTGATCTTCCATAAAGAGCCTTGCTTTCTTTGGCCCTATGGTTTCATCTCCCTCATAAAATTTACTATCAGCAATATCATGAAGTAAAGCTCCTAAACCTACTATAAACTCATTTACATTTTCTTTTTTCGCTATGGTCAATGAGTTTTTATAAACACGTTCAGCATGAAAAAAATCATGCCCACTTTCTGCTCCGATTAATGTTTTTTTTACAAAAAGTTTTGTGTTTTCTATTATTATATTTTCATCCATTTTACAAAAATATCAAATCCCCACAATTTGTGATTTTTTAAGCTATAGAATTGTTTACGCGAAGAAGATAAATTCGAATTTAGCATAAAACAAAAAGCCTTGGGCAATATAACCCAAGACTTTATAATAGTTTTTATATTTTTTGAACTATGCTAATACATTGTTTTTTATTAGTTTATTAGTCACTAAATATTCAGCTATCTGAATTGTATTTGTTGCTGCCCCTTTTCTTAAGTTATCTGCAACAATCCACATATTTAAAGCATTTTCCCTTGATAAGTCTCTTCTAATTCTTCCAACGAAAACTTCATCTTTACCTTCTGCAAAGAAGGGCATTGGGTATTGATTGTTTTCAATATCATCCTGAACAATAACACCATCTGTACTAGAAAGAATTTTTCTGATATCTTCAATATCATAATTAGTATCGAACTCCAAATTAACAGCTTCTGAATGTCCACCGACAACTGGTATTCTAACAGCAGTGGCAGTGACCCCTATAGTTGGATCATTTAAAATTTTATGGGTCTCTCGAACCAATTTCAGTTCCTCCTTGGTATAACCAGCCTCTTCAAAAACATCACAGTGCGGTAATGCATTTTTATGAATTTGATAAGGATAAGCAGCATCTCCTTCAATCCCTTTTGATTCATTTTCTAACTGTCGTACTGCTTTTACCCCTGTACCTGTTATCGATTGATAAGTAGATACCACAATTCTATTAATCTTGTATTTTTGGTGCAAGGGAGCTAGTGCTAATACCATTTGAATTGTAGAACAATTCGGATTTGCAATTATTTTATCATTTTCTGTTAATTCTGTTGCATTAATCTCTGGAACTATTAATTTCTTTGTTGGATCCATTCTCCAAGCTGAAGAATTATCAATCACCGTAGTTCCTACTTCTGCAAATTTTGGGGCCCACTCCAATGATGTGTTTCCTCCTGCTGAAAATAAGGCTATATCTGGCTTCATAGAAACTGCTGTTTCTAAACCAACAACTGTATAATTGGTTCCGTTAAATTCTATTTGATTTCCAACTGAACGTTCAGAAGCAACAGGGATTAACTCTGTTACTGGAAAATTTCTTTCAGCTAACACCTGTAACATTACATTACCTACCATTCCGGTAGCACCTACGACCGCTACTTTCATTTTTATTAATTCTTTTAATAATCAAACAAAACCTTTTTAAAAAAACAAAGGTTTCTTTTCTAGTTTGACTTGTTATAAACATATAATTACAAAGGTTTAAAAAATTCGCTATACTTGTATGAATAATCTATTTTTTTTTAAGCTAAGTTTAAAATCTTATCAAAAAAGAAATTAATCGTCTTATTTTAAACAATCAGTTCAGAAAATCAGTACCTTTGGCTCGTTTTTTTAAACACCCAAAATTTTGTTTAACTTTAAAAAGTATAGCATGCAACTGTACAACAAGTTAAGCGCACAAGAACGCGCAAAATTAATTGACGAAGCGGGAGAAGACCGTCTTACCATTTCTTTTTATCAATATCACAAAATACAAAACCCAACCCTTTTCAGAAATAAATTATTTATTGAATGGAATAAACTAGGTATTTTAGGAAGAACTTATGTTTCTTATGAAGGTATTAATGCTCAAATTTCTATTTCAGCAAAGAAGTTCTTAGAACTAAAAGAGCAATTAGATAATATTTCATTCTTGAAAGATATCCGTTTGAATGTGGCGGTTGAGCAAGACAACAAATCGTTCTTGAAACTCAAAGTAAAAGTTCGTGATAAGATTGTTGCAGATGGATTAAATGATGAAACATTTGATGTAACTGATAAAGGTGTTCACTTATCGGCTAAAGAGTTTAACGAAATGCTAGCAGATCCTAAAACTGTTTGTGTGGATATGAGAAATCATTATGAAAGTGAAATTGGACATTTTGATGGAGCTATTACTCCAGATGTTGATACTTTTAGAGACTCTTTGGACATTATTGAAGAAGACTTAAAAGACCATAAAGAAGATAAAAATCTTTTAATGTATTGTACTGGTGGAATTAGATGCGAGAAAGCTTCCGCTTATTACAAACATAAAGGGTTTAAAAACGTATTTCAACTTGAAGGAGGAATTATTGAATATACGCGTCAAGTTAAAGAAGAAGAACTTGAAAATAAATTTTTAGGAAAAAACTTTGTTTTTGATCACAGACGTGCTGAACGAATTTCAGACGATATCATCTCAAATTGTCATCAATGTGGAAAACCTTGTGACACACACACGAATTGTGCAAACGAAGGATGTCATTTATTGTTTATCCAATGTGATGACTGTAAAACAAAAACTGACAATACTTGTTCTCAAGAATGTCAAGATATTATTCAGCTTCCTTATGAGAAACAAAAAGAAATTAGAAAGGGGAAGCACGCTAGCAATAAAATTTTTAAAAAGGGGCGTTCTGAGGTTTTAAAATACAAAAAATAAAGATTTAAAATCAACGTATTAAAATTAGAGCTCATACGCTATGAATTTGTATTAAAATAATCAAGAGCTTTTGGCTCTTGATTAATTATTTACTTTTAATTAGAATTAATATAAATACATTTTGCTTTAGTTTTTTTTACCTTTGTTATAGCACAATAGTGTGTATTTCGATAGTTTAATAATACTTTTTTTCTTGTGAAGAAGCGATTTCCTTTAATTGTTAAAATTTCAATCATATCTGTTTATTTAATTTTTTTAGCAGGCTCAATTGTCCGAATGACTGGTTCTGGAATGGGATGTCCTGATTGGCCAAAATGTTTTGGATACTACATTCCTCCCACTTCTGAAAAACAAATTACTTGGCAACCAAACTCATTTTATAAAAAAGGAATGATTATCGTAAAAGACAAGACGTTATTCGTTGCTCAAAACAACTTAAAAACTGGAAAAGAATTCAGCCTATCAAACTGGAAAAAATATACTAAACATAATTACGCTAAATTTAATAAATACCATACATGGACTGAGTATGTTAATCGATTAGCATCTGTATTATCTGGCTTCGTATTTCTTTTTTTAATTTATGCTGCCTCAAAATTCTGGAAAGAAAATAAATCTATCCCAATACTAACATACATCGCATTTTTTTTCATGCTTTTTGAAGCTTGGCTTGGTAAAACTGTAGTAGACACCAATTTAAAACCGACTGTTATAACAATACACATGATTGTTGGTTTGCTTATAATAGCGATCCTATTATGGCTTCATTTCATCGTCAAAGACACTGAAAAAAACTATAGAAAATACGATAACTTATTCAACAAATTACTTATTATATCAGTTATTTTTTCTTTAATTCAAATAGCACTAGGAACACAGGTTCGTCAATTTATAGATGAACAAATAAAACTAAGTGGCTTCGAAAATAAACAATACAGTTTGATGAACCCTAGCTTTAAGTTTTACTTTCACCGCTCTTTTACAATTGCCATTGTCTTAGTGAATTTAAGCCTATTCTATATAAACCAAGTCAAGAGTTTAGGTTATGATATTATTAATTGGGTGATATTTTTAATATTCTTAGAGGCTATTACGGGTATTTTAATGTATTACGCTGAATTTCCAATAGGTACACAAGCAACACACTTACTAGCTGGAGCTATTTTATTTGGTATGCAATTTTATCTTTGGTTACAAAGCAAAAAGTCATCGGTAAGTAAATCTAATATGTGATTTTATTAAAAAGATAAGAAGTCTAGTTGTAAAATTTTACGTATTGTTGTTTTGGTAAATTAATACATAAAATTTCTATCTCGTTTTTTATTATCTCCATTTTAAACTCTCCATCATTTTAACCATGTCTTTTTTAATATATTCGACAGCTGGAAAAATCGAATCATAATTAGGTTTAGCATAAAAAAACAAGGCGCCTTTAATAAAATGCTTTGCGCTATCTGTAGCATGAAACTGAACCTGAGAAGCGGCATTACCCTCTATTTGACATAACTTTCCATATACCTTATGATTTGTATTAGAAAAATCTCTCCAAATTATGTTATCTGCTTTTACAGTATGTTCAAAAACTAACTTTTCAGCCTCCATAAATAATTCTTTTAAATTATTATTTACCGGTCTGTATGTGATATCAACAGAAGCTTTTAAACCAGGATATACAATTTTTAACCAATTCTTCGGCAATGCTTTGACAGAGGTATTTTCGTCTATTTCGAATACATAAGGTCGGTCAACATCCAAATCTTGGTAATTTTGACTTGGATATTCTAAACTTAAGTACGCTTTTTGCTTTGGAATATTATCTTCCCGACAACTTATTAAGATTGTTGCTACAAACAACAATATAATTTTATACATTTCTGGTAACTTTTACTTGCTTTATACGTCGCTTGTCCAGCGCTTCAATTATAAACGTATAATTACTAAAATTTATTTTCTCTCCTTTCTTTGGAAACTTTCCTGATGCTTCTAAAATTAATCCCGCCAACGTTTCACTTTCTCCCTTTTCTTTTTCAAATTGATCCTCGTTATCATCTTCCATCACTCTACAAAAATCTTTAATAGTAATTTTACCCTCAAAAATATAATTATTCTCATCAAGTCTAGAGTAAAATAAATCATCATCATCAAACTCATCGTTTATATCCCCAACAATCTCTTCTATCACATCTTCCAAGGTAACAATACCACTTGTACCTCCATATTCGTCAACAACAATTGCCAAATGATTCTTTTTTTCCTGAAACTCTTTAAGTAAATCATCTAACTTCTTATTTTCAGGAACAAAAAAAGGTTTTCGAACTAAACTCTGCCACTTAAAATTTATTTTATCTAAGTGAACTAGCAAATCTTTCGCATACAGCACACCTATAATATTATCTATATTATCCTGATAAACAGGATTTCTGGAATAACCATTTTTCAAAATAATTTTCAAAACTTCTTCATAACTGGTGTCTTCAGAAATTGCACAAACATCTGTTCTTGGCTTCATAATTTGGATAGTTTCCGTATTTCCGAATGTAACAATTCCTTCTAAAATTTTTTGTTCTTCTTTTGATGTTGAATTATTTGAAGTTAATTCAAGTGCCTGTGATAGTTTTTCAACAGACAAGTTGTTATTTTTATTTCCAAGTTTATTTTCTATACTACCTGTTACTCTTATTAGAGGAACACTCAATGGAGTCAGTAATCTACTTAAAAAGTTTACTGGTTTTGCCATGATATTTGCAAAAACTAAAGCCTTTCTATTTGCATAAACTTTAGGTAATACCTCTCCAAAAAGTAAAATCAAAAAAGTTACTAAAATAACTTCAACAAAGAATCTCAACTCCTTTGACACCTCTTTCAGCAAAAACTCTCCAAGTGAAGCAAATAATAAGACTATTAAAATATTTATAAAATTATTTGCAATCAAAATAGTTCCTAAAAGTCGCTTAGGTCTATCCAGTAGTTTAACAATTGTGCTTTTTCCCTTTGTTTTTTCTTTCAAATCATCAATTTCTGTTTGTGATATTGAGAAAAAAGCTATTTCTGCTCCTGATATTAAGGCTGAACAAAGAAGTAATAAAATTAGTATAATTAGCTTAATAACAATTATCCAATCTATATTTAATAGTAAAAATGAAATCGGTTCGGGTTCTGAATCCAAAATTTATAATTTAATTATTCTAGAATGGTAAATCATCGTCTTCATTTGGAATTGATGAAATACTATTATCTCTAGTTCTAGTTGGTATAATTTTTTGGTCCATCTTGGATGATGGATTACTAGGGTCTTTTTTTGTTGACAAGAATGTCATGTCCTGAACATGAATCTCAGTTGTGTATCTTTTTTGACCATCTATTTCATATTGCCTATTTTTCAATCTTCCTTCAACATAAACTTTATCTCCTTTAACAAGATATTTTTCACATATTTCAGCTAATTTATTTCGTACAACAATATTATGCCATTCGGTATTTGTAACCCTTTCACCTGATTGACGATTAGTATACGTTTCATTAGTTGCTATTGGAAAACGACCAATCGAATTTCCTCCCTCAAAATAATGCATTTTAACCTCATCTCCTAAATGCCCAATTAAAATTACTTTATTCACTGTTCCTGCCATAGCCAACACATATTTTCTTTATAGTCAAAGATACAAAATTTACTCTCTAATAAATTAAAGGATGATAACATTATTCTTTTTGTACCAATGTTTTTCTGTACTCCTCTATAAATTTTTCTATTAAAACTGGTACTGGTTTTTCTAAAATTTGCGACCAATTCAAATTTGCTTGATCGTTTCTATTTACAGAAATAATCCAAAATTGTGTGTGTAAGTGCTGGTGTGAGAGTTTGTGAATTATAGTCTTTTTATTGAACTTGTTAATAACACACCCTTCTAAATTCATTTGATTGAAGCATGAATTTTCAACGAGCTCATCAGCACTAATAATTTTCTTAGTTTCAATAAGTGGAAATTGATAAAGCCCTTGCCAGATCCCTTTTGTTTTGCGCTCTTCTAAAATGGTTTTACCATCGTCAGTATTTAAAACTAAAAAATTAAAAAACCTCTTTCTAATTTTCACCTTCTTCTCCTTAATTGGTAATTCTTTAACAAGGTCATTCTTAAAAGCAATACATTCAACAGAAAGTGAACAGTTTTCACATAGTGGTTTTTGTGGTTTGCAATTCAGGGCGCCAAAATCCATTATCGCCTGATTATAATTACCAGGTTCATTCCTGCTAAGCAAACTTTGCGCTAAATTTTTAAACTCTTTTATTCCTGCCACTGAATTAATCGGTGTACGAATTCCAAACACTCTTGAAAGTACACGATATACATTTCCATCTACAACAGCCACGGGCTCATCAAAGCAGATCGATGCAATTGCGGAAGCTGTATACTCCCCAACTCCTTTTAATTTTAGCAAATCTTTATAATTGGAAGGAAATACTCCATCTAACTGGTAAGCGACATGTTTTGCTGTATGGTGTAAGTTACGGGCTCTAGAATAATACCCCAAACCTTGCCAAAGTTTTAGCACAGTGCTTTCTTCTGCATTGGCCAAATCAAACACTGTTGGAAAAGCTTCCTTAAATCGCTGGAAGTACGGTAAACCCTGGGAAACTCGCGTTTGTTGAAGCATTATTTCGCTTAACCAAACGCTGTAAGGGTTTTTTGTTTTTCTCCAAGGCAAGTCTCTTTTATTTTGTAAATACCAGATGGTTAACTTTTTATCAAAAAACATTTAATCAAATTAATCCAACAAAGTTAGTGTAATTTGGGTGTTTTTTTTTAAATTTAACCTTTTCCGGAATAGATTAATTATCATATCTTTGCCTCCGCAATTTTCGCAGAAAACAAATAAAAAAAATATTATATAATGACAAAAGCAGATATCGTATCTAAAATTTCAGACAAAAGTGGAATTGAAAAAGCAGATGTTTTAGCGACTGTAGAAGCATTTATGGATGAAGTTAAAGACGCATTAGAAAATGGAGACAACGTTTACTTAAGAGGTTTTGGAAGCTTTATAATTAAGAAAAGAGCTGAAAAGACTGGTAGAAACATTTCGAAAAACACTACCATAAAAATACCTGCACACAATATTCCAGCTTTTAAACCTTCAAAAGTATTTACAGAAGGAGTAAAAACTAAGGTAAGTGTTAAGTAATACAATCTTGCAAATAAATTATTAACCAAAAAATCAAAATAAAGATTTTTTTTTAAACCAGTTTAAATATGCCGAGCGGTAAAAAAAGGAAGAGAGCTAAGATCTCTACTCACAAAAGAAAAAAAAGAGCAAGAGCAAACCGTCATAAGAAAAAGTAAGCTTTCGCTTACTTTTTCAGTTTGCTTTATTTAGCTTAGAAAAGTTCATTGACATTAAGGTTTAAACACCTTAAAAGGTATTAAAATACCTGTTTACAAATTCATAATCCGTCTTCGTGTATTGTTTTACACGTAGGCTAAAAAATTATACTCAGATGAAAACAGAGTTAATTATTCGTTCAAATTCTTCTGATATTGATTTTGCCTTATTAAGAGATGGTAAACTTATTGAATTAAACAAAGAAACAAACGATAATAAATTTTCAGTTGGAGACATTTTCCTTGCAAAAATCGGAAAAGTAATGACTGGATTAAATGCAGCGTTCGTAAATGTTGGATACCCCAAAGATGGTTTTTTACACTACCACGATTTGGGTCCACAAGTACAATCTTTGAATAAATTCATGAAGAAAGTAAGCACAGGTAAATTTAAAGAATTCACTTTAAAAAACTTTCGCTTTGAAGAAGACATTGACAAAGATGGAAGTATTAAAAATGTACTAAAATCAGGTCAGAATTTATTAGTACAAATTGTAAAAGAACCGATTTCTACCAAAGGACCACGTATAAGTTCAGAGTTATCAATAGCGGGTAGATATTTAGTTTTAGTTCCTTTTTCCAATAGAATATCAGTTTCTCAGAAAATAGCTGATAATACAGAAAAAGAGCGCTTAAAAAGATTAGCAAAAAGTATAAAACCAAAAGGTTTTGGACTTATTTTACGTACTGTTGCTGAAGGAAAAAAAGTAGCAGAACTTGACAAAGATTTACAAAATTCACTAGATCGTTGGAAAAATATGTGTAAGCGAATTCCAAATTCAAATACACCAACAAAAATTTTAAGTGAATTAAATAGAGCATCTTCCATTTTAAGAGATGTTATGAATGATTCTTTTACAAGTATCGTAACAAACGATGAAGCTTTAGTTCAAGAAATTAAAGAATATTTAGGGGAAATTTTCCCCACAAAAGAAAATATTGTAAAACTTCATAGATCACAAGCCCCAATATTTGAAAAATATGGTATTGAGAGGCAAATAAAAACATCGTTTGGTAAAACAGTTTCTATGAGTAAAGGTGCTTATTTAGTAATTGAGCACACTGAAGCTTTACACGTTATCGATGTAAACAGCGGTAACAGATCAAATAAAGCTTTAAGTCAAGAAGAAACTGCTCTGGAAGTCAACTTAATTGCCGCATCAGAAATAGCAAGACAATTGCAATTAAGAGATATGGGCGGTATTATCGTAATTGATTTCATAGACATGAAAAGTTCTGAAAACAGACAAAAATTATACCAACATTTAAAAGAAGTAATGTCTTTAGACCGTACAAAACATAAAATCTTACCTCCTAGTAAGTTTGGTTTAGTACAAATTACAAGACAACGTGTAAGACCTGAACTACACATAAAAACAAGAGAACCCAACCCTAATAAAAATGGAGAAGTTGAAGCTCCTATAGTATTATTAGATAAGTTCGAATTCGAATTGGAAAAATTATTTAACAGAAAAGAAGGTTTTAAAAATGTTACGCTAAACGTGCATCCTTTTGTAGCTGGATATTTGACTAAAGGAATGAACTCAATTCGTTTTAAATGGTTCTTAAGATATAAAAAGTGGATAAAAATTTTACCAAGAGATGCTTACCTATACTTACAATATAAGTTTTCATATACTAAAAATAACAAGTAAGGTAAAGTCTTATTATGAAATTAACCCCCTTTCAAATAAATTGAGAGGGGGTTTTATTTTGTTTATCAATTTAAAAAAATAATACAAATGCTAAAAATCATCGAACGTATAATTCATTTATTTCAAATCAAATCCAATATCCGATCTGAAATTCATTTTATCAAAAGCTATTTTATCAATATTTCTATAAGATTTATCCAAAGCTTCCTCTATAGAATTTCCAAAAGATGTAATAGCCATTACTCTTCCTCCACTGGTAACAACTTTACCTTCTTGATCAGAAGTCGTACCTGCATGATATACGATCGAATCTTTTATTGAATCATATCCTGTGATTTCCTTTCCTTTTTCATAGGATTCTGGATATCCACCTGAGACCAACATTACTGTAGTTGCAGTTTGAGTCGTTACTGAATACGTTTTCATTTCCAACGTTTGATTAGCCACACCCTCAAATAAATCAACTAAATCCGATTGAATTCTTGGCAATACAACTTCAGTCTCTGGGTCTCCCATTCTAACGTTGTACTCAATAACAAAGGGCTTCCCATTAACATTCATCAAACCGATAAAAATAAATCCACGATAATCAATACCATCTAATTGTAATCCCTTAATAGTCGGTTTAATTATGGTTTCTTCTACCTTACTTAAAAACTGGTCATTTGCAAAGGGAACAGGCGAAATAGCTCCCATTCCCCCTGTATTTAATCCCGTATCTCCTTCACCTATTCTTTTATAGTCTTTTGCAGAAGGTAAAACTTTATAACTCTTACCATCTGTAAGTACAAAGACAGATAATTCTATTCCATCTAAGAACTCTTCAATTACTACTTTTGACGATGCTTTACCAAACTTATTATTGGACAGCATTTCCTCCAATTCGATTTTTGCTTCGTTTACATCATTTAAAATTAACACGCCTTTTCCTGCAGCTAAACCGTCTGCCTTTAAAACAAATGGAGGCTGTAATGTGTCGAGAAATAACTTCCCTTCCTCTAGCGTTTTACTTGTAAAAGATTTATACTTGGCGGTTGGTATTTGGTGTTTTTCCATAAACTGCTTGGAAAAATCCTTACTACCTTCCAACAAAGCGCCATCTTTTTTAGGACCAATGACTGAAACATTTCTCAAAGCTTCATCACCTAGAAAAAAATCGTGAATTCCTTCAACTAAAGGAGCTTCTGGACCTACCACAACCATATCAATATTGTTTTCCAACACCATCTCCTTCACTGCATGAAAATCAGTTAAACTAATTGATATATTAGTCGCTATTGTTTCGGTACCTGCGTTTCCAGGTGCTACAAATAAGTTATTAATTCTTTCACTTTCAGATATTTTTTTTGCAAAAGCATGTTCTCTACCTCCAGATCCTAATATTAAAATATTCATTTCTTGTGTGTTGTTTTGTTGGTGCAAATATAAGTATGACTGAATTAGTTCTCTTTATAATCATGTCCATTTTTTAAAATATTTATATGCTGATAAGAGATGGATTAAAAAAAGTTTTATTTGCTTTGAAGACCCCTTACGATGTATATGTTTTATCTGAACTTCAGGAAAATACAAAATTTGTTCATTATTCTGATAAATTTTTCTACACAAATCAGCATCTTCTAAATAAAGAAAATAACGTGTATCAAATCCAGATAAGCCAACAAATCTATTGGTCTTAAAAAGCATAAAACACCCATAAATAAATTCAGGCATAAAAGGCCTGGTTAAATCTAAGTTTCTATACTCTCTATTTTTAACATATTCGCTATTAATACCCAACCTTCTTGATAAAAGCTCCTTAATTGTTGGATGTTTACGACATGTATACTGTAATTGTCCATTATTATCAACAACTCTAGGAGCGATCATTATGATGTTTTTATTCGCTTTTAAAACACTTATTAACTTCTTAAGAATTGCTCCTTCAAACTCTACATCTGGGTTTAAAATAAGATGATAATCTGATTTATATTTTATTCTTTCTATAATTTGATTATGTGCTTTCCCAAAGCCTAAATTTTTATCATTTTTAATATATTTAATTTCCTGCTGCTCTTTAATAAAATGGCTCGGTTTCGGTGAATTATCAATAACATACATAATTTTGGAAAAAGGAATACTCAAAAAACTATTGATTATTTTACCTAAAACCACATTATTTTCATTAAAAATAACCATAGAACAAGTCAACTTAACTTTATTCATTTAGCACGCATTTTCATCTCCTTTCAAAAGGTTATAAATAGTTTTAATTATGATACTTATATCTAACCCTAATGATCTTTTTTTAATATAAAAAACATCTAGTCTAATTCTATTTTTTATATCTGCTTTTTTCCTAATTTTTCCTCTATATCCACTTACCTGAGCCAAACCTGTAATACCTGGCTTTACATCATGTCTGTGTATATAATTTTCGACTTCTTTTTGGTATTCTTGAGCCAATCTTTTCAGGTGAGGCCTTGGACCTACAACACTCATTGAACCATAAAGAACATTTAAAAATTGAGGAAGTTCATCTAAACTATTTCTTCTCAAAAACGCTCCAACTTTTGTAATTCTTTTATCGTTACTATCCGCACTTCTATTATCAGTAAGACTATTCGAATACATTGATCTAAATTTATAACAAATAAACTGTCTTCCATGGAGGCCTTCTCTATGTTGCTTAAATATAACTGGTCCTTGTGACTCTATTTTTATGAAAATAAATATTACTGGGTATAACCACGATAAAACAAAAACACATACTAATATTGAAAAAAATATATCAAATATTCTTTTTAGTAACCTACTTCTCATTAATTCAAAAGATGTATTTTCTACTTCATCACTACCTATTGACACCTCATGATTTTTTGATACTGCTTTTTCACCTACTAAACTACTTGAGAGAAATCTATACTTCCAGTCTTTTTTATTTTTTAACCAATGCTTTTCTTTCGACTTTATAGGTAATTCATTAAAATTTGAAGTTAAATATTTAAGCCCATTCGGCTTATTTTTTATTTGATACAAAAATCCTGCTGTTCGTAATGGGTTTGTACAAATTAATTCTATAATTATCCTGAACACCTCTTCCTCAAAATAAAAATTTGTTTTCAACAAAGGTCTATTTACAACAGTTCTATTTTTTAATATATAAAACTCAATAAAGGGTATAAAAAGTAGTAATAAAACAAGTGATACAAAGTCCCCTAATTCATTTTCTTTCAATACATTTTTAGCATAAAATAAAAAAAACACTAGATAATTAAAAATTAAAATAAGTAACCGAATTAAAGATGTGTTTAAACATAATTTAGCTACGAATACATATATACTCAAAAGGTAAATGATAAAAACTAAAGTAATAGCTTGCAGATAAAAAATCAAACCAGTATCGACTATTTTTGTAGAAACAAAAAACCCTATGATTAGCACAAATAAGACTTTGTATAAATAAATAGTCTTCTTATTTTTTGAACCGCTACATTTCATTTAAACTACTTTTTTATAGATATCCTGTAAAAGATGAATATTATCCTCTATTCTAAAAGATTTTTCAAACAATTTTCGTGAATTGTATTCCATCTGTTTCCTTTCATTGGTATTTTCTATTAACCAAATAATTTTTTCTGCAATTTCTTTTGCATTCTCAGGTAACTTATATCCATTAAAATTGTTTATTACTAAATCCTTATTACCGTCTACATCCGTCACAACACAAGCTTTAGATAAAGACAAAGCTTCTAATAATGAATATGGCAACCCTTCATACTTTGAGGTAGATACATATAACAATGCATTTTTAAGAATTTGTAGTACTTCTTCTCTTCCTGTCCAATTCATTAAAAAAACATCATTTATTAAATTCTTATCTCTAATAACTTTATTTATTTTTGCCAAAAAGGGTGAATAAAAGCCTACCCCAAGAACAACGAGTTTAAATGACTTACCTCTCTTTTTTATTTCTTCGAATACATCTATTAACAAAAGTGGATTTTTCTGGAAAGACAACCTCCCAATTGAACATATATAATTCTCAGTAAGTTTTGACGTATTTTTTAATTTTAGAAAAAGACTTGGATCTTTGATAGAATTTCTCCAAATAAACACTTTATTTTTTTTAAAATTCAGATCAAAAACAGCTCTGTGGTACTCGGATTCTGAGCAACATAAAATACTTGACGGAAACCGTACAAAAGATTTCTCTATTAAGAGAAATAACAATTTTTTAAATACAGAACCTGAACTAAGATAAGAAAACGCGTGGGGCGTATATAGAGTTGAAATGCCTAGATAAGCACCTATTAATCTACCGAAAAAACCTGCCTTAGCACTATGACAATGTATTACATCTGGTTGTATTTGCTTTACCTTTTTTAGTATAGAAAACAAACATATTATATCAGACAAAGGAGAAACCTCTCTTCTTAAATTAATGTGTGAAAAGTTATTGTTATTTATGGTTTTATCTTTTATAAAGCTTAAATCATCTTTATAATTACAGAGTATTAAATTCTTAAATTGATTTTTATCTAAATGCTCATTTAACAACTGAATATAAGTACCTATTCCTCCAAGAGGCCTGGCAATATGAAGAATTTTAATCATTGTTTATCTTCTTTTTTATACTTAAAAGGTATTAAAAAAATTAGAAGATAGGTTCCTAATTGTCGATTTAAAAGGTTTTCTATTGTTAAAAAAATAATTGTAAAAAATATAACGATCCTTTGTTCAAAACTTAATTTTTTTTTGAAAAACCAAAAAAAACAAAGGCATAAAAACAAACTTAACCCCAATAAACCATTTTTTAAAAAAACATCCAAAAACTGATTGTGCATATTAAAATTCATTTTGAGATAGTAATCTCTTTTTGATTTTTTATCTATTATTTCATAATAGCATTGAAGCAAATTTTTTTGAACCTCTTTTATTTCAGAAAATCCAAATAACAAAGAAAAACTGTCAAACTTTTGTTGTTCAAATCCACACTTCCAAATAGTAAATCTCGGTTCGTAATCTTTTAACTTATTAACTGTTGTTTTTATAGACCCACCCACGTAGAATCGTTCTTTAATATTTTTATTTCCTAATAGAAAAATCAATCCTAAACAAAATATACATACACCCCAAGTTTTTATTTTTTTAAAATTTCTTTTTTTGAAAACTATACGTATAAAATAACAGCAAATCATCATCAATGCTAGGCGAGCTGTAATTAAATATATAAACGTTACTAATATAATTTGACATAAAGTAAATAAGACGTTTGTTCTCACATTTTTTCTTAGTTTCATGAACTTACTCAAAAAGATAATAGATATAACACACATGAAACCAATGTATGGCCTATCTATTATTATCAACTCATTAATACCTGACGTGTTCCCAAATGGGATCACATCATTTAAAAAATAATAGTTTACAATTCTATATATAGCTCTAAAAACAGCTGATAAGGTGCCTAAAACAAAACCTATTTCTAGCCATATGTAATTATGTATATTTATCCCCACAACTAATACAAAAATCAGTAGTAAAGAAAATTTATATTCGGTTATATCATTCGGTTGTTCAGTTAGTAAAATATCTTTGAAAAGAGAAATACATCCAAATGCAAACGCAACCCCTATGTAATTTGAGAACCAAATAGTATTTTTTCTCTGCAAAATGAATAGAACAATTATTAACACCAATAATATGTTTGGAATTGCCATCGAAAGAGGTAAGAAAAACATAAGAAGAGCTGTTATAAAGTTGGTTGTGTTAGCTAGTTTTTTTTCCACATCTTAAATATACTTTTAACTGATTCTGTTACTTTATTTGGAGTTATATACAGAATCAGGCTTCTTAATAACCCATAAATAGGATATATTCCGAAATAAAAATTATCAAGAATAATTCTTATTCTACTTTTTATCTGTTCTTTCCTAAATTTACGTGAAATTCCGTTATTATTGGCTTCGCAACTGACTAAAAACCTATTTAAATTTGCTACTTTAAATTCCTTTAAAATTTTAAAAAAAAAAGCATAATCTTCAGCAGCTTTATATTTTGTTGGGTATACTCCTATTTTTTTAATTATCGACAATTTAAACATTATCGAAGGGTGGATATGCATTGCATTTAAATACATTTTTTTTCTGATAAATCTGTCTTTAGTTGGCAAGCGTAGTCTATGTATCATTACCCCTTCCTTATTCACAAAATTAACGTATGATCCAACCAAGACTATGTCGCTATTTTTATCTAAAAACTCCTCTTGAATTTTAAACCTATTTCCAATACATACATCACCACAATCAAGTCTTGCTAAATATTTATAATTCATAGAAAACGCTATACTTAATCCATAATTTAATGCCTCTTCTATTCCCTTATTATAATTTAAATATCTGAAGAAAATTTGCCCTTTCGCATTAAAGTTTTCTGTAATCTGAAATTCATTAATATCAAAAAAACTACCATCATCAACTACTAAAACATCTATATTCTCTCCTTCATTTATTGAATGAATTGATTTTATCAAGCCTTCTTGGTTGTTAAAATGAGGAATTAATAATAGTGTTTTATTCATTAACTAAATATTTCCCATTATAAATAAAAAGAGAAAGACAAATCCAAAAACCATAAAGTCTAAAACTATCAAATTGAAACCAATTTATTGTAAAGCCTACAAAAGATACATAAATAATAATAGACAATACGCGTTGTTCATTAAATTGGGATAAAATTCTTTTTTTTGATATATATATGAGAATAAAAATAAAACTTATAAAAATCATAGTGCCAACTAATCCTGTTTCTGCAAGTAATCTAGTATACATATTAAAACCAGGAGGAAAAGATTTTTTCAATTGATTTAAATACGACTCTTTAAATTCATAATTTTCCTTTGTTGCCCACATTGGGTACCTATCTATAGAATGATATGTTTGTTGTCCGAAACCTACCCCTAAAATTGGATTTTCACTAAACACTAATAATGAAGCATATTGAATTCCAAATCTTGATTTATTGGAGACATTTGTGTCAATATTTTTCTTAAAATTTAATGTTTGTATTTTTTTCTCTATCGCCGGAATAATTTTTGAATGGTTAAACGAAAGTAGAATTGTAAAAAACATAAAATTGATTAAAATAAATCTCTGTAAAATATTTTGAAACTTTTTACTAACAGAAAAAGTAATCCATAAGAATGCACTCAATTGCAATGAAACTACAATAAAAGCTGTTCTTGATCCTGAAAAAAAAGTAAGTAACATAATTAGAATACTTGGTATATACCTTGAGAATCCTTTTTCTGTCACTATGTAACTAAACATCCATCCGGACACTGTTATTAAATAAATAGCTAAAAATGGGGGTTCATAGGAAACAGATGAAATTCTTCCAAAAGTTGTATCTAAATAAACATCTGTAAAAGGAAAATAATTAAATAAAAATAGAAAATCTTTGAATGCCAAAATTTTAAAATAAACAATTAAACATTCAAAAAAACCATAAAATACTACCACAATAAAAGAATAAAGAAACGCTTTCCTAAATTTAAAAAGAACTTGTTTTACGGAATATCTTATTGTAATCGCATGACAGACTAAAAACACCAAGATCATCAACAATAATGCTATAAACTGCCTTAAAAACCTATTCAATCCAGAGGTTTGCTTATAGTAGTTATCTAAAACCGAAATGAAATTTACACCAATGCTAAATATTAAGCACATAACAAATAACAGTAATATTTGGAAATAAATACTTTTAATCGGAACAACTATTTTTCGTTTAAGCATTACTTCAAGGAAACAAAATAGTATGCTTGCTAAAAAAAATAAAATAGCAGCATCTCTTCTATATTCTCCTAGAAAAGAAATACCTCTATAAGAATTAAAAGGGATAAAAAAAACCCCTAAAAAAAATAAGACCGTGTATATTTTTCTCAGAGATATATTCATTTTTTAATACTTTTAAAAATAATAAAAGATGCAATCACAGAACCCAAGTTAATTATAATCTGAGATAGAAGCGTAGATGTTGCGGCTATAACTGTCCCATACTTTTCTATAAATAAAGTATTTAATAAAATATTTATTCCTATTGCTAAAACAGCAATTGTGAATAAAACCTTATATTTTTTGTAAGCTATTAAAAAAGAAAAAGGTAGTGAAGAGTAAGTAATATAAGAACCAAATAAAAGAATAGTTGTGTTTATAATCGATTCTTTATAATCAATGTATACATAATTCAATAAAATATAATTAGCTACTAAAAAAAGAATAAAGATACAGGTTGAAAAAAGTAATACTTTTCTAACTTTTTCTTTTACATAGAAAGCATACGCATTTTTTTTCACTATTTCTATCTGCTTAATATTTAGAACCGTAAACATTGGCACAACTAGCATTAATGACATATTATAAACTTTTAAAGAAAAAGAATACAGTCCTAAGTCTCTTTCGGTAAGAGATTTACTTACAAAATACGAATCTAAAAAAGAAAATATAGGAATAAACGCTGTATAAAAAATTAAGTACCTGGATTTATAAAAAAGATTTTTCAGTGTTGAAAAGCTAACATCAAAAAAAATAAAATCTTTATTTATATAAATTGGTACTAATAATAACATGGTCAAAAAGGCAATGCTATAATTTACTTTCAACAAAAAAATATAATCATAATTTTCATAAATGCAGAAGTATGTTATGGTACTAAAAAAAATACTTATTTGTCTAAAAACATCAATTAATCCATAATTTAAAAAAGATTCATAAGTGTTTAAAAAAGACTTTAACATTACACTCATAAGAAAAGTAAAACCAAATAGCATAAAAACTTCAACATTTAATGGTAATTTTAAAAAGTAAAGTACTCCGTAAAAAACAGGCAATAAAATGAGACTAATTGAAAAAATACCTAGATTGTATTTCTTAAAAGATTCTGTTTTAAAATCAACTAAGTAAGATGCAGTGAATGGGTCAACAATCACCCCCATTAAATTAAGGACAATAAGAAAATAACTATACTTTCCAAATTGTTCAAGACTAAGAAACTCAATTATTATTATAAAAGTTAAGAGTCCAATGGCTTTAGCAACAACATGTGCTGAAAATATTTGAACAATACTTTTTATCATTTACACTTGGTTAAAAACATCAATTAGTGCTTCTGCTTTTTTATCCCAACTGTATATCTTAGATTTTTTTAAGTTTCTAAAAGCCATATTGTTTAAATTATTATCGGTTTTGTCAAAATGAATCAGCTTTTCTGAAAAAGATATTACTGTATTACACTCATAATAATGAATATCAGGCAGTAGATCATCAAATCCTCTCATGCTCTCTTTTGTTGCAATAATAGGCTTTCCAACAGCCAAATAATCACATATCTTATTTCTTACTCCACCACATACAGCATTGAGAGGATAAGTAGCAATGCAAACATCAGCTATATTTAACCATTCATTGTAATCTTTAACGTATCCCGTAAAAATGACATTATCTAAACTTATCTTGGGTGTCTTTCCTCCACCTAAAATTAAAAATTTAATATCGTTCCTTTTCTTCCTAACTTTTTCAGCTACCTCAAATAAAAACTCCATTGCCAACTCGTTACTCACAAAACCATTTCTCGGATTGGGGAACATAGCTAGTACATTATTTTTCTTATCTAGCCTATACTTTTCTAGTTTAGCTTTATCAAAAGTATCTACTTTACTTATTACTGATGTGTCCGTAGCATTTTTAATAACTATGATTTTTTCTTGGTCTATGGAATAATAGTTAACTAAAAGGTTTTTTGTTTCTTCGGACACTGTAATAATTTTATCAGATTTTTCACATATAAACCTCTCAAGGTAAGGAACAAGAAATATTCTAAGTCGTTCTTTTAAGTGCTTGTTTGGTTGATATTTTAACTCAAAATACTCACAAGAATGAAAATCGACGTAAAATGGTAATCTAGGGTTCATCAATTTTACAAAAGACCCAATAATACCATAAAGCAACTGATGAGTATAAAGTATCTTAAACTCTTTTTTCTTTATACTCTTATTAATTTTTTGAACAACTTTCCAAATTGATAATGGTCTTGAAAAAGATAACGAACTTGGTAATTTTTCATACTTAATATTATCTTTTAATTCCTCTAGCAAGCAAAAATGAGTTACGCGGAAGCAAGAACTCAAATACCTTCCTAAGAAATAAGGTCTTGTTGAATCTCCATATTTTTCTGAAGAAATATTCGATAAAATCAATAGCTCTTTCAATCTAATAGTAAATCTACTCTAAGATACTATTTATCGTATAGTTTTATTTCATTTTTATTATAAAATATGAACTGAAAATAATTAAATTATTCTTTTTAAATCAATTTTGTTTTTCAATGTGGCTTTGTATATAATCTTTACGAATACTATATTTTTCCAAAAATTTATTAAGTTTAAGTAGCAGTAAAATAAATACCATAGAAAAAAAGGAAAGAAATGCGAGTTGTACAGATCTATTTTCATAAACCCCATTGATTCTGTATCCAATAACTTGAAAATTTGAAATCACATTTATTACCTCAGACTTTTCTGTTTTTTCCTCACTAACATTCTTAAGTTCTTTATTTATTTCAAGAATTGTTGAAAACAACTCTAATTCCTTTTCTTTATTTACTTTTTTTGTATCTCCTAGATTTATATTTATTCCCTGATGAGAAACTTTTGAGCCACCCAAAAGAACTTTTTTATAGGTATCATGTAATGAATCTGTTTGCTTTAAATTTTTTCTTAACAAAGCATCAGTCCTATTTAAATTCTCATTGGTTAATTCTTTTAATTTATTAAAATACTTGTTTTTAGTAACAGATGAAATAATTATTTCATCCAACTTGGAAAAAACATCCTGTTTTGATGATTGCACTTCAATATTATGCAATTTGTAATTAAACTTATTAAATGTCTTCTTAAAATCAGAAAAAGGGTAGCTTTTAACCGCAATTGTATCTATTTGAAGAATTAATTTATCATAAGTTACAATAAGATCTTTACTATCTATAATAGGTTCAACTTTAAATTGTTTCAATGATGATGCTTCTTCTAAATCTATCCCAAATGTTTCTGATAAAATACTTATTTCTTTCTGTTTAACCAGGTTATTGTAGAAGTTAACATTACTATATAACTGCCTGGCACTATTGAAGTTTGTTTGAACCAGAAGATTAGAACTATACTTAGTTTCTTCATTCAGTTCTATTATAAGTCCAATGATAGCCCCCATTGCAAGGGCTATCCCTAGTACTTTATAATTTTGTTTAAAAAAAAGTAAACTCTCAATCAAAAAATAAAAAATATTTTTAAAACCATTTCTTATTAACATCAAAAGTTTAGAAAAACCTTTTCCAATTATTGAAAATAATGATCCTAAGTCCGCTTCTTCCTCCTTATAATTGCTCATTGCATTTAAAAATTTGTTCAAGAATTTTTTGAGTAATGGCATATGTAGGAGTAACGCCACTCATTCCTAAACCTCCAGATGCTAATGTTGCCCCTGTTTCTAGCGGATTATCTGATGCATAATAAGCATATCGGACTTTAACCTCTTCCGAAATATTTCCTCTTATCCTTGAAGCAGATTGAATTGCTTTTTGATAATGAGCTCCTTCCATCTCTAACCCAATAACATCCCAAGTTGAATCATGAAAGAATTTTAAAAGGTCCTTATTTTGTAATGAAGTACCTAGAACAGTAACCATAGATCCGTCAAAAACTTCAACGCCAAATCCCTCTAAGTCTTCTTTTGATAATTCATTTTTAAAAGGATAATTATCTGCTGTACCTTCAAAAATATGAGAAGTTGGAATCATTATATCTCCTTTACCTCCCTCTAAAATTCCTGCTTTTCCCATAATAGACACAGATTCAACATTTAAATGAATATCTAAATCATTAACTTTATATGGTTTCAATAACTCATCCATTGTTTCATATGCTTGTTCTCCAAAAGCATAATCCATAACAATAATAACCGGTTTGTCATTAGACGATTCAGTTTTATTTAAATAAGTAGTATTTGAACTCAATTTTTCTGTATCAATAACTTGAACATTGATATTGGTACCTGAAGTATCTTTCAAATAAATCAATCCATTTTCAGAAGCATATTTCTTTACTTTAGTTTGTAAGTTTTCACTCGAAGAATTACTCAGTAACTCAAAAAGTTCAAAAAGTTCCTTCGTTTTAGCTTCCTTTGGTAGTGCATTTTTTGCATAAATTGTATTCATTACACTATGCATATTAGCACTAATGATATGGATGGGTCTATTGATTAAGTTATTTTCTAAGAGTGTGTTTTTTATGTTATTTGCCCATACTTCACCATAGAAATGACGACCAATTTCATCAATTAATATAGAACTAAACTTAACAGATCTTTTTTTGTCATGAACTACCTCATTTATAGCAAGTTTACCTAACCAATAAATTAGATGTAGGAAACGATTAGGATTTTCATCTGAGCCGAAAGAATTATAACTATCGTAAACCTCATCATAAGTTCTACCTAGAATACTTGCTAGATGAACAATCATTACATCTCTTTCTTGGTCCAAAAGAGTTTTATTATAAATTACCGTTTCCTCCAAATGAGTCCATTCTCTTATGAACTTTTCTTTTGAAGTGCCAATCATTACTCTATCTTTAATTTTATGGGACTCAATAAATAGAAAAGTTAAATGTGTAAGAATATCATATATCTCTGAACGTCCTCTAGTTATTTCGATATTCATTTGATCTTTATCTATTCTGTAGCAATTTCTTCTTCTTTTTGGAGGAATTATTACTTCAAAATTAGAATTTCTATAACCTTCGTCTGCCGTTAAGTTAATAAATTGACACTCTTCAATTCCTTCAGGTAATCTTTCTATTACATAAGTTAAGCCATTTAATTCTGTTTTTTTCTCTGTAATAGAACCATATATTTCAGGCCTTAATGCTAACAACGATTTTATTAGTGTTTCTCCTGAAACTCCCATTGGTTTATAAAATCCACGACTAAAAAGGTGTCGCATTGAAATATACAAACGTTCAATCGCACTGGTTGACTCCTGAGCCCTTGTTCTTTCTTTCTGATTTGGTTTTGACATTTGTTTAATCAAGTATTAGGTTATATAGTTTGTTTTATTTTTTAAGTATTGAATTATACCTATCCTCATCATTGAGTAATTCTAAGGCCTGTTTAATTACTTCATCATTTCGTAGTTGATGCCTGTACATACCTTCTCTATAGTAAAAGTTCTTAACTATTTCTTTTTCTATACTGGTCATAATTACATCCTTATTTTTATTGATTTCTTTTATTTTATCTTGCTTTAGTTTTAATTGAAGACTTTCATACTCTTTCTCTATTTTTTTTTTGTCTTCAATAATTTTATAAGCTTTTTTAAAAAGCTTTTCTTCTTTGGTTACAAATGCCGTATCTTTTTCAAATAAAAAACTCTTAAACATCTCAAAATCTGACTCTTTAAATTTGTACTTTAATGAATCAATTATCCCAATTTTACTGGTATGCTCTTCTACAAAAGTAAATATTGCTCTCGATTTCAAAAGAGCTTTTGTCGATTCATTTTTATCAACATACTTTGATGATACATCTGGAGTTACCCCTCCTCCATCATATACAGTTCTTCCATTTTTAGTTTTAAACGAAGAAACTTCTCCGTCAGAAAATTTCGGAACTTTTTTTGTTTTAGGATCTCTATTTGAATAATCTAATTCTTGGATACACCTTCCACTTGGTGTATAATACTTGGAAATTGTAATTTTAGCTTGTGTTCCATAAGTAAGGTCATAATATCTTTGAACCAGTCCTTTACCGAAAGAACGCTTTCCTAATACAATAGCTCTATCATAGTCTTGTAGAGCTCCCGAAACTATCTCAGAAGCTGAAGCCGAACGATCGTCAATTAAAACAACTAATGGGATCTCTTTATCTAATGGTTCTTTACTTGTTTTATAAATTCTACTATTTTTTTTTGTTTTACCCCTAGTGTCAACAACTCTTTCTCCTTTGGGTATAAATAAATTGGTTATATTAACAGCATCAAAAAGAGAGCCCCCCGGATTACTTCTCAAATCAAATATTAGCTTACGCATACCTCTTTTCTTCAAAGAATCAATGGCTTTTTTAACTTCATCTGTTGCTTTTCTATTTATAAAACGTGTTAAAACAACATAGCCTGTTTCTTGATCTACCATATCAAAAAAAGGTACAGGATTAACAATAATTTTATCTAATTCTATTTCAACATTTTTGATTGCTTTTTTTGATTTAACCTTCAAAGAAAGTTTTTTTCCAGGAGTTCCTTTTAGCATTTGAGATAGCTGTGCTTTTTCTAAACCTAACAAAGGTTGACCATCAACTTCAACAATAACATCACCTGGTTTTAAATTAGCCAAATCTGCAGGAAAACCCTTGTAAACTTCTGTTAGGACAACCCCTCTTTTTGTATAGAATGTCGTTACGCCGATACCTCCATACTCACCTTCTCTTCTTATTCTGGCATCCTCGACATCCTGTTCATTATAAAAGTTAGTATATGGATCTAAACTTTTCAAAGTATTTTTAATAGTCTTATCGGTAAAGTCACCTGGATTAATTTCATCGATATAATTCATGTTTATTTCCTTAAACAATGTATTGTAGATTTCTATCTGCTTAGCAATTTCAAAAAACCTAGACTGGAAGGAAAAAAAAACTATTATCACAATCGTTAAACTCCACGTAAAAAACCTTTTATTTTTCATCTTTATTTATTTCCGTTATAAAATTGGTTAATAGTTTTTTCATTTTCATTTCAATTTCAAAGTACCCTCTATCTTCTTTCGCAAGATAAGAAATCATAAACACAAATTTTTTATTAGACTCCGAATAAATAGTGTGTTTTTCTTTACGATAACATTCTCTTAAGAGTCTTTTAATTTTATTTCTATCGACTGCTCTTTTAAAATTTCGCTTTGGTACAGAAAATCCTATTTGCACAGGGTAGTTTGAAGTGTGTTCAATTTGTAAATAAACCATTCTAAGAGGAAAAACTTTAATAGACTTCCCCTCATCATATAACTTAGCTATTATTTTTTTGCTTTTTAGTCGCTCTTCTCTTCTTAAAGTAAATCTCATAATATACAAACATACATAAACCTTCTAGGATTAACCATTTTTTTGATTATTTTTGAATCTATCATGTTTTTTTATTAGTTACTAAATTTCTATAAATCTTTCAATTTTAGTAAATTTATTTGTTTAAAAACAGACTTATGAAACCTGATTTATTTCAATCTCCTGACTACTATGGAGTAGACGATTTACTTTCTGAAGAGCATAAATTAGTTAGAGACACAACACGCAAATGGGTAAAGAAGCACCTTTCACCCATTATTGAGGATTATGCACAACAATCAAAGTTTCCAAAAAAACTAATAAACGGACTTGCCGAAGTGGGTGCTTTCGGACCATATATTCCCGAAAAATACGGTGGTGCTGGTTTGGACCAAATTTCATATGGATTAATTATGCAAGAACTTGAACGAGGCGATAGTGGAATTCGTTCTACCGCTTCAGTACAATCATCTTTAGTAATGTATCCTATCTTTAATTATGGAAATGAAGCACAAAGAAAAAAGTATCTTCCTAAACTTGCAAGTGGTGAATGGATTGGTTGCTTTGGGCTAACAGAACCTAATCATGGATCCAATCCTGGGGGGATGGAAACCAAATTTAAAGACATGGGGGATCATTATTTACTTAATGGTTCAAAGATGTGGATTTCAAATTCCCCAATAGCAAATATAGCTGTTGTTTGGGCTAAAGATGAAAATGGGAGAATTCATGGACTTATTGTTGAGAGAGGAATGGACGGATTTTCAACACCTGAAACACATAATAAATGGTCATTACGAGCTTCTATTACTGGTGAATTAATTTTTGATAATGTCAAAATACCTAAAGAAAATTTACTCGAGGGTAAATCTGGGCTTGGTGCTCCACTTCAATGTCTAGATTCAGCAAGATATGGTATTTCATGGGGAGCACTAGGAGCCGCAATGGACTGCTATGATACTGCTTTACGTTACGCAAAAGAGCGAAATCAGTTTGGTAAACCGATAGGTCAATTTCAGTTACAGCAAAAAAAACTGGCTGAAATGATTACTGAAATTACCAAAGCACAACTTTTAACTTGGAGACTTGGTGTACTAAAAAATGAGGATCGTGCCACTTCTGCTCAAATTTCAATGGCTAAAAGAAATAATGTCGAAATAGCATTACGTATAGCTCGTGAAGCAAGACAAATTTTGGGCGGTATGGGAATTACAGGTGACTACTCTATAATGAGACATTCTATGAATCTTGAAAGTGTTGTAACCTATGAGGGGACACACGATATACATTTACTCATCACTGGTCTAGATATTACTGGCCTAAATGCTTTTAAATAAAAGGAGTGTTCTAAAACGAAAAAACTTTTAGAACACTCTCACAATCAACTATTAAAATCGGCAACTAATAGCCGCTCTTTTTTTCAAATTTCACCAACATCTAAAGAGCGGCTAATCACCCTAAAAAATACCAAATACTATGAAAAACATTAATTTATTAGCGCTTATATAAGTACTAAGTAATAATGTAGTATATCCATACTTTTTAAGGTAAAAGTAATATTAATTAGGCCTGTAAAAAATGACTTTTATCAGTATTTCAAAAATTTTGGCTTTAACTAATCGTTAACCTATTTAAATACAAAAAATTTATACGTTTTATTTTCAAATTCGTCTTAAAAATATAAAATTAAAAGCCTCTAGTTAACTAGCCATACAAAACTGAGAGATCATTATTTTTAATCAATCCAATCTTTTGTTCTTTCCACAGCTTTTTGCCATTTTTTATAAAGATTTAATCTCTTTTCCTCTGTTATAGATGGACTAAACTCAGAACTTAATTTTCTATTATTTTCAATATCCTCAAGGTTCCAAATCCCTACTCCTATTCCTGCTAAATACGCTGCCCCCATTAAGGTTGTTTCAATAATTTCTGGTCGCTGAACAATAACATTTAAAATATCAGCTTGAAACTGCATTAAAGTATTATTAACACAAGCCCCACCATCAACTTTCAATGATGTTAATTTTGTTTTACTATCCTTTTGCATAACTGAAAGCACATCTTTTACACGATAAGCTAAAGAATCAAGTGTTGCTTTAATTAGATGTTCTTTTCCTGTGTCTCTAGTTAAGCCAAAAACAGCTCCTCTGGCATTCATATCCCAATAAGGAGCCCCCAAACCCGCGAATGCGGGTACAACATAAACAGGATTTTCTCCTTTTATTTTATTCGCAAAAAACTCACTATCAGAAGCCGTTTTTATTACCTCTAAACCATCTCTAAGCCATTGTATTGCTGATCCAGCCACAAACACGCTTCCCTCTAAAGCGTAATAAACTTTATCTTCTACTCCCCAAGCAATCGTTGTAAGTAATCCATTATCGGAATATTCAATATCTTCTCCTGTGTTTAACAGCATAAAACAACCCGTTCCATAAGTGTTTTTAGCTTCTCCTTTTGTAAAACAAGCTTGGCCAAAAAGTGCTGCTTGTTGGTCTCCTGCAATACCTGAAATTGGTAGCTGAACTCCTTCATAAGAATAGTGCCCATATAAAAAACTTGATGGCTTTACTTCTGGTAATATATTCTCTGGAATATTTAACTCATTTAATAATTTAGTATCCCATTCTAGTTCTTCTATGTTATAGAGCATGGTCCTTGAAGCATTACTATAATCAGTAGCATGAACTTTCCCATCAGTAAGATTCCAAAGTAACCATGTATCTATTGTTCCAAATAATAAATCTCCTTTTTCGGCTCTATCTTGAGCTCCTTTAATATTATTTAAAATCCAATGAATTTTTGTTGCCGAAAAATAACTATCAATAACCAATCCTGTTGTTTTTTTGATGTATTCAGCTAAACCATTTTTATTAAGATCATTACACTTATCAACTGTTCTTTTATCCTGCCAAACAATTGCATTGTATATAGGTTTACCTGTGCTCTTATCCCAAATCACCGTTGTTTCTCTTTGATTTGTAATGCCAATACTAACTATTTGAGAAGCATTAATACTTTGCTCACTAATAACCTCTTTTAAAGTTGCTATTTGAGCCTCTAAAATTTCTATTGGATCATGCTCTACCCATCCTGGTTGCGGAAATATTTGCGTAAGCTCTTTTTGACTCATAGCAACTATTTTTCCCTCTTTATCTAAAATGGCAGTCCTTGAGCTTGTAGTTCCTTGATCTAAGGCAATAATGTATTCTTTTTTTTGCACGTAAATAATTTTAATTGTCTTTAAGTTAATTAAGATTAATGACGATATCATTTTCTTAATCCAACACCAGCAATTTACAATTTATATCAAAAAAAAAAACTCCTCAGGGAATATTTCCCAAGGAGTTCTTTAAATAATTAATTTGGTTCGTAATGTTTGCTTAATGCCTTAGCGCGTAACTAGCACCTCTTCCAAACTCAGTAAGTGTCAATAATAAACTTCGTAGTGCTAGATTTATTTTTTTTACTAATGATTTCCCCATAATAATAAAATTTAATTCGTTTGATTTTTTATATTAAAACAACATTGTAAATATATACCTAACAATCAGCCTATAAGAAGGGATAACCGATACATATTCCGTACTTTTCCGCCGTGAATTAAATCTATTTAAAAAATTACAATAAGTACCTCTATTACATAATGCTATATAGAATTAAAAATAAAACTATTTGATACGTATAAAAACCAACAACCCCTAGAATTTTTTCAATCCTAGGAGTTATTTTATAAAGTAATCAGTTTAGATTGTTAGATCTTCTTAGTTTCTTAAAGCATAACCTGCCCCTTTACCGAATTCACCAAGTAATAGTAATAAGCGGCTCAAAAATAGTCTTGTCTTTTTTATCAATAATTTCCCCATAATAAATAAAGTTTTAATTCCTCTTATTTTTTGTGCTTTAAAAAGTCACATTGTAAAGGTATCAACTATAAACAACACAAATAATGGGATAACCGACACGTATAATGCGATTTACCGTTAAAAATAAAGCTAATTAATAGTTTATGAGAAAATGGAAGGCATGAGAATGTACGAAAAAAACCTTCTAGACTAAATATTCCCAGAAGGTTTTGTTTTTCCCCTTAAATTGTAGATTTATTCCTAATAAACCTACAATGCAAAGATAAAACAGTTTTTATTTTTACTCAAAAAATTCATGAAGTTTTATGGTTAAAATGTTTTTCTAAAAAGAGAATTTATTTTTTAGAACAATCAATTCATATTCTTCAAAAGTCATAAAACATTTGGAGTGTTATTTTATATTAAATAGGAACTCCCAAATAAACAGCAACACACAATAAATCATTCGAAAATAATTAATCCAAAACACCTAATTCTTTCGCTTTTAAAACTAAATCTGTATTGTTATTTGCATTAAAATCAGTTCTCAGTTTTGCAAGTTTACTTTCAATTGTTCGTATTTTAACTAATGAACCATCTGGTTTGGTAATTTCGCCTTCTAAATTTGATATTTTAGTGTGATTAGGCAATTCTTTTAGAATTTGAATGGCAACATCGTCCATCTGAATTTCAACAAGTGTTCTTTTCATTAATTTTTCATGAATGTCATGTGTATAATAAACCTGATCAGACATCATTTTTTGAATCGCAAAATTCAATTCTACAGTATTGCACTGTCCTTTCAAAATATAAGCTAACGGTTTTAAGTTTTTTACAACATTAAAAACCCTATTTGTTTCAGAATGTCCAGTGATTACGCCTATTTTTATAGGCACCTTATCTTTCTGTAAAGCTTTGATTAGACTCTCACCCCCATCAATTGCAACATTTTTCTTACCTACATCAAAACTTAGATCGGTAAATAAAATGTGAAATGGATCTATTGCTAAGCTTGATTTTATAAGTCTATAAGCTTCATCACAAGAATTAGTGGTTGTTATTTTTAATCCATCAATATCTTTTAGGTAGGAAGTAATTCCTTCAATAATCAATTGATGATCGTCAACGAGTAGTAGTTTTAATTTATCAGACATCTAATGGTATTTGAATATCGGTCTTGGTTCCTACTCCTACAGTGCTTTCAAGTATGAAAGTTCCTTGTAACTCTTCAACTCTTTCTCGTAGATTGTATAAACCTATTCCTTTTTTTCTGACCTTAGTATCGAAGCCAATACCATTGTCAGTTATATTCAAAAATACGTTTTTTTTGTGTACTAGAAAAGTTACGATCACCTCTGTTGCTTGCGCATGTTTTTTACTATTTTGAACACTTTCCCTAATACATAAATATAAGAGTCTTTTAACTGCATCATTTACTGTTGACCAATCATGATTTTCTATGCCTCTTATTATAATTCGAAACTTAGGTTCAAAATAATCACTAATTAAATTAATTAACTGATCTTTAAAGCCAACTTTCTCGAAAGGCACGCTACTTAATTGATGGGAGAGGTTTCTTACATTATCTTTAATTGCATTTAACTTATTTGCCTCTTCGTTTAGGCTAGATTTTTCAAGCTTTTTATGAAGTAATCGTAAATCTCCCGCTACTTCATCATGAAGAGCTTTTGCTATTTGTTTTCGCTCTTGTTCTCTTGCTAAAACTTCATGTAACTTTGTTTGGTATATAAGTTTTCTTCGTCTAAAAACAAAAATTGTTATTGTAAAACCTAAACCTAAGAAGGCAATAACAGCCGCTAACCAGCCAACCAGCTTTTGTTGTTTTTGTCTAATAATTTCTTGTTGTTTTTTATCTGTTTCGTAACGAATTTTTGCAAATTGATGTTTTAAACTTCGTTCTTTATGAAGTAGACTATCATTTAACTTAAGATACTCTTTAAGATATCTTTTTGATTTTTTACCTGAAGTTAGCTCTGCCAACTTTCTTAAAGACTCTATTTTAGTTCTATTATAATGTACTTCGTTGGCATTTTTTAATGCTTCCTTTAAATTAGCTTTGGCTAATCGAAGCCTTCCTTGATCTTTATAATAATCTGCAATATTCACGTAGGTATTACAAATTAAACGATCATTTAAACTATCTCTTATTTTTAGTACCTCCATATAGTTACTCAAAACATTTTTCTTATCACCAGATAGAAAACTACTCGCTGCTAAATTTTCTAGCAGACTCGCGTAAATTGATGGTCGTTTTTGTCTAACATCTTCGACATTTAAACCTTTTTTAAAATACTCTATTGCTTTTTTATGTTCGTTTTTTCTCTGATACAATCGACCAATATTATTTTGTATCCACATGTAACCTCTTTCTTTAGTCCAAACACTCGAAATTTTACTATTAATCTCTAAAGCTTTATTAAAATATCTTAAAGCATCTTCATATTGATTAAACTCATCAGAAATAATCCCTAGATTATTGTAGATAATAGATAAATCTATATAGACACTTGATGACTTAATAGATTCTAAATAATTTAGACCTTCTATGGAACTTACTTCGCTTCCAACAAAGTCTTTTGCTTCACTTTGTAAAAAAGCAATACTTATTAACCTCTTTGCTGCTTCTTCAAAATCACCCGTTAAAACTGAAATATTCTTTGATTCATGATGATAATAATATGAACTGTCAGGACTATGCTTTAACTGAAACCCTTCCGCTTTAAATTGATAATATTTTGCTAAAGCAATTGAATCCTTTTCATTAACGTAAAGATCCCATAAAGCATTTGTTACTTTTTGTAACTTAATTGTATCTTTTTTTCGATAATGCGATATTCCCTCACGACTAAGTTTATCTCTCTTAGAATAATCTACTTGAGAAAACAACTCAATTGTTATTAATAATGATACAAAGAAAAAACGCATTAATTTTTTTTTATCTGAATTGAACTGTTAATTCTATATTTCTATCCAAATCCTTTTCATGCTTCTTAATATGTTCAGCATTCCATTTAAAATAACTTGTAAACTCATCAATAATGTATTTTTTATTCCTGTCTACACTCGGTTTATCAAAAAATAAACGTCCTGTTCTTCTCATGAAGAAATCAGTAGGTGTGCAAGTCATTTCGTGATGAATGGTAAACCAAATTTCAGCTTTCAACAACCTTCTTTCACTGTTAGCTTCTGATAACTCATCAAACTTATCTAATATTATAGCCACTTGCTTTCCATAGTTATAAACGAGATAATCTGCATGCTGCTCTGTAAACCCATGAGATTTAATTCGTTTAAACACTTGCTTACAATATAATTTTACAGATTTAAAATTTTGAAATGGACCTCCCGATAAAACAATCTCTTCAGTTTGAATTGGATCGAATTCAATTTCAAATCGACGTTTCATCTTTTTTGCCACTAAATCAACGATCCGTTCTGCCATTTTTCTATATCCAGTCAACTTACCTCCAGCAATTGAAATAAGTTTAGTGTCTGAAACAAAAATTTCATCTTTTCTTGATAATTCTGAGGCTGACTTTCCTTCTTCATGAATTAGTGGTCGTAAACCAGCCCAAGAAGATTCGATGTCTTCCATTGTCAATGAAATGTCAGGAAACATGTTATTCACAGCTTCTATTAAATACAAAGCATCAACGATGGTAGTTTCAATATTATCTTTGTTTTCCTGATAATTTGTATCGGTAGTTCCAAAATAAGTTACTCTACCTCTTGGTATCGCAAACATCATACGACCATCAGGAATATCAAAATAAACTGATTGCTTTACTGGTAGCTTTTCATGCGGAACTACCAAATGAACTCCTTTTGTTAAATGCAAACGTTTACCTATTTTTGAGTTGTTAATTTGTCTCAATTCGTCTACCCATGGTCCTGCGGCATTCACTACGTATTTTGCTTTAATATCAAATAAAGCATTGGAAAACACATCACATACTTTTGCCCCAACTACTCTTTTATTTTCATAAATAAACTCTTTTGCTTCAATATAATTAATAATTTGTGCATTATACTGATATGCTGTTTTTAAAATTTCAATTGTTAGACGAGCATCATCTGTTCGATATTCAGCATAATAACCTGCTCCATTTAATATTTCTGTTGGTAATAAAGGTTCTTTTTTAAGTGCTTCTCCTTTATCAAGCATTTTTCGTTTATCATCTCCCTCAACAGAGGCCAATACATCGTATACTTTTAAACCAATTGAAGTCAACCAAGAACCATAAGTACCTCCTTCTATTAAGGGAAGAATCATTTTTTCAGGAACTACAAGATGAGGAGCTAATTTATGAACAATCGCCCGTTCCGTTCCGACCTCTTTTACTAACCAAAAATCAAATTGCTTTAAATAACGTAACCCTCCATGTATCAATTTTGTAGATTTACTACTTGTTCCTGAAGCAAAATCATCTTTCTCAACTAATGCTACTTTCATGCCTCTTGAAGCTGCATCAAGTGCTATCCCTGCACCAGTTATTCCTCCTCCAATAATCAGAATATCAAATTCTGTAGATTGTAATTCTTGTATACTCGTTTCTCGATTAAAAAATGAAAAATTATTCATGCTATTTAGGCTGTTTCAAACAAAAATAAACTAATAAGCGTTATTATGCTTAATAAAAATAATAGAAATAGTATTTTTTTTTTCATTCTTTTTCACAGGAGGTACCAATTATTTGAATACTGTATCTTTTTTTTAATGTAAAAAAATCATACACACATATAAACCATTGATTATTAATATTTTTATTTTAATAATACTAATTAGTATTATTAAAACACCATTAAGTTACAACCTCTTATATCAGAATTATCAAACCGTCCAATAACCTCAAAACCATTATCTGAATAAACTTTTCCTAAATCTTGAGTAGCAATAAACGAGCAAGAATTGTAATTTGCTAAGTCAATTACATTAATACCCCCTGTTTTTTCATTTGGCTGAATTGTTAAAGCATCTTCCGCATCGCGGGTCAAAACCTTCATCCAAGGAGGACAATTAAAAACACCATTACCTTTAGAATATGCTTGACTAAATAATTCTGTCATTCCATACTCTGAATGAATTTGCTCAACACCAAAACCTTTTTTTAAAAGTTGATGAAGTTCATGTCGAATTAATTCTTTTCTCTTCCCTTTCATTCCACCGGTTTCCATGATGATTGTATTTCTTAAAGAAAACTGATATTTTTCAATTAAATCAAGCAGTGCAAATGAAACACCTATTAATAAAACCTTTCTTCCTCTTTGATCAAGCATGTTTATTTTTTTAGCTAGATCAGATATATCATCTAAATAAAATCCACTTTCTGATTGTTTTGATCGTTCAATTAGATCTTTTACCATGTGTATCAATGAAGAGCCTTTTCGTTCTAAATAATTAGGTAATAAAGCCAATACCACATAATCACTTATATCTCCATAAAAATAGTCAAAGCCTAATAAGTAACTCCTTTCATACCATGATATATCGGTAACATAATGCTTACTTGTGATTGATCCAGTTGTGCCTGAACTTAAAAAAGTTTCTTGTATCTGTTCATTTGAGGAAATTATTTTTTTTGATTTAAAAAACTGTATTGGTATGAAAGGAATTTCCTCGATTCTTGTAATATCTGAAGGGTGTATATTTAGTAAGTCGCAAAATGAGCGATATACTCGGTTGTTCGAAAATTGATATCTAAAAACATCAAAAGACACCTCGTTAAACTCTTCTTCAGATTGTATGTTAAAAACTTTATTTTGCATAATTCGTACAAAAATAAGGGTATTAGACCTATTTTTTATTTTTTAACATAGCTATTTAAAATTCTTTAAAAACAAGAACAAATATCATTTTATAACTAAAGACGCAAAAACTGAATATGTCATAGGTGAAAAATAGTAAAATATAACTCATCTAATCTTTATGATAGAAGCTCTAATTACAAAAACTTTTTTTTATAAATTTCATTCTTTAACGAATTATCAATCAAATCAATGATTCTTTTTTAATTTTAATAATTTCCTCTCCTTTCAAAATAGGTGTGTTTTGTAATCTAAAAAAAACTTGAGCTACAGTAATGGTATCTCTTTCACAGTAGTTAATAATTTTTTCTAAATTATTTTCTACGTAAAAAATTCCAGCAACTTGACTTCCATCCATATCCTCTTTAGGAGAAGAAATTCCTAGAACATGACTTAATAATTTTAATGATGTATAATGTTTATAATCTCCAAACTTCCATAAATCTAATGTATCTAAATGGGGAACTTCCCAAGGTTTTTTACCGGCTAAATCTAATTTTGTAGGAAGCGGTATTTGATGAATAATCATTCTCCTTGCAATGTATGGAAAATCAAATTCTTTACCATTATGAGCACACAATAAGCTTTTCTTATGGTTAAAATACTTTTCAAGTAACCTTTTAAAATTTATCAAAATTGTTTTTTCATCTTTTCCTGCAAAAGAGGTAACTCGAAATGATCTTTTCTCATCCTTAAAACTTATATAACCAACAGAAATACATATTATTTTCCCAAATTCTGCCCATATTCCAGCTCTTTGGTAGAATAAATCTAAATCATTTTGATCACTTCTTTGGTATTTCGTTTTTTCATGAAAAAGCTCTTTCTCTTCAATGGTTAAACTATCCCAAGATTCATACTCAGGAACCGTCTCAATATCTAAAAATAAAATATTTTCAAATTCTTTTTTTCCAAACATATGTTTTAGTTTTTATAATAGACGTTTTTTTATGGAAGCATAGCAAAAAATAAAATTCAACCCTTCACTAAAATGATGAAAATCATAAGATAAAAGCACTTAAAAAGAACATTAACAGCAATTATTTTTTAATAAATTTATGATAAACATAAAGTTTAAATCTACTATTCTACAAGCACTAAGATATAAAAAATAAACAACTGTATTACAAGTACTAACAGATTTAAAAGTTTACAAATCATTAAAAGATCGTTAAGTTAAAACGGGGAATAGTTATTTTGTTAATTTATTGTTACTTTTGATTAATACTACTTAAAAATTCATTTTATGAACACTAACGATATTAAGATTTTATTAGTTGATGATGAGCCAGATATATTAGAAATTGTAGGCTATAACTTAAAATCTGAAGGATATCAAGTTTACACAGCAAATAACGGAATCGAAGGAGTTAAAATAGCGAAAAAAATACAACCGCACCTTATCTTACTTGACATCATGATGCCTGAGATGGATGGAATTGAAGCCTGTGAAAAAATTAGAAACGTAAAATTACTTGAAAATACCATTATCTCATTTTTAACTGCTAGAGGTGAAGATTATTCTCAAGTAGCAGGATTTGATGCTGGTGCTGACGACTATATAACAAAACCTATCAAACCGAAAGTTTTAATTAGTAAAATAAAATCATTGTTAAGACGCTTAAAAGCAGAAGAAAAGACAGATAGTACTACTAAAATAGGAGATATAGTAATTAATAGAGATGAGTACGTTGTTTTTAAAGGAGACAACAGAATTTCTCTTCCGAGAAAAGAATTCGAACTTTTTTCTTTGCTAACATCAAAGCCTGGTAAAGTATTTAAAAGAGAAGTTATATTAGATAATGTTTGGGGTAATGAAGTTGTCGTTGGAGGAAGAACCATTGATGTTCATATTAGAAAACTTCGCGAAAAAATTGGAGATGATTATTTTAAAACTGTTAAGGGTGTAGGATATAAATTTGTTTTAGAACCATCTGATAAGTAACTAAAACTATTTAAAATTAGGCGCATTAGTTTATTTCAATAAACTATCTTTCTTTTATCATAAAACCACACTACTTTGAAACTGAAAAAAACATATAAATATGCTCTTTGGTCGGCTCTGTATCTAACTGTTTTTTCAACATTTTTATCTACTCTTATCTATTTTTTGCTTTTTAAGTATCTAGGGTTACTATCCTACATAGTTTTTAGTCTTGTTATATTTATTTTCTCATTTTTTGTTATTCAGTTTAGAGCAGAACACTTCATTTATCAAAGAATTAAAAAATTATATGAAGACATTAGCTTTCTTGATGTCAATGATCTAAAAAGAAAAAAAATAACTACTGATGTAGAAGCTTTAACGAAAACTGTTCAGGAGTTTATTGAAGGAAAAAGTGAAGAAATCGCAGATTTAACGCAAAGAGATTCCTTCAGAAGAGATTTCTTAGGAAACGTTGCTCATGAGCTTAAAACTCCTTTATTTACGGTTCAAGGATACATTTTAACACTAATTGAAGGAGCCGCTGATGATAAAGAAATAAGAACAAAGTACTTAGAAAGAGCTAGCAAAGGAGTCGAAAGACTAACTTCTATCGTAAAAGATTTAGACATGATTGCTAAACTTGAAACTGAGGGGATGAAAATGAATATTGAAACTTTCAATATTCTTGAAATGATTCAAAATGTATTTGACTTATTTGAGATGAAAGCCAAAAAAAGAGGTATTAAATTAAAACTTGATAAAACCTATGAATTTCCTTTTTTTGTAAAAGGCGATATTGAAAGAATTGAGCAAGTAATTATAAACCTAGTGGTTAATTCTATAAAATATGGTAAAATAAATGGTATAACTACAGTTAGTGTCGAAAATTATAATTCAAAAAAGTTCATTATTAAAATTAATGATAACGGTGAGGGAATAAAGCAAGAACATATTTCTCGTCTATTTGAACGGTTTTATAGAGTTGATCAAAGTCGGTCCAGAGAACAAGGAGGTTCTGGCCTCGGGCTATCTATAGTAAAACATATTATTGAAGCACACGGAGAAACAATTCTTTTAAAAAGTAAGTATGGTAGCGGGTCTGAATTTTCGTTTACCTTACAAAAAGCAATATAATTAGTTTTAATAAATTTAAAACCAAAACCCAAGATTAAACAACCAGTATTTTTCCTTATGATCTGGTGACCAGGAGTATTTTAACTCTACAGGACCTAGAAATGTACTTAATCCATATCCTAAAGCATATCCTGATTTAATATTATCAATTATTTTTTTATGTTTAAAAACATCGTGCTCTACACTTGCATAATTGGCGATAAAATTAAAATGATGTTTCTTAAAAAAATTATATCTAAAGTTAAACTCAGACTTTACAAAAGTTTGATTTACTAGCTCAGACATATCGTAACCATAAAATGAAACAAAATTATTAATGTAATTTTTATTATATCCTCCTAATCGATAATCAAACACCTCTGAAGACTCGTTTCCCAGTGTAAAACCACCCTCTCCAGTATATTGAAACGTGAATTTCTCATCGAAAAAGGATTTTGCTAAGCCAATAGTTCCTGATATTTGAGAGAATTGTTTAAATTCTTCACTCTGTTGAATAAATTCATCTATCCTATTATTTCTATCTGACCAAATAAACCATTTGAAACCAATATTTGCAAAATATCCATCTGTCGGGTACACAGATTTATTATAAGCATCTAATTTCAAAAATGAGTATGCGTCAATATAATTACTATTATCAAAAAATGCGTCCTCTCCATTTGTTAAAAAAGTATCTGATGAAACCTTGATTCTTTTATTTTCTATACCAATACCAAAAGCAATCTTTTTATTGATGGTTGTTTGAACATAAAAGGTGTTTGTAAAATCTAAATATCTTACGTTGTATTTATTTGTAAAATCTTTATCAAAAACCATAGCATTTCTAAAAGAATTATAACTCGAGCTAAAACCATAACTTGGAATAATACCATTATCTATAAAATAGTCCAATTTATAGCGAATACGATCTCCGATTACCAGATCAAGATTAAAATCATCATTTTGCCTAAATAATTTTCTATGGTCATAATTTAGAAGAACTCCCGTTCGATATAGCAAGTCGTAATGAAGACCAAACCTAACATATGATTTAATTTTTTCTTCCTTAACCTTCAGTTCTAATTTCTTTCCAGAAAATGAATTTTCGAAATGATAATCGATTCTTTCAAAGTTATTTGTAGCAGATAATGAACTTATTTTTTCTGATACATCTCTGTAAGACGTACTATCACCTTCTTCAAGCTTTAACTTTCCAAGAATGTAATTATCAGTGTAATTCTTATTTCCTCTAATAATGATTCTATCAACTAAAAATTTAGTTTTTTTCAAATTAATTTGGGGTCTTTGCCTTTTAATTGTTTGAAGTTTTGCAATACTATCGAAAACAATCCTATTTGATTTAGCAACTCTTACTCCTTCTTTAATAATTTCTTTATTCCTATCAAAAGAAATGATATTGTATTCCAAAATATTTGGTTTCAGAATAACATCAAGAAGCCTCATTTGCTCATCTGTCTTTTTATACATCTGAAAATTAACAATTTGTAGAAGTAATGATGCAACAGAAGATAATTCTTCTCTTTCCAACAGGTGTCCTTGAACATTAACACCAATAACGATGTCCACATCTTTAGTTCTCATTAAATCAACAGGAAAATTGTTAACAACACCTCCATCAACAATTAATTGACCATCAATATCAACAGGGTTTAATAGCGAAGGAAAAGCAGCACTAGCTCTTAAAGCAAGTGGTAAAGACCCTTTCTCGAGAACCACCTCTTTTCCTGTTTCTATGTTAGTTCCAACGCAGAAAAAAGGAATAGGTAATTTGGAAAAATCAACTATATCATCAACAGGAGCTAATAATTCGGTTAAAAAATTAAGTACATTTTGTCCTCTTGATAAACCAAGTGGTAATCCAATTCCCCCCTCTCTAATAGGCAGTGTTACTGCATACTTTTCCGAATTTTGCTTTACCCTAAAAGGCTTTGACTCTCTAACTACTTCGTCCTGTAGAAGATTCATAAAATCAGCCTCTTTAATAACACCCTCAATTTGTTTGGGCGAATAACCAGAAGCATATAAAGCACCAACAATAGCTCCCATGCTGGTTCCTCCAATATAATCTATTTGTAAACCTGTTTTCTCAAGTTCCTTTAAAACACCAACATGCGCAAATCCTTTAGCACCACCTCCGCTTAAAACTAAGCCTACCTTAGGTTGTTTTTGCGAAAATAATGACAAGGTTGTCATTAAAAAAATTAACAGCTTGTTCATTTTTATTTTTATTTTTAAGGGTATTTCATACTTTCTTGAGAGGTTAAAAATTTTGAAAATGATTAAAGCTCTAAAGAAAATTAAGGCAATTACTGCTTCTTTTGATAATATTGAAAAATTTTTTTTGCCCTTGAAAAGCCAACCACCTCTTTCAATTCTTCGAAACTTGCCTTTTTTACCCGTTTTGCTGATTTAAATTTGCGTAATAGATTGGTTATCGTCTGCTTTCCAACATCAGGAATTTGTTCTAATTCAGATTGAATTGCACTTTTGCTTCGTTTGTTTCTATGAAATGTAATTCCAAAACGGTGCGCTTCATTTCTTAAATATTGAATAATCTTTAATGTTTCAGATTTCTTATCCAAATATAATGGAATACTATCTCCTGGATAAAAAATTTCTTCCAAACGTTTTGCTATGCCGATGATTGCTATTTTTCCTCTTAAGTTTAAAGCATCTAAACTTTTTAAAGCAGAGGAAAGTTGTCCTTTACCACCATCAATAACAATAAGTTGAGGCAGTGGTTTTTCTTCTTCTAACAAGCGTTTATATCTTCTAAAAACAACTTCCTCCATTGAAGCAAAGTCATCAGGTCCTTCAACCGTTTTAATATTAAAATGACGGTACTCTTTTTTACTTGGTTTTCCATCTCTAAACACAACACAAGCAGCAACTGGATTCGTTCCCTGAATATTAGAATTATCAAAACATTCTATATGGCGAGGTTCAGTCCCTAAACGTAGATCTTTTTGCATTTGGGACATTATTCTTTTCACATGACGATCAGGATCTACAATTTTTATTTGCTTAAACTGTTCTTGCCTGTAATATTTAGCATTTCTCATGGAAAGCTCAACAATTCGTTTTTTATCTCCAAGTTTTGGAATGGTAACCTTAATTTTTTCTCCTAAATCAACCTCAAACGGAACATACACTTCTCTTGATAAAGAATTAAAGCGATTTCTAGTTTCAACAATAAATAACTCTAATAAATCTTTATTACTTTCCTCTAGCTTCTTTTTTATTTCAGTAGTATAGGATTGTACAATTGCGCCGTTCATGATTTTAAAAAAATTTGCATAACCATGAGTTTCATCAGAAATAATTGAAAAAACATCTACATTGTTTATCGCAGGATTAACAATCGTTGATTTCGCTTGATAATTCTGTAATGATTCAATTTTTTCCTTAATTTTTTGAGCTTCCTCAAACTTCATTTCTCCTGCAAGAGACATCATAATGTTTCGGAACTGTTCTATACTTTCTTTAAAATTACCCTTAATAATACTTTTAATAGCTCTAATATCATTTCCATAACTTTCTTCGGTTTGCATGCCCTCACAAGGTCCTTTACAATTTCCTAAATGATATTCTAAACAAACTTTGTATTTATCTGCTTGTATTTTTGTTTCATGCAAGTCATAGTTACAAGTACGAAGCGTATAAAGTTCTTTTATAAGGTCTAATAAAGCATTTACAGTTTTAACGTTCGTATAAGGACCAAAATAATCAGAGCCGTCTTTTATGATTCTTCGTGTTGAAAAAACTCTAGGAAAGCGCTCTTTTTTGATACATAACCATGGATAAGATTTATCATCTTTTAAAAGTACATTATATCTGGGTTTATATTTTTTAATTAAATTATTTTCTAAAAGAAGTGCATCAGTTTCTGTATCAACAACAATATGTTCAATACGAACAATCTTTTTTACGAGGATTCGAGTCTTTCCATTTTCATGGTTCTTGGTAAAATATGATGAAACTCTTTTTTTTAAACTCTTTGCTTTTCCTACATAAATAATTACGTCATCTTTATCAAAATATTGATAGACTCCAGGTAAATTTGGTAATGTTTTTATTTGTAGTTCTAAAGTTGTTGGCATTCAAGAACTCTTTTAATTTGCCGAAAAATTATACTGTTAAATCCTCTTTTGTCTTTTTTATTCCCAAAAGTTATGAAAACAAAAAACATATTTTAACAATAACACTCATTATTTTCAATTTTCGCTTCAATTCGAAAAACTCAAACGAAAGCAACGAAAATACAACTTTCTAAAAACATAATGGTTTATTATTTTTCCCATTTTAGAAGTCTGTATTAGCCTAAACTTGTATTTTTATTGTTTTTTTAAGAGATGCAAAAACTACATAATCATTACGCAAATCAACTCAAAAAACACGAGCAAAAACTAGTAGAAGTCAAAAAAAAAATCCGATTGATTAGAATCTTTCGATCTTTAATTTTCTTTGGTTTTATTATAAGTATTTATTTTACCTATCAAATTCCAAATATTCCTTTTTTCATTGGAGGTATTGGTGTTCTAATTTTTGGTTTTCTTGTTTCAAAACACCAAAACTTAAAAGATAAAAAAAATCACGTCGAACTTAAAATCGCATTTAACAAAACAGAGATTTCTATTCTAGAAGGTAATTTTGTAGATCGACCCGATGGAAAAGAATTCATAAATTCAATGCATCATTACAGCAACGATATCGATTTATTTGGAAAAAGTTCTTTTTTTCAATATGTCAATAGAACTGCTACCAAAAAAGGAAAAGAACTTTTAGCTTCTTTGCTTACAGCTAATACTATTAATTTTATTGAAGACTATCAGAAAGCAATACAGGAACTCTCTAAAAAATACAATTGGAGAGAAAATTTCACTATGCTCGCTCAACTAGCTAGCCCTAAAAAAAAGCAAATTTCAAATATTTCTTTATGGATAGAGAACTATACATCTCAATTACCTTCCTTTTTAATCATTCTACCTAAAGTTTTTTCAATAGTATCTATCCTTGTTTTCGGTCTTATTGTATTTAATATTGCCTCTTTTTCTTTGATAACGACTTGGTTTTTTATTGGTTTAGGAATTTCTATGTTTTATTTAAAAAAAACCCAAAGTTTATATACCTCAGCAAGTAGTGCTAAAGCCATTTTTAAACAATATTACTTACTATTGGAGCAAATAGAAACTGAAAATTTCACCTCAAAAGTTTTAAAAGAAAAACAATCCAAAATACAGATTAAAGAAAAAAAAGCTTCTTCTATTTTTAAAGAGTTTTCAGATGTACTAAATGCTTTTGATCAAAGAAATAATTTAATTATTGCTGTTTTTGGTAACGGTTTGTTTTTATGGGATATCCGTAATGCTTCAAAAACTGAAGCATGGATTGCTAAGTATAAAAATGTTGTTAATGAATGGTTTGAGGTAGTTGCTTTTTTTGATGCTTATAACTCATTCGGAAATTTTGTTTTTAATCATCCTAATTACATATTTCCTGCCATTGAAAATAAAAACCAAACCATCGAAGCTACTAGCTTAGGACATCCTCTTTTAAAGCCTGTAAATAGAGTTGATAATGATTTTATGCTTGATAGTGAACATTTTTTTATTATAACTGGTGCAAATATGGCTGGAAAAAGTACTTTTTTACGCACCTTATCATTGTCGGTTGTTATGGCAAATTGTGGATTGCCTGTTTGTGCAAAAGCTTTTAAGTATTCACCCATAAAACTAGTTACAAGTATGCGCACTTCTGATTCGTTAACAGATGACGAATCTTATTTCTATTCTGAGTTAAAAAGATTGAAATTTATTGTCGATGAAATTAAAGAAGATACCTACTTCATCATTCTTGATGAGATATTAAAAGGGACTAATAGTAAAGATAAAGCGATTGGTTCAAAACAGTTTATTGAAAAATTAACGAGGTCAAAATCTACGGGTATTATTGCTACGCATGATGTTAGTTTGTGCGAATTAGCAGAAGAATACAAGCAAATTCAAAATTATTATTTTGATGCCGAAATAGTTAACAACGAATTATTTTTTGATTATAAAATGAAAGAAGGTATTTGTAAAAACATGAATGCTTCTTTTTTACTTAAAAAAATGGAAATTGTATAACCGTTTTTTCAAGAAAAAAATAAAAAGGACTTTTAAAAAAAGTCCTTTTTATTTTTTAAATATATCGCAATCATATGATGACTATCAAAACGAACTTTTATAAGTCATCAACTCTTCTAAACAATTTTGTCTAAAATAAATTAAGCGTATTACTTTTATTTTAATATCTCAATTATTTATTATTCACATAATTCTAATGTAAAGTTTCCATTTATGGTACTTCCTTTTTGCCCTGTTGCAATAATTTTTCCGCTAATTTTATTATTATTAACCTCCGTTATTTCCAATGTTCCACAGATAGCTAATTCTGCATCTGTATAATTACTATTTGTATTGCTATCATAATGTTTCGCATTAAAATTTAATGTATTCTCTAGAGTTCCTCCAGCATTAGCAGTATCTGAGAAAGTAATGGTTTGAGGTTTTAATTCCTTTAACCCAAACAAAATTTTAACCTCTCGTAGTTCTTCGCTAAACGGATCAAATTCAGGAAAAAAACAAGATCCCCCAGTTACTTCTTTTGTTCGAATGGTACAGTTATATTCTCTATTTGGCATTAAGGTATAGGTACCTCCTTGGTTGGTAAAGTCAAAGCCTTTTACTTTTCCTTTAGCTTCTTGATTTATAAAATCACCACAATTTTTTGATGTATTTGCTTCATCATCACTTGAACTACATGATACTACACTTGTTATAAAGATAAAACTAGCTAGTATTCCTTTTAATATTTTCATTTTTAATTGTTTTAATTGATTGTTTTGTTTTTACAGTTTTTTATTCGTTTTTTTAACCAGTTTTGGTAAACGTTTGTCTAAATCTTTTAATAAACGTTCTAACGCACTTTCGCACATGGGTAATAGTTTTTTTGGCTTTATCACTGGAATTCCTGCAACCATAGCACCTGTTTTTTTAGATTGTGCACTTTCGTTAATCGCTAAAATTTGTTTTCCTTCATCATTCAAAAGTGCTATTCTGGCATATACTCTCATTTTTACACTACCTGTTCCGCCAATTCCAAAACCTTTTACCAAGTCAAAATGAATTCTTACATACATGGTTCCATCCGCTTTATCCTTAAAAATAGCTGTCATGGCTTTTTCTCCATCAGTTTTAAACCAAGATTCACTTATATATTTATACTCTGGATAAATCTCATAATTATCAAGCATTACTTCTCGTTCTTCTACCTTGCTCAAGTCGTAGTTTTTATAGGCTTCATTTTTTAAAACTTCTTGTTCTCTTAACAATTCGAATGGAAATTTTTTCGAGTATTCATTAAAAAATTTGTCATGAAATTTTTCTAAAATAGGTGTAAGATTAAAATCTGGATTGTTTTTTAAATCGGCAATTTTGGTAGCGAGTATTTCATTTCCTTTTCCTACAAGGTCGCTAAAACCGATCATTTTGTCGGAGTAAAAAGTAACTACGGCTACTTTCTTTTCTTGTGCTATTAATATTACGCTAAACAATAACGCTATTAGAAATATTAGTTGTTTTTTCATAATTTTTAGTTGTCTTTTTATTTTTTATAGTTGATTCAAATTTTTTTAATTAGTTATTGTACCCTCTGGTACAACACTCTGGTTCTTGCTTGTAACGAGTACCTGTATAACTGTAGCCCCTAACTAGCTCTGGTGCTCGTTTGTAACGAGTACCTATATTACTACAACGCAACGAGCCTACCATAAAGCAGTTACCTTAACATGACTCATTTCTTTGTTATCTTCTTCATAAACTGCATAACTACTATTTACCCAATCTCTTTCATGGTATACAAATCCTGCTACTTTTGGATTATTATGTATGTAGTTTACACGCTGTTCTATTTTCATAATAGTATCTAATAGTACTGGATGGAAACCGTCTTGCCATACTTTATAATTCTTTGCTCTTTGAGTTCTTTTTGCCTCATATTTAAACTTATTTAACAACCATTCTCTTCTGCTTTCCGGGTGTTCTTTTATTATTTTTATGAATTCTTTTGCCGTAAATTTTTTAAAATCTCTTACTATGTTTTGTAACTCTTCTTTTACTGATGATACAATTAAATGCAAATGACTGGTCATGTATACATATGCATGAACTTGCAAACCTTTGTTTGAAATACAGTAGTTTAATGAGTTATCTATGACTTGGCTGTAAATAGGCCGTATAAATAAATCTACCCAACCTACTAATGTTAAGGTTATAAAAGTGGGCTTGGAACTATCTATTATTTTGTATTTCTCTGACATTGCTTGTCTTTTATTTTTTTTGTTGGCGTTGCAAACGCTATTTAGGTTAGTCACTCGTTATAAACGAGCGCCAGTGGGTTCTCTCTCTATCGGTAAAAGCTCACTCAATGATGGGTACATACTATTTTCCATAGGTAATTATTTTTTCAATTTCTAATGCCGTGTCGATTCTGGATGTATATAATACAGCAATACCAACAGGCTTATTTTTTATCAATTAATTCTAGAACTAATTGTTTTACTTTAACTCTCTAATCATAAACAACAGTTAAACACATAAAAAAGCAGTGTAATTTCTATCTCCCTCTATGATTAGTTATTTATAAATATTTCCCATATGAACAGTTTCTTTTTATTTAGAAACTACATGGGTAACAAAACCATCTCAATTATTCACATAATTGCAATGTAAAGTTTCCATTAATTTCACTCCCTTGAACACCTTTGGCTACTACTCGACCTTTTAAAGCTTTGGTTGTACTATCCACAGATATAATTTCAATGGTGCCACATTCTGATAGTTCAGAATCAATTGATGCTCCATTTGAATCTTGCGTTGTTCTAATAAAACTTAACATATCAGTACCTGATTGACCGGTATTAGATATTGTTATGGATTGTGGTTCCGCTGAACTTAAAGTAATATTAATTACATCTTGTCCTTCGTTAAACTGTGGGACAAAACATGGATCACCACTTGTTTCTTCATAAATAAATAAGGTAAAACTGTAATCATCGAATACCTTTTTATAAGTGCCTCCCTTTACTGTAAAACTCTTGCCTCGAAAATTTCCTTGTGCTGTTTGCTCTTTAAAATCACCGCAATTGTTTGATAGGTTTGCTTCGTCATCATTTGAGCTACATGATAATACAATGGTTATCAAGATAAAACTTGCTAGTATTCCTTTTACTTTTTTCATTTGTTTACTTTTTATGCTAATTATTCTCTTTTTTACTTTTACTTACTTTTTTGTTACTTCCAAGAGTATAAATCTCTTTGACTTTTTATTATTGATTAACCAATTTTTATTTTTATCAGGACTATTAACCCTATAATATTTAAAGGCAATAACCACCAAATCCATTTGGTATTGTTGTTACCAAATACGGTTTCGGTGATAAAATCATCCATTTTAGTATAAAGCTTAGTACTTGCTTCAGCTTTATTTCCCGAAGCAATATCTTCTTTTAACTCTGTAAGCATTCCTACTAACGGAATTTTATTCAGAATTAACACAATACCTTTTCTTAAAAAACTAGGCAATCCGCTATAGGTTTGGTGTACTGTTTTTCCAATATCAATGGCTTTTGAAAATTGTTGGGAGTTTAGGTTTACTTTTCCATCAAAAACAGCTTCGGTTTTATCCACTAATAAATCCGTTAATTTTTTAAACAAGCTGGCTAGGTTTTCATAAATTACACGAATGGTATCTATAACAACGTACTGGTAGGTTTTATAGCTTGCAAAAACAGTAAGTGCTACACCAATTATAAGTACTAAAAATACAAACGCTAATTTTCCAAAAGCAAAGCCTGAGCCAAAAAGTGTGGCTAAAGCATAAAAAAACAGTATTGTATTGCAAGCCCCAAATAAAAACAACACGGTAAAAAAGCGCTTTACACTGTTTACACCAAACTTACCGCCGTTTTTAATTAATTGCCATGGGCTATTGAGCAACTTTAAAAGCTGTGCTGTATTTTCTTCTTTTTCAGGAGAATTGTTATACGTTATCTCAAACTCTTTTTCTGAGTTATTTCCTACTTGATAGGTACCTGAAAAGGTTTGTTTTTCATTCATAATTTTTTATTAATTGGTTCCTTATTCTTTCTCTTCTTTATAATATTCTATAATTCGATTTACTTCTGCGAAAGGTTCTTTTTCATCTCCAAAATAAAAATAGCATTTGGTCCAGTTATCATAGGCATCATGCCCTTCGTATTTAAAATAATAGGTAGCATACACTGTTTTTCTATCACTTTCATAAGAAACCACCTTGGCAACCTCTTGCTTGTCGGTAAAGAAAAATTCATTATAGAATTTCCAATTTTTATTCATAAACCCACCTCCGTGACCAGAATTGACTTTTTTATGTATGAGTTGGTTATTTTCATCGTAAAAATACTTTTCCTTGTGGTAGGCAAATTCTTTCAAAATTTCACCATTTCGTTTTACCATAGAATATACGGTAACTGTTGCCAAGTTACCTACCTCATCATAGGTGTACTCTTCTAACGGAAAACTAGTATCAAACTTAAGATGATCGTGATCTTCATACCTTAAATAAGCTATTGCGTCATAGGTTTTTCGTATTAGTTGCTGTTTGTCATTGTAGGAGTAGGTAGCTATATAATTGTGTTCTTTTTCATCCACAAATCCATCTAAATTATTATCCCACAACTTTTTCGATATTTCTTGTTGAATTGTACCATTACTATTTAGTACATAGTCATAACCAATAGCTAGTCTCTTGTAAGAGCTATCTTTATCGATAATTACAGTACTTAAAGTATAAGAATCGTTTTTATAACGCACCCGATAAGGGTTAAACACAAATTTTTTAGGTTGTAAATTTTGCTTAAACTGTATTTTCTTTTTGATCTCTGCAGTATCCTGAACTTCCAAACGTATTTTTAGCAAGGTTTTTTTGTCCTTTGTTTCTTTTGCAGGAAATGGCTCTGTTAGGGAGTCTTCTAATCTATAATGTACCTGTTCGACACCATTTTTATCAAACTCAAAATATCCAGTTAACCCAATAACATTAAGATTACCATAAGGGTTAAAATAAAGGGAATTTTTTTTTCGAAATTCAGGATCGTTTTTTTTATAAACAGTCATTTTAGAACGTGCTATTTTAACAGGGCCGCTTAAATAATGGTCACTCTCCGAATGTTTATAAATACTCTGATATTTTCCAGTACTTACTTTAGGGGTTGAACAGCCTATGAGCAGCGCTATGCTGGCTACTGCAATAAAATAACAATACAATTGTTGGGTGTACATATCTATTAATTGGTTCCTTATTCTTTCTCTTCTTTATAATATTCAAGTATTCTTTTTCCTGTACCGAAAGGTTTTTTACTATCTTTTAAATACACGAAAAACCCCGTCCAATTATCGTATTCATCATATCCAAAGTATTCAAAACGATACCAAAGGTGTACCGTTTTTCCATCGTTTTCAAAGGTGGTTACTTTAGCTACATCTCCTTTTTTATTGAATTCTAAATCATTAATCAATTTAAAATGACTTCCATATACAAAAGTTGCCCATTTTCTTTTCCATATTAAATTGTTTCGCTCGTTGTATTTATATTCTTCTTTTGCAACTATTCTTCTTTTACTTTTATCTTCATCGGTATATAAGCGGAATGACGTTAAATTACCTCTCTCATCATAAGTATATGCTTCAAAAGGAGTTTTATACCCCGTATCATAAAATTCAGCGTCATGATCTGGAAGACCAGGTACATGACCCAACTCAGTATAGTTTTTACTGATTAATTGGTTCTTTTCATTATAATTGTAAATAGCCTTATAATCTATTGTTTCTTCTTCTATTATATCATCTAAATTTCTATCCCATAAGGTAACTCCTATCTCTTCTTTTATTGCTCCATCACTATTTAGGTTATAGCGATATGCTCTGACCTGCCTTTTTGCCGTACTGTCTTTTTTTACATAAAAATAGTAGGGTTGGTATGAATAATAATTTAAATGCACCCTATAAGGATTAAATACATGTTTTTTTATTGGAAACTGTTGCCTGTATTCTACCTTTTTCGTTACATCATCTTTAAAATACTTTTCTATATATACATATATATTTCCTTCTTTATGTTTTACTACAGCAGAATCATAAGGAACCGAACGATTCAATCGCCCTCTTAAAGGATGAAATTTAGTGGTAATACCATACCTATCGAATTAACTATAACCAGAATTCCCCACAGGTAATACGGTAAAAACCGCATTAAACATATACAAACTGTCTTTTGGCAGGTTATCTTTAGATTTCGCATAATTAAAAACCTGACGCTGCATTTTAACAGGTCCATTTAAGTATTGCTCTTGCCAAGTATTTTTAAAATAACTAGCATACTTCCCTTTTTGTTGCTGGGAAGTGCAAGAAGAAAATATGAGTAGTGATAATAAACTAAAGGCCACCGTATGTTTCATATATTTGGTTTTATAATAATACAATTCAATGTGTCACTGTATTATATATATCCTGTTTATACTCTTCTAAAAAATAAGTGATTTTTCACAGAGAATGTGCTTGCGTTTTTTCGCTTTCAAAAATTGATTATACGCATTGAATTCTTCTAAATCTCCATTCGCATGCAGATGTTCATGTGTATTCTCTTTAATTTGAATCCGTAGTGTATTTACTTCTGTAAAAAAATGAAACCCCATCTTTTTTAGCTATATTTTTTTAAAGTCTTTGAAAAAAATCAAAAACCCAATTGTTTTCTTATGTAAGAAGTGATTTATTTGGCAATTTTTATCTCAGCAATCCTTCTTTTTTCAAATTGCAAGTTACAATTTATATTATTTTTTTATGGAGAATAAAATCACCTTTATTTGCATTAATCGCAAAAAAATAATTTACTAACAGAAAACACAAAGCTAATTTAAATTTAATAACCTCTTTTTACTTTTAGAAATGAGCGCTATGCTCATTATACCAAATATAACAAGTAGTGAGTTTGCTATTAAAACGACAAATTAATTTCAGATAAGAATATACAGCTGAAAACCATATGGACTTTATTTTAGAACATAAAAGTGTATTCATTTCAATTATTACAAACATCATTACTTTTTTATCTGATAGAAAAAGTGGAAGAGTTAAAAAAACATTGCTTTATGATATGGAAAATCAAGTAAAAAAATAATTTCTCATAACAATGATTTAGAAGTAAAGCTTACTTAATGCGAAAACAAAAATAATAGTCTAAATAATGAAAAATACAATTGCAATTATTATACTAAAAACGCACCTACTAGAAGCTTAATAGTGATTCACCGTAGCAATTAATGTTCAGACACACGTGGTTATATTTTTGGTAGGAAATGCTTTTAGATATATTAATAGTGATGGTTATCGAGATGTTACTTCAAGTAAAAAAACAATGAAATGAATTTTAACATTAGCGCCTAGTGAATTTGAACTTACCATTTTAAATGAATAGTCATACAATTATACTCGATGGCTCTTTATTGTTTCTTTAAAGTCGATAACTTCTTTGATTGCTCGATAAAATCAACGGTTTTGAATTTGTTATATTTGTTTTATGCAGTCATTAATAGACAATTTTGGGCGTCAAATAACATACGCTAGATTAGCCGTTACGGATCGGTGTAATTTACGCTGCCAGTATTGTATGCCGGCAGAAGGAATAGCCATCGTTCCAAGAAATGAGTTGCTAACCTACAAAGAAATGTATCGAATTATTAGAGTCCTTACAGAATTGGGAGTTACAAAAGTCCGATTAACAGGAGGTGAGCCCTTTGTAAGAAAAGATTTTATGAGTTTCTTAGAAATGCTATCTTTTAATGACTTGCTGAAAACGATTAATATTACTACCAATGGTGTACTCATTCAAAAACATATTGAGCGTATTGAACGTTTGACAAAAGTTAAAAACATCAACTTAAGTATTGATAGCTTACAAGCTAGTAAATTTTTTAAAATAACCAGAAGAGCCGTTTTTGAGGACGTTTATAAAACTCTTGAATTATTAGAAAAAAGCAGCCTGCATTTAAAGTTAAATGTAGTTGTTCAGTCAGGTTTTAATACTGATGAGATTGTTGATTTTGTAAAACTTACCGAAACCAAAAACATAGACGTTCGCTTTATAGAAGAAATGCCTTTTAATGGAAGTGGTCAAAGAGAGTGGAAAGAACAATGGAACCTAATAAGAATTTTACAAGAAATACAAACAGCCTTTAAAATTGATAAAATTCTAGATAAAAAATCCAGTACCTCTAAAAACTATCAGGTTAAAAATTTTAAGGGTACTATAGGGATTATTCCAGCCTTTACAAGAACCATTTGCAATGATTGTAATCGCATTCGAATTACCTCAACTGGCGCGTTAAAAAATTGTTTGTTTGATGACGGTATTTTTAATATTCGAGATTTTTTGAGGAAAGGTGCTAGTGACAATGAATTAAAAATATTGTTTTTAAAACTTGTAAAAGAAAAACCTGAAAACGGCTTTATAGCAGAAGCTAATAGGACACAAGGCAAAGTGTCTGAAAGCATGAGTACTATTGGAGGATAGCTACAGATATTAATTTGTAGTTTTTTGATATTTACTAATTTAAACTGTAAAAAAATTTAGCATCACACACCAAATAATTATTTTCTATAAACACATTTACATTTAAAATTGCTGCAAAAATATAGTTCTCTTTACATAAATTGGCTACCGTTTCTTTTTCTCCTCTAATAAAAAGGAAAAAATCGTTTTACAGCGGTAATCTTAAATTTTATAAGGTAATATAATCTATAGTTACTTCATAGTTCGATTTCTATTTTCGCCATTCCTAGACTTGTTTACCAGAATACCTTAACTTTGTTTTTTCTATGAAACTTATACTAAAATGATCACAGTAAAAGAAGCTAAACAAATTGTATTAAAACATAAATTAGATTTTGGTATTGAAGAGGTTCCATTTATAGAATCTGTTGGAAGAGTTCTAAAGGAAGATATTGTTGCCGATAGAGATTTTCCGCCTTTTAATAGAGTAGCCATGGATGGTATTGCTGTTAATTATCGATTTTTTAAATACGGCGTTCGCGATTTTAAAATTGAAGGAATTCAACCTGCTGGAACGGTTCAAGAGACTATGGAGAATGCGGCACACTGCTATGAGGTAATGACAGGAGCTGTACTTCCTCACAATACTGATACCGTTATCCGTTATGAAGATATCTCTATAAACACGTTAATGGCTTCCGTAATAGTTGATGAAATTAAAGAAGGACAAAATATACACCATCAGGGTTCAGACAAATTGAAAGAAACCGTTTTAATTAAAAAAGACACTATTATATCCCCTGCAGAAATTGGTGTTTTAGCCACGGTTGGAAAGACAACGGTTAAAGTGGCAAAGCAACCAAAAATAATGATCGTTTCTACGGGTGACGAATTAATAGAGGTTAATCAAACTCCTTTGGACCATCAAATCAGAAAAAGTAATGTTTATACTCTCGTTTCTCTCCTTGAAAAATTAAATATTCCTTCAGAAAACGCACACCTAACAGATCAAAAGGAAGTACTGAATTCAAAAATAGCAACATACCTTAAACAGTATGATGTTTTATTATTTAGCGGAGCTGTTAGTAAGGGAAAATACGATTTTTTGCCTGAAGTTTTAGAGAGCTTAGGTGTTCAAAAATTATTTCATACAGTTTCACAGCGTCCAGGTAAACCTTTTTGGATGGGAACTACCTTCAATGACACTCATAATTCTAATGAAAACACCAATACTACAGAAAAAAGTACGCAGAAAAATACTTTTGTTTTTGCTTTTCCTGGAAATCCAATATCTACCTATGTAAATTGTATGGTTTATTTTTATTCATGGTACTATTATAGCATGAACATAGCTCCTGTTTCTTTAACCGCTATTTTAGGTGAAAATGTTGATTTTAAACCTAATTTAACATATTTTTTACAAGTAAATTTACAACTTAAAGATGGTCAATTAATCGCCTATCCTGTCAAAGGAAATGGTTCTGGTGACTTAGCTAGCCTAACAGCAGCGGATGGTTTTATAGAGCTTCCAAAACAAAAAGAACTATCATACAAAAAAGGGCACGTTTTTCCTATACATCGCTATCGTAGTTTTGAATTTTGAATTTTGTAAAAATGTTTATTTTCTTTTAATTAAAATCTCATCATAAATATCTAATTTTAGGTTTTGTCAAAAACGAATTCAATGAATTCAATGAATTCAATGAATTCAAAAATTAAAAAGTAATAGACAATAAAAGTAAAAAAAGTTTTACCGTAAAATTTATAGATTTAAGTTGAGTAACTTTACACATATAAACAAAAAAAACAATCCTAAAATGGTGAATATTTCTGAAAAGAAAGTCACTAAACGAAAGGCAATAGCTAAAGCGACCATGTTTTTAGGAAAAGAAATCATCAATCAATTTACCAATTCAGAACTCATCACTAAAAAAGGACCTGTTTTCCAAACAGCCATTATTGCAGGAATTCAAGCCGTAAAAAAAACATCCGATATTATACCAATGTGTCATCCCTTATTAATTAACGGAGTTGATATTGATATTTCTGTAATCGATGCCACGCAAATTAAAGTCACTTGTGAAGTTAGCATTGAAGGAAAAACTGGTGTTGAAATGGAGGCACTTACAGGAGTTTCAGCTACTTGTTTAACAATTTATGATATGTGTAAGGCTTTTAATCAAAAAATGATTATTAAAGAAGTGAAGCTTGTTGAAAAAAAGGGAGGTGCATCTGACTTTAAAAAATAGTTTTTTTAAATATTAATTAAAAAAGACCATACATTATAAAGAGGTTTTTTGAGATAATGTAATCACGAATTCTAAAACTAGAATACTTTAAAAAAGTATTAAAAATCAATTTGTAAAAACTTATTGTTTTATAAAGTTATCTGTTGTAATTTTTAGTATTAATACTTTAGTAACCAACAAGTCAGTATCGTTTTCATAAAAAGTGATTTTAATCTACAGAATATAGAATCCAATAATTTTACCTAACGCAGATACTATAATAGTATCATAACAATTAGCTATGCTCTCGATATGACAACATCAAAAGCATTCTCTAATTGAGAAGAATAACAAGGATTTTATTAAAAAATAGAAGTGTTATAGATGGCCTATTTTGTAGAAATAATTATACCATTATTACTTTGCCAACAATAAAAATTTGATTTAAAAATTACCAAGCAAAATTTCATGGATTAAGTATAATCAAAAAACAAAAAATCACTTTAGATAAGGTCTCCTAATAAATTTTTGAAGCATTAAGAGACCTTATTGAATCTTTTTCTATAATCATTAACTATCAATTAGTTGAAAACTAAAAAGACAATAGTTTTGATCTAATCTTCTTTAAATACAGGATCTCCAACTTTACGACTAAATCGACCGTTTTTCCCTACACTTGTATATGACGCAGCCTGTGCAGCAAAAACTTCTATTACAGCTGTTTTCCATGAAACTCCATTTTTTTCATTCCAATTTTTTGGAGCTTCTGCAGGAATTTTACCATCATCATTTAACACAAACGAAACAGGATTTCCTGTGTGCCCTCCCTCAACTGGTGATAAGCCAATAGCTGGAAAATCAAACTTTGCTCCTGGCTTTGTGTACGTTATAGCACGTTTTCTTCCAAAAGTCTCTGCTTCACGTCCATTAGTGTTTCCTGAACATCTAAAAACCCACTCGTTAGTAACCAAATATAGACTAGAACCATGATCGTCATCTCTCTGTGTTGTAAACACGGCTACTTTGTTTACATAATTGGATAGATTCTTTTTATTATCTCCCTTACCTTTTTGAAAAATTAGGCTTTGGCCAATTTCATTGGTATTAGGAACATTCTCTGATAAGTTATCACTACAAGATGTAGCTACCAACGCTAATACTATCAACCAAGGTGTTGATAGTTTTTTAAATTTTTTAATCATTTTTTATTTTATTTTATTACGTGAAGATAATTTGTTTTTCAATTTTTTGAAAAAAATTAACAAATATTTAATACCGCTTATAATTTGAAATTATTACAAAATAATTCAGCTATAAAGTAAAGTGAGGTCATTATAAATACTAACTGATATACTTTTAACTTTGACTGTTAATAGATCTTAAATATTGTACACAGCTGTTATTTTTTAAATAAATATCGCAACTCAAAATATTAATCGTATAAGTCTTTTAAGGTAGTCTTCTTCAAAAGCATTTTATTATATTAAAATTTGTACCTTTAAAAAGCACAAAACCGTGCGTAATTTAAACCGCCTAGCGATACTCTAAAATGCAACAACACCATAAACATGCTCTGTTAAGTAAAAAAAATAACGATAATTTTGCTCCTAATGAAATTGCTATTTTGGGTACTAAATGCACTACTATTAGCAATTTAATTTATATAATAAGTAAAAAACTTACGTATTTCAATTTAGGATACTTTGATGCATCTCATGCCAAAAACGTTGATGAAAATATATTAACGGAATATACTTTCCACTATGAAGGAAACCTTAAAATAAGCACTAGTTCTCACCATAACAAATACGAGCAAAGATTACAGTTTTACAACCATGATTTAGTTTTTATAAATGGAAATCATTATCCAGGCAAAAAACAAATTATTATTCTAGACGGTGAAAAAGAAGCTTCAATTCAAAAAAGATTGTCTCAAATAACTAATATTGCTTTTATAATTAAACTAAACAAAGAGACTCATTTCTTTGACTGCCTAGTAGAAAAATTTCCCAAAATAAAAAAAATAAAATGCTACGATATTAAAGATGTGGATGGAATTACAAATCATATTGAAAGTATTATAAAAGATAACATTGCTCCTGTAAAAGGACTGGTATTAATTGGTGGTAAGAGTACTCGAATGGGGATGGATAAATCTACATTAAACTATTATGGAAAACCACAAAAAGAACACCTTAAAGATTTATTTAAAGAATGTTCTCTAGAAACCTTTTTTTCCGTAGGAAATATTTCACCTTCTACTAATAAAACTAATGAAATTAATGATACTTTTCTCAACTTAGGTCCATTCGGAGGCATTTGTTCGGCTTTTCAAAAAAAACCCAATACTGCTTGGTTTGTTTTAGCCACTGATATTCCTTTTATAAATAAAGAGATTATTCAACTTTTACTAGAAAATAGAGATCCCAGTAAAATTGCCACAACTATCAAAGGAAAAAACAAAGAGTTTCCTGAACCTTTGGTAACTATTTATGAACCCAAAGCGTATGGTAAACTATTGCAATACCTAGCTCAAGGTTATTCTTGTCCGAGAAAAATGCTTATCAACACTGACATTAAAGTTATTGAGGTTGATGATAATTTGATAAGAAACATTAATACCTGTGAGGAATTCAAAATGGCTCAATTAGAAATAAAGAGAATTCCACAAACGTAATTATCTCGACTACCTTTTTGTTTTTAATTTCTCTATTAATATTAATTGTTTTATCAAATTAAGCTATCTTAATCTATTAAATATTCATTATCAAATCTGAACATATAGTATAATAATAACGTAACATTTTAAATTTTAATTCATTGGTTTTTTATTTATTTAAAGGTTATTTTTTTGAACGAAATATACTTTCATCCCATAAAAACATATTACTTTTGTGGCAAATATTAGAACCTAGTGTAGGTCATCATTATAAGGCTATATTTTTCGATTTTTGATGTTTTAATAACATTATAATAATTCCAAACCCCTTCCAACAATAACATATTATCCAATTTATTCTTTAAAATGAAAAAATTAAAGCTATTTTTAGTTATAGCAAAAATAACAATTATAACAGACTGTTATTCTCAATATGTGTACCCTATTGACATTCCAGATGTAAACTTTAAAAAATATTTACTTCAATCTTCAATAAATCAAAACAACGATAATGAAATCACTAATATTGAAGCTCTTAAGTTTGTCAACCTTGATATTTCGAATAAAAACATAAAATCACTTGAGGGCATTCAAGAGTTTTCAAATTTAAAATATCTTGATTTTTCTGGTAATAAAGTTAGGCACACAGATTTATCTTTAAATCAAAAACTACAAATATTAGTCTGCGATAATAACGATCTCATTTACCTTGAAATAAAACATAATGCTAATCTGAAATATTTGTCGTGTAGTGGAAATAAACTTCGTTTATTAAAACTTCCCTCTTCTGAATACCTACGGTTTTTAAAACTAAGTAATAATAGATTACGAAATTTAAATATAGCAGAACTTCCAGAGCTGGAAACAATACATATTTCAAATAATATGTTACGCTTTCTTGACATGTCAAATAATTTAAAAATAAAATCTGTTCTGTGTAACAACAACGAAATAACAAATCTCGACACTAGTAATAATGAAGAATTAAAATATTTGAGTTGTGCTAACAATAAAATTGAAATTTTGGATATAAGACCTAATAAAAATCTTAATGTTTTGAATTGTGAAAATAATGAACTAAAAACATTAAAGATTTACTTTCAGGGACACGGATCCAATCTCAATACTTTAAAAACAAAATCAAATAGGTCTCTTTATGAAATTCATACAAATTATCCTGACGGTGCTAGAATAGCTGTAAGTCGTCAAATTTTTCAAATTGATAGTCATACAAAGTTTGTAAGTTACACTAATCAAAGAAAGTTTTTAGAGACTCTCATCGATGCTTCTTCTTCTGTGATGGAAGTTATATTTGAGATTTCCAATAATACCCTTAAATATCGTTCTAATGATAAAACCATAGATAATCTCGATATAGAGGTGTATAACCTTTCAGGTCAAAAGGTAGTCACTAAAACAAAACTTGTTAACGGGGAACTTTTAAATTTAGATAATACATTAATTTCTGGTCCTTTTATATGCTTTTTTTACACTAAAAATCAAATAATTAGAAAGTTGATTAAAATAGAGAATAACAAAGTCAATTACCATAAAATAGAATTTCTCTAGTCACTTAAAAATCAGCTCTTTTAATAATTTTAAGAGCAAACATAATCAAGTAAGCGCTTGAAAAATAGCTTTCTTGATTATGTTTTATAAATAAAAATACTTTTTTATTTAAACCAACCGGGGACCTTAACCATTGCCCTATGCATTGTGCCTTCAACACCCGCAACTCTTCTTTTTGCGGTATAAGCTATCAAGTCTTTTCCTTTTCTTTCAAACCAGCGGGTAATTTCAAACACTGCATCAGGTATCGGTACCCAATCACCTCCGTCTATCTGCATTTCATATTGTTGTTTCATTTTCCAAACCTTCGATTCTCCATCAGTAGCTAGCTGATATTTAAATTCAGGTGGAACGATCGAGTGATCATCAGAAGCAAAACCTGAATTTGCTCCATTAGTACCTAATCCATTATGGAATGCTGATCTTTGATATTCTATAGGTGCGCCAAACTCAATAGGAGCAGAATCCCAAACAACTCTTTCTCTTGTTTTAATATGAGAAAGATCTTCTAAATTACCTGTACTAGATTCCCAAACAACCTTATGATGAAGTGTTGCTGCTCCTGTAGTCATCGATTCGGTTCCAAATTTAATTAAGTTACCTTTTTGCATAAAAATAATATTTAATTTGATTTTTATTCTGTGCTATAGATTCTTGAATAGCCTATATATTCAGCCCAAACGTAATTATTTTTATTGTATGATAGTCGCTATTTTTAAAAGGATAGCTACTTTTTTCAAAACATTAACTAATTAAAATAAATATGGTTGTTAGAATTAAAAAACGTGGATACTGAAAAAAAATCATCTTATTTTTCAAATCACAGAGAAAAAATGTTGATATATAATTTATTAACATTTTATAAAAAAAACTCTTATAAAGTATAAGAGTTTTTTGTGGAGAAGGCGGGGCTCGAACCCGCGACCTTTTGACTGCCAGTCAAACACTCTAGCCAACTGAGCTACATCCCCATTTTGAACAGATGCCGTAAAAATACAATTCTTTATTTTAAATATAAAAAATGAAGCGATACAAATTTTGTATCGCTTCATTAAATCCTAATTATCAAATACTTAAAACTTAAAAATAAAGATTAAGTAATTTTTATATTTTAACATCAAATCGATCTAAATTCATCACTTTTGTCCAAGCTGCTATAAAATCTTTTACAAATTTTTCTCTAGCATCATCACTAGCATATACTTCAGCGACTGCTCTAAGCTCAGAATTAGAGCCAAAAATTAAATCGGCTCTTGTTGCTGTCCATACTAATTTGTCAGTACCTCTCTCTATTCCTTTAAATTCTAATTTATCTTCAGAAACAGGTGACCATTTTATTCGCATATCTAAAAGATTTTTAAAAAAATCGTTTGTTAACACTCCTGGTCGTTGAGTAAATATCCCATTTTTAGAATTATTAAAATTTGCATCTAACACACGCATTCCACCTACTAAGACAGTCATCTCAGGAACTGTTAGCTTTAGTAATTGTGCCTTATCCACTAGCAGCTCCTCAGTTTTTAACGTATATTTTTTCTTTTGATAATTTCTAAACCCATCGGCTATTGGCTCTAAAACTGCAAAAGAATTAACATCTGTTTGTGTTTGAGTGGCATCCATTCTTCCTGGAATAAATGGTACTTCCATTGTATATCCTGCTTTTTTTACTGCTATTTCAATAGCTGCAGAACCACCTAGTATAATTAAATCAGCGAGAGATACTTTTAGGGTATTTTTTTTATTAAAATTAGACTGTATTTCTTCATATATAGCTAATACTTTTTTTAATTGTTTAGGATTATTGCTTTCCCAATTAACCTGAGGCTCTAAACGGATTCTTGCTCCATTAGCACCTCCTCTTCTGTCAGATCCGCGAAATGAAGATGCCGAAGCCCAAGCCGTCTCTATCAATTGGTTTGCTGGAATTCCTGAGCTTAAAATAATCTTTTTTAACTCAGTTATATTCTTTTTAGAAATTACTTTTCCGTTTGAAACGGGTATTGGATCCTGCCAAATAAAGTCCTCCTCAGGTATGTCATTTCCTAAATAGGTTGTTTTTGGTCCCATATCCCTATGTGTCAACTTAAACCATGCCTTTGCAAAAGCAGCATCAAAAGACAAAGGATTGTCTAAAAATTTTTGACAAATCTTTTTATACTTTGGGTCAAATTTTAAAGCTAAGTCAGATGTTAACATGGTTGGTCTATGTCGTTTATTTTTATCAAATGCATCAGGAAAAACTTCTCCAACTCCTTTAGCTGACCATTGATGAGCTCCTGCTGGACTTTTAGTTAATTCCCATTCATTATTGAGTAGCGTATTCAAAAAAGCATGACTCCATCTTGTAGGTGTTGGAGTCCAAATAACTTCTAGTCCAGTAGTGATGGCATCTTTTCCTTTACCTGATTTATAACTACTCTTCCATCCTAAGCCCTGCTCTTCAATTCCTGCAGCCTCAGGCGAAGCACCCACATGTTCAACAGCACTAGCTCCATGTGTTTTTCCAAAAGTATGCCCTCCAGCAATTAACGCAACTGTTTCTTCATCATTCATTCCCATTCTATCAAAAGAAATTCGAATATTTTTTGCAGAAGCTAAGGGATCTGGGTTTCCATTGGGACCTTCTGGGTTTACATATATCAGCCCCATTTGAACAGCTGCTAACGGATTCTCGATTTCTAAATCCAATTCACCTTTTTCATTAAGTCTTCTACTTTCTAACCATCCAGATTCTGAACCCCAATAAACATCTTCTTGTGGAACCCAAACATCTTCTCTCCCTCCTGCAAAACCTATGGTTTTTAATCCCATTGACTCAATAGCAACAGTTCCAGTTAAAATCATTAAATCTGCCCATGAAATTTTCTTCCCGTACTTTTGTTTTATCGGCCATAATAACCTTCTTGCCTTATCTAAATTACCATTATCAGGCCAACTATTCTGTGGAGCAAAACGTTGTAATCCCATTCTTGTTCCTCCTCTTCCATCGCCTGTTCGATAAGTACCTGCGCTATGCCATGCCATTCTAATAAATAAAGGGCCATAATGGCCATAATCTGCTGGCCACCAATCTTTAGAATCCGTCATCAATTTTGTTAAATCTGATCTCAATGCTTTGTAGTCTAACTTACTAAATTCATCTGCATAGTTAAACTTTTCCCCCATAGGATTACTTAGTTCAGAATTTTGAGCCAAAACATCTAAATTTAGTTTATTGGGCCACCAATCTTTGTTTAGTTTTCTCTCAGAGATCTGTTCTTTCTTATGCCCTTTATCAAAACCAAAAGGACAGCCCCCCGCTTCTTTCTTATCACTTTGCCTCTTTTCACTAGAACAAGATAAAAGAATCATAGAAGCCAATAGGCTGAATACAATTTTCTTCATTTTTATATTATTAATTGATTTAATTCAAATCTATATATAAAAAAACTATAGATAATAAATTAACGATAATAAAAAACTATAATTAAATACTTAAAAATAATTCGTAGACAATCTAATTACTAAATAAACAAAGGATGTGCGGTAAAAAAATTGAATCAAACAATAACAGCTTACAAAAAATAACAACATAAATTAAATAAAAGTTATTTATCTTAAATGGAAATAAGAAGACGAATATTGAAAAAACTATTTGTTGCATATTTATTATAAATAAACTTATATATACAAACTTTCCAAACTCAATAATTAATATAAATTTTAGTTTGTATAACATTATAAAAAAATAATGTTAATTAGCGCTATAACATACTAAACTTAGTCTCGAAAAATAAAAATACTAGTTAAAAATAGCTTTCTTAAAGTATTAAACTTTTTAATGCTCCAATTTGCTTTTTAAAACTAATTACATTCTTAAAAATTGAAATTGATAATTTAACAAATTGGAAAGAACAAATTAGTTATGGAAAAAACTACTCAAAATATAGCTTTATAATAATTTAAAAAATTGTAAGGTCTTCTCAAAAATAAATACACTTTAAGTTAATTACTATAAAACACTATAAATCAAAACCTAATAACTATTTATAAGGAAACGAATTTTTATAGTTCTTAATCATTTCATAGTGTATTTAATAAAAAACTGATTTGTATTCTTCTTACATTATTTAAAAAAATTAAAAAAAACTAAGGGTGTATTCTTTTTACTGCGACATATCATTGAAACAAATATTAAAAACAAGTTTAAAATGATTAAAAAATCAATAAATATCGTAACAGTTTTCTTAAGTATTTTAACAGTAACTATTTCTTGTAATAATAGTGAAGAGATACTTCCAAAACCTCCTGTAATTAAACACAAGCCTTTTTTTTCTGAAAGTTTTGAAAAATCCTCGCCTGAACAATTTATAAATGCGGATACAGAAAAATCTAGTATTGAACAAGGAGCATCAAGTTGTAATAAAGCAGGAATAGGAACAACAAAGGAACATAATTCTAAAAAAGTAGACTACAAAGAAAGTCAAAACAATGGAAGATTTTTAGCATTTAATCCTGAAAATTGCAAAACTAAAAGTAAAGCTACAATTTTATTAAAAGAAGAGTTTAATATTACTAAAGTAAATAATTCACGTCCTTTACAATTAAGGTTAAAATACTATCAAACTTCGATTTTAAATTCAGGTAAATCTAATATTAAAATCACTATCAAAGACGAAAAAAATTCGTGGGTAATCCAATCTGAGCTAGACAAAAAAAATCAATGGACAAATTTGGTTTTAAATTTCCCTGCTAACATTAACAATAAAATCACCGATATAAAAATAGAAATGGGAGGAGAAGAAGCTGTTGCTATTGATGACATTATAATAGATATATTATAAAGAAAAAATATACCTTTAGTTTTTAAATAAACTAAAGGTATCTCCTATTTTTATTTGGGGGTGAGCGGTTTTAAAATTATATGTATGAGTGAAATTTATAGCCTATTAGCAAAACATTTTTCTGGAGAAACAACCATAAAAGAAGAGTTGGAAATCGATGAATTTAAACAACAATCTCCACTAGAGTACGAAGCACTAAGAAAGTTATGGAACGTAAATGGAAAAACCATAGATACAATAGAATTCAATACCCAAAGAGCACTCAAAAAAATAGAACAGCAAATGAAAAGAAAGCAACAAACAAAGGTAATACCATTATTTACATCTATGAGACAAATTGTAGCTACAATTGCTTTACTGCTAACTACAGTTTTTATAGGGTATTTCGCTTTAAATAGTAGGGTAAATACTGCTGTAACAATAGCCTCAAATACAACAGTAAAAAGTAAAAAAGTTCTATTAGAAGATGGTTCTATTGTTTGGCTTAATAAAAACTCAACACTTTCATATCTTAAAAATTTTAAAACCAATTCGAGAGAAGTATCTCTTAACGGAGAGGCTTTTTTTAAGATTGCCAAAGACAAAAACCGTCCATTTACCGTGCAAATGAAAACTACCAATGTAACTGTTTTAGGAACATCTTTTAATATTAAAGAAGATAGTTTGCAAACATTAGTAAGCGTAAAAACAGGTAAAGTTTTTGTGAAAGCTAATCAATTAAATAAATCAATCATAATTACACCTAACCAAACTGCAAAAGTAGACGCAACGAAGATTGAGTCTTTCGAGACAAAAAACAAGAATTATTTAGCTTGGAAAACAGGAAATTTTGAATTTAACAACACCCCGATAAATCAAGTAATAAGAGATTTGAATACGTTCTATGAAACAAAGCTAAATATAGAGAATACTAAGACATTACCTAATTGTCATTTAACCGCAAAATTCACTAGCAGTCCTATTACTGAAATCATTGAAATATTAAAATTAACCTGTTCCATAAATATTAACAAAGAGGATAATAGTTACAAAATAACGAAAAAATGAAACACCTATTAGCAGTTTTGCTTTTATGTATTAGTGTTAATTCAATGGCACAAAAAATTACCGTTAAATTCAATAAAATTACTTTAAAAGATGCCCTACATAAATTAGAAAAAAAGACTATCGATAGATCTTTTTCATATAACAACAATTTAAAAGAATTACATAAAAAAATAAATAAATCATATAAAAACAAAACATTATATGAAATTTTAAACGACTTATTAAAATCAGAAAAACTAACCTATAAAAAAATAGGAAATACCATTATTATTTATGCCAAATCAAAAAAAGATAAGAAAAAGAATAAAATTATATCTGGTTATATCTTTGACGAAAAGTCGGGTGAAGTACTAATAGGCGCTACAATTTTTTCGGTAGAAACAGGTAAGGGTACAAATACAAATAACTACGGATTTTACAGCCTATCATTACCTGAAAAAAATAATACGGTTTCTGTAAGTTATGTGGGATACAAAAACAAAATATTGACAGTTAAAAACAAACGTCAAGACATTTATTTAGTAATTGACAATTCCAAATTAAATGAAATTGAAATTAAAGCAACAAAAAATAAATTACGAAAAAAATATGCTGGAGCTTTAAATATTTCATCATCAGAAATAAAAAAAATACCTCTACTGTCTGGTGAACCTGATGTATTAAAAGCCATACAACAACAAAACGGAATTCGTACAGTAAACGATGGGTCTTCTTTTTACTTCGTAAGAGGAGGTAATTTTGATCAAAATTTAGTGTTATTAGACGAAGCTCCTTTGTATAATAATTCTCATTTGCTAGGTATGGTTTCTGTAATAAATGGAGATATCATAAAAAACACTAAATTTTACAAGGGCTTTTTTCCAACAAAATATTCAGGACGACTGGCTTCTGTTTTAGATATCACCACTAAAGATGGAAACAAGAAAAATTTTCAGTTATCTGGTGGAATTTCAACCTTAGGAGTTCGATTAGCAGCAGAAGGTCCAATAATAAAAAACAAGATCAGCTATATAATCTCTGGTAGAAAAAGTTTATTAGATTTGTTAGCTAGGAACACAGAAGTTCTTTCACCAAATTATTATGATATAAACACTAAGGTAAATTGGAAGATCAATAAAAATAACAACTTGCTTTTTTCCTTCTATAACGGAAAAGATATTTACACACTTAAAGGTTCTTTTTTTAACGTTAAAACCATTAATCATTTTGCTACCATACGATGGAACCACATTTTTAATGAAAAATTATTTGCTAACACCTCATTAATTTATAACGAGTTTAAAGGAGATTATACAATTTCAAATGATGCAGACAATTGGAAAAGCAATATAAAAGAAGTACATTTAAAATATCAATTATCTTATTATTTAAATAATAGACACACCTTCAACGCAGGCGTAAAAACAGGGTTTCATAATTATCAACCTGGTTTGTATGAAAACCTAAATATAAACTTTGGCACAAAAAAGCTTAATTCACTTAATATATTTACTAATCATAAAACCCAAATAAACAGCAATTTATCACTTGACTATGGAATCAATTTTAATCTAACAAACGCTCTAGGAAAAGCAAGACTAATCACTTTAGACTCCGATTTTAATGTTAGTAATACCTTTCAAAATGATGGTGGTGTCTATAAAACTTGGGCAGGTATAGAGCCAAGAATTAATTTATTATATAAGTTTAATAAATATAATAGATCCTATACCTCTTACTCAAAAATGCGTCAGTTTGTTCACTCTCCACACCCCTATAAAAATGATTTTAGTATTATTAATTTATGGGTTCCTACTTCTAATAATGTAGATCCTCTAAGTAGCAATATTTTTTCTGTTGGCTATGATTATTCATATGGAAATTTCGGAATCAATATAGAAGGTTATTACAAGGATATTAAAAATCAACTGGATTATGTTCCTTATCCGGATATTAGAGACACTAATTACGAACGTTATTTAAGAAGAGGGAATGTTACATCATACGGTATGGAATTAGGTTTAGGTTATAAAACCGAAAAAATACACCTAAAAGCGGATTATAGTTATTCGAAAACAACAGTTAAAAATAAATACCTTAACAATGGAGAAAAGTATATAACTCGCTATGATATACCTCATCAATTAAATCTACTAGGGACTTTCAATTTTACAAAACGTCTTGATTTTACAACCACTTGGGTATACAAGACTGGGCGCCCCTATACCTTACCGGTTGCAGTTCAATTACTAAATGGAGGTAAATCTTTAATTCCATTATACGGCAAAAGATACAACGCTAGATTAGAAGATTATCACAGACTTGATTTCATGTTCACCTTAAAACCAAAAATAAGTAAAAAAGGTTGGAAAGGAACTTGGAATGCTGGAATTACCAATGCGTATGCGCAATTAAACCCAATAACAATTAGAGATAATCTACAAAACATAGGTGAGGATAACAAATTTAAATTAGAAGGAGGTAATGTATTTAGATTATTTCCCATTTTATCTTACAGTTTTCAATTTTAAAATATTTAAATATGGTACTAAAAAAAACGATAATCTTCCTGTTCATATTAATCGGAACCTTTTCTTCTTGCTTAGATGAAGGGGAACTTACTGGTGATTTAATAAAAAACTACCACACAGATGTAAAATATACCATAGAAGGTCAAATCACTAATACTCCATCAAAACATCACGTAATTATTACGAGCATTGGTATAAAAAATGATCTTGTAAAAAATGTAGGTATTTCAGATGCTACTGTTAAAATTACTGACAATACAAATACTTGGAATTTCACAGAGTTACCTCAAAAAGGAATTTATGAAAGTGACCGTTATTTTGCAGGAAAAGAAAATGTTAGTTATACATTATCCATAACTATAAAAGGTAAAACCTACACAGCAACACAAACAATGCCAGTAGCAGATGAAATTAATTCAGCAGAATTTAACGCACTAAAAAGAACAGGTAAAGAAACAAAACATATTTTCGGGATGGATAGATCTGCCATTTGGGAGAATGTTAATACTACTTCTAAAGAACAAGTTTCAATTCTTCTAACCTCTACTAGAGGTAATCATGACATAAAAAACACCCATAAAAGAATTAGCTTTGCTAACCCCGTTCCTATAGAAAATCCAGGTCATTTTTTAAACCCTAATTCCGGTGTATATAAAACGATTCGAAGGTATACCTTAACAAGTAATTATGAAAAATATATGTGGTCTATTTTGTCTGAACTTGGCATAAGTGGTTTTGGGGAGTACGAGCCAAGTAGTTTAGCCTCTAATTTTAATAATAAAGAAATTTCAGGTTATTTCTCTGCAGTTAGCTGCAAAGAGTACTCTGTGAACAAAACTATTTTTTTACCTAGAAATTTGTCTGTTTTTGATTCACAAAAACAATTTAAAGCTAGTTATACTAACAAAGGTGAATTTCAACTTGTTTTTAAACCTTCGGGAGAATGCGAATTAAAAGGACTAGGGGAAACACTAACTGGAGCCTATCAAATAGCTAAAAATGAAGAAATATTAGTTTACTTTAAAAGCAACCGTTTTTTTAAAAATCTAGATGACAATCTTTTACGATTTTATTTAACCAAATTAATGAAAACAACAACTATTATAACTCCAACAGAAGAAATAATTCGTCTTGATACATACGCCCATTTTAAAATAGAAAATAGAACAACACTAAAGTCAGAAGACGATGTGATTTGGACTTCTTTATAAATCCATAAACTCTAAAAGTACTAATAGTGTAAAAAAGTCATGATCCTTTAAAAGCTTTCGCATTATTTTTAATGCTTTACTCATATGGGTTTCTACAGTTTTAACAGCAATTCCTCTATCTTTCGCTATTTCTTTATATGTTAACCCGGATGTTCTACTTAGTAAAAAAACTTCTCTTGTTTTTCGGGGTAATTTAGATGCAAAATAGTGTAACAACGGTTCAATGTCCTCTTCATTTAAATCTACTGTACTTGTAATTTGATCCCATGATTCTTGGCTAGCAAACACTTTAGTACTTGAATTGTTTTTTCGTAAATAATCGATGCATTTAAACTTTGTACTTCTTAATAAAAATCGTTCTGGTTTTTCTATTGTAACTAACTTATTGGTCTCCCACAACTGTATAAATAATGATTGTACAATGTCTTCAGCAATAACTGAATCTTTTACAATTTTTACAGCATAATTACATAACGGACTGTAAAATTCATTAAAAATATTTTTAATATCAGTCAAATATAGTTTTTGTCAAAAATAATTAAATATTAGTATTTAATCCTCTTTTTTAAAACTTCTTATCTAAAAGTCAATACTTAAAATTTTTCTATAGTTACTGACAAACTTATCCGTAATAATTTATTAACATCAGCATTAGGCTATTTTTAATCAAAGTATAGATTTATCGTAATTTTAAGAAAAAAATGATTCAAAAGATTAAACTACTTGTTTAATAATTTACTCGGCGTATAGCCAAAATGCTTCTTGAAAGCAGTAGAAAAATGTTGCGGATTTTTATAGCCAACCGCATCCGAAACTTGATAAACAGAATGATCTTTTTGTAAGAGAAGTTTCTTTGCTTGCTCCATTTTCAAGTTTCTTATATACCCAAATACTGTAGTACCAAAAATATTTTTAAATTCTTTTTTTAAAGTACATTCGTTCGTATGCACCTCTTTGGCAAGGTCTGCCAGTCGCATAGGACTATCTAGTTTTTTTGTAATCAATTCTTTAGCACGGTACATCTTATCCATTACATTTTTAGAACTCGAATACGACGCCGTAATTCCATTATAACTGCTTATTTGATCTATTTGCAATAACAGTAACTCTAAAACTTTAGACTCTAAGAATAACAAACGAAATGTATTTTTCCATTTACAATTTACGATTTCGTGGATGATAAAATGCATCTCTGGTGTTATTGGGTAATTACTTTTGTTCAAAAAACCAACCTCTTTATTCGCAATAAGCGCAATAAACCTTTTGAAAAATTTACTTTCTGGAATATATTTTTGAAAAAAATCTGGTCTTATTTTTATCTCAAAATTAAACATCTCCCCTTCTCCAACTACCATTTTTCCTTGCACATCACTACCATAGAAAATATTATGTTAGTTTTTTTTAATTAAAAATTCTTCGGAAATATACTGCATTTGGGTTAAGGTAGAGCCTAGTATGGTAAAATGCATTTCTACAATTTCACCTTGCATTTCAAAATTGATCATCGTAGTATTCTTAAAGGCCCCGCTTCCATAAGCAATAGTAAACTTATCGGTAATAATTTCTCGATATCGACCATTAATATTGGCGTGTTCAAAACCAAAGCTCAAATCTTTAACTCCGCAATCATCCACGCTACAACGTGTTTTTTCCGAATCAAAAATAAGCTCTTCTAAATCTTTTAATAGTATCTTCAGGAAAAGTAGGGCTAACATAAGCAATAGTAGCTTAACCAATTATGAAATACAACCACTTTTAAAAGAAAAAAGGAAGCTTATTGCACAACTAGCAAATAAAAGTAAACGAAATAAATCCCTTATTTATCTGCTACTTAGCATTGGATTGCTTCTAATTTTCCTGCTTTTTTATAAAATTAGAAATACTAAACTGTATAAGAAGCACTTCGATACATTAATGCATTCCAATACTACCCCGAAAATCAAAGAAGCATTACTTACCAAACAAAATACTACTAATTCGAAAAGTACTCTTTCTGAAGAAACTAAAAATCAAATATTAAAAAAACTACATGAATTTGAAGAGAAACAATTGTTTTTACAAAAAAAATACACGTTGGTTTCCTTAGCAAAAGAATTGGTTACTAATAGCGCCTACCTTTCCAAAATAATTAATGAAGAAAAACAATGTAATTTTGCCAACTATCTAAACCAACTTAAAATTAACTATGTCGTAGAGCGCTTAAAAATGGATACAACATTTAGAAATTATACGGTAAAAGCCATTGCTGAGACCTCTGGTTTTAGCAATACGCAGTCTTTTTCATCCTCTTTTTTCAAGCAAACAGGTATTTATCCTTCTTATTTCATTAAACAATTGAATACTTTAAAAACAACACTAAATTTATAAATTTATGGCAACTTAATTTTAAAATTACTTTCCTTATCCATACATTTGACAAAACACGAAATTTTAATAACTTTAGAAATACAGAACACAAAAATATTTTAAACTGGTGTTCGAGAGAAAAAAAGGTTATGACTTTCAAGCATCCCAAAAAAAAAAGATCAAGAAACAGTAAATGTTATGAAACTTTTGCTTTGGCAAACAGGACACCCTGATTATCAATTAAAAAAATAAAAATTACTATGTACATGCACAACACTAAATTGTTACTAACCTTTAGCTTTATTATACTAATGGTGTTTTCCGTAAACGGACAAAAAAAAGTAAAAACAAGTAGATGGAAACCATTTATACAATCTATAAAAGTGGAAACCGATAAAAAAGCGGCCTTTAAATTTCGAGCTGCTGTAAAATTGATGTCTAACGACTCATTAGCTTGGGGAAGTATTTGGGTAAATGTAAAAACTAAAAACGAAGAACCTGGATTTTATGATAATATGTATGATAGACCCATAACTTCTAATGAGTGGCGTTATTATGAGATAGATGGCTTTATCGATAGCAACTCCAAAGCCCTCATCATTGGTGGGCTGTGTAAAAATAATGGTGCCTTTTATTTTGATGACTTTTCTTTATCATTTCAAAATGAAAAAGGTGATTTTGAACCTTATAAATTACTCAACTCAGACTTTGAAAACGTGCATTCAGAAAATGTCTTAGCACATTGGAGTGAAGGCTATTCCACCGAAAAAACTTATGGTGTAAAAGGATTCAACGTGTCGTTAACTAATGATGCTGTTCAAGGAAAAAAAGCTTTGCTTATCAAAGCCAAAGGCATTGAAAAAGAAGTGGTAAAAATTGGTATCAAAGGTGAAAAAGGAAGTCAAGTGCAAATTGAAGCCATGATTTCTATGCTGGAAGATTTAAAAGAAAGAGTAGAACGAAAGGTAAAAAACATGAGTCAATATCAAATTGATCACTTGCATGACGAAAAAGCCAATAGAATTGGTGCGCTTATTATGCACTTAGCAGCAGCAGAGGTATATTACCAAGTTTTTACTTTTGAAAGTAGAGGGTTTAATCCAGAAGAACAAAAGCAATGGGAAGTAGCATTAAGTTTAGACCAGGCAGGGAGAGATCAATTTCAAGGAAAAGACATTCAGTATTATTTGGATATTTATAATAAAGTGCGTCAAAAAACTATTCGAGAATTAAGAAAAAGGGATGACCAATGGTTTCAAGAAGTACAGAAAGTCTACGGATGGAGTAATCAATATTGTTGGTTTCATGTTATGGAACATCAATCTAGCCATTTAGGACAAATACTATTTCTAAGCAAACGTATTCCTCCAGAACCAAAAAAAACTGTGATTAAAGAATCTTTTAAGGGGTAATAAAAAGAGTTTTTATTACAAAATTTATCCATTATTTTGAGGGTACAATTTCCGTTTTATCTCAAAATCATAGCTAAAAATTATGGTAGGACTATTTGTTTGCAACAATTACGAAATTTAAGCGAAACGTTACGAACAGGAAGTAGTTTGTTAGGTTTAAGTGATGTTGCTGAATCTATTGGCTTGAAAAGCCTTGTAAAAATTGGTCTGGAAAAATAAAAATTGGACAAACCGTAAATATTAAATTAGAAAATTATCCTGAAGTCGAATTTGGAATCTTAAAAGGAAAAGTGAATAGAATAGCTGTAATCCCAGATAAAGAAGGTAATTACTTTATAAATGTATCACTTCCTAAAAAATTAATTACTTCATATAACAAAGAAATAGCCTTTAAGCAAGAAATGCTTGGTTTTGCGGAGATCATTACAGAAGATTTACGTTTAATTGAGCGTTTTTTGATTAGCTTAAAACGACATTAATTAAGGAACAAAAAAAGGTAGCTTATGTTGTAGCTACCTTTTGTACCAAAGGTGGGACTCGAACCCACACGTCCTTGCGAACATTGGATTTTGAATCCAACGTGTCTACCAATTCCACCACTTTGGCGATTATCGGTTGCAAATTTATTAAAATATTTTAGTTAATTAACAAAAATACTTTTAAACTCTTAAAATAGTTTTATTTTTGTTTCTACATAACAACACAAACTAAAAATACACTTTCTATAAATGTCAGAAAATCATTTAATTCCTAAATTTTTTGCTTGTTCTCAGAGTACAGAATTAGCAGAAGAAATTGCAAAGAAATTTGGAACAGAATTAGGTAATGTTAACATATTACGCTTCAGTGATGGAGAATTTCAGCCAGCTTTTGAAGAATCTGTAAGAGGAAGAAGAATTTTTATCATTGGTTCTACTTTTCCAAATGCAGATAATCTTATGGAAATGTTATTAATGCTAGACGCAGCTAAACGTGCATCAGCAAGACATATTACTGCCGTATTACCTTATTTTGGTTGGGCGCGTCAAGACAGAAAAGATAAACCAAGAGTTGCAATTGGAGCCAAATTAATTGCGAAATTGTTGGAAGAAGCTGGCGCTACTAGGATTATGACTATGGATTTACATGCCGATCAAATCCAAGGTTTCTTCGAAAAACCTGTAGATCATTTATTTGCTTCCTCTATATTTTTACCCTACATAGAAAGTTTAAATTTAGATAAACTCACTGTTGCTTCTCCTGATATGGGGGGGTCTAAAAGAGCTTATGCCTATTCTAAATACCTTGAGAGTGATGTAGTAATCTGTTACAAACAACGTAAAAAAGCAAACGTGATTAGTCATATGGAACTTATTGGTGATGTTACAGGAAAGAATGTTATCCTAGTAGATGACATGATTGATACGGGTGGTACATTGACCAAAGCAGCGGATTTGATGATAGAAAGAGGTGCCTTAAGTGTTCGTGCTATTATAACACATCCAATATTATCAGGTAATGCCTATGAGAAGATAGAAAACTCAAAGTTAAAAGAATTAATTGTTTCTGATACAATTCCTTTAAAAAAGCATATATCTAAAATAAAAGTTGTATCTTGCGCCACTTTATTCGCAGATGTTATGCATAAAGTGCAAGATAATACATCTATTAGCGATGAATTTTTAATGTAATTTAATCATAAATTAAAAAGTAATGCAATCAATTACAATCAAAGGATCTCAAAGAGAAAGCGTAGGTAAAGTAGCTACTAAAGCCTTACGTAATGCTGGAAAGGTTCCTTGCGTATTATACGGAGGAGACAAGCCTGTACACTTTTCAGCAGAAGAAAAAGCGTTCAAATCGTTAGTGTATACTCCAAACGTTTATACTGCAACGATTGAACTTGACGGACAATCATATACCGCTGTTTTACAAGATATTCAATTCCATCCTGTGTCTGATAAAATTTTACATATTGATTTTTATCAATTATTTGAGGACAAGCAAATTACTATGGAAATTCCTGTAAAATTAGTAGGAAGTTCTAAAGGAGTTATGATTGGTGGTGCTTTACGTCATAACTTACGTAAATTAAAAGTTAAAGCATTACCAGCTAATTTACCTGATTTCTTAGAAGCAGATATTACTGAGCTAGAAATTGGTAACAAATTATACGTTACTGAGTTATTTAATGAAAAGTATACTATCTTGCACCCAGACAATACTGTTGTTGCACAAGTACGTATGTCTCGTAACGCAGCCAAAGCAGCAGCTGAAGCTGAATCATAAAATATTCTATTTTTAAGAAAAAAGCGTTACACTTGTGTAGCGCTTTTTTTTCTTACTAAAAATTATTTTTCAATTACTTTCATTCAAAAATACTTGATAAACTTAATCAAATGAAAAAATTTCTAATTGTAGGGCTTGGTAATATTGGCGAAAAGTATACTAATACTCGACATAACATTGGATTTAAAATTGTGGATGCCTTTGTAAAAGAGCATAAAGGAAATTTTGAAACTGAAAAATTAGGAGATATTGCTACCGTTAAAATTAAAGGAAAAACAGTTACCGTTTTAAAGCCAAATACTTACATGAATTTAAGTGGTAAAGCATTGGTATACTGGATGAAAAAAGAAAATATTCTAATAGAAAACATCTTGGTAATAACTGATGATTTGAATATTGAATTTGGTAAAGTTAGAATTAAAGGTAAAGGAAGCTCAGGTGGCCATAATGGTTTGAAAGACATTCAAGATAAATTAAACTCAGGAGCCTATCCAAGATTTCGATTTGGAGTAGGATCAGAATACAGAAAAGGTGGGCAAGTAGATTTTGTTTTAGGTGAATGGAGTAATGAAGAAGAAAGTGCTATGATAGAACGTATCCCTTTTAGTGTTAATGCAGTTACCTCTTTTGTTACAGCAGGTCTAGCAAATACCATGAACGAGTTTAACGGTAAATAAATAGTGGATGTATTAGCTATTTAAAGTAAGCTCTGTCTAATTTTTCTTTTTAGAGAGGCTTCTGGTTCCTGTCTCAAAACTACCTAAATAAATACCTACAAAAACATCTTCATTCATCAAAATTGAGATCTAAAAATAAAATACAACTATATTTTTAAAAAGTATCGCAATGATATTTGCCTCCCTTCTTTATACACTTTTTAGTTATTCATCATTTTGGACATTAAAAGGCTTTCTTTCCCTTATACTTACCTAAACACCTCAGCTATTTATCATCATCTTACTGCTCTTTTAAAAAGTTTAAAACATCATTTAAGTAATTTTTTATCAAAGGTTAACACTGAATAAATAATCATAGGTACCAAGTCTAAAATACATGCAAAATAATAATGTTTTTTTAAAAAATAAAAAAACTAGAAAAGTGCCAATTGATTAAAAAATACTATTTTCGCACTTCTTAAAAAAATTGCATAATCACATCGAATAATAAATACCCTTAAATTAATTATCAAAAATGAAAAAAGCCCTAATACTTTTATCCTTTTTATGTTTTCAATTTACGAATAGTCAAAATTGTATTAAAGGAAAAATAAAAGAACTCAAAAACTTAACAGATAAACCTTTAGCTGTTATTCTTCTCAAAGAAAACAAAAAACTAATTGAAAAATTAGAAAAAAAGATAGCAAAGAATAACAAAAAAAAGGAAAAATTTCAAGAACAATTAAACGATTATCGAAATCATATTAGCTATTTCAACACCAATATTAAAGAAGTTATAACAACGTACTGGAAATTAAATAACACGGATAACATAAAGTATTTTACCAAAGAAGAATTAAAAAATGCTAAAACAAGTCAATATGCTGTACTTGATTTAACTCCAGAAAATGTAAACGTTAATATAAATGACATAGGTTCAAGATTCATGTATTACTATAGCTTAGATGTTCAAATAATTACTTATGGTAGTTCTGAAAATAAAAGACATAAAGCGTCTTATAAAAACCACCTTACTAATGTAAGTTATAATACTCCTGGATATGCTGACAAAGAACTTAAAAAAGCTATTGAACGATTAATAGAGGAACGTAAAAATGGCCCAAAACTTTTATCAAAAGAGAATATGATTGCCTCTGTTATACTTTCGCAAAAATACATTGAAAAAGTTTTAACGTTAAACGATAAAATATCTTTTCAAGAATTTGCAGAAGAAGAAATGAAGAAAAATTGTAAAGAATTAGAAGGAAAGAACATTTTATTTCAAGAGACAATAGTTCATGGTAAAATAAAAAATTCATTAAAAGATTTGCTACCGAAAGCAAATATAGAATTGGTTTCAGCTAATAGGATAGCACAAGCATTTATTAACGAAGAAGATATTCTTGTTGCTTTTCCAATTGTAAAAAGACTACAAAAATCAAAAGGTAAATTAAGTGGTTTCTCATTAAGTACAGTTATCCCAATAACTCATAAGATAATTATTAATACAAAATCTAAAGAAATTATTGGTTTTGTAGAGCATTCAGGTATGACAAGCTATACTTACTTCAAAAAAAATGATTTTAAAAAGCTTAATGAACAATGTAAATAATTAATTTCTATATAAAAAGAGCGAGAATCATCTCGCTCTTTTTAATTTTATATCTAAAACTTTTACTCCAAATCACTAAAATTGACACGAAAGCATGATTGAAATATGATGTTTTTTTTAGCTCATACAAAAACTCATATATTATTGTATGAATTAATCAATTAATTATCTGATGCATACCACTCTGCAAAACTTGTTTCTGTTTCCTGAAGTTTTAATGAATATAATTTGATGTTACCAGGAAGATATTTTATAATTTTCTGCGCAAAATCAATAACCATCATTTCACTGGTTGGTTGATAATCAACTAAAATAACATGATGTCCTCTATCTATCAATTCTTTAGCTAATTCTACATGTGGTGTATTTTTATTAAATACCGTTGCATGATCAAATACATCGACTATTTCCTCTTTGACAATCTTTTTTAGATCTCCAAAATCTATAACCATTCCATGCTTTACATTTGAAGAATTCATTATGGGTTGCCCTATGACTGTTACCGAAAGCTTATAACTGTGCCCGTGAACGTTTTTACATTTTCCATCATAACCATAAAGTGCATGCCCTGTTTCAAAACTAAATTGTTTTGTAATTCTAATATTACTCACTTTCTTCTAAACTTTTTATTACTTCTGTATTTATTATAAAAGTATACGATTGCAACTAAAAATGCCAATCCTGCAAATAAAACATTATCCATCTTTTCAGAATTTAATTTGTGGATCCGAAAGTACAAATTTGAATTGAATTTACTAGATTTTTAAGGTTCCATAAAGAAAAGTTATAAGCACTATTTTGTTGTTTTTGATTTAGCGCTTGACTTTTTGTAATCAACTGCTTTTTTTTAAGAATTATATGCTATCCCCACCTCTTTGATTATCTAAAATTTTATAGTGTTTTTACATAAATACCACAAAAACAATAATTTAAATTAAAAAACACAAAACTCAATAAATTCAACTACGGAGCATCATTTTGTTGAATACAATAAAAATATTCTTTTTGTAAAAATCACAATTAATAATAATTTTTTAACATATTTTCAATAATATTGTGAAATTTTAATTAAAAACCTTCTTAATATGAATAGAAAAAAATTATTTTATGCTTTTTTAACAATTCTAGCTTTTAATTACTCTTGTGAGAGTGATAAGATAGAAGAAGAAGTTACTATAACTCAAGATGACACTTCGCTTGTTACTTTTAAAGAAGCTGAAAAAATTAGTGGAGAATACATTGTTTTACTCGGAAAGGAGCAAAAACAAAAGATGTTCGAAAATAACACACAATTGAAAAATGCTTCTAATTATAGACAAAGACAAAGTCTTGTTCGTAGTTATGTAGAAGATATTTTTAAATCAGGAGAAATCGCTTTACAAAAAGAAGCAATAATGAAAGTGTATAGTTCTAAAGCGAATGTAGGATTTCTTGCAAAACTTGAACCTCGTCAAGCAAAGCTTCTAAAAGAAAAAGGCTATAAAGTACACGATAATGTTATTTTTGGAATTAATCCAATTTGTCAAATTATTCCTTGGCTATGTAGCGAAACTGGAGATGTATCTGGTGGAGAAGATAGACAACAAAAAACACCATGGGGGATTGCAAGAGTGGGAGGTCCTAGAGATTTTTCTAAATCATCAAAAACTGCTTGGGTTATTGATACAGGAATCGATTTAGACCATCCAGATTTAAACGTTGATGTTGCTAGATCAAAAGATTTTACTGGAAAAGGAACTCCTGATGATGGTAATGGTCATGGAACACATGTTGCCGGTACGATAGGCGCTATCAATAATAATTTTGGTGTAGTAGGCGTTGCTGCAGGAGTTAAAGTAGCCGGTATAAAAGTTTTAAGTGATCAAGGATCAGGATCTTATGCAGATATACTTGCAGGCGTTGATTATGTTGCTCAAAATTCTCGTCCAGGTGATGTTGTAAACTTAAGTCTTGGTGGACCTTCATTTTTTGGAGGTAGTTTTCCTGCTGAAACAGCTTTAATTAAGTTAGCTGCAACGGGTGTATATGTTTCTGTAGCTGCTGGTAATTCTTCTGCCCCTGCTGCTTTTTTCACCCCAGCAAAAGCTAATGGTAAAAACTTTTATACCATTTCTTCAATGAATAATAAAGATGATATGTCTTATTTTTCAAATTGGGGAGGTCCTGTAGACTATGCTGCTCCTGGAAGTAAAGTTAATTCTACTTTACCCGGAGGTAGATATGGTGTATTTAGTGGTACATCAATGGCTGCTCCTCATGCAGCTGGTGTTCTATTAGTTACCAATGGTAGACCTAATACTGATGGAAAAACAACTGGCGACTTTGATGGTGGTGATAAAATAATTCACAATTAATACTATTAACAAGCAAAAAAATTATTACTATATAATTTTTGATACTATTTCTATTATGTAAAAAAGACCTCTAATTTATATAAATTTAGAGGTCTTTTAATTTTTTATAAACTGTTGTTGTTATACTTATCGTATAAACTTAGTTAATGCCTTCTTCGTATGGTCTGACAGAACCAACTTTCCAGAGGTTTCTGCTCTTTCGATTAATAAGTTATCCCAATTTTCTGTATCTAGCCAAAATGCTTTTTTCATTTCTTTTAATGCTTCGGGATTATAGCTTGCTAATTTTAAAGAAAGAAGATCTACTTCCCTATCCATTTCATCAATACTTTCAAATACTCGAGCATACAATCCTTTTTCTTTTGCCCAATAAGCATTTTTCCAATTGGTAGCTTCTAAAGTCAGTTCTGATAAACCACTTACTCCTATTTTACGTTTTACAGCAGGAGCGATAACAAAAGGACCAATTCCTATGGTAAATTCAGAAAGTTTAATAGAAGCGTGCTCTGTAGCAAAAACATAATCACATGCTGCTACTAAACCTACTCCTCCTCCAACAGTTTTACCTTGTACTCTTCCAATAATTAACTTTGAGCATTTTCGCATAGCGTTAATTACATTTGCAAAACCTGAAAAAAACTTTTTACCCTCCTCTAAATTTGTAATGGCTACCAATTCATCAAATGAAGCTCCTGCACAAAAAGCTTTATTTCCCTCAGATTTTAGTACAATAATAGCCACCTCATCATTATTAGACAATTCATTGAATTCGTTTGTCAAGCGATCTAATAATTCGCTTGGAAAGGAATTGCTAGCTGGATGTCCAAATTCAATAGTGGCAATATTACTTTCGATTTTAGTATATAAACTTCCGTTAATTCTAGTTGTTGTCATGTGTCTCTTATGGTTTATTCAAAAATAGCAATTTTCTATTCAGCTTTTTGTTGATTAGCTAATGGTAAAAACTTATTCTTAAAAATTAATAATAAAGGAATACTTCTTGCTATCATCCATAAATAAAAAGCAATCCAAATAGCATTTAATTTGTAATTCCAATAATCAAAAATCATTAAAACAGGAATAAAAATAAACGCAGTTGCTATTAGTAATAAATTTCTTAGATATTTAGCCTCTCCCATCCCCTTAAACATACCGTCGAATATAAAGGCTACCGAACAAACTGGTTGCATTAATAAAATGATCCAAAAACTTTTATAAAATTGTTTTAAAACTAAGGGTTCTTTGGTAAATATTTGTCCTATAAAAGTATAAAATATAAATCCTATTACAGCCAAAGTACTACCAAATAATAAACCATAAATAACAAGTTTTCTGCCAAGTTGTAGGAGGATTTTATATTTTTTTGCTCCTAATAACTTTCCTGAAAGAATATTTCCTGCACTAGAATATCCATCAATCATAAAAGCTCCCATTAACCAAATATTAAAACCAATAGTGTATGCTGCTATATACTCTTTCCCGTACGCAGTAGCATAGGATGTTCCAAAATATAAGGCTACATTTAAAGCTATTGTTCGAACAAAAAGGTTTACTATAATATTAATGAAATGCGGTATTTCACTATTAAATGGTAATTTAAATTTTAACCGTATCGTAGTTTTAGTAAGTAATAAATACAAGGATAATAATGCCATTACAAACTGAGCAATGACACTAGCATAAGCTGCTCCTTGAATATTCATTGCAGGAATATAATTTTCAATACCATACACTAGAACAAAATCTAATACAATGTTTACTATAGTTCCAACAATTGCTATTAACATCGGATAATAAGTATTTTGTAAACCTCTAAAAATCCCAAAAACAGCAATGACAAATAAAGTAAAAGGAAATCCAAAAACACGTATTTTATAGTACTGGATTGAAAAATCTAAAATAATTCCTTGTGCATTATAAAATTCAAATATTTGTTTGGCAAATGGATAACTGAGCAGTAAAATAACTAAACTTGCAACAATTACTATAAAAACTGCTTGAGCTGGAAGATCTTCAATTTCTTCTAATTTATCAGCTCCTAAATATTGTGAAACTATCGAAGAAATAGCGCTTCTTGTTTGACCAAAAACCCAAATTAGCATAGATAAAAAAGCACCTACAATTCCAATCGCTGCAATGCTTTCTGTAGCATTGTTTTGAATATTACCTACAATTGCCAAATCAGTAGTAGACAGCAAAGGTTCTACAATACCAGCAACTAAAGCTGGAATAGCTAATTTATTAATTCTTCTAAAACTAATATCTTGACTCATAATAAGGGTTAAAAATAGTTCATATTCTTTCTTCTACCGATGAAAAAAAATGAAAATGTAGTTTACATAAATCTTTTCTATTAACTCTTTATATCCAAAACTACCATGAAAAGTACTTATGTTACTAAAGCAATTTTCCATATCTTTTGCTTCTTACGGTGTATTTTTAAGTTTTATTTGGGTGATGAGTTATAGAAATAAGAAGATACTAGAGCTTACTTCTTCACCAACATACGCTTTATTTCATTCAACTTCATAAGAGCTTCAATAGGTGTTAAAGTATCGATATTAGTAGTTAATATTTCTTCTCTTAAATCTTCTAATAAAGGATCGTCTAACTGAAAAAAACTCAATTGCATTTCTTCATTACCTACCTCCTTTAAAGTATCTTTTACCTCTTTATTTGAATTATTTTCTTCTAGTTGCTTTAATATTTTATTTGCTCTTCGAATAACCATAGGTGGCATTCCAGCTAATTTTGCTACATGAATTCCAAAACTATGGTTACTTCCTCCTGACACCAATTTTCTAAGGAAAATAATGCTGTCTTTTAGTTCTTTTACTGAAACGTTGAAGTTTTTTATCCGTTCAAAAGTAGTGGTCATTTCATTTAACTCATGATAATGAGTAGCAAATAAGGTTTTTGCTTTAGAAGGATGCTCGTGCAAATATTCAGCAATAGCCCAAGCAATAGAAATGCCATCATAAGTAGAAGTTCCTCTTCCAATTTCATCAAGAAGTACCAAACTTCTTTCAGATATATTATTTAAAATGGAAGCTGTCTCATTCATTTCTACCATAAAAGTTGACTCTCCCATTGAAATATTATCACTGGCTCCTACTCTTGTAAAAATTTTGTCAACCAATCCAATACGAGCATTTTGCGCTGGTACATAGCTTCCCATCTGGGCTAATAATACAATTAAAGCTGTTTGACGTAAAATGGCTGATTTACCTGACATATTAGGACCAGTAATCATGATTACTTGTTGCTGATTTCTGTTTAATACAACATCATTGGCAATATACTCTTCACCAATTGGTAGTTGTTTTTCGATAACAGGATGTCGTCCATTTTTAATTTCAATATCAGTGCTTTTATCAACAATAGGCCGTACATAGTTGTTTTCTATTGCTAAGGTTGCAAATGATAATAAACAATCAATTTGAGCTATTAGTTGAGCGTTGTTTTGTACAGATTGAACATGTTCAATTATAAAACTTATTAAAGTACCAAATAACTCGCTTTCCAGTTGTTGAATTTTTTCTTCCGCTCCTAGAATTTTTGACTCATATTCTTTAAGCTCTTCAGTAATATAACGTTCTGCATTTACCAGAGTTTGCTTACGAATCCATTCTTCAGGTACTTTATTTTTATGCGTATTTCTTACCTCAATATAATAACCAAAAACATTGTTAAAAGCAATTTTTAAACTAGGTATTCCTGTTCTTTCTGTTTCTCTTTCGAGCATCGAATCAAGATATTCTTTACCTGAATTGGCTATATTTCTTAACTCATCTAATTCCTCTGATACTCCATTGGCAATTGTATTTCCTTTATTAATATTTACTGGCGCATCATCAAAAATTGTTGAAGATATTTTATCAATTAATTCTTTACAATCGTTTAATTGTTTTCCAATTAATTTAACAGAAGCATTTTTGCTGTTTTCAGACGCTTCTTTTATGGGCTTTATGGCTTTTAATGAATTTTTCAATAAAACTGTTTCTCTTGGAGAAACTTTACCTGTAGCAACTTTAGAAATTAGGCGTTCAATATCTGATATTTGCTTTAGTTGATAGGTAACAGTTTCAAAAAAATCATCAGTCTCAATTAAAAACTTCACCAATTCATGACGTTGTTTAATAGCATCTAAATCTTTTAGAGGAAGCGCTAACCAACGTTTTAAAAGCCTTCCTCCCATTGGTGAAATCGTTTTATCTATAATGGTTAACAAACAAACTGAATTGAGTGAATTACCACCATATAGCTCTAAATTTTTTATGGTAAAACGATCCATCCAAACATAATTATCTTCTGCTATTCTACTTATTGTTTGAATATGCTCTAGTTTATTATGCTGTGTTTCTGAAAGATAATACATAACAGCCCCGCCAGCCACAATTCCTTGTTCAAGTTCATCTACACCAAATCCTTTTAAATTTTTAACTTTAAAATGATTGCTCAAAGTTTCAAGTCCATAGTCTTTTTGAAACACCCAATCTTCTAAATAAAAGGTGTGAAATCTTTTTGTAAAAAGCTCTAAAAATTTTTGTTTGAATTGTTTTTGAACAAGTATTTCACTTGGAGAAAAGTTTTGTAGCAATTTATCTACATATTCATCATTTCCTTCAGCAATTAGAAACTCTCCTGTAGAAACATCTAAGAAAGAAACTCCTATTGTTTTTTTACTAAAATGAACTGCTGCTAAAAAATTGTTAGATTTTGATTGTAAAATATCATCATTCAAAGCCACCCCTGGCGTTACTAATTCTGTAACGCCACGCTTAACAATCTTTTTAGTCATTTTAGGATCCTCTAACTGATCACAAATGGCAACTCGAAGACCTGCTTTAACCAACTTAGGCAAATATGTATTAAGAGAATGATGCGGAAATCCAGCCAACGCTGTTTCACTTTCACTACCATTTCCTCTTTTAGTCAAAATAATACCTAAAACCTCCGATGCTTTAATAGCGTCTTCGCCAAAGGTTTCATAAAAATCCCCTACTCTAAATAATAACATCGCATCAGGATATTTTCCTTTAATTCCGTTATATTGTTGCATTAATGGGGTTATCTTTTTTGCCTTTGTTTTTGTCAAGTTTGTGGATTTTTTCTGTTAGTTTTGCGAAGATAGAAAAAAGTGATTAGTTGTTGGTTTTTAATAACTGGTTTTATATTTAATAAAACATCATACTGTTTATATATTTTTTATGAGGAAACTTAAAAACAATGAGTTAAGAAGAATCAGTGTCTCTGAGTTTAAAAAAGCTTCAAAAACACCATTAATTGTAATTTTAGATAACATAAGGAGTTTAAATAATATTGGTTCAGTATTCAGGACAGCCGATGCTTTTTTAATAGAAAAAATCTATTTATGTGGCATTACCGCAACACCTCCTAACAAAGAAATACATAAAACTGCTTTAGGCGCAACAGAATCGGTAGATTGGGAATATGTTGAAAACACCGTAGATTTGGTAAATAATCTTAAAAAAAATGACATTTTTATTGCTAGTGTTGAACAGGCAGAAAATAGCACTATGCTCAATAAATTTACCCCTAATGCTTCTAAAAAAACAGCTATCATTTTTGGAAATGAGGTAAAAGGAGTTCAACAAGAAGTTGTTTCTAATTCTGATGTTTGCATTGAAATACCTCAACTAGGAACAAAACATTCATTAAATATATCAGTAAGTTGTGGCGTTGTTTTATGGGATTTATTTACAAAGTACAATTAGTGAATCAATTTTAATATACAAAATATTCATACCTTTTTAAAAAAGATTTTGAATGTTATTTATACATTAATGAAGACTATGAAATTTATTGTAATTGATACTAAATATACTAATTTGTATTTTTTTTAACAATAAAAAAAAATGATTTCATAACTGAAAATCATTACTTTGCGTTTATTTTTTTATCATTTAATTAATGAAAAATTCAAATTATTTTTTTTTAATTGTTTTATTTTTTTGCTGTTTTACTAAACATCTTTATGGGCAAAAAACAAATAAAAAATATACTATTAGCGGGTATGTTAAAGAACTCGGGAGTCAAGAAGATCTTCCCATGGTTTCCGTTTTTATTCCTAATAAAAATTTGGGAACTAGTACCAACGATTATGGCTTTTATTCTTTAACCCTTCCTGAAGGAGAATACGAGTTAGTTATTTCTTATGTTGGCTACACCAATCAAAAAAAAACAGTAAAACTCCAAGAAAACCTAAAACTCAACTTTGAAATGGAAGTGAGTAGGGAAGTACTTGATGAAGTAATTTTGCATGCCAATAAGGAAACTAAAGAAAGTCAACAATCACAAATGAGTATGCTTAGACTGAAAACCAAAGATGTAAAAGAAGTACCAGCAATATTTGGAGAAAAGGATGTGATTAAAACCTTACAATTACTACCAGGTATTCATAGAGGAAGTGAAGGGTTCTCTAATTTCTTTGTACGAGGAGGAACACCAGATCAAAATTTAATCATATTAGACGATGCACCAGTGTATAACTCTAATCATTTATTTGGATTTTTATCCGTTTTTAATGGAGACGCCATTAAATCTATAGAAATGTATAAAGGCGGCTTTCCTGCACGATTTGGTGGTAGGTTATCCTCTGTATTAAAAATAGATACAAAAAATGGTAACAAAGAAAAATTAAAAGGTAAGTTTTCTGTAGGTTTAGTATCTACATCTGCCGTTTTAGAAGGTCCCATTAAAAAAGGAAAAACATCTTTTCTATTCAGTGGTAGACGAACATATTTAGATTTGTTATTAAAACCATTTTCAAATAGTGCTACTAGCTCTTTATTTAACTTCACTGATTTCAACTTTAAAATACATCATGTTTTTAATGATAAAAACAAATTATATTGGAGTAACTATTACGGTAATGATCATTTATCTATTTCTGAACCCACTGAAAATGGGATACTAAATAATCATAGTTCTTTAAATTGGGGTAATATTACCTCTACTTTGCGATGGAATCATGAGTTCAGCGATACGTTTTTTTCTAATACCTCTTTTATTTACAGCAATTATAATTTACAGGTTAAAAATGAATACACTACTGAAACACAAGAAAATATATTTAATTTAAAATCTGGAATTAACGATTTTGGTTTGAAAATGGACTTCGATTATTACCCAAATCCAAAACATCTCATAAAGTTTGGATTTGCCTCAACCTACCATCATTTTACACCAAGACAATCTAGATTAGAACAAAGTAGTGGTGATAACGCAGCATTTAAACAGGATATAAAATCATTAGAAAGTGCACTTTACGCCGAAGATGATTGGAAATTATCCAATTCTTTACGGTTTTCAGGAGGATTTCGATTCTCGCATTACAAGCATAAAGCTAAAACTTATATGAGTTTTGAACCACGAGCTACTTTATCTTGGAATGTGCAACCCAATTTAGCAGTTAAAGCTTCTTATGCTAATATGAACCAATACATTCATTTATTAACTAATGCCAACGCTGGACTTCCAACGGATATCTGGGTATCTTCTACAGAAAATCTAAAACCACAAAAATCAGAACAGTTTGCTCTAGGTATTGCAAAAGACTTTGTAGATAAAGGGTACACACTTACTTTGGAGGGATATTATAAAAAAATGGATAATATCATTTCCTATAAAGAAGGTACCTCTTTTATAACACTTGAAAATTCAATGAATGCAAAAGAAATCAATTGGGAAAAAAATATTACAAATGGACAAGGTTGGGCATATGGTACAGAACTTTTGTTTCGTAAAAATATTGGTAAAGTAACAGGGTGGTTAGGATATACACTCTCTTGGTCTGAACGTCAATTTGATGAAATAAATAAAGGAAAACGTTTTTTTGCAAAATATGACAGACGACATGATATCTCTTTGGTAAGCGTCTATAAGCCATCTGAAAATATTGTTTTATCTGGATCTTGGGTATTTTCTAGTGGAGATAATTTCAATTTATTGGATCGTGAAGCCTTAACGGGTCTGAATAACTCCTTAATTCCTAATGATAATTCAATACAACCGTTTTTAAAAGAACGTAACAACTTTCAGGGAGAAAATTACCACAGACTAGATCTTGGTATTCAACTACACAAAAAACTAAGTAAAAATACATCTCGCTTTTGGGAATTTTCGATATATAATGCCTATGGAAGAAAAAATCCTTTTTTTTATCATTATGATTACAGAGAAAATAAACTAATGAAAAGAACTTTTCTTCAATTTGTACCCTCCATAAGTTACACCTATAGATTTTAATACTATGAATTACATAAAAAATATTATTTTAGGAACACTTTGTCTTTTATGCATCAGCTGTGAAAATAATTTTGATGCAAATCATTTATTAGATCAAAAACAATATACCGTAATTAATGGGTATCTATGCCCTCAAGATGCAAATATAAAAATACAAGTATCAAAGTCTAAAACTATCGGTGGTAGCGAAGGTATCGAAGATTTATTGATTGCAAATGCCTTAGTATCTATCAAAGATACCAATGGAAATAGCATAAACTTACCTTATTCTTCTACTTCTTATAGCTACGAAATTTCTGCTTCCGAATTTCCAATTATTGCAGGACAAAAATACTTTCTTTCCGTAGAAATAAATGACGACACTTTTCAAGCTTCTTGTACCATACCATCAGAAATGGTACAAAATGTTGATGTTACTGTGCAAAATCATATAAAGCCTTGGGGAGGCGAAGAAAAAGAAATAATAATTAATTTTCCCGATATTAAAAACACAAAAAACTATTATATCGTCGCTTCCTATGATGATATCCCAAATTCAAATTTTTATGAATATTTATTTGTTTTAGATACTGGTTTTGAAAATAGAAATATTACTGCAACAGCAATCCAATATTATTTTGACGAACAACCAGAAAAAATTCAAGTACGTGTTGCCAATGCGGAGAAGATATTATACGATGCAATTAGTGCTATGGACTCCAACTATTCGAATGAAGGTATTCTCTTTTATGAAAGTGTCGTTAGCCCTTCGAATATAGAAGGAAAAGATGCATTAGGTGTTTTTGCAGGGTACCAGCTAACCATAGTTGAGCAAGATATCGACTAAAGTTATACCAATTAACAAACCATAATATTAAATAAAATTAGTACAAAATGTTTGTATGTACTCCCTAAAGTAATAATTAGGCTTTCTATTATAAAGCCCAATTATTATTTATATCATAAAAGACAAATTATATAATTTTTCCACCCCCCACGCCCTATATATTATACTGATTTTTCGTGTTCTTCTAAATCTTTAGTAAGATCTAACTTTCTTAAAATTGGATTCCATATTCCTGTTACTACTACCGTTATTAAAGTCATGGTACCACCAAAAATCACTGCAGTAACTGTACCCATAATTTTAGCCGTAAAACCGCTTTCAAGTGCACCTAACTCATTAGAAGAACCAACAAACATAGAATTTACGGAAGCGACCCTTCCACGCATGTGATCTGGAGTTTTTAATTGTAAAATAGTTTGTCTAATAACCATAGACACTCCATCAGTTACACCACTAAAAAATAATGCTACCAAAGAAACAATAAAAGATGTTGATAAACCAAATGTGATAATACATATACCAAATCCAAAAATAGCGACTAAAAGCTTTATTCCCGCATTTTTACTTACTGGTATGTAGGCAGTAAGTAACATAGTTAAAAAAGCACCAATAGCAGGAGCCGCTCTTAGAGCACCGAACCCTTCAGCCCCAACTTTCAAAATATCTTGCGCAAACACAGGTAATAATGCAATTGCTCCTCCAAATAATACAGAAATCATATCTAAAGTTATGGCACCTAAAATTGCTTTAGTTTTAAATACATAGTTTATTCCTTCTCCTAAACTTTTCCATATTTTTTCTCCTTTATTGGGGTTTAAAATGGGCTTTTTCTTTATTAAAAAAACTAATAATAATGAAATTAAGACCAAAATAAACACAAAACTAAGTGACTTACTTACACCAAAAAAAGAAATTGAATATCCAGCAAAAGCAGGACCTAAAACTCCAGAAATTTGCCATGTAGAACTGCTCCAGGTAGCTGCATTTGGATATAATTTTTTTGGAACAATCAATGCCATCAAAGAAAAAATTGTAGGGCCAAAAAATGAACGTAAAAAACCTCCAAAAAATACCAAACCGTAAATGCTATATAAGACAGTGTTTTGACTCCAATCTGCAATAAATGATGTATTAGTTAAAAAGTACAAACCGAAACTAATAAGAGAAAATAAAGCAATACATAACGCTAATAAATTTCTTTTTTCTTTTTGATCAACTATATGTCCTGCAAATAATGCCATAGAAAAAGCCGGTAAAAATTCGAATGCTCCTATAAGGCCCAAGCTCCATGGATCTTTAGTTAAAGAATATACTTGCCATTCAATAATTATAAACTGCATTGACCAAGCAAATACTAAAAAAAAACGCATTAAAAGAAATATGTTAAACTCTTTAATTCTTAAAGAAGCATAAGGATCTTTTGTTTTCATAAATTTGATTAATTCGGATTTTACCCCATTATAACATCAAAAGTATAGAAAATAACACGATACAAAGTGTTAAAAAATATAGATTCAAAAACCTAAATTAAAATAATACACTAGTTAATTAACTGGTTTTATCTTATAATACTTAATCTAGTTCAATTTTAGATCCATTAGAATAGCAAAAGTTTCATTTACATCTTCTTCCTTAACAACGATTGTCATTTCATGTGTAGTTGATATAACCTCTTGAACGGCTATATTAGCCCATGCAAACTGCTTCAATATAAAATAATAAACACCAGATTGTTCAAGATTTTCTTTTGGAAGTTTAATAGTAATTGAAGCTAAATCATTAACATTATTAATTAATATTTCGCTTTTAAAGATATCTTCCACAAAAGGTTGTAAATTTTTACTTGTTACTATATTTGTTTCAAAAATTCCTTGTGAAACTGTTAAAAAGTAATCATTACTATCTGCTGATTTACTCAAAATTTTTGCTATTTCTTTGAGTAAAGAGGGTGTATTTTTAAAAGTGAAATCACATAAATCAGACCTCACAATAACATCTCCCAAATCTAGAGCCAGTTTTTTTATATTTTTTCTGATTCTTAATTCATTAACTGGAGACAACCTGTTAATTGCCATCATAACTGCTCCTACTTTCACATCTTTTTTCAAAAGCTTGGAAACCTCTGGTAAAATTTCTCTCGCAAGTGAGGATACATTGATGAGTTTTTCGTTAAGTGCTTCTTCTATAAAAGGTGTTTTTCTAATGGTTATTTCAACAGCTTCTTGAATTGTTTTCATGGGTTAATTAAATTGAGCTTTTAGATTAAAAATTAACTATCTAAATAATAAAATTACTTTAAATTTTAAATTCTCAAAAGATCTATTTTTTGTAATTATAAATAAAAAAAGGAAATATTTGATTTGAAGTAAAAATATGCTTTTATTTCTTAATCAATGAGTTTTATAAAAAAATTGTAAATTCGTTTTTGGAGTGGTTTTATAAATTTCATTTTAAAACAACGTTAAAAATCAGGTAATTAAACTGAAGCGATTGATGAGGATTTCTTAATTGTAAGAAAAGTTTTTTGTACAAATACAAACAACTAATCTAATCTATTTGTTAACTTTCTGAACTCATCTTTCGCTTCTTTTTTATCATATAATATATTGTAAACAGTATCTATTATGGGAGTCTTAGCTCCGTTTTCTTTTTTGATTTTATAAGCGCTATTTGATGCATAATAACCTTCCGCAACCATACTCATTTCAAACATTGCAGATTTTACTGTATAGCCTTTACCAATCATATTTCCAAACATTCTATTTCTACTAAATACGGAATATCCTGTAACCAATAGATCTCCTAAATAAGCTGAATGATTGATATTTCGCTTCATTTTATGAACTTTTTTAATAAAACGTTTCATTTCCCTAATCGAGTTACTCATTAAAACAGACTGGAAATTATCACCGTAACCAAGACCGTGTGCAATTCCAGCAGCTATAGCATAAATGTTTTTTAACATCGCTGCATACTCAGTACCAATGATATCGTCCGAAATTTTTGTCTTGATATAACGACCTTTAATTTGCTTACTTAAATAGTTAGCTTTCTTCTTATCTTGACAAGCTATAGTAAGATAAGATAATCGTTCCATTGCAACTTCTTCAGCATGACATGGCCCAGTTATAACTCCAATATTTTCATAAGGTATATCATAGAATTCGTGAAAATACTCTCCTACAATTAATCCTGTTTCTGGAACAATACCTTTAATAGCAGAGAAAACTATTTTCCCCTTCAATGAACCTTTTAATTTATCAAGTTCTGCTTTTAAAAAAGCAGAGGGAATTGCAAAAATTAAAACATCATAATTTTGAACAATTATATCAATATTATCAGATAATTCTAATTGTTCTGGATGTAATTCTGCGGAACTTAAATAGCTAGGATTATGATTGTTTCTTTTTATATGCTCTATTGCATAAGTACTTCTCATATACCATCCAATAGTATTGGAATTTTCAGAGAGCATTTTAACAATAGCTGTTGCCCAACTTCCACCTCCTAATACAGCTATCTTTTGATTTTCTTCCATTTAGTTATTTGTTTTACAGTGCGAAATTAATAAATATGATAACTATAACCTCAAACTTAAAGTCATTATATTTTATTTTTAAAAAGTAACGTTAAATAAACGATTAATTTGCATTTCAAAAAGACTTATTTTTTAATAAAAAAATCATGTACTTTTGACTTCATCAATCTAAATTTTAATTATGAATATAAAAATTATAAATAAATCAAAACATGAAATTCCAGCCTATGAAACAAAAGGATCAGCAGGAATGGATTTACGTGCAAATTTAGAAAAATCTATTATACTGAAACCTTTGGATAGGGTTATTGTAAAAACAGGTTTGTTTATAGCACTTCCATTAGGTTTTGAAGCTCAAGTTCGTCCAAGAAGTGGGTTGGCTGCTAAAAAAGGAATTACTGTATTAAATGCTCCAGGAACAATAGATTCTGATTACCGAGGAGAAATAGGAGTTATTTTAGTAAATATTTCTAATGAAGAGTTCCATATAAAAGATGGAGAACGAATTGCACAATTAGTAATTGCTAAGCATGAACAAATAACTTGGACAGAAGTAGAAAAGTTAATTGAAACCGAACGAAATACAGGTGGTTTTGGTAGTACAGGTATTTAAATTACCGTAAGTCTTTTACGACTTGATTCATCTTTTTTACCGAATCGTGTAATAAATTAAAATCTAAAAAGCAGTGGGAGTGGTATTGAAATCCTTTTCTTTTGTAAAAATTAAATGCCTGTGGTTTTTCGTTCATAGTGTCGAGCCATAAAAATTCATATTGCTTTTTTTTAGCTTTATTTTCAATCCACATTAATAAACTACTACCAACTCCTAAACCATGTACTTTTGGATGCAAATAAATTCTTTGAAGTTTTACTATTTTTTTCTGTGAAAAATTTTTTAATGGTTCGTCCCATATAATTCTCATGTTACCGATAATTTCATTCTTATACAAAACAAAATAGTATTCTGTATTTTTTTCTAAAATTTCTTTTAAAATGTTTTGCTTACCGTACTGTTTTTGAACAAACCAATTTCCATTGTCCTTCCAAAAATGCCCATACGCCAGTGAATAAACTTCTTTCATTAGAGCATACATGACGGTAACATCTGACGTTTTTACAACACTTAATTTTATTAAATCTGAAATAATTATACTTGTATTCATTCTATTGAAATATTAAAAATAAATTTATTTTAAAATTTAAATAGCCTACTTTGTAAAAGTAAAAATATTTTTATCAAAGCCGCAACATTTCACATAAGCATCTAAAAAAATAAAAAAGCTACTAATAAAATATATAGTAGCTTTTCATTTAATTATTTTTTGATGATGGCTAAAACTATCATTTCATTTTTTACTCTTGATTTTCAATAGCTTCTTTAATTTTATTTTCAAGCTCATCCATCAACTCAGGATTATCTTTAATGATCCCTTTTACAGCATCTCTTCCCTGACCTAATTTAGTATCTCCATAACTAAACCAAGATCCACTCTTCTTAATAATATTGTAATCTACACCAATATCTAATACTTCCCCTACCTTCGAAATTCCTGCACCATACATAATATCAAATTCTGCTTGTTGAAAAGGTGGAGCAACTTTATTTTTTACAATTTTAACTTTAGTACTGTTACCAACAACTTTATCACCATCCTTAATTTGAGTTCGTCTTCTTATATCTAATCGAACAGAAGCGTAAAATTTAAGAGCATTACCACCAGTTGTTGTCTCTGGATTTCCAAACATTACTCCTATTTTCTCTCTTAACTGATTGATAAATATAACTGTACAGTTCGTTTTACTTATGGTTGCTGTTAATTTACGTAGAGCCTGAGACATTAAACGAGCATGGAGTCCCATTTTAGAATCTCCCATTTCTCCTTCAATCTCAGATTTTGGGGTCAAGGCAGCTACAGAATCTACCACAACAATATCAATAGCTCCAGATCTAATTAAATTATCAGCAATTTCAAGTGCCTGTTCACCATGATCTGGCTGTGATATAATCAAATTATCAACGTCAACTCCTAGACTTTCTGCGTAAAAACGATCAAAAGCGTGTTCGGCATCAATAAAAGCAGCAATTCCACCACTTTTTTGAGCCTCAGCTATTGCATGTATTGTTAAAGTTGTTTTACCAGAAGATTCTGGTCCATATATTTCTATAATTCGACCTCTTGGATAACCTCCAACTCCTAACGCTAAGTCTAACCCAAGTGATCCAGAAGAAATTGCGTCTATATCTTCAATCTGACTATCACCTAGTTTCATTACTGTACCTTTACCATAAGTTTTATCTAACTTATCCAAAGTAAGTTGAAGCGCTTTTAATTTCGCTTCTTTCTCTTTATCTGCTGCCATAAAATCTGCTAAAAACTTTTTAATAAAAAATAAGAAATGCTAAGTTATAAAAAACTTACTGTTTTTTACTTAAAATATTATTAGTTTTTACTTAGTACATATAACTTATATTTTACTAAAAAAAATGATTTATTAACAAATAAAAAATGTTTTATGACATAAGTTTTAAATGAGTTATAAAAAATTTGATTGATAATTAATTGTTTTTAAATCCTTAAATTTACGTAACCTGTCTAAAAAATTAACTCATTAATAAACATATTTTTATATTTGAACTCATTTTTTTTCTATGAGAAATAGAAAACTTTTCTGTAATGATTCATATAAATTATGAAAATAATTGACAATTATTTAAAACCTATTAAACTGTAAATAATGATTTTAGTAGCAGACGGTGGCTCTACAAAAGTTGACTGGGTAGCCATAGACAATGATAAAAATGAAATATTTAGAACAAGTACTTTAGGGCTCAATCCTAATGTTGTTTCTTCTTTAGAATTACAATCACGTTTAGAAAGTTCTTCTGAATTAATGGAGTACAGGACATTAATTTCTGAAATTTACTTTTATGGTGCAGGACTTGGAACCTCTTCTCCAAAAATAATTTTAAATGAAATTCTAAAAAATTTCTTTCAAAATACCAAAAAAATAACAGTTGAAGAAGATATATTAGGAGCAGTATATGCCTCTGCAAAAAATGAAAAAGCCATTGTATGTATTTTAGGAACAGGAGCTAATAGCTGCTATTATAATGGAGAATCTATAACGTGTATTGCTCCATCATTAGGATACATTATAATGGATGAAGCGAGCGGAAATTATTTTGGGAAACGTTTAATCAGAGACTTCTTTTACAAAAAAATGCCTAGTGAAATTGCTGCTGCTATGAGTGATGAATTTGATTTAACTCCTGATGTAATTAAGTCTAACTTGTATAAAATAGATAATCCTAATAAGTATTTAGCTTCTTTTGCTAAATTCATGTTCAATCATCAAAATGATTCATATATAAGAAAACTAGTAATGAATGGTTTTAAAAAGTTTTTTCTTTATCATGTTTTAAATTACAAAAAAAGTAAAGACACGCCAATTTATTTTATTGGGTCTATTGCATTTTATTTTGGAGATTTGTTAAGAGAAGAAGCAAAGAAAAATGGAGTTCAAATTACAGGCATTATTGCAAAGCCAATAGATAACTTAATAGAATATCATAAAGAAATATTAGTTTCTTAAAAATAAAAAGCTTCCTTAATTGGAAAGCTTTTTATTTTTTATTATCATTTTAACATGTGGTATACCATCTTCTAAGTATTCTTCTCCGATAGTTTCAAAACCATGGGAAGTATAAAATTTCAACAAATACGTTTGTGCTGATATACTGATTTCCTGAGTATTATAGTAGTTATTAACAGCTTTAATAGAGGCTTTAATTAAATCGTGTCCATATCCAAACTTTCGTTGCGATTGATCTACAACAACTCTACCTATACTTGAAGTATCAAAATACTGTCCACTATCAAACAAACGCGTATATGCTATAATTTTCTCTTCTTTGGTTCCAATTACATGCAAAGCCTTTTGATCTTTTCCATCAAGATCCTGGTATACACAATCTTGTTCCACAACAAAAACTTCCGAACGCAATTGTAGAATTCTATATAATTCGGACGTTGTTAATTCAGAAAATGTTTTTACTACAAAATTCATTATTGATTACATGCTATTTTATTAACTCTATTTTCATGACGACCACCTTCAAACTCGGTAGACAAAAATATCTTCACAAAACCTAGAGCCTGATGTAATGAAACAAAACGTGCAGGAATTGCCAATATATTTGAATTATTGTGTTGACGTGCCAATTCAACCAGTTCATTATTCCAACACAAAGCTGCTCTCACACCTTGGTGTTTATTAGCAGTTATTTGCGCACCATTTCCACTTCCACAGAGTATAATACCAATTTCTGCTTTACCTTTTTCAACAGCATCTGAAGTAGGATGAATAGAGTCAGGATAATCCATGCTATCGTTCGTATCGGTTCCAAAATTTATAACCGTATGTCCTAATTCTTCCAAGAGTTTAACTATCTCAAACTTATAATCAGTACCAGCATGATCATTACCAATTGCTATTGTCATAATTTATTGATTTTAATTAAGTTGTGAACTACAAAAGTAAGGTTATTAGTGGTTGTCAACAGTAATTATCAATACTTTTTTGAAAACCTTTAATAAGTCCTTTACTATCAAGGTATTTCAATAAAAAATAAAAATGTTAAAAACTATTGGTATATTTTAAAAAATAAATTTGTGTTTGTTTAGTTTTTTTTCAATACAATTACAACTTTCAATTAAGCAACTTTTTTTCTTAGTTTTTAACTAACATTTATCAACATTTTTTTTACAGTTTATTTACATAAAATATTAAACTTTTAATCAATAAAAAATAGTGAAATAGTATTTAATAACATTGTTGATAACCTCAATAAATGTATAGTTTTAAAAGACTTACTCTATTTATAATATGTTAATGATTTTTAATAAATCAGAAAAACAATTATTATTTCATTTTTTTACTCTACATATTCACACACTATAATAATTAATATATATTTTTTAAATTTTTAAATTCTATTTGTATTATAATATTAGATGTTAATAACATGATTTTACAATTAAAATTTATTTAAAAGAAAGTAGTCTGGAATTTTAGTTAAGAAAGGTATAATGCTATATACTTTAATATAGAGTATTGGTTTAGATTCGTTGGCTAGTAAACTATGGTTTCTTTCAAATTAATTACTTTATCTGCAGCAGTCTTGGTGGAATAAAAAAATTAGAAGAGCTATTTCTATATTTAAGTATTACTTTCATATGCCACTTAATATTGTATTTAACCATAAAAAGGTTTATTAACAACAAATTGAATTGCTTTGTTATAAATAGAAACTTTAACGGAACCACTACCTACTAACTCTCCATCGGCTTCTATAAAACTACTTAGATTTTGATTTTTAGGAACTATTAACAACGACGTACTTTTGTATGTTGAAATTTTTTTATGGTTTATAATGGAACCATTGTATAAACCTCGTAAGTTCTTAATCAAATCTAATATATTTAGATTTTTAGCAATTGTAATATCAAACAATCCATTTGATGAACTTGAATAACTTGTTAATTTCATTCCGCCACCAGAATATTTACAAATACCAAATAGTATCATTAAGCATTTTTCTTTTATTGTTTCATTGTTTACTTTTATTTCATATTTATTTTTTTTATAAGATATAATCGCTGAAATACTACTTATCAAATAGGAAATGGCTCCTAAATTTTTTAATTTATCCATATTACTAACAATATAACCATCATAACCTATTCCAGCTACATTATTAAAATATCTTGAGGTATTCTTTAACTCTAAGAAACCTATATCTTGATATTCTGTATTTACTTTTTTTATAATCTCTATTGATTTTTTAATATCGTTATCAATATTGTAGGTTTTTATCCAATCATTTCCCGTACCTATTGGAATTACTCCTATTACAATTTTGTTTTGAGAGATTATATTTTGCTTCATTACTCCGTTAACTATGTAATGAAGAGTTCCATCTCCTCCAATTGAAATAAAATGAGTGTACCCTTTTCTTATAGCATCATAAACTATTTCAATTTCGTGTTTATGATACTCTGTTATTTTAAATTCATATTCAATATTGAAATATTTTAAATAGGAATGAATTTTAATATGTTGTTGTTTATAATTATTCTTTCCGGCAATCGGGTTAGCAATAGCATACCATTTTTGAGTCATATTTTAGTAAGTAAAATCTAAATCAGAAAAGTACAAAAAGTTTAATAAGAAATTAATTTGTAATTTGCAAAAAATTTTAAGACGCTAGATTAATGACTAGAAAGAAAAAAATACCAAAAAGAAAAGGAAGAACTATAAAAGACTTAGGAAGGAAAATATTAAAAATCCTAAATAAAGATAGTAATAAGAACTATAATTATAAACAACTTGCATCACAGCTTGAAATAAGTGATTCAGAGGGAAAGAATCTTGTTATAAAAAAGCTAAATGAGTTTTTAGCTACAAAAAAAATTATCGAGACAGAACGTGGAAAATATAAAATCAATGAAGATCGAAAATATTATACAGGTACATTAGATACTACCTCAAATGGTAATGCCTATTTTATATGTGATGATTTTGATGAAGATATTTTTGTACCCTCTGTTAATTTAGGTCATGGATTACATAATGATACTGTAAGAGCTTATGTTTATAAAAAAAGACGCAGTAATAAAACTGAGGCAGATGTAGTAGAAGTTATAAAACGTGCTAAAAAAGAGTTCGTTGGGGTTTTACAGATGAGTAAAAATTTTGGTTTTGTTCTGCCTGATAGCAATAAAATGTATACTGATATTTTTATACCTAAAAGTAAAATTAATGGAGCAGTTAACGGTGATAAAGTTCTAATTAAAATTACTGACTGGCCGGAAAACTCAAAGAATCCTTTTGGTAAAATATTAGATATATTAGGAAAGCCAGGAGAACATGATACAGAGATTCACTCAATTTTGTTAGAATATGGACTTCCGTATGACTTTCCTCCTGAAATTGAAGAAGAAGCAAAAAAACTTCCTATTCAAATAACTGAAGATGATATTTCTATAAGAAGAGACTTTAGAAATGATTTAACTTTTACGATAGATCCAAAAGATGCTAAAGATTTTGATGACGCACTATCTTTTACCAAATTAGATAATGGAAATTATGAAATAGGAGTACATATAGCAGATGTTTCTCACTATGTTCAAGAAGGAACTGATTTAGATAGAGAGGCATACGAAAGAGCTACCTCTGTATATTTAGTGGATAGGGTTGTGCCTATGTTGCCAGAAATATTATCGAATGGTGTATGTTCACTTCGTCCTAATGAGGAAAAACTAACTTTTTCTGCAGTATTTGAAATAAATGAAAAGGCGCAAATTATGAATCAATGGTTTGGACGCACGATTACTTATTCAGATAAAAGATTTGCATATGAAGAAGCTCAATATATTATTGATTCTGAAAGTAACGAAATTTCTGAGGAAGTTTCATTAACAGGTGAAAAATATAGTGTTGATAATAATATAGTTGATGCCATTTTAACATTAGATAAATTAGCTAAAATATTACGCAAACAAAGAATGGATGAAGGGGCGATTTCTTTTGATAAGGTTGAAGTGAAATTTGATTTGGATGAAAAATCAAATCCCGTTGGAGTTTTTTTTAAAGAATCAAAAGATGCAAATAAATTAATAGAAGAATTTATGTTATTGGCTAACAGAAAAGTTGCTGAAGCTATAGGATTTTCCAAAGGTAAAGCATCTAATAAAACTTTTATTTATAGAGTTCATGATGAACCTGATGTAGAAAAACTAGCTTCATTACAGAATATAGTAAATAAATTCGGATATAAAATTAACACAGAAACAAAAGAAAAAACTTCTAAAAGCCTTAATAAACTTTTAAGTGATGTACATGGAAAAGGAGAAGCAAATATGGTTGAAACATTAACCATAAGATCTATGAGTAAAGCTGAATATACAACTCAAAATATAGGTCATTATGGTCTCGCTTTTGATTATTACTCTCATTTTACTTCTCCAATACGAAGATATCCTGATGTCATGACACATAGGTTATTACAACACTATTTAGAAGGAAAAAAATCACCCAAAGTAGAAATTTATGAAGAGCGATGTAAACACTCGTCTAAAAGAGAAGAACTAGCATCTAAAGCTGAACGTGATTCTATAAAATATATGCAGGTAAAATATATGCAAGACCACAAAAATCAAAAATTTGATGGAGTTGTTTCAGGTGTTACCGAATGGGGGGTTTATGTTGAGATTATAGCTAATAAATGTGAAGGAATGATTCGAATTAAAGATATAAAAGATGATTATTATATTTTTGACGAAAGCCAATACGCTATTGTTGGACAGGCAACTAAAAATACAATTCAATTAGGAGACAATGTTGTTGTTAAGGTAAAGCATACAGATTTAGAACGAAAGCATCTCGACTTCGAATTAGTATTAAGTTAAAGTTTATTAATAACTAATAATAAATTCATAAAATTGCCCTTACAGTATTACTACGATTGACAATTATTAATTTTATCATAAGTAATTGAAGAGTTGTTAAAATATAAATAAAATGAAAAGAAATATTTTTTTTAGCATGTTTTTTGTTAGTTTTTTTATTTGTGCTCAAAATAAAATAACAAAAGATTTAGGGTCTTTTAAAGTATTAAAAGTCTATAACGGTATAACTATTGACCTAATCAGGTCGAATAAAAATGAAGCTATTGTATCAGGTATTAAGTCTGACAAAGTGAGATTTAAGTTAGATAATGATAAATTAAAAATTTCGTTATCATTTCCTGAAACAACGGCGGATGGTAAAGCTAAAGTAGTTCTGCACTACGCTAATGATATAGAGATTATTGATGCGAATGAAGGTGCTGTGATGACGGCAAAGAGTTTAGAACAGCAATCTGTTCAGATAAAGGCTCAAGAAGGTGCATTTATTAATATGGTTATTAATGTTAAACATTTGAAGGTAAAAAGTACTTCAGGTTCTGTAATTAAACTTTCAGGTTCTAGTAAAAACCAATCAGTAAATGTAGATTTAGGTGCTAATTATCATGGATACAATTTAAAGGTAGCAGCAATGAACATTATTAGAGCTGGCTCAGGAGCTAAAGCAGAAGTTAATTCAGGTGAAACACTTGATGCTAAGGTATCTTTTGGTGGCTCAATTTTTTATAAAGGGAAGCCCGAGGTTTTGAAAGAGAAAAAAGTAATTGGAGGGGTAATAGAACACAGAAGTTAATTTTGTATCTTTGTAAAAAAATTATTTTAAAATGAATGCATTTAATATTTTTTTAGGACTTGTAGGACCATGGCAAATTGCTATTATCGTTGCACTTGTTTTATTAATGTTTGGTGGTAGGAAAATACCTGAGCTTATGAGGGGATTGGGAACAGGCATTAAAGAGTTTAAAGATGCAACAAAATCGGATTCAGACGAAGATACTAAATCATAAATTATAAACAAAAAGCGAATCATTTGATTCGCTTTTTGTTTATTGTTCAAGTTGTATTCATTATTATTTAATCATTTTTTTTTCTATTCTTAGCGTTTTTCATTGCCTCACCTATTTGATTACTTGCAGTAAAACTAGCTACCATATTATTTAACATATCACTTCCGGCTTGTGGTGAGTTTGGTAGTAGAATTAAGTTACTATTTGTATCGGCTCCTATAGCTTGTAAAGTGTCATAATGTTGTGTTACTACTATTAAAGCGGAAGCTTCTTGACTATTTATTCCTACCTTGTTTAAAACTTCAACAGATTCTTCCAAACCTCTTGCTATTTCTCTTCTTTGATCAGCAATACCTTGCCCTTGTAATCTTTTACTTTCTGCTTCAGCTTTTGCCTTTTCTACTATTAAAATACGTTGTGCGTCTCCTTCGTATTGTGCCGCAACTTTTTCTCTTTCAGAAGCATTAATTCTATTCATTGCTTCTTTTACCTGTGCGTCTGGATCAATATCTGTAACTAGAGTTTTTATAATATCATAGCCATACTCCATCATGGCATTGTTTAATTCTGATTTAACAGCAATAGCTATATCATCTTTATTGACAAAAACATCGTCTAATCTCATTTTAGGTACTTCTGCACGAACAACATCAAATACATAAGAAGTAATTTGATCATGAGGGTAATCTAGTTTATAAAAGGCCTCGTAAACTTTTTCTTTAATAACTTTATATTGAACAGATACTTTTAATTTAACAAAAACATCGTCTAAGGTTTTAGTTTCAACTATAACATCCAATTGTTGAATTTTTAAACTAAGCTTTCCTGAAATTTTATCAACTAAAGGAATTTTAAGTTGTAATCCTGAGTGACGAATGCTTTGAAACTTACCAAAACGTTCAACAATTGCGGCAGTTTGTTGTTTAATAACAAAGAAAGACGATAATAATAGAATTATTACTATAAATAGTATAGGAACTGAAAAAAATGACATAACAAAAGATATTATAATTAGTTTGTTAAAGATACATTTTCTTTTGTTTCATTAAGTAATTTTTATTTAGGAGGTTTGTTCATTATGATAAAGTTATATTTGCAAAAAACAACATATGGAACTTATTAAATCTAATCTAACACAAATTTTAATTTTATTGTTTTTGGTAGCAACTTTTTTGCAATCAGGTGTTGATAAAGTAACTGACTGGTCTGGAAATTTATCATTTATTAAAGATCATTTTAAAAATTCACCATTGAAAAATATGGTTTCTATTTTATTATCTATTATTCTTGTTATGGAAATAACAGCTGGTGCTTTTATGTTTATAGGTATTTTTAATTTGGTTACTACAGGGTCTAAAGATTTAGCTCTATTAGGTGTACAATTATCATCATTAACTTTAGTATTTTTACTTATTGGTCAAAGATTAGCAAAAGATTATGCTGGAGCAATGACCTTAGCTGTTTATTTTATTATTACAGTATTAGGTATGTATTTGTTAAAATAAATTTTATTTATACTTATTATTTTATAATATGTTATCTTTATTTAAAAAAACTGTTTAAATTAGTTTTAAGCAGTTTTTTTTGTTTTTCATATACATCTATGATAGTTTGTATAATATATCCTTAAATCAATTAAAAATGATTATTCTTCTTTTTCAATGATATATATTAAAGATGAATAGTTGTTTTTACCAATGGCTTTGATATTAGATTTCAGTCCTATGTAAAAAGCTTTAATGTAATTTATTTTTCCGGATTTATATTTTTCACTTAGAAGCGACACATAAAAAGAATCGAAAAGCATTGGACGAATTTTGATAATTTTTAATCCGTGAAATTTAAAGATTTTATTCATCGAAATTTTTGAAAAATGCCATACGTGTCTTGGTACATCATAGGCTGCCCAGTATTGTTTGTAGTATGATGCATCATAACTTTCAAAATTAGGAACGGCTACGATAAGTTTACCATTTTTTGAAAGCGATTTTTTTAACTTATCAATATATAAATGTAATTCAGTAATGTGCTCTAGAGCATGCCAAAGCGTTATTATATTGTATTTTTTATCAGGTATTTCTTCTAAAGAGTCTTTCAATTGTATTTCTTTTTTTAAAGCAATTAGTCTTGCTTTTTCTGAAGGTTCCATTCCTTCTGATTCCCAGTTATGCTCGCTACAATATTTTATAAATTCACCTGTACCTGCACCAACATCTAAAATGGTTTTATTTTTGAAACCAAAACTATTTATAAGATTTAGTTTTTTTCGTAACGAGTATTTTTTTACTAACTGGTAAACTTTATCTACCAATGATTTCCTACTATCTGTATGAGAAATATAGTTAGTACTTTCATAATAATTATGTAAATCTTTTGGTAAAGGAGAGGTGACTAGCATGTTTAATTGTTCATTATACATTACTTCATAGCTTTCTTTCGATACTGTATAATCAATACAGTTTAGATATGGTTTTAAATTTTTGTAAAGATCTTTGCCTTTTCTCAATGTTAAGAATTATTAGTTAATGTATAGAGAACAATATTACGTAATTTTCACAAACGTTTCACATGGAACATTTGTGAAAATTACGTAATATTTATTATTTTTTAAAATAAAACCAACTAATAAAATTTAATTTTATTAGTTGGTTTCCAATAAATGATTTTCTTTTTAAAGAAAATTTTTATTTATCGTATAGATATTAATATATTATCGGCCCATATATACTAAAAGAACAGATATATCACTTGGTGATACACCACTTATTCTACTTGCTTGTGAAATAGAAGTAGGCTGTATTTTGTTTAATTTTTCTCTTGCTTCATAAGAAAGTGATTTAACTTTACTGTAATCAAATGATGAAGGAATAGGAACATTTTCTAGTCTATTAAGTTTATCCGCATTATTTTTTTCTTTTTGAATATAACCAGAGTATTTTAAATGAATTTCTACTTGTTCAATAATTTCATCATCAATTGAGTTTTCTCTTATAAAAGAATTTAATTTTTCTATGTTTTTAAAATCATTAAATACTAGTTGTGGTCTTGTAGCAATTTTATATAATTTCATTGATTGATTTATGCACGCTAAATTTTTAGCTTCTAAAATTGGATTTATTTCTTCTTTCGAAACACTTAATTCTTTTATAAATTGTAGTAACTTTTCTGTTTTTAGTTCTTTTTCTTTTACCCTATTAAGTCTTTCTTGTGAGGCTAAACCTAAGTTAAAAGATTTATTCGTTAACCTTAAATCTGCATTATCTTGTCTTAATAGAGTCCTGTATTCCGCTCTAGATGTAAACATTCTATATGGCTCTTCAGTTCCTTTTGTAATTAAGTCGTCAATTAAAACACCTATATAAGCCTCACTTCTTTTTAATATAAAAGGTTTCTTGTTCTTGGTTTTTAATGCTGCATTAATCCCTGCCATAAGCCCTTGTGCAGCTGCTTCTTCATATCCAGTTGTTCCGTTAATTTGTCCAGCAAAAAATAGATTTTCTATTTTCTTGGTTTCTAAATTATGTTTTAATTGTGTTGGTGGAAAATAATCGTATTCGATAGCATAACCATATCTAAAGAATTTTACATTTTTAAATCCTGGTATTGCTCTTATAGCTTTATCTTGTATGTCTTCTGGTAATGAAGTGGAAAAACCATTTACGTAAATTTCTACAGTATTCCAGCCTTCTGGTTCTACAAATATTTGATGTCTTTCTTTCTCCGAAAAACGATTAATTTTATCTTCAACTGAAGGACAGTAACGAGGTCCCGTTGATTTAATTCTGCCGTTAAACATTGGTGAACGATCAAATCCTTCTTTTAATATTTCATGTACTTCCGGATTTGTATATGTTAGATAGCATGATCTTTGTTTTTTTAGAGAAGTTGTAATTGGAAGGTATGAGAATTTTTCTGGTATTTCATCGCCAGGTTGTTCTGTCATTTTCGAATAATCTAAAGATCTACCATCTACTCTAGGTGGTGTGCCAGTTTTCATTCTTCCTGATTCAAATCCAATTTTTATTAAATCTTCTGTAATTCCAGTTGATGCCCCCTCTCCTGCTCTACCACCACCAAATGTTTTTTCACCAATATGGATTAATCCATTTAAGAATGTTCCTGCTGTTACAATTACAGTTTTTGCCTTTATTTGTAAACCCAATGCTGTTTTAACACCTATAACTTTATTGTTTTCAAATAATAAACCATTAACTGAATCTTGATAGAAATCCAGATTTTTCGTCTGTTCTAGCATAGTTCTCCAGCATTCTGCAAACTGCATTCTATCAGATTGAGCTCTGGGGCTCCACATGGCGGGCCCTTTCGATTTATTAAGCATTTTAAATTGAATAGCTGTTTTATCTGTTACTATCCCACTGTATCCACCTAATGCATCGATTTCTCTCACAATTTGTCCTTTTGCGATTCCTCCCATGGCAGGATTACAACTCATTTGTGCTATATTTTGCAAATTCATTGTAATTAATAATGTCTTAGCTCCCATATTGGCACTACCGGCTGCCGCTTCACTACCTGCATGTCCTCCTCCTACTACTATAACGTCGTATATGGTATTATATAAACTCATTTTATAAATTTAAGTTCCACGTGGAACTAGGTTATATTTTACTTAAAATTTTTAAACATTTATTTTCTTTTTCTCTCATGTTTTTTTTTTCTATATCAGATTTGTCTTTATATCCTAGATAATGCAATATGCCATGTATAATTACGCGATGAAGTTCATTATCAAAATTAACATTATAAAGACTAGCATTTTCTCTAACACGTTCAATTGATATAAATATATCTCCACTGATTTTTCTACCTAAAGAGTAATCAAAGCTTATGATATCGGTTAATGTATCGTGTTGAAGAAATTCTACATTGATTTTATGTAAATAAGCATCATCACAAAAAATATAATTGATCTCACCGAGAGAGCCAGCTTCGTCTTGAATACATTTTTGTATCCAAGAACTAGTGCTTTTTTCATTCGTTAATTTAAAGTCTATTTCGTAATTAAATTCTATCATTTGATTTGTTGAAAATATTTTTATCTAAAATTTTTATTTATAATTAATTTTTAGATGTCTTCTCTTTTTTTGTAGTTGTAAAGTATTGTTTAACTTTCTGTTTATAATTTTGATGCAAAGGTAACGAATGTCTATTTAATATTTCTGTTTGATTGTTATACTGCTTTTTGAAAATAAGTTCTTTTTCAATGTTATTAATGTACTCCCTTATATTGGTATTTGATTCACGTTCTTGTTTTTTACCTTGATCAAAAGATGCTTTATTTAACTTTAATAATTCATATTTTAGATTCTGCATTCTTTTAATATTCTCTTTATTAAAGCCATTTTCTAAAATTTTATTTTCTAACTCTTCCATTTTTTGAATTGCTTTTTTTGAATTACCTGTACCTTCTTTCCCCTTACCTATAGCATCTTCTAGTTGCTGTCTTAATCTAGATTGTTCTTTGAATATTTCATATAATTCACCGCTCATTTCTTCTCCGTTTTTACCATTTTTTCCTTGCGCTCCATTTTGATCTTCACCTTCACCTGGTTGCTTACCTTTTCCTTCTTTAGGGTTTCCTTTTTCTCCTTTTTTAATAGCATTTTTCATTTTTTCCATTAGTTCACTCTGCTTTTGAATAATATCAGGCAAACTAAAAGAATCTCCTTTGCCTTTTTTTCCTTTACCCTGTCCCATTCCCTGCTGTGGGTTTTGCATTGAATCAAGTGTGTCGCTTAACATATCAGCAAGTGTATTTGCTGAAGTCATTACGTATTGTTGATTTGAGATACCATTCGTTATTCTGTTTTCTGTAAGATTATCTAATGATTGATCAATATTGTAATGAGCATTTGCTAATTCTTCTTGAATTTTAGTACTTATACTAGGTACTCGCATTGATAAAGTAAATAAGCTGTCGTCAATATGTTCAAAGTAAGTTTTTAATTGATTTTGTTTTTTAATATTTTTCCCAAAACTTGGATGCGCTGTATTCGTATTTGTAAACTCATTCATTAATTCCTCTTGGCCAAATGAGAATGTTACCAAATTTTCAAGTATTTGTCTTAAACTCTCCATGTTTTCTTCTTCCATTTCAGCGCTCATCGATTGCATTGAATTGGTCATCATATCCTTCATTTCTTTCATTTTTTGAGCAGCTTTTTTTTGATTTTGCTTTGCTTGCGAACTTTTTTGTTGATTCATATTGTTTAATGATTCTTTCATTTCTTGTTCAGCTTGTTTTTCCATTTCTTCCATTGACGGAATGTCCATTGGTTCTTTTAAATCTTTATTTTCTTTTTCAAGTTCGTCTATATTCTTTTTTAAATTTTTAAAGTCCTCGTTTAACTCTTCTTGTTTTTTAATATCATTTTCTTTTTTAGATAAATCCTCCTGCTTTTCCGATAGTTGATCAAGTTTTTCTTTAATTTGATTCATTTTCTGCTCAACATAATAACGTTTGGTCATTTCAAGGATCCTTTCTAAACTCCTTTCTTTTTGTTTATTCTGCTCGGCTAGCTCTTTTGTTTTCTTTATAAGATCTTCTTTTTTTAACTTATCAGCTAATTCTTTTAGTTCATTAAGCAGCTTTTGTTGTTTGTTTATTTTTTTTAATTCCTCTATTCTTTCTTTTAAATTTTCTTTTTTTTCTTTTAATGAGGGAGTATTTTCTTTTTTCTCTTCCAAATTTTGTTTTATTTTTTCCGCCTGACGCTCCATTATTTGTTTATATTGTTGTTGGCGTTTTATTAAGTCTTTGATGTTTTTTTGATCACTCCAGCTAATATTTTTTTTATTTTGAAGTTCTAACTGTATTTTGTCTACTTCTTTTTTAGTTTCTTTTTGTTTTTTTAATGAATTTTCTAATTTATTTATATGGTTTTTTTGTTCTTGTAAAAGCTCCTCTTTTATTTCATGTGCAGATTTTTGACGATAATAAAATTTCCTGCTAATTGTATATTTACTACCATTTACACCATCATTATCATATACTTTAAAATAGATTTCATAATTTACATCATTCTTTAAATTTAAATTGTTAGGAAATTCATAGAAGAAACTCTGAATAGTTTCTCTATTAGTTTTAATGATTTGAATATTTACATCTTCTTTATTTTTTTGATCACTATAAATTACTTCTAGTTTTGATATTCCATGATCATCAGAAATTTGACCTAAAAATTGGGCATTACCTCTGGTAATACTATCAATATTCGTTTTTATTTCAATATCAGGAAAATCATCTTTTATAACATTAATTTTAAATTGCAGTTCCTCATAATTTTTTAGGTCTTTATTAGAGGTTGATAAAGTATAGTCAAGTGTTTCTAAAACTTGCTTTTCTAGTGTGAATATGTTTTTTGAATCTTGAATAAATTCTTTATTTATTTTCTGCGAATTAAATTTAAGCGTATCTGTATCAGATGTTTTAATCTTCCAGGTTATAAATGTTCCTTGTGGAACAATTAAATTTGATGCGTTCTGAATAGTTTCATTTTTTTTGTCTAAATATGCTGGATATATAAGTTTTAGAGTAATGTTTTGTATTGAAGGAGTATTTATAGTTTTAAGTAAATATGCTCTTGATTTAACATTATTCGCTTTTATGAAAAAAGAGAAAGAGTTTTGAACATTATTGAAAGTATATGAAAAAAGACCGTTACCGTCATGTTGCATGTAGTATTGTTGACCATTAAAATGAACTTTAGCTTCTTGAGGAATAAACTCACCTTTTGTCTCAAAATATATTGTAATTGATTTTCCTTTTATAACAGAGAAATTAGATGTTGTTGGAAAAAAATAAAAAGGGCTCGGAGGAGTATATGCTTTTCTGGGGTTCATAACGCGCTCAAAACTTTGATTGAGTTTTGAATTAATCCCAGTTAAAAGAGTGAAAAGCCAAATGAAAATAGGAATTAATGTATATTTTAGATATTTAAAGTTAGATTTAAAATTAACAGCGTTTGAAAACGGTATTGGATGAATTTCTTCAGATTTTTGAGAAATACTTGCTAAAAGTAATTCGGACTGTTCTGTATGACTTTTTAATTGTAGAATATTAATCAATTTATCATTAACTTCAGGAAAATGTTTTCCTATTATTTTTGAAGCTTCTTCGGAAGAAATACCTTTTTTTAAACCAACAATTTTGAATAAGGGGAAAAGAATAAATCGCATTAATAAAATAACTTCAACTGTTATGAATAACCAGAAAAGTAATGTTCTCAAACTTGTATCTAACCATAAAAAAAATTCAATGAATAAGGTTATGAATAGGTAAATTACCCCAAGAGAAATAAATAATAAAGTTCCTTTTATAAGTTCATTGGTGTAGTATTTTTTACTAAACTGGTTTAATTTTAGCTCAATTTTTTTAAAATTTTCCATCTGTTTTCTTGATTTATTTTATTTACTCTTTCAGTTTTTAATAAATTGAATAATTAATTCTTATATAATTAAGGCTTTGAAACATCTATGTGCCGTATGATTTTTTTGTAAAATCACTATTTCCTTAAAGAATATAAAATTTAACATTCCTTTACTAGTTATTTTGTTTTTTAAACAACCTTTAGTTTACTACTATTTTTTGTTTGCTTTAAAATGTTTTTTAGGTAAGTAAAGTGTTAAGAATGTCATTATAATATAACTTATAAAAATACTACATTTACATTTAATTAATATAAAAAAAAGTGTAAGGGAATATTACTTGCTTCTACTATAGTATAATGTTAGTAAATTATTAACTAACTCAATTAATAAGTATTATAATTAAAATCAAACATATGAAAAACATAAAAATCATTCTAGCACTGGCCTTTACAGGCACATTATTTGCTCAAAGTCCTTGGACAAAAAATAAAAATGAAGCCTATTTACAAATAACTTTTTCTTCAATTTCAAATTATAAAGAATTATTTGGAAATCCAGATTATAGCACTGACAGAGAGATTACGGACAATACATTACAACTGTACGCAGAATATGGTATGTCAGATAAAACGTCTCTTTTCGCTAACATACCTTTTAAAATGGTAAAATCAGGAAACTCTACTCTTAATACTGCAATAACCTCTGAAGGATCAGAATCATCTTTTGGGAATATACAATTAGGGGTAAAACATAATTTTTACAATAAAAAATGGTTGATCTCTGGGCAAATAGGTATTGAGGCAAATACGGGTACGTATAATACTACAACAGGTCTTCGTACTGGATACGATGCATGGACAATTACACCCTTAGTACTTGTTGGAAGAGGGTTTAATAGTTGGTATATTCAAGCATTTACTGGAGTAGATATTAGAACAAATGATTACAGTAGTGCTTATAAACTAGGTGGAGAACTTGGTTACAAGGCTGTTGATTGGTTATGGGTTGCTGGATTTTTGGATGGTGTTGCTTCTTTTCAAAATGGAGAAACTGTGATTCCAATTAGTAATGTTTTAACAGGATTGTATGTAAATAACCAGAGCTATGCTGCTTTCGGATTAAAACTGATTGGAGAAATTAATGATAATTTTGGAGCAAATGCCGGAATTGGAGGCGCGTTTGGTGGAAGAAATGTTGCTAGAAAGCCTGCTTTTAGTTTTGGTATATATTACAAAATTTAGATTAAAAATAGATGGATATTTTATTTAAAAGACCACCATTTGGAGGTCTTTTTTGATTTTATATCTGGAATCAATTTTGTCTTGTATTTTTTGAATTTCAGAATATCTAGTTTTTAATTATTACTATGTTCCTAAAAGTTTTTTAAATTTCACTTCGATAGTAAAAATATGCAATGAGTTTATAAGATAAAGTTATCTTTGCGTTGCCTTAGGAATGAACCAGTTTCATACAAACAGATTATTAAAAGAATTTAATTAAAATGACTGACAACGTAAGAGTACGATTTGCTCCAAGTCCAACAGGACCCCTTCATATGGGAGGAGTAAGAACTGCATTATTCAACTATTTATTTGCTAAAAAGCATAATGGAACTTTTGTGTTAAGAATTGAAGATACCGATCAAACACGCTATGTAGCCAATGCAGAAAAGTATATTATAGACTCATTGGAATGGTGTAATATTCCATTTGATGAAGGACCTGGTAAAAATGAAAAATATGGGCCTTATCGTCAGTCAGAACGTAAAGATTTATATAAACAATATGCTGATCAACTTATAAAAAATAATTGGGCATACTATGCCTTTGATACTAATGAAGAGTTAGATGCGTATAGAAAAAATAATGAAGAAAATGGTAAAACCTTTATTTATAACTGGCATAACCGTGAAAAACTTCAAAATTCATTAGCATTATCTAAAGACGAGGTACAGAAAAAAATCAATGCTGGAGAAAAATTTGTAATTCGTTTTAAAACTCCTCAAGATGAAATTTTAGTTATGGAGGATGAAATACGTGGAACAATTTCGGTGAATACAAGCACTTTAGATGACAAAGTGTTGTATAAATCTGATGGAATGCCTACTTATCATCTCGCTAATATTGTAGACGATCATCTCATGCAAATTTCACATGTAATTCGTGGTGAAGAGTGGTTGCCTTCTCTCCCACTTCATACATTACTTTATAAAGCTTTTGATTGGAAGTCACCAAAATTTGCACATTTGCCTCTTATTTTAAAGCCAGTTGGTAAAGGGAAATTAAGTAAAAGAGATGGTGATAAATTAGGGTTTCCTGTTTTTCCATTAAAATATGTAAATGAAGAAAAAGGTGATATATCAAGAGGATACAAAGAAGATGGGTATTTTTCGGATGCTTTTATTAATATGTTGGCTTTTTTAGGGTGGAACCCTGGTACAGAAAGGGAATTATTTTCTTTAACTGAATTAATTGAAGTTTTTGATTTACAAAGAGTTAGTAAATCTGGAGCCAAATTTAATCCAGATAAAACGAAATGGTTTAACCAACAGTATATGCAACTAAAATCAAATACTGAATTGTCAGATGCATTTGAACTAATACTGGCCGAAAAAGGATTAAAATTTGAACACAGTTATACAGAAAAAGTAATTTCTTTAGTTAAAGAAAGAGCTATTTTTGTCTCTGATTTTTGGGATTTAGCTAGTTTCTTTTATGAAACTCCTTCGGATTACGATACAAAGGCAGTTAAAAAGCAATGGAAAGAATCTACACCAGATCTTATGAAAGAATTGATTATTGTAATAGAGTCAATAATTGATTTTAATTCAGAGAATATTGAAGAAATAGTTAAAAAATGGATTTCTGAAAGAGAAATAGGTTTCGGTAAAGTTATGCAACCCTTACGTCTAAGTCTAGTGGGAGCTTTAAAAGGACCTCATTTATTTGATATCATGGAAATGATTGGAAAAAAGGCTACAATAGAAAGAATTCAAAATGCAATTAATAATTTATAATATAAAAAAAGCGGCTAATTTATAAGCCGCTTTTTATGTTTTTTGCTAGAAACAGAATCCACCTTTTGTAGTGGTTACTTGATTACCTTTATTAAAAATATTTCTCCAATCTAATTTGAAAATAAGGCTCATTGTTCCTTGTACATGAGAACGCATACTTTCATAACCCTCAAAAGAATGCTTATAATAAATTTGTGGGCTTACTCCTATTCGTTTTGATATCCAAAAAACTCCTCCTACTCCTAAGTTTAATGTAGGTGTCATTTTTCGTTCAGAATCTACTACACTTCCACCAACAAAAATATAAGGTGCAAAATTTTTTAAAATAGCATCTAAATTATAACGAAAAGATCCATCCATTGAAAAGTAAGAAACAGAATTTTTAATAATACCTATATCGTCAATAGTATTGAAGGATAGGGCTGCATCAATAGAAAAATGTTTACCGATTGGAGCTGTTAAATTAAAACGAGGAACTTGAAAAATAGTTGCATCTCCAATAAAACCAGCATCTTTTGAACTAAATTTAGTGATACCAGCACCAAAACCAACTTGCCAAGTATCATTTAAATTTTGACCTAAAATGGATCCGGTAATTAAAAATAAAGCAACTACAATGAAGAGTTTTTTCATGAATTAAGGATATATTATATAGTATAACTTATAAAATGTAAAAATAGTATAATTATAAATTCTGATTTACTTTTTTAATAGCTGAATTAAAAATGGTTAGATCATCATCATTTAGAACCAAATGAATAGCTTCATCACATATTTTTTCAATATTTTGTAAAGGAAAATTTAAAGCGACGGCAATTTTATTAAGAATACCTACTTCTTTTTTATCAATTTTTTCATCTGCAAAAATCATTTTTGTTAGCGTATACAATCGTGCAATTCGTTCTTCATACTCAATAGGAGGATTTACTGGGTACTTTTCAGGGTTTTTTAATATCTTTTGATATTCTTCATCACTTATGTTTAATTTTTTAGCAGCTCTATCAAGTAATTTTTGTTCTTCTTTAGTAATTACATTGTCTACTATTGCAATTTTTATGATACTTGCAAAATGACCAATTTCTTGTAAATGTTTTCCTTTTGAATATAAATCTGATATTGACATAATAAACGTTTTTTTATGACACAAAGTTAGCGAAAAAAGTTACTGTCAATTTCTTCTAATTTAAAAACAAAAACCGTCTAAAAAATTCTTTTAGACGGCTTTATAAAGGGAATCGGGGAACTTAACCAAGTATGCTATAGATTTTACAGTATTTTGAAAAAAATGAAATTATTGTTTGGTGTTTAAGTAGTTTTTAAAGATATATTTGATATGTAATTCAAAGTAGATTTATTTCTTAATTTTACTTTTATAATATTGAAAGACATTTTATTACATGGTGTAAATTCATTCTCAGCATTGCTCAAAGCTCTTATTTGTAAATATGGATTATTTTTAAATAAAAAATAATATCAAAAAGTAATAAGTATTTTTCCTTAGTTTTTTATTCAATCTATCAGTTATATTTTGAGACTGCAACATAAATAACTTTTTAAATTATTAGTTTTTTATAAGTACTACAAAACCACGACAAAAACATCATATAATTACTACAGAATAGTATAATTTTTTTCTATTTATTTAGATATCAATTTTTTAATTATTTCAATTCAATTTTCAGATGTAATTTTTTAGAAATTAAAAGTAGATCTCCAAATATTTCGAAAGTCTAATGATTACTACATAGTGGTTATTATTGTTACAAATGAAAAAAAATAATCTCACAATATTTTTATTGTATTTTTTGTGAATTAAAGTATTTTTTTTTCTTATTGAAATGTTTTTTTTTATAAATATTCCTAATTTTTAAAGCTGTATTTAAAAAGCTTTTTAAGCTATTTTTTTAGATAGTAATGTTCTTGTATTTATTTAGATAAAACCTAGTTTCTAATAGCTTTAAAAAAGGTTTTGATAAAAATGGACTAAATTTTCTTTACGCTTAGTAGTTTTTTGATTTATTTTAAAATGGTCTATGATACAGTTATTAGAAATGTTTCGTAATTAATAAAAAAATACATCAAGCAGTCTAAACATTTTATTAAATGCATTCTCTTATCTTTGTGAAAAAATTTTTCGTTGAGCAAGCAAACCATTGTAAATCATTACCAGCAATCAGGTAAAGTAACACAGATTGTAGGTCAGCTTCAACAAGGCCCACACCATTTTCAATTAACGAATTTGGTAGGATCTTCGTTGTCTTTTGTTATTTCTGAAACTTTTAAAAAAGCAAATAAGCCTTATCTACTAATAATGAATGATAAGGAAGAGGCAGCTTACTATTTGAACGATTTAGAACAGCTTTTGGGTGAGAAAAATGTTTTATTCTATCCAGGTTCGTATCGTAGACCCTATCAAATAGAAGAAACAGATAATGCTAACGTTCTATTACGTTCAGAAGTTTTAAATAGAATTAATTCTCAAAAAAAACCAGCTATAATCGTTACCTACCCTACTGCTCTATTTGAAAAGGTAGTCACTAAAAAAGAGTTAGAAAAAAATACGCTTAAGTTAGGTGTTGGAGAGCAAGTATCACTCGATTTTGTAAATGAGGTCTTATTTGAGTATAATTTTAATCGAGTAGATTTTGTAACAGAGCCAGGAGAATTTTCAGTAAGAGGAGGAATTATCGACGTGTTTTCTTTTTCAAACGATGAACCCTATCGTGTTGAGTTTTTTGGTGAAGAAATTGATAGTATCCGAAGTTTTGATGTAGAAACACAACTGTCAAAAGAAAAGTTAACTAAAGTAAGTATTATGCCAAATGTTGAAAACAAGGCATTAAAAGAAACAAGAGAAAGCTTTTTAAAATATATTTCTTCAAAAACTGTAATATTTTCTAGAAATACAGAGATATTAACTGCAAACCTTGATAAATTTTATAAAAAAGCAGAAAAAGCTTTTACTGAATTATCTAAAGAGGTTCAACATGCCAAACCCACTACCCTATTTTGTAATGGTCATGAAATTAAAGATCAATTACAAGATTTTACAGTAGCACACATAAGTTTTCGTTCAGAATTAAAAGAAGAAAATCCTAAAAAAGATGTGCTATTTCGCATAAAACCACAACCTTCTTTTAATAAGCAGTTCAATTTATTAATTGATAACTTAAACGATAATCATAAGGAAGGATTTACCAATTATATTTTTTGTGCAAATGATAAGCAAGCACAACGATTTAAAGATATTTTTGATGATGCTGATCAAGAAGTTCATTATGAAACGCTGGTATTTCCTTTATATCAAGGGTTTATTGACATCGATAAAAAAATAGCATGTTATACTGATCACCAGATTTTTGAAAGATATCATAAATTTCGCTTAAAAAACGGATATGCCAAAAAACAATCCATCACACTACAAGAATTAACTAAACTTGAAGTTGGCGATTATGTAACTCATATTGACCATGGTGTCGGAAAATTTGGAGGCCTACAAAAAATTGACGTAGAAGGTAAAAAACAGGAAGCTATTAAGTTAATCTACGGAGACCGTGATATTTTGTATGTTAGTATACATTCTTTACATAAAATATCAAAATTTAATGGTAGAGATGGGAAAGCACCTAAAATTTATAAACTAGGATCTAATGCTTGGAAAAAAGTCAAGCAAAAAACAAAAAATCGTGTTAAAGAAATTGCGTTTAATTTAATACAATTATATGCTAAAAGAAAATTACAAAAAGGGCATGCTTTTGGTCCAGATACAAATATGCAACATGAATTGGAAGCAAGTTTTCTTTTTGAAGATACACCCGACCAATTCACGGCTACGCAAGATGTAAAAATTGATATGGAAAAAGAACAACCAATGGATCGTTTGGTTTGTGGAGATGTTGGATTTGGAAAAACAGAAGTAGCTGTAAGAGCAGCATTTAAAGCAGTAGACAACGGAAAACAAGTTGCTATTTTAGTACCTACTACTGTATTGGCTTTTCAACATTTTAAAACTTTTTCAAAGCGATTAAAAGATTTTCCAGTTGTAATTGATTATCTTAACCGTTTTAGAACAACTAAACAACGCAAAAATGTTTTAGAAGGAGTTTCTAGTGGGCATGTAGATATTGTAATTGGGACGCATCAGTTAACTAATAAAAGTATAAATTTTAAAGATTTAGGATTGCTAATTATTGATGAGGAGCAAAAGTTTGGTGTAGCAGCGAAAGATAAGCTAAAAACGATAAAAGAAAACGTAGATACCCTTACTTTAACAGCAACTCCAATTCCTAGAACATTGCAGTTTAGTTTAATGGCAGCCCGTGATTTATCAGTTATTAAAACCCCCCCACCCAACCGACACCCTATTGAAACCAATGTGATGCGTTTTAGCGAAGAAACGATTCGTGATGCTATTTCATACGAAATAGCTCGTGGTGGACAAGTATTTTTTATTCATAATCGAATAGAAAACATTAAAGAAGTTGCAGGTTTATTGCAACGTTTAGTGCCTGATGCTAAAATTGGTATCGGTCACGGTCAAATGGAAGGAAAAAAATTAGAAGAACTAATGTTGGCTTTTATGAATAATGAGTTTGATGTATTGGTATCAACAACGATTATTGAGAGTGGTCTTGATGTACCAAATGCCAACACTATTTTTATTAATAATGCCAATAATTTTGGCTTGTCAGATTTGCATCAAATGCGTGGACGTGTAGGACGTTCTAATAAAAAGGCCTTTTGTTATTTTATTACGCCTCCCTATCATCATATGACTGACGATGCGCGAAAAAGGATTCAGGCACTTGAATTATTCTCTGATTTAGGAAGTGGGCTTAATATTGCGATGAAAGACTTAGAAATTAGAGGTGCTGGAGATCTGTTAGGTGGAGAACAAAGCGGTTTTATCAATGATATAGGTTTTGATGCCTATCAGAAAATTTTGCAAGAAGCTATTGAAGAATTAAAAGAAAATGAGTTCAAAGAGTTATATGAAACAGTGGAAAAAGGAGAGAAAGAATATGTAAAAGAGGTACAAATTGATACTGATTTTGAAATTTTATTTCCGGATGATTATGTAAATTCGGTAAGTGAACGATTGGTACTTTACAACAAACTTTCAGAAGTTACGAACGAAGAAGAATTGCAAGTTTTTGAAAGTGAAATTATTGATCGTTTTGGAGAATATCCAACGCAAGTATCTGATTTATTCGATAGTGTTCGTATCAAATGGTTGGCAAAATCCTTGGGGCTGGAAAGAATTATATTGAAACAAAAAAGAATGATAGGGTATTTTGTATCGAACCAGCAAAGTGATTTTTATCAAACATCTGCTTTTACAAGGGTATTAAAATATGTTCAGGAGCATTCGAAAAGTTCGGTAATGAAAGAAAAAGAAACAAAAAACGGATTACGCTTATTAATAACTTTTATTAGAATTGATACGGTTAATAAGGCGTTAAATACATTAAAAAAAATATAAATTAATTTACATATGAAAAAAGTACTTTTTTTAATCATTGTTATGATGAGCTCTTCACTAGTAAGTCAGCAATTAATAGGAAAAGTGCAACACTTTTCTAGTACATCAGAGCTTTCCATTGTTGAAATATCAGAACGGGTTATTAAAGAAATAAAGCTTGATAATGAAGGAACATTTTCTACTGAAAATTTAAAGTTATCTGAAGGCTATTACTTATTTAGAAGTGGCAATGAATCCATTACCATTTACTTAAAACAAAACGATGTACTTGTCATTAATTTTGATGCAGGTGAATTGGTAAATACAGTCGCTTTTTCAGGAGAGGGAACGAAAAGAAATACCTATCTAATTTCCAAAAGACGTTACAGTGATAAACTTAAAGAAAAAACAGACATATTTTATGGTGTTGATGTAGTACAGTATAAGAAGAATGTTATGAGTTTGCATAAAAGGTACAAAGAATTATTGACCAAAGAAAAGTTAGACAAGGACTTTGTAGACCATGAAATAACTAATTTAAAGTATGATTATTTATTGGATTTATTTAACTATAAAAATTCACAAAAGGTATATTTTGGTAAGGAAATTAAGATGCCAAGTGAATTTTTAGCACTTTTTGAAAAGACAAATTTAGATAATGAAAAATTGTACACAATATTTCCAGCGTATAAAAATTTAGCATCCTTAAAATGGAAGTTAGATATAGAAAACAACGAAGGTTTTGTAAAAATGGATCAAGTTTTTTCAAAAGTAAAAACCAAACCCTTAAGTTTGGAGTTACTTTTTAGCTTTTATTACGCTATTACAGAAAAACCTGAAAAAGCAGAAGACTATTATGCACTGTTTCGGAAATACGTAACGAGTCCTAATTTTATAAGACGCGCTAAAAGTCAACTAAATAGTGTAAAAGCTACTGCAAAAGGAAAAAAATCACCGAGTTTTAATTACAAGAATACAGAAGGACAGCAAGTTACTTTAGCTAATTTTATAGGAAAGTATGTTTTTATTGATATTTGGGCTACGTGGTGTATGCCTTGCCTTCAGCAAATTCCTTATATAGAGTCCTTAGAAAAGAAGTTTAAAGAGAAAAAGATCGTTTTTGTGAGTATTTCTGTAGACGATGAAGATAAAATAGACTTTTGGAAAGAAACAGTAAAAACTAAAGCTATGAAAGGTGTACAGCTTTTTGCAGACAAGTCATTTGATTCTGATTTTATAAGAAGTTATGGAGTAGCATCCCTTCCAAGGTTTATTTTAATAGATCCTTTAGGAAATATTGTAAATAGCAATATGTATAAACCGTCAGATACTAAAACAGCTAAAATCCTTACCGATTTATTACAATAAGGATAGTAAGATTTAAAAATGATGATATTATTGGATATTTATTATTTTTTAAAATAGAAAATCTGAAAAAGCACTGACAAATGTGGTTGCGTACACAAAATATCAGCGCTATAATAAAAACAGGAAGACTCTTTTAAAATTGAATTATATTTTTGATTTTAATATTTGAATATCATATAAATAACGTTTAATTTCTTTTCTTACTTTTGGAAATAATAGCAATAGGCCAATCATATTAGGAAAAACAAGTGCAAGAATCATTGCATCAGAAAATTTAATTACAGCATCAAGCGTTACGGCTGCTCCTAAAACAGTAAACATTAAGAATATAATTTTAAATACTAGGTCACTCCACTTACCTCTGCCAAATAAATATTTCCAAGACTGTAATCCGTAGTAAGACCATGATAAAATGGTAGAAAAAGCAAATGAAGCTACGGCAATTACAAGCACATAAGAAGAACCTGGAATAGCACTATCAAAAGCCAAAGAAGTTAAGTTTACACCACCAAGCCTAGAACCATCAGCCATAAGTGCTCTTCCATTCACTACATCACCATAAACAAAAGCCCCGTCCATATTAAACATTACAATAATAAGGGCTGTCATGGTACAAACGATAACCGTATCGATAAAAGGTTCTAACATGGCTACAAGGCCTTCTGAAGCGGGATATTTAGTATTTACAGCAGAATGTGCAATGGCTGCAGAGCCAGTTCCTGCCTCATTAGAAAAAGCTCCCCTACGGAATCCTTGTATGAGAACTCCAATAAATCCTCCTGCAATGGTTGCTTTTGGTGTAAAAGCTTCAGTAATTATTATATGAACAGCATCGTCTACAAAGCTAAAATTTGATAGAATTATAAAAAATCCTGAAAGTACATATAATGCCGCCATTAAAGGAACTATTTTTTCGGTGACTGAAGCAATTCTTTTAATACCTCCAATGATAACAATACCAACAAAAACAGCAAAAATTAAGCCTATAATACTACCTGAAGCGGCTCCTTCAATGCCAAATCTTGAAATAATCTGTGCTGCAGCTTGATTTGTTTGAAATGCATTTCCTCCTCCGAAAGATGCACCAATACACAAAACAGCAAAAATAATAGCCAAAGCTCTACCTAGCTTTCCAAGACCTCGCTCTTCTAACCCCTTTGATAAATAGTACATAGGTCCCCCATATACATTTCCTTCACCATCAATATCTCTATATTTTACACCTAAAGTACATTCTACAAACTTAGAAGACATACCTAGTAATCCTGCAATAATCATCCAGAATGTAGCACCAGGGCCACCAATAGATATAGCAACGGCTACCATGGCAATGTTGCCTAATCCAACAGTACCCGAAACGGCGGTAGCTAGAGCTTGGAAGTGATTTACTTCACCAGAATGTTCATTAGTTGCTTTTTCATGTGTTTCATTGTCTTTTTGTGTACTAAATTTTTCTATATCGTCATATTTTCCTCTTACTACTTGGATTGCTGTAGAAAAATGTCGTATATTAATGAAACCAAAATAAAGAGTGAAAAATAAAGCGCCCGAAACTAATATTATTAAAATAATAGGAAGCTCTAGTCCGAAGAAATTAATGGATGCTAAAATGAGGTTTTCCCACCAGGTAGCAAATGGCATAAAGGCATCGTTAAGTTGTTTGTCTATCTCATGAGGTTGTGCCTTAGTAATGATAGGAATTAAAAAAAAAAAGATGGCTAGTAAGCGTTGTAGTCTTTCAGACATAATTAAAGTTTTATGATTTGCGACCGCAATTTTTAAAATAGATTTTTTTCTAAAACTAATTATCAGAAATAATACATAAATGTCAGTAAAAAATCTACTGACAAAAAAAATAACACATTGTTTTACAGTGAAATATTTTCTTTTGGGATTTTTAAACGAATTTTTCTATCTCTTTTTTCCGACATTTCAAAAAGTGTTGTTTTTAGTGGGTTTAGATGGTGTTCTGTACTCCAGTTACCCTTTCCAAAAATACCATCTAGTAAGCAGACAAGTAATCTTTTTACCTCATTATAATCTTTAATATCGAAGGTTTTTGTGGCTATAGAAAAGTTTTTTGGTTTAATTTCTAACCATTCCATACCGGATAATTTGCGTTTTGCGAACTTTATAAAAAGTTCAAATAAGGCAGGTGTTAATTTGACTCTGCGTTTTTCTGAACCTGGAAATCCATTTAAAACAACAAGATTTTCTACTTTTCCAGAGGCAAGTTTGGTTTTTTGAAATTTGACGTATAAATGATGAGAGTTAGGAATAATGTTTTCAGAAAGTTCTTTAACCCAACTTAAAGCCAAAGCAAAGAAAATCATAATTAAGGAAGTCTTAAAAATGGCTGAAAATAAAGTTAAATTAATAGCATTTCCAGAGAGTTTGTAAATCTGAGCTATCCAAGCAACCAAAACACAAGTTAATGATAAAAAAGCAAGTGATTTTAAACGTCTTTTTAAGAACGACTCCCATAAAACATAACCTAAAAAGCCAAGTGTAAAGAAAGCATAGTATACATCTAGCTCGTTAATCACAGTAATTACATTACCAGAAATCATTCGATTTAGTGTGGGAAGCAATGAAAAAAGAAATGGAATTCCCACAATATATATCCATTGCTTTGATTTAATGATATGTTTAATAGTACTTGGTAAATACCTAAACCAAGGAAGGGATAATAAGATAAACAAACTGTTAAGTAACGACCAAACACTTCTCCATCCATTGATAATATATTCGATTTTAGTATCACTTTCTATAAAATAAATTTCAGATGCACCTGAGATACTCCAGCATAAAACAGAGAGCGCTAACCATATTTGTCCAAAATCATTTTGTTTTTTTCCAATATGCCACCAAATCGCTATTAAAGCGATAAAAGCAAATAAACACACTGAGAGTTGCCACCAACCATAAAAATAAATTATTTCATGACTGATTTGTTTCATATTCATTAATTTAGAGATCATATACTAAATATATTTGGGGCTCGTTAGTACCCTTGTTTTTAAATTAGTTACTGTATTTTCCCCTCGTGTGTAAAATTTAAGAAACTTAAAGAAACCTTTTTTTTGCATTACGATATTGAATGTTTACTGAGTTTTAAACTCATTTACTACATAGAAGTATTTGACTAGAACTACTTACTTTTTGGTTTTAAAAATACGCTAAATTACAATACTGCACCGTTATTTAACGATGTCAGCTCAGTATTTATGGGCTTTCTTTATATTGATTGTACCAAAATCATCATTTTGGGTTTGATTCACAAACTCTTATGGAATGTCATTGATTAACTTAGTACTAACTAAAAGCATTAATTTTTTCTTTTATAAATCTTTTTGTTTCCTCTTTGTGATAAGTCCATGAGAGGTAAGAAATGGGAATAATTTGTATTCCGACACGATATAAAATACGATAACGTTCAATATCAAAGGCGGTAACAAAATTACCTGGATAGCCAATTAAATCAATACCCAGGTATTTATTATTTTTTTCTACCAGTATATCAATATTTAGTCCTGCAATAGCGTATCCAATATGAATTGTTGTTTGAAACTGTATTAAAAAAGCTTTAATTTCTTTACTAAATGTATCTTCTAAAAGTTCATTTTGCGACTTAGGTAGTTTTTTTTGTTCGAAACAACTTAGATACTGTTTTAATAGTGATTTTTCGGAAAGAGTCTTTGTATCTAAAGAGTAAAATACATGTTGTTCGTTCCTAGCTCGTGTAATTGCTACATTGAAAACATCTTTTTTATTGAGATAGTTGAGACTCGCAAAATGTGAATGTGAGTTTACCGCCATAGAAAGTAGCATTATATCGCGCTCCTCTCCTTGAAAATGATATGGAGTTCCAATTTTTATACTATGTTTTTTGATAATATTTAAATCAAATTCTATTTTAATGGCTTGGGTTAAGGCATTTATTTGTTGTCGAAATGGTGATAATACACCAATGCTAGTAGCAAAGTTTTTATTTAGTGAATGCTCTTTTTTTACTATTGTTTGAATCTGTTTAATTAGTTGAGATATTTCTTCTGAATTAACACCTTTTTTATCTTGTAATCCATTGGTTTTGTGTAAGAAAACACTTTTTTTATTTCGGTTTTCTGGTTTATGTGTCATTATTCTTAATGTACTTCCATAAAAAAAGTCATTACTAAATTGAATAATTTCTGGCAATGATCTATAATGTTCATTTAATAAAACAATTTGATCTCCTTTTGCTGCGTGTTCAATGGTAAAATCTAACAAACTTTTTTTCCTGAAGTTAAATCGAATTGGGTCTGTAATTTGATGTTGTTTTTGAAATACGTTCATCTGTTTCTCTGATAAAAAACTAAGATGACGCAATTGATTGGTATCTCCAGCGACTATTATTTTTTTTGCTCTTTGAAATATAGGTAAACATGAGGCAATATCGCATTGTGTAGCTTCATCAACAATAGCTACATCAAATACATCTTTTTGCATTGGAAGGCAACTGGCAATTTCATCAATTTTAACTAACCAAACAGGTAAAAAATGCGTTAATGTTTCGACATCTAATTTTTGAAGATTTTTATTAATTAAGGACTTATCTTCTATTTGAATTATGTTTTTTAAAGTAATAAGTTTCTGAAGTTCTGTATTTGAATAAAAAACAATGTTACTGATTAATTTTTTGAGCAAGGCTTCTTCTGCCCTTTTTTCAAATAAAGTGAGTTCTTTAAAATAATTTTCAATGATTTCCCATTCTATCTTTTCAAAAACACGAATAAAATTAATATCAACTTTAGAGAGCGTTTTTTTATAAAAACTTTCAGAAAATAAATTTTCAACACGTTCAATTTCTTTGGTAACCTTCTCTTCAAAATCTATTTCTAATGCTTTTACTTTATTGAATTGAATTTCTCTTTTTATATCAGCTTCGTAAGCTTCTTCTTTATGATTGTAACGGTAATATGTACCTTTAATAATTTTGTTTAATTTGGCTAGTAGTTTCCTTTTGTAGTAGTTCCCTCCTACTTTTATTGTAAAATTATTAATTTTAGAATGCATTAATTTATTTGAAATAACATCCAATGCTTGACTAGTTTTAGTTACAATTAAAACGCTTTTACCTTTACTAATATAATCTTGAGCAATGGCATTTATAGTTTAGGTTTTTCCAGTTCCAGGAGGACCAAAGATTACAGACTTACTGTACTTAGAAGCATTTCGAACGATTCGTTCTTGTGCTGAGTTCAAAAGCTGCGGTATTTTTATATTCTTATTATGGTTAGAAATTTCATTGACTCCAGATGAAAAGAAGGCATGCAAACCTTGTGAATAGTCAGCTTGATTCTTTAAAATTTCCAATTCATTTACTACCGCGTTTATATTGTTAACACGGCTAGATATAAAAATTCCAGAACTTGATACGACGGTGAAGTTTTCTGATTCTTTTTTTTGTTTTAGTACTGTTTTTAAAAAAGCTTTATTTTTAAGTTTTGGATATAATAAGAAATCAGTTTCAAAATGAAGGTTTGATATGTGTTTTTCTAGAATATGCTTTAGCCTACTTACAACATAAAAATTCATGTTCGTATTTGTCTCAAAAAGCAATTCAATATCTACTTGAAAATCATAAAAAGATGTTTTAAATAGGAGTCCTTTTAAAAAGGCAATATTTAGTTGCTTTGTATTGTGGTTAATTTTTAAAAAATAATCTTCTTCCTTTTGCTCTATAGTTGCTTTGTAAATTAGTAATGGCGCCGCAATAGTAGTATTACGCTTACTAAAGTTAGTACGTTTTCCAAGGCAAAATAGGCTTCCGTACCAAAGTTCTTTGTCATTTTTAAAAAGTTCTATAGTTTGAAGGATAGGAAGTGCCTTTTCTTTTGAGATATATTGTAATGGATATTTCTTATTACTTAACTCCTCTTCTGACTTAATAATAAGTTGATGTTCATATTTTGATGAAAAAAAATTAAGAATACCAGTTTCTCTATTATCAGCCTTAAAGCAATGATAAAAGTAAGAAATGTAGTTATTAATCATAGTAATTTATTGGCTTTACTAACATACATAAAATTTTCTAGAATTACAGCGGATCCTATTTTTTCTCTTTTTTAAAGAGTTTATTAATAATACAAGCAATTTTTTTGTTAAATATATAGTCAATTTTGAAGTTAAATTGGAAACTGTCTTTTGTAAGTGAGAAACTTCATTACATTTGATTTCTTATTCATGGAATTATGTATAATAATCACTTAAAAAATGTAATCGTTTTATTAGTAGCTACTTTTTTCATCAGTACTTCTGGAGTTTTAGGAAGGTATATAGCTATGCCATCTGAAGTTATTATATGGTTTCGTTCAACGTTTGCTGCTATATTTTTATTTGTTTTTTGCAAGTATCGTAAAATAAATTTTAAGTTAAAATCTTCGAAACACAAAAAGCCTTTTTTAATAGCAGGTGCTTTTATGGCAGCTCATTGGGTTACTTATTTTTACGCACTAAAACTATCAAACGTAGCCATGGGAATGTTATCGCTTTATACTTTTCCAGTAATAATTGCTTTTTTAGAGCCTGTATTTTTAAAAACTCAATTTAAACCTATTTATATTGTTTTAGGATTACTAGTTTTAATAGGTTTATATGTATTATCTCCAGATTTTAACCTTAAAAGCTCTAATCTTCAAGGAATTTTATTTGGCGTTCTTTCTGCTTTTTGCTACGCAATAAGAATTTTAATTTTAAAGAAATATGTCCATCAATACAATGGAATAATGTTAATGTTTTACCAGACTGTGGTCATTTCTTTATGCTTATTCCCTACTCTATTTTTTATGGATATCTCTGGAATTCAAAGTCAATTACCTTATTTATTGCTTCTCGCTTTTCTAACAACTGCTATTGGGCATAGTTTAATGGTGCATTCTCTTCAGTTTTTTACTGCGTCAACAGCAAGTATTATTAGTAGTGTACAGCCAGTTTTTGGTATTATTCTCGCATTTTTATTTTTAAATGAAATTCCAAGCATAAACACCTTTATTGGAGGTAGCTTAATCTTAGCAACTGTGATAATAGAAAGTATTCGAAGTAAAAATTGAGTTCTTTTAGTAGTAAAAGAATTGAAGAAATATTATTTACCAACTAACTCTCATATTCTCATAATTTCTTTTAACAAAGTCCAAGGCAGCTGCTAATACTTCTCCCATATTTTTACTTTTTTTAAAGGCAATGTCTTTGGTAAATTCATAAATCTGAAACTTTAAAAGGTCGATGTTTTTATTAGTTGAAATAGTATCATTTATCATACAGCTAACAAGTTGGTTAATTCTACTTCCAGAGCTTAGAATACGTTTAGCAACTATTGAACGCTCTTCAATTTTATACTGATTAATAGAAGCATCTTGTAGCTTTAGTCCTACCAAAGAAACCATGGGTAAATTTTCTTTAAAAAATTGAGGATTATATACTTTAAATTTCCCTTCAAAGCATTGTTGATCAAAATCAATAGCTCTAATTTTGTAGACAACATGATCAAAATCGTGTGTTGGAACAATCACATAGTTGTATGATCGCATATCTCCTAAAAGACGAATCATACATCTTTCATTGAACTTAACAAATTCTTTGGCAATTTGTGCTTTTTCAGATTCGGTACATTTAGGAAGGAAATCTTTAATAAAATCGTCACCAGGAATACCAGCGATATGCTCTTCAATAAGTGTGTCTTTATAAACTAAAAAATTAAGGTTATAGGGAGATAAAATATGCTCTAGTTCTAGTCCATAAATTCGTGAAGCATCAGTTTTTTTTATATAAAAATAGGTGTAGTTATCATTTAAAATATTTCTAACCTTTACACGGAAAGGTTTAGAATTACCAAAAGTACAATAATCAATGGCGTCAATATTTAAAAAAGGTATGGTATCTTCATTACCATTAGAGTGAAGAAGTGTATACACTTTTTTTAAACTCAAATCAATTTCTATTCTTTCAAATTCTGAATAGTAGGTACGGACCCATAGCGTATCTTTATCATTTCTATCATATACTACTATAGAACCCTGAAAGCGAAGTAAATCATCATAAAAAATAGGTATTTTTATATTTCTACTATGTTCCAGTAAATAATCATTCAACTGATTATTTACTGGAAAAGCAGGTTTCTTTTGCGACATTAGTTTTTCTCCAGAGGACATACAATAAAGGAATTTTTTCAAAAATAGGTAATAATCGACAGCGAAATAATAAAGTACATACAATTTTTATCAGCAGAAAATAAAAAATAAAAAATGTTTTTCTCATTTAAATATATGCTAATTGATAATTTCTTTTAGAGATTAGTTAATAGTATTGAAAATAATGTTCTTTATTTTTGTGATAGGCCTATTATACAGCACTTTTAGTGTTAAGTAAAGGAAAAAATGTAGTGTAACTATAGTTATAGAGTATTATTTCTTTTTTTTTAGTAACTTACTGAAAAACAACGACTTTTGTTTTTTGTGGCATGATATTTGGAGTTTTTAAATAAACACTTATACATTTGATTATGAAATATATAGGACTATTGATTACTTTTCTATTATTGACATCTTGTGTGCCTCTGTTAGTTGGAACTTATGTGGCAGCAGAGCATAGCTCTTTTACAAGAACAGATTTGAGCGTAGCGCATAGATTAACACCAGGTATAACTAAAAATGAAGCCGAAAATATTTTAGGAGTACCTATACGTACAGAGTTTAATAATAACTATGAGACATGGCATTACTGTAATACGAAACGAAATGCTGATGAGTATATTGCATTATATTTTGTGAGAGGAATTTTAGCGCAAAAACAGTTTTATACTGTTAGAGGAATATACGGATCATGTTCAGATAACATCAAGAAAGGAAATTATAGAGAGCCAGAAAATATATTTTTAACTTCTCAATTAGAACCATTTGATCTGTCTTATAAGTTAGGAAAAGGAATCAGTAAATCTGAAGTACTCGATGTAATGGGGCCACCAGTAAAAAGTGAGCTTCTGAAAAATTATGAGATTTGGCATTACTGTAACTATTCAATGAATTCAAATAATGGTAATTATATTTCTATAGCTTTTGTATCTGGAAAACTTGTTGAAAAACAAATATATAATGCAGATAATAGATTTGGCTCTTGTGTAGATAATATTAAAACTGGTGATTATCGAGATTTTGATGTAGTGGGATACGCTAATGGTCTATATCCAGGGATGAAAAAAAGTGCAGTTATTGCCTTGATTGGAAATCCTGCAAAAAGTGAGTTTAGTGATAATATCGAGGAATGGCATTACTGTAATAATGATGTGAATGGAGACTACCTTGCACTTTATTTTGACGGGGATATTCTTATTGAAAAGTTAAATTATACAGTTTCTATTGATGATAGAAAAGGCATTCAAGATAATTGCTCAAAGTTTATTAAAATGGGTAACTATAGAATGCCAGATAAAGTTTTAGAAATTAAACTAGGTAATTAGTTTGAATAAATTTACGGGGTGATTTTAAACTTCAAAACATTTACCAGGTAAAGGTTTTATCACTCCGTTTAGTTCCATTTCAAGCAAAATTGAAGATAATTGATATACAGGTATATTGCAGTACCTAGCAATAACATCAAAGTGTTTTTTACCTTCTTTTGATAAATAATCTAAAATTTGTTGTTCTTGCTTATTAAGATTTACAAAAAGAGAGGTTTGCTTTATTCGTTTTTCACAAACATCCCAATTGAGCATCGTTACTAAATCTTCAGTTGAGGTAAGTATATGAGCGCTATTATTTTTAATTAAGTTATTACAGCCTTTGCTATATTCATCGTTTGCTCTTCCTGGCACCGCAAACACATCTCTGTTGTACGAGTTTGCTATATCTGCAGTAACAAGAGCCCCTCCTTTTTTTCCCGATTCAATAACAATAGTAGCTTTTGAAATACCAGCAACAATTCTATTTCTTTTTAAAAAATTCTCCCGTACTGGATTTTCTTCATGCCAAAAATCTGTTATAAAACCTCCATTTGAGTTAATTTCTTGTATATATTTTTTATGCGCTTTCGGATATATTTTTTCTAAACCATGCGCTAAAACAGCAATATTCTGAAGCTTATTATCAATAGCTGCTTTGTGAGCACAAATATCTACACCGTATGCAAACCCACTTACTATAATAGGCTGATAAGGAGCAAGTTCTTTGATAATTTTATTACAAAAATTTCTTCCATAATTTGTTATTGTTCTTGTTCCAACAATAGATATAATTCGCTTAGTATTTAAGCAGATATTACCATCTGTAAAAATAAGTATTGGAGCATCAAAACAGTGTTTTAGGTTATAAGGATAGTCATCATCAAAAAAATAATGATAATTGTAGTTGGAATGATTTAAAAAAAGTAACTCTGCCTCTGCTTTTTTATAGTTTTTTTTATCAAAAATATGTTGTAGTACATAGTTGTTAATTCCTTGTATTTTTAATAAGTTTGAGAGGGGTTCTTTAAAAACCTGTTCGGGGCTACCGCATGCTGATATGAGTTTTTTGGCAGTAATATCTCCAATGTTTTTGGTGGCTTGAAGTCTTAAAATAGCCAATAATTTTTCATCTTTCATAGTCATTTTTTTGAGTATCAATATACAAAAAAGTGTTAATAAGTATTGTACATAAAACTCAATAAGGCCACTTAAAATTATTAATTTTGTCTTATGAGTTTAGCCAGTTACATTAATGATTTATTACATAGATATGATTGTGTAATCGTTCCTAATTTTGGAGGATTTGTTACCAATAAAATTGGAGCAAGAGTAAATAAAGAAACAAATGTTATTTACCCACCAAAAAAGCAGGTAACCTTTAATACTTATTTACAGCATAACGATGGCTTGCTTGCGAACCATATCGCTTCCACGGAAAGAATTTCTTTTGAAAAGTCTTTAGAAAAAATAACCGAAGAAGTGGCTACTTGGAAAAAGCAACTCGAACAAGGTAAGTTAGCTTTACAAGGTGTTGGTGTACTTACAATTAATGAAGAAAGTAAATTGTTTTTTGAGCCAGATGTTTCTAATAATTTTTTATCAGAGTCATTTGGTTTATCGAAAACAGAAGCTCCTGTTATTACAAGAAAAGAAGTAATTGATGATAGTGTTGTTCAAGAAAGCAATAGAGTAATACCGTTGATTATAAAAAGAGCAGCTGTGGCAGCAATTTTTGTTGGTCTTACCTATACAGGATGGAATTATGTACAAAATTATAATCATCAAAAAGAATTTATAAATCAACAAGAAAAAGCGATCCAGTCTGCTACCTTTGTTATTAATACACCTTTACCAATGCTAGATTTAAAGGTTTCAAAAGAAAAACTTAAGAATTTTCATGTAGTAGCTGGTGCATTTGAAGAAGAGTTAAACGCACAAAAAAAACTTATCGAATTAAAAAATGAAGGTTTTGAAGCTAGTATAATAGGTGAAAATTCCTTTGGATTAACACATGTTGTATACGGAAGCTATGTAACAAAAGAATTAGCTCGTAAAGCGTTAAAAAGTATTAAGAGAAATCAATCAGAAGAGGCTTGGTTACTTGAAAAATAGTAAAGATTCTTTACTTTTAACTGACAGATAGAAATTTTAAACCTCTTTGAAGGCTTTTTGAACTTCCAGGTATCCTACAAGATAGGGAACTAAAAAGTTGATAATGATTATTTTTTAACAATTAGAAAAAGTTTTAAAGTGTTTTCTAATCTACAAACTAATCTTATAAGTAAATTTGTATTGATATTTTATAACTCTAAATTTTATTAGCCTATACTTTACGTTTATTTATTCTAGAGAAATATCTACTATCTTTGTATTAAATTTTATAGAATGAGAGTGAAAACCCCTAGCGAGTCATTGACTACGCTTACTGATTTAGTATTGCCCGGTGAAACGAACTATTTAGACAATCTTTTTGGCGGAGAACTATTAGCAAGAATGGATAGGGCGTGCAGTATTTCTGCTAGAAGACATTCAAGAAGAATTGTTGTAACAGCCTCTGTAAATCACGTGGCATTCACAAAGTCAGTTCCTGTAGGAAGTGTAATAACTATTGAAGCTAAAGTTTCTAGAGCATTTAAAACTTCAATGGAAGTATACGTTGACGTTTGGATTGAAGACCGTCAATCAGGCGAAAAAACCAAAGTTAATGAGGGAATATATACATTCGTAGCAGTTGACGAAACAGGAAAACCGGTACCAATACCACAGATTGATCCTGAAACAGATTTAGAAAGAGAACGTTATGAAGGAGCTCTGAGAAGAAAGCAACTTAGTTTAGTTTTAGCAGGAAAAATGCCACCACAAGAAGCAACTGAATTAAAAGCACTCTTTGTACCTTAAGAGTATTTTATATGAAGTTGAAATTTCTTTAAAAATTAATACAATCCTTAGGAATACAAAAGCTTCAAAAGTATGCTATTATAACTGATGAGGTTTTTGTTTCTTTAATTAAAGAGAATATATTTTGCATTTCAAAATACTATGAAATTTTCTCAATGTCCCCATTTTCAGATAAAACCATAGCAATAGCTTTTGTTTTTTCGAATTGAGAAAAAATTATAATCATAATAACGGTGATAGGGACACTTAAAACCATACCGGTAACTCCCCAAATTTTACCCCAGATAGCAAGAGATAATATCGTTACTAAAGGGCTTAAATTTAAAGATCTACCGAATAATTTGGGTTCTATAATATTTCCTACGATAACTTGAATGCCACCAACAGCAAATAGAACAATTAAAAACGATGTTATTTCACCAAATTGTAATAAACAGAATATCGACGGAAAAACAGTAGCAACTAATGAACCAATTGTTGGAATGTAGTTGAGTAGAAAAATTAAAAAGGCCCAGAAAGGAGCACTATCAACACCAGCGAATAGTAAAACAAAATAGCTTAAGATTCCTGTAAGTAAACTAACATAGGTTTTTAATCGTAGGTAATTTGAAATAGATTCCTCAATTTTAGTTAGGATTTCTTGCATATTACTATCCTTATTGCTTAAAAACATTTTATCGAGCTTAATTTTAAAACTAGTTTCCTCTAAGAATAAGAACAATGCATATATTATGATCATAAATGTATCTCCTAATAAACCACTAATTCCATTAGCAATATCGCCTAAAAAAGATCCATAACTGAATTTTCCGATGAGTGTTTTAATTGATCCTACAAGATCAACATGAAAAAAACTATCTATTTTTTCAATTATGTTATCAATATTAGACTCGTATTTTGGATAGGATGCCGTTAAATTAGAAATACTATTAGTAATGATTTCAGAAATAAACCCAAAACTTAAAATAATTATACTAAATACAATAATGTTACTTAACCATTTAGGAATTAGTTTTTTAGTAAAGGGTATTTGATAAATTAACTTCCTAATTTCTCTTGTTAAAAACCAAAAGATTAAAGCAAAAATAAAAGGAATTAAAATTCCTTTTCCAATAACTAAAATGGAAATAATTGCTGTAATAACAATAATAATATTAGCCGAATTTTTCACAAAATTAAATTTAGATTTATGTCGTCTTTAGGAATAGTAAGCAAATACGGAAACAAAAATACATTATTGTATCCATTCTTGCGGATTCAAACGTGTTGTGTTTTTGTAAAGAATAAAGCTTAGCTTTGTCTTTCCTGTAATTTTATCGGTAAAAATTTTTCCTAACTTATCTCCTGTTTTTATTGGATCTCCTTTCTTAACATATATTTTTTCAAGGCTGTTATATACCGAAATATAGTTTCCGTGTCTTACATAAACCGATTTTTTCCCATCAGTATGGCTTTGTATACTCATTACTTTACCATTAAATATACTTTTAGCATCAGCGTTTCCTTTTGCTGCAATGTGTAGGCCTGTACTATTGATATTAATTCCAGGAAAGGTTGGATGTGGTTGTACACCATATTTTCTTGTTATAATTCCTGGCACAGGCCACGGTAAATTTCCTTTATTCTGCTCAAAGCTTGCTTTTAAGGCTTTTTCTGCGGCGTTTAGGGTAAATTTTGATGATTTTTTAGCACCTTTTGCTTTGTTTGCTTTTGCAATAGCATCACGAATTAATCGGTCAATTCTTGCTGCAATTCGTTTCTCTTCTTTTTGTTTTTTTAATAGTTGGCTTTTGTATCGTCTTTCTTGTTTTTTAATTGAAGAAACCAGCTTTTCTTGATTTTTTTTATCTTTTTCAACGGCTTTATTTTGAGTTTTTTCTTCTGTAATTAAACGATCCTTTGCTTTTTTTCTATTTAGAAGAGAGTCGTTTAACTGTTCGATGATTTTTGTTTTTAATAAGATATCATTTCCTTGTTTTTTTCTAAAATCATTGTATTGTTGCATGTATTTTACACGCTTATAAGCTTGATAAAAGTTTTTTGAAGATAGTAAAAACATTGTTTTACTTTGAAGTGATTTACTCTTATAGGTTTTCACAACCATTTTTTGATAATCCAATTTAAGTTTAGTTAATTCATCGTTATTCTTTTGAATTTCCTTCTGATTATTTTGAATTTCCTTGCTTAAAATAGTTGTTTCTAGCGTAATTGTTTTAATGAGCCGTTCACGAATACTAATTTTGTGGGTTAAGTCTTTGAGATCATCTAAAGCATTATTTTTTTTCTTTTTCGTTTCTATTAATAAGCTATTTACTTGCTTTATTTCTTTTTTTAAGTTGGAGCGTTTTCTTTCAAGCTGCTTTCTTGTTTGAGAAAAAGAGACAAAGTACATTAAGAAAAAGCATAAAGCTGTAAAACAGATACGAAATCTTTTCATGTGTTATAATTGAATTTCTTTATATCCTTTAGGAATTGAAAAACTAAAGTTAGGGGTTGTATTAAAATCAACAGATCGAACAATCATCTCAATCTTTGTAAATTTATTATTTTCTTTGGCAAGTATATTTATTTTATCTGGAAAAAGCACATCATTTTTTCTGCTGTAACTTGGATATGAAATCTCGAGGCGTTGGTTTTCTACTGAACTGATAATAGACTGTTTATCTAGCTTGTAATGTTTTGGATTTATAAAAAAGAATAGTTCAAATAATTTGTTTTGTTGCTTAGGTGATAATTTGTAAGAGTTTGAAGTGATATCAATATTTTGGCGTTCAGATTTTATATCGATTATAGCTTCACCCAAAAGAATATTTTGTAATTGTTTGAAAGAAATATCAGCGCCTAATACTTTTTTTATAGAAGTGAAATTTTCTTCAAAATAAATTTTTTGAAAAGGAGAGTAAAAACTAACTTTTTCAGGAGTTATTTTAGCCTTGAAAACAGTGATTAATTTGGTGCCTTTAAGCCAAATCACTTCGTTTTTTTTAATCTTCATTCTTACTGATAAACTCAGTTGATTTTTATTGTTTTCATAGTTTAGCTTTAATTTAGTATCGACTGTTTCTTCCTTAAACTCCTCCGCTAGATGCTTTTTAGCAACTTTTCTGGAAGAAATTTTTTTAATAGATACAGAAGCCACTTCTTTAGTTGGTTTACATGATGTGAAAACAAAAACAGCAATGAGTAAATAATTTAATAGCTTCATTTCTTAAAACATTGATTATTAATAAGCGTTATTTGATTAACTTTTTTCTATACTTACCTTCATTTTTTATGTCTCCTAATCCTTGGTAACTGATAACAAATTCATTGTAGTATTGATGTTCTAGTGCAGGATTATCAATAACAAAATCAATACCATTTTTTAAGCTGAGAACAGCTTTTTTATGTCTTTTCATTTTATTAAGTGCTTTCGCATTCATGAGGTATACAAAAGGTTGAGCAGGAAAAAGAGTAATCCCTTTATCACTATATTCCAGTAATTTTGTATCATTTTTTTTATCAAGTTTGTTAAGTAGTTGTTTTAAATTTGTAAACGACTTGTTATTCTTAAACTGTAATTCAAGGGTTACATTGTCCTGATTTATTTTTTTATTCGGAATATCGTTATTTTTAATTTCAGATTTTTGGTATCGATCTAATTTTTTATGAATTCGCCTTAAACGTGGGGTTAAACGTTTAGTAGACTTTAGTTCATTAAGCACTAATTTTGCGGAATCAATCTGATCGTATTGCATATAAAGAAAAACAAGGTCTTGTTTCTTTTCGGGAGTAATTCGAATTAATTTTTTTTGGTATGAAATGGCACTTTTAAAGTTACTATTCCCTTTTTGGGCAGCTACCATGTGTTCTAGCACCCAAGTATTTTTAGGCTCAACAATAAGAGCCTCCTTTGCATAAGCTATGGATTCAATGTATTTTTTAAGTTTATAGTAGTTTTTTGATAACTCAAAAAGAATGGTAACATTGTTTGGTACTAATTTATTACAAGCATCTAAATTATTAATAGCTTTTTGGTAATTATTAATAGCTTTATTTGTAATTGCTTGAAAAAAAAATTCATGAAAGTCCTCATTAAATTTATCTTTTTTATCCTTAGAAACAGGAATACTATCTTGAGTGTAAACTGCTGTTATAGATATAAAAAAGAGTAAACCATAACCAAAATTTTTAAAAATTTTGGTTATGGTTTTAATGAAATATTTTTCCTCTATTTTATATAATCTCTGTGTAATCACCGATACTGATTGATGTAAATTTACCATTGTATTTTGCATGATTTCCAATCATTGAATTTTCTAAATTTGCATTAGAAATCTGAACATTGTTTTGTATCAATGAATTAACAATTGTTGAATTTTCAACGATGCTGTTTTTACCTAACGATACATAAGGTCCGATGGTGGTATTCTTCAAAACAACATTCTTACCGATGAAGCAAGGTTCAATAATAGTTGAGTTTTCTAATATTACATCAGACGAAACGAGGTTATTACCATCTTCTTGCTCAAAGCTAAGAATTTGTTTATTTGTGTCTACAGTAGGGTCTTTTTTACCACAATCCATCCAAGCATCTACCTTCCCTGGAATAAATTTTGCACCTTGTTGTTTTAAAGATTCTAAAACATTCGTAATCTGATATTCTCCATTTTCACGAAGGTCGTTATCTATTAGATACTTAATTTCGTTGAGCAACTTATCACCATCTTTAAAATAATAAATCCCAATGATGGCTAAGTCTGAAATAAAGTCTTTTGGTTTTTCTATAAAGTCAGCAATAAACCCATCTTTAAGATTAACAACACCAAAGGCACTTGGATCTTCAACTTGTTTCACCCAAATAGCGCCATCTGCATTAACATCTAACGTAAAATCAGCTTTAAAAAGTGTGTCAGCATAAGCAACAATACAAGGTCCACTTAAAGAATTTTTAGCACAGTAAATAGCATGAGCTGTACCTAATGCTTCTTCTTGAGTGTAAACACTTCCTTTTGCACCAAGGTTTTTTGCGATTTCAAGAAGTTTTTCTTTCGTATTCAAAGGAAAGCCTTTTGAAGTTGGTCCAATAACGAAGGCTATTTCATCTATAGGTTGGTCAACGACTGAGGCAATATTTTCAACTAAACGTTGAACAATAGATTTACCAGCAATAACGGTAAGAGGTTTAGGAGTGGTCAGGGTATGTGGTCTTAATCTCGAACCAATTCCTGCCATAGGAACAATAATTTTCATTTAATTTATTATAAATTATCCAAAAATATTCTATGACTCTATAATTAGAGTGAAGAATATTTAAAAAGTGCAATATACCATTAAATTATGTTTATAGAAAGTTATATCCCTTTAGGGATGGCATTTATCAATGTTTTTGTATAAGATGTTTTAGGATTTTTATAAATATCATCTGCATCTCCCATTTCTTCAATTTTTCCTTCATTCATAACAAGTAGTTGATCAGACATATATTTTACAATAGATAAATCATGAGAAATAAAAATATAAGTGAATTGATACTCTGATTTTAGGCTATTTAAAAGATTAAGAACCTGCGCTTGCACAGAAACATCTAATGCTGATACAGATTCATCGCAAATAATTAGTTTTGGTTGCAATGATATTGTTCTTGCAATGCCGATTCTTTGTCGCTGACCTCCTGAAAATTCATGAGGATATCTATTAAAATGAACCGGTTCAAGCCCTACTTTTTGAAGTAGATTTATAACATATTTTTTACGTTCTTTATAAGAGGATAAAATATTATGAACCTTCATAGGTTCAATAATAGCCTCACCAACAGTAATTTTTGGATTAAGGGAAGAATAAGGGTCTTGAAATATAATCTGAATATCTTTTCGTAATTTTTTTTTATTAGATTTCGAAATTTTAATGATGTCTTCGCCTTTGTAGATGATTTTCCCTGAGGTTGCCTTTTCCAATTGTAAAATAGTTCTTCCTAACGTTGTTTTTCCGCAACCACTTTCCCCAACTAAACCAAGTGTTTCTCCTTCATATATATTAAAAGTTAAGTCATCAACAGCAACTACTTTCGATTCCTCTGAAAACCAAGAAGGTCGTCTAATAAATTCTTTTTTTAAATTTTTGATTTCTAATAGAGGTTTTTTTTCATAAATAACGTTATGTTTTTCCCTTCTTTCTTTTTCTGTAATTATTGTTTTATCTAGTTTATTATCAATGAAATCTGAAACAGTTGGTAGTTTTTTATATCTAACAGATAAGTTTGGTTTTGAATTTATAAGTGCCTTTGTGTAATTTTCTTTCGGTTCTTTAAATATATTTTTTGAGTTTCCCTTTTCAACAACCTTTCCTTTATACATAACTATACTGTAGTCTGTTATTTCAGATACCAAAGCAAGGTCATGAGAAATGAAAATAATACTCATTTTCTCTGAGGACTGAAGCTCTTTCAATAAATTAATAATTTCTTTTTGAACAGTTACATCTAGTGCTGTTGTTGGTTCGTCTGCTATCAAAACTTTTGGCTTACAAGCGATGGCCATAGCAATCATAACTCTTTGTTTTTGTCCTCCACTTATTTCATGTGGATAAGAATCATAGATATTTTTAGTTCTGGGTAATTTAACTTTTTGAAAAAGAGTTATAACTTCTTTATAAATTTCTTTATTGCTTAAATTCGTGTGTTGCTTAAGATTTTCCGCTACCTGATAACCACAGGTTAAGGTGGGATTAAGAGAACTCATAGGGTCTTGAAATATCATTGCTATTTCTTTACCTCTTATTTTTTGGAGTTCAGTTTCATTTAAAGTTAAAATATTTGTGTCTTTGTATATTATTTCTCCACTAACAATAGTATTTGAGTTTAAAAGTCCCATGATAGCTAATGAACAAAGAGACTTACCACTCCCGCTCTCCCCAACAATTCCAATAATTTGATTTTTTTTTAAACTGAATGATACTTTATCAAGAGTAAATTTTGAATCGTTGAAATAAATATTTAGATCATTAATTTGTAACATCAAGATGTATGTTTATAAATTAGGTATTGTTTAGGTTTGTTAAAAAATTATTTTTTTAACACAAAAAACAACTTATTGTTCGTTTTTTGTGAAATATTGTTTAATATTTAACATTTTTTTAATAATTTAGGATCTAAGTTAACCTAAACAATCATAAAAATGAAACAAAAATTACTACTAACACTTTGGTGTCTTTTTTTATTGTCTTCTATAACTGCTCAAAAGAAGAGAAATTGTCATACAATGAATAATTTTGAGTATAGAAAAATAAAAAATCCGTCGATCAAAGACAAATTAGATGAAATTGAAAAGTTTACACAAAAAAAACTATTAGAAATAAAGGAAAAAGATCAAAAAATTGAGGGAGATATTATCAAGATTCCTGTGGTGGTCCATATCATATATAGTAATGATGATGAAAACATTAGTATGGAGCAGATTCAATCTCAAATAGATGTTCTAAATGAAGATTTTAGAAGATTAAATCCTGATAAAACTGAACAATGGTTACAAGCTGCTGATTCAGGTATAGAGTTTTATTTAGCACAAGTGGATCCTAACGGAAATCTTACAAACGGAGTAACAAGAAAGTTTTCATCAAGAACTTCATGGGGAATTGCTGATGCAATGAAATTATCGTCACAAGGAGGAGTCGACGCATGGAATACTTCAGAATATTTCAATATGTGGGTTTGTAACATTGGTGGAGGAATTTTAGGATATGCTCAATTTCCAGGCGGAGAAGCGGCTACTGATGGCGTTGTAATGGGACATCAATATTTTGGAAGTTCTGACAAAGGAACAAATTTTTATTTGTCAGCTCCTTTTGACAAAGGTAGAACTACAACACATGAAGTTGGTCACTTTCTTAATTTACGTCATATTTGGGGCGACGGAGGCTGTGGTGTAGATGATTTTGTAGAAGATACTCCAGAGTCAGATGGATCTAATTTTGGATGCGCAACTACACATGAGTCTTGCGGTTCTCTGGATATGGTTCAGAATTTTATGGACTATTCTGATGATGCGTGTATGAATTTGTTTACAATAGGACAGAAAAATAGAATGAGAGCAGTATTGGAAGAAGGAGGTATAAGACATGAGCTAGCTTTATCAGACAAAACAACAAACTTAAGTTGTAATGCTTCTATTCCTATTGGATTGGCTACATCAAACGTAACCTATGACGAAGCCACAATAAGCTGGGAGCAAGTTACAAATGCGAGCTATGAAATAAGATACCGACCTAAGGGTACTAATGATTGGTTGTCAACTACAGCTTCTCAAATACCAACAATTATTAAAGATTTGACAGGTTCAACAGAGTATGAAGTACAAGTTAAAAGTATTTGTCCATCTGAGAGTTCGGATTATAGTCCAGTGATAACATTTATAACTACGGAAACACCACCGATGTATTGTGAATCAGCAGGAACAAATGTAAGTGATGAACATATTCAAATCGTTCAGATAGGAACGATTAATAATACGTCTGAAACAAATACAGGATATTCTGATTATACAGACATTTCAACAGATTTAGAAAAAGGAGTAGAACACACAATAACTGTAACTCCCGAATGGTCAGGTACTGTTTTTAAAGAAGGATGGGGGGTTTTTATAGATTATAATCAAGACTATGATTTTGATGATGAGGGAGAGGTTGTTTATGTAAAAGAACCAAGTTCTGAGGCACCTTTTATAGGTACATTTGTTGTACCTGATAATGCTCTTTCAGGACCAACTAGGATGAGAGTTGTTTTAAAGTTTAATTCATCTCCTGACGCTTGTGGTATTTTTTCTTACGGAGAAACTGAAGACTATACAGTAATAATAGGAGAGGGAGATAATGAAGCACCGACAGCACCTTTTAAACTAAAAGCTTATAATGTTACACCAATAACTGTAGGTCTAAATTGGAGTCGATCAACAGATGATTCTGGAATGTTAGAATATGATATATATCAGAATTCTCAGTTGATTAAAACTGTTTTAGACACAACAGTAACGATTGATGGTTTATCTGCTAAAACAAAATACTTTTTTAACGTGATAGCAAGAGATAATGCAGGAAATGAGTCGGAAAGCAGTAATACAATTTCGGTAACAACAAAAAAACTGAAATACTGTAAATCAAAAGGAAAAAATGCAGCCTATGAATGGATTGACTATGTAAGATTTGGCGGAATGAAAAATAAAACTAAAAGCGATGCCGGTTATGGGAATTTTACAAATAAAGTAGCAAATGTAGAGAGAGGAACAACAAATACAATTGTTATTAGTGCCGAGTTCAGATCACTTTCTTATCTTGAGTATTGGAAAGTTTGGATAGACTTTAATCAAGATGGAACTTTTAGCAATAATGAGGAAGTTGTTTCAGGGTCATCTTCTAAGAGTAAAAATTTGAAAAGAAAAATTACTATACCAGATGACGCTAAATTAGGAAAAACAAGAATGAGAGTATCTATGAAATCTGATGCACAACAAACTGCTTGTGAAAGATTTGATTTTGGAGAAGTAGAAGATTATTCTGTTAATATTAAAGAGTCTTCAGGTAGGTTATTTACAAATACTTACTTAGATACAGACTTAAATGAAGGGCACGTTTTAGGGTATGAAGAAAGGAAATTAATGCATACTTATCCAAGTCCTGTAATCGATATTTTGAGTATAAATACAAGCAAAATAATTCAAGGAGCTATGTATCGAATAGTAGATTCAGCTGGAAAAGTTTTCATTGATTCAACTCAATTAAAAAGACGAATTGATGTTTCCAATTTGAATACAGGTATTTATGTTTTGGAAATTCATGACACACAAAAAACGTTAAAGACTAAGTTTATAAAAAAGTAAACATATAGTTATAGTATAAAAATAAACAGAAAAAGTCCAGGTTTAATCTGGGCTTTTTTTATTAATAACAGCTTTTTGTTTGTTTTTTTTAAAAAAAATGTATATTTGATAACTGAATCATCATTAATTTAATGATTTAAGTAGAAAATATTAAATTAAACCCTTCTAACAATGAAACTAAAAATTACTTTAGCACTCTCGTGCTGTATTTTTGTTGGTACGCTATTCTCTCAAGTCAAAAGAAACTGTCATACAATGGAAAATCTAGAGTATCGACAAAAAAAAGATCCACTTCTTAAAAATAGAATGAATCAAATTGAACTATTTACAAGAAATAGGGTGAAATCTATGAATAAGAAAACACGAAATCTTGTAGGAAATGTAATTAAAATTCCTGTGGTGGTTCACGTAATATACAGCAAATCCCAAGAAAATATTAGTGATGCTCAAATTCAATCACAAATAGATGTAATTAATGAAGACTTTCGAAGAGTAAATTCAGATAAAACAAATAAATGGTCTCAAGCAGCTGATACAGAAATTGAGTTTTATTTAGCTCAAGTAGACCCTAATGGAAATTCAACCAGTGGTATCACAAGAAAAGCATCAACAAAAACATCTTGGGGTTCAAATGATGCAATGAAAAAAGCATCTCAAGGTGGTGTTAACCCTTGGAATACTTCTGAATATTTAAATATGTGGGTATGTAATATTGGTGGAGGAATTTTAGGGTACGCTCAATTTCCAGGAGGTTCTTCGGCCACTGATGGAGTTGTAATGAGTCCTCAGTACTTTGGTAGTTCAGATAAAGGATCTGAATTTTATTTATCAGCTCCCTTTGACAAAGGAAGAACAACAACTCATGAAATTGGACATTATTTAAATTTACGCCATATATGGGGAGATGGAGGATGTGGTATAGATGATTATGTTTCGGATACGCCGGAATCTGATGCAGCAAATTATGGATGTTCATCTAATCACTCTTCTTGTGGTTCTCAAGATATGGTTGAAAATTATATGGATTATTCTGATGATAGTTGTATGAATTTATATACTTTGGGACAAAAGAACAGAATGCGAGCAGTCCTTGAGTCAGGAGGAATAAGAAGAAGTTTAGCTTTATCTGATAAAACAGGCGGTGGCGGTAATTGTACAGCAACAGTACCGACAGACGTAACTGTATCATCAATTACCTCTTCAGAATCAACAGTTTCTTGGTCTTCTGTTTCAGGAGCGACTTACGATATTAGATATCGTCAATTCGGAACAGGTACTTGGATAACGAATACTGTTTCGAAAATATCGGCCTCATTAGTTGAGTTATCTGCACTTACTAAATACGAATTTCAGGTACGTAGCAAGTGTTCTGATGGGTCAAATTCGTCGTACTCGAATTCAATTAATTTTACTACGAAGGGAGCAACTGTTTCTTACTGTGAGTCTAAAGGAAATAGTGTACAGGATGAATACATTCAAAGAGTTAAATTAGGATCAATAGATAATGAATCTGGTGCTGGAAATGGTTATACAGACCATACATCTATTTCAACTAATCTAGCAAAATCTACTTCCCATACAATAACGATTACTCCAAGGTGGACAGGAACTATTTATAATGAAGGATATGCTGTTTTTATAGATTACAACAAAGATGGTGATTTTTTAGATACAGGAGAAACTGTATGGACAAAAGCAGCTTCCAAAGATAGTCTGGTGAGCGGTACTTTTATCGTTCCTGCAAATGCTTCTGAAGGAGTAACAAGAATGCGTGTTATTTTAAGATATAATTCATTACCAAACTCTTGTGGAGCTTATGATTATGGTGAAACGGAAGATTATTCTGTAGTAATTGGGGCAAATCAAACAGACAACGAACCACCAACAACACCAGGAAATTTAAAAGTTTCAAATATTAACCAAACAAGTTTAAATTTAAATTGGACCGCTTCAATTGATAATGTTGGTGTAATTGGATATGACGTGTATCGTGGATCAACTAAGATGGGGTCAGTAACTGAAACTTCATATGATGTAACTGGACTAACTGCAAATACTTCATATACATTCTCAGTGGTGGCTTTGGACACAGCTGGTAATGAATCAGAAGCAGGCAGTATTACAGCAACTACTTTAGGAAATGCAGCTTCTTATTGCCTTTCAAAAGGAGATAATTCTAATTATGAATGGATTGATTACGTGTCCTTTGGAGGAATGACAAATAGCACAGGAAATGATGGAGGTTATAAAAGTTATATAAATAAAGAGGCAATGATTGGAAGAGGTACTACCAATCAGTTATTGGTAAGTGCAGGGTTTAGCGGTTCGTCCTATAATGAATATTGGACGATTTGGATTGACTATGATCAGGATGGGAATTTTTCAAGTAAAGAGAAAGTAGCTTCAGGGTCTTCTAGAAGTTCAAACAATTTAAGTTATAATATTTCGGTACCTACAGATGCATTGCTTGGTAAAACAAGAATGCGAGTTTCTATGAAATGGCGTTCGTCTCAAACAGCTTGCGAAAATTTCTCTCATGGAGAAGTTGAAGATTATACTGTAAATATCTCTTCAGGTTTACTTAAAACAAATGAATTTATAGCAGCAGAAGAATTAAGGTTTGAAAAAAACCATGATGACATAACAATATATCCAAATCCTGTTAAAGACCTTGTAAAGATCAATGTTAGGTCAGATCATAGTACTTACAAAATTATAAGCGCAATTGGGAATGTTGTTAATTCAGGAAAAATAAAACCAAATATTGATGTATCTTTTATTGAATCAGGTGTTTATATGTTAGAGGTTAATGATGGTCAAAAGTTGATTACAACAAAATTATTAATTAAGAAATAATAGAATCAAAGTATATTTATTTCCAAAAAAAGCTCGATTATATTTCGAGCTTTTTTTGGAAATAAATATATTTTAAGTGTGTTTTTAAAATATATAACTATAATAGCTGTTTTTTTAAACATTTGATCAATTAATAGTTAAAAAACATATAAAATTTGATTTTTTTTGAAATTTTAATTTTCAGTAAAAGTTCGTATAAACCTAGATAAATACTAGGGTTGTGGTTTTTTTTTGAAACCAAAAAAGAAGAGTCTTTAATAAGGTAGTATTTTTTTTAGAAAAAAAATTATATATTTGGCAGTGTTTTGTTTAAAAAATTGATAAAAACTAATTTTATATTTAAATAAATAAGTATTCAATAAAAAAATAAAAACACAAAATTAAAACCCTTCTTAAAATGATACATAAGTACTTTAAAAGTCTTGTGTTTGCTAGTACGTTTATTGGTTTAGGCCTTAACATACAAATGCAAGCTCAAGATAAACGTGAAGTTGAAAAAATCCGAAAAGGATACAACTTAAAAAAGCTTGAAAGACTTAAGCAATCCCTTCACAAAAAAGCTTTTGATGAAAAACAAAAAGCTTTATCACTTGCCAAGAAAAAAGGCTGGAAAGAGCGATTTACTACAGAAAATGGTAATTTAGTTGAATTGCAAAAAATTGTTGACGGTAAGCCCATTTATTTTACAACATACAACTCAGCAGCAGCAAAATCAACAAGAACAAATCACTTACATTCGGGAGGTTCTCTCGGTTTAAACTTAATGGGTAAAAATTTGACTGCACATGTTTGGGATGCCGGAATTGCTAGGTCCTCTCATAGAGAGTATGATGGTAATGGAGGAAGAAATCGATTTTCTATTGGGGATGGAACTAATGATATAGATTCACATGCAGCGCATGTAACGGGGACAATTATAGCTTCAGGAGTCACTGCCTCAGCTAAAGGAATGGCTCCACATGCAAAAGCAGTCGGTTACGATTGGAATTATGACAAATCTGAGGCAATAAGAGCTGCTTCAAACGGTATGTTAATTTCTAATCATTCTTATGGTTATCGTGCTAGTCAAATACCTGATTATTATTTCGGAGCGTACATAAGAGAATCTCGTGATTGGGATGAAATTATGTTTAATGCTCCTCAGTATTTGATGGTTGTTGCCGCAGGAAATGACGGTAATGATAATAGATCTAATGGAATTCCATTAAATGGAAACTCTTCGTTCGATAAATTGTCAGCTAAAGCAACTTCAAAGAATAACTTAGTTGTAGCAAATGCAAGAGATGCTAATATTGATGCTACTGGAAACTTAATTTCAGTGTCAATTAACAGTGGTAGTAGTGAAGGACCAACAGACGACTACAGAATAAAACCTGATATTGCGGGAAATGGAACAGGCGTTTATTCAACATTTCACAATAATGATTCATCTTATGGAAGTTTAACAGGTACTTCCATGGCCTCACCAAATGTTACAGGGTCTTTATTGTTATTACAAGAACATTATAAAAACACTCATGGTTCTTTTATGAGGGCAGCATCACTTAAAGGATTAGCTTTACATACAGCAGATGATGCTGGTAGATCAGGGCCTGATGCCGTTTTTGGTTGGGGGCTTTTAAATACGAAAAAAGCAGCACAAGTGATTACAGAAAGAGGAAGCAAATCAAAAATAGAAGAACTTACTTTAAAGTCAGGAGAAACATATACAGTTACAGTTAATTCTGACGGAAAAAGTCCTTTATTAGCTTCAATTTCTTGGACAGATAGACCTGGTACAGCTAATAGAGGTGTGGCTAATTCAAGTACACCTGTTTTAGTTAATGATTTGGATATAAGAGTTAAAAAAACAGGACAGAGTTATTTGCCGTATAAATTAACAAGTCCAACAACGAATACTAAAGGAGACAATAATGTTGATCCTTATGAAAGAGTTGATATAGCAAATGCTTCTGGAACTTATACAATTACTGTTACTCATAAAGGTAATTTAACTGGAGGAAATCAAAACTTTACATTGATCGTAAGTGGTATAGGAGCATCAGGAGGTGGAGGAACCCCAACAATTACTTGTTCAGAAACAGTTCGTGATTTTCCATATAACCAAGGGTTTGAGTCAGGTTTTGGATGGACGCAATTGTTAGGAGATAATGGTAATTGGACCAGAAAAAGTGGTAGTACAACTTCAGATAAAACTGGTCCAAGTTCTGCAATTGAAAAGAGATATTATATGTATTTAGAGGCTTCTACAAGAGGTTTTGGAAGTATTGGAAGTAATGCTACAGCCATTTTAGAAAGTCCTTGTTTTGATTTATCGTCAGTTACTTCGGCTTCATTTGGTTTTAAAAATCATATGTATGGAGTACATATGGGAACATTAAGAGTACAAGCATCTACAGATGGTTCATCATGGAAAGATATTTGGACAGCCTCAGGTGATAAAGGAAATCAATGGAATGCTGTTTCCTTAGACCTTTCTTCTTATTTGGGGAATAAATTAAAACTCCGATTTGTGGGAAAAACAGGTCGTAGTTATAAAAGTGATATTGCCATTGATGATTTATCATTGACAACTTCAGGGGCAGCTTCAGACGGACAGGCTCCAACAGCTCCATCAAACCTAAGTGTATCAAACATTACTCAAACTGAAACTACATTGAGTTGGACAGCCTCTTCGGATAATATAGGCGTTACGGGATATAATATTTATCAGGGTTCAACAAAAATAGTTACAGTTACAGGCACTACTCATAAGGTAACAGGTTTAAAAGCAAATAGTCGTTATACGTTTTTTGTAAAAGCTATAGATAAAGTAGGTAATGAATCTGCTTCAAGTAATTCAATTACCGTTTTAACAGATACTGCTTCGGTTAATTATTGTACTTCAAAAGGAAATAGTTCAACTTTTGAATGGATTGATTATGTTTCTTTTGGAGGGATGACAAACACCTCTAGAGGTACCGGTGGTTATGGAGATTATACCGATAAAGTTGCTACAGTTTCAAGAAACAGTACGAATAGATTATACTTTAGTGCTGGTTTTTACAGAACTATTTACAAAGAAGATTGGGCAATTTGGATAGACTATAATCAAGATGGTGTTTTTTCTGATGACGAAAAAGTTGTTTCGACATCCTCAAGAACGTCTAGAAACCTTTATACAAATATAAAGATTCCTTCTACGGCCCTTTTAGGTAAAACAAGAATGCGAGTTTCTATGACAGATAGAGGAACTTTAAGCCCATGTAAAACACTTGAATATGGTGAGGTTGAAGACTACAGTGTTAACATAACATCTTCAAGTGACGCTGTGAAATTTTCGGATGATAATGCTCAGTCGTTTGATAATGGGTTGTTTGATAATGAGTCAATATTTTATCCAAACCCAGTCACAGATGATACAATTACGATTAGGTTTGGAACTGGTAAGCATATAAGTTATTCAATTACTGATTTTAAAGGAGGATTATTAGATGAAGGGAATATTCCCAATAATTCAAAATTAAATGTTTCATTTTTAAAACGAGGTGTTGCCTATAATTTATTAGTAAATGACGGTCAAAAGTCTAAAACTGCAAAAATCGTGAGAAAATAAAATAATATAAAACGGTAAGGGGTCTTTTAATCACCTTACCGTTTTACATTTAAAAAAGCCTTTTTGAATTGATTTTTAATATTTCCTTTTTCAGGAAACAAATTCAATATAAGCAAAGTGATTTTTTATATGACTTGAATATTATCCTCTCTTTTATGTTCGTATTGTTAAAATTTTAAAAGCAATAAAAAGTAAAAAATTTTTAAAGTAATAGGAGAATTGAAACTCTTGACTTTTTTTCCTAAAACCCCTTTTTAATGTATAGTACTCTCTTCTTAATATTTAAAAAAGCTATGTTTCATAGTTATTTAAATTATTGGATTCTATGTTCTGTAGATCAAAAACACTGTAAATCAAAACGATATTAATTTAATTATCAAAAAAAGTTAATATTAAAAATTACAACTGACAACATTATAGTTATATAACAAAAAGTTAAAATACAATTATTATTAATGTTAAAACGGCAGGAAGTAGGAGCTTCCTTCTGTTTTATTTTCAAAACCCCTTCTTATAATGAATAATAAGTTTAAATTAATAATTGGAGGGCTGTCACTTGCAGCGATTTCAATTGTAGGTTCTATGAACCTAAAAGAACAAAATGCTAGGAATGAATTAGAAAAAAAACGAAGAAAGCATGTAGCTTTTATGGACAACAGCCCATTAAATGAAACATTAAAATGGGGAAAAAAAGAAAGAAAATTAAAGGGATTGCCTCCGAATAAGTACTTCGATCAAATGAAGTTGCTAACTATGAATCCAGCAACAGGTAAAATGGAAGATGGAGAAGTTACCAATATAAGGGAGCGTTTATTAAAGCAAAGGTTTTCAAAAGAAGGAAAACAAAGAAAAAGTCCCGGGGATGCAAATAATGCATGGATTGAAAGAGGACCAAATAATATTGGAGGCAGAACAAGAGCTATTTTATTTGATCCTAACGACACATCTAATAAAACTGTTTACGCAGGAGGAGTTAGTGGAGGTTTATGGAAAAACACTAATATTACGAGCTCTAACTCACAATGGCAAAGAGTTCAAAATGTTCCAGGTAATTTATCGGTAACATCCATAACAGTTGATCCAAGGAATTCTAATAGATGGTATGTTGGAACAGGTGAACAATATACTGGGGGAGATGTTGTTGGAAACGGAGTTTACATGACGAATGATGGAGGAAGAACTTGGAGTGCTCTAAATATACCACCCGCAGGAGGAAGTACCTTTAGTCAAGGATCTTATAGCCTTTTTTTATCAGGAGTTTATTTTGTGAATGACATATTAGCTTGGGATAATGGAACTTCAACTGAGTTATATGTTGCTGTAGGAGGTAGTTTTTATGGAGATTCTTCTGGTCCAAGTAACTATTTAGGTGTTCAATCAGCAGGTCTTTATCGTTCACCAGATGGAGGAGCTACATGGAAGAGAATAGAGTCAGCCAATATGAGATATCGATATAATGGAAAGAATTATTATTATACTCCAAACGATTTAGAAGTAGGAGCTGATAACAAATTATGGATGGGAACTATTAGATCTTCAGGGACTTCAAATAATGGAGGAGGAAGAGTTTATAGTTCTTTAGACGGTGTAACATGGAAAGAAGCAGGAGCCTCGCCACTTCCATATTCTAACAGAGTTGAGCTAGAGCCATCAAAAACAAATCCAAATAAGATGTATGCTTTAACACAAGGAACAAGATCTCCAGTATATATTTATAAAACTACTAATGGTTTTGCTTCCGTAACAAGAACAAGTTTACCGAATGATGCTGATAGAGGAATTTCATCGAATGATTTTACAAGAGGACAATCTTTTTATGATTTGGTTATAGAAGCTGATCCAAGAAATGATGAAACTGTTTTTGTTGGTGGAATTGACTTATTTAAAAGTACCAATGGCGGTTCTTCATGGTCTCAGCTTTCACATTGGTATGGAGGATATGGATATCAGAATGTGCATGCTGATCAACACTTTATTACGTTCGCAAATAACAATCCATCAAAAATGTTGTTTGGAAATGATGGAGGCATCTATTATTCGGCTAATTCAGGTAGAACAATAAGTGAGAGGAACAAAGGCTATAACGTAACACAATTTGTTAAAGCAGCAATAGGTCCTAATGGAAGAGGAGACACGAGAGGTATTTTTACTGCAGGAGCTCAAGATAATGGAACTCAAATATTTAGAAATGCAAGTGCTGGAGTGAATAGTTCTCAAGAGTTAACTGGAGGAGATGGGTTTTACACATTTATTGATAAAGACGGAGAGTATATGATTTCTACCTACGTTTACAATAATATTTATCGTTTTAAATTACCATGGAATGGTAGACAGAGAGAAGTAACCTTACTAAGTGAAGATTCAGGTGATTTTGTTAATCCAATGGATTATGATGACTCTGCTAATCGTTTATTAGCTAGTAGAGGAAGAGGGGCTATAAAAAGTATTAACGTTGCTACAAATACTAATGGAACTTTACGAAACAACATAATGGACTCTAAGGGTACAGCTTTTAGAGCTTCCCCTTTCGATAACAATACATGGTATGTTGGTTTGGCAAATGGAAAGTTGTTAAAATTATCTAACGTAACCAATACTAATGCTTCTTGGAAACGCATTAACACTCCTTTCGTAGGTTCAGTTTCTTCTGTAAGATTCGGCGAGACTAAAAATGATATTTTCGTAACTATTCATAATTATGGAGTTAAGAGTGTTTGGGCAACTGCTGATGGAGGCACAAGTTGGGTTAGTAAAGAGGGAAATTTACCGAATATACCTGTAAGAGATATTTTGCAAAATCCATTGGCTAGAAATGAGGCAATTCTTGCAACACAATTAGGTGTTTGGTCTACTAGAAATTTTAACGATACAAATCCGACATGGTCGCAAGCGTATAATGGAATGAGCGATGTAAGTGTAACATCTTTTGACTATTGGAATGTAAGTGGTGATCATAAGAATAATAAGGTTATTGCATCAACTTATGGAAGGGGTGTTTTTACTGGTAAATTTACTGCTTCTGGATCAACAGGTGGTGGAGGAACTCCAACAATTACTTGTTCAGAAACGGTAAATAAGTTTCCGTATAACCAAGGATTTGAGTCAGGTAATGGATGGTCTCAGTTATCAGGAGACAGTGGAGATTGGACGAGACGTAGTGGTCGTACAGGTTCAAGAAATACAGGTCCAAGTTCTGCGGTTGAAAAGAGATACTATATGTACTTAGAGGCTTCTAGAGATGGTCTTGGTAGCAATGCTACAGCTATTTTAGAAAGCCCCTGTTTTGATTTATCGTTAGTTACTTCGGCTTCATTTGGTTTTAAAAATCATATGTATGGAGTACATATGGGAACATTAAGAGTACAAGCATCTACAGATGGTTCATCATGGAAAGATATTTGGACAGCCTCGGGTGATAAAGGAAATCAATGGAACACCACTTCATTAGACCTTTCTTCTTATTTGGGGAATAAATTAAAACTCCGATTTGTAGGAAAAACAGGTCGTGATTATAAAAGTGATATTGCTATTGATGATTTATCATTAACAACCTCAGGGGCAGCTTCAGACGGACAGGCTCCAACAACCCCATCAAACCTAAGTGCATCAAACATTACTCAAACAGAGGCTACATTGAGTTGGACAGCTTCTTCAGATAATACAGGAGTAATAGGATACAATATTTACCAAGGGTCAACAAAAATAGCTACAGTTACAGAAACTAGCTATAAAGTAACAGGTTTAAAAGCAAATAGTCGTTATAAGTTTTCTGTAAAAGCTATAGACAAAGCAGGTAATGAATCTGCTTCAAGTAATTTATTAACTGTTTTAACGGATGCTATTTCGATTAATTATTGTACTTCAAAAGGAAATAGTTCAACGTTTGAATGGATTGATTATGTTTCTTTTGGGGGAATGACTAATTCATCTATAAGTGATAGTGGTTACGGAGATTATACTGATAAAGTTGCTACAGTTTCAAGAAACAGTTCGAGTAGACTGTACTTTAGTGCTGGCTTTAGTAGAACCATTTATAAAGAGTATTGGGCGGTTTGGATAGACTATAATCAAGATGGTATTTTTTCTGATGACGAAAAAGTTGTTTCAACATCATCAAGATCCTCTAGAAATCTTTATACAAATATAAAGATTCCTTCTACTGCTCTTTTGGGTTCAACAAGAATGCGTGTTTCTATGACAGATAGAGGAGTTTTAAAACCTTGTAATTCATATAGATATGGCGAGGTTGAAGACTACAGTGTTAACATAACATCTTCAGGTGATTCAGTATTATTCTCTCAAGTAAATTCAGAGCTGTTAGAGGAAGAGTTATTTGTTGAGGAACCAATTTGTTATCCAAATCCAGTTACAGATAATACAGTTACGATCAGGTTTGGAAGCAGTAAGAATATAAATTTCTTAATTACAGATGAAAAAGGATCTGTATTTGGTGAAGGAAATATTCCTAACAATTCAAAAGTAGACGTATCATACTTAAAGCCAAGTGTTCTTTATATTTTGGAAGTAAATGATGGTCAGAAATCAGAATCAATGAAACTAATAAAAAAGTAAGTAATAATAAATATTAAATTAAAATAAGGCAGTGGGAAAAAATAGTTTTTCTTACTGCTTTTATAACTAAAAACCCTCATTAAAATGAAGTTAAACCCTATTTTAATACTTGTGTATCTTTTTTTTGCTAATACCCTGTTAGCTCAGACAAAGAGAAATTGTTACACAGATGAAAAGATGCAACAAGAACTAGCAAAAAATCCCCATCTAAAACAAAAGATGGAGGCTATTGAAAGTTTTACAAAAAGAGTAAGTAAAAGAATGAATAGAGCAACTAATAATAACATTATTAAACTGCCAGTAGTTGTTCATATTATTTATAATAGCTCTAAAGAAAATATTAGTGAAGCCCAGATTAAATCTCAAATAGATGTGCTAAATGAAGATTTTCGAAGAACTAATTCGGATAAAACAAATAAATGGTCTCAGGCAGCTGATGTTGGGATTGAATTTTATTTGGCTAAAGTAGATCCTAATGGTAATCCGACAAGCGGTATTACAAGAAAATATACAACAAAAAAATCATGGGGAACTGGAAACGATATGAAAAGGTCCTCTAAAGGAGGTGTAGATGCATGGAATACATCTGAATATTTAAATATGTGGGTTTGTAATATTGGAGGAGGTACTCTTGGGTTTGCATATTATCCAGGAGCAACTGTTACTTATGATGGTGTTGTTATGTCTCCTCAATATTTTGGTAGCTCTGACAAAGGCTCTGGATTTTACTTGGCAGCTAGATTTGATAAAGGAAGAACGACTACGCATGAGGTAGGTCATTATCTAAATTTAATGCATATATGGGGAAATGGATGTGGTTCAGATGATAAAGTATCTGATACTCCAAGTTCTGATCGAGCAAATTCTGGTTGTTCATCAAACCACTATTCTTGTGGTTCTCTTGATATGGTTGAAAACTATATGGACTATTCAGACGATAGTTGTATGAATCTCTTTACTTTAGGACAGAAAAATAGAATGCGTGTTTTATTTGAACCGGGAGGAGCAAGAAGAAGTTTGGCTTTGTCTGATAAAACAGGAGGTAATACTAACTGTTCAGCTAGTGTACCCGTTTCAGTAAATATATCGTCTATTTCTTCTACTGGAGCAATTGTTTCATGGTCATCAATTTCTGAAGTGACATATGATGTTAGGTATCGTCAGTCAGGGACAAGTTCTTGGATAGTACGTTCTGTTTCTGATGCATCTATCAAGTTAAAAGAGTTGAAAAACGAAACTAAATATGAGGTTCAAATACGAAGCAAGTGTACTAATGGTTTAATTTCTTCTTATTCAAGAATGGTGAACTTTACAACTAACAAAGGAACTGTATCTAGTTGTTCAGAAACAGTTCGCGATTTTCCATATAACCAAGGGTTTGAGTCAGGTTTTGGATGGACGCAATTGTTAGGAGATAATGGTAATTGGACCAGAAAAAGTGGTAGTACTACTTCAGGTAGTACTGGTCCAAGTTCTGCAATTGAAAAGAGATATTATATGTATTTAGAGGCTTCTACAAGCGGTTTTGGAAGTATTGGAAGTAATGCTACAGCCATTTTAGAAAGTCCTTGTTTTGATTTGTCGTCAGTTACTTTGGCTTCATTTGCTTTTAAAAACCATATGTATGGATCCCATATGGGAACATTAAGAGTACAAGCATCTACAGATGGTGGTTCATCATGGAAAGATATTTGGACAGCCTCGGGAGATAAAGGAAACCAATGGAACGCTGTTTCCTTAGACCTTTCTTCTTATTTGGGGAATAAATTAAAACTCCGATTTGTGGGAAAAACAGGTCGTAATTTTAGAAGTGATATTGCCATTGATGATTTATCATTGACAACTTCAGGAGCATCTTCAGACGGACAGGCTCCAACAGCTCCATCAAACCTAAGTGTATCAAACATTACTCAAACTGAAACTACATTGAGTTGGACAGCCTCTTCGGATAATATAGGCGTTACGGGATATAATATTTATCAGGGTTCAACAAAAATAGTTACAGTTACAGGCACTACTCATAAGGTAACAGGTTTAAAAGCAAATAGTCGTTATACGTTTTTTGTAAAAGCTATAGATAAAGTAGGTAATGAATCTGCTTCAAGTAATTCAATTACCGTTTTAACAGATACTGCTTCGGTTAATTATTGTACTTCAAAAGGAAATAGTTCAACTTTTGAATGGATTGATTATGTTTCTTTTGGAGGGATGACAAACACCTCTAGAGGTACCGGTGGTTATGGAGATTATACCGATAAAGTTGCTACAGTTTCAAGAAACAGTACGAATAGATTATACTTTAGTGCTGGTTTTTACAGAACTATTTACAAAGAAGATTGGGCAATTTGGATAGACTATAATCAAGATGGTGTTTTTTCTGATGACGAAAAAGTTGTTTCGACATCCTCAAGAACGTCTAGAAACCTTTATACAAATATAAAGATTCCTTCTACGGCCCTTTTAGGTAAAACAAGAATGCGAGTTTCTATGACAGATAGAGGAACTTTAAGCCCATGTAAAACACTTGAATATGGTGAAGTTGAAGATTATACGGTAAATATAAAATCTGAAGAGAAAAGTATCTCTTTTGCCAAGATAGATGATAATTTAACGGAGGAAAAACTTTCTATAGAAAAATCAATTTTCTACCCAAATCCAGTTACAGATGATACTATTACGATTAGGTTTGGAAATAGTAAGAGTATAAATTTCTTAATTACAGATGAAAAAGGAGCTGTATTTAGTGAAGGAAATATTCCTAACAATTCAAAAGTAGACGTATCATACTTAAACCCAAATGTTCGTTATATTTTGAAAGTAAATGATGGTCAGAAATCAAAATCAACTAAATTAATAAAGAAGTAATTTTAAAAAAGTGAGAAGTATCGGTTTTTTAATGGTTCTCAAAATGAAAAATGTAATGCTAATCTTAGATAATTTAGTTAATTACTGATGTTATTTGCTTTTTATTTCTAAAATTGCATTATATTAAAATTCATTGAAAGATTATCTTATAACCCTTCTATTTTTTAATGGAAATATACCCTGAACTAAAAGGTTCAGGGTATTTTTTTCACCTATATTAACCTATTTAAGTATTATAGAAACTGAAATTCCTTTTGAAATTTTCTTATGGTTGGCCTATAATAAAATTACTTATTTTTGTCAAATGAATTATTTAACGGTAGAAAATATTTCCAAATCTTATGGAGACAAAGTATTATTTCAAGATATTTCTTTTGGAATAAATAAAGATCAGAAAATTGCGTTTGTAGCTAAAAATGGAAGTGGTAAGACTTCAATTTTAAATATAATTGCAGGAAAAGATACTTCTGACACCGGACAAGTAATTAATAGAAAGGGAATACACATAGCTTATTTAGCACAAGATTCAAAATTTAACCCTGAATTAACGGTAGAAGAAACCATATTTTCGACAGAAAATAAAATACTACCAATAATTCATAATTATGAAAAAGCACTAGAAAACCCAGATGATCAAGAAGCATACCAAGAAGCTTTTGAACTTATGGAGCAACATAATGCATGGGATTTTGAAACAAAATATAAGCAAATTTTATCTAAGCTTAAACTTGATAATTTAAAGCAGAAAGTTAATAGCCTTTCTGGAGGACAAAAAAAACGTCTTGGACTGGCTATTATTCTTATTAATAAGCCAGATCTTTTAATTCTTGATGAACCAACAAACCATCTAGATTTAGAGATGATAGAATGGCTAGAGATGTTTTTTGCTAAAGAGAAAATAACACTTTTTATGGTGACTCATGACCGATATTTTTTAGAACGTGTTTGTAATGAAATATTGGAATTGGATAACGGCAAATTACATAAATACAAGGGAAATTATTCTTACTATCTTCAAAATAAAGAGGAAAGATTAGCCTTAGAGGCAACAAACTTAAGCAAGGCTAAAAGTTTATTTAAAAAAGAGTTAGACTGGATGCGTCGCCAACCAAAAGCAAGAACAACAAAATCTAAATCAAGAACAGACGATTTCTTTAAAATCAAAGAAAAAGCCCATCAACGAAGACAAGATCATGAAGTTCAATTAGAGATAAATATGGAACGCCTTGGTAGTAAAATAGTAGAACTCCATAATTTAAAAAAGACTTTTGGAGAAAAATTAATTTTAAATGGTTTTGATTATGTATTTAAAAAAGGTGAACGTATTGGAGTTATTGGAAAAAACGGAACGGGAAAATCATCTTTTTTAAATATAATAACTCAAAGAGAAAAAGTTGATGGTGGTAAAGTAGTTAAAGGAGAAACAGTAAAGTTTGGTTATTACACTCAAAAAGGAATAGAAGTTAAGAAAGGACAAAAAGTAATTGATATAATAAAAGAGTTCGGAGAATATATTCCATTAACAAAAGGACGTAAAATTTCAGCAGGGCAACTTCTTGAGCGGTTTCTATTTGATAGAAAAAAACAGTATGATTTTGTAGAAAAATTATCAGGCGGTGAACAGAAAAGACTTTATTTATGTGCAGTATTGATTCAAAATCCAAATTTTTTAATTCTTGACGAGCCTACAAATGATTTGGATGTTGTAACGTTAAACGTATTGGAATCGTTTTTGTTGGATTATCCGGGTAACTTGATGGTCGTATCACATGATCGTTATTTTATGGACAAGATTGTGGACTCTTTATTCGTGTTTAGAGGAGATGGAATTATTGAAAATTTTCCAGGGAATTATTCAGATTTCAGAGTATACGAAAATTCGCAACCACCTTTAAGTAAAATAGATAAAGCTACAGTTGAAACATCAGATAAAAAAAGTACTAAAGGAAAACTTAGTTATAATGAAAAAAGAGAATATGGAGCTTTAGAAAAGGATATTGAAAAGTTGCAGAAAAAACGAAAGACTATTGAAGCTTTGTTCGCAAATGGAGATATATTACCTGAAGAAATCACTGATAAGTCTCTTGAACTTCAAGAAATAATTGAAGTAATCGAAGAGAAAGAGGAACGTTGGTTTGAACTTTCAATGAAATTAGAGGAATAAAAAAACATCTTCATTGTTCTATTGAATTTAGACAATTAAGATGTTTAATTATTTGGGAAAAATTAATTATTTGGGGAATAATTACCTCAAATATAAATTTAATTTTAAATCTTTAATCTTGGTATTCGCTATATTGACAAATATTTAGGTTGAACAGTGTTTTACTTAAGCTAAATAGTAATTTACCAAATAAAAAATCGAAAAAGTAGTATGTTGAAAACACCTAGAAACGGTGACGATTCAAAAATACGAATACATCAATTTGCTCTACGAATTCTTGATTATTTATGTTGACTAGGTTTTAGCCTGTGTTTTTAATATTAAATGAATTTTACCCTTAATATCTCTAAGTTTATAATTTTTTTAACAAGTATACTTATTGGTTTATAAAGTCAATGAGAATAATTTTTTGGATATGTTAAATAATAATTAAGTTTTTTATTTGTTTGATATAAATAGTTGTTTTAATTTATAAAATGTTAAAAACAAGTTAAAACTCAAATAAAGCCATGCTAAATACTTACTACTTTTTAACAGGTGTACAGACTCTGTTAATTACTTTTATTTGCTTTTTATATCGCTCAAAAAAAATACATGTTAATCAATATTTAGGATATTTTTTTCTGACACTTTTTTTAGAGGTTGTAAAAATAATTCTTTTAAAGATATATAAGAGCGGGCATCTTCTTTTCTTACCGTTGAGCTTTAATTTTCTGACAATAGTATTTTTATTTTTTTATGCTTCAGAAACAGCTGGATTTACCATTAAAAATAAACGGCGGTATTACATTTTCGCAATTGTAGAATTTTTTTTATTTAGCTTTCTATATGTCTATCTATGGTTTGATTACGGTTTACTTAAATATTTATTTACCATAGGTTTTATGGATGTATATATGTTGAGCTCGTCTGCTTATATTATTTTCTTTTGTTTTAGAATAATTGAAATTAATTTTAAACATCAGAGAAGAATAAAATCCTATTTTAAAAACAAAACATACAAAACACTACATTGGCTAACAGTTTTTTGTGTTATGTGTTTAATGTTTAACCTAATGGGATTTTTAGGGAAGTTTATTTTTTTAGAAAATGAAAGTTACCTTCTATTTTACGAAGGATTTTATCTTTTTTCTTTATACTATGTGGCTATCTCAAGTCTACTCCAAATTAATATAGATAATGTGATAGATTCTAATAAATTGATTTTTAGTGGTTATGATCTCAGTACGATTTTTGATAAGATAGAAAAGATAATGGTAGAAAAGAAATTATATCTAAATCCCAATTTAAATTTGAAATTGATTTCTCAGGAAACGGAAATACCTATGAGGTTAATATCAAAAGCGATTAATGAAATAAAGAAAAAAAACTTTAATGCTTATGTACATGAATATCGAATAGAAGAATTTAAAAAATTAATTCTAAAAAAAGATTATTTAAAATATAGTATCGAAGCATTAGCAAATGAAGTGGGATATAACTCCAGAGCATCGTTCTACAAAAATTTTAAAAAAATCGTAGGCGTTTCCCCTCTTGACTTCATTAATGAAAAAAGGAACCAATAAATTATAGTTTGTCTACTTTTTTTTGAGCTGTCTCAAAACATGATTGTAAACATAGTTTTCTTTTTAAAAATATTGATTTTGTGTTTATTAGCTGTCTAATTAAAAACTTTTTAATAATGAAAAGAAAACTAAATTACGCTTTTGTCATTATATTTTCACTAATGACAATCGGACTTACATTTGCTCAAAAAGGTGTAAGCGTTCTTCAAAAAGGAGAAAAAGGATTGGCTCCACGATTTCTCAAAATTAATCAAGAAAACAAAATAAGTAAGGAGAACTATGAAAAACTCTTATATAACATTTTAAAGATAGATAGAGCCTATCAATTTGTTGAAGTTAATACAGAGACCGATGATTTAGGGATTAATCATCTGAAAGTTCAGCAGTATTTAAATGGCTATCCAGTCGAAAATGCGTTTTATATTATCCATTCAAAGAATGGATTTATTCATTCTGCTAACGGAGAAGTGTTTAAGGTTGCTCTAGTTAATAAAAATAGAATCTCTGAAAGTTCTGGAATATCACCTAAAGAAGCACTTCAAAAAGCAAAGAATTTTATGGGAGGAGATGCTTTTCTTTCTGAAGAGGTAGAAATCAAGTCGACTTTTAAGAAAAAAGAAACAAAAGTTTATATCTGTAAGAATAACGAGTTGGACATATCAAATTTAAAGCTAGCTTATAAATTTGATATTTATTCAAAAAAGCCTTTCGATAGAAAGAAAGTATACATTGATTTTCGTTCAGGAAATACTGTTTTTGCAGAAGCCTTAATGCATTCTGCTTTTGATAGTGAAAAATCAAGTTCTTGTAAGCACCACAATCATTATGAAGAAGGAGGTCAAAAAGTAAAAGCCTTTGCAGGTGGGACTACAAAAACTGGGTATTATGGAACAAAAAGCATTGATGTTTCAGGATCATCAGGAAGGTACTTGGCTTCCCAAACAGGAAAAAGAAATATTTCTATAACAAATTTGAATGGAAGAACTATTGGGCGTACCAATTCTCCTCCAAGGGGGGGGACTATAATTTCGAGTAGTTCCTCGGATGGTTTTGGAAAATCTGGTAATGAAGCTTATTATATGGCTGCTTATTGGGGTGCTGAGAGAACGTGGGATATGTTTAAGGATGAGTTTGGAAGAAATGGATATAATGGTTCAGGAGGAAAAATAAATATATTTGTAAATGCATCAGATAGAGAATTAACTAACAATGCTTTTTGGGTAGGTTCATGGACTTATTTTGGTAATGCGTCACAAGGAACTCCATTCACACCTCTTGATGTAGTTAGTCATGAAATTGCTCACGGAGTAACTCAGACGTCGGCTGGACTAGTTTACAGAAATGAATCAGGAGCAATGAATGAGGGATTTAGTGATATTTTTGGTTGTTATGCAGAATATTATATACTTAACAGATTAGATAATAATACTTGGACAATGGGTGAAAATATTTCATTCCAAAGATCATTATCTAACCCCAAAAGACATAGACAACCAGATACTTATCTAGGGACTAATTGGTATTCTGGATCAGCTGATTATGGAGGAGTACATACCAATAGTGGTGTATTAAACCATTGGTTTTACATATTATCTCAGGGAAAACAAGGAACAAATGATAAAGGAAGTTCATACAATGTAAAAGGTATCGGAATAAAAAAAGCAGTCCAGGTAGCATACCGAGCTCTTACACGTTACTTAACTTCTAGTTCCAATTATTCTTCGGCAAGAAACGCTGTGATTAGTGCAGCTTCAGATTTATACGGAGCAAATTCGTGCGAATTAGTTGCTACCACTGATGCTATGTATGCTGTAGGTATTGGTGCTAAATACTCAGGTTCAGGTTGTAGTACTACTAATTGTGCTGCTGTTAAAGATTTAAAAGCTGGTAATATAACAAAGTCAAGTGCTCAAATTAATTGGACCGCAAAATCAGGAGTAACTAGCTATCGATTAGAGTATAAAAAAGCATCTTCAACAGCATATAGTAATATTTCTGTAAATGGATCATCTTATAATTTATCTGGTTTATCAGCCAATACATCTTATCAGGTAAGAGCTACATATACTTGTAATGGACAATTAGCTCCATATTCAACTATCATTAATTTCCGTACGAAAAATGATTCAGAGCCGCCAAAGTGTAATGCAGTAACAGGAGTAAAAGCATCAGAAATCATGCAAACATCAGCGTTAATTTCTTGGAGCTCAAAAACAGGTATTACTTCTTATGTTGCGGAGTATAAGGAAGCTTCTAGTAGTTCATATTACGCGGTTAATACAAATACCAACAGTAAAATATTAAATAATTTAAAGCCAGGAACAACATATAATGTAAGAATAAAGTATACTTGTAATTCTAGTGATGGAGGTAGTAATACGGGGTGCAGTGGCTTGAATGCATATCAAAACTATCCAAAAATATATAATTTAGGCGACAAGATTACTTACCAAGGCAGAAAGTATAAATGTAATTCTAATGGAATTTATAATATTCCTCCAGTAGGTAATGTATACTCATATCTATGGACTGATTTAGGTTCTTGTTCTGCTTCATTAATTAAAAGACTTAAGGATTCTCCTTACTCAATATTGATTACTTTTACTACGTTGACCAAAGGAAATCAAGACTGTAATCCTGTTCAAAACGTAGTTGTTTCGGATATTGTAAAAAAAGGAGCTAAAGTAACTTGGTCAGCTATTCCTGGAGTGAATACATATAAACTTGAGTATAAAAAATCGTCTTCTTCATCTTATATTTCTTTAAATGTATCAGGTACAAGTTATTCTTTTACAAATTTGGTAGAGAATTCAAAATATAATGCTAGAATTCAATATACTTGCACTAATGGGCAAGCATCACCTTATTCAACCGAAGTGAATTTTACAACAAAAAATAATGGAGATGGTGATTGTGCAAATATACCTGCTTACCAAAACAATAAAACATATGAAAAAGGAGCTAAGGTATTTTTTAATGGAAATATTTGGGAAGCACAAATTAAAGCTTGGTGGTCTCCTGCCTATGGATATTGGACGAATTTAGGCCTTTGTTCTAATTCAAGTATAGCAAAAATTAAGTATACATTATTTCCAAACCCTTTTGAGGGAGGTGAAATAACTATTGAATTGAACAAAAGAATCAATTCAAACGTAGAAATTAGAATGACCGATACGTCAGGAAATATTTTGTTTAGTGCTAAAAAATCACCTAACACTAGTAGATATATAAAAGTTGATGTTCCTTATTTAAATAAGGGAGCATATATCTTCTATGTCAATGATTTGTCAAAAAAATTAATTGTTAAATAAATAGTATTTTTTTTGAGTAAAATAATACTACTTTAGGTATATATTTATAACAAAACCACGTGTAATTTTTATTACACGTGGTTTTGTTATAAATACAAAATGTTGTAAAAATCAACAAAATTCTTTTAATTGTTTAATTATTATATAATTAATTTATTTGTAGTTTTGTTTCAATATAAGAACACTTTATAATAAAACTTTAAAACAAATGACTGATTTTGGTATTGATCAAGCCATTAAAGAATTAGGCTTAAAAGAAATAAATGAAGGGACTTCAACAGGTTCTGTAAATTTCTCTAATGGAGAAATAATAGAATCATACTCACCTGTAGATGGAAAATTAATTGGAAAAGTTAAAACTTCAACTAAAGAGGATTATGAAAAAGTGATGGAAGTAGCAGTAGAAGCATTTGGTACGTTTAAAATAATGCCAGCTCCTCAACGTGGTGAAATTGTTCGGCAATTTGGAGAGAAGCTAAGAGAGAAAAAAGAAGCTTTAGGAAAACTTGTTTCTTATGAAATGGGAAAATCTTATCAGGAAGGATTAGGTGAAGTTCAAGAAATGATTGATATCTGTGATTTTGCAGTAGGTTTATCACGTCAACTGCATGGATTAACTATGCATTCTGAGCGCCCTGGTCATAGAATGTATGAACAATACCATCCTTTAGGGGTAGTTGGAATAATTTCTGCATTTAACTTTCCTGTAGCAGTTTGGTCATGGAACACAGCTTTAGCATGGATTTGTGGTGACGTTTGTGTTTGGAAACCATCTGAGAAGACACCTTTATGTGGAGTAGCTTGCCAAAATATAATAGCAGAAGTGTTAAAAGAGAACGGATTACCAGAAGGTATTTCTTGTTTAGTAAATGGTGACTATCGCGTAGGAGAATTTCTTTCAAAGGATACAAGAGTTCCATTAGTTTCTGCAACAGGGTCAACACGTATGGGTAAAATTGTAGCAAAAGAAGTTGCAGGTCGTTTAGGAAAGTCTTTATTAGAATTAGGTGGAAACAATGCAATTATTGTAACACCAGACGCAGATATAAAAATGACGGTTATTGGGGCTGTTTTTGGAGCTGTTGGGACCGCTGGGCAACGTTGTACTTCAACGAGACGTTTAATAATCCATGAATCTATTTACGATCAAGTGAAAACTGCTGTAGTTGATGCATATGAACAATTAAAGATAGGAAATCCATTAGATGAGAATAATCATGTTGGGCCCCTAATTGATAAACAAGCCGTCGAAATGTATAAAACAGCTTTGAATAACGTAGTTGCCGAAGGAGGAAAAATAGTTGTAGATGGAGGAGTTCTTAATGGTGAAGGATATGAAAGTGGATGTTATGTGAAGCCCGCAATTGCTGAGGCATCAAATGATTTCGAGATTGTACAACATGAAACATTCGCACCTGTTTTATATCTAATTAAATACACTGGAGGGGTAGAAAATGCGATAAAAATCCAAAATGGAGTGGCTCAAGGACTATCGTCTGCTATTATGACAAATAATTTACGTGAGGCAGAGCGTTTTTTATCGCATGCTGGTTCAGATTGTGGAATAGCAAATGTTAATATAGGTACCTCAGGAGCAGAAATTGGAGGTGCTTTTGGTGGAGAGAAAGAAACTGGAGGAGGTCGAGAGTCTGGATCAGATGCTTGGAAAGTTTATATGCGTCGCCAAACTAATACAATTAATTATACTACAGATTTACCTTTGGCTCAAGGAATAAAATTTGACTTATAATACAGATTTATAATAAGTTATATCTAAAGTCGCATCGAAATGATGTGACTTTTTTTTACATTTGTTTCCAATAGATGAAATATATTTAATTTTAATTCTCCTGAAAAATGAAAAGAACATTTTACCTTGTTGTAATTTTATTAGTCATAGTTTTTGGCGCATATTTTGGTTGGTTACTGTGTTGTAACGACCAGATCGTTGAGGAAGTAAAAAAAGAGAAACCGAAAGAAGTTGAATCAAAACCTATTATTAGTTTTGGAATTCTAGATTCTGATGGAAATATATCAATTCCATTAGATAAAGGTGTAAAATTTAAAAAATCTAGTATTAAATTTGATGCTCCAGTTTCAGTTGAGTTAGATGAAAAAATTGATAAGTTGAAGGATTTTTTGATTTCAGAAAAAGAAAAATCATTATCAATTACATCGTTTTATACGAGTGATGAAACAAATAGTTCAGTTTTTCCAAATATAGGTTTGGCAAGAGCAATATCTTTTAAGAATTATGTCTCAGAAAAAGGTATTCCTACTAAGCTAATTGATGTAAAAGGAGAATTAAGAGATAACTCAGAAATTGATGAGAATAATAATATTAAAAAGCCTTTGAAGTTGAATGTAGGAAAGTCAAAAGATTATACTCAATTGTTGGCTAGTATTATCAAAGACATAGAATCAAATCCATTAGTTTTAAACTTTGAGTCTGGAAAAGCTCAATTAAAGCTAGAATCAGATCAGCGAAGAAAAATTGTTAATATTTCGACCTATCTTGATAAGGTGGAAAAATCAATTTGTACAATAACTGGACATACAGACAATACTGGAACTACAAAAACAAATTTATATTTGGGACAACAAAGAGCAAATTATTTAAAGGATTTTTTTGTAAAAAGTGGAATTTTAGATAATCGAATTAAAGCAATATCGAAAGGAGATTCTGAGCCTATTGCAAGTAATAATACTAAAAAAGGAAGAGCAAAAAATAGAAGAACAGATGTTTCTTTAGGTAAGAACTAAAAGTAAATTTAATTTAAAGCTATAATAAATAAAAAAGACACTTTAAAGTGTCTTTTTTATTTATTATATAATTTTTTTACTGCATCATTACATGTCTATCTTTCTTAAGGCTGCTAATTTTATAAAATTTTATTGTGCCGTGTTCTTTATAGCTTAAAATAGCCTCATTTTCTTTTAATTCGAAAGGAAACTTTTCTTGTTTTCCATTTTTAATCTCTTTACTTTCAAGTGTTGCTTTGTCAAAAAGAAATCTTGGATTTTGGGGAGATGTATTATATCGTCCCATAATATATTTTACTCCACTTTTTATTTCTATGACAGCTTTTGTAATTCTATTTTGAAAGTACAATTTATCAAACTCAATTTTCTTTTTTGAAGAAAAGGTTAAATGTATATCTAAAGAATTATTTCCAGCTCTACCTCCAGTAACATTTTTATAAATAGCACTTTTTATAGTAAATGGAGGATTATTTTCAAATTTTTGACTAACACATTGGCTAAAACTTATAGCAAAAAAGCAGGTATATATTATATTTATTGTTTTCACGAGAATAAATTTAAATGTATAACTTATTTAATTCTAAGCAAATTATTTTACATATTTGCTAAAAACACGTAGCAAAGTACTAATTTATTATTAAAAAATGATGGATTATAGTTATTGGGAGGTAAAAGAGTGGTTTAAGAATATTGATTTTACTATTGTAGGTAGTGGTATTGTTGGTTTGAATTGTGCTTTCTATTTAAGACAAAAATATCCAAATGCAAAGATTTTAATTATTGAAAAAGGAGTTTTACCACAAGGAGCAAGTACAAAAAATGCTGGTTTTGCTTGTTTTGGGAGTCTTTCGGAGCTAATTGATGACATGAAAAGACATACTGAAGAAGAGGTTTTTAGTTTAGTGAAAAAAAGATTGGAGGGTTTACAACTTTTAAAAAAAAACTTAGGAGAAAAAGAAATAGCCTATCAAAAACATAAGGGGTATGAATTATTCTTCAAACCCGAACTTTTTGATGAATGTTTAGATAAAAAAAATAAGGTAAACTCTTTATTACAAACATTATTTAAAAAGCCAGTTTTTAAGATTGACAAAAACATATTTAATTTCAAGCAGATTTATAAAAACTATATTACGAATAACTATGAAGGACAGATAGATACTGGTAAAATGATGGCAGCATTATTGAAAATGGTAATAAATTCTAATATTCAAATTTTAAACGCTACAGAGCTTATAGCGTATGAGGAAAATTTAAATGAGGTTATTGTAAAAACGAATAAATTTGAGTTTACCTCAAAAAAACTGTTGTTTGCAACGAACGGATTTAGTCAAAAATTACTTGATGAAGAAGTAAAACCAGCAAGAACACAAGTTTTAATCACAAAACCAATAAAAGATTTATCAATAAAAGGTACATTTCATTTAGATAGAGGGTATTATTATTTTCGAAACATAGATAGTAGAATACTTTTGGGTGGTGGAAGAAACTTAAATTTTAAGTCAGAAGAAACTACTGTTTTTGCACAAACAGATTTGATTCAAAATAAATTAGAAGCTATTTTGAATAATATTATTTTGCCAAATCAAAAAATAGAAATAGAACGACGATGGAGTGGTATAATGGGCGTAGGAAGTAAGAAAAAAGCAATTGTTAAACAGATTTCTAATAATGTTTATTGTGGTATTAGATTGGGAGGTATGGGGGTTGCTATTGGAAGTATTATTGGTAAAGATTTAGCCGAAATGGCGTATTAATATGGAGAAATTAAAACAGGTATTGTATCAAAAATGTATTGATTTTGTTAATAAAAGAGAAGAAACAATTCAAAAATTGATAGCGTCTAATAAGCAAGCACTACTTTCTGAGACCAAAAGTTCCGTAGGAGATAAGCATGAAACTGGTAGAGCTATGTTACAGTTGGAACTAGAAAACATTAGCCAACAACTTGAAGGAATTACAACAATGAGAAACACACTTGCTAGAGTCAACATTTATAAGAAGCCAGAAATAGGTTGCCTCGGGAGCATTATTATAACAAATAAGGGAAATTACTTTTTATCCGTTTCAGCAGGACAAATTAGGTTTAATGAGGAATTGTATTTTGCTGTTTCTATTTCTTCTCCAATAGGAAAATTGTTTATAGGTAAGTGTCTAGGTGATGTTGTTCAGTTTAGAGGAGATAATATTGTTTTAGAAAATATTTTATAAGTTGCAATAAATTTTTGTTTCGAGTTTCGAAAGAAATAGATGTTTTCTTTAATTTTAAAAACAAGTAAACTTCTTTTTTAACAAAAAAGAAGTAGGGTGTCTGTAAATAAGAATGTTGTATAATTGATGAGTGTCAATAGCATCAGTTGTTTTAATCATAACAGTTTTGCAATTTTAGCAGGACTGTTTTTTTTTCTTCAATATAATAAAGATTTTCAAAAAATAAGGGTTGTCCATTAAAAATGGATTCAACTAACCAATGAGATCCCTTGAAATAAGACTTTAAAACATAGGCTTCTATTGTTCCTTTATCATCAATTTGTAATTGATGAGGGTAAACCAATAGCTTTTTGTTATTTATTGTAATTTCATTGATATCGTCGAATAAGGAACAAACATATTTTTTTTTCCCTTTTCTATAAAGATTTATTGGTGTGTCATATTCAATGATCTTATGGCTTTTAATAATCATTATTTTATCACCAAAAGATAAGGCATCATCACCATCATGGGTAGCAGTAATACAAGCGATATCTTTTTCTTTCAAATAGTTAAATAATTTCCTTCTAAGTGAATTTTTTTTGAAGTTATCGATTTGGCTAAACGGCTCATCAAGTAATAGAAGTACTGGTTCTTTAGCTAAAGCTCTAGCAATAGCGACACGTTGTTGTTGACCTCCACTTAAATTTTTCACTTTGATATCTATGAATTCTTTCATTTCAATTACTTCTAGTAATTCTTCTATTCGCTTATTTGCTTCTTCTAGATGAAAACGAGACAAAAACTTAGCAATATTTTCACCAACAGTTGTATAGGGCATTAAATCAAAATCTTGAGCGACGTATTTAAAAAAATCTATCCCTGGAACTAGATGAAAATTCGGACCTAAAATTTGTTCTTGATTCCAGAAGAGTGTTCCTTTATCCACATCGAGTAACCCATATATTATTTTAAGGAGTGTAGATTTTCCACAACCACTCTCTCCCATTATACATAAATGTTCTCCTTTATTTAAATTGAAGCTTATATCTTCAAGAGTTTGTTTCTGGTTTGAGTATTGGAAAGAGATATTTTTTACTTTAAGCATTTAGCAAAAATAAGAAATCAATAGTCAAAATATAACTTTGATAAACTACTAAGAGAAAGAAAAAAGCCAACATTTTGTTGGCTTTTTTTATAAAAAAGAGTTACCATATTCTAACTCTGTCTTCCGGTTTTAAGTACATATTATCCCCTTCTTTAACATCAAAAGCATCATAAAAAGCGTCAACATTTTTTAGAGGCATATAAGCACGGTACATTCCTGGAGCATGCGGATCGGTCATAATTAAGTTTTTGAGAGCTTCGTCTCTTATTTTTGTTCTCCAGATTGTTCCCCACGAAAGAAAGAATCTTTGTTCCGGAGTAAAACCATCAATATCTTTTGGACGACCATTTTTCGTCAAGAATATTTGAAGTCCTTCATAAGCTGCCTGAATACCACCTAAGTCTCCAATATTTTCACCCAAGGTAAACTTACCATTCAAGTGCATACTGTCGATAGCAATAATGTTATCGAACTGAGCAATTAATTTTTCACCAGCTTTTCCAAATTTCTCTGAATCTTCTTCGGTCCACCAGTTTTTTAAGTTCCCGTCACCGTCAAAACGGGCTCCCGAATCATCAAAACTATGAGAAATTTCGTGTCCAATCACAGCACCTATACCACCATAGTTAACAGCTTCATCGGCTTTGTAATCATAGAAAGGAGGTTGTAAGATAGCTGCAGGGAATACAATTTCATTATTGACAGGGTTAAAGTAAGCGTTTACTGTTTGAGGTGACATTCCCCATTCAGTTCTATCTACTTCTTTTCCTAGTTTCCTAATATCTTTGTCAAAGTTCCATTTACTTACATTAATTGAGTTTTCAAAGTAGCTACCTCCGTTTTTAAGACCTTTTATTTGCAGTTCAGAATAATCTTTCCATTTATCTGGATAGGCTATTTTTATTGTCAACTTGTTTAGTTTTTCCAAAGCTTTAGTCTTTGTTTCGGCACTCATCCAAGGTAATGCATTAATTCTTTTTTCAAATCCAAGCATTACATTGTCAATCATTTCTTTAGCTTTTTTCTTAGCTTCTGGGGGAAATTTTTTATCTACATATAATTTTCCTAAAGCTTCACCAATAGCTCTGTTAAGACTTCCTAAAGCACGTTCATCTCTTGGACGTTGTTCTTTAGCTCCTCTCATTTCTTTACTGTAAAATTTCCAGTTAGCCCTTTCTAAATCGGTAGACAATGTTCCTAGTGAATTGTTAATGATATTCCAACGAAGTACTAGTTTGATGTCCTCAACCGGACGATTTTTAAGGATAGTATTCATTGCTTTGAAATACCCTGGGTCAGTTACAATAACTTTATCTATTGATTCAACCCCTAATCCTTTTAAGTGAGCTTCCCAGTTTATAATAGGAGATAGTTTGGATAACTCTTTTATTGTCATTGGATTGTATATTTTCCGTGTATCTCTTCTTTCTTCCTTGGTCATTCTTGGTTCTGCTAGACTTTTTTCAAACGCTACAATAATGGCCGCATTTTTTTTAGCAATCGTTTCGTTAGTACCAAATTCTTGTAGCATTTTAGCTATAAAATCTTGATACTTCTCTAGTTTGTCTTTTACTTTTTCATCGACATAGTAATCTCGACTTAGACCTAGACCATCAGCTCCCATGTATCCAGCATTTATATTGCTGTTTTTAAGATCGTTAAATACGCCAAAGCTATAAAAACCAATTCCACCAAATGGAGCCATGTTAGTGATGAACTGTTGGATATCATCAAAACTTTTAATTTCATCAATTTTTTTTAAGAAAGGAAGTACAGGGCTTTTTCCAGCTTTATTTCTAGCAACCGTATCCATGATAGTTTCATAATAGTTTACCGCTTTTTGTTGGTCAGAATCAATTTCATTGCCATTAGAATCTTTTATTTTTGGAAAGTTCCCTTCTTCTATTGCTTCGTTTAAAATAGCAAGAACATCAGTATCTGTTTTTTTTCTCAGCTCTCCAAAACCACCCCAAGAAGTTCTATCTGCAGGAATTTCAGTTTTATCTACCCAGTTTCCGTTTACATATCTAAAAAAATCGCTTGTTGGTTTTACCGTGGTATCCATATTTTCTAGTGCAATTCCCTTAGTTTTTTTCTCAGGTTTTTGCTCTGTTTTACATGCAGTTATACCTAACGAAGCAATTACAGTTGTAAATAATAGTTTTTTTAATACTTTCATTTTTATGTTTAATATTTGTTAAGATTTTATTTTTGAATTTGATATGTTGGGTAGGTTCTCAAAACCCATATTAAATAATGTGAACCCAAATATATCAGCGTATTGTTCGATAGTCTTTGCTACTGGGGTCCCTGCACCATGCCCCGCGTTTACTTCAACTCTAATTAGCACTGGATTATTTCCTTTTTGTTTGTCTTGTAGTTCGGCGGCAAATTTAAAACTATGCGCAGGGACTACTCTATCATCATGATCCCCTGTAGTGATTAATGTTGCTGGATATTCTGTTCCTACTTTTACATTATGAACAGGTGAATAGCCTTTTAAATACTCAAACATTTCTTTGCTTTGTTCAGAAGTCCCATAATCATAAGCCCAACCTGCACCAGCAGTAAATTTATGATATCGTAACATGTCTAACACGCCAACAGCTGGTAGCGCAACTTTAATTAAGTCAGGACGTTGTGTCATGGTGGCTCCTACTAATAAGCCGCCATTTGACCCCCCTCTAATTGCTAAGAAATCAGATGAAGTATATTTATTTTTAATCAAATATTCTGCTGCTGCAATAAAGTCATCAAAAACATTTTGTTTCTTAAGTTGAACCCCCTCTTTATGCCATTCTTTCCCATATTCACCGCCACCTCTTAAGTTTGGTACAGCATAAACTCCACCTTGTTCCATCCAAACAGCATTAGCTATGCTAAAATTAGGAGTCAAACTGATATTAAATCCACCGTAACCATATAAAATTGTAGGGTTTTTTCCATTTAATTCAAGCCCTTTTTTATGAGTAATAATCATAGGAATTTTAGTTCCGTCTTTTGAAGTAAAGAAAATTTGACTACTTTCATAGTCATCAGGATTAAATGAAATAGAAGGTTTCCAATAAACTTTATAAGTTCCATTTTCTGTATTGTATTTGAATGAAGATCCAGGGGTATTATAATTGGTAAATGAAAAGTATAATTCTTGTTCTTCTTCTTTTCCGCTAAAGCCATTAACAGTACCAACTCCTGGTAATGTTATTTCACGGATAAGTTTACCATTAAAAGCATATTGAAAAACTTTAGAAACGGCATTAACCATATAGTTGGCAAAAATATAACCACCTCCTTTTGTAGGTGATAATACATTTTCAGTTTCGGGAACAAAGTCTTTCCAGTTTTCAGGAGAAGGGTTATTTGCATCAACAGTAACTATCTTTTTATTAGGGGCATTTAAATTTGTTACTAAATAAAGTTTACTTCCTTTATTATCTATAATATATGTATCACTATCAAAGTTGTCGATTATTGGTGATAACTTATTGTTTTGGTCTTTTAAGTCTTTTATAAAAAGTTTATTTCCAGAGGTTGATGTAGAAGCTGAGATTATAAGATATCTATTGTCTTCGGTTATTATTCCACTTACATAGCGATGTTTTTCGGATGAGATTCCACCAAAAATCACTTTATCAGAACTTTGAGGAGTACCTAGTTTGTGAAAGTATAATTTGTGTTGGTCTGTTTTAGCAGATAAAACACTTCCTTGTGGTTTATCGTAGCTTGAATAATAAAAGCCTTCTTTTCCTTTCCAAGAAATTCCACTAAACTTAACATCAACTAAAGTGTCTTCTTTGATTTCTTTAGTCTTTGTATCCATTATAATTATTTTTTGCCAGTCACTTCCACCCTCTGAAATTGAATAGGCTAAAGTTCCTCCATCCTTTGTGAATTGTAAATTTCCTAAAGATGTTGTTCCATCTTTCGAAAAAGTATTAGGGTCTAAAAACACCTCGTCATTACCATTTTTGTCGATCCTGTGAAGAACATATTGGTTTTGAAGTCCATTGTTTTTAAAATAATACGTAAAATCTCCTTCTTTGAAAGGAACGGAGACTTTTTCATAATTCCAAAGTTCTGACAAACGATTTTTTAATTGATCACGATATGAAATTTTACTTAAATAATTAAAAGTAACTTTATTTTCTGTTTTCACCCAATCTTCTGTTTCGGCGCTTTTATCATCTTCTAGCCAACGATAATTATCAATTATACGTGTTCCAAAATAAGTGTCAGTAATTGGTTTTTTATTTGTTTTAGGGTATGTCACTAAGTTATTTTTTTTAGTTTCTTTTTGAAGTGTTTTCTTACAAGATGCAATGACGAAGACTACCGTAAGAATTGAAAATATAATTTTTTTCATGATATAGAAATGGTTCGAAAATTCTCTCAAAGTTAGATGAAAAAAGTACCTGATTGTTATGTTTTATGACGAATTTAACATAAAAAGGTATAATAAATGGAAGAATATGTAATTTTTTAATATTTTTTTATGCTTTAAAAAAGTGTAAAAAAATAGTTAAGAAGCATGGTAGATTCTAAAAAAACATACAGATATTTTATAACTTTTTTGAAAAATTTTTTTAAAACAAAAAAGGAGCGATATTTTTATCTTTACTTATTTGTATGATTACAATGTAATTTGTCACTTAAGTGAACGACTAAAATGAAAACAAATAAAATAAAATGATAGAAAATTTAACAAAAGAAACATTTTTTGAGAAAGTATTTAATTTCGAAAAAAATAAAAATTGGAAATATGAAGGAGAGTTGCCAGCAATTGTTGATTTTTATGCTGACTGGTGCGGACCATGTAAAGCGCTTACACCAATATTAGAAGATCTGAGTAATGAGTATGAGGGTAAAATTATAATTTACAAAATAGATACCGAAGCACAAAAAGAATTAGCAGCTGCTTTCGGGATTAGGAGTATTCCATCAATGCTTTTTTGTCCAAAAAAAGATGAGCCTCAAATGGCACATGGAGCATTACCCAAAAATCAAATTAAAAAAATAATTAATGAAGTTTTGAAGGTAAATAAGTAAGCATAAAATGAATAATTTTTTCACTTTGTTTTTTTAAATATGATGTTTTAATAAATGCAGTAAAAATCACTACATAAAAAAGTTTAAAAAAAATAACTATTTGTATTATAGTGTTTTATATGGTTTAAGAGGTTGGGGTTTTTTAACCGAAAATATAAGCTTTGTTAAAAACTTCAAGGGTTTTGTGAATAAGTAACGCTTTCAATTTTTAGTAAAATTTTCAATCTTTGTTCATCCTTTAGAATGAGTAAAAGTAACCGATAAAATATTAGTTTAGAAAATGACGTCCATTGAACCAATTTTAGAAGAAAACAAAGACAGATTTGTGATATTTCCAATTCAACATAATGATTTATGGGATTGGTACAAGAAACAACAGGCGTGTTTTTGGACTGCTGAAGAAATTGACTTACATTCAGATTTAAATGATTGGAATACAAAGTTGAATGAAGACGAACGTTATTTCATAAAACATATTTTGGCTTTTTTTGCGGCCTCAGATGGAATTGTAAATGAAAATTTAGCCGAAAATTTTGTGAATGAAGTTCAATATTCTGAGGCGAAGTTTTTTTACGGTTTTCAAATTATGATGGAGAATATACACTCAGAAACGTACTCTCTATTAATTGATACTTACATTAAAGATGAAAAAGAGAAAAACAATCTTTTTAGGGCTATTGAAGTCTTCCCGGCAATTAAAAAGAAAGCAAACTGGGCATTGAAATGGATAGATTCTGATTCTTTTGCTGAAAGATTAATTGCCTTTGCAGCAGTTGAGGGAATTTTCTTTTCAGGGTCATTTTGCTCTATTTTTTGGTTAAAGAAAAGAGGTTTATTACCAGGACTTACTTTTTCCAATGAGTTAATATCACGTGATGAAGGAATGCACTGTGATTTTGCTGTACATTTGCATAATAATCACTTGATTAATAAAGTTTCAAAAGAAAGAATAAAAGAAATCATAGTTTCTGCTCTTGACATTGAACGAGAATTTATAACCGAGTCATTGCCCGTAAGCTTAATAGGAATGAATGCTAAGTTAATGACTCAGTATTTGGAGTATGTTACAGATAGGTTGCTATTAGAATTTGGCTGTGAAAAAGTTTTTGAATCTACAAACCCATTTGATTTCATGGAAATGATTTCTTTAGAAGGTAAAACTAATTTTTTCGAAAAAAGAGTTGGGGAATATCAAAAAGCTGGAGTTAAATCTGGAGGAACAGGAAGCATCAGTTTTGATGCGGATTTTTAAAAAGAGATCTTATTATACCGCTATCCCCTGTGCGTGGTAATGCTATAAAATTAATTTTTTATTGATTTTATAATCAGTTTCATAGACAAAGAAACCATCATTTATATTATTGTAGGTTTCTCAGGATCTGCCTGGGATATCCTTAAAAGCAACGTTAAAGACCCATATTTAAATATGTATGTAGTAAAAAGAGACGGTAGAAAAGAGCCCGTAATGTTTGACAAAATCACTGAAAGAGTGCGTAAAATGTGCTATGGTTTAAATAACATAGTAGATCCTGTAAAGGTAGCAATGCGTGTGATAGAAGGACTTTACGATGGAGTAACTACTTCTGAATTAGATAATTTAGCTGCTGAGATAGCTGCAACAATGACCACAGCGCACCCTGATTATGCTAAGTTAGCAGCAAGAATAGCTGTATCTAATCTACATAAGAATACAAAAAAGTCATTTTCAGAAACAATGACAGATTTGTATAATTATGTAAATCCACGCACAGGTAAGGAATCTCCTTTGTTAGCAGATGATGTGTATGACATCATTATGAAAAATGCGAATAAATTGGATTCAACGATAATTTATAGTCGAGATTTTAATTATGATTATTTTGGTTTTAAAACACTCGAACGTTCCTACCTGCTAAAATTAAATGGTCAAATTGTTGAAAGACCACAACAAATGTTGATGCGTGTCTCTATCGGAATTCATAAAGATGATATTGATGAGGCAATTGCTACATACGAATTGATGAGTAAAAAGTATTTTACTCACGCAACACCAACTCTTTTTAATTCTGGTACGCCAAAACCTCAAATGTCTTCTTGTTTTTTACTACAGATGCAAGACGATAGTATTGATGGTATTTATGATACGCTGAAACAAACAGCTAAAATTTCGCAGTCTGCTGGAGGTATTGGTTTGTCTATTCATAACATTCGTGCAACAGGTTCTTATATTAGTGGGACAAATGGAACATCAAATGGTATTGTGCCAATGTTACGAGTCTTTAATGATACTGCTAGATATGTTGACCAAGGGGGAGGTAAAAGAAAAGGATCATTCGCAATGTACTTAGAGCCATGGCATGCTGATATTTTTGATTTTTTAGATTTAAAGAAAAATCACGGTAAAGAAGAAATGCGTGCCCGTGATTTATTTTATGCAATGTGGATTTCTGATTTATTTATGAAACGTGTACAAGAAGATGGAGAGTGGACGTTAATGTGCCCTCATGAATGTCCACACTTATATGATACATATGGAGAGGAATTTGAACGTCTGTATACAAGTTATGAAGCAGCAGGTAAGGGAAGAAAAAAAATAAAAGCTCGAGAGTTATGGGAAAAGATTTTAGAATCTCAAATTGAAACGGGTACACCATATATGCTGTATAAAGATGCAGCAAATCGAAAGTCGAATCAGAAAAACTTGGGTACAATTAGATCATCAAACTTGTGTACTGAAATTATGGAATATACAGCAGAAGACGAGGTTGCTGTATGTAATTTAGCTTCTATCGCAATTCCAATGTTTGTAGCAGAAGATGAAGCTGGTAATAAGTTTTTTGATCATCAAAAATTATTTGAGGTAACAAAAAAAGTTGTACGAAATTTAGATACTGTTATTGATAGGAATTATTATCCAGTAAAAGAAGCAGAGAATTCTAATTTTCGTCATCGTCCTGTTGGACTAGGGATTCAAGGACTTGCTGATGCGTTTATTATGCTACGTCTTCCATTTACTAGTGATGATGCTAAAAAACTTAATCAGGAAATTTTTGAAACATTATATTTTGCAGCAGTAACTTCATCTATGGAGGTAGCTAAAGCAAAAGGAGCCTATTCTACATTTAAAGGTTCTCCTATGTCTGAAGGAGAGTTCCAGTATAATATGTGGGGAGTGAAAGATGAGGAATTAAGTGGAAGATGGGATTGGAAAACATTGCGTAAAGATGTACTAGAGTACGGTGTAAGAAACTCTTTGTTAGTAGCTCCAATGCCAACAGCTTCAACGTCTCAAATTTTAGGCAACAATGAAGCTTTTGAACCATATACATCAAATATTTATACTCGAAGAGTTTTATCAGGTGAGTTTATTGTTGTCAACAAACATTTGTTAGAAGATTTAGTAGATTTAGGTCTATGGGATAATGACATGAAAGAGGAAATAATGAGGGCCAATGGTTCCATTCAGCATATAAGATCTATACCACAGAATTTGAAAGAATTATATAAGACAGTTTGGGAAATGAGTATGAAAGATATAATTGACATGGCTAGACAAAGAGGGTATTTTATAGATCAATCTCAATCACTAAACCTTTTTATGAAGGATCCAGATTTTGGAAAGCTAACATCAATGCATTTTTATGCCTGGAAATCAGGTTTGAAAACAGGAATGTATTATTTGAGAACTAAATCTGCTGTAAATGCGAAACAGTTTACGTTAAATGTAGAAAAGAAGGAAGAGGATAATATATTAAGTCCAGAAGAATTTAAAGCTATGATTGAAGCTTCTAAAGATGCAGGACCAGACGATTGTTTAATGTGCGGATCTTAAAAAGGTAAAAGTTTTTATATTTTTAAAGAGAGATGTTGTTTTAACATTTCTCTTTATTATTTAAAAAGATATCCCATTACTAAAATAAAAAGACCAACTATAGTAGCTGATGATGAAGTTATAAGTGTTATAGACACTGTATCATTAGGACGGAAATCTATGACTTTAAAAAATCCTAAAGCAATTATAATAAATAAAACGAGAACGACAATAGTAAAATAATATAAGAAGACGAAGGTTCTAAAAGCGTATTTTTTAAGTCCTTCTCTATCTTGATTTCTGTCCAGTATTTCTTGCTTGTTAAGCAACGAATTTGTATGAATCTAGCGTGTGTTGAAATGATCTTTTTCAGATTCAACAAGTAGAATATCTAATTTTGATTTAGGCATTTTTTAAATAACTTTGTAAATTATTAACAAACTTGTCATAATATTTTCTTACAAGATCATTGTTAAATGATGTTATTTTTACGGTATATGTAAAACATTCAAGATGTTGCTAATTCCTCAGTAGAAACGTCTCGATATAAGTTCCAAGTTAATTTAACTACGTTTTTTGTTCTCAATATCCACAACTTTAGGTTTTAAGAAACTTTTCCAGTTATTTCCTGTTACAACAGATTTAGATGTAATGTGTGATGATTTAAAGGGTTTAAACTCGTTATTAATACTAGGAATTATTGATACGTATTTCCTGGTTTCTATATTATCGTCACCGAATAAAGGTCGTTCTAAAAGTGACAAGGAAAGTCCTTGAGCTAGATATATGATCTTAACTCGCCTCATATTTGTTATATGAAGGTTTGAGTCTTTTGACAGCTTTAAAAATTCATTGGCAACAGCAATAGTTGTTCGCATATTATTTTAGTTAATAAACATAACATGTTTTTAATAAAAAACCTGTATCATACAAAGGCAGTCAATTTTAAAGTAATAATTTTACTTCATAGGAAAACAGTCCATAAAAGAGGTTCTTATAAAAAGAATAAATATTTTTGTAAAAAAGTTTTAAAATGAACTGGGAGCAATTATTATCATTAAAAAGATTTGGAGATACTCAAAAAAGACTAAGAGCAGAACAAGATGAAACGAGACTTGGTTTTGAAGTTGATTTTGATAGAATCATATTTTCCTCTGCTTTTAGAAGCTTACAAGATAAAACACAGGTTATTCCTTTGTCAAAGACTGATTTTGTTCATACAAGGTTGACTCATAGTCTTGAGGTATCTGTTGTTGGGAGAACCCTTGGAAGAAGAGTTGGTAAAGAGTTGTTAAAAAGACATCCTAATTTAGTTAGATTAGGTTATACGTTCAATGATTTTGGGGCTATTGTAGCAGCTGCAGCTGTAATGCATGATATAGGAAATCCTCCTTTTGGCCATTCTGGTGAAAAAGCAATTGGAGAGTATTTTAAAACAGGAAATGGAGTAAAATTTAAAAATCAATTGAATAGACTGGAGTATCAAGATTTAATTGATTTTGAGGGAAATGCTAATGGGCTTAAAATTTTGACTGAAAAAAGAAAAGGGAGTGAAGGAGGTTTAAGGTTATCTTATGCAACATTAGGAGCTTTTATAAAATACCCTAAAGAAAGCTTACCGAAAAAACCTACTACGCATATAGTTGATAAAAAATATGGTTTTTTTCAATCTGAAAAAAAAGCTTTTTTGGATCTTGCGGAAAACCTTGGGCTTAAGAAGAAAGGGAGTGAAGGAATTTCTTACTTTCGACATCCTCTTGCATATTTGGTTGAAGCTGCCGACGATATTTGTTATACGATTATTGATTTTGAAGACGGAATTAATCTAGGACTTATTGAAGAGGCTTATGCATTAGAGTACATGTCCAAGTTAACTAAGCATATTAATAGGGAAAAATATTACGCATTAGAACATAAAAAAGATAGAACAGGTTATTTGAGAGCTTTAGCAATAGGGTCTTTAATTGATGAGGCAGTAACTATTTTTTTAGATAATGAAGAAGCAATTTTAAATGGAACATTCGAAAAGGGGTTGATGGATAAGTGTAAGTATGAAGCTCAAATTAATGATATTATTAACAAGAGTATTGAAAAAATATATAAGAGTAATGAGGTAATAGAGAAAGAAGTAGCAGGTTATAGGATAATCGCTGATATTCTTGACGTATTTATCACTGCACTTAATAATAAATTTTATGAAAATTCAACTAATTACGATCGTTTAGTTTTGAATCTTTTACCAGAAGAATATCAGCATGAAAAAGAATATTTATATGACAGAATTATGCAAGTTTGTAGTTATGTGGCTGGACTGTCAGATGGGTATGCAATTCGTTTGCATAAAAAGCTTAGAGGCGATGTAGTGTAATTCAACTTCACTAAAAACCCTTCCATGGTTTTTTTAATGTTTTAATCTAATTTTTTGTTAAGTTAATTACCTTTTATAAAAAACTAGATAGCATGAAAAAAAAACAAATATTATACTTAATAACAGGATCTTTAATTCTTATGACTTCACCGTTTCTCCTAGTCAGAGAAAGTACATCAGTTGACATATTAAGAACAAAACATACTGAATTTTTAAAAAACCATGAATTTCAGAAGTTAATAAAATTAACTAAAGAAGAGAGAATATCTAGGGGACTTCCACCAAATCCTTATTTCGAATACAAATATTTATCTGAAATTAATCCTGTTGATGGGTTCGTTCACAAAGAAAATATTTTTAAAGTTCAAAAAATGTTAGAAAAAGACAGGAGAATTAAAAAAGAAGTAAATATTGATAGTCCAGGAGGGGAAAATACTCCGTGGATTGAAAGAGGGCCAGATAATGTTGGAGGAAGAACTAGAGCTATCATTTTTGATCCAAATGATCCAACAAAAGAGACTGTATTTGCTGGAGGGGTTAGTGGGGGACTATGGAAAAATACAAATATTTCAGATTCGAATTCAAAATGGGAAAGAATAGGAATTCCGGAGAACCTAGCCGTTTCATGTATTGCAGTTGACCCAAATAATTCAAAGATTTTTTATGTAGGAACTGGAGAATCATATGTTGATGGAGATGTTAATGGTAATGGTGTTTGGAAGTCTACAGATGGAGGAAGCACTTGGACACATATTTTTGGAGGTAGTACAGGTAATTCCTTTTTAGATACAGGAACATCTTTGGTTGTTAACACTCCTACTTTTATATCAGGAAGGTATACAGCAGTAATAGCAACTTTTGGAGGTGAGTTAAATGATTCAATTACAGGTGATTTGGTTCTTGTGGATGATGGTGAAGCTCCAACCGATGATGCATGTGAAAACATTTTAAATGCGGGGGACATTAATGGAAAAATAGCCGTCATAAAAAGAGGTTCATGTAACTTTGATGATAAGGTGGTAAAAGCGCAGAATTCTGGGGCTATTGCAGTGATCATGGTTAATAATATTTCAGGAGATCCGATCGCTATGAGTGGGGATGATTCTTCTATAACGATCCCTGCACTTATGATTTCATTGGAAGATGGTAACTCATTAATTAGTTCTTTAGGTTCAACTGTAAATATAACTATGGAAAAAAGTGAGGGAATTGGAGTTAGGTTAGTACCAGGTATTCACCATATAAATGATATAGCTGTAAGAAATATTAATGGTCAGTCAGAGGTTTACGTGGCTGCTGGAGAATCGGGATACTTTAGTTCTTCTAGTGTTGCGATTATTGGAGGGGATTCTTTTGGTGTGTATAAGTCAACAGATGGAAGTAATTTTACCCAAATCAATTTACCCAGCACTAGTAATGGAAATAAATATGAACCAAATAATATAGAAATTGCTGCCAATAATTCAATATACCTGAGTACTATTAACTCAAGAACTTATCAAGATGGAGGAGGTTGTATTTTTCATTCTTTTGATGGCAACAATTTTGTGTTGAAACACACAATTTCAGGTGGTTTAAGAACAGAGATATCGCTATCATCATTCAACGAAAATGTAGGGTATATTTTGGTTCAGACAAGTGAAGATCCTGTTAAAATTTATAAAACTACAGATGGGTTTTCAACAGTAAATTCAGTGTCATTACCAAATGATGCAGATACTGATATACCAGCAAATGACTTTACAAGGGGGCAAGCGTTTTATAATTTGATCATTAAGGTAGATCCAAATAATGATGATATTGTCTATATAGGTGGTATTGATTTATTTAAATCACTAGATGGAGGAAATTCATGGAGTCAACTAACACATTGGTATGGTGGTTTTAATTTTCAAGAAGTTCATGCGGATCAACATGGTATTGCTTTTGCCTCCTCGCAAAAGATACTTTTTAGTAATGATGGAGGAGTTTATTATTCTTCTAATTCAGGGACTAATATTCAAGCAAGAAATAATAACTTTAATACTCTCCAATTTTATACTATTGGAGTGGCACCGACGACTGCTTTTGAAGGGGATGAGTATTTTTTAGCAGGAGCTCAAGATAATGGTACTCAGCTAATAGCAAACGCAAATGATGGAATTAACAGTTCAATTAGTGTTTCAGGAGGAGATGGGGCAGCTAGTTTTTTTGATTTAGATGGGACAGATAGATACTTTGTAACTAATTACGTTTTTAATTCGTCAATTGGTTTTTTTAACTATGATACAGGGTCTCCTAAATTAATAAACTCAGAGGAAGAATCAAATGGAGATTTTATAAACCAAGCAGATTTAGATTCAAATTTAAACATTTTATATACAAACTATTCAGTTGGAAATATTTACAGATTAAGGAGATATAGCGATTTAAAAGGAGATGTATTAAAAACAATACTAACTGATCCTATTATGAATGCTAGTCCTTCAGTAATAAAAGTATCGCCCTACACATCTCAATCGAGCAAGTTGTATTTAGGTTTGAAAAATGGAAAGCTACTTGTTGTCAGTGACGCCGATACTGTAGCACAATGGTCAGAAATAACAGGGAGCGATTTTGTTGGTTCTATTTCTGATATTGAGTTTGGGAGAGATGAAAATGAAATTTTTGTAACAATGCATAATTATGGTGTTCAAAATATTTGGTATTCTGATGATGGTGGTATTTCTTGGTCCGCTAAAGAAGGAAATTTTCCAGATATTCCCGTTAAAACTATTCTACAAAATCCCCTAAATAGAGAAGAGGTCATTATTGGAACTGATATTGGAGTTTGGAAAACTTCAAATTTCATGGCTATTTCTCCAGAATGGTTTCAATCCTATAATGGTATGAGCAATGTTCCTGTTTTAGATCTTGATTTGAGAGATGATAATACCGTTTTCGCAGCAACCTATGGAAGAGGGATTTTTTCTGGAAAATTTACAGGTGAAACTGCTTCAATTAAAGATGTTGATAATCAAATGGAAGATTTTACTATTTTTCCAACCATTTCAGATGGTAATTTTATTATCTATGGTGACGAAAAATTGAAAGATGTTGAATTACAAATATACAGTCTAAAGGGACAAAAAGTTTATAACAAGCAACTCGACTTTACAATAGATAAAAAGATTGATATAAACACTAGTTTAAGTTCAGGTATTTACTTTGTGAATATTATTGATTCAAAAAATAGAAAGAGATCAAGGAGAATTATTGTAAAATAGTTAATGCTGTTGAATAAAATTTATTTTATTCTTTGTTCGGCAATTTTTACTAATTCATCGTACCAGTCTTGTCCAAACCTTCTGGTTAAAGCTTCCTTTAGGAATTTGTATACAGGGACTTTAAGTTCTTTGCCAAGTGAACATGCATCGGAACATATTTCCCAATGGTGATAATTTACTGCTGAGAATTCACTATATTCTTGAATTCTTACAGGGTATAGGTGACAAGAAACAGGTTTCTTCCAATTTATTATATTTTGGTTATATGCTTCTTCTATTCCGCACAAGGCAGTACCTTTATCATCAAATGTAACATATGCACATTCTGCACCATTTATAAGCGGTGTTTCTAGTTCATTAAAATCATTTGAAATCCATTTTCCTTGCTTCTCAATAGCCTCGACCCCTTCTTGTCTTAGAAAAGGTTTGACTTTCGGATAAATTTCATCTAAAGTTTTTGTTTCTTCTATCGATAAAGGAGCTCCAGCATCTCCTTCAATGCAACATATTCCTTTACAGGCAGATAGATTACAAACAAATTCTTTTTCTAAAAGATCTTCTGAGACTATGGTTTTTCCTAACTGAAACATATATATCGAATTACTAAAATACTTTTAATAGAATGGTTTTTATGAACAAAGAGATTCTATTTAAAAAAAAGTATGTTAGGTTTATGTAAAATTTTTACAAAAATAGTAGTTTGTTAGAATACTTATCTAATTTTGTAGTCGAAAAACAAAAGATCATGAATTTTATTTTAAAAGAAATTTTTACTGCATTTATGGTTTTATTTGCAGTAATTGATATTGTAGGTAATGTTCCAATCATCATTGACCTTAGGAAAAAAGTCGGTCATATTCAGTCTGAAAAAGCATCAATAATTGCAGGCTTAATTATGATAGTATTTTTATTTGCCGGGCAAAGATTACTTGGGTTTATTGGAATTGATGTCAATTCTTTTGCTGTAGCTGGTGCATTTATTTTATTTTTTATTGCTTTAGAAATGATTTTAGGTATAACATTATATAAAGAAGATGAAGAGGAAGCACTTAATGCAACTGTATTCCCAATAGCTTTTCCATTAATAGCAGGTCCAGGTAGTTTAACTACATTACTTTCATTAAGAGCAGAGTATGCCTGGGAAAATATTTTAGTTGCGGTTCTTTTTAATGTTCTCTTTATTTATATTGTTTTGAAAACATCTGCGAGAATAGAGAAGTTAATAGGAGCCAATGGAATTAAAATTATTAGGAAGGTATTTGGAGTTATTTTATTAGCTATATCAGTGAAACTTTTCGCAGCCAATATCAAAATACTTTTAGCTTAGACTATGGATTTTGATGTTTTAATTATAGGGGGCGGGGTTGCTGGTATGCAGTGTGGTCTTGTTTTAGGCTCAGCCTTAGAAAAAGAGTATGCTAAAGGAAAAAAAGTAGGAATCATTATTCACCAGAAAGCATCACATTTACAAGAAGCTTTGTTTAATAATGTTCTCGGGCTTCCAATAGGAACACAAGGTAAAGATATTCTTAATAAAGGAATGATACATTTAGAAACCCAGTATCCAGAGGTAGTTCAAATTTCAAACGAAAAAGTCACTGCTGTACTTGATGTTGGTGTTGGTTATAAAGTTGTATCGAACAAAAGAACCTATACTACTAAAGTGGTAGTACTAGCTTTAAATTATGCTAAACCTTTTGATATAGCCGGACTTGAACAATACATAGAAAGGCATTCTAGAGCAAATGCAGTAAAAGATAGGATTCAGTTGAGAAACTTTAACCACTTAATTAAAGAGGGTTTATATGTTTGTGGAACTCTTGCTGGATGGAGAAGCCAATTTGCAATTGCTGCGGGTAGCGGAGCTAGTGTTGCTACAGATATTTTAACTGTTTGGAATCAAAATATTCCAACAAAAATACATGATAAGATAAAAAAATGAGTTTCGATACCATAATAAAAGAGATTTATGAAGAAATAAAGCAAATAGATAATATAGGAAAAATAGCCTCGTATATTCCTGAATTATTAAAAGTTGATTCTAATAGTTTTGGAGTTTATTTTTCTTCAAACAAAGGAGATAACTTAGGTGTTGGAGATTATCAAGATAAATTTTCAATACAAAGTATTGCTAAGGTTCTTTCTCTTTCTTTGGCCTATAGTATAAAAGGCGAGCTTATATGGGAAAGATTAGGAGTAGAGCCATCAGGCACAAGCTATAATTCACTAACGCAATTAGAAACTGATCGTGGAATCCCAAGAAATCCTTTTATAAACGCTGGAGCAATTGTGATCACTGATATTTTAATTAGTAATCTACCAGAATACAGAAAAAGTTTTTTAGATTTTGTACAGGCTCTTTCTGGCAAAAAAACAATAAACTATTCTGAAAAAATTGCGGCTTCAGAAAAAGAAGTAGGTTATAGAAATATTGCTTTATGTAATTTTATAAAGTCTTTTGGAAATATAAAAAATAATCCAGAGGATGTATTAGATTTTTATTTTGATATCTGTTCACTTGAAATGAATTGCGAGGAATTATCGACTTCCTTTTCATTTCTTGCCAATCAGGGAATAAATCCATATAATAATACACAAATACTCACCAAGAGTCAATCCAAAAGAATTAATGCTTTGATGCAAACTTGTGGTTTTTATGACGAATCTGGTGAGTTTGCTTTTAAAGTTGGTCTTCCCGGAAAAAGTGGTGTAGGAGGAGGAATTGTTGCTATACACCCAGGTGAATATGTAATTTCTGTTTGGAGCCCCAAATTGAATAAAAAAGGTAATTCATTTAAAGGAATACGGTTTCTTGAAAAATTTACTACTGAATCAAGGTTTTCTATTTTCTAGTTTGTTTCTAACAACAACTTTTATTTTAATAGTATTATATTTAGATTTATAAATTAATATAATCTTTACTTAATTAAATAATTTCTCATATGCATTCATTGTATATGAGCGTTGTTTTTAATTGAAATAACTAAAAGAAATGAAAAGAATATTCATATTATTTATCTTTTTATTAAACACGGTTTTACTAGTAGGTCAAAGTACTTATATATACTGTGGAAAACTCATTAACACTAAAAAAGGAATTATTGAAAAAGATAAAACAGTTATTATTACGTCGAATCGAATCGAAAATGTTTTAAATGGCTTTGTAAAACCTAAGAATGAATCTGATAAAATAGTTGATTTAAAGGAGAAATACGTTATGCCTGGACTTATTGATATGCATGTTCATATAGAAAAAGAATTTGGTCCAAAATCACGCTTAAAACGCTATATCTTGAATGAGGCAGATATTGCTTTTAATTCTGTTGGGTTTGCGAAATCGACATTACTAAATGGTTTTACTACGGTAAGAGATTTAGGAGGTACTGGTGTCAATATTTCCATTAGAAATGCTATTAATGCAGGTAAAATCCTTGGACCAAGAGTGTTTACTGCCGGAAAATCTTTAGCAACAACAGGAGGACATGCCGATCCTACGAACGGTAGCAGTAGGGGACTCATAGGAAATCCAGGTCCAAAGGAAGGGGTTGTAAATAGTGTAGAGGATGCAAAAAAAGCAGTTAGACAACGCTATAAAAATGGCGCAGATTGTATTAAAATTACTGCTACAGGAGGTGTTTTGAGTGTAGCTAAAAGCGGAGACAATCCACAGTTTACTATTGAAGAAGTAAAAGCAATTTGTGATATGGCTAGAGATTATGGAATGCATGTTGCAGCACATGCACATGGTGATGAAGGTATGAAAAGAGCTATTTTAGGTGGTGTTAAGACAATAGAACATGGAACTTATATGAGTGAAGAAACCATGGAATTAATGAAAAAGCACAATGTTTATTTAGTTCCTACAATTACCGCAGGAAAAGAGGTTGAAGAGAAGGCAAAAATTAAAGGTTTTTATCCTGCAATTGTTGTTCCAAAAGCTTTAGCCGTTGGGCCGCAAATTCAAGGAACTTTTGCCACGGCATATAAAAAAGGTGTAGGAATTGCATTTGGTACAGATGCTGGCGTATTTAAACATGGTAATAATGGTAAGGAATTTAAATACATGGTTGAAGCAGGAATGCCTGCTATGAAAACCATACAGTCAGCTACTGTAACAAATGCCAAAATATTGAAAATGGAAAATAATATAGGTCAAATTAAAAAAGGATTTTATGCTGACATTATTGCGGTAGATCAAAACCCTTTGAAGAATATTGAAACTATGGAAAAAGTTAGTTTTGTAATGAAAGATGGCGTGGTCTATAAATAAAAGAAACTATTTTTTAATTAAAATAATCATAATTATAAAATAACTAAGTTGAAATAATCTGCTTGTATCCAGGTAATATAAGTAATAATGATCGAGGTTTAGTATTATTTCAGTGGAATACGTATGAAGTGTTTATATTAAAGTTAAATAAATTAAGTCGCTAAAAAGAATTTTATTTTTTAACTGCTTAAAAAAATTCAATAAAAAACTCGTTTGAATATGAACAATTTACAAACGAGTTTTTTATAAAATTTTATTTTTTAAGTGCTGATTTAAGAAACTCTGAGTTCATACGAGCAATGTTTTCTAAAGAAATTCCTTTAGGGCATTCAACTTCGCATGCTCCAGTATTAGTACAGTTTCCAAACCCTTCTAAATCCATTTGGGCCACCATATTTTTAACGCGGTCTTTAGCTTCAACTTGCCCTTGAGGAAGTAATGCATATTGTGAGACCTTTGCACCAACAAATAACATTGCTGAAGAGTTTTTACAGGTTGCAACACAAGCACCACAACCAATACAGGTAGCAGCATCGAATGCTTTATCAGCATTATCCTTGTTAATAGGGATGGCATTTGCATCTTGTGTATTACCAGAAGTATTAACAGAAACATATCCTCCAGCATGCTGTATTCTGTCAAAAGCGGAACGATCCACTACTAGGTCTCTAACGACTGGAAATGCCTTAGCTCTCCATGGTTCTATGAAAATGGTATCTCCATCTTTGAACATACGCATATGCAATTGACAGGTTGTAATACCTCTATCAGGTCCGTGAGCTTCACCATTGATGTACATTGAACACATACCACAAATTCCCTCACGACAATCGTGATCAAAAGCTACTGGCTCGTCTCCGCTAGCAATTAATTGTTCGTTTAATACATCCATCATTTCTAAGAAGGACATATGTTCAGAAATATTAGTCACTTTATACTCGACCATTTTTCCTTTATCACTTGCGCTTTTTTGACGCCAAATTTTAAGTGTTAAATTCATAATCCTTTTTATTTATATGAACGTTGTTTTAATTCAATATCGTTAAATTCTAAATTTTCTTTATGAAGCACCGCATCGGCTGGTTCTCCTTTATATTCCCATGCTGATACGTAAGTAAAGTTCTCATCATCTCGTTTTGCCTCTCCTTTTTGAGGTCCATCTAATTCAACAGATTCTTCTCTAAAGTGTCCTCCACATGACTCAGTTCTATTAAGGGCATCCTTTGCAAATAACTCACCCAATTCTAAAAAATCAGCAACACGTCCCGCCTTTTCAAGTTCAGGATTCATCTCATTTGCTCCTCCAGGAACGGTAACATTCTTCCAGAAATCATCACGTAGGGCTTTGATTTCATTAATAGCTTCTTTTAAACCTTGCTCATTTCTTGACATACCACATTTATTCCACATAATGTTTCCAAGTTTTTTGTGATAATAGTCTACAGAGTTGGTTCCTTTATTATTTATAAAGAAATTAATACGATCTTTTACTTCTTTTTCTGCTTTTTCAAATTCAGGAGTGTCTGTTGAAATTTTTCCAGTTCTAATATCATTTGCTAGGTAATCTCCAATAGTGTAAGGAAGAACAAAATATCCATCAGATAAACCTTGCATTAGTGCAGAAGCTCCTAAACGATTAGCCCCATGATCAGAGAAATTCGCTTCTCCAATAGCGTAACACCCTTCAATAGTGGTCATTAAATTGTAATCTACCCAAATTCCTCCCATAGTATAGTGAACTGCAGGATAAATCATCATTGGAGTTTTGTATGGATTTTGATCTACAATCTTCTCATACATTTGGAATAAATTCCCATATTTATTTTCAACAACTTTTTCTCCTTCTGCTAAAATTTCAGCATGTGTTGGATTGTCGTTCCCTTTTAATTTTGCTTGTTCTTTGCCATAACGCTCAATAGCTGATTTAAAATCTAGATAAACAGCCTCTCCCGTAGCATTTACTCCATACCCTGCGTCACATCGCTCTTTTGCGGCACGTGATGCAACATCACGGGGTACCAGATTACCGAAAGCTGGATAACGACGCTCTAAGTAGTAATCTCTATTTTCTTCAGTAATTTCAGTTGGCTTTAATTTACCTTCTCTAATCGCTAAAACATCTTCCATTTTTTTTGGAACCCAAATTCGACCATCATTACGCAATGATTCAGACATTAACGTAAGTTTTGATTGATAATCACCTGAACGAGGAATACATGTTGGGTGAATTTGAGTAAAACAAGGATTTGCGAAGAAAGCTCCTTTTTTATGAATTTTCCATGCGGCAGTAGCATTTGATCCCATTGCATTTGTTGATAAGAAATATACATTTCCGTATCCTCCTGAGGCAATAACTACGGCATGTGCTGAGTGACGCTCTATTTCACCAGTTACCATATTACGAGCAATAATACCTCTTGCTTTTCCATCGACAATAACAACGTCTAACATTTCGTGACGATTGAACATTTCAATTTTACCGCGTGCAATTTGACGGTTCATAGCAGAGTAAGCTCCTAATAATAATTGTTGCCCTGTTTGACCCTTTGCATAGAAAGTACGAGATACTAATACACCTCCAAACGAACGGTTATCTAAAAGACCTCCGTAATCACGAGCAAAAGGTACCCCTTGAGCAACACATTGGTCAATAATATTTGCAGATACTTCTGCTAGACGATATACGTTAGCTTCTCGAGAACGATAGTCTCCTCCTTTTACTGTATCATAAAACAGACGATATTTTGAATCGCCATCTCCTTGATAATTTTTTGCTGCATTAATTCCTCCTTGAGCAGCAATAGAGTGTGCTCTACGAGGAGAGTCTTGATACGCAAATGCTTTTACATTGTATCCAAGTTCTGCTAAAGTAGCAGAAGCAGAGCCGCCAGCTAATCCTGTACCAACAACAATTACATCAATCAAACGTTTGTTTGCAGGGTTAACTAGGTTTATTTTATCTTTATAGGTAGTCCACTTATCTTTTAATGGACCTTTTGGTACTTTTGAATCTAAAATTGCCATATTTTAAGTGGTTTTATTAATGAACTAAGTGATGAAATAATGCGATAATTATAAATCCAACAGGAATTCCAATAGCATAAATCTTACCAAATGTTTTTAACCCTCTTGTGTATTTATTATTCAAACCTACTGATTGAAAAGCAGAATTAAAACCATGTAATAAATGAAGAGCTAAAAAAACAAATGCTATAATGTAAGCCCCTACTCTTAGTGGGTTTACAAATTTATGTTGCAATTCATGAAAGTATCTCAATTCACCATTATGAAGCCCTGACCAATCTCCTTTTATGAATTTTGTGTTTATTTCTGGAATCCAGAAATCTATAAAGTGTAAAACAATAAAAGCAAGTATGGTGAGACCACTAAATATCATGTTTCTACTCATCCAAGAAGAATTCGCGGCTCCATTGTTTTTTGCATATTTAACCTCTCTAGAATTTGTGTTTTTCAATTCTAGAATAAAACCCATAACAAAGTGAAAAACCACGCCAATAATTAATACTGGCTGTAAGGCATACTGAACTACTGGGTTCGTTCCCATGAAATGAGACAATTTATTAAATGTTTCTCCGTTATTGGGAAATATTGAAGTTATGTTGATTGCAAAATGCTGTAGCAAAAAAAACATTAAGAAAAAAGCCGAAAGTGCCATGGCTATTTTTCTTCCTATGGAAGATTTTAATAATCCGCTCATTATTTTATATGTTGTTTAAATAATAGCTACAAATTTAAGGGCTATGCATTACTTGCACAAACTTTCGGATTTGTTTTGTTTAATATTTAGAATTGGTTTAAATAAGGTTTTTGTGTTTGTAAATCACTGTTGTAAATTAATTTTCAATTTTTGAAAAATAAATTTTACGTGTTGATTTTGGTCTCTAGTGACTACTTAAAAAAAGCAAATATTTTTTTATCGAATTGAAAATGTTTATGAAAGGTGAAACTATATTTCCCAAAAAAGAAGTAAATTCATTGTGTTTATCTTCAATTCCAAATTCAATTTTTTTTGTCGATTTGGATAAAATTAGTGTCCCAAACATCCAATCCCAAATAGCGAGCTTTGACCCCATGTTTTTATCGAAATGTTCTGGTGAGTTACTATGGTGAATTTGATGTTGAAAAGGACTTATTAATAGTTTCTCTATAAAACTAGGATACGTAAGTTTAATGTGTGAATGTCTTAAATTTGCTCCTAAAAACATAAACAAGAAGCCAAAAACATTGACTCCTAAAAATACGAGTTTGTTAATTTGGTGGTTGGATAGGTAATCGAAAATCCCCGTAAGAACTCCGAAAACCAGGAGGCTCTTTGCGTTATTGATTAGCAATTCAATTGGATGAATTCTATACTGGGTAAAAGGATTCAGTTCTGTGGCTGAATGATGAACTTTATGAAATTCCCATAAAAAAGGAACCTTATGCATTAAAAGATGAGTTAAATAAGTAAAGAAATCGCCAACAATAGTTAAGGTAATTGTATAATAAATAATGGTTTCGGTTTTGTTTAGATTAAAAGTAGCATACCCAAATTTTTCTAATAGAAATTCGTTCGTGTAAAAGGCAATATATAACCCTAGGATAAGATAAGGTCCTATGAATAGTACTTTAAATACGCTATTAAACATAACCATAGCATAATCAACAAAAGCAGATTTGCCCAGCCAAATATTTTTAGGGAATAAAAACTTTAGAAAATCCCCTTTATTTTTCGATTTGTAATACACATAATAAGCTAATATAAATGAAGATAGCAAGTAAACAAAGTAAGTTCTTCTATTAGGACTGGTCAAGTAAGAAAGAGAAACCTCAATGGCTTCGCTTAAAGTATTAAAAAATGTATTTAACTCCATAAGACAGTCATAAAGAAATAAAAGTTTAAAAGAGTATTTCGTCTAGTGCAAAGATAAGGTTTTCTCAAAAAACTATGAATCTATAAATAAGTGAAGTAAATACACCAATTCTTTTGGCTTTTCCAATGGAATCATGTGGCCACATTGTTTTAAATTTACATGAGTCGAACTAGACATTTCTTTTGAAAGCTGTTTTATTTCAGCGGGATTAATTAGTATATCGTTTTCTGCTGATATCAATAATATTTGTTTTTTGTAACTCTTTAATTGATGGGTAATATCAGTTCTTTCAGAAGTCGCTTTTAATTGTTTTATAAGTACGTCTTTCCCTAAATTAGCATCCATTTTTTTAATAACAGCTATAATGTCTTGATTATCATGATTTTTAGGGTGTAAAAATTGTTGTATTCTAGTTTGAGAAATTCCTCCGTAATTATTTTTTTTTAAAAACTCAATGGTACTTTTTCTTAGTTTTATTTCGATTGGGTTTAGTCCTTTAGAGTTAGTAGCAATGGCAATTAATTTGTCAACTTTCTCTGGATATTGACTGGTGAAATTCATTGCAGAAAAACCACCTAATGAAAATCCAACTAGTATAGCAGGATAGCTAATACTTTCAAGAATAATATTATTAATCTCATCAAAAGAAGATGCAGAAGTAATGTCAATATGAATCGGATTTATGTTTTTTAGATAAGGGAATATGTATTGCCATAAATCTTTAGTGCACATGGTACCTGAAATAAAAAACACATCAATCATTTGATTATCTTTTTTTTGAAGAAACTAAGCATTTGTTGTTTTTCCACTTACCTAGAAGTAATTTTGGTTTAATTTTGTTACCTGAGCAGGTTAAAAAGTTTCCATTCTTGTCTTTTTTGATAACCTTGAGTCTTCCTTGACGAATAGCGTTAATAACTTTATAAATTAATCCTCGTTTGGATTTTTTCTTTCCCGTCAAAGAAAGTTGTAACCCAACTTCGTTATTAAATAAATCCATAATACTAGATACTTCATCAGGCACAATACCGTCTTCAAGTTTTTGTTTTTTAAAAGTCCAATAATTTTCTTTTTCATGTGCTTTTCCTAATGATCTAGCGGCGTTTTCACCAATTTCTTCTTTTAGTCTTGCCATCCAGTAAGCATGTCTAAAAGCATCTACTTGGCCTCCAGAAGGATCTTTGTCTAGCAGAGGTGATAGTTTCATCGAATCTGCAACTCTTTTCGCTTCTTTCGAAATTTGAAGTGCTTTTTTTGCTTTAAAGGGGTGCGATATTACCCAAACTTTTTTTGAACAAGATAGTCGTTTATAAATATTCCAATTGGATTGAGCTGAAATTTTAAAACAAAGAAAAATAACAAATAAAAAAAATAATCTGTTCACTATTAGCTAGAGGTTTTTTTACTTATTTGTTGCTCCAGTTCAATAACTTTACTTTCCAAATCATGTAATCTGTCGTAAACATCTACGGGTTCGGGCATTTGTTTTGAGGCAAACATGGTAACATACCATAGTTCCATAATTTCATCAGCATTAATTGTATATGTTGGGTAATTACCTGTTTTGTTATCGCTTTTTAAGATGAGCTTCCCTCTTTCATTGATTCTATTAATAACCCGTTTTAAGACAATACCATCATTTTTACTAACAATAACATAAACTCGACCATTTTTAACATCGTTGAGACTCTCTACATACTTACCAAAAACTAGATCTCCATCGAAAAAAGTACCTACCATTGAGTTTCCCTGAACTTCAAAGCATCTATAGGTTCCGTTGTTTAGTAAAGGAATGCTAAATGAAGATAATTGTTCAATGTAATTAGCATCTCCGTAACCATTTAGGTAACCAGCTCTCGCCTGTAAAGGAACATATACTATATTTTCATTTCCTGATGAATTTACAGATACAACTTGTGGTATTTCAGAGTACATTGAGTTTTTAGTTGCTTTCGAATACAACATATTGTCACTTTTTCCGAATAAATAATCAGGATTAATATTGAATTCATTGATTATGGCAGTTAAAACATCGTAACCTGGCTTTGTTCTTTTTCTGCTACCATCAGGCTGTGGCCTACCATTTATAATACTATCAATAGTTGTTCCTGTAACTCCAATTCTTTTAGAAAATGAAAAATTATTAAGATTAAAAGCATCTCTAATCGCCACTATTTTTTTTGAAATTTCCATTTTGTTTTCCACTTAGGATATTTAATATTTTAAAGCGATTGTAAAACATATGTTTGTTTTTAGTGTAAAATGTTTTTATATTTGCTTTAAATTTACGTTGCTAATATACAAAAAAATAGAGAATCAAACATTTGTGTGGTTTTTAACATAGTAAAATTGTATCAAAGTACTCTTAAAACTTACCTTTATTTGGGCTTTTGTTATAGGAGTTAAAGAAGACTCTATTTTGATTAAACTGTCTTTAGTAAGTAAAAGTGTTGATTTCCAGTTTAGAGTGTTGAATTTAAACTACATTGTTTGAATAATTTTAGAAATTAATTAAATTCTTTAATTAATAAAAAGTATACTCAAGAAAGCTCTGTCAAAATATTTTTGTGTGGTTTGATTAAAATCCATATTCAATAAAAACCATTTGAAAGTTTTTTATGTGTTATTACAATATCTATATTTTTTCTCCAATCATTATTAAACTTATTACAAAATAAAAAAAATACTTCTTGATTTTTTTGTAAAATGTTTTATTTTTGTTGCGCTTTCAAAAAGTTTATTAATCTTTTTAATGTGGGGCAGAAACTAAATTTTTATAGCTTTAAAAGAGAAAAAAAGAAGTCTTAGATTTTTGGTTTTTATCTGCTAACGATTTAAATCAAACATTTGTATGAATATGTTAATATCTATAGCGTTATCTCAATATGGGCTAAAAGAAGTAAAAGGCTCAAAGGATCACCCTCAAATAATTAATTATTTTACTTCTCTTGGTTTTGATACCTCTAGACTAAAAGAAGAAACATCTTGGTGTAGTGTTTTTATAAGTTGGGTGGCATACCAAGCAGGGTATGAAAAATCAAATTATCTGACAGCCAGAAGCTGGCTAGCCGTAGGTGTATCTCCTACGATACCTAAACAGGGAGATGTGGTAGTTCTATGGAGAGAGTCACCTGATAGTTGGAAAGGGCATGTTGGTTTTCTGGTTAAGGAATCTAAACGTTACGTGTACCTTTTAGGTGTGAACGAAGGTAAAAGCGTAAGTATAAAAGCTTTTCCAAAAAAAAGAATTATAGCTTATCGAAAATTAAGAAAAAATGGATAAAGTAACAGCTGTTTTTTATGGAATGATAGCTTTGTTGACTCCATTAGAAGGCGTATTAATTACTGTTGTATTTTTAATTTTAGTTAATTTTATAACCGCAACCTATGCTTCTTTTAAGTTAAATAAGTCTTTCAATAGTGGTCATTTATCAAATACTATTTCTAAACTTTTTATTTATAATTTGATTATTATAGCTGCTTTTTTTTTAGAGAAATATATTGTGAGTGAGGCACCTTTTTTAAAAGTTATTGCTGGGTTTATCGCTATAACGGAAATAAAATCAATTTTAGTGAATTACAATAAAATCTATGGAGTTAATCCAGTCAAAGAGTTTTATAAAATATTAAGTCAAGCTCTATCAAATCAAACAATAAAGAAAATGTTGGAGGAGGAAAAAGAAAAAAAGCCTTAGATATAGCTATTTTTTAATGAAAGTATCATGTGTAATTTTGTAATAATTTTCTACTTTCAATAATTCACCTTTTGTAATATTGATCTTGTTAAAAATGAATAATGAAACAAAACGAAAAAATCATAAAAAGTTACTTTGACACAGGTAACAGACCAACGCAAGAAATTTATGTAGACTTAATTGATAGCTATATTGATGCTAAACAATCAAAAGGGGAGTCTAATCGTAGATTTTTAGTTAACGAAATGGAAATGTATCTGCTGTTTCAGTAATTAGTGAGGTTAATGTTTATTTAGTGGCTGTCGGTACTAGTCGAGAAATTTCAGGAATAAAAACAGTAAAGGTTCCATTATTTACTGAACGAATTTAGGATGATAGTTGCATACGTATAGTTGGAGATAGTATGTTAATAGAAGGAAATGCATTATATTTTATAGAACCAGGAAATTCGGGCTCGGCAACTATAAGTACTGATATTTCTGGATCAATAGTGTATGTTCTCTAGACTATGTCAGGTACAATGCATATTTAATTGATATTCTAGAAAGTATTTCTGTGTTGAAAATAGTCAAAGTATTTATTCAGCGACTGTATTGGGATCGGTTGATTCATAAACTATTATTTCGGGCCAAGGTTAGGAAACGATCTTAGACATTATATCTGTACATTCTATTTTTAACTCCAAAGAAGATGATTGCAGTGATGTGTGTTTGTTGTTCAATCATGGGGTTGCAACTATTTCATTGAATGATATAGCTTCAAATTAAATATGTAATAGGAGTGAACTGATTGAGTTCACAAGAAATAGTTGTTTTGATTTATTATGGTAATATTTTTTGTTAGAAATTAGTTAATTTACGACTATATCTATAAATTGAGAAAAATAACGATTATATATGGTGTAAAGAGAAACAGGTTTGGCATTACAAAACATAAAAACATATCAATTTCGCAATGTGTTTTCGCTGCAACAAATAGCGTTCGATAAAGCGTGCTCCATTAGTAAAGAAGAAAGAGTTAATTCTTATAAAATTATTTGGGTAAAAGAAGGTTCTGGTGTTTATAGTATTGATTTTGATAGGTTTATAGCTGAAAGTGACACTTTGTTTTTCCTTTCGCCTGGTCAAGTGTTTTCTGTAGACTCTGAAAAAATAAAGAATGCGTATCAAATCAGTTTTACACAGGATTTTTATTGTCTCCAAGCGCATGATTCAGAGGTTGCTTGTAATGGGGTGCTTTTTAATAATGTATACAAAACACCTTCTGTTTCAATTGATCAAAAAGATAGAAGAAAGCTTGATTTCATAGTAGAAAATTTAATAGAGGAATTTGAACAGTCAGAAACGGCTAAGTATGACATGTTACAGTCTTACCTGAAACAGTTTATTGTACATTCAGTTAGAATGATAAGTAGTTCTGTGTCACTTAAAGATGATATAGAAACAAGATTGTACAAAGACTTTAGCGTTTTAGTTGAGCAAAACTTTAAAAGTATACATAGTGTTACTGAGTATGCAAACCGGTTAGGATTATCTCCAAAGTCTTTAAGTAAGCATTTTCAAAAGATAGGTACTGAAACTCCTAGTGACTTAATTAAAAGTCGAATCATTACAGAAGCTAAAAGACAACTTTTATATTCAAGTAAAACAATTAAACATATTGCTTTTGATTTAGGGTTTAATGATCCTGCATATTTTTCACGTTTCTTTACAAAAGCCACAGGAAAATCTCCAAAATTATTTCAAAAAACAACCTAGTCTATTTTTATAATAGAGCTATTTTTTTGATGAAAAATTGATGAGTTTTTTCATAGCCGATATGAGTTATTAAGTTTTTCTAATAATAGTTTAATAAGGGTTTAAAAAAACTTGAAAACCGTCCCTTTTCTAATTTGTCCAATAGATAAGAACTTTTGTCCATTTTTTAAGCTGTCTCTTAGTTGCATCTTTGTAACAGAAATAAAAACAAGATATTATGAATTCAGAAAAACAGAATTGCCCGAATTGTTGGGGTTATCAAGAATATGGGAATGGTGTAAATTATAATGAGTGTGATAAATTAAGTAATACAATAAAATAATCTTAAAATTATGAGTACAAGAATAAAAACTTTAAATCCAGATACAACTACAGGTAAATCAAAAGAATTATTTGATTTGGTAAATAAAAAATTAGGATTCATTCCAAACCTAATAAAAGTGTTTGGAAATTCACCAGCAACATTGCAAACGTATTTAAGCCTAGGAGAATTAACGGCTAGTGGAAACTTCTCAAATAAATTTAGAGAGCAGTTAGCATTGGCGATAGCAGAGGAAAATAATTGTAATTATTGTTTGTCTGCTCATACAGCTATTGGTAAAATGAACGGTTTGTCTGAAGCTGAAATCAATAGTAATAGAAAAGGTGACGCTTTAGATAAAAAAGTTAAAACAGCATTGCAGTTTGCTCAAAGTGTTACAAAAAAAAGAGGGAATGTTACTTCTGAAGAAATTATAGCTTTTAAAGAGGCAGGATATGATGATGGTGATGTTTTGGAAATCATATTAAATGTAGTGGCCAATACATTAACAAACTACGTAAATCATGTTGCTGAAACGGAAATTGATTTCCCAAAGGTAGAAGCAGGAAAATATTCAGTAAACGTATAAAAATAAATAAAATGAGAAGAATAATAGTAGTATTAGTTTTATTAGTAGGATTTTCTTTCCAGGGGAATGCACAACAAATAAAGACAGTAGCCCTTGAACAGACTAAAGGAGAATTCACTCAAAAGTCTATTTCTCTTTCCGAAGGAACCTATGTTTTCGAGATAGCAAATAATGAAGTAGGTCATGATGTAGGTTTTGTATTAACTCCAGAAGGAAAAATAGATGAAGTAAATCATATTAAAAATGCATATGTCACATCATTAGTAAAGAATAATAAAAAATCAAAGACTAAAGAGGTTGTTTTGACAAAAGGAAGATACGTTTATTTCTGTCCACTAAATCCAACTCCTCAATATAGTCTTGTTGTAAGGTAAGTAGTTTTTATGATTATTCTATAAACTTTTAAAAAAAGGGTGCTTATTTTGGCGTCCTTTTAATCTTTTGATAATCTTCATAGATTTTTTATTTACAAATAATTCCGGGTTTATTGAGATCTTTTATATTTTTTAAATCATCCTCTCTTATAGTGTTCTTTTTAAACAAGAATGTTTTATCGTAAAGAATATTGTTTTCAAAGAAACTTACCTGAAACCTGTTGTCTAAAGCAAATAGTTCGGGTTGAATTAATTCTATCTTAGCAGAAGAATTTTCTGGGAGTAGATCTATTTTTTTTCTAAATACAGACGTTGTTTTTGTTTCTGAAAACCCTTGAGATACAATGATAACCATGTTCAAAGGAACTTCCTTTCTATTAATTAGATAGACAATCCACTCTTTAACATTGTGAGTTTTGTTATGTTCTAAAACAACAGCCATTTCAATATTTTTAACATCAGGAATATGAATGTCTTTTCTCATTTCTTTTATTGTAATTCAATTGAATTTATAAGTTAGTTTTATTGAATAATGATATTAAGAAAAATATTGCAATAAATGTTTATTTTGAGTACCTATTAAATAAATCATAAAATTTTACTTTATATGACAGTATAATTATCAGTTATATAAATTTAATTTCTGCTATATTTTTAATTGGTTATTAATAACAATGGTTTTATAAGCTATGGGAGTTAATGACTTTAGCCTTGCTATATTTCTAAATTTTGATTAGAAATCAAACGCTAGAAGTAAGCTTTCTAATAAAACTTAAATTACTGATTTAAACTGTTCCAAAAATCTTTTGTCATTTTCGTAGAACATTCTAATGTCTGGTATTTGATATAAGAGCATAGCAATACGTTCAATACCCATTCCAAAAGCATACCCTGAGTACTTGATAGGATCTATATTACAGTTTTTCAATACGTTTGGATCTACCATTCCACAGCCCATTATTTCTAACCACCCGGTTCCTTTAGTAATTCTATAATCTGTTTCAGTTTCCAGCCCCCAATAGATATCAACCTCTGCACTAGGTTCAGTAAAAGGAAAATAGGAAGGACGCAAGCGTATTTTAGATTTCCCAAACATTTCTTTAGTAAAATATAGTAGTGTTTGCTTTAAGTCAGCAAAAGATACATCTGTATCAATATACAGCCCTTCAACTTGATGAAAAATACAATGAGCTCGAGCAGAAATATCCTCATTACGAAAAACCCTACCTGGTGAAATTGTTCGAATAGGAGGTTCATTATTTTCCATGTAGCGAACCTGAACAGATGAAGTATGCGTTCTTAAAAGCGTGTCTGGGTGTTTTTCAATAAAGAAAGTATCCTGCATGTCGCGTGCTGGATGATATTCTGGTAAGTTGAGTGCGGTAAAGTTATGCCAATCATCTTCAATTTCAGGTCCTTCAGAGACAGTGAAGCCAATTCGGTTAAAAACTTCAATAATTTGATTTTTAACTATTGAAATCGGATGCCTTGATCCTAGTTCAATTGGTTCTGCAGGCTTAGTTAAATCACTACAGGAGTGGGTTTCGTTATCAGAAGTTTCAAAGGCTTCGTTTAACTGAGAGACTTTATCTTCTGCTGATTTCTTTAAATTGTTCAAAGCTTGTCCAAAGTCTTTACGAAATTCTGCATCAACATTTTTAAATTCAGCGAATAAGTCCTTCAATAGCCCTTTACTACCTAAATACTTGATTCGAAAAGCCTCTATTTCTTCTTTGGATGTAGCTTGAAACGTCTTTACGTCACCAATTAACTCTTTTACCTTATCTAACATTATCTATGAGTCGTCAAAATTAAGTCACAAATTTAAGGTTTTTTTAGTAAAAAAATAATGAGTTTTTGATGAATCAAAAAAACATAAAAAAGCTATTTAAAATAAATAAAAAAATTAAATTTAACAAATTGCAAATTAATTATATTTGCTTCATATAAATTGTCGAAATTTAAATAACAAAACAACTAAAAAGGTTTATGGAGTCTAAAATAAAAGCTTTCATGGATTACGTTAAAGAACGTAATGCATTTGAACCAGAGTTCTTGCAAGCTGTACATGAGGTTGCAGAAACAGTAATTCCTTTCATAGAAAATAATCCGAAATACCAAGGTAAAAAATTATTAGAGCGTATGGTTGAACCAGAACGTGTCATTATGTTCAGAGTGCCATGGGTTGATGATAAGGGGGAAACTCAGGTAAATAGGGGATACAGAGTTGAGTTTAACTCAGCAATAGGCCCTTACAAAGGAGGGTTGCGTTTCCATCCATCGGTAAATTTATCAATTTTAAAGTTTTTAGGATTTGAACAAGTCTTTAAAAATTCTTTAACAACATTGCCTATGGGGGGGGGTAAAGGAGGTTCTGATTTCAACCCGAAAGGAAAATCAGATCGTGAAGTTATGGCTTTTTGTCAATCTTTCATGACAGAATTATCACGACATATAGGTCCTGATACAGATGTACCAGCAGGAGACATAGGAGTTGGTGGGCGTGAGATTGGTTATATGTTTGGGCAATATAAACGTTTAAGAAATGAGTTTACTGGAGTTTTAACTGGTAAAGGAGCTACTTGGGGTGGTTCACTTATAAGGCCAGAGGCTACAGGTTATGGTAATGTGTATTTTGCGCAAAATATGCTTAATGCAAAGAACGATTCTTTAGATGGTAAAGTTGTGGTTGTTTCTGGTTCTGGAAACGTAGCTCAATACGCTGCAGAGAAGGCAACAGAATTAGGAGCTAAAGTGGTAACTATGTCAGATTCATCTGGATATATTTATGATGAGGAAGGGATTGATGCAGATAAACTAGCTTTTATTATGGAACTCAAAAATATAAAAAGAGGAAGGATTCATGAATATGTAGAAAAATATCCATCAGCAAAGTTTTTTAAAGGAGAAAGACCATGGGGAATATCTTGCCAAGTAGCCTTACCTTGTGCAACGCAAAATGAACTTAACGAAGATGAAGCTAAAACTTTGATTTCAAATGGCTGTATATGTGTTTCTGAAGGAGCAAATATGCCATCTACTCCTGGAGCAATTGAAGTTTTTTTAAAGGAAAAAATACTTTTTGCCCCAGGAAAAGCATCTAACGCAGGTGGAGTAGCAACTTCTGGTTTAGAAATGTCTCAAAACTCGTTACGTTTATCGTGGACTAGAGAAGAAGTTGATAGCAAATTACATGCTATAATGAACAGTATTCATGAGTCATGTGTAAAATATGGTAGTCAAGAAGACGGATATATTGACTATGTAAAAGGTGCCAATGTTGCAGGTTTTGTGAAAGTAGCCGAAGCTATGATAGATCAAGGAGTAGTTTAGAATTTATTTAAAAAATATAAACCCCCTATAATTTTTCAATTATAGGGGTTTTTTTTTATTTAATTATTATATGAATTTTTTGAGTTTAAAAATATCAATTTTTACATTAGTCAAGAATACGTATCTTTACTGATTGATAAGATATAACTATCAAAAAAATAATTAGATTAAAATCAAAAATATACAAATGCTTCTTGATACTGATTGAAATTCAGGTTTAAGAAGGCTTTTAAAAAATATAAATATTAATTATGGGTTGTAGCAGTTGCTCAACTAACAAAAACGGCATTCCAAAAGGATGTAAAAGTAACGGAAATTGTGCTACCGGATCATGTAGTAGTGGAACAAAATTAGCCGTTTTTGATTGGTTATCAAATATGTCTTTACCAGCAGGTGAGGTCCCTTTTAACATATTCGAAGTCCGTTTTAAAAACGGTAGAAAACATTTTTTTAAAAATACAAACAATTTGAGTATCTCAATGGGAGATATCGTTGCTGTGGAGGGGTCTTCTGGTCATGATGTTGGCGTTATTTCTTTAGCAGGTGAACTAGTAAAAGTTCAAATGAGAAAAAAGAAGGTGCTCGTAGATAGTGATGATGTAAAGAAAATATATAGAAAAGCATCACAGAAGGATATTGACGTTTGGCAGGAAGCAAGAGAAAGAGAAAAAGAAACACAGCGAAGAGGTAGAGAAATAATATTGAAGCTAGGACTGAAGATGAAATTATCGGATGTTGAATATCAAGGAGATGGGACAAAAGCTACTTTTTATTATACGGCAGATGACCGTGTTGATTTTCGCCAGTTAATTAGAGATTTAGCAAGTGCTTTTTCAATAAGGGTAGAAATGAAACAAGTAGGAATGAGACAGGAAGCAGCAAGATTAGGTGGTGTTGGCTCATGTGGCAGGGAACTGTGTTGTTCCACTTGGTTAACTGATTTCAGAAAGGTAAATACAGCATCAGCTAGGTATCAACAATTATCTTTAAACCCTTTAAAGTTAGCGGGACAGTGCGGAAAATTGAAGTGTTGTTTAAATTTTGAGTTAGACTCGTATTTAGATGCTCTTAAAGAATTCCCAAAGCAAGATGCTATTTTAAAAACAGAAAGAGGAGACGCCATTTTTGTTAAAATGGATATATTTAAACAGTTGCTTTGGTATACATACAAAGAAGAAAGTTATAAATGGTACAAATTATCTTTAGACCAGGTAAAAGAGATAATTGAACTAAATGAATCAGATGAATTAGGAGCTCCACTTGAAGAATACGAATTAGAAGTTGTGGATGAGCCTAAAAATGATTTCGAAAATGTTGTAGGTCAAGATAGTCTTACTAGGTTTGATGTTCCAAAAAAACCAAGGAGGAATAGAAAAAAGATAAAAAAAACAAATAATAAACAGCAGGGAAATAAGAGAACAAATACCTCAGGAAAATCGCAAAACAAAAAAGTTAACAAAAATCAAGATAAAAAAGTTTCTCACATAAAAAACGAAAATAAAAAAACAAATCAACAAAATAATAAAAAAGAAGCACAGCCAATTAAGTCGCAAGGTAATAGAAGAAGAAATAATAATAAGCCTAATTCAGAAACGAAAAAAAATGGTACTGGTAATAATACTGTAAATAATAAAACTAACACAAACAGTAGAGCAAAAAGAAACACCAATAATAAAAGAAGAAATAATAGTAAGAACAATGCTGAGAATAATAAGCAAAAGTAAACTTTTGATTGGTTGTTTAGTACTTTTAATTTTCTTTATCTCTTGTGATAAGAAAAGAATTTATGACAAGTATTTGACATTAGACAATCAAGAATGGAATATTAAGGATGAGCTCCAGTTTGTTTTTTCTATTCAAGATACTCTCAAAAAAAGAAATATATTCATTAATTTAAGGAATAATAAAGAGTTTCATTTTCGTAATTTATTTTTAATAACGCAGTTAAAGTTTCCTGATGGAAATGTCATAATCGATACATTAGAGTATGATATGGCTGATGCTTCAGGTAAGTTTTTAGGTCATGGATTCTCTGATATTAAAGAGAATAAACTTTTTTACAAAGAGAATATCGTTTTTCCTAAAAAAGGAACTTACATTTTTAAAATTAGACAAGCAATGAGAAAAAATGGTGAAGTAAAAGGTATTGAAAAGTTAAAAGGAATTACAGATATTGGGTTAAGAATTGAAAAAAGAGAGTAATGACAGAGAAAAGAAAAGTAAGTTTTATAAAGTATACAAAATGGTTTTGGGGAATAATTTTAGGGGGAATAATTTTTATTTCTTTTTTATTTTTACTTGCATCTTGGGGAGTCTTTGGGAAGCTTCCGACATTTGAGGAGCTGGAAAACCCTAAGAGTGATTTAGCAACAGAGGTAATTTCTGCTGATGGGAAAACCCTAGGGAAATATTACGTTAAGGCAAATAGAACACCAATTCAATACAAAGACCTTCCTGATAATTTAATAAAAGCATTAATAGCAACTGAAGACGAGCGTTTTTATGAACATTCTGGAATAGACTTTAAAGGTCTAGCAAGAGCAATTGCAAAAATGGGTGCTGGAGGAGGAGCAAGTACCATAACTCAGCAATTAGCTAAAAACCTTTTTACAAAAAGAGCTTCTTCGAATAAACTGAAAAGAATTATTCAAAAAATGCAAGAATGGGTTGTTTCGGTAAAATTAGAAAGACAGTATACTAAAAACGAAATAATCACAATGTATTTAAATACACAAGGATTCCTCTTCAATGCTACAGGGATTCGTTCAGCAGCAAGGATTTATTTCGGAAAAGAACCCAAAGAGCTGGATATACAAGAGTCTGCAATCATTGTTGCAATGCTTAAAAATCCAAGACAGTATAATCCGCATAGAGAAATTTCAAAAAAGAAATCTTTAGGTAGGAGGAACGTTGTTTTTTCTCAAATGAGAAAAAACAATTTTTTAACAGAAAAAGAAAAAGATTCTCTTCAAAAGTTACCACTTAAAATTAATTTTACACCGGAGAGTCATAGTGATGGTTTAGCAACGTATTTTAGGGAGAATCTAAAGAAAATTTTAAAAACATGGGCTAAAAATAATTTGAAGCCAGATGGTAACGCTTATAATATTTATAAAGACGGTTTAAAGGTTCATGTAACCATTGATTCACGTATGCAAAAATATGCAGAAGAATCATTAAAAGCTCATATGACAAACTTACAGTCCTTCTTCAATAAGGAACAAAAGACTAACAAAACAGCACCGTTTTATGATTTAGACAAAGCTGAAATAGCTAGTACGATGAGAAGAGCAAAACAAAACTCTGATCGTTATAAAAAGATGAAAGCAAAAGGAGCTAGCGAAAAAGAAATAGAGCAAGCGTTTAATACTGAGATTGAGATGAGAGTGTTTTCTTGGAGAGGAGATCGTGATACTGTTATGACGCCATATGATTCTATACGTTACTATAAGCATTTTCTCAGATCTGGTTTGGTTTCTATTGAGCCACAAACAGGCCATATTAAAGCTTGGGTGGGTGGAATAAATCATAGGTATTTTAAATATGATGCTGTTGAACAACAGAAGCGACAGGTAGGGTCTACATTTAAACCTTTTGTTTATGCTACAGCAATTAACCAGTTAAAGATGTCTCCTTGCGATAAGTTATCAAATACTCCATACACAATTCCAAAAGAAAAGTATGGAATGCCCGAGGATTGGACACCTAAAAATTCAAGTGATAAGTATGGAGGGGAATTAACATTAAAAGAAGCTTTGGCTAAATCAACTAATGTAATTACAGCACAATTAATAGATAAAGTTTCGCCGGTAAATGTAGCGCGTTTGGCAGAGTCAGCAGGAATTAAGTCTAAAATAGAAGCGAATCCATCGATCGCATTAGGAGCTATAGACTTATCTTTAATTGAAATGGTCAGTGCTTACTCAACTTTTGCTAATAAAGGGCTTAGGGTAAGTCCTATGATGATAACTAGAATTGAAGATAAAAATGGAACTCTTCTAGAAGAATTTGTGCCTCAAACCAAAGAGGTGTTAAGTGAAGAATCAGCTTATGTTATTCTAGATTTAATGAAAGGGGTTACGGAATCTGGATCAGGAGGAAGATTAAGGTCTAATTGGACAAGGCAGAAGAAAGAATGTACAGGTTTTCCGTATAAGTTTACTAATCCAATTGCTGGTAAAACAGGAACTACTCAAAATCAGTCAGATGGATGGTTCATGGGAATAGTGCCAAATTTAGCGACAGGTGTTTGGACTGGTGGAGAAAATAGAGCAACTCATTTTTACGGGATTGGTCGAGGTCAAGGAGCTACGATGTCATTACCAACATGGGCATTGTTCATGCAAAAATGTTACCAAGACAAAACACTGAATATAAGTAAGGAAGACTTTGAGAAACCTTCTCAGGAATTAACAATTAATATTAATTGTTCGACAAAAAATCCTAATAAAGATAAAGGAATTGAAAAAGAAGAAAAAAAAGAAATTGATTATGAAGACACAGATTTTTAAAATATAACAAGCAGCTATATATGATTAATAAAAAAGTAACAAATGTACAAGAGGCAGTTACTGGAGTTAAGAGTGGAATGACGTTAATGTTAGGTGGATTTGGTTTGTGTGGAATTCCTGAAAATGCTATTGCAGAATTGGTTCGGTTGGAGATAAAAGATCTTACTTGTATATCAAATAATGCAGGTATTGATAATTTCGGTTTGGGGCTGTTACTCCAACACCGCCAAATAAAAAAAATGATTTCATCTTATGTTGGAGAAAATGATGAGTTTGAGCGTCAAATGCTATCAGGTGAGTTAGAAGTAGAATTAACCCCTCAAGGTACGCTAGCAGAGAAATGTAGAGCAGCACAAGCAGGTTTTCCTGCTTTTTATACACCTGCTGGCTATGGAACTGAAGTAGCAGAAGGCAAGGAAGTAAGAGAATTCGATGGTAAAATGCATGTGCTAGAGCCGGCATTTAAAGCAGATTTCTCTTTCGTTAAGGCTTGGAAAGGAGATGCGGCAGGAAATCTTATTTTTAAAGGCACATCAAGGAATTTTAATCCAAATATGTGTGGTGCTGCAACAATAACAGTTGCAGAGGTTGAAGAACTAGTACCAGTAGGAGAGCTAGACCCTAACAATATACATATTCCTGGGATTTTTGTACAGCGTATTTTTCAAGGCGAAAAATATGAAAAAAGAATTGAGCAAAGAACCGTTCGTCAAAAGGTTTAATTCCTTTTGTACAGTAGTGAGTCAATAGTTTAGAAATCTATTGAGTCATTTTTGCATATTTTTTAAAAACAGACTATACACATACACATTATTAAATTGATACAATAGAAAATGTTAGATAAAAACGGAATCGCTAAACGTATAGCAAAAGAGGTGAAAAATGGTTACTACGTAAATTTAGGAATTGGTATTCCAACATTGGTAGCCAATTTTGTTCGAGATGATATTCAAGTTGAATTTCAAAGTGAAAATGGTGTTTTAGGAATGGGACCATTTCCTTTCGAAGGTGAAGAAGATGCTGATATAATAAATGCAGGAAAACAAACAATAACTACGCTTCCAGGGGCTAGTTTTTTTGACTCAGCAACCAGCTTTTCAATGATTCGTGGAAAGCACGTACACTTAACTATTTTAGGAGCCATGGAAGTGGCAGAAAATGGTGATATTGCTAACTGGAAAATTCCAGGTAAAATGGTAAAAGGAATGGGAGGAGCCATGGATTTAGTGGCAAGTGCTGAGAATATCATTGTAGCAATGATGCACACAAACAAACGAGGAGAATCAAAACTATTGAAAAGGTGTTCCTTACCATTGACAGGTGTGGGATGTGTAACAAAAATTGTTACGAATTTAGCCGTAATAGAGATAAAAAATAACGCTTTTCACTTACTGGAAAGAGCACCTGGGGTTTCTGTAGAAGAAATTAAAGCATCAACGGAAGGAACTTTAGTGGTACAAGGAGAAATACCTGAAATGGATATTTAAACATAAAAAGATTAGGAAGTTAATCGATGAAAATAATTTCATACAACGTAAACGGTATAAGAGCTGCAATAAAAAAAGGTTTTTTAGAGTGGCTTAAACAAGCGAATCCTGATGTGCTATGTATTCAAGAGACGAAGGCGCAACAAAATCAGTTAAATGCTAATGATTTTACTGAAGCAGGTTATCCGTTCCAATATTGGTTTTCAGCTCAGAAAAAAGGATATTCTGGCGTAGCAGTTTTCTGTAAAAACGAACCTAACCATGTGGAATATGGTACTGGGATAGAAAGTATGGATTTTGAAGGTAGGAACCTAAGAGTAGATTATGATGATGTTTCAATCATGAGTTTGTACTTACCTTCTGGAACAAATATTGATCGACTAAATTATAAGTTTACTTATATGAAGGAGTTTCAAGAGTACATCAATATTCTAAAAGAGAAGCATCCTAATATTATTATTTGCGGAGATTACAATATTTGTCACGAAGAAATAGATATTCATAATCCTAAGATGAAAGGCGTTTCTGGTTTTTTGCCAGAAGAGAGAGCTTGGATAGGAAATTTTATAGATAGTGGATTTATTGATAGTTTTAGGTATTTAAATAAAAATTCAGGTCATTATAGTTGGTGGAGTTATAGAGCAAACTCGCGAGCAAACAATAAGGGGTGGAGAATCGACTACTGCATGGTGTCAGATTTATTGGAAGATAAGATTAAAAGATCTTATATTTTACCGGAAGCAAAACATTCTGATCATTGTCCAGTTGTGGTCGAAATGAATATTAATTAAGTACGTTAAGAATAAAATGTAGTATTTCATTTATTCTAATAAATAATTTTTTAAAGAAACATATTTTTGAAAATTTTATTAAAGCTATTATTTTTCTATGGATCAGTGTTAATTGCACAGCAGCCAGTAGACTCTATTTTAAAGACAAAAGGAACTATAAAGCCTGATTCTGTTAAGTTAGTAGGAAAAAAAGACTTTTTTACTAACAGTGATCTAAAAAGAATTGATAGTCTTCTCGTTGAGGGTACCTTTAATTCTTCTTTATTCGATAGTATACAATACGTTATTAACGATAAGGATGTAAAGATTGAAGAAAATGTTATTCTGTCTAAAGAGTCGCTAATAGATAGATTAAAAAAACTAGATGAAAAAACACCGTTTAATTTATCATATAACCCAGCTCTAGAAAAAGTAATTAATAAATATCTGAAATATAGAAAAAAATATTACCCAGCTTTAATGGCTAAAGCAGAATATTATTTTCCAATGTTTGAGCAGTATCTTGATCAATACGACGTTCCAATTGAAATGAAATACTTATCAATTGTGGAGTCTGCCTTAAATCCTAAAGCTCGTTCATTTGCTGGAGCTACTGGTCTATGGCAATTTATGTATGGAACGGGTAGGCAGTTTGATTTGAAAGTAAGCTCTTATGTTGATGAGAGAAGAGACCCAATAAAATCAACGGTCGCAGCATGCAAATACTTAAATCAAATGTACAAAGTTTTTGGTGACTGGGATTTAGCTCTTGCAGCATATAACTCTGGCCCAGGAAATGTCTCAAAAGCGATAAAAAGATCAGGAGGGTATAAAAATTATTGGAATATTAGGCCATTCTTGCCTAGAGAGACAGCTGGTTACGTGCCAGCTTTTTATGCAACAATGTATATTTTTGAATATGCAAAAGAGCATAATTTATACCCTAAAACTCCAGAAATTTTTTATTTCGAAACAGATACCATAAAAGTAAAAGAAACAATTAGTTTTAAACAAATTTCACAAAAGGTAAATATAGATGAAGAATTACTTTCTTTTTTAAATCCAGAATACAAATTAGATATTGTTCCTTATGTTGAAGGCCGTAATTATTCCATAAGGTTACCTAAATTAAGAGTTATTGATTTTCTTGATAAGGAAGAGGAGATTTACAATTTGGCAAAGCAAGATGAAGCCAAACGGGAGAAGCCATTGCCACGTTACTTTGAAATGGATAAACGGATTGTATATCGAGTTAAAGGGGGAGATTATTTAGGTAAAATAGCAAATAAATTTGGAGTAAAAATTAGAGATCTGAAGGGGTGGAATGGGTTGAAAAAAAGTAATCTAAAAATTGGTCAACGATTATTCGTTTACCCAAAGCGAATAGTGGTCTCAAAACCAACTTCTAATAATCAAAAAAAGAATTTAAAAACAAAAATTAAATCTATTTAATTTTTAATGCTATTTATGTTGTATAATATAAAAAACAATCATTGTAGTTATTATTAATAATGGAATGATTTTTGATTTTAATTTGTAACCAAAAATAAACTTAAATACATAAAAGTATGAGAAAGTCATTGTCATTACTACTGTTATTGTTATTGATAATTTCCTGCAAACAAAGTTCAAAAAGTAGAGAGGTTATTTTACCCTCATCTTCAGGTAATACCAATAAGATTTTAGTAGTTTTAAAAGCTAATGATTGGGATGGTAAGGTAGGTGATGAAATTCGAGTTGTATTTGGAGAGCATCAGGTAGGATTGCCACAGCCAGAAACATTATTAAATGTAGGTCAAATAGACCCTGCTGGTTTTAAGGGGTTTATTAAGCATAGCAAGGCGATTTTAATTTGTAGAAAAGGAAAAGAAGAACAAATTTCAATAGAAAGAAATAAATACGCAGAGCCTCAAATAATTGTTTACGCTACAGCTAAAAATGAAAAAGATTTAGTAGGTTTGATAAGAAATAGAGGAAAAGAAATTATTAAAATTTTTCAAGAAGAAGATATCAAGTTTATTCAAAGTGTTTTTAAAAGCGAACGCATGGATGAGCGTAAATTTAAAACCATTCAAAACTTGAATGTTAAGGTTGATATACCTAAGAGATATAATTTAGTAGAAGATAAAGATGATTTTTTATGGCTTCGTCAGCACTTAAAAAGTGGTATTGCCAGAGGAGATGGTAGTAATAATATTTTAATATATAGTGTTCCTTATGAAAATGGATCTAATGTGGCAGATAATATTTCATCTATGAGAGATATGATTGGTGAAAAGTATATTCCAGGTGGAAAAGAAGGAATGTATATGATTACTGAACAGGCGTATACTCCGCATACAAATGAAATCGAGTTTGATGGCAGGAAAGCCTTTGAAACCAGAGGTAAATGGGAGGTTAAAAATGATTTCATGGCTGGACCATTTCTTAATTACACAATCATTGATGAAAAAAATAAAAGATTAGTGGTTTTTGAAGGATTTACATATGCACCGTCTGTAAACAAGAGAAATTTTGTTTTTGAACTTGAGGCAATTGCTAAAACATTAAAAATTAAATAATATTTTTATATTTCTTTTGGTGTATTTATAAGATGGGATTTAATTGTTGATAAAAATATAATTAAAAGTTAGTAAACTTTTATTAAAACTTGTTAATAAATTTAATTAGATATAATTATAATAAAAAAATAAACACCGTTAATTTTTCAAAATAGGCTTTCAATTTGACTTATCGATTATTTTATGTTTCAATTTCCAAAAGATCTCCAGAGTCATGTATCTTCAGTTCAAAGTTTAAGAAAAGAAGTTTTAGCACTACATGTAAAAGCAGACTCTATAAACAAATATAGTACAGTTCTTCAAACAACGCATTGCTTAGAAGTTGTTTTAGTTGGTCATCGAAATATAATAAGTTCAGTAGATAAAAGAATAATAACTAAAGGTGATGTACAGTTTAGAAAAAGAGCTAATTATATTTTTGAAACCTCATCTGACTATGAAGGAGTTTTATTCTTCTTTGAAAACATGTTTATTACTGATTTTCTTGAAGAGCATGTCATTATTCATTCAAAAAGAGAAACAAAAGAAGAGTTACCTCCTTTTACCTTTAGAGTGACTCCTTTCATAACCTATAATATAGAGGAAATAGTAAGTGTAATTAATAGTAAAAGAGAATATAGATCTTGCATTGTGAAGTTTTCGTTGCACCAAATTTTACTTCAAATACTTGATAGAAATAAAAATAATGTTTACGTAGAATACCTTAAATATCTGGTGAATAATCAGAAAATAAATTTACCTTACTATATGGAGAAGAATTTTACACAAGCCTTAAATATTGAAACGTTAGCAAAACAAACAGGAAGAAGTTTAAGTACCTTTAAAAAAGAATTCAAAGAGGAATTCAAAACAACACCTATGAAATGGCTAATTAATCGAAGGCTTAAGTATGCTAATTATTTAATCACCAAAACGACACGTACTGTTTCTGATATTGCATTCCATTGTGGTTTTGAGAATGTATCACACTTTTCGAAGTCATATAAAGCTAAATTTGGATTAAGTCCCGTAAACGAGAGAAATACTAGCACGATATAAAAACTTCACAGCAAAAACATATAACTTTACAGCAATGTATACATGCTAAAGAGTAGCTAATTTTGTTCCTATAAAAATCAGATAAAATTAGATAAAATGAAAACAGCTTTAGTTATTGTAGATTTACAGAACGATTATTTTCCTAATGGAGATTGGGAGCTTAAAGGAACAGAAAAAGCTGCAGGAAACGCAGCAAAACTTTTAAATTATGCTAGAAAAAAAAATATGCCTGTTGTGCATGTTAGACATGAGTTTCCAAACAACGATGCTCCTTTTTTTAAGCCAAATTCTAAAGGTGCTGAAATTCATGCAAGTGTGATAAATCAAGAAGGAGAGCCAGTTGTCTTAAAACAAGAAATAAATAGTTTTAAGAATACCAATCTAAAAGAAATTTTAGATGAAAATAATATAGAAAATTTATGGATATGTGGTGCAATGAGTCATATGTGTATTGACGCTGTAACAAGAGCAGCTAGTGATTTTGGATATAATTGTACTGTCGCTCATGATGCGTGTGCAACCCTAGATTTAACATTTAATGGAGTTACTGTTCCAGCCGAGCAAGTGCATGCTGCATACATGGCTGCATTACAATTTGCCTATGCAAAAGTTTTAGCTACTGAAGAAATTATAGGATAATAAACATGCTTAAAAAGCAGGATGGTTATAAAAAAATAATCCTGCTTTTTATCAAGTAAACATATAAAATATAGTATGTCAAAAGTGTTTTTAAAATCATTCTGACTGTCGTAATTTCGATATTTTTTTTATTTCAATTTTAAAAATGCAGAATTTTTCCTTTTTATTACTAATTTTACGCATTTACGTACAATAACTTAGCAGTATAATTGTTGTACAATATATGCGTATTTTTTATGAAAAAACTATCCAAAATATTCGTTTTCAGTATTGTTTTACTTTACGTATGCTCATGTGGCACGAAGAAAAATACCCTTATAAATCGTAAATTTCATTCGTTAACAACAAAATATAACGTGTTGTTTAATGGTGAGCAGGCATTTTTAAAAGGTTTAAAAGAAATAGAAGAAAAGCATCAAGATAATTTTTGGAGACGGTTGCCAATTGAGCCAATAACTTTTAATGAGAATGTTATTGAAGCACCGCTATTTAAACCTGGTGTAGGATTCGATGATTCTGAAGAAGAAGAAGAAATAAAGCCGTTATCACACTTTGATAAAGCAGAGGAGAAAGCAGTAAAGGCAGTTCAGAAGCATTCAATGAATATAAATGGGATAGAAAGAAATAACAAAATTGATGAAGCTTATTTGCTTTTGGGAAAAGCACGATATTATACACAACGATTTATACCAGCTGTAGAAGCTTTAAATTATGTGATTTCCAATTATCCCAAAGCAAGTTTAATATACGATACCAAAATATGGAGGGCGAAGGCAAACATTAGGTTAGATAATGAAAAGTTAGCGATTGAGACTTTAAACTTGTTAATAGAATTAGATAAAAATGAAAAAAGCTTATCAGATTCACAAAGGGAACGTGCACATACAGCAATGGCGATGGCTTATGAAAAAACAGATACGATACAAAAGGTAATTAAGCACTTAACACTTGCCTCAAAAACATTTAAAAATAAAGAACAATCGGCACGAAATATGTTTATTCTAGGACAAATATATGCAGAATTAGATAGGCGTGATTCTGCTCGTATCGTTTTTAAAAAATTAGCTGATACAAAAAGGGCTTCAAGAAAATATAGAGTAAGAGCTGGTATTGAATTAGCCAAAAATACGGATAATGATTCTTCTTCAGTAGTAGTGTTAGGTAGGTTGAAGAAACTAGTTAAAAATACAGATAATCGTAAATTTTTGAATGCTTTGTATTACCAGTTAGGAGTACTTGAAGTTGGAAGAAATAAAATTGATAACGCTGTTGATTATTTTAATAAATCATTGAAAGCTAAAACAAATACTGATTATCAGAAAACATATGCATATGAGCAATTAGGAAACATTGCTTTTAATAAGCAAAAATATGTTTTAGCTGGGACTTATTATGACAGCTTACTAGTTGCGACACCAAAAGAGTTTGAGCAAGAAAAGAGAATTAGAAGAATTCGTAGAAAAAATAAAGGACTAACAACTTTAAGAAAGCACGAAGAAACGATAAAAGTGAATGATAGCATTCTAAAATTGGTTGCAATGAGTCCAGATCAAAGAAAGGTTTTCTTTGAAGAATATATAGAAAGAATTAAGAAAGAAGATGAGGAAAAAAGACAACAATTATTGAATTCTCAGAATTTCGGAAGTTCTTTTGGTGGAGGTTCATTTATTGGTGACATTTCTGAACAAGGGAAATGGTATTTTTATAACGATCAAACAATAGCATTTGGTAAAGCTGAATTTGAAAGAGTATGGGGAAACCGCCCTTTGGAAGATAATTGGAGATTATCAGAAAAAGAAGGAGGTTTAATAGTAGAGAACGAGCTAATAGCTTCAGAAGAAGAGGAAAAAGAAAACCCAAAATATGTCCTTGGTACTTATTTAGATGCATTACCAAAAGAGAAAGAAGAAATAATAGTTTTAAAGAAAGATAGAAATGAGGCATTATATCAACTGGGCTTAATTTATAAAGAGCAATTTAAAGATTACGAGTTAGCTTCTTCAAAATTCGATAGATTATTAAATATCAAAAGCCACGAACAGTCTGACTTAGCTATAAACTATCATTTATACCAAGTTTATACCAATGCTGATAATCAGGAAAAAGCAAATAAACATAAAAAAGTAGTGCTAAATCAATATCCAGATAGTAAATTTGCCCAAATTATAAGGAAGCCTAATGTAAAGCTGGTAGAGGAAAAGAAAATAGATGAGGTTCTTAATAGATATAAAGAAATATACGTTATTTATAAGTTAAATAAATTTGATGAAGCTCTAGTAGAAATTGATAAGTTTGAGCCTAGAGTTAAAAATTCAAATTTAATTCCTAAATTAGCTTTATTGAAAGCTCTGTGCATAGGGAAAGTTGATGATAAAGCAAGCTATAAAAAGGCGCTTGAGTTTGTTTCCTTGAGTTATGCAAATACCGATGCTGGTAAAAAAGCAGAGGAAATATTGAAACAGTTAATTGAATAAAATTTTTTTTTGTAAAGCCCCCGTGTAAATGTTCAGTAAAGACAGTAAAAAACCAGGAGAGAGAGTAGTTTCAGAAAGAAACGTAATTGGAGGAAACACTAAAATTGTAGGAGAAATTGTATCCGAAGGTGACTTTAGGATCGACGGAACACTAGAAGGTAATATAAAAACTAACGGTAGAATAATTATTGGAGAAGCAGGCTTAGTTAAAGGAAAGGCAGAGTGCACCAATGCAGATGTAGAAGGTAAGTTTGCAGGAGATTTACAGGTTTCAAATGTTTTAACCGTAAAAGCCACAGCAAATATTACAGGTGAAGTTATAATTGGGAAGTTATCCGTAGAGCCAGGAGCAACTTTTAATGCGACTTGTTCTATGAAAGGGGCTGTTAAAGAGCTAAAGAAAAATGAACAAAAAAAGACCGAAAAATCAGCTTAATAAATATGTTCGTTTCTCTGGTATAGCATTTCAAATGGGTTTGACTATCTACTTAGGAAGTGTTTTAGGGAAGTGGTTAGATGTTACTTTGGCAACCAATGATGGTCTTTTTATGAAAATTTGTACCCTTTTTGCTGTTTTTGGTGCTATGTTCGCTGTTATACGTCAAGTAAGTAATTTATCTAAATAAAAAATGATTAAGCGTATTTTACTTTTTTTTGTTGTTATATGTGTGACTTTTATAGCTAGTTATTTTTTTCATTTTTCTGTTTTGGAAAATAAAGACTTACAACTTTCATTTTCATTACAAAGGGTGTATTTTTTTTATGCAATTTCAGCGGTTTTAATATATTTAATAGTCACCGTCATTTCTGAAAAAACACCAAACCAGGCGGGTTATGGATACCTAGCGTTGATGTTTGTGAAAATTGGTTTTTTTTTAATACTATTTAAAAGCACAGTTTTTTCAGAAATTCCAATTGATAAGCCAGAAAAAATATCTTTAGTAATACCTTTCCTGTTGTTTCTTTCTCTGGAAACTATTTTTATCGCAAAGCTCTTGAATAACAAATAGTTTTTCTATTACTAGTAGATTCAATATCCTTTAAAAAACTAAACAAAAAAAGGGTTTGTAGTTCTAATTTATTGTGTACCTTTGCACCGAAATTTAGAGACCAAGTAAATCTATATTTAGCAAGGCATTATGATAGCAAACAAACCTATCTTTTATTTAACGATAATAGCATTAGTATTTAGTTCATTCACAGCGTTCGCTAGTGGAGAAGAAACTTCAAGTAAAGAGGGGCAAATCAACACTCCTGAAGGTATTAAAGAATATATAAAACATCATTTAGCGGATTCTCATGATTTCGCTTTGTATTCGTATACTAATGATGTTGGTGAGCGAAAGCATGTAGGTTTTCCATTACCTGTTATAGTTTGGACAAGTAAAGGTTTGAAGTCTTTTATGTCTTCGGCATTTCATCATAATGATGATGGGCATGTAATTGTGGATAAAGGAAACGTGAAATTAGTGAAGATTCATAGCAAAATTTATGAATTAAACGAAGGCGCGGATGAAGTTGTTTTTGATGCGTCTCATCATGCGACAAACGCTCATAAAGTGCTTGATTTTTCGATTACTAAAAGTGTTTTTGGGATGTTGCTTGCAGGTCTTTTAATGTTTTTAGGGTTTAGGTCTTTAGCGAATGGATACAAAAAAGAAGCTATTCCAACAGGTGTTGGTCGTGTTCTAGAACCGTTGGTTTTGTATGTTAGAGATGAAATAGCAAGACCTAATATCGGAGAAAAAAAATATCGTAAGTTCATGGGGTTCCTTTTGACAGTGTTTTTCTTTATTTGGATTTTAAACTTATTAGGTTTAACCCCGTTAGGGTTTAATGTTACAGGGCAGATTGCTGTTACAGTTTGTTTGGCATTATTTACTTTTTTTATAGTACAATTTAGCGGTAATAAAGATTACTGGAAGCATATATTTTGGATGCCTGGAGTGCCAGTGCCAATGAAAATAATTTTAGCGCCAATTGAGGTGCTGGGAATGTTTACAAAACCATTTTCTTTATTGATTCGTTTGTTTGCAAATATGACAGCAGGTCACTTTGTAGTAATGAGCTTAATTGCCTTAATGATTACATTGAAGAATCAGTTTGGAGTTTTTGGGTCAACAGGAATGTCATTGTTATTAGCTTTGTTTATTTCTGTGATTGAAATACTGGTAGCGTTTTTACAGGCATTTATTTTTACAATGTTATCATCATTATTCATTGGGATGGCTGTTGAAGAACACGAACATCATTAAAAATAGAAATTAAGAATTTGTTTAATTATATATAAATCAATTAGTATGTACAATTTAATTGGAGCAGGATTAATCGTAATAGGTGGAGGAATCGGATTAGGTCAAATTGGAGGTAAAGCAATGGAAGGTATTGCTCGTCAACCTGAGGCTGCTGGTAAAATCCAAACTGCGATGATCATCATCGGGGCATTATTAGAAGGTTTGGCATTTGGTGCATTAATCTTAGGGAAATAATTCCGGAGAAATTAAAAAAATAAAAACATTTACCTGTAACGGTTGGTTGCAGGAAATGTTTTTAGTTAGAATTAAACAAAATTATTAAAGAATAAATTACATAATATAATGGATCAGTTATTAAATGATTTTTCACCGGGGTTGTTTTTCATGCAAGCATTAATCTTAGTAGTTATACTTTTTTTAATGATCAAGTTTGCTTGGAAGCCAATAATGAATGCGCTTACAGAACGTGAAGAAGGTATTCAAAACGCATTAGACGCTGCAGATGCAGCAAAAAAAGAAATGCAAAACTTGCAGGCTGATAATGATAGATTACTTAAAGAAGCAAGAGCTGAAAGAGATGCAATGTTAAAAGAAGCGCGTGAAATTAAAGATAAAATTGTTGCAGATGCAAAAGAGGAAGCAACAGAGCAAGCTTCTCAATTAATTGAAAATGCAAAGTCTTCAATAGAACAAGAAAAACAAGCTGCCTTAGCTCATGTCAAACAACAAGTAGCTGAATTATCGATTGGTATTGCAGAAACTGTCGTAAGAAAAGAATTAGCTTCACAAGATGATCAATTAAAGCTTGTTGAAGGAATGTTAGAAGAAGTTACTTTAAACTAATCATTCAATGAAAGGAGCAAGACCAGCATTACGTTATGCAAAAGCACTCTTAAATCTAGCAACTGACGCGGGGAATGAAACAGAGGTTAACAACAATATGAAGTTAATCGCTGATACAATTGCTGAAAGTAGCGAGTTAGATGCAATGCTAAAAAGTCCAGTAATAAAAGCAGCTGATAAGCGAAAAGTTTTGACTGCGCTTTTTGGAGATAAAGTAAATAACATTTTGAAAGGATTGTTTAATATATTGGAAGAGAACAAGCGTATGGTTATGCTTGAGCCAATAGCAAAGCAATATGCTGTTATTTATGATTACCACAAAAGCATGCAAGTAGCAAAGGTGACTACAGCAGTGCCTTTGAATAAAGAATTAGAACAAAGAATCTTGGCTAAAATTGTTGAAATAACAGGAAACCAAGCAAATATTGAAAATATAGTAAATCCAGACATTGTAGGAGGATTTATTTTAAGAGTTGGTGATGTACAGTATGATGCTAGCATTTCAAACCAATTCAAGGAATTAAGGAGAGAATTTGACAATAGTCATTATATTCCAAAAATTTAATTTTACATCAAAAGATATAAAATGGCAGCAATTAAACCAGCTGAAGTATCAGCAATTTTAAAGGAGCAATTAACAAATTTCGAAGCGAAAGCTACGTTAAATGAAGTTGGAACCGTATTACAAGTGGGTGATGGTATTGCTCGTGTGTATGGTTTGTCTAATGTACAATACGGTGAGCTAGTTGAGTTTGATAACGGTTTAGAAGGAATCGTGTTAAACTTAGAGGAAGATAATGTAGGTGTTGTTTTGTTAGGTCCTTCAACAGGTGTTAGTGAGGGTTCAACAGTAAAGCGTACTGAAAGAATCGCTTCTTTAAAAGTAGGAGAAGGAATAGTTGGGCGTGTTGTAGATACATTAGGTAACCCAATTGATGGTAAAGGCCCTATTAAAGGCGAAACCTATGAAATGCCTTTAGAGCGTCGTGCTCCTGGGGTAATTTATAGAGAACCTGTAACAGAACCAATGCAAACTGGAGTTAAGTCTGTAGATGCTATGATTCCTATCGGACGTGGTCAGCGTGAATTAATTATTGGTGACCGTCAAACTGGAAAGTCAACAGTTGCTATCGATACTATCTTAAATCAGAAAGAGTTTTACGATGCAGGACAGCCAGTTTACTGTATTTATGTAGCTGTAGGTCAAAAAGCTTCTACGGTAGCTGCTATTGCAAATATGTTAGAAGAAAAGGGAGCTTTAGCATACACTACTATAGTAGCTGCAAATGCATCTGATCCTGCTCCTATGCAGGTATATGCTCCATTTGCGGGTGCTGCAATTGGAGAATATTTCCGTGATACTGGTAGACCAGCTTTAATTGTTTATGATGATTTGTCTAAACAAGCTGTAGCTTACCGTGAGGTGTCTTTATTATTACGTCGTCCACCAGGGCGTGAGGCGTATCCTGGAGACGTTTTCTATTTACACTCAAGATTATTAGAACGTGCTGCAAAAGTAATCAATGATGATGCGATTGCTGCTGAAATGAACGATTTACCAGCTTCATTAAAAGGTAAAGTAAAAGGTGGAGGATCTTTAACTGCATTACCAATTATTGAAACACAGGCTGGAGACGTTTCTGCGTATATTCCAACAAACGTAATTTCGATTACTGATGGACAGATCTTCTTAGAGTCTGATTTATTTAACTCAGGGGTTCGTCCTGCAATTAATGTAGGTATTTCTGTATCACGTGTAGGAGGTTCTGCTCAGATTAAATCAATGAAGAAAGTATCTGGTACATTAAAGTTAGATCAAGCTCAATATCGCGAATTAGAAGCATTCGCTAAGTTTGGTTCTGATTTAGATGCCGCTACTTTAAATGTAATTGAAAAAGGTAAGCGTAATGTTGAAATTTTAAAGCAAAATCAAGGTGATCCTTTTACTGTTGAAGATCAGGTGGCAATCATCTATGCTGGGTCTAAGAACTTATTAAAAGATGTTCCAGTAAACAAAGTAAAAGAATTCGAAAGCGATTACATAGAGTATTTAAATGCAAAGCATAGAGGTACATTAGATACATTAAAAGCTGGTAAATTAACAGATGAAGTAATTGATACTTTAACTGCGGCAGCTAAAGAGATTTCAGCTAAATTTTCAGCTTAATTAAAGATTTTAGTGTTGAGTATTGAGATGATATTTCTCAATACTCAATGCTCAATACTAAATAACTGCTAGTATGGCAAACTTAAAAGAAATACGTAACAGAATTAGTTCTATCAAATCAACAATGCAGATTACTTCTGCCATGAAAATGGTATCCGCTGCAAAGTTGAAAAAAGCTCAAGATGCTATTACGGCAATGCGCCCTTATTCATCGAAGCTTACAGAGTTATTGCAGAGCTTAAGTGCTACTCTAGATAGTGATGCAGGTGGAGCTTATTCTACAGAAAGAGAAGTAAAGAAGGTATTATTAGTTGCTGTAACTTCGAATAGAGGATTATGTGGTGGCTTTAACTCTTCAATTATAAAAGAAACAGTTAAAACAATCAACGGAAAGTATAACGGAGTTGCTGCAGATTTACTCACCATAGGTAAAAAAGGAAATGATATTTTATCAAAAGAGTATAATATTATTGAAAACAGAAATGATGTTTTCGATGAGTTAACTTTTGATAACGTAGCATTGGTAGCTGAGCAATTAATGAACTTATATGTTGATGGATCTTATGATAAAATTGAGATCATATACAACAGGTTTAAAAATGCAGCTACTCAAATTGTACAAGTAGAGCAATTTTTACCAATTAAGCCTATTGAAAGTGACGAAAGCGTAAACTTAGATTACATTTTCGAACCTTCAAAAGAAGAGATTGTTTTAGAATTAATTCCGAAATCATTAAAAACGCAATTATACAAAGCTATTCGTGATTCATTTGCTGCCGAACATGGTGCTCGTATGACTGCAATGCACAAGGCAACAGATAATGCTACGGAATTACGTGATGAGTTATTATTAACGTATAACAAAGCTCGTCAAGCTGCTATTACCAATGAAATTCTTGAAATTGTTGGAGGTGCAGAAGCACTAAATAACTAATAAAATATTATATATAAAATAAAAAAACCAAAACATTTCGTTTTGGTTTTTTGTTTTGATAAATCCATACATAAGGGTTATACTTAACTAAAAGTTACTTCATCTATTATAAAAATAACCTTTACAATATACATTAGTTTATAGATTAATTTTTATCAATATTATTTCATTTTTGTTTTACGATTTACATAAAAATACTAGATAATTATTATAAGATAAAGAAATAGGATAAACTTTTTAATTAAGTGCTATATTACTTAAAAGCGAAAATTTCTAATTAGCTTTAATAAGGTAATAGTAACCATGCTATGAAATCTATGACTCTTCGATGAAAGAGTATGGAAAATGTTCAATAAGAAATAATAGTATACTTGACGTTTAGGTTATGTAAATTGAATTATTGAAGCTATAATAGTCCGATTTGACTTTATAGTTTCTTTTGATAAAAAGTTACTTTCTAAAGGTTTATCGGATATACATATTGAGATAATTTATTTATTCTAATATCAGAAATAGTAGGTTTAAATTTTTTTACTATTAAAAAAAGCACTAATTTCGCGCCGCATTCTTTTTTTAGGTTAAATAAGAATGTCAATGCTAAGAAAATTTTAAACACTAATATATACGCTATGATAAAAAATTTCATTTTTATACCAGCCCTTATTTTACTTATTCTTTCATCATGTAGTAGTGAAGAAGAAAAACCTAATTTACCGCCTTTAAAAGTTTCTGGAATAGAGTTGGAGGTGATTGAGAATACATTTGTAAAATTATATTGGAATGCATCTGAAGATCCAAATGGAGATGAAGTTAGCTACAATGTTATTGTGAATGGTAATGTATTGGCTAGTAGAACTAAAGAAAATAACCTTGATATTGATGTAGGGTCATATTTGACAGGAGCAAAAAATAACAGTACTCGAGGTATGGGACTTGAGCTTACCGTTAATATCACTGCCATTGATTCTGAGAATAATCTTTCTGAGGAGTCAGTTGTGAAAAGGTATGTTTTTGTGAATAGGAATCCAGGCGACTTTGATTTTAAAGAAGTCAATTTTGATTTTTACACTTATAGTTCAGTAAGTGTGGATTGGTTTCCTTCTAATGATGCTGACAATGATTTACTTTCTTACGATATCTATATTAATGAAAAGCTTTATGTAAATGATTTTGTAATAGGAACCAATTCGAATAGTAATATGGGTTCAGTAAATATTCCTTTTCAGTTTGAAGAATTATTGGATCAGGAGATTACCATTAAAATTATAGCTAATGATAGATCAGGAGGTGTAAAAGAGGTATCAAAAACGGTCAATTTTAGAGCTACAGATATTGATTTAGGTGAAGTTTCATTGCCCTATAGTGAAATACTTAATTATGAATTTTTAGCAGACGAAGTAGATAATAGAATCGGGTATAAATTTATTCTCACAGAAAGAACAGGCATTTCTTTAACTGATGATTATGGCAGAAATATTGAGTATTCGTTAAGAGATGCTAACAACAATTATATTTTTCGTGGACAAAATAACTTGAAAAGTGAAAATTTGAATGCTGGTAGTTACTATATTGAAGTTAAAAATAATTATGGTAATTTATTCAATGGTTCTTTTAATCTTATTTTTAGAGACCCAAGAGAAACAAATACTAATTTAGGAAGTATAGCACTTCCTTATAGTAAGTCTTATGATATTACTTCTATAAATGAAGAACCAGATAATAGCATTATCTATACTTTTACTATTCCATCAGGTAATTATAAATATACATTTTCTTCAAATTCAAGTGTCTATTTTGAATTAAGAGATAGCAATCAGAACCTACTGACAAATACAAGCAATCATAATAACCAGTCATTATTTTCAGTTCTAACAGGTCCAGAAACATTTCACTTAAAAGTTATTAAGAATAATTATGCGTACAATGAAATTAATGGCTCATTTAATATTAAAATTGAAGAATTTGAAGGAACCTCGCATAATAATAATTTAGGTAATATATCAACACCTTTTCATAAAAATTTCGATTATAATAATTCCATATCGATCAATGGAAGAGTTCGCATCAGTTTTACAACTCAAACATCATTTAATTACCATTTTGAAATTTTAGCAGCAAACTATGATACTTATCTGTATTTATATCACTCTAACGGACAGCTTATAAGTTCTGATGATGATGGAGCAGGAAACGGGAATTTGTCAAAAATAAATGGAAATTTATCTCCAGGAGGTTATTATCTTGAAATAGGTGGTTATAATGATGCTTCAGGTAGTGGAGTGTTAGGGTTTAATATCTATTAATAATAAGAAAAACATAAATGATTACAGAGCGAACTAATTTTTGGTTCGCTTTTTTTCTATTATTTTTTTAACTTCAAAAATATTACAGAGTTAATTCTATTATTTTTCTCTTGGTTTATATAAAAAAAGACAAGTAACGGCATTATACTGTGTGGTAATCGATAGATCACAAGATATAAATATTGGTGTATTATGCTTAGAGAAATATCATAATGAAAGCCACTAAAAATTCTAGCAAAAGCAGTTGCAAAACCCCAAAAAGAGGCATACAACAAAGCAACTTTAGCAATTTTAGGTATAAAAACAGCAACCGCTACTAGAAAATCTAAAATTCCGGCAATAAGTAATATTTTTTTTACTATTTCTTCTTCAAGGTTTAGTATGTTCAACGTCATCGTAACGAAGTTTACAGGTAATGGATAAAAGTAATCGATAGCATATATTCCGTGACAACTAAAAGTTAACAGGATGAAAATTTTTAAAAATATAATTAGTTTTTCTTGGTTCTTATCTTTTAAAAAATAGATTAATAGGGTAGGAACCCCAAATTGTATGCTGTGTTCAAAGAACATAATCAAATGATAAAACTTTTCTTTGGTTAATAATAAGGCCAAAAAGATTAAGTTAATAGCACCTAATTTTAAAATTGAGCTCATCCAAGTTTTAGAGCGCTCATTAATAGTTAGTGAAATTATTGCACAGATGCCATATAGAATACCAGTAATTTTTGTTAAAAATTGAATTGCATCATCTGTATATACGTTGGTGACATAAGCTTGCCAAGAAATACCTAGTACAGTCGATACAATTGGTTCCAATAGATTTTGGTCCCAAAAAAGGCTTCTGTAGGGTGCATCCCAAAATAAATGTTGATAACACCTTCCCAAAAAAATTAAAAAGGAACTAATTTTTAGAATACGTAGTAGTGTTGAATTCTTCATATTTAAATATAAAAATGATGTTTTTGACTTTATGTTAATTAGCAGTTATAAAATTAGCTTGTGTAAGTTAAGAGCTTACCAGGAAAGTGATCATTGCATTAATTGTTTTTTTGAGTTCAATATGTAATGTATTCAGAAATATATTTGTAGATTTTGTATAGTAAACTTAAATCCTTCATTATGAAAAAAAAAATATTCACTTTGTTTTATATGACTTCTTTGGTTACTTTTTCTTTCAATAATAGATATAGGCTTGTAATTACAGATAATCCAGCTACAACAATTACATTAGGTTGGAATCAAGTTTCAGGTTCAAGTCCCATTTTGTATTATGATATCATTGATCACGGAACAAACTGGTCAAATTATTCAAATTCAAAATCAGTAGATCGTTCAGTTTATTATAAAGGGATGAATAATACGTTTATTAAAATGACAGGTTTAAGACCAGATACTAATTATTATTTTATAATAAAAGATAGCGAGGGAGTAAGTGATCGGTTTTGGTTTAAAACCGCTCCAAGTACTAATAAAAAATTATCTTTTATTGCAGGTGGAGATTCAAGAAATAATAGAACTCCCAGAAGAAAGGCTAATTTGTTGGTAGCTAAATTAAAACCAACCGCTGTGTTTTTTGGAGGAGATATGACTAATGGTGATTCAAGTTTAGAATGGAAAAAGTGGTTTGATGATTGGCAAAATACAATTGCCGATGATGGAAGAATGTTTCCGATTATTCCTGCTAGAGGAAATCATGAGGATTCTAATAATAGTATTTATAATTTATTTAATGTACCCTCTTCTAAAATATACTACGATATAACTTTTGGGAACGATCTTTTTACTATGTATACATTAAATTCAGAAATTTCGGCTGGAGGAAATCAATTGAATTGGTTAAAGCATAAGCTATCTAATAACACAGCTATATGGAAGTCTGTTCAATATCATAAACCAATGCGTCCGCACGTGTCTTCAAAGTCCGAAGGGAATGATGAATATTCAAACTGGTCTGCTCTTTTCCATGATTATCGCGTAAAACTTGTTTTCGAATCAGACTCTCATACAGTAAAAACAACTTGGCCTGTAAGACCGTGTTCTGGTAAGGGAGAATGTGATGAAGGTTTTATCCGAGATGATATTAGTGGGACTGTCTATATTGGTGAAGGTTGCTGGGGAGCTCCTCTACGCTCTTCTAATGATAATAAAACATGGACTCGTAATGCAAGTTCTTTTAATCAGTTTAAATGGTTTTTTGTAGAAGAGTCAAAAATAGAAGTAAGAACTGTGAAAGTAGGTAATGCAAGTACTGTAGGTTCTGTAACAAATGATGACCCATTTTTTATGCCAACAAATATAGATATTTGGACTCCATCTAATGGAAGCATAGTTACTATTTTAAACCCTAATATTTACATTCCAGAAGTTGAGATTAAAAGCCCTCTTAATAATGCCTCCATTGAAGTAAACTCAAAAGTTAATATAACTACTAAAGTATCGGATGCTGATGGTTATGTTAATGAGGTTAGATTTTATGTTAATGATTCTTTGATAAAAGTAGATAAAAACCCTCCTTTTGATGCATCTTGGATTCCAATAGTTGATAAGAAGTTATATAAACTTAAAGCGATCGCTTTTGATAACGAAACCAACGAAAGTTTCCCTAGTGAAATAAGTGTTTTTGTAGGGGATGTTATAAGGACTATGATAGCGAAAATTACAAGATCAAATGATGATGTTGAAGAGTACCAGTCGTCAGGTAAAATATATATGAATAGTTCGGATTTAGAAATGACTTATGACGGAATTTCTAGAGGAAATCAACACGTTGGGCTGTTATTTCGAAATATTAATATTCCTAAGAATGCAGTTATTAAACAAGCATACATACAGTTTACAGTAGATGAAATAAATTCGAGTAGTACAAGTCTAAACATTAAAGTAGAGAACTCATCAAATGCTACAGAAATAAGTCCTTTAAAGTACAATATTACTTCAAGAGAATACAACAGAAAAAAGGTAAGTTGGAATCCTGAGCCATGGAGTTCTATTGGTGCTTCTGAAGAAGGTCAAAGAACACCAGATTTAAGTTCTCTCGTTCAAGACATCGTAAACAAGTCAAATTGGAAGTATGGAAATAGAATACTTTTTTATATTTCAGGAAAGGGAGAAAGAACTGCAGAATCATATGATGGGAACGTAAGTAAAGCGCCTCAATTAGTAGTAAAATACACCAAGGGTATTGATGGAAATATATCTTTTTGTAAGGAGGTATCTGTCAAACTAATTTTTGATCAATATGCTTCAGAAACGTCATGGAAAATGAAGAATGTTGAAGGGGAAATATTAATGAGTGGTAGTGATTATTCAAAAAATGAAGGAGAAATGGTAATTAGTTCAAAATGTTTACCTATTGAGTGTTATGAATTTATTATTGACGACTCTGCTGGAGATGGTATTTGCTGTGATTATGGTAAAGGGTCATATCAAGTTATTAACTCTGATAAAGAAGTATTAGTATCTGGCGATATTTTTGGGTCTCACGAAGTAAAAACAATTTGTTTGTCTGAGTTTACTGCAAAATATCTAGAACAAACAAAAAGTAGTAAGATTAATTCTGTAGATTTATTATTATATCCCAACCCAGCTGTAAATAAAATTAAGATTAAAGAGAGTGTCAATACCTTATTTTGGACTGCTATCATTAAAGATATTAATGGTAAAGTACTAGACGTAGCTCCTGTGATTAATGGAGAAATCGATCTCACGTACTTTCCTACCTCAAATTTCTATATTATCGAAATCTTTAATGAAAAAAAACAATTAAAATCAATAAATAAGATATATAAAAACAATTAATACTTATTCATGCTGAAAAGAAGAATGTAATATTTTATTAGGGAAGCAACTGGTGTATTTTGTCTCTAATATTTTCTGTATCAATACCACATTGTTTTTGTAACTCTTCGATAGTACCATGATGAATAAACGAATCAGGGATACCTAAAATTTCAATGTTTCCATCATAATTATGTTGTGCAGCAACTTCTAAAATGAGACTTCCGAACCCACCCTTAACACAACCATCTTCTACTGTTAGAATAGCATCGAATTTTTCAAAAATAGAAACTAGTAGCTCCATATCTAAAGGTTTTATAAAACGCATATCAAAGTGAGCAATTTCTTTATTATTTTTACTTTTCTCTATGGCATCCGTTACGTTACTTGAAATAGTACCAATAGAGAGAATGGCAAGTGATTCTCCTTGTTGTAAAGTGTTAGCCCTACCAATTTTAATTTTCTGAAAAGGTAGCTGCCAATTTTTTAATTTTCCGTATCCTCTTGGATACCTTATAGCAATAGGGGCATTTAGACCCAATTGAGCTGTATAAAGAATATTTCTGAGTTCAATTTCATTTCTTGGAGCAAAAAGAATAAGATTAGGAATGCAACGCAAAAAAGCAATATCGAAAATACCATGGTGGGTTGCTCCATCTTCTCCGACTAGTCCAGCGCGATCTAAGCAAAAAATTACTGGTAAATTTTGCAAAGCGACATCATGAATAATTTGATCATATGAACGCTGTATAAAAGTAGAGTAAATATTACAGAAAGGAACCAAACCTTGTGTTGCCATACCTGCTGCTAGTGTTACTGCATGTTGTTCTGCAATCCCTACATCAAAAGTTCGTTCAGGGAATTCGTCTAACATAAGTTTTAGAGAACTTCCGGTTAACATAGCAGGTGTAATACCAACAATTTTTTGATTTAAACCCGCTAGTTCTAAAATAGTTCTTCCGAAGACATCTTGAAATTTTGAAAATTCATTGTTTGTTTTAGGAAATACATCCCCAGAGATTTTGTCAAATTTTCCGGGAGCATGGTACTTTACTTGATTTTCTTCTGCTTGACGAAGTCCTTTTCCTTTGGTTGTTATTACGTGTAAAAATTTAGGCCCTTTTATGGTTTTTAAACGATTAAACTCTTGTACTAATTCATCGATATTATGTCCATCAATAGGACCTGAGTAATCAAAGTTTAAACTTTCAAAAATATTATGTTGCTCAACATCATTTCTCGTAGACTTTATTCTTGTTAAATAATCTTTTAAAGCACCTACAGAGGGGTCAATTCCGATGGCATTATCATTTAAAATTACAAGTAAGTTAGCATCTGTATCACCAGCATGGTTTAATGCTTCAAAAGCCATTCCACTTGCAATTGAAGCGTCTCCAATAATTGCAATATGGTGCTTGTTTGTTTTTGCTAATTTCGATCCTATAGCCATTCCTAACGCAGCAGATATCGAGGTTGAAGAGTGCCCGACGCCAAAGGTGTCAAATTCACTTTCACTTCTTTTTGGGAATCCAGAAATACCACCTAATTGACGATTGCTTCCAAAAGCCTTTTTTCGCCCTGTAAGAATTTTATGACCATAAGCTTGATGTCCAACATCCCAAACAATCAAATCTTTTGGGGTATTAAAGCAGTAGTGTAAGGCAATGGTAAGTTCTATTACTCCTAAGCTTGCTCCCAAATGCCCCTCTTTAGTTGAAACGATATCAATAATCAATTGACGAAGCTCTTGGGCCACTTCGGGTAATTCCGCTATGGCTAATTTTTGTAAATCTGAAGGATAATCAATGGTATCTAAAAGCTTTTTTGACATAATGACAAAAATACAAAAAGCAAATAGGTGTATAAAGATCATTCATTTAAAGTTTTTTTTATTAACATTTTGATTTACAGCATTTTTTTATATATTGCCTAGGCTGTAAATTTCATATGTAGCCAATTTGCGAGTACTTCATGCAATTATCCCCCTAGTGTTGATGGTTTGTAATATGACTCGACACTAACCATATCTTATTTTTTATAAAGGCTAAGCCTACATTATCTATTTGAGTATTAATCAAAATAATAAATAATGATAAAAAATAACATTTTACAATTTTTAATTCTAAGCTTTTTAATAACGGTTACATCTTGTAACAACACTCAAGAATTGAGAGAAACAAAAGAATTAAGTGAAGAAAATAGCTTTTCCACCATCACCCCGAAAGATAATGATAATAGAGCTAGAAGCAACGAATATAACTTATCAAATAAACAGGTTTTAAATTGGTCAAATATCAAAAGACAAAATTACTATTTTCCCGATGGAGGTATTAGCAGATTTAAAGTTGGAAATAAATGGCGCTTTACAATGGCGGGCTCTTCAAGTTATGTTTACGAAGGAGGAAATATGTGGCCTGAATATTCAGATGGTAAAATCTCTGGGGCATTTGGTAAACAGCAATATAATTGTAATCCAGATAATGGAGGAAAATGGTTAAATAATGTTGATCAATTATGGAATCAAAATAATCTAGTAGGGTTTTATCATGTTGAAAACCATTGGTGTAAAACAAATAATGACACTAAATATTGGGCATCTATAGGAGCTGTTTATTCTAATGATGGAGGTACAACTTTTAAATCTCTAGGAGGTTCTAGAAATGAGGGATATATTATAAAATCTTCAAAGCCTAAACCATCAAATAAAACATTTGGGGGAGCTGGTAATGGGCACGTTTTTAAAGGACAAGATGGTAATTGGTATGCTATTTATAGTGAATATGAAGCTAGTGTAAACAATTATGTTTTACATATAGCTCGTTCAACTAATTATTATGCATCTCCCGGAACATGGAAAAAATATTATCGAGGAAACTTTAGTACAAATGCACTTCATACAAACGGTGCAAAAACAGCACTAAGAAGCAACCTTGGTTTCATGTTTGGAGCAAATCCTTTTGTTCAATGGAATCATAAACTTCGTAAATATGTGATGGTTTATCATAAATGGGGAGGTGCAATAAGATGCGTTACTTCTTCAGATCTTATAAATTGGGATAGTGAAAAAGAACTTCTTGGAGGTGATGCTTATTATGAATACCCTACCTTAATGAGTCCAGAAGGGGGAAATACGTCTAAAAATTGGACACGACTTTATTACTCTAAAAAATCGTCACGAAACTCAAGTCAAAGGAATTTTGAAGTACAAACATTAAATGTTTGGTAATCAACAGATAATATAAGTTCGTAAAAGGCTGATTAGAATAAAATTCTGTCAGCTTTTTTTGTGCTGATTTTTTAATTGAAATAGAAATAATTAATTAGTAATTCCTTTTTATTCAACTTTGATTCTCTTTTTAGACATTTTTTTTTTCTTTTAAGTTTATGAACTCATCACATACACAGCACTTTATTAGAGTTCTTGATTCAGTATGATATTTGTTAAGTAATTAATTTCCTAGTAAGCAATACATCTGTCAAATTTCATAAAGTATGCAAACTTCTATAAGATGCTTCATAGTATTTTGATAACTTTTGTTTTTTGGTATTTAGATAATGTCAATCAGGATTCTAAAATAAAAAATTATGTTTAAAAATAACCCTTTACAATTTCTGACACTCATTATTATGATTTATTTATCAGCCTGTACTAAAAAATCATATTTACCTGACAAAAAGAGTTCTGAGGAACAAGCGTCTTCTTTGTCTACTGATAAATATGGACCAATCAAAACAAAAAAGAATAAATATAAATTATCAAATAAACAACTCTTAAACTGGTCTAATATTAAAAGTCACAATCAATATTTTCCTGATGGAGGCATCACTAGGTTTAAGGTTGGTAGTAAATGGCGATTCACAATGTCAGGTTCTACAAGTTATATCTATGAAGGGGAGAATATTTGGCCAGAGAATGCAAGTATTAAGATTTCTGAAGCTTTTGGACAACAGCAGTATAATTGTAATCCAGATAATGGAGGAAAATGGCTAAACAATATCGAACAATTAGACGATGAAAATAACCTTGTAGGCTTTTATCATGTTGAAGATCATTGGTGTAAGGAACAGGAAGCGGATGATAATAGATATTGGGCGTCTATTGGAGTTGTTTATTCTAATGATGGAGGTAAAACTTTTAAATCTCTAGGAGGTTCTAGAAATGAAGGGTATATTATAAAATCTTCAAAACCTAAACCATCAAGTAAAACATTTGGTGGCGCTGGTAATGGGCACGTTTTTAAAGGACAAGATGGTAATTGGTATGCTATTTATAGTGAATATGAAGCTAACGCAAATAACTATGTTTTACACATAGCCCGTTCAACTAATTACTTTGCATCCCCTGGAACATGGAAAAAATATTATAAAGGATCATTTACAACCAATGCTCTTCATACGAATGGTTTAAAAACAGCACTTAAAAATGGTCATGGTTTTTTATTAGGAGCGAATCCTTTTGTTCAATGGAATCACAAAATAAAAAAATACGTAATGGTATATCATAAATGGGGAGGAACTATAAGGTGTGCAACCTCGCCTGATCTAATCCATTGGGGTAGTGATAGAGAAATTATTGGAGGACATGCATATTATGAATATCCTTCTTTAATGAGTTCAGAGGAGAATAATACCATTACTGATTATACGCGACTTTATTACTCTAGGAAAGCTTCAGAAAAATCAATTCATAGAAATTTTGAAGTACAAACATTAAGTGTTTGGTAATTATATTAGTTTAATTAAAGCTGGTCCGAATAAATTTCTACCAGCTCTTTAATATCGTAAACTTTTAATTCGTAGGAAAAAGAATTATTAATTTGGTAGTTTTGCTAAATGAGCAAATTATTTATAGTTCCAACACCCATTGGAAATTTAGAGGATATAACTTTTAGAGCAATTAAAGTGTTAAAAGAGGTTGATGTAATTTTAGCAGAGGACACAAGGACTAGCGGAAAATTACTAAAGTATTATGAAATATCTACGTGCATGCAATCACATCATATGCACAATGAGCATAAGACAGTCGACACAATAATTAGACGTTTAAAGCAAGGAGAGGTTTTTGCTTTAATTTCTGATGCAGGGACTCCTGCAATTTCTGACCCTGGTTTTCTCTTATCGAGGGCTTGTATTCAAAATAACATTGCAGTTGAATGTTTACCAGGTGCGACAGCTTTTGTTCCTGCATTGGTAAACTCTGGTTTGCCAAATGATAAATTTGTTTTTGAAGGTTTTTTACCCGTGAAAAAAGGAAGACAAACTCGACTGAAGTTTTTAGCAGAAGAAACAAGAACTATGATCTTTTATGAAAGTCCACACAAACTTCTAAAAACTTTGGGTAATTTTGTTGAATATTTTGGCGAAGACCGACAAGTTTCAGTTTCTAGGGAATTGACCAAGCTATTTGAAGAAACTAAAAGAGGAAACGTAAAAAAAATTCTATCACACTATACCGAAAACTCTGTTAAAGGGGAGATTGTTATTGTTGTAGAAGGTAAAAAAACTAATTAAGCTATTTTTATATTCCAGGTATAATTTTTGATTTCCTTTTTTTAAAAATTAGAATAAATATACGCATAATCATTTTATAAATTATTTTACTTATGAAGTTGATCATTTGTTCATTTTTTGTTTGTTATTTTTGCTGAACATAACTAATAATATGACGAAATTCTATAGACTACCTATTAAAAAAATTATAAAGGAAACTGTAGACTCTGTTTCTATTTTATTCGATATACCCAAAGAATTAAAAGATAACTTCTCGTTTAAGGCGGGGCAGTACGTTACTTTGAAGAAGAAAATTAATGGCGAGGATATAAGGAGGGCTTACTCGATATGCTCATCACCTAGTAGTGGAGAATTGAAAGTTGCTGTAAAAGCTGTTGAAAATGGGAAATTTTCACTATTTGCGACTACGAAACTAAATAAAGGAGATCAACTTGAAGTATCTGAACCCGAAGGAAAGTTTGTTTTAATACCTGAAACAGGAAAAAGTTATATTGGGTTTGCCGCTGGAAGTGGAATTACTCCAGTTCTTTCTATGGTGAAAGCTACTTTAGAGGATTCAGATGCAAATTTCACTTTGGTTTATGGTAATAAGAGTAAGTCGGCTACTATTTTTTATAACGAATTATATGATTTAAGTAATAAATATGAAGGGCGTTTAAAAGTTCATTATGTTTTTAGTAGAGAGCGTGATGATGATACGCTTTTTGGAAGAATTGATAAAGGACATGTAAATTATTTTATCAAAAATATTTATAGCGAAACTACTTTTGATGAGGTATTTTTATGTGGGCCAGAAGAAATGATCAATACAGTCTCAGAAACGTTACAAGAAAATGGTTTAAGTAAAGATGCTGTAAATTTTGAACTTTTTACGGCTTCTGTTTCTGAAGAAAATAAAAATCAGATTAAAGAAGGTGAAACAGAAATAACTGTTTTATTAGATGATGATGAAACCATTTTTACGATGAAGCAGTCGGATACCATTTTGGCTGCCAGTTTACGAAATAAATTAGATGCACCTTATTCTTGTCAAGGAGGAGTTTGCAGTAGCTGCATAGCAATGGTAACCAAAGGAAAGGCGGTAATGACTAAAAACTCAATACTGACTGATGATGAGTTGGAAGAAGGTTTAGTTTTAACTTGTGTTGCACACCCTGTTACACCAAAAATTTCAATTGATTTTGATGAAGTATAGAAAATAAGGAATAGATGAGTTTTTACATATTTAAAAATGCGTTTTTAGTCGGTGTTTTCATGGCTTTTATGATAGGTCCTGTGTTTTTTATGCTATTAAAAACAAGTATTCTAAAGGGGGCAAGAGCCGCAATAGCGTTTAATTTTGGAGTTATTTTAGGAGATATTAGTTTTATTTTAATAGCTTATTTCGGTAGTAGGAATTTATTGGAAAAGATTAAAGATGATCCACGATTATTTTTAATAGGAGGGCTTATACTTATAGTCTATGGAATTATAACTTATTTAGATAAAAGTAATAAAAAAGAAGTTGATCAAGATCATGTTGAAGTTCCTACTGCTAACAATTATTTTAAACTTTTTTTTAACGGTTTTTTATTAAATTTTATAAATATAGGTGTTTTAGCTGGCTGGCTTGGTATAATGGTAGTTGTTGGCCCCACTTTGAACATGGATCCTTCTTCAATTTTTTGGTATTTTGCTATTGTAATTCTTGGGTATGCATCAACTGATTTAATTAAGATTCTATTGGCAAAGAAATTAAAGAAAAAGCTTACTCCTTTAGTCATTTATAGAATTAAAAGAGGCATGGGAGTTTTATTGATAGTTTTTGGAGCATTTTTTATGTTAAAAGGAGTTCTTCCTAAAGAAAAAATGAATACGTTAATAGATAAAGTTCAAATAGAAAGTTTTGATAACAGTTAAAGTAGATAAGGTATCCATAAAATTCACTAAATATTCCTATTTAGATTCCTAGGACTAATTTAGCTATGGAAAAGTAAATTAAAATTCCAAAAATATCATTACTGGTGGTAATAAATGGACCTGTTGCAATAGCTGGATCGATACCTCTTTTATTTAGAAATAAAGGGATAAAAGTACCTATTAACCCTGCAACAACAATAACAACAATTAGGGAAATAGAAACAGCTAGAGCCTTTATAAATTCTTGTTCATAAGCGAATACGAAAAAGAATAAAAATATAGTTAGTACAACTCCATTAAGTAAAGCTAAAAACATTTCTTTAATTAACCTACTTTTAATGCTTCCTTTAACATCGTCATTTGCAAGTCCTTGAACTATAATAGCGGACGACTGTACACCAACATTACCTGCCATAGCAGCAATCAGAGGAGTAAAGAAAAACAGAAAGGCGTTTTCTTGAAATGAATTTTCAAAGTTTTTCATAATCAAAAAAGCTCCCATTCCTCCTATTAATCCTAAAAATAACCATGGTAAGCGCGCTTTTGTAAGTTGAACTATTGAGTCTCCTGCTTCTACGTCTTGTGTAATACCAGCAGCTAATTGATAATCTTTGTCAGCTTCCTCTTTAATTACATCAACAATATCATCGATGGTAATTCTACCTACCAAAACACCTCTTTCGTCAACAACAGGGATAGCTTCCAAATCATATTTTCTCATTACATTAGCAACTTCTTCTGCCTTATCATGCACATCAACAAAATCTACTTTAGGGATATAAACCTCTGCAATTTTAGATCTAGTAGAGGCCATAAGAAGGTCTTTTAAAGATAAACGACCTTTTAACTTACCTTCGTTGTCAACGACATAAATTGAGTGTACACGTGTAACTTCTTCTGCTTGTTGACGCATTTCTTTTACGCAGGTAAGTACGTTCCAGTTTTCATTTACCTTTACTAATTCTTTTGCCATAAGTCCACCAGCTGTGTCCTCGTCATATCGTAATAGCTCAACAATTTCTTTGGCGTGTTCTTTATCTTCTATATTCTGAATAACCTCTTGTTTCCTTTCTTCTGGAAGTTCAGCGATCACATCAGCGGCGTCGTCTGTATCAAGTTCTTCAATTTCTTCAGCAATTTCTTTAGATGATAGTCTCTCAAATATTTTTTCTCGAATATCTTCGTCTATTTCCATTAGCACATCGGCAGTAGTTTCAGAGTCAAGTAAGCGAATAATATAGATTGCTTCATTAAAAGAGAGTTCATCTAAAACTTCAGCTATATCAGCATGATGAGTTTCTGAAAAAAAATCGTTAAGAGCTATATCTTTTTTGTTGATAATTAGCTCTTTTACATTTTCAATAAGTTCTTTAGTGATCTCCAGTGCCATCGTTTGCTATTTTAGATGTTAAATCAACAAATTCCTGTACAGATAACTGTTCAGGACGCATAGCAAATATAGGTTCTTCTTTTAAAGTAACCGAGAGATTAAATGATTTTAAACTCGAGCGAAGCATTTTTCTTCGTTGGTTAAAAGCAGTTTTAACAACTCTAAAAAATAAACCCTCATTTACAGGAAGTGAGTAGTTTGGTTTTCTAGTTAATCTGATTACGCCAGAATTAACTTTAGGGGGCGGATTGAAAACATCTGGAGGTACTGTAAATAAATATTCAACATTATAAAAAGCTTGTGTTAGAACAGATAAGATCCCATAAATTTTACTTCCTTTTTTCTCTGCAATTCTCATGGCTACTTCCTTTTGAAACATTCCTGAAAATTCAGGAATTAATGATCTATTTTCAATAGCTTTAAATACTATTTGTGAAGATATATTATAAGGAAAATTACCAATAATTGCTGTTTGACTATGAGAGAAAAGAGTTGCTAAATTTTGTTTTAAAAAATCACCTTCTATGATGGTAAATTTCTCAGAGGAGGTATCTAGTTTAATATGTTCTATAGGAAACACATCTCTTAGGTAATAGACTGATTCTGAGTCTATTTCCATAACCTTGATTTTTGACTTTTTTTCAAGAAGGTACTTTGTAAGAACCCCCATCCCTGGTCCAATTTCAAGTATATTATTGTAGCCTTCATCCGTTAAAGAATCAGCTATTTTTTTTGCAATGTTATCATTTGTTAAAAAATGTTGCCCCAAATGTTTTTTTGCTCTTACGCTCATAATCTAAATAAGATATATGTTCTTTTTAGTTATTCTTTTTCATTGGATAAAATTCTTTGATAACTTTTAATTCAGTTCTGAAAGCAAGCATTTTATCAGCAAATTTTTTTAATCCATCACCTCTTAGCTTTTCCGCACTAAATTTATAGTAATTTTTAATGTCTTTGTATGTTTTAGCGCTGTACTGAATTGAATAAGTAACTCCCCCCATTTCTTCTTCAACTAAAACCTGAGTCATTTTCGCACTTAAAAAGTGCCCTGTTTCTAATACTTCTGAAATGTGTTTTTCTATCCAAACAAGCCATTCATCATGAATACTTTCATCAACGTTTACAGTTACATTATATATATGCATATGTTAAAATAAAATTGAAACGCAAAGATTTTAGCATTAACAACTGTAAAAATCTATGCATTAATTAAATATTATCGCCCCTTAATTCTCTAAATTTTTTTCTTGCATCTACTAAATAGATACTCGAAGGATGGTCAAAAATAATCTTTTGATAGTATTCGGAGGCTTTTTTAGGAGTATTTAATTTTGAATTATATAATTCCGCTAAAGCATATAGGCTGTTATCCACTAATACACCTTCTTTATTTATGGAGATAACTTTTTCTAAGTTAGCTATTGCTTTATTAAACATTTTATTTTTTACAAAAATTTGTGCTTGTTTGAAAAGAGCTTCATCTTCTATTGGTTGATTTTTATAATTGGTTATTAATTTTGATAATAGAGTGATTGCATTTTTATCTTGATTCTGAAACGCTAATAATTCTGCTTTGGCATATTCTTTTAGCCCTGTAGGGATGCTATCTGAAGGCTGATTGTCAGAAATTGTTAAGAAAAGCTCAGTGGCGTCATTTGCTATAAGTTGACTGGCAGACCCTTTCAGTACTTTAAGTTGAGCTTTAGCCCAGTTAAAATCACTTTTAAAGTAAGAGGTCTGAGCTACTTTAAATCGAGCTTTTTGAGCGAGTTCATGGTTTTTAAATTTTGTTTGAACCTGAGAAAAATAAATTAAAGCTTTGTTAAAATTCCTTGTAAATACTAAAATTTCTCCTAGTTTTAATTTAATAGAAGCTTTTGAAAATTTAGATAAGGATAAATTCAATGCTTTTTGTAAAATAGAAATAGCCCTTTGGGGTTCATTGCGCTGAAATGTTAAAAAATCAGCATATGTCAATTGTATGTAAATAGTTTTTTTGTTGAAGCCATATTGATCAAATACCTCTTTAAACTTAGCTTCTAAATTTTGTTCTTTATTTGCGATATCAATAAGTAAATTCATATAAATACCATGAAATTTATCCTTCTCATAGTTGGTGTTTTCAATGATAATTTTGTAACAATTCTTTGCAGTTTGATAATCTAAATTATCATAAGCAATTTTACCTAATTCCTTGATATTGGAAAGGTTTTCAGTTTTACGTGCAATCAAGGCTTTATATTGAACAAGGGCTTTTGGATATTGTTTCTCTTTGATAAATAACCATGCTAGTAGGTTGTTCCATATATTTTTAGGGTTACTGACAGATTTTCTTAGTAGTGCTTTTTTAAATAACTTATTATGATGACTCTCATTATTTTCGGTAATATATCTATTGGCATATCGTTTTACGCTACTGACAAAATTTTCATTTTTATCTACCAAATCAACATAACATTCAAACATTTTTTCAAAATTTCCTTTCTCTCCATAGACTTGAGCTAATTGAAACCCAAAATTAGCTTTTGGGTTTTGTTCCATTATTATATTGTATACTTCAATGGCAGAATCTAATTGATTATATTCTTTAAAAAGATTTGCAGTGAGACTTCCATAGCCAATATTATCTTTAATGGTTCTTAGTGCTTTTTGGTATTGTTCATTCGCTTTGTTTTTAAGTTGTTGTTTTTCAAAATTATGTCCTAGAATTACTAAAAGATAAATTTGTTTTGGAAACTTATCGATTTTTTTTAAAAGTATATTTTCAGCTTGATGAAATTGATTGGTTTCTTGATAACAACTGATTAGTCTTTTAAGGTAGGTGGTGTTATATGGACTATTTTCATAGAGCTCTTGATAAAGCTGAATAGCCTTTTTATATTCACTGTTTCTGAAATAGTTTTCAGCAATTATAAAATTGTTCTTTTGAGCAAAAGAAAAAAAAGTTATAAAAAGGGAAAAAATGATTACTATATTTTTTTTCATCAAAATAAGATTTGTGCATACCGAAACACGATAGTCATACAAAATTCTAAAAAAAAGACCTATTATCAAAGATTTACTTCTGTTTTAAGCATATTTATTAATAAACCTTGTAATTATAGAGAAATGTCAAATAGACTTATTTGTTTTGTTATATTTTTTTGGCATGGACTTTGAAAAGAGGTTATAAATAACTAAATAATTAGCAAATGAAGACTTTTTCACAACAATATGAATCGGCAAAAAGAAGAGCAAACAGATCTATGGCAAAAGGAGAAGTTTCTCAATATTTTGATGCTCTTTTAGAAATGAATAAGTATAAGAGGTTAATGATTGCAGTAATGGCCAATTAAAAAAGTAAGTTTCTGCAGAAACTTACTTTTTATCTTATCTATTCTTTTTTTATTTAATTGATAATTTCAAATCCACAATAGGGAACTAATACTTCAGGAATTTTTATTCCATCTTTGGTTTGATAGTTTTCTAGAATTCCTGCTAAAACTCTCGGTAAAGCTAAAGAACTACCATTAAGGGTGTGAGCCAACTGGCTTTTCCCATCTTTATTCTTGAAACGTAACTTTAATCTATTGGCTTGATAGGTTTCAAAATTTGAAGCAGAACTAATTTCAAGCCAACGTTCTTGAGCTGTAGAATACAGTTCAAAATCAAATGTCAAGGCAGAAGTGAATCCAGTATCACCTCCGCATAAACGAAGAATTCTATAAGGTAATTTTAGTTCTCTTAAAATATTCTTAATGTGTTCGACCATATCATCGAGAGCTTTGTATGAGTTTTCTGGATGTTCAACCCTAACAATCTCTACTTTATCAAATTGATGTAATCTATTTAATCCTCTTACATGAGCACCATAGCTTCCTGCTTCTCTTCTGAAACAGGGGGTATAACCAGTGTAAGATTTCGGTAAATCAGACTCTTGTAACAAATCACCTCTTAGCATATTCGTTATTGGTACTTCTGCAGTTGGTATCAAGTATAGATCATCTAATGGAATATGATACATTTGTCCTTCTTTATCGGGAAGTTGGCCTGTCCCTAAACCAGAAGCTTCGTTAATCAAGTGTGGTACTTGTACTTCATTATATCCAGCAGCTGTATTTTTATCTAAAAAATATGAAATTAGGGCTCGTTGTAGTTTGGCTCCTTTACCTTTATATATTGGAAAACCTGCTCCAGTTACCTTGGCGCCCAAATCAAAATCAATAATATCATATTTTTTAGCAAGTTCCCAATGGGGTAATGAACTATTACCAAGTTCAGGAATGATGCCTTCTCTATATATTTCTTCATTATCTTCTTCATTTTTACCTTTTACAACAGACGAGTGAGGTACATTAGGGATTTGATATAGCGTTTTTTGAAGGTTTTCAGTAGCGATATTTAATTTTTCTGTAAGTTCTTTTGATTGCTCTTTTAACCGACTTGTTTTCTCTTTAATTAGATTTGCCTTTTGAATTTCACCAGATTTGTATAAAGATCCAATTTCTTTGGACAGTTTATTAGATTCAGCTAACACATTGTCTAATGAAACTTGAGTTGCTCTTCTAGTTTCATCTGTATTTAACACTTCATCAATAACCGTCTCGGCATCTGCAAAATTTCGTTTTGCAAGTCCATTTAAAACAGCTTGTTTGTTTTCTCTAATAAACTGAATTTGTAACATTTTTACTTTTTTAAGAAACGCAAATATAAAGTATGTATCAGATTAAAGCAACGCTTTGATAATACTATATTTCCTCTATCATCATAAAGAAGGTAGATAAGGTAATGTTAAAATAATCGCATATTTTTTGAAGTGTAGAAATGGTAATATTTGTTTTCCCTTGTTCTATTCTTGCTAAATGTATTCCCGTATCAATATAAAATTCACTCAAAGTTACGTTATACTCATCTCGAAGATTTTTAACACAAAGGGCGATCTTTTTTAATATAACCTCCTCTTTTGACAGTATCATTCTTTTTTGACACAAAATCTTAAAAACATATGAATTACATAATGACACACTTGTCATTATACATGACTTAAAAAAGAACTATTTTTGTCCTTAGTTGCGTCATAAGTTAACTCTATAAGTTAGAAAATAAGGGGGGAAATATTTAATAATTTTTGAGGTTAGAAGTTGGCGTAACTTTTTAAAAAGCGTTTGGAGTCTTTTTCATCTTGATTTAATTGTTTTTTTAATTCATTTAAAGATACAAATTTTTGTTCATTTCTTAAAAAATAAAGTAATTCAACTTTTATCGTTTGATTATAGATGTTTTTATTAAAATCAAAAAAATGAACTTCAATAGTCCTATCATTACCACCAACAGTTGGTCTCATACCGATATTCATCATTCCAAATTTCAATTTATTTTCTATTACTGACTTAATAACATATGCTCCTTCTTTAGGAATAAGTTTATAGCTTTCCTTTACGTTTAGGTTTGCTGTCGGGTAACCTATGGTGTTTCCTAGTTGCTTTCCTTTAACAACGATTCCCTTTATAGAAAAATTGTATCCTAGGTAATTATTAGCTGTTTTCAAATGACCGCTTAGGAGGGCCTTTCTAATTTTTGTTGAGCTTATGGAAACATTATCAATATCTTGTGCTGGTATTTCTTCAACTTTAAAGTCATACAAATATGAGTATTCTGTTAATTGTTCAATATTTCCTTCTCTATTTTTTCCAAAGTGATGGTCATAGCCAATAATTAACTTGTCAATATCTAATTTGTTTACTAAAACGTCTCTTACAAAATCGAATGCTGTTAGTCGTGAAAAATCTTTGTCAAAAGGGTGAATTATTAAATGATCCAAGCCCAAGCGCTCTAATTGATCTATTCTTTCTGTAATGGTGTTTATTAATTGGATTTTAAGATCTTTTTGAAGAACCATTCTAGGGTGAGGGAAGAAAGTGAGTACAACAGACTCTTTATTATTCGCTTTGGCGTTTTTAATTAATTTTTTGATAATTTTTTGATGTCCAATGTGTACTCCATCAAAAGTGCCAATAGTAACATATGTCTTTTGAGAAGAATTAAAATCAAAAATGGAGTGCTTTACTTTCAATTTGTGGTTTATGTGTTTTTACAAAGGTACAATTTGTATATCATAAATTGAAAATGTATTTTAAGGACCTTCATTGTAAGTTAGGATTTTATGATTGATAAAAAATAGATCCTACATTAGTTATCTAATAAAATTTCACTCAGTTAATTATGAAATAAAAAAAAATTGTATTTTGCGTTTAGTTAACAAATTAATTTATACAATTATTATGATGAATAGATTATTACTCGTTGTATTTGCATTGTGCAGTAATTTGTTGTTTTCACAAACAACGATTACAGGTACTGTGAATGACGAATCACTGGGAGGACCACTTCCAGGAGCTAATATCAAAGTTTCGAGAAAAGCCGTGGGTACAACCACTGATTTTGATGGAAAATTTACATTAACTGTTACGGATACACCACCTTTTACTCTTGAAGTTTCCTTGATAGGTTATCAAACTAAAAAGGTTGAAATAACAAAAAATAATCAAGTAGTTGAACTAAGCTTATCTGAAAATGCAACTTATTTAAGTGAGGTTGTGGTTTCAGCATCAAGAACACCTGAACGTGTTATGGAATCTCCTGTAACAATTGAAAGATTTGATTCTAGAGCTATAAAAAATACAGCTTCAGCTTCTTATTACGATGCAATTGAAAATTTGAAAGGAGTAGATATTAACTCTGGAGGTTTAACCTTTAAAACAGTAAATACAAGAGGGTTTGCTACTTTTGGAAATGAAAGATTTATTCAACTAGTTGATGGAATGGACAATTCATCTCCAGCTTTAAATTTTGCCGTAGGAAATCTTCTAGGAATGTCAGAGCTTGATGTTAAAAGTGTAGAAGTTTTACCAGGAGCGGCATCTGCTCTTTATGGAGCTAACGCATTTAATGGTATTATGTTAATGCAGAGTAGAAACCCGTTTGATGACCAAGGGATTAGTGTTGGTCTTAAAGCAGGTGTAACAAGTCAAGAGGCCGCTGGTGATAATGGTTTTTATGATGTAGGAGTAAGAATGGCACACGTTTTTGATGATAAATTCGCTGCTAAGGTAAGTTTTAGTCATTTTACTGGAGAAGAATGGAATGCTGTTGATTATAGAAATACTAATGGCGTAGGTAGAACTTATAAACCAGGTTTCAGAGAAATTGGAAATCTAAATTCTGATATAGCTTATGATGGAGTTAACGTTTATGGAGATGAAGTTGCAACTAATCTTAGAACAGCTTCTGGAGGTCAAGGTATTATTCCTAATGAAAGGGTTAGTAGAACTGGATATAATGAGTCAGATTTAATTGATTATAGTGCAAAGAGTATAAAGTTTAACGGAGCTTTACACTATAGACCTTTAGGTAACGATCGTGTAGAAATTATTTGGAATTCTAAGTTTGGAACAGGTAATACTATTTATCAAGGATTAAATCGATATAGTTTAAGAAATTTCTTCATGCAGCAACATAAACTTGAAGTAAATGGTAAAAACTTTTTCGTAAGAGGGTACTATGCAGGAGAAGATGCAGGAGACTCTTATGATACTCGTTTTGCAGCAATTAATGTTAATAAAAGATGGAAATCAAATGAAGACTGGTTTGGAGATTATATCGGTACATTTGCAAACGTTGCTTTAGGTGGAAACCCAGGAAACTTATCACAGGCTGAAATTCATCAATTAGCAAGAACACAGGCTGATTCTGGAAGAGCTTTACCTGGCTCGCCAGAGTTTAATAGATTTTTTAATGAAGTGATCTCAGATCCCGATGTTGCTACAGGAGCAAAACTTAAAGACAATACCAACTATTATCATGTCGACGCAAATTTAAATTTAAGAGATTATATTGATTGGGCAGAGGTTCAATTTGGTGGGTCTTATCGTCAATTTAACTTAAATTCATCAGGTACAATTTATACAGATTATGATGGGCCAATTACTTTTGAAGAATTCGGTGTCTACTCACAAATTCAAAAGAAGATGATTGATGATCGCTTGAAGTTTACAGGTTCTCTTCGTTATGATAAATCACAAAATTTTGATGGTAATTTTTCTCCAAGAATTTCCTTTGCTTATGCGGCAGGAGATACAAGAAATCATAACTTTAGAATTTCTTTTCAAACAGCATTTAGAAACCCAACAACTCAAGATCAGTATATCGGTCTAGACACTGGCGCTGGCTTCTTAATTGGTACCGTAGAAGATAATTTAGATAGGTTTGTGAAAACAGTAGGTGGATTTGACGTAACAGCAAGAGATGCTGTTGAAAGAGGTTACTCTACTAGGTCTTTAGAAAATGGGACTCCAGAATTAGTTACTACAGAGTTGGTTACTCCAGAACAGGTGAGAGCTTATGAAGTTGGATATCGTGGAGAAATTCCGACAGGAAAGAATAAGTTGTCAGTTGACTTAAGTGCTTATTATAATATCTATGATAAGTTTATTGCAACTAAAGATATTTTAGTATTGTTAGATCCGAATAACGTAAATGTAAATAATCAATCTGAATTAATAGGTGCTTTAGAAAATCAATCAGCAGCATTTAGTGTAAAAACAAATTCTGTGGCTGACGTAAGCTCTTATGGTGTAGGCTTAGGGTTATCAACAAAAGTATTCAATGGATTCAATGCAAGTTTAAATTATACCTGGTCTAAATTTGATTTTGATAAATCTATGGATCCAGATTTTGAGGCAGGGTTTAATACACCTGAGCATAAGGTAAAAGTTCAGTTCGGACATCCTAATTTGTTTGAAAATTTCGGATTCAATATTAGCGGACGTTGGCAGAATGAATTTTATTGGGAGTCTACTTTCCTTGAAGGAATTGTTGACGAAAGAACTGTTTTAGATGCTCAGATAAATTATGCTGTTCCATCGATTAAATCAGTATTTAAAGTAGGAGGTACAAATTTAACAGGAAAAGAGTATTTAAGTGCGCCTGGAGTTGGTGCAATAGGATCGCAATATTTCATCTCTTGGACTATTAACAATTAAAAAATTTAACAATGAGAAAACATATAGGTTGGGTTTTAAGTTTAGGGGTTTTACTGAATTCCTGTGACGTGAACAATGAATTACCCGAAATTAAAGGACCTGAAGAGGCAGAGAAAGTTGCTTTACAGGTAGCAAACTTAGATTTTTCAAAATATATTGCTGTTGGTGGCTCATTTACTGCTGGTTTTACTGATGGAGCTTTATTTATCAAGGGGCAAGAAAATTCTTTTCCAAATATTCTGGCAGGTAAATTTGCAATGGCTAATGGTGGTGCTTTCAATCAACCATTAATGTCTGATAATATCGGAGGTTTAATAAGTGGTACTACTGTAGTACAAGAACCAAGATTTTATTTTAATGGTGCAGGACCAGCAAGGCTAGATAAAATACCAACCACACAAGTTGGAGTGCCAGCAACAGGGGCTCCTGATTTTCATAATTATGGAATTCCAGGATCAAAAAGTTTTCACCTTTTAGCATCTGGTTATGGAAATCCGGCAGGTTTGGCGACAAATACAGCAAATCCTTATTTTGTAAGAATGGGACCTACTGCTACGTCTTCAGTTATAGATGAGGTAGTAGCAAAAGAACCTACATTTTTCACTCTTTCAGAAGTAGGAGGGAATGATGTTCTTGATTACGCAATGGAAGGAGGAATAGGAGAAGATCAAACAGGAAATTCAGATGTTAATACATATGGAGCGAAAGATATAACGGATCCAGATACTTTTGCACAAACCTATTCTTTAATAGTGGATGCTTTAACTTCTGGAGGAGCTAAAGGAGTGTTAACGACCATTCCTTATGTAACGTCATTGCCTTATTTTACAACCATTCCTTATAATCCAGTGCCTCTAGATGCGGCTACTGCAGAACTAGCAAATCAAGGATTTGAAGCGTACAATGCAGGTATACAACAAGCGTTTTCGTATTTGGTAGCTAATGCATCAATGACGCAAGAAATGGCTGATACTGAAATAGCGAAACGTACCATTAGTTTTACTGAAGGCGACGGCAATCCAGTAGTTATTTTAGATGAAAGTTTAACTGATTTAACTGCAATTAATCCAGCATTACTAAATTACAGACAAACTACTGCTGATGATTTAATAGTGTTACCAGCAAAGCCTATTATTGGCACAGCTGTAGTGGGTAACCCTACGAAGGTATATGGAGTTTCAGAACCTTTAGAAGATAGATGGGTTTTAACAGCAGATGAAAAGTCTAAAGTAATTACAGCAACTGATTCGTATAACACGTCAATAAGAAATATTGCACAAACAAAAGATTTAGCTCTTGCGGACATTAAAGCGACTTTGGAGCAAGCTTCAAAAAGCGGAGTTGCTTTTGATGAATTCACCATGAACACAAGTTTAGTTTCTGGTGGTTTAGTGGGGTTAGATGGAATTCATTTGACAGCAAGAGGGTATGCTTTTATGGCTAATACGATTTTAAAAGCAATAGACGCCAAGTATGAATCAAATTTCACTGATGCAACAAACACTTTAGCAAAAGCAGAAGACTTTCCAACAAATTACTCACCTACGTTATTACCCTAACTTAGGCGATTTTATAATTATAAAGAAAAAGAAGTTGAAAATTTAATTTTCAACTTCTTTTTCTTTATCAGAATTGATAATGTATTTTTTATATTTTCCATCTTTATACCGATGATAAATAAAAATTGGCATTAATATAAAGGCCATGTATAGGACACCTAACCCCATAACGATTTGAGCTTTTGGGTGTGCTAAGTTTAATAAAATTGTGCCCGTAGCCATCCATAAAATAAATAGCAAGAATAATATTTTTATCAATTTCATTTTTGATTTCTCTTAGATTATAGTAAAAATAACTTTTAAAATTAAACACCTATCTGGTTAAAGATAGGTGTTTAATGTATTTTTATATTTTCCTTACATTTTTTGCAGCCATGATTTTATATCAATTTCTTTTTTAATAATAGTTTTTAAATCTGTTATTTTTACTCTATTTTGTTCCATAGAATCTCTGTGTCGAATAGTAACAGTATTGTTGTCAATGGTTTCATGATCTACAGTAATACAAAAAGGTGTTCCTATGGCATCCTGACGACGATATCGACGGCCTACAGCGTCTTTTTCATCATAGGTAGTACTAAAGTCCCATTTTAACTCATCTAAAATTTTACGAGCAATTTCTGGTAAACCATCTTTTTTAACTAATGGTAGAATAGCTGCTTTTATAGGAGCTAAAACAGAGGGTAGTTTTAGAACTACTCTAGTGGTATTATTATCGAGTTTTTCTTCTTTTAAAGAATTAGCAAAAACAGCTAAGAACATTCTGTCCAAACCAATAGAAGTTTCAACCACATATGGTACGTAGTTTTTATTTTCTTCATGATCAAAATACTGCATCTTTTTTCCAGAATATTCTTCATGAGCTTTTAAATCAAAATCGGTTCTTGAGTGAATTCCTTCTAGCTCTTTAAAACCAAATGGAAATTTAAACTCAATATCGGCTGCAGCATCTGCGTAATGAGCTAGTTTTTCATGATCATGAAAACGATAATTGTCTTTTCCCATGCCTAAAGATAAATGCCATTTCAAGCGTGTTTCTTTCCATGTTTCATACCATTTTTTTTGAGTTCCTGGCTTTACAAAGAATTGCATTTCCATTTGTTCAAATTCCCTCATTCTAAAAATGAACTGACGAGCTACAATTTCATTTCTAAAAGCTTTACCTGTTTGTGCAATTCCAAAAGGAATCTTCATACGCCCTGTTTTTTGAACATTTAAAAAGTTCACAAAAATACCTTGTGCAGTTTCAGGACGCAAATATACCTGCATAGAGCTATCTGCAGAAGCACCTAATTGAGTACCGAACATTAAGTTAAACTGTTTAACATCTGTCCAGTTTTTACTACCTGTTAAAGGGTCAGCAATTTCAAGTTCTTCAATCAATAATTTGACATCAGCTAAATCTTCATTTTCTAGAGATTTGCCCAGTCTACTTAAGATTGTATTAATTTTTTCTTGATAACCAAGAACACGGGGGTTCGTAGTTACGAATTCATCTTTACTGAAAGTATCGCCGAAACGCTTTTGTGCTTTTTTTATTTCTTTTTCAATTTTTACCTCAATTTTTGCACAGTAATCTTCAACTAAAACATCGGCACGGTATCTTTTTTTACTGTCCTTATTATCAATAAGAGGATCATTAAAAGCATCAACGTGGCCAGAAGCTTTCCAAGTAGTTGGGTGCATCAAAATAGAAGCATCAATGCCAACAATATTTTCATGCATCTGGACCATTGCTTTCCACCAATAGTCTCTTATATTTTTCTTAAGCTCAGCTCCGTTTTGAGCATAGTCATATACAGCACTTAAACCATCATAAATTTCAGAAGATTGAAAGATATAACCGTATTCTTTTGCGTGCGAAATTACTTTTTTAAATAAATCATCTTGTTTTGCCATCTTGCAAAAATAAAAGAAGCTTTTAAACTATTGTTAATTACATAAAAAAAAGTGAAGTTTTTTAGGCTTCACTTTTTTGTGTTATGCAATGTAAATTATTTTCAATCTATTTTAGATCAATTGAGGAGTTACCCGAATAGTTTCCATCGATAAAGGTACTTACGGTATATTTACCTTTGAATATATCATCACGGTTAACTAAGATAAGGGAAACTAAACTCAATCTACTATTGTTGTAATTTACAACCAAAGAATCGCTATATAATATTTTTGTACCGTTGTTTAGGTTGGTTTTACCTTTTGGAGTAATCACATTTTTTTTATCATCAATAATTTGGATATAAACTTTTTTATTTCCAGCTGTAGTTACCTCATTATCAAGCAAGTCAAAGTTTATTTTGAATGCATCTGTTCTACTTGATCTTGAGGTACTTGTTAGTTTTCCACTACTTCGTTCTTTCATGGCAACTATTTTTACAGGACTAATTTCAATTTTTGAGGCTATGGCAACTTTAGCCTCGAGTTTTTTATTTTCTTCAACTAGTTCTGTATTTGTAGTTTCTTTTTGAGTTAATATTTCGTTAGTCAAAATATTTTTCTCAGCTAAATCTTTATTTGCTGAGTTTAGTGAGTCAATTTTTATAAAGAGTCTTCTGTTTTCTCTTTCTAGACTTGTAATTTTACTTCTATATTTTCTAATTAAGTTATAATTATTCATCTCAATTTTAGAAATAGAGTCTCTTAAGTTTTTCATTTTTTGAACTTCTATTCTTAATCTTTTTGAAAGTCCTTTTTTCACTACTACAACTTCAGTATAATCATTAATCATCTCATCTAATGCATTTTTTAAGTCCTTTTTTTCTTGTTTAAAAACACTCTGAAGCTCTTTGATTTCACTTGATGTTTTCAAGCTATATAATGACAAAAAGAGTATAATAAATAATAGGACGACAAGTAAAGTGTTTTTTTTAGTATTTGATTTCATTTTTATAAAGTGTTAAGAAGGTTGCTATAAATATATTCGTATTGCATTAAGGTTAATGATTTTAAAGTTTTAAAAAAATAAACCTGTGTGTAAATTAAAGTTTTTAACGTTTATAGTTCTACAGTATTATGTTTTCGTATTGTTTTTTCTTTTTGATGTTCTTTACGTTGTCTCATATCTTTTATTTAAAGTTCTATGAGTATAAAATATAAATTGATTACAACGTAATACTAATAGCTTTACAAGAAACTTCTTTTAGAAATTTTAATTTAAAAATATTATTGATGGACTATACTTAATTTTCTTCCCTTTTTTTTCGTGTTCTATCAAAATTAGTACTTGAAGCATCATATATTGAAGGGGTGATTTTTTTCTTTGAAAAGTTATATAAGTTATTGCTTTTAATGGTTTTAGTTTTGATGCTTTTATTTTCTGTTGTTAGCTTGTTGTTAGCTTGAGGTTTATTTGTTTTTTCGCAGGCTAAATTTTTGCAACGTTTTATAAGGTTATTTCTTGAAGCCTTTAGAGTAAGAATAGTGTCTTGTAGTGATTTTATTATTTCAAGTTGATCCTTCATTTTTACTGAAAAATTATGATTTTCAGATGAAAAGTTTTGGGATTGATTTATTGCTCCTTTTAGGGCTTCTTCAAGTTGCTGTTTTTCGTTTTCGAACGTTGCTTTTAAAATATTAAAGTCCCTTGAATTTTGATACGCAAGAAGACCAATAAAAGTTACAAGTGATAGCAGAAATACTATTAACCCTTTGTTTTTTAGTTTTTTGAAAATCATTGTAAGGGGAATTATAAGTCTCAAATTTAAGAAGATATTCACTAAAAAACTATTTTTTTATGCACTTATAGATAAATGCAGGAGGAAAATTTAAAGTTTCGAAACCTAAAATAATATTTTTCCCAAAAACTTTTTTTAATTTTCTAAGATATGATAGAGAGTATTGGTATTGAATAAATAATCCGTTTTTCTTTAGGCAAATGTAGCTGTTATTGAGTATGTTGTTGGATGTTTTTTTAGGGATAATGGTAAGGGGAAGACTTGAGATGATTACATCAACTTCATTAAAACCTAATTTATCTAATTCTTGAATAATATTCTCAGCAGACTTGTTGAGTACGATAAGTTGCGGATTTTTAAATTCTTTTAACATTCTATAAAAGGTGTCATTTATTTCAAAGCAAATAAGTCTAGATTTAGGGTTTAACTTTTCTAAAATACTTTTCGTAATAGCGCCATTCCCAGGTCCAAGTTCTATTATTATTTGAGATTTTGAGAAATCAATTTTATCGAGCATTTTATTTGTTAAGAAGCGAGAGCTGGGAATTAATGTTCCAGATGTTTTATAGCTTTTTACAGCTTCCTTGAAAAAAGAGATTGTTTTGGTCACTAATTGATTGTTTTTTAATAAATTGCTAAAAAAGAGCTGATGTAAAATGAAATTAATAAAAGACCTTCTCTCTATTTTTTTTCCTGATTTATGTATCAATTGTTATTCAAGACTTTTAGAAAAGGAAAATCATTTATGCACTATTTGCTTAAATGATATACCTGTTATAGTCTTCAACGATATAACTAAAAAAATGTTAAAAAGCATTTTTTATGGAAAAATACCCATAGAGGACATTTATTCGTTTATGTATTTCACTAAAAATGGAATCACTCAAAAATTAATTCACGGGTTAAAATACAAAAATCAGGAGAATATAGGTGAATTTCTTGGAAGAAGAATATGTTATGAAATAACTAAATTACAATTATTTACTAAAATAGATGTTATCGTTCCTGTTCCATTGCATAAAAGTAAATTGAAAATAAGAGGCTATAATCAAGTTGATTATCTTGGAAAGGTTTTAAGCATTCATTTGGATATTCCATTTATGAGTGGAGTGATTGAAAGGGAAGCAAAAAGTAAAACACAGACTGGAAAACGAAGGTTTGAAAGGTTTTCTAATTCAGATCGTAAATTTTATATTCCCAATATTGAATGTTTGGAAAACAAGCATGTTTTATTATTAGACGATGTAATTACAACAGGAGGGACATTAATATCTTGTAGTGAAGAGTTATTGAAAGTTAAAAATATCAAAATAAGCATATGTACTATTGCATATACAGAGAAAGGATAATTTTTAGTTAGTGTTATTTTACTACTTTTGATACTTATTCAAAATACTTGTCTTGTGAAGATAATATCAAAAATAGTAGTGTTTTTTATGGCTATGTTATTTTTCAGTTGTGCTAGAAAAGGAAGGCCAGAAGGAGGCCCTAAAGATGAAGAAGCTCCAATTATGGTGACTGCTAATCCTCCTTATAAAACAATTAATTTCGACAAAAAATCGGTGAAAATATACTTTAATGAATATGTTGTTTTAAAAGATCTTATGAAACAATTAATAGTTTCACCTCCATTAAAAACTCCCTTAGTTATCAATCCACAGGGCACGCCAAGCAAGCATTTTACTATTAAAATATTAGATACGTTAAAATCTAATACCACTTATACTTTTAATTTTGGTAATGCAATTCAAGACAATAATGAGGGTAATAAACTAGAAAGTTTCAAATATGTATTTTCAACAGGAAAATCTATAGATTCTTTAAATATTAAAGGAGAAGTTACACACTCATACAATAAAGAAAAAGAAAAAAATATTAGTGTTTTATTATATAAATTAAGCGATTTACTTAACGATTCAATAATATATAAATCTAAACCTGAGTATGTTACTAGTACTTTGGATTCTACTAATTTTAATTTTAGTAATATAAAAGAAGGGAAGTATTTTATGATAGCTTTAAAAGAGACTACTAATGATTATTTATACAACCCTAAAACAGATGAAATCGGTTTTTTGAATGATACACTTACTTTACCAAAAGATAGTATTGTTATAGAGAAGTTACGCTTATTCAAAGAAAAGAAGCCATTCAAACTAAAAAGGGCAAAAGAGCTTTTTAAAGGAAAGATTCAGTTTGGTTTTGAAGGAGAAAGAAAAGGAGTTGAAATTGAGTTGTTATCTAAAACTATCCCTTCTTATAAAGGGTTCTATAAGTATGAAAAAGAAAAAGATACCTTGTTATACTGGCATACTCCTTTAGAGGTAGATTCTTTAAATTTTTTAGTAAAAAAAGATGAAGTAATTGATACAGTAACGGTTCGCTTGAGAAAGAAAAAAATAGATTCGTTGAAAATTACATCCAATATTTCATCTATATTACATCCAAGAGATACATTTTTTTTAGAGACTAACAATCCTATAAAAAGCATAGATTCTACAAAAATACACTTAACTGATAAAGATACTGTTCAAATTCCTTTTAATTTGAAGAAAATAGATATTAATAAATTAGCCGTACTTTTTAAATCAAAAGATAACTGGGGTTACAGTTTAAAGCTGCTACCAAATGCAATAAATGATCTATATGAGGTCAAAAATGATACACTTAATTACCAGTTTAATACTAAAGATGTTGAAGATTATGGGAGTATTGTTTTAGATGTGAGAAACAAGTCGCAAAAAAGCCTAATTCTTCAGTTACTTAGAAAGAATAAAGTCTTTCTTGAAAAGAAAGTGAGGCTATCTAAAGAAATTAAATTCATGTCACTTGAACCTGATGAGTATACCATAAGGGTTATTATAGATAAAAATGATAACGGTTTGTGGGATACAGGAGATTATTTAAAAAGAGTTCAACCAGAAAAGGTTATATATATGCCTCAAGAGTTTAAACTTAGAGCAAATTGGGTTCAAAGTGAAATATTAGAGATTAATTAAAAAAAGCTGTCTTTTAAACAGCTTTTTTTAATTATTTGATTTATTCCAAGTGTCCCTCAAACCAACAGTTTTATTAAATACAAGGTTATTTGGAGCTGAATCATTATCAATATTGAAATATCCAAGCCTTTGAAACTGGAAGGAATCTCCTATATTAGAGTTTTTTAGACTGGGTTCAACATAAGCATGAATTACTTTTAAAGAATTTGGGTTTAAAAATTCCATGAAATCTTTTTCTTTATGATTGTCTGGAGCTTCATCAGAGAATAGGCGATCATAAATTCTAACTTCAGCTTTTATAGAATGCTTTATAGATACCCAATGAAGTGTTCCTTTAACTTTACGCTTGCTTTCTTCCGTTCCACTGCCAGATTTACTTAAAGGATCATATGTACAATGAATTTCTGTAATATTTCCGTTTTCATCTTTAATACAATTTTTACCTTTGATGATATATGCATTTTTTAAACGAACTTCTTTACCAAGTGTTAAACGAAAATATTTTTTATTTGCTTCTTCTTTGAAGTCTTCTCGTTCAATATATAGTTCTTTTGAAAAAGGAACTTCTCTGGTATCGGTATTGTTGTCTTCTGGATTGTTCTTTGCAATTAATATTTCTTCTTTGCCTTCAGGATAATTGGTGATTATCAATTTAACAGGGTTTAACACCCCCATTACTCTATTAGCTGTTTTATTTAAGTCTTCCCGAATCTTAAATTCTAACAAGGCTACATCAATAACATTTTCTCTTTTTGAAACACCTACAGTTTCAACAAAACTATTGATTGCTGTTGGAGTATATCCTCTTCTTCTCAACCCTGAAATTGTGGGCATCCTAGGATCATCCCATCCAGAGACAACGCCTTGTTCAACGAGCTTCATTAACTTTCGCTTACTCATAACAGTATAACTCAAGTTTAAACGAGAGAATTCTCGTTGTTTTGGAGCTAAAGGGTAGTTTAATTTACCATAGCCATATACATTATCTCTAAACCAATTATAGAGTTCTCTGTGAGGTTTAAACTCAAGAGAACATAATGAATGAGAAATCTGTTCAATATAATCGCTTTCACCGTGAGTCCAGTCATACATTGGATAAATTACCCAATCGTTACCAGTTCTATGATGTGTCTTTTTTAAAACACGATACATAATGGGATCACGCATTAACATATTTGGAGATTTCATGTCTATTTTTGCACGTAAAACATGAGTTCCTTCATTAAATTGACCTTCTTTCATTTTAGTAAAAAGGTCAAGATTTTCTTCAACAGCTCGATTTCTAAAAGGACTATCTATTCCATGTGTTGTGGGAGTTCCTTTTTGAAGAGCCATTTTTTCTGAAGATTGAGAGTCAACATAAGCCTTACCTTCTTTGATTAATTGAATAGCCCAATCATATAGTTGCTGGAAATAATCAGACGAATAACATTCATTAGCCCATTGATAGCCTAACCAAGAAACATCTCTTTTAATAGCGTCAACATATTCTTGTTCTTCTTTTGCGGGGTTTGTATCATCAAAACGAAGGTTAACAGGTGCATTATAATACTTTCCTAATCCGAAGCTAATACCAATCGCTTTTGTATGTCCAATATGTAAATAACCATTGGGTTCGGGAGGAAATCGAAAGCGCAAGCTTTCTCTAGGCATTCCATTAGCCAAATCTTCCTCGATTATTTGTTCAATAAAGTTTAACGATTTTTTTTCTTCTGACATTCTCTTGAAATTGATGTGCAAAATTAAACAAAAATATTCAGTTGAAATAGCGTGCTTGAATAAGCAAAAAAGACAAAGTGTAACTTTGTCTTTTTTGCTTATTCAAGTTAAAAATATTTCTTTTAAAATTACTGCTGATGTAATTGCAGGTTGATCGTAACATTTACATCATCTCCTATAGGAGACATTTTTGAGCCTATCTTAAATATTTCTCTTTTAATAACAGTTTTAAGAGAAAGACCAGCTTTTTGTTTACCTTTAGAGTCAGAAATTATTCCATTTATTTTACCTTTGAAAGTGATCTCTTTGGAAATACCTTTCAGTATTATTTCTCCTGTTAAAGAGAACTCATCATCGTTTAATTTTTCGAATTTATTACTAGTGAATTTTATGTTAGGAAACTTGGTAACATCAAAAAAGTCTGAAGATTTTAAATGATTATCTCTACCTTTCTGATTTGTATCAATTGAGGAGGCATCTATTGTCACTTCAAAAACAGGATTTTTAAAATCATTTTGTGTTTTAGTAGCGATATCAAATTTATTAAAGTTACCAACAACTTCTGAAATTTTAAAATGAGATACTGAAAAAACGATTGAAGAATGCGCTAAATCTGCGTTCCAACTAGTTTGCGAGAAGCAAAAGTTTACAATTAAAAATGTTAAAAATGATAATAAATTTTTTTTCATTATTTTAATAAATTTCTATTTATTTGCAAAAATAAATAAACAATTGATAGTTAGGTTATTAAAAACATTTAAAGGCTTATAATTTTGATCTTAATATGTGTGTAAATAAAGATATTCCAGTTCATGGATTTAAACATTCAGCAATTGTCAATATAGAGAGAATATCACATGACAATCCATATGATTTTCAAAGAGTACATAGACATAAATATTTTGAAGTGCTTTTTTTTGTCAAGGGAGGAGGGACTCAGCTTATTGATTTTAAGACTATTGAAATCAAAAATTATGCCTGTTATATGGTTAAGCCAAGACAGATACATCTTTTGAAACGAGACAAAGAAGCTGATGGCTACCTTATTCAATTTGATGATGCATCTATACCTAGAGAGTTAAAAAATTCTTTATCTATTTTGCAGTACTACAGTAACACTTCTATTATATTTGAAAATAATGAAGACTTAACAACCAAAATTGTTCAATTTATAAAAATATTGGCTGATTTAAAAAAATCTGAAACCGCGTTTATAAGGGAAAGAATGAGTCATTTGTTGGCATTAATTATTTATGAATTAGAGCTTAATTTGGTAGATGAATGTGTTGGAAATAAGGTAGTTGATAAAACACTGTTGAAATATACAAAATTGGTAGATGAATATTTTAATCAGTATTCTGTAAAAGAGTACGCATCCATGTTACATATTTCAACAAGGAAATTAACAGATTTGGTTAAAGAGGCTTATGGAGTTACTCCGCTAAAATTTATTCATAACGCTTTAATTCTTGAGATACAAAGAGAGCTCATATTTAATAGTCTTAATATAAAAGAGATTTGCTATAAGTTTAATTTTGATTCGCTGTCAAATTTTAGCCTTTTTGTTAAAAAAATGTCAGGATATAGTCCTTCTGAATTACAAAAAACCTTGTTGAAATAAAAGCTGACTAAAACCTTATATAAAAGCCTTAGTCAGTCTGTGCAAAAAAGCACCGTTTTATTTTACAGATAAACGATTGTTATTCATGTTGATGTCAGCCATGAGTTTGGATGGGTCAATTTCTACAGTTTTTACTTTTTTTGTTGTTGTAAAAGAATATGTAGGGTGTGCAAATGTCCAGTCCTCTAAAATGATTGCTTCTGTAGGTTTGTTCCCTCTCATCATTCTTAAAGGGATATTAAAGGTTTCTTTAGAGTTATCCATATAAGTGATTTCAAGATCAATAGGCATTGGCATTTTACCTATACGCTCTAAAGTAATTTCTTTTTCGTTTATTTCTTTTACACCGTAATCTATAGTGTGTGTTGTTTGCGTCCATTCATTTATATACCAGTCTAAGTGTATGTCAGAAACTTTTTCGGCAGTTCTTTTTAAATCATTAGGTGTAGGGTGTTTAAATGAAAAGTCATTAAAATATCTTTTTAATGTTTTTTTTACATTTTCTATACCAATGATGTACTCTAGTTGACAGAGAAAAATACTCCCTTTAGAATAGCTCCCAACTCCATATGCTGTATTTGTATGATACCTATCAGCGTGAGTAGTTAAAGGCTCTTCCATATTTCCATATACAACATTCATATAGCTTTTGTAAGATCCTAAATTTGGATTTTTTCTTCTTTTATTTAGTATGTCATTTTCAGCTTTATTTGAAATATACGTCGTAAAACCTTCATCCATCCACGGGTGTTTTGTTTCATTTGTGGCTAATAAAAATTGAAACCAAGTATGCGCTAATTCATGTGCAGTAACTCCAAAAAGACTATCGAAATTTCGCTTACCTGTGATTAGTGTACACATGGCATATTCCATACCTCCATCACCACCTTGGATAACGGAGTATTGTTTGTAAGGGTAATGACCAATATTTTTACTAAAGTAATTCATTAAATCAGCAGTTTTACTTTGTAGCTTTTTCCAATTTTTGATGTATTCTTTGCTTAAGTTTTTTTTGTAAAAGAAATGTAGAGAAATTCCTTTTTTCATTTCATATATGTCATGAATATATTCTGGATCAGCAGCCCATGTAAAATCGTGAACATTGGGTGCCTTAAATCGCCAAGTAATCTTTTTGTTTTTATTCTCCTTAATTATAGGGTTTCCTTTGTTGTACCCGTGTCCTACTTCTTTTGGATTTTGTAAGTATCCAGTACTAGCAACAGTGTAGTTTTTGTCAATGTGAATGGTAACGTCAAAGTTACCCCAAACCCCATGAAATTCCCGACCAATATATGGGGGTGTATGCCATCCTTCGAAGTCATATTCAGCCATTTTAGGATACCACTGAGTCATTGACAAGGCTACACCTTCTTTGTTATTTCTTCCAGACCTTCTGATTTGTTTAGGAATTTGAGCATCAAATATCATATTAAATGCAACACTTTCACCAGGTTTAATAGGTGTAATTAAAGGAACTTCTAGAATAGTTCCTACTGTTTTAAAAGTAAGATTAATTCCGTTTTGTTTTAAGCTTTTCACCTTTATAAACCCTATTTCAGATGAGGTTAATTTACTAATTCGATCACTCACTCTGCTATCTGGATCTTGAATGTTTCTTGAGCGAATATCCATTTGAGATCCTGGTTGAAAGGCGTTTAGGTATAAGTGATAAAAGACTTTTTTTAAAGTGTCAGGCGAGTTATTAGTATATGTTAAATGTTGTTTTCCTTTATATTGGTATTTTTTAACATCCATGTCAATTTCCATGTTATAATTAACATGCTGTTGCCAATAACTATTATTTTTTTTAGATTGTTCTTGTCTTGTATTATTAGTTTTCTCCTGCGCAGATATAGATATATTGGTAAGTGAAAAAAGAGACAAGGTTATTAATATTAGTTTTTTCAAGCGGATAAATTTTAGTTATATTTTATTTCTTTACATAAAAAGAGCATTTAATTAAACTAAATGCTCTTTTCAAAGATACTCAAATTAAATGAGTTATTTTATTTTTTCAACATGCTGTCTGCCATTATTAAGGCATTATAGGCATTTACAATACGTCCAGAAACAGATAAATCAGAAAAGTTAACCAAATCATTTGCAGAAGAAGATGGCCCTTGTGATCCAGGTTTTAAAACTTTCATATTAATTTTAGTTCCAGAGTTCATTAAAATATGCTTTACTTGACTCGCTGTTAATTGAGGGTAGTAAGAACGAATTAATGCCGCAACACCTGCCGTATTCGGAGCAGCCATAGAGGTGCCACTAAACTTTTTATATTCATTTTCGGGAGTAGTAGAATAAATTTCTACTCCAGGAGCAAATACATCTACATTTATTTTACCATAATTAGAGAAAGAGGCTGGTAAGTTTTCGTTATACTTTACACTCATAGCCCCCACAGTGATAAAATTATCAGAAATTTCGTTTTTTAAATCAGGAGCATCATTTGGAAATGTTTTTTCAATATCAATATTTTTTCCATCATTTCCTGCTGCATTTACAATTAAAACATCTTTTTTCGCTGCATATTTAATTGCGTCATAAACCCATTCTTTATTTGGAGAAAATCCTTTGCCGAAGCTTGTATTAATTACTTTGGCTCCATTATCTACAGCATATCGGATACCTAGTGCAACATCCTTGTCATATTCATCGCCATCAGAAACTGTTCTTACAGCCATTATTTTAATATTTTTAGCAACACCATTAATTCCTATGTTATTATCTCTTGTTGCTCCGATGATTCCAGAAACATGTGATCCATGAGCTTCGTCTTTTTCAGAATGACCAGTATTAGCATCTCCATAACCAGGTTTGTCATTAATGTCGTAAGCATTATCCCCTACAACTTTACGATAATCTTTTTTTAGATTATCTCCATTTATAGTTTTATCTGCTTTTTTTAGTTCTTTTTCAAAGTATTCTTTTGCTTCATTTAGCGAAGAGAAATAATTAAACATACCTGATGCAAAATCCACTGCTTTTTTTAATTCTGGAGATGGATCTTTTATTTTTTTGATATCATCAGCAGTATAGTCATTTTTACCAAAGTGTTCTTCCAGTATTTTTTTTGATTCAAGGCATCCAAATACGTAGTTTCCATAAGTGGCCTTTGTTCTTTGAGCCTCATCAACCTTTTTTTCTTGAAAGGCCTTTACTTCATCTAAAGTTTCTTTATCTGCAATAGCAGGATTCATTAAAATCCGTTCATACTCAAGATGTTCTGTGTAAGATTTTCCTAGGAAATTCCACCCATTTATATCATCGATATAACCATTTTTATCATCGTCAATACCGTTATTAGCAATTTCATTTTTATTAATCCAAGCAACATCTTTTAAATCTTCATGTTTTAAGTCTGTTCCACTATCTACTACTCCAACAACAATTTCAGTTCCTATCTTATTTTTTAAAAACTCGTGAGCTTTGATAACACTCATTCCTGGAATCGTATCTTTAGCTAGGTCTAAGTGTTGCCAGTTATTTTTTTGATATTCTGTTAAAGGTGATTTTTTGTGAGCAATAATTACTGAATTGTTATTTCCTGCAGGTACAGGAATTTTACTTATAGAAGAACAACTTGTCAAAATTGCGGTAGTCATAGCCGAAAAAAATACGGGCTTCAAAATTCTCATAATTCTTATCTTAATTAAAAATGTCTGTAAATTTAAAACTTTCTTTTAAACGAACACCTTTTTCAGTATGCTGGACTGTACATATTTCGTTATTAGCATCATGTTCGAGAAATAAATAGAAATTATTATCGGCAGCTTCATTTAAAAAAACTTGTTTTTCTTTTATTGTGAGTAACGGCCTTGTATCATACCCCATTACATATGGTAGCGGGATATGACCTACTGTAGGAAGTAAATCAGCCATAAAAACAATGGTTTTTCCTTTGTAACTGATTTTTGGTAACATTTGTTTTTCTGTATGACCATCTACAAAGATAACATCAAACCCTATTTGATCTTTAGCATTACGATGGATAAAGTTTAGTTGTCCGTTTTCTTCAATAGGTATTATGTTTTCCTTTAAAAAAGAAGCTTTTTCGCGAAAATTTGGTTTAATTGCCCATTGCCAATGTCTATCATTACTCCAAACTTTAGCGTTTTTAAATGCAGGTATATACCCTGATCTATTATCATTCCATTGAATAACACCTCCGCAATGATCAAAGTGTAAGTGTGTTAGAAATACATCAGTGATGTCGTCGCGATGAAAACCATGTTTAGCAAGGGAGGAGTCTAGTGAAAAATTACCGAATAAGTAGTAGTAGCCAAAAAACTTATCAGACTGTTTATTACCAAGTCCTGTATCAATTAAAATTAAACGATTTCCGTCTTCGATTAATAAGCAACGCATGCTCATTTCAATCATGTTTTTTTCGTCTGCTGGATTCGTTTTTTCCCAAATTGATTTTGGAACGACTCCAAACATAGCACCTCCATCTAATTTAAAGTTGCCTGTTTCAATAGGATATATATGCATAACTACAAAGATGCGTAATTTTAATTAATTTATCGTTACTGAAAAATAAAAGAGTAGTCTGTAAAAGAATAATTTTAAAAAAACCTAATAATTTTAAATTATTAGGTTTTTGAGGTGTCGAGCGGATTCGAACCGCTGTAGATGGTGTTGCAGACCACTGCCTAGCCACTCGGCCACGACACCCTTTATTGGTGTGATTCGGGATGCAAATTTACACCTTTTATTCTTTATTACAAATGTTTTTTAATTTTTACGAATATCTTTTAATACAATCACCACTTCTTCAACATTTCCTCCAATAGGAGGGTTTATTTTAGCTACTTTTACCGTTGCTTCTTGAACTAAACTTAATTCTTTGAAAATACGATTTAAAATTCTTTTCGCAACATGTTCAAGTAACTTAGACCTTACAGCCATTTCGTCTTTAACAATATTATTCAAATGTACATAATCGACAGTATCTGTTAATATATCAGATTCTGCAGATGTTGTTAAATCTGCTTTGATTTCAAGATCTACCCTGTATTCAGATCCTATTTTGGCTTCTTCTTTTAAACATCCGTGATTAGTGAATAAACGGATATTATTTACTTGTATTATTCCCATAGCACAAAGATATTAATCTTTTAGTACGCAAGTGATGTTTTCTAGGCAAGATAGTATTCTTAATGACTTTATTTATTTAATCTCAAAAGTTTGTTTTTTTGAGGAAGCTTCAACGGTATACTTACCTTTTGGTAAATAATACATGTTGTTGTCAGCTTTTTTAATTTCAGCTTTTTTTTCATAATTTAAATAATCTATTTTGCCTTTTTTTGAAAAAGTAAGGTCATAAACTATATAGTTAAAACCTCTCGACACATTAGTAATTATTTGATTAACAGTAGTGTTTTTCGATTTAATATTTAGCGTTAATTTTTTGTCTGAATTTGAAAAGAACGTTATTATTTGTTTGGGTATGTTGGCTTTTGACCACTTACTCCATGAACTACCCCAGCTAGGTTTTTTATCAATATCATTAATTGGAAAAAGAAAATTTTCTTTTGTATTTTTAAGTTGTTGGAAATGAGAAATTTTTGTTTTGTATAAGCTGCGGCCATGAGTAGCTAATATTAGTTCTTTTGCTTTTGGTTGAATGACTAAATCATGAATAGCAACATTTGGAATTTTCGAAAATGGGTTCCAATTCTTACCGTCATCAAAAGTAATGTAAGCTCCGTTATCCGTTCCGACATATAAAACGTTCTCTTTTAAAGGGTCTTCTTTAATAACATTAACAGGAGAATTTGGAATATTGTGGCTAATACTAACCCAGTCTTTTCCGTAATTATCTGATTTATATATATAGCTTTTAAAGTGATCGAAGCGATATCCGTTTAGCGTAGCGTAAACTCTCTCTTGCTTGTGCTTAGAGGCTATAATTCTACTGACCCAAAGATTTTTGGGTAGGTTTTTTGAGATTTTTTCCCAAGACCCACCACTATTTTTAGTTATGTGAATTAAACCATCGTCAGATCCTACATATATTAAACCAAACTTAAATGGGCTTTCAGAAATAGTGGTAAGAGTCCCATATGCAACATTTCCTTCTTTTTCCCCTTGAGTTAAATCTTTAGAAATAGTTTCCCAATTGTTCCCCTGGTTTAATGAACGATGCAGTTTATTTCCTCCTAAGTAAAGAATGTCTTGATTATGCTTAGATAATAGAATAGGTGTTTGCCAATTAAAACGAAATGGATTCTCTCCCAAATCATGCTTTGGTTGAATATGTTTTTGTTTTTTTGTTTTTCTATTAATTCTGTAATAATTACCAAATTGATAACCAGTATAAACAATATCAGGATCTCTGTCATCAACCGCTATCTGCATTCCGTCTCCTCCCATTAAATTTTCATAAGGATTTTTGCCAGATTGTTTCCATGATTTATTTATTTCAACATTATTGTTGGCAACCCAAACCCCATTATCTTGAAGACCTCCGTATATTTTATAATTTTTTTGATTATCGGCGTAAACTGAATAAAATTGACCTACTGCAGGGGAGTTTAGTTTTATCCAGTTTTCACCATCATCATAAGATATATTCAGCCCTCCGTCATTCCCATCAATTAGATGCCCTGATCTATTTGGATTGATCCATAGAGTTTGATGATCAGCATGTACATTTTCTTTACTAATAGAGAAAAAGGTCTTGCCTCCGTCATTTGATTTTAAAATAGGTACTCCTAAAGCATAAATTTTATTTTCATTTTGTGGATCCACCCTTATTTCGCCAAAATAATAACCATATGAGTAATATAAGTCATCTAGATACCCTTTATGTGTTTTTCTCCATGAATTACCACCATTAATTGTTTTATAAACTTGTGCCCCAATAACTGGTGTGTTAAAAAGTAAAGCATTCGCATTATCCAAGTATTTTACCAAATCTATTGGCTTTATGGATCCAGAACGCACCTTTTGTTTAATATTTTTTGCATTGTATTTTTCATGGAAACCATTTGTCTTTAGGTAGGTATTTAGCTTTTCATCAGTTAAATTTAAAAATTCAGAAGTACTGATGCTTATGAGTTTTTTTTTAGTTAACGTGTTAGAATTACTTTTCTCTTCCTTTCGTCTGAATTGGTTATCAAGAATAGCGTAAACTTTATTTTCATCAAATACAGCTAGTCCAATTCTTCCTATTCCTTCCCCTTCAGGAAATCCATTGTTTTTTGAAATTTTTTTCCATGATTTACCAGCATCGATACTCTTATAAACCGCAGATCTAGTACCATCACCGTCAAAATTCCAAGCTTTTCTCTCACGTTCCCATGAAGCAGCGAATAAAACATTAAAATTACCAGGAACCTGCTGAATATCGATAACTCCTGTTTTGTCGTCTATAAATAAAGTATTGTGCCAAGTTTCTCCTCCGTCAGTTGTTCTAAAAATACCTCTTTCTATATTTTTAGAATACAAGTGCCCAATCACTCCAACAACAACTTCGTCAGTATTATTAGGGTTTATAAGAATTTTACCGATATGGTGACTATCATACAGTCCCATATTCTTCCAATTTTTCCCATTATCGGTAGATTTTAAAATACCGATTCCAGCATATGAAGATCGGGAAGAATTATTTTCGCCAGTCCCAACCCAAATAATATTTGCTTTCCAATCTACAGCAATATCGCCAATATTTTGTGTTTGCGACTTGTCTAAGATAGGAGAGAAGGAGTTACCATTATTTTTGGTGTACCAAAGACCACCAGAAGCATATGCGACATAGAATTCTATTGTATTATTGGGGTTTACATCAATATCAACAACACGCCCACTCATAACTGTTGGTCCAATATTTTTAAAAGTAGTCCTTTTAACTAAGGAGCTACTATCAAGTTTATGTTTTTTTCTCAAAAATTGTTGGATATTTTCTACTGAAGTTGGTTTTAATTGTGCTATTATATTTAACGATAACAACAATAACCATAAGTTTATAAATGTTTTCATTTATTTAATTGTTATTTCTGAAAGATAAAGTTGTAAAATAAAAAACAAGTATTAATTTAACAGCTTTATTTCGAATGCTTTAAAGTTAAAGAAAATATCAGATTTGTAACGATAGAAAATGCTTTGCGTCGAATTTAAAAGTTCTTTTGAATTAAAAGCAGCATAAGATTGATGAGAAAGAAAGACAAATTATGTCTTTTCAAATATGATTAGGTCAAGTTTCGTTTAGTTTAATAGTTTTTACAAAAAAACAAAGTATTGTTTATGAATATTTTTATTCTTTCGGTTAGTAAGCAAGTGTACTCTACTAAGCGACTTTATGAGGAGGCTATTTACCGCGGTCATCGTGTTAATGTAATTAGTCATGCTAAGTGCTCGGTAAAATTAAGTGGGGGTGATAGACACGTTATTTATAACGGAAATAATATTATTAATTGGCCAGATGTTATTATTCCTAGGATTGGGGCTTCTATAACTAATCATGGAGCTGCAATTGTAAAAGAGTTTGAAATGAGTGGCGTTTTCAGCACAGCGCGATCATTGGGAATTTTAAGAGCTCAAAACAAGTTAAGAACTTTACAAATAATGAACAGAAAAAATATTCCTATACCAGACACCGTTTTTTCTGTGAATACAGAGAATATTAAAGAACAAATTGAGCTACTTGGAGGAGCGCCAGTTATTATTAAGTTACAAGAAGGAACCCATGGCATGGGGGTGATTTTAGCCGAAACAGAGAAGTCAGCTAAGTCAATGATCGATACTTTATATACAATGAATACTAGTTTTCTATTACAAGAATTTATAGAAGAAAGTAATAATGAGGATATAAGAGCATTGGTTGTTGGAGATGAAGTTGTTGCTTCAATGAAGAGAAAGGGTTTGGATGATGATTTTAGATCTAATATTCATAGAGGAGGAGAGGGAACTAAAGTAATTTTATCTACCGGAGAACAAGAAATGGCAGTTAAGGCAGCTAATCTATTAGGTTTACCTGTAGCAGGTGTAGACTTTATAAGATCTAAAAGAGGGGCATTATTAATTGAGGTAAATTCTACTCCAGGACTGCAAGGAATAGAAACATATACGGGTATAAATGTAGCAGAAAAGATAATTAAATATTTAGAAAAAAATGTTCAGTGATGCATGTAAAAATAAAGAAATAAAAATAAGAAATGAAAGAGTTCAGTTGGGAGAGTCAAAATTAATCAAAATTCCAATTGACAGATTAGCAACAGGAACATTAATAGAGATACCTGTTTATGTTTTTAATGGAGATGAGTTAGGACCGACTGTTTTATTACAGGGAGGGTTGCATGGTGATGAAATCAATAGTATTGAATTAGTTAGAAGGATGCTTATTGATAAGCGATATAAAATTTATAAAGGTTGTGTTATTGTAATTCCATTACTTAATGTCTTTGGTTTTCTTGATTTGACAAGAAATATGCATGGAAAGGATGTTAATCGAAGTTTTCCAGGATCTAGATCAGGATCTCTTGCGAGCAGAATCGCCTTCTATTTGATGAAAGAATTAGTTAAAAATATTGATTTTGCAATTGACTATCATACTGGGGGTGCACAGCGAAATAATTTTCCACAAATTAGGTATACCCCAAAGGATCCTCAAAGTTTGAAGTTGGCAAAGGTTTTCAAGGCGCCTTTAATTTTTGGATCAAAATTAATTTCCAAATCATTTAGAAATGAGTGTTACAAGAATAATATACCTGTAGTTGTATACGAAGGGGGAGAGTCATTAAGGTTAGATGAGCGTGCGATTAAAGAAGGAATCAAAGGAACGTTAAGGGTTTTAAATTATTTCGGTATGATAGATGATAATTTAGCTGTTGAGAGTAGTCGAGAGAGTATACATTTAAAAAAAAGAAAGTGGGTGAGGGCGAAAGTTGCGGGTTTATTTTCTTCCACAATTGCTAATGGAGAATTTATAGAAAAAGGACAAGTTCTTGGGAGGATTATGGATACTTATGGAGAAACAAGTTATGCTGTTAAAGCTCCGATTAGTGGTTACATAATTGCAAAAAACAATTTTCCAATTATTAATATGGGAGATGCTCTATTTCATGTCGGAGAGATTTAATTATATTTGACTCTTAGTATATATATAGTAATTAACAATGATTTAGATTTAATTGATTTTATATTGTTTTAGTGGCTTAAATAGAATTAAAAAATAAAGAATTAAGATTTCCTGATGCTAATTAAATTATTGTTTCTCTAATGAATTTGACCTCTTAGCAAAATAGATTACCCATTACTTGAGTATACGTGTAACATAAACGTTGCCTCTACTTAATGCACTTCATTTATCTAAACTAAGGTTAGTGGCTCCCTAGTGAGCTTTGTTTTTTTAAAAAAATTACATTATCATTTACCAAGTTGATGAGTACTAATCTTGTAGAAAGAATATTTTCAGAATGCATATGAGCTACTCTGAGAGAATACCTGAAGATGAAAAGCTTTTGATCGCTATTCCATTTTAAATGCTAAGGTGCTTTAAATGTGTTTTTTAACTATGCAGATAATTGACTAAAAAAATAAAAAACCAATAAACTTTATTGAAATGGTCAGTTAGTATGTTTAAAAAGAGAAAACAGATTTAAAATATTACATACTTAACCATTGCTTAAATTCAGCAGCTTTATTTTTGCTTATTAAAATTTCTTCTGAAATTTTAGCTTTCAGTAAAATTTTTAATTGACTTTTTCCATATTTTATGATTTTATTAATCGCAGATATGCTAATAATAAACTGACGATTCGCTCTGAAGAAAAGGGTTTCGTCTAAATTAGAATGAATTTCATCTAAACTTGAGTTTGAGGTAGATTTTTTACCATCAAAACAAACAATGTAGGTTATTGTATTTTCAGTATAAATATATGCGATATCACTAATTAGCACAGGTACCAATTCGTTTCGAATATATGTTAGAATTCGGATTTTATTATTTTCAGAAGCTTCATTTATTTTTCCTGAAGTAACCGCAACCTCATTCGTTTCTTTTTCTTTTTTTTCTTGATAGGAGATTAAATCTGTATTCAATCTGGAAAGATTAATTACTTCATTAGCTAAATTAGAGTTTTTCATTTCAAGTTGTTTCTCATAACTACTTCCAATAATTCTAACGGCAGCAGATGATAAAACAATTACTAATATTCCCATGATTAAAAAAATCATATAGAAATTACGTTTTAACCTTTTTAATTGTTTATGAATGTTATTGATATTTACATTAGCAGCAACAATCAAGTCGGAACTTTGTACAGGTGCAATATGTATCACTTCTGAAATAGCCTTTTCATTTTTTCTAATAGCACTATTTGAAACTAGTAAATCATGTAAATTTTCGGAATTATTTTTTTCTTTCAATGATGCTAATAAATTAGGTTTTGAATTTACAGCTTCTCCAATTTTTGTAATATCTGGATGACATATTTTTTTCCCAGACCAATCGAAAATAGAAATGAACCATGTATCAGAACTACTTTTTGATATGATTTGCTGAAAGTTTTTTAAAATAGCTTTCTTATCATGGTCTGTTTTTAATTGAAAATTCAAGATACCAGCAATTTCATTTGCTTCTCTTTTACTCGTTTCTACCTGTACTTCTATTAATTGATTAGCACTTACCTTAATAAAATATTGAACTCCAACAACGGAAATTATAAGAAACACCACTGTAATGGCTAATACTGTAAATAAATATAACTTGTCTTTCTTCATTTTTTATATCATATACTCACAAATACAACTCGTTTTTTTCCTTTTTCAAACCCATTTTTTCTTTTCTCAACAAAATTGTGCTAAATTTATTAAAATAAATGAGTTTCTTTGAAATGGATTTTTCATTTTTCCTAATGATTAAAAAACAGTATTTATTTATTAACAGTAGTTTCGTTCTTTTATTTGGATTTATCTTGTATTGTTTTTTTACCAATACAAACAAAATTGAATACTCTGAACCTTGTTTTAGTATTGCTTCAGAGAGTCTTATGAAATTATATTCATATGACGAAAAACAAGCAGATAGCTTGTATGGAAATAAGGTAATAGAAGTATTTGGAAGAGTTAAAGAAGTTTCATTCCTAAACAATAGAAAAACTGTGTTTTTAGTAGGGAATTCAGAAAATACAAGTATTATTTGTGATATTGATGAAAGCCAACGAGAATTAGTTAATCAACTTAAAAAAAATCAATTAGTCTATATAAAAGGCGTTTGTAAAGGATATTTAAAAGATATTATTCTTCTAAACTGTTATTTAGACACTTTAAAAAACAATGAATAAACTCTTAGTTTTATTACTCGCTTTTCCAACTACTTTTGCTAGAGATTCGTTATCTAATCAATTTATAGCCAGACAAGGACAAGTCACTTTCTTTTCTTATGCTTCCTTTGAAAACATTGAAGCAGAAAATAATCACGTATTAAGTCTTATTGATCTTGACAATCAAAAAATAGCTATCAGTATGTTGATGAGAGCTTTTGTTTTTAAAAAAGATTTAATGCATGAGCATTTCAATGAAAGCTATATTGAATCTGATATGTATCCAAAAACTACTTTTGAGGGATCTCTTGAAAAATTTAATATAGAAGAGAATGGAGAACAAACCCGGTTGATTAATGGGATTATTACGATACATGGAATTTCGAAAGAAATAGAGGTAAAAACGACTATTTCAAAATCGAAAGAAGCAATTCAACTAAAGGGAGAATTTAATTTAACAGTGAATGATTTTAATATTAAAATTCCTCCAATTTTATCTAATAATATTGCCAAAGTTGTTTTGGTAAAGTTTAATCTCAACTATTTGCCATATGAAAGTAACTAAACTTATATTATTATTATTATTCCCTTCATTTCTTATTGCTCAAGATTTATTAAATCAACTAGATAAAGAATTTCCAAGTACACCAGTTTATGAAATTGCTACTTTTAAAACTACAAGAATAGGATTAGGGCACTCCATAGAAACAAGAAAACAGGGTGCTCTTGAAATATCTCTTTATAATCGGTTTTGGAATCATAAGGAAGGAACAACACAACGATTTTTAGCAGACGAAGTAAGTACTCGATTCGGTTTGGACTATGCCATTACAAATAACTTTACTATGGGGGTTAGCTATACAAATTTTGATAAAATTACAGAAGGTTATTTAAAATATAAATTTTTAAAACAGTTAAAAAAATCTAAAAAAATTCCATTGAGCATGGTCTTGCTTCAAACTATTTCTCATCGGAATAAAGAAGCATTACAAGAATACGATCAATATGGGGTACTTACATCTGATAGTAACAAATCATCAGTATACAGTTATACTTTACAGCTGTTAATTGCAAGGAAATTCAACACCAAGTTTTCAGCTCAATTTTCTCCTATTTTTATCACAAGAAATCATAGTGTTTTTGAAGGGCAACCCAAAAATCAGTTCGCTTTAGGGTTTGGAGCTCGATATAAAGTTGGAGGGCATGTTTCTTTTGTTTCAGAATATTATAAGGTTTTTAACACGAGCAAAATAGTCACATCTTACAATCCCTTTATGATTGGAGTTAATTGGGAGTTAAGTCATTTATTATTGCAGTTTCAAATTACCAACGTTCGAAATTATGCGGATGACACCTTTATTACTCAAACAAAAAATAATTTTAATTTTCATGACGGTAATTTTCATTTTGGCTTTAATGCTACTTTTGTTCTACACTTAAGTAAAAATGAAATGAGGAGTAATTACAAGAAAAAACAGTAAAAAAGCATTAAGGGGGGGTACGATTGTTTAATAAATATATATAATGGCAGTCCTTACTACTGTACTATAATTAAATAATACTTAAAATTATATAATATAATTTTAAGTATTATTTTAAAAAGTGTGTATTATTTTCGAGTGTTTAGTATAACTGGAATAGGTCTTGATTCTTGTTTAAGACCAGCACGAAATTCTTGTTCTTTTATAGAATGACTTGTGTCATAATGTCCAATAAATAGTAATCCTGCTATATGCGGAGCCGCTAATGAAGTTCCTTGATTATCGGAATCATTATCATTATCAAGAACTCCTTTGTTGGTTAAAATAGGTAAATTATAGCCTGGGGCAAAGAAATCGATAACTTTCCCAAAGGCACCTAGTACTTTTTCATTTTCATTCACAGCGCCAACAATATAAATTTGATCATGATTATCTGAAAAATAACTTTCTGGATAAGGATATTTATCTAAAGGTGCTGGGAAGTTTCCTGCTGCAATTGTTCCAGGGGCTTTTTTTTCTAGTTTTTTAAGAAGTATCTGAATTTCTTTCCAATTCTCTAAATCTTCGCTTCCCATAGCATCTAAAGGACGTAAAGACCCTAAGCTCATGTTCCACACATCTCCTGGTTTAATTTTATCGTTTACATAAGCCAAGGCATCTATTAAGATAGGAGCTATATTTCCTCTTTCATTAATAATTTTAATAGCTACAACTTCAGCTCCGGCAGCTACTCCTGTATAGCCATTTCCTAGCTCTTTTGCGGCCGCTACAGCAGCGACACTCGTTCCATGACCCCTTTGATCTGTCCATGCTTTAGGGTCTATATTGCCATTAGAATCTGGAGCAAAATTTCTGCTTAAATCTTCATTTATGTTTAAAGCATCTATTTTAGCAATTCCTGAGTCAATAATCCAAATCTTTTTTCCAGAGTAATTTTGGTCGTTTTCAACATTTTGATAACCAATTTTTTGAATTCCCCATGAAAGTTTATCTTTAGAGCGATTTCTTGTTTTTAGGTCATTTGAGATTTCATTTTGATGATCAATTGCAGTTATTGCAGAATCGTCGTTGGCACAAGAAGTAGCCAAAAGTACAGTTACTATCAACGATTTTGTCGATAGCATTTTAAATTTGCTTACCATTTTATTTTTTATTTTATTTTCGTGGCTAAATTACTGTTTTTTAGGATTTTTGTTTTTTATTTTTTGTTTTTTAACAAAAAATTATATTTTTTTTAATAAAACAAATAAAGTTTAATTTGAAAAGTGTGTTTAATTTTTTTTGTAACATCAATGAGAAATACTTTTGATTTAAGTGTTTTAAAATTAGATAATTTCATGAGTGGTAGTTGGCTTATGTCTAAGAAAAAAAACACTTAATGTACAATGATTAAACTATAGAGCGATTTTCATAGCTTTTTTATAAATTTCAGAAAATTGTGTTTTTTGACAAAAGATGTTTAATAAGTTTTTTTACGAAGAAGTTTTTATTTTGAACTGCAATTCGTGATACTATTTCTAATGCTAGCTACATTTTAGATGTTTCTGGAAAGGGTTATAAATACTAGATAAATAAGAAATTGAAGTCAAATTTAAACAAGGTTATTGCGTGTCTTATTCATCATGGTATAAGGTCTAATACTAGAAAATACTTTTTCATTTCTCACTTAAAAGCTAATAAAAAAATGGATGGTTATTAGTTATAAATTTTTTGCCATTAAATGAAGAAATAAGACTGTTGTTGTTTGGTTTTCAGTTTTAAAGGTGGCTGTGTTTATAAAACGTGACTTCTTTTCGAGACGTGTTTATTTCTTTTAAGAAGTAATTAAATTCAGTTTTATTATTACAGATATCAAAATAATATTAGAAGTGTTTAAACGATTTGTATACTACAATCTTTTAATAGTATAAAAATTGCTTATGAAAAGAAGAATAATACGCTTTGTTCATCCAAAAAGAACAAAGCGTATTTATATATTAATACGGTTTAATAATTTGATTTTTAGAGTTTCTAAAAATCAACTTTTATAAGTTTTTTGAAAGAAGAAAGTTCTTTATTTATTTATCGGTACGGTTACAATGGTGTTACCCCACCCCAAATACATATTAAATTTATCATCCTCTCCGTCAAAGGTAACTGAAAAGGCTTCAATATTATTTTTACTTTCGGATACTTTTGCTTTAACTCTTGCAATGTCCTCACTTTCCTTATAAAAATAAGATCCCCAAACATTTTTGGCACTACTCAAAATAATGGTCCATTCATTTTCGCTAGGAATAGAGAAAAGAGAATAAGTTCCTGGTTTTATTTTTTTTCCTCCGAAGTTTAATTCTTCATAAAAAGTAATTTCTGCAGCTTCATTTGCTCCAGTTCTCCATATTTTATTGGCAGGAGCTAGCTTTGAAAGGCTCCTACTTTTTAGTTGAGGTCTGCTGTATATAATTTTAATTTTTTTGTCAGAATTTCGATAGCTTGATGGGTAAGAAGCTGCATCCATCGGACTTTTATCCAAACTCGGGAATTTTTGTGCATTGAGCTCGTTTGAAGAGATTAGGGCTAAAACAAAAATAATAATTGATAATATTGATGTTTTCATATTTATGTTTTTTTATTAATTATTATGTGATTAGTCTCTAAAATTACTAATTCTTGCAAGATGAATTACTTTTTTAACTTAAAATTAAGGAATTAATTTTAATGCCTAGAAGTTTTTTGACTGGTTATAGTTGCTAAATAAATTATTAAAATACTCAATCCAAAAAGAGGTAAAATAATACCTAGGATAATTATAATAACATATAGCAATGGTGGTATTGAAAATGATTTAGGAATGTTGGGGATGCCTAAACTTCCTTTTCGTTTTCTTAATAGATATGACATTATTGCTGCCAAACTTATAAAGGTTAGGGCTACGGCAATAATAAACATTAACCAAAAATTCCACCCTCCTAGTTGTCCTTGATGAAATGCCATCAACCACAATCTGGCTTTCATTAAAGCGCCTATATCACCCCAGTTATGCGCTTTAATCAAATTTCCATTATATTGATCAAAGTGTATCATTTTTTGAGCTTTTAAGTCGAAAGTTTTATTATGAACACTAAAAGTACTCTTCTTTGATTTGGGTAATCCTATATACAACTCTCCTTTTAAGTCTTGATTTTTGGCTATTGTTATCATTTTATCTAAAGCAAGCGGATTTTTTTGGAGTTCTGAGGATAATCCATTGCCGTTCCATGTTTTAGGGTACCCTGTGTTTGTTATTTTCTGAATCCACTTAAATTCGCTACCGAAAACATCTGTCCATGGCAATCCTCCAGCCAAGGCTAACAAAAGCCATCCAGAAAACCAAAATCCTAGAATTGCATGTAAGTCTCTGTAAAAAATACGTTTACCTTTGTTTAATTTTGGAAAAAACACGCTCCTAACTTCTTTTTTAAAAGGCCACCAAATATAGAGTCCAGTGATAATTAATACAATCATCCAACAGGCTATTAATTCAATTATTTTTGTTCCAAAAGAACCGCCTAGAAGCTCACCATGTAGTTTTCTGATTGTATACATCCAAGTATCTTTCGGTGAGAACTTACCCGTTACTTCACCCGTATTCGGATCGACAAAAACTGATTTTTTATGACTGAACCTTCCCGCTACAAATTCAGTAGTAAGCTGGTCATCATTTGATACAATTATAGAGTTCAATGGTTGCTTTATATTCTTTTTTGCAATTAACCACTGCTGCTGATAAGAAAGCTTCGAAACCTTACTACTTAAAACCTTAGTCATAGATCTTTTATAAGCTTCTTCAACTTGAGGGTTAAAAAGATACACAGCGCCAGTAACAGATAAAACCATCACAAATGGTAAAGAAAAGAGTCCTGCTATAAAATGCCATTTCCACAACCATTGATTTAATTTTCTATCTTTCATATTTAAAATCAAGGGGATGCCCCTGTAGTTTAAAAGTTATATTTTATACCAAAATGAAATGCTCTTGGATTACCAATACTGTAGGTGTTTTCTCTTGACCATCGGCTATATAAAGCTCTTACAGCATAAAGTTTATCAAATACATTTAAAACCTGCCCCCAAACTTCGAATTGACGATAGGTAAAGTTCGCTCTTACATTGAAAACATTATGACCTGCATAGTTAGTTGTTCCAAAGATTGGGTCATTACTATTATCAGTTCCAACAATTGCTTGTCCTTCAAAACTTGTGTTATAAGAACCTACTTGTTCGTGTTCAATAGTGAATAAAATATCTTTTATTGGGCGATAATTCAGTGTAGTATTAGCTATATAATTGGGAGCTATTTGCATATTTGTATTTGAATAATCAATATTGTTTTCAAAAAAAGAAATATACTTATGTGTAGCGTAACTTCCGTTATAATTTATATCTAAATTATCTAATATTGAGTATTTTATTCCTAATTCGGTTCCAACAGATCTTGTTTTTCCTGCGTTTTTTTGAATAAAACTTCCGTCATCAGATCTTAAAGAAATTAATCGATCAAAACCGTCTAATTGGTATAAAGTAATATCAACTTTTAACTTTGAAGGAATCATAAAATACCCACCAATTTCATAGTTATGAAACCTCGATGGTTTTAATGAGAAAACTGACCCTGTATTATTTTTTCCGTTTCGGAATAACGTACTTATTTGTGGAGGTGTAAATCCTTTAGAATAATTGGAATAAATTCCAATATTTTTATGGAGGTCGAAGTTTATACCTAATTTAGGAGCTATATTTTCATAACTAACTGTTGTGTCAACAACTCCTGAATTACCCTCATCTAAATTATCATAGTCATACGTAAAGCCATCGTAACGTATAGCTGCAGTAAGCTTTACTTTTCTAAGTGGCGATATTTCAAATTGAGCGTATCCAGCATAATTAAAGATATCGGCATCATATTTCATAATATATTGATCATTTCTTACCGTATACCCAACGTTTTGCGCCGTTGCAGTATTTACATTAACATCAATTTTTTCCGCCTCATACGTTTGGGGTGAAAAGTCAGCCGTTGTTCCAAGAATTAAACTAGAGTTTGCAAAGCCGAAATTCATTTTGTGTTGAATTAACCCAACATAACTTTGAAACTTATTAGAATTGATTTCCCCTTTTCCTGTACCGTCTAAAACTCCAGAAACTCTATTTTGTCTGATTCTATAGGATGGGATTTGATTCATTTCGTTATTTCTATAAACAAAATTAATTGCAGTTTTGTGTGAATTATTCCAAGCTTTATTTAATGTAGATCTAAATCTGAACGATTTAGCGACTCTTTCTGTAAAAGTTTGATTGCTTTCATAATTGCCATCAAAATAGTTTTTTTCAGATAAAGATCCCGACATATCGGAGCGATAATCGATTAAAGTAATGCTATTAATCCATTGTAATGTTTCAGAAAAGTCATTTACATTTTTAAATGTTATTGCTGTTTTTTCATAATCGGAGTGTCCAATTAAACCATTATCTCTTCTTGCATGATGTCCTCCAACATAAAATCCGTACTTTTTATTCAATGTTGCCGATGCTTCCGCTTCATATCTGGTAAGTCCTAAATTATTGATTTGAAAACCTACCGAACCTTTAAGTTCTTCATTTGGTTTTTTTGTTATGAAGTTAAAACTCCCTCCAATAGCTTCGCTTCCGTAAATACTTGATGCTGGGCCTTTCAAAACTTCAACTCTATCAAAAGTAGTATTATTCATTTCCAACAGAGCATTATGGTTGAATACTGCTACAGGTCTAATAGGCAATCCGTCTTCTAAATATAAAAATAATGATTTTGTAGAAATAGGAGATCGGACGGCCATGAAATGTTGTTCATTACCAGAAGCTTTTGAGGTACTCATGAAAACCCCTGGAACTTGGTTAATTATCTGTTCAATACCAAAAGCCTTTGTCTCTTCAATCTGTTTTGCTGTTAGTAACCCAATTGATGCAGGTACTTCGCTTCTTTTTTGAATTTCTCTACTTGCTGAAACTACGATTTCTTCGAGCCCCTCATTTTTAGTGATTAACATGATAGTGTTTGTTAGACGAGGCTCAAGGATCGTCTTTTTTGTTTCATATCCTATCATAGAAATGGTTACATTACCATTAGAAGATTTTATGATGAAGTTTCCATTGGTGTCTGAAATAGTTCCAGTTGCTTTTTTTTCAGTAGAAAAGATATTAGCACCTACTAACGGAAGATTGTTTTCATCTGTTATTTTTCCTTTAAATTGTGTTTGGGAATTTACTGTAGTAAGGGTAACAAAAATACAGACAATTAGAATTATGTTTTTTCCGTTCATCTTTTATGATTTAAAAATTATAATTTAGGTAGACACTTGATCTATATTTTATTTGAATAGTACCTTGTGCAAGTTCCTGGTTAATCGGATACATCGTTAGAAGTCCAAGCGTAATTTTTTTTGAGTTATATTCTGCTCCTATATTGGAAAAGATAGCATATCCTTTTGTATTTCTAATGGGAATTCCAAGTATTTCATTGGGTTGATAAAACTCTCCAGATACACCAAGAGATGGGACGAATTTATTTTTCTTAACATCCTCAAATGCATAAAAAATAGTGGAGTTAAAATTAAATTGATTACCAAACTTGTATTGATCACTATTTTTTGTCTTTACAAAATAGTTTAGGTAGTTTGTAGCTCCGAAATTATTGTGCTTGAATATATATTGACAACTCGCTAAAAAGTCAATACTTCCTGTTCCTAGTTGAAAACTAGGATTAACAGCGTTATTGATAGTTTCATTAAAGGTACCTGTAGGAAGCTTCAACCCTGTTCCTAGTTTTAAAATATGATTATAGGAGAATATTTTATTTTTTTCTTTACGATACTTGCTGTAATTTTTGTTCAAGAGAGTATAATTTACAAGAAAAGAAATATCTCCTAGCCCATCAATTTTTGTTGTTTTATTTGAATATACTCTTTGATGAAAATGTATAGGCATAAATATTTGCGCCTCTAGATAATCTTTTATCACAGGAATTCTTGACCAAATCTGAATGGTATTAAAATATTCATTAATTGTTGGAGAGTTATCAAAAATACCATCTTTTGATTGGTATTTTTGGTGTAGGTATCTGATACCTATAAAGTTGTTTTCTATTACGCCTCCTAAACCTAAGCTACCTCCATTATTGCTACAGCCACAAGCATCACATTCTTCCATTATATGAAGGTGAAATTTAGGGCATGGATTATTGGCCTTTATCATTTGAGTTGCAAGAAATAGTGTTAAAAGTATGAGAATTTTACTCAGCAAACCTTTTGTCTGAAAGAAATTCATAATCTGTTAGTGTTTTTAAAAATGTTATTATATCGATCTTTTCTTTTTCATTTAGCTGTATTCCTAAGGTTTGATTTTCACCTCTTAGTAGGGGGTCTAAGTTTTCTGTTTCTTGTACCCCACTAGTATAAAAGTCTAATACGGATTTTAAGGAGCCGAATCTTCCATCGTGCATGTACGGAGCAGTTACCTCAACATTTCGTAGACTAGGTACTTTAAACTTGTATTTATCTTTTTCGAGTAAGGTAACTGTCATCCTTCCCAAATCATTTATATTAGGATTAATAGGGAGTCCGTTGTTTCTAAAGGAATCATCAGTAAACAAGTCTGAAGCATGGCAAGAGGCACATTTTTTTTTGAAAAGTTGTAAACCCTTTTTTTCTTGTGAGGAGAAAGTTACATCGTTCTCATTTCGCTTATATTGATCATATTTAGAGTTAGACGAAATCATCATATTCATGAATTGAGACATTGCTTTGAAAGTATTTTCAGCATTGATTTGTCCATCTTCAAAAGCCAATTCATAAAGTTTTTTATAATCATTGTTCTTTTTTAATTTCTGCATGACATTACTCACTGTTTCATCCATTTCAACAGGATTTGTAATAGGAATGATAGGGAATAAATCTAAATGAAATGCGGCTCCGTCCCATGAAAATTGTTTTTGATATGCCATATTTTGAATGGGTTGAGAATTACGTTTACCTTCTCGTTCTTCTACCCCATGACTTAAACGATGTCCGTGATGGGTAAATGCAAACTTTTGTTGATGGCAAAACGCACACGAAACTACCCCATCGGATGATAAGTTTCCGTCGTAAAATAGTTTTTTGCCTAATTCAAAACCTTTTTCAGTTATTGGATTTGTATTTAAATCATAGCTGGGTTCCGGAAAATTTGAAGGTTGCTCAAAAACCAGATCAACATTCGTATAAACTTCTTGATTTTTACAGCTCAAAAAAGAACCTAATAATAATATCACGAATTGTTTTCTCATGTATTAACAATTAGTTTAATTCATATGATGTATTTCTCCTTGGTACATTCAAATATTTTTCCTGTACAAAGAAAAAGTAGTATTTATTTTAAGATTTTGTGAAGAGAAGAGATCTGAAAAGCCATGACTTTATTGATTTTTTAGTTACTCGCTAAAAAACGTTTTTTAAATATGGTTTGTCAAAAACTCAATCTTTCTTTAATTTTCTTTTTTAGTGGTGGTTTGCATTATGCACATGATGGACGAAGAACATATCTTTACAGTTATCTGCAATTTTTAGTGCATTAGGTCCTCCCATCACTGTCGACTGATCAGCAAGTTTAATCTTTTCGTTACCATCCAGCATTGCACTAGCATTAACTTTGATATGCAATTGAGGTGATTGTTCATTACTAACAATAGCTAAATCCATTGGTAGTTCAATTTCCCTATACAGATCGTCACCATTACTACCTCTGCTAGCTATATGAAGCATAAAAGGGGCATCTTTTTCTTTATCATCAGATGTAAAAGTACCCTCTAAAACTATAAATTTATAGCCAGCTTGCCAGCTCCAGGTAAGATTATAATCTTCTGCTAATGTCCAAAAGTCACCTTGAACTGCTTGTCCCTGAAGAAATCGTTCTCTGTCAACTCCGATCCCAAACTTTATTTTTGTATATTTTCCTGCAGGTATGTCTTTTAATATAATTCCAGTATTCTTGATTTTATCATTTCCGCCTTCGCTAATAATAAAGTAGTTGTTTTCTTTAAGGTATTTTATTTCTTCTCCCTTATCAGAGATTAAAGTAAAGTTACTTACGATATAGTCAAAAGAGGTTATTTTTAATATTTCTTCATTAGCATTAGTATACGCTGATCCTAATATCAATTTATCATTTTTGAATCCATTATCAAATTCAATTTTAACATTGTTTTTTCCATCCAAAATAGAGTCTAGTTCTTCATTGTTACCACATGAAGTAATTATAAGTAGGGTGATTATAAGTATTGTTATTTTTTTCATTTTTTGTTATTTAATACATCTACTCCCAATGAAACATGAGTAGAATAGGTAAAAGTATTTGTTTAGGTGTTTTCAAGTAGCGATCTGCCATCTAATACATATCTATGTTTCAAGTACCATAGATTGTAGAAGACAAATAGTCACTCACATAATAGGGGTAAAGAAAATAAGTATATATAAGAAATAATGCTTAGTAGTATCATCAATGTGTATCTACTAAAACACATACAGTTGTAAAAACATCTTTTCTATATACACTACGATTTTATGTAACTGGTGGATGAAATACTTTTTGAATTCTTAAATAAAAGTAATTTTCAATATGATTAAAGTGATCTTTTAAGTAAAGTGAAAAGCTATGCTGCGGGATTTGTAAACTTAAAATGGATATGAAACCAATCGGATACTCTTCAATTAAAATCTCTAACGATTTAAAATCGTTCTCCTCTTGTTGCTTAAGTTTCTTCACTAATTGACATTTTCCGTTACAACGCATTTCGGGCTTATCTTTGTTAATGCACAACACTTTTGAAATGTAGTCATAATTTATAACATACTCTACATAGGCTTTGATAGGCCTAAGCATGGCTATAAAGTAAAGAAATACAAAAAGATATGTTATTATATTTTTTAACAAGATTTATAGTTGTTTAAGAAATAAATTTTAAACAGAAATTTGCGTAACAAAAATAGCTTTCCTCGTCCTTCTTTCAAAAAAAAACATCATGAATTTTATTTCTAGATAAGAAGGAAAAATGTTCGATAAGGAACACTTCTGATTTAAATTATTCTAATTATAAACATCAGTTTAATTGATTAATATTATTAATTTTTTAAATTTCTATGCTGAGTATTAGAAATGATTTCTAATATCACCTATGTGTTATTTAAGGAATATTTTTTTGATTAAAATAGATGTATTACGTCATAATTAATTTTTATAAAGTTAACAATGCAAATATAGTAAGGATACCTAACAAAATGAAATTTCTTATAAAGAAATATTTTAATTGTTGTTTTTTTTAAATAAGTTTCTGAAAGATAGTTTTTTATGTTTTTTTAAAAGATCAAATTATCGACTTGACATACTTATAATCAGATGATTTTCTATATCTGATGTACCGATAGTGTTTATATCTTGAATATCTTAATGTGGTAATCAGTTAGTTTTTCAAATTTAATTGCTTGTTCAAGTAAGTGTAAATTTTAGAGAACTTCGCAATAAAAATTGCATGATTTAATAAAGGCGATTTTTGAAAAATTAATGAGGCTTTGTTTAATTTTAATTTATTCTAAATAAAAAACGTATATTTGCAATGATTTACTTAGAAAGATGATTGTTTTTTACCAAGATATTAAAAAGCTGATGTCCGTTTCTAGCTCGGAATTAACAAATATTAATATACGTAATTCGTGCAGTGATTTGTGTTCTTCAAATTGTATAAAACCAAAGAACAAATGTTGTAATAAATATTTGAAAAAAGGCATCAATTGTAAAAGATGCCCTTTAATATTTGAACTCAAGGCTGTTTCTTAGACTTGTTCTACGTTTAATAAGAAGTAGTTTTTCTTACCTCTTTGGAGCAAAACATATTTATTAGCTATTAAATCTTTATTGCTTATAGTATAGCTTTCTTTCACTTTTTCTTTATTTACAGATATAGAATTTTCTTTTAAAGCTCTTCTCGCGTCTCCATTAGATTTTAAAAAATTTGTCTTAGCGGCTAATGCACCAATCATATCCAATCCTTCAGAAAAATCTTCGTTAGAAACAGAAGCTTGAGGAACTCCATCAAAAACATCTAAGAATGTTTGCTCATCCAAACCCTTTAAATCTTCCGCAGTAGATTTCCCAAACAAGATATTCGACGCTGCAATTGCTTTATCTAATTCTTCTTTTGAATGTACAAAAATCGTTACCTCCTCTGCCAATCGCTTTTGTAAAACTCTTACATGAGGTGCTTCTTTATGTTCTTCAATTAAACTATCAATGGTTTCTTTATCTAAGAATGTAAAGATTTTAATATACTTTTCAGCATCTTCATCCGAAGTATTTAACCAAAACTGGTAGAACTTATATACAGATGTTTTGTCAGCATCTAACCATACGTTACCGCCTTCAGATTTACCGAATTTAGAACCATCTGCTTTGGTAATCAATGGACAAGTAGCTGCATATGCTTTTACCTCTTCTCCAACATTCATTCTTCTCACTAATTCAGTTCCAGTAGTAATATTTCCCCACTGATCTGAACCACCCATTTGAAGTTTACAATTGTGCGCTTTATGTAAATGATAGAAATCGTATCCTTGAATTAACTGATAAGTAAATTCTGTAAAACTCATTCCAGCTCCACCTTCGCCAGAAATCCTCTTTCTTACAGAATCTTTTGCCATCATATAGTTTACTGTAATTCTTTTTCCAACATCACGAGCAAATTCGATAAATGAAAAATCTTTCATCCAATCGTAATTGTTCACCAATACTGGAGAATTTTCAGCACCATTATCAAAATCTAGAAAACGCCCTAATGTTCTTTTAATTCCAGCAACATTATGCGCTAACGCTTCTTCATTTAAGAGATTACGTTCATCTGATTTTCCAGATGGATCACCAATCATTCCTGTTGCACCTCCTACTAAAGCAATTGGCTTGTGCCCAGCCTTTTCAATGTGTACTAACAAAATGATAGGGACTAAACTACCGATATGTAACGAATCTGAAGTTGGATCAAAACCAATATACGCTGTCGTCATTTCCTTTTGTAATTGGTCTTCTGTTCCAGGCATAATATCGTGAATCATTCCACGCCATTGTAACTCTTCAATTAAATTCTTGGTCATATCTTTATCGTTTTAAGTAAACAAAGATACATTTATCAAACAAAAAATTCTATTTTCGTAATATGATTTTAGTAACGGGAGGAACAGGATTAGTCGGATCGCATTTATTATATCATTTAGCATTGTCTAATGACAGTATCTTAGCTATTTACAGGAGAAAAGAAAAATTAGAAAGTGTAAAAAAAGTTTTCTTATACTATGGCAATAATATTGATGAGATTTTTCATAAAATACAGTGGATTAAAGCTGATATTACGGATATTCCATCTCTAAGTAGAGTTTTTTCATATCCAGTTACTAAAGTTTATCATTGTGCAGCATTAGTTTCTTTTGATCCATCAGACTATAAAAAAATGCGTGATATAAATATTAATGGAACAGCTAATATGATTAATTTTTCTATTGATTTTGAAATAGAAAAATTTTGTTTTGTAAGCTCGATTGCAGCTATAGGAGATTCTTTAAATGAAAAATATATAAATGAAGATAATGAGTGGTCTGATGATGGTAGTCAACATGGTTATGCAATTTCAAAGTATGGAGCTGAAATGGAAGTTTGGCGTGGTAGTCAGGAAGGGCTAGACGTTGTTATTGTAAATCCAGGCGTAATTCTTGGAAGTGGATTTTGGAATGAAGGATCTGGTTTACTATTTAAGAGAGTTGATAACAATTTTAAATTTTATACGAATGGAATTACAGGTTTTGTATGTGTAAAGGATGTTGTTAGAGCCATGATTAGTCTGGTAGAATCAAGTATTGATAATGAGCGTTTTATTCTTGTTTCAGAGAATAAGTCATTCAAAGAAATATTAACGATGATAGCAAAAGAATTTGATAAAAAAGCTCCGAATGTAAAAATTGGAAAATTTTTTACTGAATTTTTTTGGAGAATTGACTGGGTAATAACCAAATTATCGGGAAAAAAGCCACTACTAACAAAAAATTCAGCACGTTCATCTCATTCTCAATCGTTTTACACTTCAGAAAAAATCAAACAAATAATTAGTCATGAGTTTACGCCTATTGCAAAATCGATAGCTCTTATTTGTCAGGATTATAAATTGAAAAAAATGAATAGACAATAAATCTTATAATAAGTTTTTAGGTTTGTATAAATAAAATATGTTATTGAATTACAATTGTTTTCTTGATTTTGTCTCTTTTTCTATTAAACTATCGTTACTTTTATTAGTTTCTTTTAGCATTTCAGTAAATAGATCTTTTTGAGACATGTAGTATTTTCTACTTTTATCGAGCCTTAAACTATCAATCTTATATTTTGACTGAATAGAATCAAAATAGTAAATACGGTTTTTAATTAGCTTATTAGGTTTTTTTACTTCCATTTTTTTTTGAAAATGCTGTACATACTTCATGATGTCGATCATGGTGTCTTTTGGAATTAAATCCTTAGGTTTTACAGTATCTTTAGGTCTCGAAATGAGAGGGGTTTTTGTTTTTATAATATCATTAGGTTCCACCTTTACAGAGTCTCTGGCTCTTTTTTTATTACGATATAAAGTGCTAAGACTATCAATATTATTTTTTACCTGCTTTAAAATCTCAGAGTATTCATCTACTCTAGAGGTATAGTATTTATTACTTTTATCAAATCTGGTAGTGTCAATTTTATATTTATCGTAGATTAGAAAAATATAACTAGGTTCTTTTTTTTGAAGTTTGTTTTTTAATTCTTTAGCGGATGATGCTATATACATATCTGTTAAAAAAGCTACCATTGTATCTTTCGGAATTAAATCGTTTGGTTTTTCATAGATAGTATTACTCGAACAAGATACCAAAAGGTTTAAGAAAATAATAAAGATTATATTTTTCATTGTCTTTCAAATACTAAGCGTTTACCTTTAACTTGATCATTAAATATACCATCATTATATATAAGGTTACCATTGACAAAAGTATGTGTTATTTTAGTAGAAAACTTTTGTCCTTCGAAGGGAGACCATCCACATTTATATAGAAGATTGTTTTTTTCTACCATCCAGTTTTGATTAGGGTCAATTAGGACTATATCTGCGTAGTACCCTTCCTTGATATAACCTCTTTTTTCTATATTAAAAAGAATCGCAGGATTATGACTCATTTTTTCAACAGCTTTTTCAATTGGTATAACGCCTTCTTTTACTTTTTCAAGAATAGCAATGACGGCGTGTTGAACAAGAGGGCCACCACTAGGAGCCTTGGTGTATTTATTGTTTTTTTCTTCAAACGTATGAGGAGCGTGATCTGTTGCGATTACATCAATGCGATCATCAAGCAGTGCTTCCCATAAAGCATCCCTGTCATTTTCTGTTTTTACAGCAGGGTTCCATTTAATTAACGTTCCTTTTTCATCATAGTCTTTATCTGAAAACCATAAATGATGAACACAGACCTCAGCTGTAATTTGTTTCTCTTTTAGCGGAATATCATTTCTAAATAATTCCATTTCTTTTGCTGTCGAAAGATGAAAAACATGTAATCGCGCCCCTGTTTTTTTAGCAAGCTCAATAGCTTTTGATGATGATAAATAACAAGCTTCTTCACTTCGAATTATCGGGTGATTTTTAATAGGAATATCTTCACCATATTTATCAATAAATTCTTGGGTATTCTTGCGGATTGTTTCTTCATCTTCGCAATGAACCGAAATAGGTAATTTTGTTGATGAGAAAATTTTTTCTAGCACTTCCTCATTATCCACTAACATGTTCCCTGTTGATGATCCTAAGAATAACTTTACTCCAGCCACATTTTTAGGATCTGTTTTTAATAATTCTTCTAAATTATCATTTGTTCCTCCAAACATGAAGGAATAGTTAGTATAAGACGTTTTACTAGCTATTTCAAATTTATCTTCTAGTAAATCTTGAGTAGTTGCTTGCGGAATGGTATTGGGCATTTCAATAAAAGAAGTAATACCACCAGCAACAGCTGCTTTACTTTCTGTTCCGATGTTTGCTTTATGTGTTAGTCCGGGTTCACGGAAATGTACCTGATCATCGATCATTCCAGGAATTAAATATTTTCCTGATGCATCAATAATGATAGCGTCATTAAATTCAATATTTTCAGCTATTTGTTTTATATAAGCACCTTCAATTAAAACATCACCAACAAAGGTTTTATTTTCGTTTACAATTTTTGCTTTTTTTATCAGGTATGATTTCATATTATTTAGGTAATCCGGTTAATCTCATCTTTATAACACCCAAAAAAGCTTCGAAAAATATGCTACCGCTCATTTTAGATTCTCCTTTAGTTCTATCAGTAAATATAACAGAAACTTCGTTTATTTTAAATTTGTGTTTCCAGGCTTTGTATTTCATTTCAATTTGAAAAGCATATCCAACAAATTTTACCTTGTCCAAGTTTATAGTTTCAATAACTTTCCGTTTCCAGCACACAAAACCTGCAGTTGTATCGTGTATTGGTATCCCCGTTATAAAACGCACATATTTTGATGCGAAATATGATAAAAGTACTCTGTCCATTGGCCAGTTTACTATGTTTACTCCAATTGAATATCTAGACCCAATGGATACATCAGCTCCTTCTTTTTTGCATGAATTGTAAAGTTTTACCAAGTCATTAGGGTCATGTGAAAAATCGGCATCCATTTCTATTACGAAATCATATTTTTTAAGTAGTACCCATTTGAATCCATGAATATAAGCTGTACCTAAACCATTTTTACCGGCTCTTTCTTCTAAAAACAATTGTCCTTCATATTCCTCTTGCAACTTTCTCACAATGGCTGCAGTTCCGTCTGGAGAATTATCATCAACAACTAAAATGTGAAATTTTTTTTCTTGACTAAAAGTTGCCCTTATTATAGGTTCAATATTTTCTCTTTCATTGTAAGTGGGAATAATAACAATTGTATCTGACATCAGATTTTTTTATGAAATAAGTACAAATATACATTAATTTGTTGCTAGTTTTTCCTGATAAAAAAACTAATTTTTTAAAATTGAATATATTTTATTTAATATTTTTTATGTGTTTCTTTGCTTAATTTTGGTTCGCCATATGAATACTTAGTAAAATCATGTATTTTTGTTTTAATTTTTTTTTTTGCAAGCAATTGAATTGAATAGTGAGAAAGAAAATTGGATTATACTAGTACTTTTATTTTCCTTTATTCTTTTAGCTTTTTTAAAGCTACTGAAACCCAAGTATTTGGCGGGTTATTGTATTGCGTTTTTTAATCCTGGTTTTTTTAAACAAAAGGAAAGTGAATTTATCAGTGTTTTCTCTCCTTTTAAACTAACACTTTTTTTGTTTAGTACTATTATATTCTCTCTTATAATATATTCACTATTTGTAAATCATCTATCCAGTAATATTGGTTTTTATTTTTTTTTAAAAATTTTTTCTGTGGTTTTTTGTTTTTTGATTTTTAAATATTTTACGGATGTTTTTCTAGCAAGTGTTTTAGATATAAAGGAGGAGGTTAACTATTTCTTGCAATTGAAATACAGTTATCTATCCACAATTTGTCTGCTTATTTATCCTGTTGTTGTTGTGAATGAGTTTGCTATCAAGACCAATTATTTTTTAATCATGATTTTAACTATTTTGATACTTTTTAGATTCCTGTTAATATTGTTTAACAATAAAAGACTTATTCTAGGTAAGTTGTTTTATTTTATTTTGTACTTTTGCACACTTGAAATAGCACCGCTATTGATTCTTTATAAAACAACAACTACGTAAAGAGAAATTTATGAAAGTGAAAACTATTTTAGTATCCCAGCCAGCCCCCAAAACAGAAACTTCTCCTTATTTTGACTTAGCAGATAAGCTTAAAATTAAAGTAGACTTCCGCTCTTTTATTCATGTTGAAGGTGTTCCTGTAAAGGAAGTTAGAGCACAAAAGATTGATTTGAACAACTACACAGCTATCATATTAACGAGTAGGAATGCAGTTGATCACTTCTTTAGAATTGCAGAAGAAATGCGTTTTACCGTCCCAGATGATATGAAATATTTTTGTCAGTCTGAAGCTGTTGCATATTACTTGCAGAAATACGTTGTTTATAGAAAACGTAAAATTTATGTGGGAACGAGAACATTTCCCGAATTAATTAAATTAATTAAAAAGCATAAGGATGAAAAATTCTTATTACCTTCTTCAGATAAATTAAAAGACCTTATCCCTAATGAGTTAAATAAGTTGGCTGTTAATTGGACGCGAGCAGACTTATATAGAACTGTTGTTAGTGATTTATCAGATTTAGAAAATGTTTTTTATGACATTTTAGTGTTTTTTAGTCCCTCAGGAATTGAAAGTTTGTATAAGAATTTTCCAAATTTCAAACAAAACGATACTCGAATTGCTGTTTTCGGAAATTCTACCAAAAAAGCTGTAGAAGATAGAGGTTTAAGAGTAGATATTGCTGCTCCGGCACCAGAAACTCCCTCTATGACAATGGCGTTAGAAAAATATATTAAAACATCAAATGGAAAAAAATAATCCTAAGATTAGATTTTATTGAATATCATAAAAAGCTACCGATTTTTTTGGTGGTTTTTTTATTTTTATTTTGTAATGTTTAATTTTTGATATCGACTTTATTTATCGGTTTTTTTGTGTTAACAAAAGAGTCGATAAATTTATGTCAAATATTTTCTCTAAATGAAGAATATCTTAATAGGTTTATTATTATTTGTTATAAATTATGTTTATTCACAACAAATAATAACTGGAACAGTGATATCAGAACTTGATAAGAGTCCTATTCCATATATAAATGTAGCTGTTAAAAACTCCAATGTTGGAACTGTGACCGATAGTGATGGAAATTATTCTATAAAAGTGATTAGTTCAAAAAGCATCCTGGTTTTTTCGTCGATTGGTTATCAAACCAGAGAGATTAAAACATTGGGTAAAAATAGGATTAACATAACGCTATCTGAAGTAACAACTGGACTAAGAGAAGTTGTTATTACGGCTTTAAATAAAAGAAGAGTATCTAAAGAACTGGGATACGGAGTTCAAAGTATTCAACAAAAGGATATTGCAGAAGTGAAAGCCGTAAACTTTTTAGACAATCTTACAGGTAAACTTGCTGGAGTTTCAATTACTCCAGGAAGTGCAACTGGAGTTGGATCTTCTTCGAAAATTGTGATTAGAGGTGAAAAATCATTTACTAATAATAACCCACTATTTATTGTAGATGGGACACCTATTAATAACAATACGGTTTTCAATTCCACCAATGAAGCCGCTACTGGTTTTCAGGAAGTAGATTTTGGAAATGGGGCCATGGAAGTAAATGCTGACGATATTGAATCGGTATCTGTATTAAAAGGTGCTAGTGCCGCGGCATTATATGGGACAAGAGCTTCGAATGGTGTTATTATTATCAATACTAAAAAAGCTAAAGATAAATTTTCAGTGAATCTAAATTCTTCTTTATTTATCGATACGGCTTTTAAGTTGCCACAGTTTCAAAATTTATATGGACAAGGTAACTCAGGTAATTTTGAATTTGTTGATGGGTTAGGTGCAGGAATTAACGACAATATTACTTATAGCTGGGGACCAAGGTTAAACCAAGGTACTAAAATTCCTCAGTTTGACAGTCCTGTTAACTTACCCGATGGAACAATTGTAAGAGGTGGAGACACTTCACTTTATAGTGGCTTACCAATTACACCGACTGCTTTTGTTTCTAATCCAGATAATCTTAAAAACTTCTATAGGACAGGAATAACTACCATTAATAATATTGCTATCGGTTCTGGATTTGAGAAAGGAAATTATCGACTTTCCTTTACAGATTTAAATAGTGAATCTATTATACCTGGAGTGAATTTAAAGCGTAAGACTATTACAACCAATCTTCAATTTCTTCCATCAGATAAAATAACAGTTTCAGCCCATATCAATTATGTAAATAGTACTAGTGATAATAGGCCTTCGAATGGATATGGCTCCGAAAATGTAAATTATTCACTAGTTGCTTGGGGACCGAGGTCTTTAAATATTGATAACCTGAGAAATTATTGGCAACCTGGATTGGAAGGAAGACAACAATATTCATTCAATTATACTTTCTTTGACAACCCTTACTTTATTTTACATGAAAACCGAAATGAATTCAACCGAGATCGTATTTTCGGAAATGTATCTTTAAAGCAACAAATTACAAAAGATTTATCTGCAACGTTGAGAACAGGAATGGATTACTCAACAGAAAGAAGAAGGTTTTTAAGGAACTTTAGTACCAACCGATTTAGAAACGGTGCTTATGCAGAACACGATGTAAGTTATCGAGAAATCAACACAGACTTCTTACTGAACTATACTAAGAAAATAACTGATTTTGATGTTGATATTTCTTTAGGGGGAAATCAACTTCGTCAGAAAGCCACAACAAAGCAAACACAAACAACACAACTAGCACAACCTGAAATTTTCAGTTTTAACAATGCTGCTTCCCCTATTGAAACCTTTGATTTCTCTTCTGAGAAAAGAATCAATAGCTTATACGGATTGTTAAAAGTTGGATATAAGAATACCCTATTTATTGACATTACTGGTAGAAACGATTGGTCAAGTGCTTTAGCCACTCCCTTTTCAGCAGAGAATACCTCTTTCTTCTATCCTTCAGCTTCAACGAGTTTAATTGTTAGCAATCTATTGCAACTTCCGAATGCAATATCATTTGCAAAGTTAAGAGCTAGTATTGCTCAAGTAGGAAACGATACAAATCCTTATCAAACCTCAAGAACGTTCCTTCCAACAGCAAATGTAAATTCTCAACCAAGTTTTACGAGTCAGAATTTTATTCCGGATCCGAACTTAAGACCTGAGAAAACAACTTCTTTTGAAATAGGAACAGATCTACGTTTTTTTAACGATAGATTAAACTTTGATGTAACCTATTATAATGATTTGACTAAGGATCAAATTTTATCGCTACCGATCCCAATATCATCTGGTTTTAACGAACAAGTTGTGAATGGAGGTAAGGTGCGATCAGAAGGGATTGAAATTGTATTGAACAGTACTCTTATTAATAACAAAAGTTTTAAGTGGAATACTTCCTTAAACTTCAGTCGAAATGTTTCTACGATTGAATCTTTACCTCAAAATAATGGAAGAGTGACTTTAGCTTATTCGAGGGTATATAATAATCCTGATCAAACAGTTTGGTTTCAAGTAGAAGAAGGTGGAAGAATTGGAGATTTTTATGGTACGGGATATTTAAAAAATGAAAACGGAGACTTTATTTTGACTCCCGAGGGAAGATTTATCGCTGATCCAACATTAAAAAAACTAGGAAACTACAATCCCGACTTCACTCTTGGTTTTAATAACGAATTCAGCTATAAAAACTGGAATCTAAGCTTCTTATTTGACTGGCGTCAAGGAGGAGAGTTGGTTTCAAGAACTTTATCCCTTGCCGGTGTTGGTGGTCAACTAGAAGAGACTGCTTACAGACCTGAAGCGGGTATTGTTGCTCAGGGTGTTGTGAATACAGGAACCGCTCAAAATCCAGTATACACTCCTAATACTACAGCGGTAACTCCTGAAAGTTATTATCGTCAGTTTTATGATAGAAATCATGAAGAAAACAATGTATATAATGCTTCATTTTTAAAGCTTCGTCAGTTTTCTTTAGGATATACATTCCATTTGAAAAACAATGCATTTGACTTTGTAAAAAATGGAGCGAAGGTAAACCTATCTCTCATTGGAAGAAACCTATTTGCTATTAGCGATATTCCTCATTTTGATCCAGAACAAATTGCTGTTCAAGGAGAAGGTATTGTTGGAGGTGTTGAAGACATGTCTTATGCTTCTTCCAGAAGTTTTGGTTTTAAACTTGGTGTTAACTTCTAATCTTATTAAAAAATGAAACGTTTTATATATATTCTTATCATCTTGACTAGTTTCGGGTGTACTAAAGATTTCCGAGAGACTAATACAAATCCAAATTTTCCAGTAGATGTAGTCCCAAGTTTGTTATTCAGAAAGGTGATTTACAATTACGGAGAAGCTATGTCGTACGAAGGTTTTGTTGCTGGAAACTTATTAAGCCAACAACTTACCGCACTAGATTTTAATTTATTTGATCGACATGCCTTGAAATCACCGCAACTTGGAGGAAATCCATGGGCGATTTTCTATACCAATTTGCGTGATAATGAGATTATTTTAAATAAGGCACAGCAGGAATCTATATTTTCAGTTTACGAAGGACCTGCTTTAATTTTTAAAGCTTATATGACCATGGCTTTAACGGATCTTTTTGGCGATGTTCCTTATAGTGAAGCGTTTTCTGGGAATCAACAAACAATAACTCCTAAATACGATAAACAGCAAAGTATTTATTTAGATGAAGGAGGTATACTGGATAACTTGCGAAAAGGAATTATAGCCATAGAAAATTATGCTGGAAACTTACCTCTTGAGGGTGATGTTTTATATAACGGAAATCTTTTAAATTGGGTTAAATTTGCAAACTCTCTTCTAATAAAGGCTTTGTTAAGAATTTCTTCTAAACAAGATGTTTCTTCAACTTTACAAGCAATAGTTTCTGACGGAAATTATATTTCTACTAATAATGAAAATGCAATTTTCCAATTTACAGATGGTGAACCAAATAACTTTAGAATGGCTCGCTTACGTGCAGGAGATTTCAACAACTTTGTGCTTTCAGAAACCTTAGAAGATGTTTTAGTAAACTTAAATGATCCTAGAATAAAAATATTGTTTCGTCCTTTTGGTAACTCTACCAATGAATACAATGGTTTAATTAACGGAATAGATGCCTCACAAACAACTATTTCTCTTGGTGATTATTCATTGGCTGGCACCATTTTTAGAGAAGAAACAGGAAAATTGAAAATAAATTATATGACGCATTGGGAAACTAAATTTTTATTAGCAGAGGCGGCTTTAAAAGGATTGATAATTGATGACGCTGGGTTACTTTATAATACAGCAGTTAAAAGTGCTTTTGATTATTGGGGGGTGAGTTTACCTGATGACTACTTAACAGAGGTAGCGGCTTACCGCGCTGATATTGCTTTAGAACAAATTATTACACAGAAATGGATTGCTAACTTTATAAATGGTTATGAAGGATGGATTGAATATAGAAGAACAGGGTTTCCAAAACTAAAACCCGTTTCTGCGAGTTTAAATAACGGTTTAATTCCTTTAAGAATGCCTTATCCTGCGGAAGAGAAAACATTGAATAGTACAAATTATGCTATTGCAGCAGAGGTAACTGATAACAATAGCATAAATGCTAAAGTTTGGTGGGCCAGATGATAATTAAATTTTAAAATTTGTGTTGGAAACAATAGACGAACATATTGAAATAGGGCAATGGGGGATACTCTTAATATCAAGTTTAGCCTTTATATTCTTTTCTCCACTAGCAAAAACAAAAAAAGTATTCTTTAAGGCGACTCAAAAAAATAGAGCTCCAAACACTATGTTATTAATGGGCAGCCTAGTAATATCATGGATTTTCGCTAAAAGTATTACGAATGCAGCAAACCTTGGACAACAATTTGGCGTAGCTGGTGGTGTGGCCTATGCAATGTATTATTTTTCATTTGTAGTTGCAGGAGTTGTTATTTATCAAATAAGAACAAAAGGGAATTTTGAAAGTATACACGATTTTTTAAAAGTGAAATTTGGTCATACAGCTATTCTTATTTTCTCTTTTTTAATTTTGATTCGACTTTTTAATGAAGTGTGGTCAAATACCATGGTTATAGGAGCTTATTTTGGCAGTATTGGTAGTAGTTCTTACTATTGTTCTATTGTTGTTTTTACAGGACTTACTTTGTTTTATGCTTTAAAAGGAGGGCTCAGTAGTAGTATCTTTACAGATGCTATTCAAATGCTATTTTTTGCTATTCTATTGATATTTATTTTAGGGAAGATTTTTTCTTATAAGAACTTTAGTCTTTCGGATATCTATTGGTCAAGTGAGTGGAGTATGGCTTTGGGAGGAAATTTAATTTTTACCGCTTTAATTCAGTCGTTTAGTTATCCTTTTCATGATCCTGTTTTAACAGATCGTGGGTTTTTAAGTAATCCAAAAACTACATTAAAGAGTTTTCTATGGGCAGCAATAGTCGGTTTTTTTTGTATTCTTTTATTCAGTTTTATTGGAGTTTTTGCAAAAGCTAATGGTAGTGTAGGTCAGCCTACGTTAGTTGTTAGCAGATTATTTGGTACTGTATTTTTATTAGTTATCAATTTTATTATGATTAGTTCAGCCGCTTCAACATTGGACTCTACTTTTGCGTCGGCCTCAAAGCTACTAGCTATAGATTTAAATATAAAACCTACATTATCTTTTGGTAGACTTGTTATGATAGGAATCGCTATTGTAGGAACGATACCGGTATTTTTAGATGCTTCTATTCTATCTGCTACGACGATTAGTGGAACTATGGTTATTGGTCTGGCTCCTGTTTTTATTCTTTGGAAAATGAAAACACCAAAAATTAGTTTTTACGCATCTGTTTTTGCTGGGATTACCTTCGGCTTTCTATTGGTTTTTAAAACTTTTCCATCATCTTTAATTTTAACAACTGGAAAATATGCAGATTTGTTATGGATTAATATTTGGGGAAGTTTTATTTGTTTCATTTTATATTTATTACCCATATGGATAAAAAAAACATTCAACTAGGTTCATTAACAGGAAAAGTAATTTTATTTGGTGGGGTATACAGCAATTTACAGGCTTTAGAAGCGCTTATAAGTATTGCAAATAAAGAAGGTATTTCATCAGAATATTGTTTTTGCACAGGGGATATTGTCGGCTATTGTGCTCAGCCAGAAGAGACCGTTCAGAGATTTATCAATTGGGGAGCACACAGTATTATTGGAAATGTAGAATTACAGTTAAGGAATGGTGATGAAGATTGTGGATGCGATTTTACAACAGGATCGCGTTGCGATAACCTTTCAAAGCTCTGGTATCCATACGCTCAATCTCTGCTTTCTGAAGTATCTATCAATTGGATGAAAAATCTACCAGATCATATAAGTTTTGAATATGCGGAAAAAAGATTAACGATAGTACATGGAAGTTACAAACAAATTTCTGATTTTATTTTTAAATCAACTCCTTGGAAGTATAAAAAGCCTTCATTTATCTCAACCGAAAGTGATGTGATTATTGCTGGACACTGTGGACTTCCTTTTGTAGATAACTATCAGGATAAGCTTTGGCTAAATCCAGGTGTTATTGGTATGCCTGCTAACGACGGCACTCCTTATGTTTGGTATATGATTCTTGATGATTCTGATGGTTTTTCTTTTAAATTTAAAACATTAGAATATGATCATTCAAGAGCCAATGGATTGATGATAAAAAACCATCTTCCCAAAGAGTACGCCAAAACTTTAATTACTGGTTTTTGGGATAATATGGAAATTTTACCATTAAAAGAACGACTATGGAAAGGACGACCTTTGAACAAATTGATTTACTAATAATTAATTCATTACTTTTATAGAGAAGACGAGTGCGAAATGAATAGATATATAGAACTTATAAAAAACGCCTATTCTGGATATTGGAATTACCTAAAGGATTTAGTTCTTTTTGAGGTTCAATTGGAAAATTATTTTTACGGTTTAATTATCATTTCTCTTTTTACCTGGCTTCTAGAGTTACGATTTCCATGGCGTAAAAATCAACCTATATTTAGAAAAGACTTTTGGTTAGATACTTTTTATATGTTCTTCAATTTTTTCTTACTCAATCTAATTGTTCTGATAGCTTTATCAAACGTGACCGAGCAGTTTTTAAATGATACTTTAGAAATAGTAAATTTATCCGTTGCTAGCTTTCAATTATTTGAAGTCAATAGTTTTCCGTATGTATTAAAATTATTGGTGTTTTTTATTTCATTAGATTTTATTCAGTGGTTTACGCATATTCTGCTTCATCGTTATGAATTTCTTTGGAACTTCCACAAAGTGCATCACTCAGTAAAGCAAATGGGTTTTGCGGCCCATTTACGTTATCATTGGATGGAGCCTGTTCTGTATAATTCATTGAAATATATTGTTTTAGCGATTATGGGAGGTTTTACTATTCAGGATGTTGCTATTGTTCATTTCTTTAATATTAGTATAGGTCATTTAAATCACGCTAATATTAATTTAGATTATGGTCTTTTAAAGTATGTTTTTAACAATCCTAAAATGCACATTTGGCATCATGCTAAAGAACTTCCCCCTGAAAGAAAAAATGGTGTTAATTATGGAATTACTTTAAGTATATGGGATTATATTTTTAAGACAAATTACATTCCATATGATGGTAGAGACATAGAAATTGGATTTAAAGAGGATGAAAAATTTCCAAAAGATTTTATAGGTCAAGAGCTTTACCCATTTAGGAAATAATGGATACTTTTAAAAAATAAATATGTCAAAAAACTTACTGTTAACATTTACACGTAATCCTGAAATTGGTAAAGTAAAAACTCGCCTAGCAAAATCTATTGGAGATGCTGCTGCTTTAAACATTTATGAGTTCTTATTAAACCATACAAAGGAAGTTATTGAAAAAGGAGCTTTCGATATCGCTGTATATTATTCTGAGAAAATTAAAGAGAATGATATTTGGGCTGGTCCAAAATTCACAAAATATGTTCAGAATGGAAATGATTTGGGAGAACGCATGCTAAAAGCATTTGAAGAAGGCTTTGAAAACAGCTATACTAAAATAGTGATTGTAGGCAGTGATTTATATGACTTAGAGTTAAGCCATATAAATGAAGCCTTTGACAGTTTAGACAAAACAGAGGTAGTTATTGGTCCAGCCGAAGATGGGGGCTATTATCTCTTGGGTTTAAAAAGAATGATTCCGAGAATTTTTAGAAATAAGAAATGGGGAACAGAAACAGTAAGGAAAGATACTTTAAAAGATTTACAAGATCTTTCGGTACATTTACTCCCTACGCTAAATGATATTGATGTTTTCGAAGATATTCAATATAATTCGATATTTGATCAATTTTATAAATAGACACGTACTAATTTTAACTATACTTAAAACATATAAAAATTGAAAAGAGAGCAATTAGAAGAGACCAAAGCATATCTATTTAAAAATGGAGTTAAAAAGCCCGAGATAGGAATTGTTTTGGGGACTGGATTAGGTAAGTTAGTAAATGAAATTACTATTGAAAAGGAAATTCCGTACGTCGAGATACCACATTTTCCAAAAGCCACAGTAGAATTCCATTCAGGTAAATTAATTTATGGAACTTTATCTGGTAAAAAGGTAATTGTTATGTCTGGGCGTTTTCACTTATATGAAGGATACAGCTTGTGGGAAATTACCTATGGTATAAGAACCATGCACGAATTAGGTATTGATAATTTGTTGATTTCAAACGCTGCTGGGGCAGTAAATCTAAATTACAAGAAGGGCGATTTAATGCTTATTGAAGATCATTTGAATTTACAAGGTGCTTCGCCTTTAGCTTTTAAAGGGGTAGGAGAATTTGGAGATGTATTTGCCGATATGTTGGAGCCATATTCAAAAACAATGAATAATAAGCTTAAACTTATAGCTAATAAAAAGGAGATAAATCTTAGGGAAGGAGTATATGCCAGTGTAATTGGTCCGCAGTTGGAGACGAGAGCGGAATATAGAATGCTACAAATTTTAAAAGTAGATGCTGTTGGAATGAGTACGGTTCCAGAGGTAATCGTAGCAAAACATTTAAAACTTCCTTGCGCAGCTATTTCTGTTTTGACAGACGAGTGTGATCCGGAAAATTTAAAACCAGTTGATATTCCAGAAATAATTGAAGTGGCAGGAAAGGCAGAGCCTAAAATGATAACACTTTTTAAAGAGTTGTTAAAAGAATTATAAAGTGAGTATCTATGTAAATAGAAAAAATACAGATAGAAAATAATGAAAGCTGTTTAATAATATCTTATTTTAATAAAAAAGAATTTCACGAATACATTAAATAAACTATATGAGCTATTTAGAAACCACTAAAAATCTATATAAAGAGGCGGCCTTATCACCAGATGTGGGGCTCTGTTGTACTACCAATCCAATTTGGGAACTGCCAGGACTGAAAATTCCAAAAATAATGCAAGAAATGAACTACGGTTGTGGTTCAACAGTGCATGCAAGAGATTTGACTAATAATCCAAAGATACTATACGTTGGCGTAGGTGGAGGTATGGAGTTATTGCAGTTTTCTTATTTTTCTCGACAACAAAAAGGGGTTATAGGTGTTGATGTTGTTGAAGAAATGTTAGAAGCTTCAAAAACGAACTTTAAAGAAGCTGAAGTAAAAAATGACTGGTTTAAAAGTGAATTTGTTGATTTACGTAAAGGAGATGCTTTAAACCTTCCTGTTGAAGATAATTCGATTGATGTTGCTGCACAAAATTGCTTATTTAATATTTTTAAAGAAGAGGACCTGAAAAAGGCTATTTCAGAAATGTATCGTGTTTTAAAATCGCATGGACGTTTGGTAATGAGTGATCCAACTTGCGAGCAAGTTATGAACGATACCTTAAGAAGTGACGAGCGGCTTCGTGCCTTATGCTTGAGCGGAAGTCTACCAATTAATGAATATGTAAAGATGTTAACAGATGCAGGTTTTGGAACTATTGAAATAAGAGCTAGAAAACCATATCGGATTTTGGATCCAAAGAATTACCCTACAGATGAATTAATATATATTGAGTCCATAGAAGTAGCAGCTATAAAAGATCCGATGCCAAAAGATGGACCATGTGTATTTACCGGTAAAGCCGCTATTTACTTTGGAGAAGAAGAGTACTTTGACGATGGAAAAGGACATACTTTATTAAAAAATCAACCGTTAGCTGTTTGTGATAAAACAGCTAAGTTGTTAGCAGAATTGAGAAGAAACGATATTTTTATCAGTGAGTCTACATTTCACTATGATGGAGGCGGTTGTTGTTAATTAATTTTGAGGTAATAAGGTGTTTTTGTCTTCTCAATAGTGTTTTTTATTTAATTGACTATTAGAAATGCCTAAAACAAAAATGATATTTAAGAAGGTTCTAATTTGGAGATATAAAAATATTTCTGAAAGACAGTTTGTTTACTTACTTAGTATTTTAGTAGGATTTCTTTCTGGATTAGGAACTGTGATTTTAAAAAATCTGACATTTTTCTTTCATTCTATTTTAGAAGGGAGATTTATTAAAGATCTACATCATTCATTATATTTCATTTTTCCTATTATTGGATTAATTATTGTTTACTATTTGAAGAAAAGAATTATAAGAAAAGATATTAATCACGGCATTTCTACAACATTACATGCTATTTCACAAAGGAGTGGAATTATAGAAAAATATAAGATTTACGCTTCTCTTATTACAGCTCCTATTACAGTTGGATTTGGGGGATCTGCAGGTTTACAAGGACCTGCAGTTAGCACAGGAGCTGCCCTTGGTTCAGTTATAGCACAAATATTTCACATGAATACTAAGACAAGAATGATCTTAATTGGCTGTGCAACAGCAGGAGCAATGTCGTCAATGTTTAAAGCTCCTGTCGCGGCTATTATTTTTGCGATAGAGATATTTAGTTTAGATCTTGCTTTTGCTTCTTTAGTTCCACTCTTATTAGCATCAGTTTCAGCAGTAATAACATCGTATTTTTTCTTGGGAAAGGATATTTTACTCGGTTTTAAACTTCAGGACGAGTTTCTTGTGAAGGATGTTCTTTTCTATATATTATTAGGTGTTGGAACTGGTATAGCTTCGGTATACTTTTCTAAAATGTATTTTAAAATTACACGATTTTTTAATCTTTTTAAAAATCCTTTACATAGACTTGTTTTGGGAGCTATTGCTATTGGAATTATGCTTTATTTTATTCCTCCATTGTATGGTGAAGGTTACGACATTATAAATAATTTATTGGAGGGGAATGCTCAGAAAGCCCTTGAGGCGATTCATTATTCGGTAGATTTTAATAACGTTTGGATGGTTGTTGTTTTTTTATTGTTAATAACAATTTTCAAAGCAATTGCCATGACAACAACTTTTGCCGCTGGAGGCGTTGGGGGTATATTTATCCCTACTTTAGTAATGGGAAGTGCTCTTGGAAATGTTTTCGCAAAAATTATAAACCAGATTGGAGGAGCTGTTTCAGAAAGTAATTTTACTTTAATAGGAATGAGTGGTTTAATGGCAGGTGTGTTACACGCGCCTTTAACGGCTATATTTTTAATTGCAGAGATTACAGGAGGATACGATTTATTTGTGCCATTAATGCTAGTAGTAGCTATATCTTATGCGTTTACAAAGTACTTTATTTCAAACTCAATTTATACTGTTGAATTGGCTCGGAAAGGAGAGTTGATAACCCATAATAAAGACAAAAATGTGATGATGATGATGCGTATTAATAATCTTATAGAAACTAATTTTAAAACGGTTTATCCAGAAATGAATCTTGGAGAAATGTTAAGAGGGGTCGTAGCAAAATCATCACGAAATATATTTCCTGTAGTAGATAATGAAAATAGATTTTTAGGAATTGTTTTGCTTGATGATATAAGATCACTTATGTTTGACCAAGATTTATATGACAAAGTTGGTGTCCACACACTAATGAAAAGCGCTCCCAATATTATTTTTTATGATGATTCAATTGAAATCGTAATGAAAAAATTCAAGGAAAGTGGTGCTTGGAACTTACCTGTTATTAAAAACAAAAGATATATTGGGTTTATTTCAAAATCCAAATTACTGTCTGCGTATAGAACAAAATTGATAGAACTTACTAGCTAGTAATTATGTTAAAATAATTTAAGTATTCTTGATAGGGAAAAATTAAACTAAGTAAATAAGGTAGCAAAAGCTTCTTCTATTTTACTTACTAAAAGTAGCTTTATTGAGTTGTTCTTGATAGTTATTTTGTTGTATTTTGAGGCTACAAAAGTTTTATATCCCAATTTTTCAGCTTCTACAATACGTTGCTCTATTCTCGAAATAGGTCTTATCTCTCCAGCTAAACCAACTTCGGCAGCAAAACAAACATCAGGATTTATTGCTAAATCTTGATTTGAAGATAGAATTGCAGCAACAACGGCTAAATCTATTGCTGGATCATCAACTTGAATTCCTCCAGTTATGTTTAAAAATACATCTTTGGCTCCTAATTTAAATCCCGCTCTTTTTTCAAGAACTGCTAAAATCATATGAAGGCGTTTTAAATTGTAACCAGTGGTTGTTCTTTGTGGAGTTCCGTAAACAGCTGTGCTTACAAGTGCTTGTATCTCAATCATAAGAGGACGTGCTCCTTCTAACGTTGAAGCAATAGCAGTGCCACTTAAATCAGCATCTTTTTTGGAAATTAAAATTTCAGAGGGATTTGATACTTCACGTAATCCATTTGATAACATTTCGTAAATTCCTAATTCTGATGTTGATCCAAATCTGTTTTTTTGAGAACGTAATATTCGGTAGGTATGGTTTCTATCTCCTTCAAATTGTAGTACAACGTCTACCATATGTTCCAAAATCTTAGGTCCCGCAATATGCCCTTCTTTGTTAATATGACCTATCAGTATAACTGGAGTAGCGGTTTCTTTTGCAAATTTTATTAGTTCTGCAGAAGTTTCACGTATTTGAGAAATGCTTCCAGGTGAGGCTTCTATGCTATTTGTATGTAATGTTTGTATTGAATCAATAACCAATACATCAGGCTGTACTTCTTCAATATTTTTAAATATTTGTTGCGTATTTGTTTCGGTTAAAATAAGACAGTTTGAAGTACTTGCGTCTAACCTTTCCGCTCTCATCTTAATCTGAGATTGACTCTCTTCCCCAGAAACATACAATACCTTTTGAGGGATGTGCAAAGCAACTTGAAGCAACAAAGTTGATTTTCCAATTCCTGGTTCTCCACCAAGTAATACGACAGCTCCTTTAACAATACCTCCTCCTAATACATTATCTAATTCGTTATTGTGGCAAAGAATTCTTTCTTCAGGATTTAAACTTATTTCTTCTACCTTTAATGGTTTTGAAGTTTTTTTCTCCTTATTAGACGATACTTTCCAGTTTCTTTTTTCTTCTTTCTGAATAATTTCTTCAACAATTGTATTCCATTCTTTGCAATTATTGCACTGACCTACCCATTGTGCATGTTGAGTCCCGCAGTTTTGACAGAAAAAAGTAGTTTTAGTTTTTGCCATTTTATGAATGAGCTGAATAAAATATTATTTGTTTTTGTTATAAATTGGTAATAGTAAAAAAGCTAATCCTCCGAAAATAATTATCATTAATGTTTGTGATGCCCACATCACACTTCCAAAGGCAATAGCAGGCTCTTCAGAAATGTTGAACAAGCTAAACGCTCCTGCCACAGCAATAGGATACAAACCAATTCCCCCATTTGTAGCCGCAATACTAAATGCTCCTGCAATAAAGCCTACGAGAACTGCTCCAAAAGGAATACTAAGATTTTCAATAGATGGAACTGTTGCCCAAAACATAGCGATATACATAATCCAAATAAAGGCTGTATGGAAAATAAAGGCCCATTTATTTTTCATCTTAAAAATACTAGTAACACCTTCCGAAAGACTTGTAATAAACTCTTTAATTCTCAAGCCAACTCCTTTGTTTGCCTTCCTCACATATTTAAAAAACATTAAAAAACTTCCGATTAAAATAACGATAAGAAGAATAATTTTACCTAAAGAAAAGTTTTTTGTCAAAAGATTATAAATAAAGTCGAATTGAACAAAAAGGGCAATACAAATTACGATTATTAGCATGATCAAGTCGGCAATTCGTTCAGCAACGATAGTACCAAATCCTTTTTCAAAAGGAATCTTCTCATAGTTTGACATTACTGCGGCTCTGGAGACCTCTCCTGCTCGCGGTAAAAAAATATTCATAAGATAAGCGACTAAAACAGCCATAGTACTATTAAAAAAGCTAGGTTTAAATCCAATGGGCTCTAATAAAAATTTCCAACGATAAGCACGCGAAATATGGCTTAGTATACCAAAAAGTAATCCAAGTGAAACCCAATAATAATTGGCTCCTTTGAAATACTCAAGTAACTCTTTGGGTGATACAATAGTAAATGAATACCAAACTAAAAAACCTCCCAAAATGAGAGGTAAAATAATTTTTAAAGTTTTTTTCAAAATACAATCATATTTATGTTAACGTATTATTAGATTCATTTGGAAAAACTAATTTAGGCTTGAAATTTTTAGCTTCTTCTAAATCCATAAAAGCATAGACAATAAGAATTAACACATCTCCCTTTTGAACCCGTCTAGCGGCAGCACCATTAAGCGTTATTTCTCCACTTCCGCGTGGACCAGGTATCGCATATGTTTCTAAACGTTCTCCGTTATTATTGTTTACGATTTGAACGCGTTCCCCTTCAATAATTCCGGCAGCATCCATCAAATCTTCATCAATGGTAATACTACCGATATAATTTAAATCAGCACCGGTAACTTTTACACGGTGTATTTTTGATTTCACAACTTGTACTAACATAATGCAAAAATAGTTCTTTTTTAATGAATACTAATTTCTTTATTTTTTTATTGTAGTCTAATATTGTCTATTAGTCTTACATTCCCGGCATAGGCAGCAATAAAAGCACGATAGTTTTTATTTGGCTGAATATTTTCTGTTGTTTTTAAGGTTTCTTCTTCAGCAATTGTGAAATATTCGAGCTGTAAAAGTTCATTATTTTTAAATTTTTCTTCTACCCATAATGTTAATTCTTTAGGAGTTTTAGAAGTAAATCTTTGTTGAGTATCTCTTAAAACTTCATAAATAAAAGGAGCCGCTTTTTTGTGTTGTTCTGAAAGTCTTGAGTTTCTTGAGCTCATAGCTAAACCGTTGCTTTCCCTATAAATAGGAAGACCAATGATTTTTAGGGGTATGTTTAGTTTTTTTACTAACTTTTTTATAATCTGTAATTGTTGAAAATCTTTTTCTCCAAAGTAAGCATTATCTGGTTTTATGATTTCAAAAAGTTTTTTAACAATAGTTCCAACACCGTCAAAATGCCCTTCTCTGTGCTTGCCTTCCATTTCAAGTTCAAGCCCATCGAAATCAAAATTTTGAGAAGTGATTTTTTTTGAATAAATTTCTTTGACGTCGGGAATAAATACAACATCACATTTAACCTGTTTTAATAATTTTAAATCATTTTCCAGAGGTTTAGGATATTTTTTAAGATCATCGCTATTATCAAATTGGGTAGGGTTTACAAATATACTTACTACCACTAAACTATTTTTTAATTTAGCACTCTCTATTAAAGATAAATGACCTCTATGTAAAGCCCCCATAGTTGGAACAAAACCAATTGTTTTGTTCTCTTTTTTCTGAAGACCTAAAAAGGCTTCTAATTCCGATTTTAATTTGAAAACATTCATTAGTTATTCGTTGAAAATCCTGCTAAATTAGGAATTTAACACGATTTTTGCATAAAAATTCGTATTTTTGCATCTTCATACAAAGAGTTCGATTTAATGAAGGATAAGAGAATACTATATGTTTCTTCAGAGGTAACACCTTATTTACCAGAGACAGAATTGGCATCAACCTCGTTTAATGTAGCGAAGCAAGCACATTCAAAAGGAGTTCAAACAAGAATATTTATGCCTCGTTTTGGGGTCATTAATGAAAGGAGGCATCAACTACACGAAGTTATTCGTTTATCAGGTATGAACCTAATAATTAATGATATGGATATGCCATTAATTATTAAAGTCGCATCTATTCCTAAAGAAAGAATGCAGGTTTATTTTATTGATAACGATGAGTATTTTAAGCGAAAAGCGATGTATTCTGACGAAGATGATCAGCTCTTTATCGATAATGATGAGCGTATGATATTTTTTGCTAAAGGAGTTGTTGAAACTGTTAAAAAATTAAATTGGGCGCCTGATATTATTCATGTTCACGGTTGGATGGCTTCTTTATTACCTTTATACCTAAGAGAATATTATAAAGAGGAGCCTTTGTTTAACCAAAGTAAAATAGTTACTTCTTTGTATAATACTGGTTTTGAAGGAGAGCTAAATAAAGAATTAGCGAATAAAATTCGTTTTGATCGTATAGATAATAAAAAAGCATCGAATTTAGAAATTCCAAATCACATTAATATTTTAAAAAGCGCTATTGAGAATTCGGACGCAGTGGTTAAGGGAAGTGAAATTATCTCTGAAGAAATAGAAGAGTTTATAGCAGAAAGCAACACAAAAGTTCTTGAGTTTCAGCAAGAAGAAAATCTTACAGAAGCATACTTAGAGTTTTACAAAGAAAATGTTTTAGAATTAAGCGAATAAATGATTAGAAAAATTGGTATCTTAGGATTAGGACTCTGTTCTTTGTTGTCACTAATTTCATGTGAGGAAGATTTTAAAGATATTGGAGGAAACGTTATAAAAAATACAGCGTTTACTACAAATCAAATTGAACTAGAACTAGAAATTTCTTCATCTAGTATAGACTCTGTAAGGGCTGATAATATAGCTTTTTTACAAAATCCAGGAGTAGTTCCTGAATATTGGATAGGAGTTTATAATAGTGGGAATTATAAAACAGTAAAATCATCTTTTGTTAGTCAATTAGGTTTGATAACAAACCTTAAAACTAATGATAATCAGGTTGAAGTCGATTCTGTTTACACATTAGATGAGGTAATACTAAAATTACCCTACCAAGCAACAAGAAATGGAGTACATGATGACGGGTCTCCTAAGTTTGTTTTAGATTCAATACTAGGAAACCCTGATATTGCTGCAAATATTGAAGTTTTCGAGAATGGAACTTATTTGAGTAATTTGGACCCTTTGAGCCCTGCTAATTCAAATTCATTTTTTTCGAATAAAATATATGATGAAAAAAGATTATTAAATAAAAATGATCAAGTATTTAGTCTAAGACCTCAAGCTACTGATACGGTATACACCATAACTAGACATAAAGTTATGGGTGTTAATACTCCCAATACGGTTGAACTATTTACAAGCGAAGAAAAATTAGCTTCAAAAGGCCCGTTTATAGCAATACCTCTTAAGAAAGATCTTATGAAAGAATTGTTTTGGGATAAATTTGAAGATTCAGAGTTCTCGTCAACAGAACAGTTTAATAACTATTTTAGGGGGCTATACGTGAAAGCTACAGGAAGTAATGGTTCTCTTGTACCGCTTGATTTAAATTCAAGAAATGCTCAAAATACAGCTGCTGTTGAATTTCATTACACAATTACACGGTTTGAGAAGGATGAAAGTGGAAACTTGATATATAAAGATACAGTTCCATCAAAATATAGCTTTCCTTTAAATGGAATTCGTGCAGCCAAATATGATATGGGGTCAGCAAGTATTGCCATTCCAAGTGATAATTTTGCTATTCAAGGAACTGTTGGAACAAAAGCAACCGTAAAAATCATAGGAGTTAATCTTGAAAAAACAAGACAAAATGATCCTAATAACCCTATTCTGAACTATGAGGCCTTTGATGAAAATAATAATGGTTATCTAAGTTTGGAAGAATTATCGGCTATTGAAGATTCAAGTGACGATAATTTTGGTATTTTGATTAATGATGCTTCTCTTTCTTTTTATGTAAATGAAATAATAAGTAACGATCTAAATATTGTTCCACAACGTTTAGTAATTTATACAAACGAATCTAATGAGGGTACTAATACTTCATCACCAAAACATATAGTAGATGCTCACACGGAAAGCGCTTTATATGGTGGGAATTTAGTTGTTGCAAATGATAAACCTGAAAAATATACGTTTAGAATAACAGATTATATATCAAACCTTCTTAATAAAAATTCTACTAACTTTTCTCCTTTAGAGCTTCGGGTTTTTAATAACCCTACTGATAGCCCATTTTATAAAGGTGCACTAGATGTAAATGTGCCTACGTATAATTGGAATCCAAGAGGAGTAACTCTTCTAAATGGTAATGAGGCTTCACATGGAGCAAAAAAAGCAGTTTTGACTCTTTCGTACTCAGAACAAAGTAAATAAACTAGAAAAAAGACAAAGAATTTAATATGTGTGGTATTACAGGATATATTGGGAATAGGGAGGCCTACCCAATAGTTATTAATGGATTAAAAAGACTCGAGTATAGAGGGTATGATAGTGCTGGTATAATGATTTATGATGGTGAAAAAATTCATCTATCAAAAACAAAAGGAAAGGTGGCTGATCTAGAGGGGATTATTGAGGTTGATCATAAGAGTAGGAAAGGAAATATAGGAATTGGTCATACAAGATGGGCAACTCATGGTGTTCCAAACGATATAAATTCACATCCTCATTTTTCTGAATCAGGAGATTTAGTTATTGTTCATAACGGAATTATAGAAAATTATGACACCATTAAAAAAGAACTTATTTCGAGAGGTTACACATTTAAAAGTGATACAGACACAGAAGTTTTAATCAATCTTATTGAAGAGGTTAAAAATAGTGAAGGATGTAAATTAGGTAAAGCGGTTCAGCTGGCATTAAACAGCGTAATAGGTGCTTATGCTATTGCTGTTTTTGATAAAAGTAAACCAGATGAGTTGGTAGTAGCAAAATTAGGAAGTCCGATAGCTATTGGTGTTGGAAAAGAAAACGAAGAGTTTTTTATAGCTTCTGATGCTTCTCCTTTTATTGAGTACACTAAAGATGCTATTTACTTAGATGACGGTGAATTAGCTATTATTAAAAAAGAAAAAGACATAGCTGTCCGTAAAATTGAAACTGATGAGAAAATTGATGCGAATATTCAAAAACTACAATTGAATCTTGACCAGATTGAAAAGGGCGGTTTTGATCATTTTATGATTAAAGAGATTCACGAGCAACCTAAAGCAATTTTGGATACTTATCGAGGAAGAATGCTGCCTAATGAAGGAATCATTAAGATGGCCGGAATTGATGATAATTTATCTAAGTTTTTAAATGCTGACAGAATAATTATAGTAGCATGTGGCACTTCGTGGCATGCAGGTCTTGTAGGGGAATATCTATTTGAAGACATGGCAAGAATTCCTGTAGAAGTAGAATATGCATCTGAATTTAGGTATAGAAATCCAATTATTACTTCTAAAGATATTGTTATAGCAATTTCTCAATCAGGAGAGACTGCGGATACTCTTGCGGCGATTAAATTAGCTAAATCAAAAGGAGCTTTTGTTTTTGGTGTATGTAATGTTGTCGGTTCTTCAATTGCCAGGGAAACCGATGCAGGTGCTTACACACATGCAGGTCCTGAAATCGGTGTAGCATCAACAAAGGCATTTACAACGCAAATAACTGTTCTTTCCTTAATAGCATTGAAACTTGCTAAAGAAAAAGGAACATTATCCAAGACAACAGTAAACAATTACTTACAGACGCTTCAGTACATACCACAACAAATTGAGAAATTGCTGAAAATAGATCCTTTAGTTCAACATATTGCCGAAGTATACATGAATGCAGGTAATTGTTTATATTTAGGCAGGGGCTTTAACTTTCCAGTAGCTCTTGAAGGCGCATTAAAGTTAAAAGAGATATCATATATTCATGCAGAAGGATATCCCGCAGCTGAAATGAAACATGGTCCAATAGCACTTATTGATGAAAACATGCCGGTGTTTGTAATAGCTACAAATAAAGGGCATTATGAGAAAGTTGTTAGTAATATTCAAGAAATAAAATCTAGAAGTGGAAAAATTATAGCGATCGTTACTGAAGGTGATGTAACTGTTAAAGAAATAGCCGATCATGTTATTGAAATACCTGAAACAGAAGATGCATTTACTCCTTTACTTACAACCATTCCACTACAGTTGTTATCGTACCATATTGCGGTTATGTTGGGTAAAAATGTAGATCAACCAAGAAATTTAGCGAAGTCTGTTACTGTAGAATAATATACTTATAAAATATTTCAAAAAAAGCCAATTATCAATAATTGGCTTTTTTCTTTTTTAATTTTATATAAACAGGGAAGTGGTCGGAAAAGCCTCCTTGATACCAGGGGCCTATAAATGTTCTTAGAGGGCTCCCTTTTAGCTTGCCTTTAGCAACTTTCATCCATGGCTTGCTATATATTTTAGCTTCAATAAATTCTAAGCTACTACTTTCTTTAAAAAAATTCTTAGATAAAATGATTTGATCAAATAAATGCCAATCTCCATTATATTTTAGGGTGCCCAAACCTTTTTCGTGTAGTGAAAACATTGGATTGTAAAATGTATTATCAACTAATATCTCGTTTAAGCTTTGAGAAGATGGGTCGTCATTAAAGTCACCCATCACAATAAATTTAGGTTCATGACGCTCTTCAGCTATAATTTTATGTATAGTTTCTGATACTATTCTTGCAGCATTTATTCTTTTAGGCTTTGTTTCAAGCTTTCCTTTGGCTCTTGAAGGCCAATGATTAACTAATATATAAACAAGGTCACCATTGAGAACTCCTTTTACCACTAAAACATCTCTTGTATGGTCTAGAATACTACCCTCGTCGAGGGGGGGAATATAAACTGTTTCTGACGAAATAATTTTGAATACATCAGGTCTATAAAGCAAAGCAACATCTATCCCTCTTTTATCAGGTGAATCATAATGAATAAACCTATAATTATGATTGATTAAATTCTTATGAGTGATAAGATCATCTAATACTTTGGGATTTTCGATTTCGACCAAACCAATTATAGCAGGTGCGTAATAAGATTCATGTTCCCCAATTTTAGCTAATACAGATGAGATTTTTTTTATTTTATGATAGTACTTACTTTTATTCCATTTGAACTTTCCTTTAGGAGTAAAATCTTTATCATTTTTTAGGGGGTCTTTTAGTGTATCAAATAAATTCTCAACATTATAGAAAGCAACAGTTAAGGTGTTTTTTAGTTTATCTTTTATCATTTGTGCGTTTTTATTCGGTTCTCAAATCATTTATTAATAATAAAAATCAAAGATAATTATTCATTTATCTTACGTAAATAATTATCTAATTACTTTAGATTAAGCTATTATAATTAATAAACCACCTCGACACTGCAGCAGTAATCTATTTGATGAGCTTGTTTTACTTAAATCTGGTTAATTGTATTTATTTAATTTAGAAAGTATAAATAGTTTATAAGCCAAGTGCATTAGTATAAAATACAATAGTTCACTTAACCGCTTTTTATTTGTATTTTTACATCCTTATGATAGAAACAAGAGAATCCATATCAGAGTATGTAGTGTTAATAGGCATTATTACTCAGCACCAAGATGATAAACAATCGGAGGAATACCTTGATGAATTAGAATTTCTTACGTTAACAGCAGGAGGAAAAACGTTAAAGCGTTTTGTGCAGAAGCTTGATAAACCAAATCCAAAAACTTTTTTAGGATCAGGAAAATTAGATGATGTTAAGACATATATTGATAATAATGATATTGGTACAGCGATTTTTGACGACGAGCTTTCACCTGCACAACTTAGAAATATTGAACGTATTTTAAATTGTAAGGTTTTAGATAGAACTAATTTGATACTTGATATTTTTGCCAATCGTGCACAAACCAGTTCTGCTAAGGCACAAGTAGAGCTTGCTCAATATCAGTATTTATTGCCACGTTTAACAAAAATGTGGACCCACTTAGATAAGCAAAAAGGTGGAATTGGTATGCGTGGACCAGGTGAAACAGAAATAGAGACTGACCGACGGATAATTCGAGATAAAATTAGTTTATTGAAGAAAAAACTGCAAAGTATTGATAGGCAAATGTCTGTACAGCGAAAAAATCGTGGTAAATTGATACGTGTTGCGCTAGTGGGCTATACAAATGTTGGTAAATCAACACTTATGAATGTTGTTAGTAAGAGTGATGTTTTTGCTGAAAATAAGTTATTTGCTACTCTTGATACAACAGTAAGAAAAGTAGTCATTAAGAATATTCCTTTTCTAATGACCGATACAGTTGGTTTTATTCGAAAGCTACCTACTCAATTAGTAGAATCGTTTAAGTCTACACTAGATGAGGTTAGAGAGGCTGATTTACTTCTACATGTTGTAGATATATCACATCCAAATTTTGAAGATCATATTGCGTCAGTCAATAATATTTTAGGAGAAATAAATAGTGTCGATAAACCTACAATAATGATTTTCAATAAAATTGATGCCTATACTACAAAAATTATAGAAGAGGATGATTTAGTTACTGAAAAAACAAAAGAGTATTATTCTTTGGATGACTGGAGAAAAACATGGATTAGTGATATTGGTAAAAAAAGTATTTTTATCTCCGCCATAGAAAAAAGTAATTTAGATGAGTTTCGTGAAAAGGTATATGCAAGTGTCAGAGAGCTACATATTCAAAGATTTCCATACAATGATTTCCTATATTTTGAATAAGTTAACATATTGATAATATTTTGTTTACTTAAAACAAACCTCGTTTATATTGCCTATTTATTTTTTTTTTCTTATTTTTAGTGAAATTACATATAAAACATAAGTTACTAATTATTAATGCTTTAATCCCCCTAAGAATGAGAATATGGACTTTTATATCAAAAAATAGTTATACGAGCGTTTATTTTCGCAGAGAACTAATTGATTTATCAATAGATAAAATGATGTTTAATTAAAAATCAATAATCTACATTAAATAATTTCAGTCAGCTTTGAACCTAATATTTCTAAGGCTTTTGTTATTGTATAATGTTTGTGTTATAGGTTAAAAACAATAAAAAACATCATGAAAAAGCTAATTCTATTTTTTCTAGTTTCCCTAGTGGCTCAATCTTTACTTTCTCAAGAAGTATGTGAAAGTAAAAATGTTGTGCAAGATGCTAACGATATATCTAGCATCACTAAGTGTTCGGTAAATGGAAATTTATCTTCTACCGACAAGGAAAAATCAAAAGTTAAGGTAGTGTCTTCAAGAAGTCGACAAAAAAGAAGGTCTATTGAAATAAAAAATGATCAAAAAAACACTGCTAGTAATAGAAAAAAGATAAATGACAGTGTTAAACACCTTCAATTAGATCATATAAAAGAAAATATCATAGCTGTAAATACCGTTATCGAAGAAAAACTTGTTAAAGAACAGGTTTGTTTTAATGAGGTTGAATTCATACCCCAATTTAGAGATTGCTCAGATGAGTCTCTCGATCCTTATGATTGTTTTAATCACGAAATGGAAAAGCATCTTGTAAATAACATAAGCTATCCAGAAAAAGCATTAAAAAACAACATTCAAGGTGATGTTTGGGTAAGCTTTATTATAACGCATTCTGGAGAAGTTAAGAATATACTTGCTACGGGTGGTGATGAAAGTAGCGAAATGTTAACAAAAGAGGCTATACGAGTAATTTCAATTTTACCTTCTTTCATACCTGGAAAACAAAATAATCAAGAAGTAAGTGTGAGATATACATTTCCAATTAGTTTTAATTTAGATTAATTATATAAAATTATAGTAAATCATTTATGTTTAGTTTCAAGAATTTTTCATTCTTGAAATTTGTATTCTTGATTTATTTAGTAGTCCTCTTTTACATAAAATAGTGTTTAATGATCATAAAATAATTTTTGTTAAACGAAAAAGTATATTTTCAAGCCATTACTTTTCAAAAACTATGTAAAAAAGCGTAACTAGGAGATTAATTTTAGAATAGTTTCCATAAAAAACAGCGTTTAATTCCATATAAATTTTTTGTTTGTGTTTTTTACAAAAAAAAGAAGTGTTCTTTTGTAAAATAAAACACCTTGTTTAAAAGTTTTATATTCCCAGTGTTTATATGGGCTTTGACTGTTAACTATGAGTTTTGGAACTAAATAATTAAAGTAAAATTACTTAAGGAAAAGATCTGGTTTTAAGAAAAGAGTAAACATTGACGTTTATTGGTATTTTTTTGCTAATTTTGCCCCCAGAGAGAAAATACTAGCCGAATATAATACAGTAAAATAATAATTCTTCTTAACCCCTAAATTATGAAAAGAATAATTGTTTTGATGGCATTTTTTATGCTGTCATTTATAACATCCGCTCAGGAAGTATGTGAAACACCAGATGAAGATATTGCTGATTTAAACAGTATTACAAAGTGTTCTATAAAACCTTCTAAGAATTCGAAAAATAAAAGATCTCGTCAAATTATGGTGAAAGTTTCAGCTAGCAAGCGTTTTCTTAAAAAAAGAGAGATCAAAAAAAAGAAAAAATCTTCAGGTATCGGTAGTATTAATACTGCTGGAGTAACCAAGTTAAGCACAAGTTCTGGCATAGAGAATAGCAAAATTTCAACATCGTCTAGTGAGAATAACAAATCTTCTCTAACAAGTTCAAGCGAGTCAAAATCGGAATCTATCAAAGGAAACCTAGAATCTTTAACAGAAAGGTTATCTCGTGAAGAGGTTAAAAAAGCAGAACGTTTTAGTACTGTTGGTGAACTGCCTTCATTTAAAGCTTGTGAAAAAATCAGAAACAAAGAAAAGTTAGATTGTTTTAATACAGAAATGATAAAACATATTCAAAAGTACTTCCGCTATCCTAGTGAGGCTGTTCGAAATCAGGTGGAAGGAGAAGTTTGGGTTCGTTTTGTTATTGATAAAAACGGATACGTAAAAAATATTAAAACATTAGGTCCAAAAGGAGGTGACCTTCTTAATGAAGAAGCTAAGAGAGTTGTTACAAAACTTCCCCGTTTTGCGCCTGCCAGAAAAAATGGAAAATCGGTGTCTGTTAAATATGGTTTTCCCATTAACTTCTCTTTAGAAGAATAAATCAATCAATCAATACATTTTAAAACCCCAAAAAAATGGTAAAAAAACAATTAACGCTAATTGTTTTTACTTTGCTAGCGATCACCTCCTATGCACAAGTAAAAATAAGTGGAACTGTTTATGATGAGTATTTAGAACCTTTTTATAGTGCTAAAATATCTCAAGGTAAAAATTATGAAATTTCTAATACATCTGGAGAGTTTTCTTTAATCCTTGAAGGAAAACTGCCAACATCCATTACGGTAACTGCATTTGGTTATAAAACTGAAGAAATTGAAATAACTTCGCTTGATCAGGAAATTAATGTAATTCTTAAAGAAAACTTGCTACTAGATCAAGTAATTATTTCTGCTTCAAGAGTCCCTGAACGTATTATAGAATCACCAGTAACGGTAGAACGCTTAGGTTTAAGTGAAATTAAACGAAATTCAGCCAATTCATTTTACGATGGTCTTGCTAATTTAAAAGGTATTGATGTGCGAGAAAGTAGTTATGGTTTTAAAACTGTAAACACACGTGGTTTTGCTGATTTTGCTAATTCTCGTTTTGTTCAATTAGTCGATGGAATTGATACTGCTGCTCCTGCATTAAACTATAGTCCAGGAAACCTTTCTGGGGTTTCAGAACTTGATATTTTGAGTGTAGAGGTTTTACCTGGGGCTTCTTCAGCTCTTTATGGAGCGAACGCATATAATGGTATTTTATTGATGAATACTAAAAGTCCATTTGATTATACAGGAATTAGTACTTCTTTTAAAACGGGAGTTACCCATCAGTTAGCAGCAGGAACCAACCCTTATTATGATGTTTCTACAAGAATGGCTTATAAATTTAGCGATGCTTTTGCGGCAAAAGTAAATTTTTCTTATTTTGAAGCGGAAGAGTGGCATGCAAATGATACCCGTAACCGATTGATTGATACACAGGAAATAGCGCCTGAACCTTCTGGTGTTAGTTATGATGGAGTAAACGTATATGGGGATGAATTATATTCACAAATCGTTGAAACTGATTTCTTTCCTAATGAAGATCGAACTTTCCTTTTGAACCGACTTCTAAGACGTAAGGGCTACCTTGAAAGCGATTTAATAGACGATTTTAAAACACACAATTTAAAATTTTCAGGATCTTTATATTTTAGACCCTTTAAAGATGAATCTCTAGAAGTTGAGTTAACATCAAGACTAGCAATAGGAGATAACATGATACAAGGAAATAGCAGATTAGCACAACGAGGTTATTACCTGGGCCAGCATAAATTAGAGTTCAAAGGGAATAATTTCTTTTTACGCGGATACTTTACTGAAAATGATGCTGGGAAAACTTACGATTTAGAGCGAACAGGAAATTTGTTAAAAATTGCTAGGTCTGCTAATTCATCTGGTAATAGTTATAAATATGACTTCTTATATGGATATTTTAATTCTCCTGAAGTAAATCATGAGGGTAGGGTAAATGATGCTTATTCATATGTTGAAGGTTTTAGTCTTAAACCAGGTACACCATTATTCAACGAGAATCTAGATAAAATAACCAATACTTTAATTACAGAAGGAGGAAGTACAATATATGACAGAAGCTCTTATATTCATGCAGATGGTAATTATAATTTTAAAAGTTTATTAAATAATTGGGCAGATGTTCAAATAGGAGGTTCTTATCGTAAATATTCTCCTAATTCAAGAGGAACCATTTTTAACGACAAAGAGGAGCCTATTAGGGTTGAAGAGTATGGTTTTTATTCGCAAATTCAAAAGAAGTTATTTAACGAAAGATTGAAGCTAACAGGTTCTGTTCGTTATGATAAGTCTAAAAATTTTACAGGGCACTATTCGCCAAGATTTGCCGTTAACTATGCTTTAGGAGAAAATAAGGACCATATCCTTAGAGCTTCTTATCAAACTGGTTTTCGAAACCCAACTATTCAGGAGCAATATTTAAGAAGGGATGGCTTTCCTCTTAATATTATTGGAACTGTTGAAGATAATTTAGATAGAGTAACTTACGAAAATGGGATTAAAGGAAGTGATGTTATTAATAATGCATTACTAACAAGATTTTATTACGAAGAAAATGAAGACCAATCTTCTGGACCATATAAAGAGAAAGTGATAAAATCTGAATATAAATCAATTCAACCAGAGTCTGTTAGGTCTTTTGAGTTAGGTTACAGAAGTATAATTAGGTTGAATAATAATAAAAATTTAGATTTAGATATCAATGGTTTCTATAGTAAACATGACGATTTTGTATTTTATCAAGCTGTTACAGTTCCTATGTATGGAAAAGTTCTTGGTGATGGTGAGCTTGATTCTGAAGCAGAGGACGCTTTTTCCTTTGGGGATGTTTCTGATTTTAATATCATTACCAACAGTAAATCTCAAGTAACATCGTATGGGGCTTCTATAGGTATGCACACTAAATTTTTAAAGAATTTTGATTTAGGACTTAATTATAATTTCATTGACTATTCACTTGATGATAAAGATTATAATTTATTTACACCTAATTTTAATACTGCTAAACATACGTTTAAAGTTCAAGTAGGGAATGACAAATTATTTAAGAATTTCGGATTTAATATTAATGGTAGATGGCAAGATCGTTACACATGGCTCTCTCCATTTGTAAGAGGTGTTGTGAATGCTAGATGGGTAGCTGATGCTCAAATGAACTACCGTATTCCTTCGTTTAAATCTAGAATAAAAATTGGAGGAACCAATTTGTTCGGTAAAGAATATTTTGTAGCTCCAGGGATGGGACAAATAGGACAACAGTATTATATCTCTTGGATTATCAATAATTAAGATAAATTAATAGATATTTAAAAGGCCGTAAAAAACATTTTTACGGCCTTTTTAAGTTTTTAAATGTAAAAAAGAAGTGATACGGTGTTTAGTTTTGGTTTATGATGTTAAAAAATAGAATAGCCTTACTAAAAAGCAAGCAAAACGTAACATTAAATTAAATTTTTCCGCTCTGTTTTCTTTAATATTTGATAAAGAGAGAAACAATAAAAAACCTCTAGCAAATTAATTTTAATTTATTAGAGGTTTTTTTATAATTAAAAAATACTTGGTATCTATTCTTTTACCGCTAGAGTTATATTCAGTTCTTCTAATTGCTCTTTGTCTGTTGCAGCAGGAGCATCGATCATAACATCTCTTCCTGAATTATTTTTTGGAAAAGCAATAAAGTCTCTAATTGTTTCCTGTCCTCCCAAAATAGCTACTAAACGGTCTAAGCCGAATGCTAACCCTCCATGGGGTGGAGCTCCGTATTCAAATGCGTCCATTAAAAAGCCAAACTGTGCTTTAGCTTCTTCTGAAGTAAATCCTAAATGTTTGAACATTATTGCTTGCGTTTCCTTATCGTGAATTCTGATTGATCCACCCCCAATTTCATTTCCATTCAACACTAAGTCATAAGCATTTGCTTTTACAGCTCCTGGGTCGGTATCTAATAATGCTAATTGCCCTGGCTTTGGTGAGGTAAATGGATGGTGCATTGCGTGATAGTGACCTGTTTCTTCATCAAGCTCTAATAATGGGAAATCAATTACCCATAACGGAGCAAACTCATTGGCTTTTCGTAATCCTAAACGCTCAGCAATTTCCATACGTAAAGCACTTAATTGCGCTCTTACTTTTGAGGTTTTACCAGAAAGCACACAAATTAAATCTCCAGCTTTTGCGCCTGTTACTTCAGCCCATTTTTTTAGATCGTTTTGATCATAAAACTTATCCACAGATGACTTATAACTACCATCTTCATTACATTTCACATATACCATTCCTAAAGCACCAACTTGCGGACGCTTTATCCAATCAATTAATTTATCAATTTCTTTACGAGTATAAGACGCGCCTCCTGGTACAGCAATACCCACAACCAATTCAGCATCATTAAAAACTTTAAACTCTTTATGTTGTGCTACTTCATTTAACTCACCAAACTCCATCCCAAAACGAATATCTGGCTTGTCATTTCCGTATTTTTGCATTGCTTCATCAAAAGTAATTCTTGGGAACTTAGCTACTTCAACACCATTAATTTCCTTTAATAGATGACGTGTCATTCCTTCAAAAATTTCTAAAATATCTTCTTGCTCTACGAAGGCCATCTCGCAATCTATTTGCGTAAATTCTGGTTGTCGATCCGCTCTTAAATCTTCATCTCTAAAACACTTTACGATCTGGAAATATTTATCCATACCGCCGACCATTAAAAGTTGTTTGAAGGTTTGTGGACTCTGTGGTAAGGCATAAAACTGCCCTGCATTCATACGAGAAGGAACTAAGAAGTCTCTTGCTCCTTCTGGAGTAGACTTAATTAAGTACGGCGTTTCTACATCAATAAACCCTTTATTTGAAAGATACTTACGGACTTCCATTGATACTTTATGACGGAAAATTAAGCTTTCTTTTACAGGATTACGACGAATATCTAAATAACGATACTTCATACGCAAGTCTTCTCCACCGTCAGTTTCATCTTCAATAGTAAATGGAGGAAGTTTTGCTTCATTTAAAATAGTTAATTCTGAAACTAGTACTTCAATATTTCCAGTACGAATATTTTCATTTTTAGAAGCCCTTTCAATAACAGAACCTTTCACCTGAATAACGAACTCTCGCCCTAGTGTTTTGGCACGATCCATTAATTCTTTTGGAGTACGCTCTTCATCAAAAATTAATTGAGTAATTCCGTAACGATCACGTAAATCTACCCATATCATAAATCCTTTATCACGTGACTTCTGAACCCATCCTGCTAGGGTAACTTCGGTATTAACATGCGATGCTCTTAACTCACCACAATTATGCGTTCTGTACATTTTTTGAATTTTTAGCTTCGCAAATTTAACTATAAATGTCAGGATGCAAAAAAATTACATTAAGTTCGTTTTTTAAATAATAGTTTGTTTTAATAATATTTATAAAAGCTGATATAAATAGTACAATTTTATTTTAGTAAAAACTAAATGTAATTTTCATCATATGAATAAAAGAGAACACTTTGTCCCATTTCTTCTTACTTTTCTCATATTTTTAATTGTTCAATTGCCCTTTTTTGATGTTGTACAATACCCATTTCGATTATTGGGTACATGGTTTCATGAGATGGGACATGGAATAGCTTCTTTATTACTTGGGGGAAAATTTGTGTATTTAGAAATTTATAAAAATGGAGGCGGTGTTGCCTATACTGATGTTTCTAATTCTTATTTACCATATCGTTTGGCCAGAGCTATTACAGCTGCTGGAGGTTTAATAGGAACTACTATCGGCGGAACCATATGTATTGTTGTTTCAAAATATAATATAACAGCAGTTCATGTATTACGGGTATTATTTTTTCTTATGGTACTTTCATTATTTTTATGGATTCGATCATTTTGGGGCGTTTTTTTATTAAGTGTTTTTGCGATTGCAATTGCTGGAATTCTTAAGTTTACTAATAAGAGCTTTCAAAAATCAACACTTTTATTTTTGGGCTTGCAAGCGATATTAAGTAGTTACTATGAATTAGGATATGTTTTTACAAAACAATTTGAAAGGTTTGGTCAAATCAATTATTCTGATACTGAAATTATTGCTCAAAACACTTTTGGCCCTTATTGGTTTTGGGGAATTTTAATAACAATGCTTAACGTGTATGTTGTTTGGAAGGCTATTGTTTTAAGTTTTCATTACAAAAAGGGATAATCGATGAGCTGAAGTTTATGCCTTTTATAAAAAAACACATACTTTTTCACATAAATACAACGAGAATTGCCAGTCTGTTAAAAATTAAATATTATTGGTTTTGTCACTCAATACAACGTTAATTTGTTTTTTAAAAATGATTATCATGACACTAGAACAATTCAAAACGAAATTGATTAATAGCAGGGAGCAGATTAATTTTTCAGATACAATAGCATTAATAGATTCACATTATAGTTTTACTCCAACAGCTTTTAAGAATGGAGATATTAGTAATAAGCCCAATGAAAACAATGGCTCTTGCAAAGTTTTTTCTTTTGCCTTAGATCAAGAGCTAACTAAGGAAGAAACTTTAGCTTGTTTTGGAGCATTTTATTTCGAAGATGTATTAGGAAATCCTCAGGGAACAGATCACCAAAATATTAGAAATTTTATTAAATATGGATTTGATGGACTATTATTTGAGAATAAAGCTATTGTATTAAAATAAAAAGTTTTATGTAGCTAATGATTAAAAGCTCCTTCTTTCAGTCTATTAAAATAGTCTTTAGCAGCTCTTTTTACTTTGGGAGCTAGAATTAACGTTGAAAGTAACGTAGGAATCGCCATTAATGCATACGCACTATCAATCACGTTTATAACAAAGTCTAACTTTATAATTGAAGCTACTATAATTGTTACTATGTAGATGTAGTTATAGTACTTTCCGATTTTTACACCAAATAAATAGCTTAAGCAACTATATCCATAGAATGAATAGGTGAACAAGGTAGAGAAAGCAAAAATTAGTACACAAACTGTGATAATGATGCTGCCTATATTAGATGGTAACACGCTATCAAAGGCAACAAGCGTTAACGAAATACCATTGCCATTAAAGTTTTGCCATACCCCTGAAGCCAAAATAGCTAAAGCAGTTAATGTACAGACCAAAAGTGTGTCAATAGCAGGCCCTAGCATTGCTACTAATCCTTCCCTTATAGGCTCGTCTGTTTTTGCAGTTCCGTGCATCATAGGCGCTGTTCCTAAACCAGCTTCATTTGAAAAAGCAGCTCTTTTAACACCAGTAATGATAAGGGTACCAAGTGCACCACCTACAACAGCTTTTCCTGAGAATGCATCTGTAAAAATGAGAGAAAAGATGGAAGGAATTTCTTCGACTTTTAGTATCAAAATGGTGAGTACGGTAATTAAATAAACTACTACCATAGCAGGGACTAACTTACCTGCTACTTTTCCTATTCTTTTTATACCTCCGAAAATTACCATTCCTGTAATTAAGGCAATACTTACACCTAAACAAAATTTTACGGTATCAATGTTTGTAGCTTTAACTTGAAAAACATCAACTAAAGTTTGCGTTAATTGGTTAGCTTGAAACGCTGGTAGTGTGCCGAATAAACCTGCAAAGGCAAAAAATACAGCTAAAGGTTTCCATTTTTCACCTAATCCCTCTGTAATCACATACATGGGGCCTCCTTTAGCATTACCATCTTCATCTTTTCCTCTATACATTACAGATAAACTACAAGTGAAAAATTTAGTTGCCATTCCGACAAAAGCACTCACCCACATCCAAAATATTGCTCCAGGTCCTCCAGAAGCAATAGCAATAGCAACGCCACTAATATTCCCCATACCTACTGTTGCTGCTATAGCAGAAGATAAAGCTTCATAATGTGATAAATCTCCTGGTGAATCATGTTTATCGTATTTACCTCTTAAAACATTGACTGCATGCTTCATATACCTGAAAGGAACCAGCCCAGAATATAAAAAGAGAAACAACCCTCCTCCAATTAACAAAATTAATAACGGAATTCCCCATACCCATTGGGAAAATTCAGATACAATGTTTTGTAAAGATAAATACATACTGCTTTAATTTTTCGCCAAATTACGGAATAATAAATAATCTGACTTTCATATTTTGCTCAAATATTACTTACATAAAGCAAAAAAAATGGATCATATGATCCATTTTTTTTATTGAAAATATTTTACTCTTTATTACGAGTTCATTAGCTCTTCGATTTCCTCAGCTTCGATAGGAATATTTCTCATTAGATTAAACGGCGTGTCGTTTTCTTTAATAACAACATCATCTTCCAGTCGAATCCCAAAGCCCTCATCAGGTAAATAAATACCTGGCTCAACTGTAAAAACCATATTAGCTTGCATTGGCTCATGAAGTAAACCGTAATCGTGTGTATCCAAACCAATATGATGAGAGGTACCATGCATAAAGTATTTTTTGTAAGCAGGCCATTCAGGGTTTTCATGTTGAACATCTTCTTTATTCAAAAGACCTAAACCTAATAATTCAGATGTCATTATTTTACCGACTTCAACATGGTAATCTGCCCAGATGGTTCCTGGAACTAACATTTTAGTAGCTTCATTTTTTACTCTATGAACTGCATTATAAACGGCTTTTTGTCGATCTGTGAACTTACCAGATACAGGAATGGTTCTTGTCATATCAGCAGAATAATTTGCATATTCAGCACCAACATCCATTAAAATAAGTTCTCCTTCACTACATTGTTGATTATTTTCTATATAATGCAAAACATTAGCATTGTTACCAGATGCTATAATTGGAGTGTATGCAAATTTTTTAGAGCGATTTTTTACAAACTCATGAATATATTCAGCTTCAATTTCATATTCCCAAACTCCAGGTTTTACAAAATTTAAAATACGTCTAAATCCTTTCTCTGTTATATCGCAGGCTTTTTGCATTAAATCAATTTCTATAGAATCTTTTACGGAACGTAATCTCTGTAAAATAGGATTACTTTTAGCGATTGAATGTGCTGGATATTTATTTCTAATCCAAGAAGTAAATCGATCTTCTCTTGTTTCGGTTTCAACAACAGCTCTGTAATGCTCATTTGTGTTTATATAAATAGTATCAGCGTAACTCATTAGTTCTCGCATTACCTTTTCCATGTCTTGTAGCCAAAAAACAGTTTTAATTCCACTTACTTCAAAAGCTTTATCTTTTGTTAATTTTTCGCCTTCCCATATGGCTATATGCGCATTCGTTTCTTTTAAGAATAAAATTTCTTGATACTGTGGTTTTGGACAACTCGGAAATAGAACTAAGATACTTTCTTCTTGATCTACGCCGCTTAAATAAAAAATATCTCGGTGTTGTTCAAACGGCAATGTACTATCGGCACTCACAGGATAAATATCATTTGAATTAAATACGGCTAAACTATTACCCTGCATTTGAGACATGAAATTTTTGCGATTTCTTTTAAAAAGATTGCTATTAATAGGTTGATATTTCATACGTACGTTTTTAATATTTAGAAACTTCCCGTTTCAAAATTAGTTAAAATACTAATGAGTGTTTGTAGCTAAATGCGAATATTTTATTTAATATATTATATAGAGTAATATTAACTGAGGTTTTAAGCTATAAAATAGTGAGTAATTTTTTTATCATAATAAGAAAGCTTTTTATAAATTTTAGTAAGTGACGACTGACTTGCCATCAAACATAAAAATGTTTCAACAAGGAATATTGTACTATTCTGAAATGGAGTTCTTTTCCTAAGGAATTAAAAAATAAGGAGAATCATAGAAATGCTATGCCTTATTCTTTTATAATAGGTAAATAACCGTAAATTTGCTTCCTTTAAAACAAGAAGTTACAGAAATGCAATACAATCATAAAGAAATTGAAGCAAGGTGGCAAAAGTACTGGGCTGATAACGGTACATTTAAAGCTGAAAATAATTCTGATAAACCAAAGTATTATGTGTTAGATATGTTTCCTTATCCATCAGGAGCTGGATTACATGTTGGACATCCACTAGGCTATATTGCTAGTGATATTTATGCGCGTTATAAGCGTCATAAAGGCTTTAATGTATTGCACCCTCAAGGATATGATAGTTTTGGATTGCCTGCTGAGCAATATGCAATTCAAACAGGACAGCACCCAGCAATTACTACAGAAACTAATATTAAAACATATAGAGGTCAGTTAGATAAAATCGGATTTTCTTTTGATTGGTCTCGTGAGGTACGTACTTCTAATCCTGAATACTATAAATGGACACAGTGGATTTTTATTCAACTATTCAACTCTTGGTACAATAAAGATACTGACAAAGCAGCAGATATTTCAACATTAGTTGCAATGTTTGAAAAAGAGGGGAATGCAAAAGTGAATGCAGTTTCTGAGGAGGATATTAAAAGTTTTTCTGCAGAAGAGTGGAATAGCTTTTCTGAAACTGAACAACAAGCAATTTTATTACAATATCGTTTAACGTATTTATCAGATACGGAAGTAAACTGGTGTCCTGCTTTAGGAACCGTGCTGGCAAATGACGAAATTGTAAACGGTGTTTCTGAACGTGGTGGACACCCAGTCGTGCGTAAAAAAATGACACAATGGTCAATGCGGATTACAGCGTATGCGCAACGCTTGTTAGATGGATTGAATAAAATAGACTGGCCACAGCCGTTAAAAGATAGTCAAACCAACTGGATTGGTCGCTCTCAAGGAGCGATGGTTTCTTTTAAAGTAGACAGTTATGATGCAAATATTGACGTGTTTACGACACGTCCTGATACTATTTTTGGAGTGTCTTTTATGACATTAGCTCCAGAACATGAGCTGGTAGCTAAGATTACTACTGATGCGCAGAGAGAAGCTGTAGAAACCTATGTTGAGGCTACAGCAAAGCGTTCGGAACGCGATCGTTTAGCAGATGTTAAAACGATTTCAGGAGTATTTACTGGAGGCTATGCTTTACATCCGTTTACAGGAAAGCAAGTGCCAATTTGGATTGGTGATTACGTGTTAGCTAGTTATGGAACAGGTGCGGTAATGGCAGTTCCTTGTGGAGATCAACGCGATTACGATTTTGCAAAGCATTTTGGATTAGATATTCCAAATATTTTTGAAGATGTTGATATTTCGGAGCAAGCTTTTGCTGATAAAGGAAAAACAGTTTTAGCGAATTCTGATTTCCTAAATGGATTGAATTATAAAAAAGGAATGAAAACCGTGATCTATGAAATGGAGCAACGCGGTTTTGGTTTCGGAAAAATAAACTATCGTTTACGCGATGCGGTATTTAGTCGTCAACGTTATTGGGGAGAGCCATTCCCGGTGTATTACAAAGACGGAATGCCTCAAATGATTGATAAAAAGTACTTACCAATCGTACTACCTGAAGTGGAAAAGTATTTACCTACTGAAGATGGAAAACCGCCATTAGGAAATGCTGAGGTATGGGCTTGGAATAGCGTTGAAAATAAAGTAGTAAGCAATGAGCTAATTGATAACGAAACGGTGTTTCCATTAGAGTTAAATACCATGCCAGGTTGGGCAGGGAGTTCTTGGTACTTTAACCGTTATATGGACGCTCGAAATGATGGTGCGTTTGTAAGTAAAGAAGCGGTTGAATATTGGAAAGATGTTGATTTATACATTGGAGGCTCTGAGCATGCTACAGGACATTTGTTATATGCACGTTTTTGGCAAAAGTTTTTATTTGATAGAGGTTTCTTACCTGTTGATGAGTTTGCTAAAAAACTAATCAACCAAGGAATGATTCTAGGAACTTCCGCAATTGTTTATAGAGTTTCTGGAACTGATACCTATGTTTCGGCAGGCTTAAAAGATCAATATGAAACAGAAGCGCTACGCGTAGATGTAAAGCTTATCAACTCATCTGATGAGTTAAACATAGAGAAGCTTAAGAATTGGCAGCCTCAATTTGCGAATGCAGATTTTAAATTAGAAGACGGGAAATATCTTGTAGGAAGAGAGGTAGAAAAAATGTCTAAACGTTGGTTTAATGTGGTTAACCCAGACGATATTTGCGAAGAGTTTGGCGCTGATAGTTTACGTTTGTTTGAAATGTTTTTAGGACCATTAGAGCAATTTAAACCTTGGAAAACTTCGGGCATTTCAGGTGTATATTCATTCTTGAAAAAATTATGGAAATTATTTCATAACAATGATAATTTCGAAGTTACCGAAGGAGAAGCAAGCAAAGAAAGTTTAAAAACATTACATAAAACCATTAAAAAAGTAGAAGAAGATATCGAGAATTTTTCTTTTAATACATCGGTTTCTACTTTTATGATTGCAGTGAACGAATTATCGGCACAAAAGTGTAGGAATAAAGAAATATTGAAACAGTTATTAGTTTTGATCTCACCTTACGCACCGCATATCGCAGAAGAATTATGGAGCAAGTTAGGTTACCAAGAATCTATTGCTTTTGCAAATTTTCCAATATTTGAAGAAAAGTATTTGGTTGAATCTGAAAAAGAATATCCTGTGTCATTTAATGGTAAAATGCGATTCAAATTGAATTTACCATTGGATATGGGTAAAGCGGATATTGAAAAAACAGTAATGGCTCATGAAAAAACACAGCAACAACTCGCAGGAAGAGAACCAAAAAAGGTGATTATTGTGCCTGGAAAGATTATCAATATTGTTGGGTAAAAGTTATTTCACTTGAGAGGTTATTGATTTAAAGGACATATTTTAAACCGATCCTCTAATAATTTAGACGATTTCTTTTTATTAGTCGAAATAACAAACTATTATATAAAATTAAGAAAAAGTCATTGTAAAAATTTGCAATGGCTTTTTTGCTACAGAATGTTGAATTCCTGTTGTTCTAATAATTCGGAGTAAAAAAGTTATATTGTCATAAGCAGGTAATCCAAAAATAACTAGGTAAGAACCATTAAAATTAAAATCTGTTTGAATGATAGTGAGTTATTTTAATTTAGGTTCGAGATTGATTATTTTTGAGTGTAGCATGGTTAAGACTAGATTTTTTGTTTCTTTTTCATTAATGGAAAAAGAAATAGACTTAAAAAACACAAGTCGCAATAAAGTTTATGTCTTCTAGAAAAAGTATGAAAGAGATCAGTTAAATTCATAGAACATAATAATTAAACCAAAAAAATGTCACGAAAACTTCATTTAACCACGAGAAAAGTACATCGTTATTTAGGATTATTTATTGGTGTTCAATTTTTATTTTGGACACTTGGAGGCCTTTATTTTAGCTGGAACAATATGAATGATGTTCATGGTAAAACCCTATTGGATAAATCAGAAAAGAGTTTTAGTTTTAAGGTAAGTCAATCTTTGGTTAGATGTCTGGATTTGTTGGAGCTTAAAGAAGGTTTTAAAGGAGATCAAATACAAGGTGTTATCCTTGGTAAGGATAGCATCCTTCGAGTTTCTAACGAGAAAGGCACACGATTAATAGCGTTATCTCATGGAACGTATCGTTTACGCAACGAACTAACAAAAGAAGAGGTACTTACTTTTGTAGAAAGTAGATTATACGAGCCTATTCCTGTAAAAAATACGGAACTCTTAAAAAACACGGTAAGTAAGCATCATGAATATCGAGGAAAACCATTACCTGCGTATATCGTTAAGTTAGAACACGAAACAGATACAAAGGTGTATGTTCATCCAGAATTGGCAAAAATAACCACAGTGAGAAATAATAATTGGAGACGATTTGATTTTCTATGGATGTTACATGTTATGGATTTTGAGACTAGGGATGAAATTACAAATTGGATGTTAAGGGTATTTTCAATTTTAGGCTTGCTAACTATTCTGTCTGGTTTTTATCTATTTTACCTCAGCTCATCAACCATTCGAAAAATAAAACAGCAGTTTTAACTATGTAAATAGTTAATTGAATTCGATTAGACTTTTATCACTTAATAAAACTTTCTTAATTTTACACAAAAATAAAATTAGTGAGCTTTTTTTCATGTAATCAAGACTTATCAGCTTCTCATGTAAATTATTACGAAAAGGTTGATGCTATTCCTAATAAAGTTTATGAGGATTTAAAGTGTAAAAATAATCTTTATTTTCATCCAAGTTATTTAATTGCTTTGGAGACGCATAATCCACAAATTAAATTTGCTTATATTGTCTTAAGTAATGAATTGGGTAACTATATAGGTTTTTTTGTAATTCAAGTCATTGATTTTTATTCAGATAGTTTTCAGGATGACACTCAAACTATTTTCGAATACCTCAAATGTATTGCTAGGAATCTTCGAATCCTTCCCCAAGGAAAGCCATTAAAAGTTCTTACTTGTGGAAATACTTTTGTAACGGGAGAACATGGCGTTTTTATTCGATCAGATCAGGATAAAAAAAATATAGTTAAGCAATTTTCAAAAGCGATCGCAGGGTTAGTTAATTCTAAAAAAGAACTAAACGAAGAGATCGATGTTTATATGATAAAAGATTTTACTAAAGAGTCAACTTTTATTACCGACGAACTAAAATCAGATGGATTTTATGACTTCAAAGTAGCGCCTAACATGGTGATGAAAATAAATAAAGAATGGAATGACTTTGAAGATTATCTCTTGGCTATGAAAACAAAATTTAGAGTAAAAGCAAAAAAAGCGCTTTTGAAGAGTGAACGGTTACATATAGCTGATATTCAATTGAAAGACTTGGACTCCATAATTCCACAAATGACTGAACTTTATAAAAAAGTATCGAATAAGGCGAGTTTTAATTTAGGTGCTTTCAATTTGATAACTTATAAAACGTTAAAAGAAAATCTTGGTGAATATTATATTTTAAAGGGATATTGGCTGGGAACCAAATTAGTTGGGTTTATGTCAGGTGTTATTAACCAAAAGGATATATTAGATGCCCATTTTGTTGGAATAGATTATGACTTAAATAGAGAACTAGCTATTTACCAAAGAATGCTTTATGATTATGTTGATATAGCGATTCAAAGAAAGGTAAAACAAATTAACTTTGGTAGAACTGCCAGTGAAATAAAAAGCTCTGTAGGAGCAACTCCAGAAGAAATGACCATTTATTTGAAACATAGGAAGCATTTACCGAATAAAATACTTAGCTTATTTTTGAAAAAGATTAAACCAACAGGCTTTAATCAAAAATACCCTTTTAAGTCAGTACTTGTTAAATAATTCTATTTGATGTTTAAGTGGTTGTTATGTAGGTTTTAACAGCTTTTTTGTTGTATAATACCTTTTATTATAAAAAAATGAGAGATAGAGAAGACTTATTAAAATTGCTAATTTTGGAAGATGTTGGAAATAATTGTTTTAAAGGAACGAGCACAGATATTGGTAGTTTAAATATATTTGGAGGACAAGTAGTGGCTCAATCTTTAAATGCCGCTTATCGTACTCTTCCAAAACAAAGAGTTTTACATTCATTACATTCTTATTTTTTAGAACCAGGAGACCTGAAGTTACCAATAACTTACAGTGTTGAGAAAATCAGAGATGGTGGTAGTTTTTCAACACGGCGTGTGACCGCATTTCAAAATAAAAAAACAATGTTTATTTTATCATGTTCCTTTCATAAAATAGAAAAAGGGTATGAGCATCAAATGCCAATGAAAGTAAATGTAAAGCAACCAGAGGAATTATTAAGTTGGTCTTGTATTGTAAAACAATATGGTACTTTTATTCCCAGAAAGATGAAGCATTTTTTGGGTATTGAACGCCCCATTGAGTTTAAGCCCGTCCAGCTTATAAATCCCTTAACTAAAGAAGATTTACCTCCTGTTGTTGATGTTTGGTTTAAGCTAAAGGGAAGTCGAGAAAATATAGAGCTATCGCTAAAACAGCAAATTTTGGCTTATATATCAGACTATAATATCCTAACTGCCTGTCTCTATCCAAATGCAAGTAAAGCTCATTTTGGAAATACTCAAATGGCAAGTTTAGATCATGCTATGTGGTTTTATAGAGATTTTAATTTTAGTGATTGGATACTGTTTTCTGTTGAAAGTCCAAACTCTTTTGGTGCAAGAGGCTTTTCACGAGGAAATATATATACTCGCGATGGCAAATTAATAGCTTCCATAGCTCAAGAAGGTCTTATAAGGCCTATTAAATAGAAGAGCATCGGGGATAGGGTTAGCCTTTAGTAGATTTTTTTAGGTTTATAATCATAGAATCGCAAATCAAATAACGTGCTATATAGTATATAAAAGTATAGGAAAATACATACATTATGTCATAATCGATGAAGTTATTGAAAGTCATTAAAATATCTGCAAAAACAAGGAGAAACAATCCTATGAAATACAGTTTATTCCGACGATTCATCTTATTGAGATAATTGATATAGGAAAATAAAACCATGACTACAGAAGATAGGCCCATAACAATAAAAATTTCTACTATTTCTTGTATGTAAGGTTTCAAAATTGTGTAAATAACAATAAAAACCAAAAGAGACAAAAAAAGATAAAAAATTAAAAACTTTAATTTCGTTTGGATTATAGCCTTGCTTGCAATAATAATATATAAGAATCGATTAGCAATAAGGGGTAGGGAGCCTATAAAAAGAAAGTCTTCGGAAAAAATAAGAAAGGCATCTGAGGCCATTGAAAATAAAAGAACTAACAGATAGTAATAATTTATTATTCTAGTCTTATTTAGATACATAAAAGTTAATGAAAGTATCGAAAGAAGCTTTAAAATAAGCTCTATGGTAGAGTCATTATCTATAAAAATAAAAGAAAGTAAAGATATTGTTAAGTAGAGTAAGGTGTATCCATACTCCTCCATTATCATATAAAGTTCATTTTTTATTGACATCTTTTTTATATAGCGAGTAAATTGAAATTTTAGGAAGGTACTAAAATCTAAATGTAACAAATATTTTGATTATTATAATGCGTAAATATCTAAAAACACAAAAAAGATTTTATTTTTTTATTAAATGTTGTTTGATGATTTTTTTTATGATTTAATTTTTGATAAGTACAATTTTTTCCATCTCTTTTTCAATAATTTGTTTATAAAAACTTTTTGTTGTTTTGTAGTAAGTAGGAGGTATCGCGTGTTGATTCATTTGTAACAAGCATTCAGCTCTTATTTTATCCTTTTCATAAAGAATTCTATATTTAAATACGCCTATATTTTCTGGTAAGCCAATCGCAATTGAACTTGGAGCCGATTCAATACTGTAGTTTTCTGGAATTTTAATTGTTGCTGAAAATTTTTCTTGCCATGGTATCAGAAAGTCTATAGGGTAATTTCTTTCCTCAGTTTTAAAAGGATTTTTCCTTTTAGTTAGGAAAATCATAGGGTTAAAATAAATTTTATTACCTATTTCTTCAATAAAATCTTCAGATGTAAATTTAAATGAACGAGTTGGTTTCTTTGAAAGATCAGATCGGTTTTTATCTTTAAAGCTAATAATCTCAATGTTATAATTATTCTCTAGTTCATTAATTATTTCATCCTCCTTTTTACTTTCATTATTACTTCTAAATATTAAAGCATTATGCCTGTCATAAGTTTTTCGATAATTTCCAATTATAGATAAATCACTATCAATAACAAAATTTAATTGATTTAGTTCTTGAGTTTGATTATCGGGGATTAAGGGGACTGTGTTCGAAACTCCGTTTTTTCTAATTTCTCTTCCTTGCCAATTTAGACAGTGTAGGGGTAAAATATTAGGAACAGAAAATTTATCTGTGGCATCAAGTAAAACAGATTTTCCATCCATGAAATTGACTTTAGCAATAACATAATTAAACCCTTGTCGTGTAGGAAAAATAGGAATACCGTTAGATTTGGTACTTACCAATACAGGATTGGCTGTAAGACCAGCATACCGAAGCATTGAAGTTAACATAAGATTGATTTCTGCAGTATTACCAACCCCCTCTTTATAAGCTTTTTTAACTCCTTTTTCAGTGTACTTATTATAGTACCCGTTCCAAGTTATTTTGGATTTAACAAAATTGAAAATAGCAGTTATTTTTTCATTACTTGTTTTTGTTGCGTTTAAAATAGTTTTTATATCGTCTTTATAGTAACTAGATTTGCTTAATTGCTCACCAAAGCTATTAGACTCGAATATTTCTTTGCTCACCTCTTCCCAAGAGGTTGCCATATTTTTATAAGGAGTGTTTGGAAACCTTGTTCCAGAAAGTTCAAATTCCATTCCTCCTCTGTAATTTTGAATGTTACCAGCGTAAGGTTCGTTGTCCTTCATAGCAGGTATGTTCTTTGCATTGAAGGTATATTTATTCCCCGTATAGCTTACTTGATTGTTTTGGTAACTTGTAGTGTTGGTATAACCGTTACTTCTATATTTTGTTTGAAAATTAATACTATTTCTGTAAGAAGTTTCTTTTATAGGAACTGAAAAGTAGCCCTTTGAACGCTTATTAAATATAAAGTATTCTGGTATTTTGACTTGGTAGTCAAGAACATCTACAGGAATATTGTATTGAAAATTTAAAGTTCTTATAGACCAAAAAGGCGATATAATTTTGTATTTTAATTCAAGAATACTTCCTTCTTTAATTTGAGGAAAGGTAATTTTTTTCTCAGAGTAGTATTTATTTAACTTTTCTTTAAAAATATGTTCCGAGGTAACTTTGATTTTTTTAGGTTTATTATCTTGAATATTAAATGTATAAGCCTTTTCTATGATAACCTTTTCTTTATTTCCTGACTCAGGAGAATAAAATGATATTTTTTTAGTCGCCTTTGAAAAGCCCTCTTTAGAATATATTTTAATTCTTTCATGACATTCTGTTATTACAACAAAGCCCTCACCTTTATCATAATTGAAATAAGTGTTTCGTTTTTTATATAAATATGATGCATTAGCTGTTGAATCAATAGGGTGTTTAACTTGCATCAGCGCATCTTTAGATACCTTTCCAAATTTAATTTCTTGAGAAAAGAGAGAAGCTGAAATTAACAATACTATAAAGGCAATCGATTTTTTCATGTGTTTTTAATTTTTATAATTTGCGCTTACGTTTTGCTATAAAAACTATTGATTTTAAAAATTCTATAATTTTCCTATGGCTTAGCAAACAATTTTAGGATATGTATTATTTCGTAAGTTCTATTCTTTGATTGTCGTGGCGAGTTACGGATTTTATAAACTTTCTGTATAAGGAGTAATCTTCTTTAGAAAAAATACCTTCGGTTAAAGAAAACTCTCGAGTGTATTTAATAGATTTATTACCCATCTTTTCGAAGGCTACTTTATAGTAGCCAAATTTGTTTTTAATTTCTTTACCTTTAGGTAGTTCGTTTATTTGATGGTCTTCAGGAATTTCAATTAAATACTCATCTTTATCTGTAAAGCTATGGTATAATTTTAAAGGCATTTTCCTGTTTCTGTAGCGATCTGGAATACTAGTGTTTCTATTTAAAACATTAGGCTTAAACAAATAATTAGTTTCACTTACAGTTGCATAATTATCTATGGCAAGTTCTAGTTTTTCAGTAAATTCAACAGTTTCTTTATTATTATTGAATTCAGCTGATACTAGCTCTAGATTATTATTGTAATCCCAACGATATTCTTTATAGTACTTCTTAAGTTTTTTTTGCGTATAATCTTTAACGTAGAACTTATTGTCATATTGGGTTCCCGTAGATTTTGCAGTTAATGAGCTCGTCAAGTTTCCATTTTTTAGAAGTTTCACTTGTGCTAAGGTATTTTGAAAACTTGAGTTTTTATAGCTCGGGGTTCTTTTAATGATCCCTCCCTCAGGTGTAATTACTAGTACGTCCCGGTCATCAGTAAAATCTCCTAAAAAACCAAAAGGCATTGTTTGACTTGTGCACTCTAACCATATATCATCCTTACCTTTGATAGGTATATTTAAAATCATATGATTTCCTTCGATAGATGAAAAATCGGTATCAATATTTCGTTTTTTACCAGCAAAAACAATAACATGATAAGATGATATTCCGATGGCTTTAAGTAATGCGTTTGTATAATTAGTTAAACCTTTACAGTCTCCATAGCCTGATATATCTACCCTATCAGCGGTTATTGGTGACCATCCTCCGATATCAATTTGAACCCCAATATAACGTGTTTTATTTTGGACAAACTCGTATACTTTTTTGATTTTTTCTTCTACTGTTTTAAGGTCTTTCACAAGCTCTTTTACTTTGGTAATGGTTGCTATAGACAATTCATTTTTTCCCTCATATAAGTTTGTATAGATCCAATTTCCAAATTCAGTCCAGTTTTTAGCCTTTCCTTTAACTCCTTTAAGAGAAAAAGAGTTTAAAGCCAGCCTTAAGAAAGGAGTAGTGCTGTATAAAGAAGGCGCTTTTTTTTCATGTTTTATAGCTATGTGATCATTTAAACTATATTGTAAAAATTGTTCGTTTTCTTCTTTTTTAATAGAATAGCCTGTGAAATTTTCTTCTTTTTTTCGAAGAGTTATATTCCTTGGGTTTTTTAAAGAAAAAACACTTTTTTCTACGGAAATTCTATAATCTTCTAGTGGAATCCATTTAGGAATAAATGCTGTAGAGGAGTTTTGATATTCTGATTCGAACACTATTGTATATGGATAAGATATCGGGGTATGTTCCAAATATTTCAGTCTTGAATCTGAATATAATTGCCCGCCTTCTACTGCGCTAATATCTTTAAAATCATTTTTTGAGTATTTTTTTATTTTATTTCCTGAAGCATCATAAATAATTGCTGATATTTTTTTAATTTTAGTATCTTCATTATAGTATTCAAAAGCTCTGATATGCTTATTACCTCTCTTGTTAAGAACTGTTACGATTCTTTTGTTAGATACTATTAGTTTATCAACTTCAGCGACTGTTATAATTTTATCAGAAAGTCTCAAAACCGCATCGGCATTGGCTTTAAATTCTTCAGAAATAAGGTTTACGTTTAATTCGGTATCTTGAGAAAAAACAGTGTTATGTAAGAATAACAAAACAAAAATAGCTCTGTAAAAGGGTTTCATGCAATTAATTAATGAAATAAGATTGCGAATTTATAAAAAAAAATAAAAGTGTTAAAGTTTTTTTTGTGGTTTTAAAAGACATTCCTATACTTAGGGTCTAAATGTTATTCTTGATTGGTAAAATGAAGTGCTTATAAGTTGTATGATTTGATTTAAAATAAGTTTACAATTCATTTCTTCTTTTGAATAATTGATTATGTTAAAAGTTAGTTTAATGGTTAATGATAGGTTAACGAGACTGTATTATAGCTTTATTCAATAAAGTTTACAATACTTTTGAATTGTGAGAACGAAAATCAAAATATTAATTATAGCTTCTGCTTTAGCACTAATTGTTTTGTCTGCAATTCAATATGCTTTAATTAAAAATACCTTTAAGTTACAACGTGATATTTTTTTTAAAGAAATAAAACAAGAATTAAAGTTTTTAGAAAAAATTGATAGATGGGATGACACATATGCAAAAATGTTTGAGGGTGCTTTATCTCAATGCGATGATAATGTAATTCAAGCTGAGCAATTACGTGTACAGTTTTATAAAAAAAGAGATAGTTTAAATGAAAGATTTAAAAGTTATTTTGCTGAAGAAATTGAAACTAAAAAGCTTACGTTTCCTATATCTTATCAAAAAAATATCACTAGCGCTATTGTTTTTAATAAGTTGGGAAAAGATACTTTGGTGAGTGCCGAAAATGAGCCTGTATTGCTTTTTGGAGATTTATTAAATAATGATACGAGATATCATGTGAACACAGGTGAATGGTCATCTATGAGTTCTTCTAAGCAAAAGGACAATAGAATGGATTTAGTAAATAAAAATAGGGGTTTTGAAATTACAACAAGTAGCTATATTGATGTGAAAAATTGGGAAATTGAGGTTTTAAGACGTATGTTTTGGGTGCTTTTGGCAAGTTTTGGTTCCATCTCAATGATTATTATGTTGTTTACTTATGCTTTTTATGCGGTTATAAAACAAAAAAGAAATGCAGATATAAAAACGGACTTTGTTAATAACATAACCCATGAACTTAAAACCCCTTTAGCCACTTTGAGTATTGCTACTAAAACATTACAAACAAATGCTATTCAAAATAGTAAAGCTAAATTTCAATCAACTGTAGCAACTATAGATAGGCAAAGAAAAAGGCTTCAAAAACTTGTTGATCAGGTGGTTAATGATTCTTTAGGTTTTGAAAGTATTCAGCTTGAAAAAAAAGAGATGGATGCTAAAATATGGTTAGAAAACTTATTGAATGATTATTGTTTGCAACATAATAACATCAGTATTGTAAGCCATTTTCATTCTGAAAGTACGAAACTAGTGTTAGATGAATTTCAATTTAATACTGCGATACTTAATATATTGGAAAATGCAACCAAGTATGGAGCTAGTAAAATTTGTGTTTCTACAGAAAAATCAAACACAGAATTTGCAATTATAATTGAAGATAATGGAGTTGGTATTGCCAAAAATGATCAAGCAAAGGTATTTGATAAATTTTATAGAATAGCGAATCAAACCGTTCACAACATAAAAGGATTGGGTTTGGGATTGTATTATGTAGATCAAATTGTTAAAGCTCATGGAGGATATATTAATTTAAAAAGCGAGGTTTCTAAAGGAACAATACTAATTATTAAAATTCCAATTGAATAAAGTAAATTATACAAAGGCATCGATGATGAACGGATTGTTATTTATAAACAAAATTTGATCTAATGGAAGTAATAAATAATAAACAAATGAAAACGATTTTATTAGTAGAAGATGATCTTGATTTTGGTAACATTTTACAAGAATATTTAAGCTTACATGAATTTCATGTTATTTGGCTTAAAGATGGAGAGGAGGCTTTGAAAAGAATTCACAAAAGCCATTTTGATATCTGTGTTTTTGACGTAATGATGCCTAAATTGGATGGATTTTCATTAGCCGAAAAAGTAATTGAGTATAATCCTGAAATTTCTTTTGTTTTTTTAACGGCTCGGAATCACAAAGAAGACAAAATTAAAGGGTTGAAGTTAGGAGCAGATGATTATATTATAAAGCCATTTGAAGCAGAAGAGCTTATTTTGCGAATACAAAACATCATTAAAAGAACACAAAAGAAAGCTGTTGATTCACCATCAAATACCAGTTTTAGTATTGGGAAATACCAATTTTTTAAAACTAGGCTTGAATTAAAATATAAGGATAGTATCCAACGGTTAACAGAAAAGGAAGCAGCACTAATTCAGTTTTTATTTGAACACAAAAATCAATTGCTAAAAAGAAATGAAATATTAGAAGCCATTTGGAAGGCTGATGATTTTTTTACAGGAAGAAGTATGGATGTATTCATTAGTCGCCTTCGGAAATATTTTAAAGAAGATGCTTCTATTAAAATTGAAAGCATAAGAGGTGTAGGGCTTGAATTTAAAATTTCTTAAAAATAAAATAGTATTAATCATTTTTAATTGATGTAAATAATTACTGTTGAACATTCTTTGGTTTTTTAACCAGCTGTTTAAGATTGATATACAACATAAAATAATTTCTGTACTGTTTTACAGGAATAATGATTTTAATATCATAAATCAATATATAATTCTAAAACCGATAATTATGAGAAATGCAATGTGTTTAGTGTTTTTTTTAGCCATTATAATGGCAACAGCTCAAAAAAAGAAGGAATCAGCCCAATCGTTAACTGAAAACTATGGGAACACGGATAGTATGAGCTACTTTAGTAATAGTACGTTAAATAAAAGTAAGTGTAATGGTTCGAGTTCTATTTCAGTTAAAAGTAACAAAACCACGTATAAATTTAAAGCTTCCTTTAATGATGAGATTACAGCTGATGTAAGAGATTTTCTTCAGATGAAATTTAAAGATCTAAAATTTTCTAATACCAATCAAACTACTTTTTGGACAATAGTTAAAAATAAAGAAGAGGCTTTTAGTTGTAAATTAAGTGAGGGACATGTTAGAATTTATGCTGATAAAGAAATGATTTCAAAAGGTTTTCAAGAAAAATTAAAAGCTATTGGCGAAGAACTTAAATATGTAATTAATGGAGAAGCTATGAAGGGGGCTAATGACGCTAGAAAAGAAGTAGCAAAGAGAAGATTAGCGCATGCGAAAAGAGAGTATGAGAGGGCAAAGCGTTATTATGAAAAAACGACTAAAGTGAAGTAAGGAACGAAGAAAAAAGTCCCATTTTCGTATGTTTAAAAAATGGGACTTTTTATAGTTTTATTTTGCATTTAACTCTGTAAAATATTTATAAAAGTAAGGAATGGTTTCAATACCTTTTAAATAATTCCAAACACCAAAATGTTCATTGGGTGAGTGAATAGCATCAGAATTTAACCCAAATCCCATCAAAATAGTTTTACTCTTTAATTCTTCCTCAAATAAAGCGACAATAGGAATGCTACCTCCACTTCTTTGAGGAATTGGAGTTACCCCAAATGTTTCTTCATACGCTTTACTTGCAGCCTTATAGCCAACGCTATTTACAGGAGTTACATATCCTTGTCCTCCATGATGAGGAGTTACTTTTACTGTTACGCTTGCTGGAGCAATATTTTCAAAATGGGCTTTAAATAATTCGGTAATTTTTCTCCAGTCTTGGTTGGGTACCAAACGCATTGAAATCTTAGCATAGGCTTTACTTGCAATAACAGTTTTAGCCCCTTCACCAGTGTAGCCTCCCCAAATTCCATTCACATCTAAAGTAGGTCGAATAGAACTCCTCTCGTTGGTAGAAAAACCACTCTCACCATAGACATCATCAATAGCCAAAGCATTTTTATATGCTTCTAAAGAAAAAGGGGCTTTAGCCATTTCATCTCGCTCCGATTTCGATAATTCTTCAACATTATCATAAAACCCAGGAATGGTAATATGATTGTTTTCATCATGCAAAGAAGCAATCATTTTTGTTAAAATATTAATCGGATTGGCTACCGACCCACCATAAAGACCAGAATGTAAATCTCTATTAGGACCAGTGACTTCAACTTCAACATAACTTAATCCTCTTAATCCTGTGGTAATTGAAGGAATATTGTTTGCGATCATTCCTGTATCAGAGATCAAAATGACATCATTCGCTAATTTTTCTTTATTTCTAGGTACAAACCAAGCTAAACTTTCTGAGCCTACTTCTTCCTCTCCCTCAATCATGAATTTTACATTACAGGGTAAATTACCAGTATGGGTCATATATTCCAGCGCTTTTACATGCATGTACATTTGACCTTTATCATCGCAGGCACCTCTTGCAAAAATAGCACCTTCTGGGTGTATATCGGTTTTCTTAATTACGGGTTCAAAAGGAGGAGAGTCCCATAAGTCAATTGGATCAGCGGGTTGTACGTCATAATGTCCGTAAACTAAAACTGTTGGGAGTGTAGGGTCAATTATTTTTTCTCCATAAACAATTGGATAGCCAGGGGTTTCACATATTTCAACTTTATCACAGCCAGCTTTTTCCAAACTATCTTTTATACTTTCGGCTGTATTAAGTACATCCTGATTGAAGGCAGGATCAGCGCTAACAGAAGGGATTTTAAGGAGCTCGATGAGTTCATTTAAAAAACGTTGCTTATGATTGCTTATATATTCTTGAATAGTTTGCATTGTAATTTAATTAAGTACGCTAAGTTAACAGATTTTTTTTGAATTCTTTTTTCAAAAAAGATGTGACTTTTTTATTGCTTTTGTTTCATAAATACAGGGTGTATATACGTTTATCTTATTGTAAAATATCATATCTAAAATTTAGGAATGATTATTGATTAGATTAGTTATATAAAAAAGGTACTTATTTTGATTTGAATTAATATTCTATTTTCTAATCTTAGAAGGGTTTGAGATAGATTCTAAAGGAAAGCTCTCGTTAGAGAGCTTTCTGAATTATTGATATGTTTTGATTTACAGTGAGGTATGGAGGTGTGCTGTAAAAGTTTTAAAAATAGCTTTGATATTTGAATAGTTTATGTATATTTGCACGCACAATTTTAGTATACGCGGGCGTGGTGGAATTGGTAGACACGCTAGACTTAGGATCTAGTGCCGCAAGGTGTGAGAGTTCGAGTCTCTCCGCCCGTACAAAATAAAAGCTTTAGATTTTTTCTAAAGCTTTTTTTATATTGTCAAATAGTTTATGTCTTTAAAAGGATTATTCACATTTGTAACAAACAAGTTCAATTTCTACATCAATAATGCCTCCAGGTATTTTGGCCATAGGGATTAGGGCACTTGCGGGTTTGCTTCCTTTTAAAAATTTACCTCTTTCCCGTAAGAAAATATCGAAGAACTCATTGTCCATTCGTGTAGTATATTGCTTGATCATAGTAATGCATTCTGGCTTAGAGCCTGCTTTTTTTAATATATCATCTAATTTTTTAAAAATCTTTTGTAATTGTTGTTCTAAGTTCAAGCCTTCGCCATTTTCTCCCCGAGCATTGATTCCAGATACATATATCATTTGAGCATTTTTAGGTGCAATGGTAGCATAACTATAGGTACTTCCAGGGTCTATATATACGGTTTTTTGTGCAGCTTCTTTTTTTTCTAAAGTGGCATTTTGATCTTGATTTTCTTTGAGTTCTGTGTTCTTTTTCATATCACACGAAGAAAGAAATAAACTTAGTAAAAAGCTATAAAAATAAATGGAAGTGTTCATAATATGCTGTTTTTCAAACAATAAATATAGTTTTTTGTTTTTTTTGAATTTAAAATTTTAACAATTTTAACTTAAACTAATAAGATGGTTTTTTATGCATTTTTTTTACGTTTTAGTTGTTGGGTAAAGAGAAAATGTTGTTATATCGAAGGTTAATGAAATTCCGTAAACTGATCTATTTATCGTTTTTTAAATGATGTGTTTGAAAAATAAATTTTGTAAAAAGAATAAGGGGAATAGGGGAACGATTTTCAGGGTTTTGAGTATAAAAAAGAATTTAGAAGCGCTTTTGATTAGTAATACTAGTTTATATATTTGAGTTAATTAATATATGAGAAATTTTTCAAAAAATTAGAAAATTAAGCAAGGTAGCTCAGTGTTGGTAACACTGAAATCTATATTAAAATCAATGAGTTACTTTACTGATTTTATTTATACTTAAACAAAAACATTCAAATTAAAAAACATGAAAAAAATATTTGTAACCTTAGGGCTGTTAAGTTTTATTACATCATGTAGTGATGATAGTGAAAAAGTAACAGATCAAAATAAAGAACTCATTTTTGGCATGTGGAGGCTACATAAAGTGTATGATAAAAATGGAATGGTATTAAATGAAAATAGGTATGAAAAGAAAAAAACTTTAGAGGTAAAGGCAGATGGTATTTATGAATTTCCATTTGTTATTGAGGATAGGGGATCTAAAGAATTAAATAAAAAAACACCAACGAATATAGAGTTAAGAGATGATCGCATGGTTATGCATTCGAATGGAAAAGTTGTAAAGTACGGATGGGTACATTTCCCAAATGAAAATACTTTTGAGTTAACAGATATTGTTGATGAGGTAAATGAGGGGGCGTTATCTGGAAAAGGAAATAAGGAAATTTGGATAAGAATAATGAAATGAACAAAGACAAACATTGTTTTTCTTTTTGTTTAAGTTAAGAAGGAGTTGTTTGGATAGTAATGTATTCATTTTAGAATCATACGATTTTTTGAAATGACAATAGTAGTTGATACCTGAAATCAATAGTTTTTGGTGTATTTTCCGAAAAAATATGAGACTGATATTATTTTTTAGAGAGAGTAATATGTGTTTTGTTTTTAGTGTTTTAAAGTGTTTTGTTTTTATAGAACTTTTCATACTCTTCTTAATTTCCTTCTATATCTTTAAATCCATAACCTTTTAAAAATTTTTTAAACACTTCCTCTCAATCTTCAAAAAAAGCATTATTATCTAAACCCATATAATTATTGTTCAACCATTAAATCATTTAATGACAATATATCTTTCTAACTCTTTGATAAGCCGCATTTGAAAGAGGTTTAGATTTATTTACTATTTTTCCTCTAAAGTCTCAAACTTTTTATAATCTTCATAAGTGAATTCTCCTGTAAGGATAGGTTTGTAAAATTTTTCTAATTTTTCTCGAACATACATCATTTCTCCTTTATATGTTTTAAAAGTATTTAATTTTAGATGCTTATTATAAATTTTACTAGATTCAGAAAAATTGATTTGTAAGATTTTTTCAAGGATACTCCCTTTAATATGTTCTTCTCTAGTACTTTTAAATATTCTACATACTCCTATGTGAGGAAAATTACAAAGCATATTAATTTCTAATATCCAAAACTTGCTTTTGTAGAATTTTTCATAATCTTCCTCATCTCCTCCTATATCTTCAAACCCATAACCTGCTAAAAAATCTTTAAATACTTCATCACAATCCTTAAAAAAGGTGTCATATCCTATATCATCTATCATTTTATTATTGTTTGACCATTAAACCATTATCTAGTAAAGTATATCCTTTACTTCTCAAATATTTATATTTCTAAGACATAAAGGTTCTAGTTTTTTAAAAATTACCATTATTTACTTTAAGAGAAATGCGAACTTATCTATTCTTTTAATTTTTCTAAGATGATATTACAGTTATTTATATCTTCTTCAAAAATCAAATCGGATATTAATCCACTTGGTTTTGAATAATTATATTCAAGTATTCTTGAATTTTTTTCAATAATTATGTCGTCATGCACATTGTTCATTATTTCTTCAATCAACAATAGAGCCTCCGAATCCTCTAGCTTTTTTGAAAAATCAAAATTTTTGTTTGATATTAGTTTATTTATAAAATTATCTAAAGTTTCTGATCTCCAATAATTATTCAAAACATACTCATCAATTTTTTTATTAGTAATTTTTTGAATTTTAGTTTGTAATTCTTTAATTGTTAAATCAGAGTCCTCAAACTCTTTCATCAATTTTTTAATTATTTCAAACTCTTTCATTTTAAATGCTAAATTATGGTTTACAATAAGATAGGAGTTGCCCTAAAAAACAACTCCTATGCGTTATTTGCAAATTATATTTTCAATTGGTTTCGATGTAAACCCTGTCATTCCAGTATCTAATAATGCATTTAATAACCGTTCACTAATAAAATTTTTTAGGTCTAACCCTCTTGTTTTATATACATCATACTTAGGAAACTCTTTTTTGAAAATTATTTTTTCCCATTTCATACGTTGATGCCATGGTAGTTTTTGATTAATTTTTTCAATTTCCTCCAAAGAAAGGCTCAGATTTAACTCCGAAATAACTTTATAAACTCCATTTTTATCATCGTATATTATAGCTTTCGATTCTTCTTTATCCAACCAACTAAAAAAATCATTAATCGCATAATGAAACCAAAAATATTCCAAAAGTGTTCCTTTGAGATATACTTTTATAGGATAAAAAGCATGTGGTGGTAAATTGATTTTTTTTAAAATGGCTCTAAATTTCCCACTAACAATAATCCCTGAAATATCACCAAAATGTAAGTAATCTGTAGCGTTTGCATCTTTATGCAATTCTAGTTCTAAATTGGGTATAAAATTAGGAAATGAATGTGGTTCTACAGCCCAATGACTATCGGGTAAAGAAGGATTATATCCTTTTTTTAAGCTCGTTTGTGGATAATGCCCAATCACTTCTAAATTATCATAATCCCAACTAATACTGTAATACTTCATAAGATCTTAAAATATTAATATTTGTATAAAAATGATACAAGGAGCCACTATTGCAGCTCCTTTGTTATTATTACTCATTAACAATTTTATCGTAAGGTTTTACTGTAAAACCAGTCATTTCTGCTTTTTGTAAAGCCTTTAATAAATCTTCACTTATTAAAGTTCTCAAGTATCCTACCTTTGAAATTTTAATGACATCATAGGCTGGAAAATTCTGTTTAAAATAAATTTCATTAACCCTCAATTCTTGTTGGCGCGGTAAAGCCTTTTTATATTCTCGAATATTATCTAAATTAGGAATGAGAATTACTTTTTCTATTTCCTTTTTAAATTTCTTACCAATTTGAGCTGTTGATTTTTTTAAGTCAACATACTCCCAAATATCGATGATATAATGAAACCAAAAATATTCCAAAAGCGCTCCTTTATGATATACTTTTATAGGATAAAAAGCATGAGAAGGTAATTTAAATTGCTTTAAAATATTTTTAAACTTGGTATTCACAAGCATACCAAAATCTACATATTTTTCTAAAAAATCCGTTGGATAAGCTTTATCATGCAATTCTAGTTCTAAATTGGGTATAAAATCAGGAAATGAATGTGGTTTTACATTCCAATAACTATCGGATAAAGTTGGATTATATCCCTCTTTAATATTTATTTGTGGATAATGCCCAATCACGTCTAAATTATCATAGTCCCAATCAATTTCAAAATATTTCATTGACATTAGTTTAATGTTTTATCTAACCTCAAACAGCAGTTGGGGTAGAACCGTCTTTAATGAGTTTATGGGCAACTTTATCAATACCTAATTGATTTCTAAAAGCCCATTGTTTTATTCTATTATTGGGATTCTCAAAGTCAGATAAATTATTATATAACACTATTTTTCTTAGACCATTTTCTAAAACTACATTCTCTTCACAGTCTGTAAATTCTTCCCATATTTCTTTTGAAATATATTTATAATAAACATCCGAGAAGTACATCATTGCACAAGCACCAAACCACAATCTATCTCCTGTTTTGATAAGGTGATAATGTGTTGGTATACTTTCTAAATCGATTAAATACTTATCTCTTTCACTTGTACTCTCTCGATTAGGTAATAGTCTTATATAAGAGGGGACTTTACCTAATTTTCTAATCCAACTTCTATGTGTCTCAACTCTAGATAATGTAATGTCTAAATCGTTATGACAATATGCAAATAGGATGTGTTGTTCAAGTAGAGTGACGATTTTAAGAAATAATTCCTGCTTAATTATATTTCCGAAAACTCTTAATACCCCTTTTGATTGCTGAAAACCAATAAATAGATCATCTTCTTTACTTTTCAGCTTCAATAAGTCAAACCTGTAATTATTTGACTTATAATATTCTGCAAACGGTTTAAAAGATTTAAATCTTTTTTCTCCATATAAAACCTTTTCAACATTAGTAGTATATTCATATATCAAGTTTTTAGACGGAAATATTTGTTCTACTTTCCTTATCAAATCTATAAGTAAATTTGAGTTTACAGATTCATTTAAGGTGATATTGAAATTTATTTTAATCATTTTAAAAAGGTGTTATTTTAATTTTATCCACATCTGTAAACTCATCTAACAAGTCATCTACGTAATCCAAAATATTATCCATTTGATTTTGAGTTAAGGAACCTTCTTCAATCACAAAATCTAAAACCCTATTCTTTCCAGCATGATTGACCCCTATCGCAATATCATTGTTTAGCTTTCTGACATACCCTCTTAATGTCGTTTTTAGAGTTGATATGGATTTATCTGCTCGTTTATATGATTTCAGGGATACGACCTCATTAATATTTGCAAGGACACCGTCAAAATCCAAAGTCCTATAATTTGGAATTATATCATTTAAATTTTGATAACCGCCATATTTATTACCCCATTGATTAAATATTTCTTCAATTAAATCTCCTCTCTTGAATTGACCAGAGGAAACATTGTTAAGGCTCCATATTGTAGTTCTGTTTTCAGTTAACAATAGATCATCTAGATTATTTGAGACAAAATCAGGTACATCAACTTTTTTCAAAAGCGCTAATTCTGATGTTGTAAATCTCCTCACCGCTTTAGTCAAGCTAATATATACTTTATCCCCTATTTTAGTTGCAATTTTCCAAGCTTTTTTTGTTCTAGTTGCTTTCACTATAACTTTTACTAATTTACCTCCTGGAACTACTTCAACAACTAGTAATCCTGCGGCTAACCAACGTGAAGCGGTTTGTCCATCAAAATCTTTCCCGTCAATTAGAACTTTAACATCTTCCACAGGGATGATAACACTTCCAATAAATTTAGCTAGGGCTGTAGTACCTAATTCAAACAGTACTTCTAGTTCTTCTTTTGTGCTAGAAGGACCTAGAATAAGGTAGTTAGACCAGTGTTGAGCTCCGTTGGGTTTAATGTACCAAGATTTACCTCCAGCTTCACTTCTTAATTTTCTAACTAACTGATTGTTTTTGTTTAATACAAGGGTGTTATCGCTATTAATAACCACAGCCCCGTCAGTCATTTTATAATACGTAGTGTTTCCATCACTGTAACGGTGTGTGTATTCTTGTCCTACTTTTCCGTTAATTCTTCCTGTAGCGGGTTGCCACTTTACTGTAATACGTGTAAGTATATTGTCTAGTTCAATTTGTCCAAGAGCCCATTGTTGAGCCTCAGCAACACTCCAACTATTTCTACGGTCTAACGGTGCCAGTATCTTTTTTAAATAGTCTGTAGCATTTTTTTCAGACATAATTATAGTTGTTTGCCTTACAGGGTCATTAAAAAACATAAGTTTATCGAGTTCCCTACTGGCATGTGCATTGGTGTAAAAAAACTGTCGGTGTAGTTCGTTAGTTACATTACCGCGGTTTAGCCAATTGGTTGTTTTACCCCCAGCATAAAGAGCTGTTTTAATATGATTATTAAAAACAGTATTGGTATTTGCAATGGTTTGAGGAGTTATCAACGATTTTGTTTTGGCTACCATATCACGAAATACGTTTGAGCGGTAATTTTCGTTTAACCATTGAATTCTGTCAGGCTGTTTGATACGGTAGGTATTTATTAAATAATCGACTTCGGAAGTTGCACCAATAGCAGTCTTACTCAATATGTTTGCAAGCTCTCTATTTTTCTTACTAATCCATTTGTTATTTAAATCTCTTATATTATACATATAAAGGCTATAAGATCTAGAATCAAAAACAGAAAACCCTCCTTCTCTGTGTTGCTCTGCATATTGCTGAATTTGCGCAACACTAAGCATTTCATGCTGAAATTTTGAATTGGTGCGCGATAAGTATGGTCCGATCCTTCTACTATCTTTTATTTTAAATATAAGAGACTGTATATAATCTAATTTTGACCAATCATTGAGATGATTGTAATATTGGTGTTTCTGCCCTACAGCACTATTTAAGATACGGGTATGGTCTTCACTGTTAAAACTGTTTAGTTTTTTATTAACGAGATTACTTACGTGATACTTAGCTATGGCAGGTTCAACTTTTTTAATTAGTTCTTGTCGAATTCTAGATAATTGGGGTATCGATACAATTCTTTGTACGGGAATATTATTGACTCTTCTATCAGCATATAAAGCATTGTTTCTATTGCCCCCTTTGAGTTCATTTTCTCTGTGTTGAAGAATTTTTAACTCCTTTAGCAGGTTGTTTTGTGTGGTTTGGTTTCTTTTGTTTTCACCAGAATACCGATTTCTTGTTTTTGAAATTAACGTGTTAAGGTTTTTCTTTTCTGTAAAATTAAATAAGGTATTTTTGGCATCGTTAAAGTTGCTAAATCTTTTGCCTAGTACTCCTTCTATTTCAGGTTTAATTCTATTGTTCTTTTGATGTTCTAGCCATCGTCGTAATTTACGTTTGGCCGCCATTTGAATGAGGTGTTCATTATTGGCTATAGTTTGAAGGCTAGAACTGTAATTGAAACTTATATTGTCAAGTCCTTCAACATTTCGGGTGTCTGGAAAATTTGGATTTCGAACTGCTGTTCTTCTAGCTTTATATTCACCGTTTTTTAGGTGTCTAGCACTTCGGCTTTGTCTTTGTGCTTGCAAGGGAATTATAAGCCCTAATACAAGTAATAAATAAAATATTTTTTTCATCGTTTTTAATTTTTTATAACAATTTTAGTGTGTTTTTTATCGTCTGTAATCAGGGTGAGTATGTAGGTTCCTACTTTTAAATTTTCTCCTTTAAAAGTATAGTTATAGCTACCTTTATTTTGTAAACCTGTAGGTTTTATCAATTGTTTTTCAATAAAAGATCCTTCAAGAAACAAGGTGGTGTACTGTGGGCGGTTTAACTCATAACTAATGGTAAGATCCTTTTCAAAAGGGTTGGGGTACAACTGCAAAAAGTTTTGCGATTGTTCTAATGCCATAGGGGCAAGTGATTCTTGTTTTGGTTGCTTTTCTGTAGTTGCCTTTTTTGTTAGTAATAACCTTATGGGAGCTCCTTTTTCATTCCATTGGTTTATATTGCTTTTTATATTGGCTGTTAAATATGTTTGGGCGTCCTTTTTTTGAATAGAAAAGGTTGTTTCGGTAATTTGATGTACCAATGTTGAAGGAATTTCTTTTTTAAAGGATGTGTGAGCAATAGAGGCAAAGAAATCATCATAAAACAAGGTGTTGTCTATTCTGGTAAAGTCATTTTGATGAGAGTTATTATTGATTTCCCAGATACTTTGCAATAGGTCTTCGTTTTTTGTAAAGTTAATTTCAATAGGGATTTCTTGTTCAATTTGATTATCAGACCAATCCATTACAAAAAGAGAGCCTTCCCAATTTCCTAGTAATTGTTGGTCTTCTATTATTTTCTCCTGTATTGTTTGGATAGTTTGTTGTTGTTTGAATTGCTGTAGCAGGAGTTCTTGCTGTTCGATACGATCTGAGGCTGGTTTTTGAGGATTCTGATAATCCAATTCTGTGCTGAAATATTCATTAGCTATTGTTCTGTTTTTAGGAACTCCATAGCCATAATAGTAGCACACACCTAACCAGTAACGAGCCATAGGATGGTTACTTTTACGAAACCAATAAATGGCTTTTTTATAGTTTTGCTGACTACTTCCCATTCCTTTTAGGTGTAAATATCCTAAGCCATATGCCGCTTCTTTATTGCCGTGTTCATAGGCTTTTAGATACCATTTCGGGCTTTATTAAAACTGAGTTTACATCCAATACCATATTTGTAGAGATCTGCTAAATCATTCATTGCAATATGATCCTCAGCATTAGCAGCACTTTTTAATAGTTTAAATGCTTTCTTGTCGGAAGAGGTTTGTTCTTCCTCTAATAGGATAGTAGCCATAATTATTTGCGCATGTGAGTGCTTTGCTGTTAAACAAGGGGTAAGGTAGCGCGTTGCTTTTTGATGGTTTACTTCATGATATTCATCGCCTTCAAAATAATTTAGAGCTTTACTAATGTTAAAATGACAATCGATTAGTTGTTGTGCATGGCTACTGCCTAGAATGTTGATAAGGCAGATAACCAAAATAATTTTTCTTTTTACTGTATTCATAGTATTACATTGATTTTAAAAAAAACGCAAAACAATACCTGGGAAAAGAGGAGCGAGTTCTTTTCCATAGCATTATTTTTTTATTCTTTTTTTCGGCTGCGAAACTATATAAAAAAATGTAATAAACCCAGTGTTTACGGGTGTTTTTAAACAAAAGTATTTTCTAGAGTCATGGTGTTTTATATTATTGCTCAGGTTAAAAATTTAAAAAATAGATTTTTTTAAATTTTCATCATTGGTTTTTGATAGAATAAGTTTATATTTGATACTGTCCTTTGAGACGTCTTAGGACTTTTCTTTTTCATAGCAATTTTCCCGCTCAAATTTTGAGCGGGTTTTTTTATTTTTATAATTAAATCTAATAACTACTGTAATTGTGCTATTTCTATTAGATTGCCAAGATCTGTAATTATGGCCAATGGTTTTAGGTAAATAATTTTTTTAATCGTAATTTCAAATATCCAATGGTAGTATTCTTTAAAAAACATGTTTTTTTATGTGTCTAAAAGCTAAATATGTTTAAGGGTTTTTACTTATGTAATTTTGGGTGTTTTTGCTTGTTGTTTTATTTGTGTTGTTATTTTTGAGATGTGTTAAAGTTTAAATATTAATGTTCTTTTATTTTAGGTTTTAAGTATTTTTGTTCAGATTTTCAGCTTGTTATCAGTGTTGTGGATGATTTTTTATAGTTGGAATAATCACTTAAAATTAAAATAAAAAATAAATGTCTTTTAAATTATTAACATTACAACTTGTTTTGTTTTGTTGCTTCGGTCAGCTTTTGGCTCAAAAAGCAAAAAACCAAAATTACCATGCGAATCTACTTGTTAACCCTGACTCTGTTGATGGAGGAACGGTTGTAGGTTGGGAACAAGAAAAAGGAGAATGGCTTGGTCATCAAGGAAACCCAAGAGATTCTGACGATAATTATTTCACCTCTAGGGGTCCTAATGCGGATAGGAGTCAGCTTATTAATTTGACTAATTTCTTTTCTGAAGAGGTATTAGATAAAGCACCACCTATTGTAATTTCAGAAGTATATGAAAGGGTAACTTGTGGAGCTCAATATAACTTGGAATTAGAGCTTTTGGATGCCAAAAAACAAGTAATAGGAACTTGGCAAAGCCAAAATAAAGGATTTAAAAATATAGATTGTAGTATTGATGGTTATCAGGAGTTATTGAGTAAACGAATTACTAATTATGGTTTTGGTGTACGGTATATAAAGTGGATTGATAAAATTCGAGGAAAGGGAACAGGAGAAAGTATACGTTTAAAAAAAGCTTATTTAGGAATTAGTCCGCCAAATTTATTGGAAGTGCCTGAAAAAGAAAACTCTTGGAATTGGAAAGGAACAAATGTAAAAGGTGCTAAAAAATTAGTTAAAGAAGAAGTGCTTACCTCATCTGAGGAAATTAATACTTTTCCTCGTGGAGCTGATGATAAAAAAATATTGACTGTTGAAGGAGGAGACTGGGTCGTTAGAAATCAGAAAATAGACCTTAAATTAAACGGATATTTGGATTCGGATTTAAAAAATTCTCCAGCAATTATTTTTTCATCATCATACGGTAGATTGAATTGTGGAGATGAATATTATTTAAAGGTAGTATTGCTTGATGATAAGAATCAAGTATTGAATTCTTTCTATTCTGGTATACAAAAGCGAGAATTCAACTGTAGTTCAAATGATAATTATCAGGAATTAATTACTAATTTCCTTGATACTCCTAAGGGGAAAACGGTCACGTATATTGAGGTAGAACAAGGTTTAAAAAACATAGAGGCTAATTCAAATGTTGAAAAAAACGCCTTTTTTTCTGATAGTTATGTTGGTTTGATTGATATAAACAATCGGCAGAATCAAAGGGTAAAGAGAGATTTAGCTGTTAATGCAAATTATACGAGTGAATTAGCAACAGTTTCAGCAGGGACAATATCTTGCCTTTATTTGTCTAGCATCACTGGTGGAATAGGTGCTCCGACTTGTGCTGTAATAGGAGGTGTTGCCGGGGGACTTATTTATATTTATAATTACCTTACAGATTTTTCTGTTCAACCAATTGAATCAGAAAAAATGGAAAATAACCCATCTGATAATGGGTCGGCGAAGACTGGAATTGACAATATTGCTAAGCATCTAGAAAGCAATGGCTTTAATCTTTGGGATATTTCTAATAATGATAAAATTGAAGTATTTGCAACTCCAAGTTTTTCCAACGAACGTTTTCAATTGACTTTTAGTTCTTACACCGATAAATTATATAAGAACTTAAAAAAAGTTAAAAAAATAATTGATATCACTACTTTATCTAAAATTGATGGAGATTATATAAAAGGATTACACGATGTTTTGGCTCAAATTCAAAAATCAGCAGAAAATACTGATGATGAGATAATAGTTCGAATTTTCCTAGGTTTATCTGGCTTTTCCAATGATTCTTACACTGATGGTGTTTTTACTGCTTTAAAAAGAATTTTTGAGAGACTAGGCCAAGGTCATCGAATAGAAGGATTACCTCAAAGTAGAGGTAATGAAGTTGTTAACGAGATATTAGGTAAAATTACTGAAGGATTACCTAAAGGAGGAAATGGTAATTTAAAAGTTTATATGACCGCTTCTAGAACTTTTGGAAAGGGACTATTAGGTGAGGGTATATTATCATGGAATCACTCTAAAATTGTCGCAATAGATGGAAAAACACTTTTTTCAGGAGGTAACAACCTGTGGGGTATTTATTTAGGGGATACACCTCCTATGGATGCAGCTACTATTATTAATGGAGATGCAGCTTTGTATGCTCATAAATTTGCGGATATATTATGGAACGAACATCTAGAAAAAGTTAAAACAAAAGAAGAAACTCATATTAGAGAATGGAATGATAGTGCGACAGATTTAATAACAGTAAAAGAAGTTCCTCTTGCTAAAAGTATTTTAAACTTTACATCATCCCCAAAAACCTCCAATAAAGGACTTAAAGTGTTGTCTGTAGGTCAATTAAATGCAAAAGCAGAAAATAAAAATGATAATTTAACAAACCTATCTACTTCTACACTTAAAGAAGCTATAAAATATATATTGGACCATGCAAAAAATAGCATTTACATATCACAACAAGCTATAGCTCATGGGTTTATTAATAAATTTTTTAATAATAATAAATTTGTTAATCATGTTGACCAGGCAGTTATAAGGATACTTATAAAAAAAGCACTCAGCGGTATTCCTGTAAAAATTATCCTTTCTAATGAACAAGCGGGACATGACACAACTAGCCACATCAGCAATACAGAATTGATCAATATTATTTGGCAAGTAGCTAAAGAAATGGGGGTAGATGATAGCTTAGTAAACAGGAAGTTATTATGTGAAAATATTGACTTGGGTTATGTTAGAATTGATGAGGTTACTGAAACCTATCCCAATACCAAAGAATCTTTTGCAAATCACGCAAAAACGATCATGGTAGATCAAAGTGTTTTTCTAATAGGGTCTCATAATTTATACGCGCAGTACCCTGCACAACTGGCTGAATTTGCAACTATTATTGAAGATTCTAAAACGGTTAAAAAATATTATAATGACTATTGGCTTCCTTTAATACGAAATTCATCGCGTACATTTTTGTCAATCGATGCTTGTTTAGGTGCTATGGATATTGATTATGATGTGCAAAATTTTGTGCGGTTATATTCAGATTCGCAATATAATGGTAAGTTACTTGCGTTGCCTGAAGGGTATCACAAGTTAGAAGGAACTGTTTTAGAAAATAAGGTGTCTTCATTAAAAGTACCTTTGGGGTGGAGAGCTACTTTATATCAGGAAGAATTAGAATTTCTGGATGAAGAAAGTGACGGAATTGTTACCCACCATAAAAGAACAGCTCCCTTAACAATTACTTATGACACTCCTTTTGTTGGAAAGCATTGGAATGATAAAACAAAAGCAATAATTATAGAGAAGGACCCAAATTATTCTTATCAAGTACCGCAATTGAATATCCCTGTTGGTCTTTTTTCTGAAAAAAACTTTACAGGAAATCATAAATTTGTGAAGGATGGTACTTATGATTTGAAAGATCTAGTACCTCTTGGTGGAGACCAGTTAAGCTCTATTCGTGTGCCTAAGGGATATCGAGTATTACTATATTCTGATCCAAAATATCAAGGTGCTTTGAAAATATTAGAAGAGGGAGACTACGCTGAAATACCAGAACAAACGCATGGAGAAGGAGATTTTGACAATATTGTAAGTTCTATTCTTGTTCAGGTTTTATCTAATAGTAGCAGTAGTACAATTGTTTTGGATGATGAAAGAGTGTTTCTATATCAAGATATTTTTTATCTAGGAAATTCTCAAGGTTTTTATCCAGAGAATGAGCCTTATACTGCTACCGACCTTGAAAGCATAGGTAGTGGTCAAATGTCTTCAATACGTGTTCCTAGGGGGTGGAAAGCTACTCTTTATTATGAAGACTTAGGGAAAAGTGACCCTGGGCAGCCTATAGAAATAAACTTTGATACCCCTTATATTGGTGATAAATGGAATGATAAAGTTAAATCTGTAAAAATAGAAAAGCTAAAAGATTATAGTGTTCCTGAAATTTCTAAAAATGAAAAAGTAACGTTATTTATTGATGGAGATTTTAAAGGAGAGCAAAAAGAGCTAGAGGGCGATATAACTTATTATACATCTTTGCTATTAGAAGAATTTTCTGGTACAATAAGTTCTATAAAAGTACCTGCTGGATGGCGAGTAATCGGTTATACAGAAGATTTATTCCGAGGGGATATTATTTTATTGAATTCAAATTCTACTGATTTAACTACGCAAACCCCAGTACTATCTAAGAGTACGAATTTTAATGATAAAATTAAATCTTTGGTAGTACAAAAAATAGGGAATTATGTAGAGGAAAATGTATCTAGTGGTAGATCTGGTAGATCCATAAGAAGTAAAAGATCTATAGAAAAGGAAGCAACTTTTAGTACTGAAACAAATATGGTCTATGGACCTAATCCAACAACAGGATATTTAAATTTACAATGTTCAGAGACTTTTATGAATAAAGTTTCAAAAATTTATATAGCCTCGCCAGGGGGAGCTGAAAAGTTAATTAGCTTTAAGAACAATCAAAAACTAAATATTAAGATTGATTTGTCTTTAAAAGTAGCAGGTATTCATTTTTTAATCGTTGAAAAATTAGATGGATCGAGAGTCGTTAAGAATATTTTAGTACCCTAAATAAAGGCATACACGCACGATAAAGTTTTAAATAATAAACAATACTTCAGTATTTTTGTTGAAGTATTGTTTTTTTTGCAGTTATTTTTTGTCAATTCAAATATTATTGTTGAATTTTTAAAAAAAAGGACGGTATCAAGCTTTACTTGAAAGTGCTTGAGAGATCATCTATTATTACACTAACTCTCGTGCTTTAGTTAGTGCTTCTTCAAAGTCTTTTTTAGGATTTTTGGTTAGTATGGTAGGTTGAAACCTTACTTCTTCTATGTTTTTAATTCCAATCATCTGTAGCCACCAATTAAAATAGGTAGATTGAAAATCGATTCCATATTTAGGGTCGACTCCTTGTGAAAAAACACCACTTGTGTAAAATACAGTTGCTTTTTTATTTTTTAGAAGTCCCAAATATCCTTTTTCAGGATCAAAATTGAATGAAATTCCAGGCTGAGTTATTATATCAATGTATTGTTTTAATCTATATGGAAGTCCTCCATTCCACATTGGTACGGCAAATACATAATGATCTGCATTCATGAATCGTTCTGTGATTTCTACTACGGATTTCCAAACTGATTTTTTTTTATCATTCATTTGACCTTCTCCAAAAAAGGTCATTTTCGCAGCGGCTTTATCAGCATCAAAGTCGGGTAAGTTTTCATCCCAAAGCTCAATAGTTTCTATGACTATATTGGGGTTTTTACTTTTTAGTTTTTTAAGATAAGCATCAGATAAAGCTTTAGCTTTAGAATTAGCTCCACGAGGAGAAGCTATGATATACATGATTTTTTCCATTATAATCTATTTTTAAATCAAAAAGAGGTATAAAGTAGTTTACTGAATACATTTTTTTATTAAGTTAGTAATGGTGTAAAATTAAGCTCTAAAGATGATATAGAAATTCAGCTGGTTGAATAAATATGATTCAACTAATTGAATGTTTTACAATTCATGGGTCAATTGTTTTCGTATTTCACTTAAATATTGTTTTGATATTCCTATGTAAGAAGCAATCATATACTGAGGGATACGTTTTTCAAATTTCGAACATTCTTTTTTAAATAAAATATAGCGTTCTTTTGCGGTGTGGCTCAGACTAGAAATAATTCTTTTCTCTAATGATATGGAAGCTTCTTGATAAAGCAAACGAAATACGTGTTCTAACTCTGGAATTTCTTTATATAACTCTTCTAAATGTTGTGATGAAATTTGAATTACTTCTGTTTTTTCAAGAGCCTGAATATTTGTATTTGATGGAACTTGATGAATAAAGCTGGGTAAGTCTACAGCCCACCAATTTTCTATCGCAAATCTAAAAATATACTCTTTTCCTTCTTCATCAATATGAAAGGTTTTGGTGGCGCCAGAAATTATAAAGTTTGTATATTTACAATAGTCTCCCTGCTGCAGTAAATATTGACCTTTTAGATATACTCTTCTTTTACACTTTTCTGCTATGAGCAATGCATCCTTCTGAGGGAGAGGTATGTAGTTTGATAAATAATTCGTTAAATGCTGTATATCCATATTGCAATTTATTATTTGGGTTGTGTTTTTTACATTTTGTTTTTCCTAATTTCTAAATAAGAAATCTAAATGGATTAACGAAGTATAGTGTTTATCAAAGTACTGTATTAATGTGATTATGTAGTCAAAGATACTTAAAAACTATTTGATAGTAACTGTCTGCGGTTAAGACTTCCTTTAAAGCTAATTAAAGGTGTTTTTTGTTTTTAGTATTGCTTAAAATAGAGAAGCGTAATGTTACTTTTCAATAATGATCAAATTGGTCAGGTAATAGGTGTTTTTATAAGACTTCCTGTAAAGAGTAATTAAAATATTATTCTATAGAACAAGCTCTTTGTGTAGGTCAGTTATCAGAATACTCTTTTTTTCTAGGTGTCCTTATTTAGTTTATCTAACATTGTTAAACAATGTTCAAGGTTTGCACTTATTTTTTCTTTGTTGATATTCTGCCCTATAAATACAAGTCTATTTTTACGATCACCAATTTCTATGTCCCAGTTAGACTCTATCTGTTTTTGATTTTTTAAGAAAGCTATGTGTTGATTTCATTTTTCAAAAGACATGCTACTCCACCAAACATCTGTTCTATCTTATTTAATCTAACTTCATTATTTTAAATGTGTTAATGTTTGCTTTAGTCGAGAAGCACACATTATGTTATTAGGGGAATTTTGTTGTATATAATACCAAAACCGTCTAAGATCAAAAGATTTTTTATTACGATAAACAAAAGAAGATATTTCGTATGTCTTAGTTTCAGGAGTGTGATCATCTTCGCTCAATTCTTCTATCCAACCAGCGCTTTTTTATGCTTCTTCAAAATTAAACAAACCTGTATTTAGAATTTCTTTAAGATTTATTTGACTATAGTTTGAGGATAGTGTTCCTGCCGAAGGGTTTAGTTTACTAATTGTAGCTTTTAAAACACACAAAATGTTCCTTAGTTATTAAATCTACTTTATTTAAAATTACATTAACAAATTCTATTTGATCAGTCAACAAATCAACAATAGCAAGATTACCACCTTCAATCTTGGTAAGTTCTCTGCCTATTAAAGTTTTAGGGTTGCCAAAATTATTGAAAAAGTTGAAGGTATTTATTGCAGTAACCATTGTATCTACATGGCTAAATTTTGAAAGGTTTATTTCTTTTTCTTTATTCATAAATGAAAATGTTTGAGCTATAGAAATTGGTTTACTTATGCCTGTACTTTCCATAATAAGGTAGTCGAATTGGCTTTCTTTGGCTAGGTGTTCTACTTCTTCCCTTAAATCCTCTTGTAGCGCACAACAGACATAGTTATTATTTATTTCAACTAATTTTTCTTCACTTCTGGATAGCTTGTTTGTACTTTTAATGGTATGAATAAAATGCCGAGTGTACTTTATTTAAAATTTTGCTTTTTTGTTTAAATCGTTGAGTTGCCTCTGTAACTCTTTAATTTTTAAATGTAATTAATAAGCAATCATTAGAGTTTTTATATCATAAACATGCTATAATTCTTTTGTTTTATTTTTTTGCTCTTCAATAATAATAGATTTTTTAACGACTTTATTTCCCTGTATTGTTAATTCTTTAATGCATGTAGATTTATTTTATTGTTTTTTTATAGGATAACTGTAATTTCTGAAATATGATTAATTCTTATCAATGTCTTTATCCATTGTAATTAGGTTATGGGGTGTATGGGAAAGACGAGTGATGTAAATCAATTTTCAAATTACTGTTTTCTAATTTATATCCGAAAGTGTATTCTACTTTCGCTTCGTTTCCATCAGGAGCAGTAAAGAAGTAATTCCCCATTGCGATAGCACGATTTTCATCTAGGATAATTTCAGTATTTTCAAAGCGAACTTTTATCCATGGATTCATAGCAAATCCTTTGTCCTCTTCACAGGCACGATTATCTCCGGCGATAAAATAAGACATCGCTTCTACTTTTTTCGGTCTAAATTGTTTGACTGCGCATTTAGTGGGCTTAAATAATACGATACCCGAATCAAATGCGTAAAGTTCATCTAAGAATTCATTAGTAAATGTTTCACAGCTTAGCCTATCTTTTTTTAAAGATCCAATTTTTATAACCCCTTTCGCCCATGTATTTTGGGCTTCTAATACTTGTTCTTTTGTTATCATTATTCATAAGGTTTATTTATTTTACTGAAAGTAAATATAATGATTTTTTAAATAAAGCAACTTGGTTGCTTTATTGATGATTTTTAATCAAAAAAATAAGTTATTTGCTTTGAGTTTATATTGCTTAGTTAAAGTTCTCTAAAAAGAAAATATATTGGTTTTAAAGCCTTTTAAAACTAATATATTTGCCCATGATTTTGATGTATTAAAAATCAATGCACTGGAATTCATGATGTGCTATTTGATTAAAAAATAAATAAAAATGAAAGTGATACAAAAAATTTCTATTTTATTGTTTGTTAGTGTGCTAAATTCGTGTGCTCCAGATGACCATTTAGGACCAGAGGTTAATTTGAATTCTAAAGGTAATCCAACAATAGAAGTTTCACCACCTACACCAATTAAAGTTACAGAACAAAGTCCGGATCAATTGGTAGTAGTAACGAAGTATAGAAATAATTTTATTGAAGGAATTCATATAAAATTGTACCAAAGTCTTGAAGATTTAGTACAGAAAAGAAATTTCGTTTTTGAAGGTATTACTAACGGATTAGGTATTGTATATTTCGAGGGAGTTGAGAGGGGAAAAAAGTATTTTGTAGAGGCGTTCAGTTCTAATGGATGTATTAATAATTATTTTGATTTAAAAGTAGGAAAAATGAAAAATAACACAATTACTACTTTAAATGAGTATACTGGAAGTAGTAATTTTTTATCTCTACATTTAATAAAAACAGTAAAAATTAATTTAAAAAATAATTCAGGTAAAAATTTAACTATTAATTACGAAGGAAAAGAACTACACAAATTAAAAATGAATGACGAGTTACTTTTTGATTTCTTTCCAATTGAAAATAAAGATTTAATAAATATAAAGGCAGAAGGGTATGAGTACAACATACATCATATAGATAGTGGAAGTTGTGATTCTGTTACACCATACAATATTCTATAAATACCACTAAATTCATCATCTAAAAACACCTCAGTAGAGGTGTTTTTTGTTAAATACTCCTTTGGATTAAAGTTATAATAAGCTATTAAATAAAAAAATATCTATTTTAACTTTCGATATTGTGTCTATTTTTTGGTAAAAGTCCTTCTGTTTTATTTTGATTACTTAATTTTATGATGTTTAGGTCAATAGTGTTACTCTCCAAATAAAAGCAACCAATCAGTTGTATTTATAACCATTTAGAATATCAAAATCTTTTTGCATAATATAAATAATTCAACACCTTATAATAATCGTTTAATTAATCGAAGTATTTGTGTTATTTTTTAAGCACTTATTAAGTGCTTTGTTATTAGTAACTTGAGAAAGTACTTAATTAGTTGTCATCAAGACTGAATTTAATTCTGAAATTACCACCACTAACGTTAACATATGTATCTTCATCTCTAAACCTGCTAAAGCCTACACCAGTCAAGTAAAATCTACCTGAAAACTCCCCTTCGATGTAATTATCTGTAACGGATTTTATTATAAGCTTCAACCCTTTTTCAGTGGACCCTATAAATTCGCAACCTGCATCAATACCACCACATCTGTTGTCTTTATCAGTAAGGTTATTATCCCATGCTATGGATGCACTTGTGGTTGACCAATCCGAATATGGTAGAGAAGCTTTCAGGATGTTTAAATCATGAATTCTGATTCTCCAGTGTCCTCCTGTACTAGTTTCTTCTTTATTTTCATAAGCCTGTAGCCATGTTTCTTTTGACTTGCTAAAAAATGTATTTGATGTGTTTACATTTTCAAAATTTAGTTGCTGATAATTTTCAACTTTTGAGTCAACAGTACCGCTAATATAAGTTCCACGATCAGTCGCTTCTGGTTCATCTTCACTTGCACAAGACATGAAAATAAGTATTAAAACAATAGTTATAGAATATTTCATTTTTTAAATATTATAAATTATAATTTTTATTTGATGGATTAAGAGTTAAAAAGACAAGATTTAGAATGTAAATACTTTATCGTATAATTAGTTCTTAAGCCATTTTAGAGTAAAGTTATAATTTGTCACAATTTCAGTACTACGGTTATCCGCAATATTTTTATTTAACTTATTACTTTTTGTATGTTAAAATATTTTTTAAAGTTATGTTACTGATTTCGATAAAAAATATAGTTGGTCTTTTTGTTTTAAATTACTTGGTTTTTAAGAGTTGTCTTGTTTGATTTTTTTACTGATAATTAATCGCTTAAAAAAGTGGTGCAAATGAAAAGTAGGTTCGTGTTTTCTAACACTTTGATAAAAGCTTCAAAAGGTATAATAATGCAATGTACTTGTCCGATTTAATTTGTTGAGTTTAGAAAATTATTTTTATTGTTTAGTTTTTAATAAAAAAATATCGAGGTAAAACTACCTCGATATTTAAGAATAAAATTTATTACACTTTTGAATTAACTTCTTTGGCTTTTGATGTTAATAGAAAAGTACTTTATTGTTTATTTAGTGAGTTATGGAATTGGCCTTAAGATAATTTCAGTATCAAACAAAAGAGCAGCAGTTTCAAAACGTTCGAAAGAAAACATTCCAAAAAATCCTTTTTCATAACCTCTTAGTGTTTTAAAAACCCCCTTCAGTTTTCTCAAACGATTTTGTTCATTAATATTGTCTTCACAACCTTCTTTTAAGCTTATTTTAAAATCACTAACATCAAATATTGAGTTTTCATCGTATTCGAGAGTTAACAATTTAATTCCTGAGACTTTATAACATGTATTGAATACCGAAATAGAACCATCTTTTTTGATCTCCATTAAATATTTACCTTCTCCATCTTTAATTACCTGGTCGTAAGAACCAGTGCCTGTCAATTGTCTATTTCGAAAAACTTGAAAAACTTCAAAAGTTCCTATTATTTCTTTTGGTACAGAAAAAGTTTCTGTTGTTTCTTCTGGTACAGAAATTAAACACTTGGAGTTAATTGGAGTAATTTTATAACTCTTTTTTAGTTTTTTTACATTAAAATTTTTGGCAGTTAGGTTATTTTTTACATCATCAACCTTAGTAAATAGAAACAATTTTTGCCTACGGTTTGCAATAACCATTCGTCCTCCAATCGTTAAACTATTATGAGTGTCTACGATTTTTTGCTTACTGCGATAAGATATTTTATTGCTTTCTTCTTCGCAGGAGATATAAATCTCATTTCCTTTACGATTCTTTAATGACGTACTGTTGAGTTCTATATTTAATAGCATCGTACCAAATTCATCATTATTATTCTTTAGGATTTCGCTTTCACTGTTTTCTGAGCATGACACTAAAAATAGAGTCGCTATAAGTAAAATCAAATTACTTTTTTTAAAAGATAGATTCTTCATTTTAAAATATTATTTGTTATTTTATTGTGCTTGCAAAAGAAAGCAATAAGACTTTATATTAACAGAAAAAAAACACTTTTAACAAAGTAAAAATAATGTAGGTTGTGTTATTTATTAAATATCTTTAAAAGGGGTGTTAATATTGGGTTATTATCAAATTTTTGGTTTTTTTATTGAAAATAGCTCTGTTAGATGTTATAAGGTATTATAGCAAGTAATGAGTAGTTGATTTTTTAGCTGAAAATATCTGTAACTATAATTATTAATGAATTTATCAAAGTTATCTATTTCAATTTCTTTCTAAGAATTATAATTACGATGTAACTTATAGCCAAGTTACAAATAGGTTAGTTTTATTTTTTGATTTTAATAATGGTGTACGAGTTTTGTTTAAAGATGTTTTACTTTAATTAGTACCCTTATCGTATCTTGTAAAACTATCAATTTGGCTTATCTATTTTTATTTAAGATCTGTTTTGAAGAGTTACTCTTTTCAAATTGTTCTTTAATGTATTTGTTATACGTAATTGATATGTCATGTTCTTTACTGAGAGATGAATATATTTTTATAAGTAAATCATTAAATGTTTCTTTTTGATGATTTTCATTTAACCATTGAATTACGTTAGGGTTCTTAATATTAAAAGTTTCTATTAAAAAATCAATCTTAGAACAACAACCAATAGAGGTTTTGTTTAACTTATGATTAAGTTCTTTTTCTTTAATGATTTCCCAACGCTTTTTTGCGATTTCTTCTTTTAATTTTTTATTTTTTTTTGTTTGATTGGTTTTCCTGCTGCCTTTGTTTATAAGTTTATTATAATAGTCATCATCAAAAATAGAAGCGATATCATCTGTGTTGTCTTTTATATATTGTTCAATATGTGATGAGGTAAGCATAGTGTATTTAAAATTAGGGTAGGTATAAGATCTTTTTGGTAAATAGCTTTTTATTACATACAGCTTAAAAAGAAGCGCCTGTGTATATGTAATTTTCATCCATTCATCCAAACAGTCATAATAGTTACGTTCTTTGTTTATAACTATATTAATGATGTTTTTTAAGTCCTTCGTATTTAACTCTAATAGTTTTTTTTGGAATTTCTCGCTTACATGTTTTTCGGCAGAATTTGATTCAAAAAGTTTTATAAGATCTTTTCGTAAGTTTTTTATAGAGCCAATATTTTTAATGTTTTTAAGAAGAATCTCATTAATCTTTACTTTTGGGTATAACGAATTATTGAGATTGCCATTTCTTATTTCTTTTTCTCTTATTGAAAGAAGTTTTAAACTTCTTAAACACTGATTAATGATTTTGTCCTTTCTAATAATATTTAAATCGTATTCCTGTTCTGAATGCTTTAAAAGATGATTTAAATTAAATTCTTCTGTGATTTTATATAAAGCTTGTCTAGCATTTTTGTAATTGTTAAATTTTTGATTTAAAATATTCTCTATAGCAGGTTTTATTTTGTTATTTCTTTGATATTTTAACCAATTTCTTAAATTTCTTTTGGAAGCTAATCGTATTAATTTTTCATTCTTTAATACAGTATTGATGTCTTCAGAAGGGGATATGTTTATATCATCAATATCTTCTTTAGTAGAGCTAACTTTAATCGAATTAGGCTGAATAAGATCGTCGAAACCTTTTATTTTAATTTTAAACTCCCCAATATTTGCCTGATTACTATTTTTTTTACTTTGTGCTTTTAGAACAGTTACAAGTCCTAGTAAAAGTAAAAAAGAAAATGATTTTTGCATGTTTTCTTTATTTCTTTATAAGAATACGAGTATGTTTTTTGTTATTTGTAATTACTGAAACAGTATATATCCCATCAGTCATTGTATTTCCTTCAATAAGATATGTATAACTCCCTCTTTTTTGAATACCCTTTGGCTTTACAATTTGTTTATCAGAATTGGTTATTCCTTCTATAAATACAGTTGTATTTTGTGTTTCTAATAAGTTGTAAGAAATCACTAAGTTTTCATCAAAAGGATTTGGATATAGTTTTATAAATTTTTGCTTCTTTTTAGTTAAAGTTAAAATTGCTTGGTCTGATAATTCTTTTTCAGTAGTTTCATTTTTGGTTAATAGTAATCTTATTGGGGGAGCGTTTTCTTTCCATTGTTTTATATAGCTTTCAACTTCGGCTGTTAGATAAGTGTTTTTTTTAAGTTTTTTGATAGAAAACTCTGCTTCTACAATAAGATGTTTTATCCTTTTAGGGATTTCTTTTCTAAAAGAAGTGTGGGGTACTTCAATAGAAAAGTCACTGTAAAAAAAGGTGTTATCAATTTTAGTGAAATCTTTTTCATGTACTTGTTTATCAAGTGTCCAAGTTGTTCGTAATTGACTGCCATCATTATGGTTGTCGAAATTTATTGTTATCGGTACTTTATGCTCAATATGGCTGTCTGACCAATCCATTAGTAATAAAGTTCCTTTCCATTCCCCTAGTAGTTCATCTTTTCTTATTATTTGGGGGGTGAATTTTTGTTCTTCAATATGATTTTTTATTTTTTTTAATACCTTTTCCTGCTGTATACTGGCTTGATTGTTTGATTGTGTTTTTTGATTTTCATTAAAATCAGTATTAAGGAGCTTATTAGCTAATGAAATGTTTTGAGGGACTCCATAACCGAAGTAATAGCATACTCCTAACCAATATTGAGCCATTGAATGGTTGCTTTTTTTTAGCCAATAAATGGCTTTTTCATAATCTTGCTTAATGTTACCAAACCCTTTTAAATATAAATAACCTAAACCATAAGCGGCTTCGTTATTTCCATGTTCAAAAGATTTTAAGTACCACTTTCTAGCCTTATTAAAGTCTAGCTTGCATCCAATGCCAAATTTGTAAAGGTCTGCTAAATCGTTCATAGCGATTTGATTACCAGAGCTAGAAGCATGCTTAAGTAATTCAAAAGCTTTACAATGTTCAACAGAACTATTTTTGCTAAGTAGAATACGAGCCATAGTAATTTGAGCGAAAGGATTATTTACTTCTAGACAAGGCAGTAGGTACTTTAGTGCTTTTTTTTCTTGAGGAGCACTTCCTTGTAGGTAACTTATTGCTTTATTGACGTTAAATTGGCAATCATTGTTATTCTGCCCATATAGGTGAAAAATAAGACTAACAAAATAAAATGTTAAAGGGATTTCTTTTTTTATGCTTATCATTTTTATTGAACATATTATTAAATATCAAAAGGTGAAAAATATCGTAAAAAGAGAACTCATTAATTCTTCTTTACGGTAAAATTTTCCACCTTTTTTGAGTTCGCTAAACTATTAAAAAAACTGACTTTTACTAGTGTTTATTGTAGGTTTTATAGGAAAAATATTTGCGGTTTTTCAACGTGTTTACAATTAATGTGTTATTTGAAAATTAAATTAGGTTACATATTATTTTTAAGATAGTTTTTAAAAAAATACCCCCTAAAAATATAGCTTGATTAGTGTTTTGGAAGATTTAAAAAAAATCAATAAAATTTCTTTTTTAAACTAATTTTATTGATTTTTAATTAATTATAGCAATCGGTGCTATAGATAGTTTTATTATCCTTATACCAAAACCTTTTTTTATTTATTATGTTAGAAGGTACTTTAATACAGCTAAGAGCGTTGTTCTCGCAAATCAAAACTTCAAGATTGTTATTTTTAGATAAGTTTAAACTTATTAACTGATTGTTTGAACACATCAAGCCTCTTATTTTGGTGTTGTATGATAAATCTAGATTTGTGAGTTGATTATTACTGCAGTTTAAAGTTTCAAGAAGGCTATTGTTTGAAGTAATTAAACTTGTTAATATATTATTTTTACAACCCAAGGACCTTAATTTTAAGTTTTTGGATAGATTCAATTTTTTAAGCCGATTATTCATGCAGTTTAAGATTTCAAGATTTTTAAAATATATGATTTCAGCTAAGGAGCTAATTTTTTTTCTGGAAATTTCAAGTTGTCTTATAAATTTCACCTCACTTTTCTGAATTTCTCCATCTCGATTTTTATCAATCCCTATTTCTATTAGAGCGTTTTTAAAGTTTATGTCTTGAAATCGTATTATTTTAGAGTGTTTATTTTGTTTTGATAATTTTACGCTATATTTTTTTGTGCTTTTACCGGACTCTACTCCATCTTCAAGCATTAATTCTTTACTAGAACAACAACATAGTAAATAAATGATTAAATAATAACTGCTTTTTTTCATTTTATAAGTTTGACTTTATTAGCATCAGGTTTCAAACATAGGTAAATAGTGTCTTTCTAACGTTAATGATTTTAAATCGAGTTAAAAAGTTCAATAAAATATTCAGAATAGCTTATTATCTCTAAGTTTTATAATGTAGTTCCTCATATCAACATTTTGTAAATAGCTATTTTAATGAAGTCTTCCTTGTGTTATTTTTTAAAATGAGACATATATCGATCTAAATTTTAATCGCAAAATAATTCTTTTTATGAAAATTATATTGAATACGTTTGTGATTACTCTTAAGTCACTTAAGAATGGGGTTTGTTTTATTTGCAATAACTATTTAATTACTTATTATTTTTTGCAAATAGCCTTCCAGATTCTTTTCATTTTTTTGCAGTCATGTTCTCAATAACCTTAGATTTTTAGCAGAGTCTATATTATATTTATGAAGAAAGGAGTTTTTTAACTCCTTTTTTACACCACTGATCAAACCAAGGATTTTCACTTCCTTGTCAATAATAAAAGCGTTTAAATTTTAGAAGGGTTTTTTATTCGCATTTTGATTGAAAGGAGTTTAGGCTCCTTTCTTTTTTATTTTAAACTAGATGATACAATTATTTCAGGCTCAAATCAATTAAGTAAAGATGCATTTTATATTTAAAACTAAAAAAATATATTATTTTAATTTTTTTTAATGGTTTTATTGTTGTTTCTTTAATGGTTTTTGCCGGTGTGTCTTTCAGTATTATTGCCTATTGGTTGCTTCGAATATTTTTTTCAGATTTGTACTTAGATTTTAAAAATTCTGCGTATTAGCTAAACATTATAACTTCATATATTTCACTCTAAAAATGTTAGTGCGCGGATATTTTAACGTCCTTAGTTAGTAAATAACTAAGCGGTATTTCTCAATTAATTATAAAATGATAGAATTTCTTGAAATTTTATCACATCTTTAGCCAGAAGGGTAAGCACCTTCTGGTTTTTTACTTGTTTTTTTAAATTAAAATATTCTGTTTGATAAGTGTTTTAAGTTTAATTCATGCTAAATGTTTATAAGGTTTTCTTCTAGTAAAATTTACCAACCGAAAAAAGTATGATTTAAAATAATAGCTTTAATAGGATTATCAAGTTTGATAATTTATTTATAGTTTTTAAATAGATCTACTCTAAAAATCTTTTTTATAATTTTGTTTTTGGTCTAAGGGTTTGTACTAGTTTTAGTTTCAGTATTAGAGTCTATTTCCTGTTTAAATTTAAATATTCATTTTTGTTGTCCTAGGTAAGAATTACTGCGTGTTAGCAAAACATCATAACTTCATACATTTCACTCTATAAAAGCTAACACGCGGTTTTTAAGAACCATTGTTAAGTCCTATTCTGTTTTAACATAATTTTAATTACCCTAGATTTCAAAGTTGTTTTTTTATTCTGTTTGTTGCTTTTTTATTCTGTTTTATAGTTATTTATTTTTGTTCCATGTTGTGGTTTAGCATGTCAAGTGCTACATTAAATTTTATGATTTTCTCTCTTAAATCGTATTTTTATAGGTCTTTGACAGTTAAAAATTATTTTATAATTATTATCTTTATTAGTGTAATTGTTCTTCTGCGTATTAACCAAACTTCTAACTACATCCCTGAACTAGATTAATGCGCAGTTTTTTACTTTTGAATGAAGTTTTAAATTTGTTAATAAAACCTTTCTCTTATAGTAAATAGTATCTTTTATGGCTTAACTCATATATGTGCTTCGCCTATCTCAATTAATATTCTTTCTTGTTTATAAATGCTGTCTTATAGTTTGTTATTGGTGTTTGTTGCAAATAATTTGATGTCAACTCTTTTTAAAGTGATATTTTAAATTCTAAATAGTTTATTTAAAAATTATTTTAACTGAATCGTTATAGTCTATGGAAATCAATAACAATAATATATTGTTATTGATTTAATGGCGAACCCTAGTTTAAATATAGTATTACTACCTATTGGGAGTTTGAAATTTTAATAATTACTTTGTTTTAACTTAGAGACAATCTAAGATTTTATTTTCTATTTTTTTTTGTAATCGTTCCCGTTCAATAATGTTGAACGGGATTTATCCTTATCGTCTTTTGTATCTTATTTAAAATTTATTTGTAATGGAATGTTTATGTTTGTTGATTTCAAACAAGGACCATTAATAGGGTTTAATGAATAACAAGTTGATAAATGTCCTATTCTGTATCTTCTTTTTTACACAGAACAAACGACAAGTCAAATAATTATTTTGATCGGGTGCTTTTTTTAACTGTATTTTAGAGATTCTGTAGTTGCCTATACTTTAAAGGTTAGTACAGGTTTAACAACATTTTTCGATAAACTCATTGATATACTACCATTCAGGTATTTTGAAAGACCTGTTTTTCCGTGCGTCGCTATTGAAATAAGGTCAACTTTTTTATCTGTTGAAAAATTTAAGATGCCCCTAGGAACCGATTTGCTATTATAGATATGAATAGAGTACTTTTTTAAATCATATTTCTCAATAAATTTTTCAACCTTTTCTTTGGATTCTATAGAGTCTTCGAAATTTCTTGGGGTATTGACTTTTAGTAAATAAAGTTTGCAATTGAAGAATTTGGCAAATTCTAGAAAGCTTTCAAAAGCTTTCGCTTCGTCTTTTTGAAAAGTGGAAGCAAAAACCATTTTTTTGAATTTAAACTCAGCGTCGTTTTTCTTGGTGATCAAAACAGGTGTATCTAAACTAGCAATTGTTTTTTCTGTATTAGAGCCGATAATCATTTCTTTTAAAGCTGTTTGACCTTTTGACCCCATTACTATTAAGTCTGCGGAGATTTTTTTTGAGTAGTCACGAATGCCTTCGTATGGATTTTGAAAGCGTATTGAGTGCTGAATTGTATTGAAGTCTTCAAAATATTTTAATTTGATGTCAATAAGTTTATCCCTTACCTTTCTAAGGTATAGCATGCTTTCTGGAATACTAAAGTTACTTCCAGCTCCCATATCTATAATTCCAGAAGGTAATTCTACCATGTGAATCAAGTGTATTTCACTCATGGTTTTTTTTGCAATCTTAGAACCTAGAACACATGCATATTCTGAATGCTTAGAAAAATCAATAGGGATCAAAATTTTTTTCATAATAACCTGGGGTTTGAGAGGAGAACAACAATCCTAAGGTACAAAATATTTAAGAGAAAAACTATTTGCGTATAAAGTAATAAGTTAGTAACTTTGCGAAGAATTTAAAGAATTATTGAATGCAGGGGACAAAAGTCCCCTCTTTTTATATCCATGATGAATAAAGAGAGAGTTAAAGAATTATTAAGGGAGGCTTTAGATCAAAATAACAAGTTGTTTTTGATTGATTTACAGTTTCTGGAAAATAACAAAATAAAGGTTGTTATTGACGGTGATGAAGGGGTGCCTCTAAGCGAGTGTGTTCGGATTAGTAGAAATATAGAACATAATTTAGATCGTGAAGAAGAGGATTTTGCCTTGGAGGTAACTACGCCAGATATTGCTCATCCTTTGACTCACAAACGTCAATATAAAAAAAATAAAGGGCGTACTCTAAAGGTGAAAACAAATGATAATGAATATGAAGGTAGTTTGACTGGAGTGAATGAGAATGGTATCACTTTGCACTGGAAAGCTAGAGAACCTAAGCCTGTTGGAAAAGGAAAGCATACGGTTGAAAAAAACATTGTGCTACCTTATGTAGATATAAAAGAAGCAAAAGTGAAGATTATATTTAATTAAGATAATGAGATGGAAAATATTGCGTTAATCGATTCGTTTTCGGAATTCAAAGATATAAAAAGTATTGATAGAGTAACACTTATGTCTATTCTAGAAGAGGTGTTTAGGGCAGCTTTAAAACGTAGATTTGGATCTGATGAGAATTTTGATATAATAATTAATCCTGATAAAGGAGATTTAGAAATTTGGAGAAATAGAGTTGTAGTAGCTGATGGAATGTCCGAAGACGATAACGAAGAGATTGAATTAGCAGAAGCTAGAAGAATAGAGCCTGATTTTGAGATTGGTGAAGATGTTTCAGAAGAAGTGAAATTAGTGGATCTAGGAAGAAGAGCTATTTTAGCATTACGTCAAAATTTAATTTCTAAAATCCACGAGCACGACAGTACGAATGTATTTAAACAATTTAAGGATTTAGAAGGAGAAATTTATAGCGCAGAAGTACATCATATTCGCCATAATGCTGTAATTTTACTTGATGATGAAGGAAATGAAATCGTATTGCCAAAAAGTGAGCAAATTCGATCTGATTTTTTTAGGAAGGGAGATACGGTAAGAGGTGTTATAAAGTCTGTAGAGTTAAGAGGTAATAAACCTGCTATAATTTTGTCTAGAACTGCTCCGCAATTTTTGGTAAAGTTATTTGAACAGGAAATTCCAGAAGTTTTCGACGGATTAATAACCATTCAAGGAGTAGCTAGGATTCCCGGAGATAAGGCTAAGATAGCCGTAGACTCGTATGATGATAGAATAGACCCAGTTGGGGCTTGCGTTGGTGTAAAAGGTTCACGTATCCATGGAATTGTCCGCGAGCTTGGTAATGAAAACATAGATGTGATTAATTATACAAAAAACGAACAGTTATTCATATCCAGAGCACTGAGTCCAGCTAAAGTTTTGTCAGTAAAAATTGATTTATTTGAAGAGGAAAAGTCAGGCAAAAAAGGTAGGGTAAATGTACTCTTAAAACCAGAAGAAGTATCCAAGGCAATTGGTAGAGCCGGTGTAAATATTAGACTAGCCAGTGAATTAACCGGTTATGAGATTGATGTACAAAGAGAAGGAATTGAAGAAGAAGATGTTGAATTAACAGAATTTTCTGATGAAATCGAGGCTTGGGTGATAGAAGAATTTAAAAAGATCGGATTGGATACTGCTAAGAGTGTTTTAGAAAAAGATGTGTCAATGTTGATTCAAAGAACAGACCTTGAAGAAGAGACAATTTTAGACGTTCAGAAAATTCTTAGAGAAGAATTTGAAGATTAATAATTATATTCGGAGTGCTGGCTGCCGCGAAAAAACAGCAATTAAGAAAAAAAACATAACTATATTGTAATCGATGTAAAGTGTGTTTTTTAGAAATAAAGTATAAAATAATTTATGGCTGAAGGCAAAAAATTAAGACTAAATAAAGTTTTAAGAGAATTAAACATTTCTTTAGATAGAGCTGTGGAGCATCTAGCTAAGAACGGCTATGATGTAGAGGCTCGTCCTACTACAAAGATTTCTGATAATGAATATCAGATTTTACTTGATGGTTTCCAAACGGATAAATCAAAGAAAGTAGCATCCAAAGAGGTTAGCGAAGAGAAAAGAAAAGAAAAAGAGGCTATTCGTCAACAATTAGAGGCAGAGCAAGAAAAGAAACGTCAGGAGGAGGAAGAAAAAAAACAAGAAGTTTTAAAAGCCAAAGCGACTAAATTAGAACTTAAAACTATTGGTAAAATCGATATTGAAACAGGTAAAGAGGTAGTAGAGAGTCAAGAAGAAATAGCTACCAATGCTGTTGAAGAAAAAAATCAAGAACCAAAAGTTGAAGAAAATATAACCAAACAAGCAGAGATGCCTAAAGTAGAAATAACTGAACCTATGAAAGAAGTTATTCCTCCCGTTAAAAAGGAAGAACCTGCCCCAATTTTAAAAAATCAAGATACTATAAAAAAAGTAGAAGAAAAAGCTCAAAAAGTAGAGCACTCTAAGCCTATCACTGCTTCTAGAATAGATAAAGCAGTAGAACAAAGTCAATTGTTAAGATCAAAAAAAGGCGATAAACCTAAACCTGTTGAAAAACAAGCTGAGGTAACGCCTGAAAATGCTGAGAAAATTAAAACTCAGTATAAAAAGCTCGATGGTCCTAAAATTACAGGTCAAAAGATTGATCTTAAGCAATTTGAAAGACCTAAAAAGAAAAAACCTGATCCAAAGCAAGATAATAAGAAAGACGGAGATAAGAGAAAACGCAAGAGAATTGTAAATAAACCTGGTGGTGGTAATAACAATCAGGGAAACAATAATTCACAAGGCAACAATAACCGTCAAGGAGGAAACAATCGTCAAGGTGGAAATAATCGTCCTGGCGGTAATAATAATAGAGGGAACAATAGAGGCAATCACAGAGGAAGAAGACCTGTTGTTCAGAAAGAAGAGCTTACAGAAGCTGAAATACAGAAACAAGTTAGAGAAACACTTGAAAAACTTCAAGGAAAATCAAATAAAGGTAAAGGAGCGAAATATCGTAGAGATAAGAGAGATCAGCACCGCCAACAAGTTGAAGCTGAATTAAAAGCACAACAAGAGGAAAGTAAGGTCTTAAAAGTTACTGAGTTTGTTACTGTAAGTGAGGTTGCGACGATGATGGATAAGCCAGTTACGGACATTATTTCAGCATGTATGATGTTAGGAATGATGGTAACTATGAATCAACGCCTTGATGCTGAGACGTTACAAATAGTTGCTGAAGAATTCAATTACAAGGTTGAATTTGTTGGAGCAGAGGTCGAAGAATCTATTGAAGAAGTAATTGATAAGCCAGAAGATTTATCAAATAGAGCACCTATAATTACAGTTATGGGACATGTGGATCACGGTAAAACATCTTTACTTGATTACATTCGTAAAGCAAACGTTATAGCAGGTGAAAGTGGGGGGATTACACAACATATTGGCGCTTATGGAGTAACTTTAGATAATGGTCAGAAGATAGCATTTTTAGATACTCCTGGTCACGAAGCTTTTACTGCTATGCGTGCTCGTGGGGCACAAGTTACAGATCTAGTCATCATTGTAATTGCAGCAGATGATGATGTAATGCCTCAGACAAAAGAAGCAATTTCTCATGCACAAGCAGCTAATGTTCCGATAATTTTTGCTATCAATAAAATTGATAAACCTAATGCTAATCCGGATAATATTAAAACTCAATTATCTTCAATGAATCTCCTTGTTGAAGACTGGGGAGGAGATATTCAGTCACAGGAAATTTCGGCTAAAACTGGTCAGGGAGTTGACGAGTTATTGGAAAAAGTATTGCTAGAAGCGGAAGTACTTGAGCTTACTGCAAACCCCGATAAAAATGCTTTAGGAACTGTAGTTGAAGCTCAATTGGATAAAGGTAGAGGTTATGTTTCAACAATTTTAGTTCAGGCAGGTACATTAAAAATTGGAGATTATCTATTAGCTGGTAAACACAGTGGTAAGGTAAGAGCAATGTTTGATGAAAGAGGTAATAAAGTTAAAGTTGCAGGCCCGTCAACACCAGTATCTATTCTTGGTCTTGATGGAGCGCCACAAGCGGGAGATAAATTTAATGTGTTTGATGACGAAAGAGAAGCCAAACAAATCGCAGCAAAACGTTCTCAATTACAACGTGAACAATCTGTAAGAACGCAAAAGACATTAACATTAGATGAGATCGGTCGCCGTATTGCTTTAGGAGATTTCAAAGAGTTGAATATTATTCTTAAAGGGGATGTTGACGGATCCGTCGAAGCTTTAACGGATTCATTCCAAAAACTATCGACAGAAGAAATTCAAGTAAATATACTTCACAAAGGTGTTGGAGCAATTACAGAATCTGATGTGTTATTAGCTACTGCTTCTGATGCTATCATTGTTGGATTTAATGTGCGTCCTCAAGGAAATGCCAGAGTCGTTGCGGATAAAGAAGAAGTAGATATTAGAACATATTCAATCATTTATGATGCTATTAATGACTTAAAAGACGCGATGGAAGGAATGCTTTCTCCGGAAATGAGGGAGGAAGTTTTAGGTAATGTTGAGATAAGAGAAGTTTATAAAATTTCAAAAATAGGTAACATCGCAGGTTGTATGGTTATGACTGGTAAAATAACAAGAGATGCCAAAGTTCGTATAATTAGAGAAGGAATCGTGGTTCATGATGGACTTTTATCTTCGTTAAAACGTTTCAAAGATGATGTCAAAGAGGTAACAAAAGGTTATGACTGTGGTCTTCAAATTAAAGGTTATAATGATATTAAAGAAGGAGATAGTATAGAAGCTTATACCGAAGTTGCAGTGAAGAAAAAACTTAAGTAAATTACAAGATAAATTTATTATTATAGTATCTTAATAAAAGCTCGATTTACAAAATTATTAAATCGAGCTTTTAATTTTTCTATTAATTGTTTAAATGAAATTATCATTTTTAGTAGAAACATATATATAGTATAAAAGTTTTGTAGAGATACTAATAATTAAAGTACTAAATTAATCTCTTTTAAATCGTGTAATTTAAATTTTATGAGGTATCAGTGGTGTATCAATTTAAATTAAAAACAAGTTATTTATGACGGGGATTCCTCTTCTAAGTATACTTTTTAATTATATATGATTAATTTTATAAATATTCTCTGACGCGGTGAGAAACTTCTGAAATTTGAATGGTTTCAAAACAATTCAAGTAAGTTTTAGGATAGTCCTTACCATAAACAGATGTTGGAATAAGCGGAAATTTTTTTAAATCTGGAATAATTTGATTACAGTCAGGTTGCTTATAGGGTGTGAATCCAAGAAATGGGTGTGTTACACCCCAAATTGTTATTACTGGAACATCATATAATGCTGCTATATGACCATTTCCAGAATCTACAGAAATCATTACATTTAAGTTAGAAATAACATCAAGCTCCTCTTTAAAGCTTACCTTTCCGACACAAGAGAATGTGTTTTTATAATCTTTAGTAATTGATTCAAAAATGTCTTTTTGTTCATCTCCACCTCCAAAGAGTAAAATACTTATGTTATCAGTAGTGCTTAAACTTTTAATTAATTCATGTAATTTGCTTATTGGTAAGCTTTTACTTTCGTAAGCAGCGAAAGGTGCAATACCTATTAACTTTTTCTCTTTAACTTTTTTAGAAATGAGCTCAGGAATCATCTTTTTACTAATCGGATAACTTTCTGATAAGTCAATAGTATATCCTAATTTTCTAAAGACATCAGCATAACGTTCGTGTGTCGTTTTGAGTGGCTTTAGCTTTTTGTTTGGATCTTTACTAGTTAATTTTTTTTTATCTTTTCGAGCTTTATCTATTTGATGACAAGTATATCCGTTAAATCTGAAAAGTGCAATAAGCACTTTCGATCTAAGTACATTATGAAGATCTACAACAAAATCAATTTTTAGATTAATAAGCTCATTATAAAGCTTTAAAAGCCCTAAGAAGCCTTTATGATGATTTTTGAAATCCGAACAAAAAACACTAACTCCCTGTATATCCTTGAAAAAAGGAGCAAAAAAAGGCCTTGTAAGCACTGTAACTTTAATGTTTGAATTTTGCTTCGTCAATGCTTGTATTACAGGGGCAGTCATTGCAACATCTCCCATTGAAGAAAGACGTATAACTAAAATATGTTTTCTTGAAAGTTTCAAGTACCTTTTTTACTTTATTATTTTTGAGATCTTAGAATAGGGTTTAGATCTGCATCATTATACATTTTCATTTGTTTATATACCTTCATATACTTGTCTCCATTTTTAATATCATTTAACAGTGTGTCTATTGCAGAAGACAAATCAGTTTGTTGCTCGAGCAGAACTGCTAATTTTTTTTCACAATTATTTCTATGTGTTTTTGAAGCATCATTGCGTTTTGCTTCTTCGTTCATGTGATACACTTTTAAAGCTAAAATAGACAGGCGATCAATGCCCCAAGCAGGACTTTCTGTATTTATGGTAGCGTTATGTTTTGTCGCAATACCTTTGTATTTTTCCAAAAAATAAGCATCAATGTATTCAACCATATCGGTTCTATCTTGATTTGAAGTATCAATCTTTCTCTTTAAATCTAAGGCAGCAATTGGTTCTATATTCGGATCTCTGATAATATCTTCATAATGCCATTGAACAGTGTCAATCCAGCATTTTCTATATAGTAAATGCTCAATTAAGTGGGAGTTTTTATTGTATTTATTTGTAAAAGGTTGATGTACACTGTCTTCAATGTGATAGCAATCTATTACTTCTTTAAAAATTTCGTTTGCTTTGTCTGTAAACATTCTTTTAAATTACTTTAAGATACCAAAATTACTGTTATTTCTAGTTATTGAAAGAATCAACTGATCAAAAATAACATAAAAATTTAAAACTTTAGGTTGAACATAGTTAAAGCTCCTCATTATGTAAAGCGTCTCTCAATAATTTCAATTAAACGTGTTTCATATTCTTCTTTTTCAGACCAATCATAATCAGGTTTTACAAGATTATTGATAAAGTTTTTAGCTTCTTTCTCTGTTTTACAGGTGTTTAATTGAGAAATAACCCTGTTAAAGTCTGATTGATTTCCTTCAAAAAGATTTTTGACGAATGCAATTCTATCATTAAGTCCAATTTGTAGAGTTTTCTGTAGTTGATCATTTAAAGATTTTTTTGATTCAACTTTTTCAAAAAGATTGGCCATCACATCAACAGGCAGTGTATCGTTTAACTCTTCCTCTAACGTTGGAGTTTTACGCTCATCCGAATCATTTTTTTTGTTGAATAAAATATTATTGAATTCGTCGAAAGACTGTTCTGTTATTTTTTTCACCTCAGGGTTAGGATCATTATCTTTAGTTTCCGAGGCGAGTTTATTTTGAGTAGTGTTTGATGAAGTTTTTTCTGTTATTGGAGAAGGCTCTTCTACTTTGTTGTTTTTTGAATTAAACGGACCCTCTTTAGGAATTATTTCTTTATGAGTAGTTTTGTTTTCTATTTTTGTTGAATTAAAAGTTTCTTTGGATATATTTGGTTTGCTTAACTTTCTCTCTGTTTCAACTATTTTTTTTAGCAACTCTTCTTTAGTAAAATCTGCATTAGGTGTAGTATTTATATACTCATTAACGTAGGCCAAGATAGAAAGCTTTTCATAAACTTCAAAAGCTTTTTTCTTCAATTCCAGCACATCCTCTTTATTTTTCATTTTTAAAATACTATGTGCTAAGCTCGTTAAATCGGATGCTAATTTTTTGTGCATAAGTTGTTCTATGTTTTTAAATTTTATTTTTAAAATTTAATAAATTTGCTTTTCACTACAATAATAATGTAAATGTTAGTAACAGAGCTTAAAATTACAAAATGTTTCTTGAAAATACAGTAAATCACACAGAACAATTTGGGTGGATAGAGGTAATTTGTGGTTCGATGTTTTCAGGTAAAACTGAGGAATTAATAAGACGTCTAAGAAGGGCACAGTTAGCGAAGCAAAAAGTTGAAATTTTTAAACCAGATTTAGATACTCGCTACGATCAGGAAGAAGTTGTTTCTCATAATGAGAACAGAATTCGATCTACTCCAGTTCCAGCTTCATCAAATATTCGATTGCTAGCAAATAATGTTGATGTAGTCGGTATCGATGAAGCACAATTTTTCGATGATGAAATTGTTGCTGTTTGTAATGATTTGGCGAATAGAGGGATTCGAGTAATTATCGCTGGATTAGATATGGATTTTAAAGGAAATCCATTTGGTCCAATGCCAGCCCTAATGGCAACAGCCGAGTATGTTACAAAAGTTCATGCTGTTTGCACGCGAACGGGAAATTTAGCACATTATAGTCATAGAAAGGCAACGAATGATGATCTTGTTATGCTAGGAGAAACACAAGAATATGAGCCTCTTAGTAGAGCGGCTTATTATAAGGCTATTAAGGAATCAAAAGTAGAAAAAGAGAATCTAGATGAATAACCATGTTACGATATTAGAAATAGATAAAAAAGCTATTTTATATAATTTCCAATATTTTAAGAAAAAACTGGAATCAACTACGAAAGTGTTGGTTGTTGTCAAAGCTTTTGGGTATGGTAGTGATGCAGTAGAAGTTGCTAAAATAGTTGAAGAACAAGTCGATTATTTTGCTGTTGCTTATAGTTATGAAGGGGTTGTTTTACGTGAGGCAGGCATTAAAACACCGATTTTAGTTTTACATCCACAACTTCAGAATATGGAGCAAATTGTTCGATATCATTTAGAGCCAGGACTCTACAGTTTTAAAACATTAAATGCATTTTTGAAATTAGCAGATGAGAAGCCCCTGATGAATTATCCAATTCATATTAAATTTAACACAGGATTAAATAGACTCGGTTTTAGTCATTCTGATGTACCTTCAATTTTAATAGAGCTAAAAAAGTCAAATAATGTAGTAGCAAAATCGATTTTCACTCATCTTGCCGCAAGTGAAGATCTACATGAGTATGAATTTACTGTCGGACAGATAAATAATTTCGCATTTATTGTTAAAAAAATTTATGATCATTTGGGGTATAAGCCTATAATACATGCTCTTAATACGTCGGGAATAATAAATTATTCTAAAGCTCAATTTGATATGGTTCGTTTGGGGATTGGTCTATATGGTTTTGGGAATACTCCCAAGGAAACACAAAACTTAAAAAATACCCATAATTTAAAGTCTATAATTTCTCAAATACGAACTATTCAGCCAGGAGAAACGGTTGGTTATAATAGGGCTTTCGTAGCTAGTAAACTTACAAAAAGTGCTACAATACCAATAGGGCATGCAGATGGAATTTCTAGGAGATTAGGAAATAAAAATGGGTTCGTCACAATTAATAATAATATCGCACCTATTATAGGAAATGTTTGTATGGATATGATTATTGTGGATGTTACGAAAATAGACTGTAATGAAGGAGATGAGGTGATTATATTTAATAACCAAAAACATATCGAGTTCATAGCTAGTAAATGTGAAACAATTCCATATGAGATTCTAACATCTATTTCTCAGAGAGTTAAAAGATTAGTAAAAAACTAATTTTTTTTATACATTTAATAAATTTAATTAAAAAATCATAAAATATGGGAATGCTCAAAGAGTTTAAAGACTTTGCAATGAAAGGGAACTTGGTTGACATAGCTGTAGGTTTTGTCATGGGGGCCGCTTTCAAACAAGTTATAACTTCTTTTACAGGTGGAATCGTATCACCTCTAATAGGTTTGCTATTTAATGCAGACTTTAAAGATTTAAAAATGATCCTTAAAGAGGGCGTGGTTGATGAAACAGGAAAGACTGTTGGAGAAGTGGCTTTGTTATATGGAGAGTTTCTTACTTATGTGATTGATTTCATAATAGTTGCTTTTATTATGTTCTTAGTCGTAAAAGGGATCAATAAAATGAAAAGAAAAGAAGAGCCCACAGTAGAGACACCAAAAGGACCAAGTCAGGAAGAGTTGCTTTCAGAAATAAGAGATTTATTAAAAAAATAATCTTAGATAACTAAAACGCTTTGAGAAATTTTTCCCAAGGCGTTTTTTACTGAAGATTAATTATTACATAAAGGAGATTAAGGTTTTTGATTTTATCTCGTTTTTTAATTGATCTATTTTTTCATACATAGTAGTAAAAAAGACTTTTCTGTCTATTTCTGTTTCACTAGAAATCTTTTTCGCGAACTGTAGCTGTTTTTGCAAATAGCTGTCCATTTCATTACAGATTATAGAGTCTTCTATTTTTATATGCGAAAAAGAGCCGTAAGGCATTAATATTCCTTTTTTAAACTCATTTTTAAAGAAAATAGAATGGTTTAGATTGAGTAGTTTGCTGTAATACAATGTGTATCTGTATTTTCTCTTATTAATAAGCCGGTTTTCTGTGTTTACGTTAGTAACATTTTGTTCAAGCCGACTTATGATAGTATTGATTTCATCGCATAAAAGCAGGGCTTCTTCTTTATTTAATGTTTTGGTTCTAAAAAAATAGAAAATTTGATAAAGAGAACTGTCTATTGTTGTGTCGCTCCAAATATCAATGATATCAGTTAACTTAAAAGTTTCTCTAAAATTTTTGGCCTCTTCAACTGCAGCAAATTTTGGTGTAAATTGATAAAATGATAAATTGTTATTTATTGAATTCTTTTTTGAAAAGTTTAGATGTGCATAAATTCTAAATTTCCAATAAAGATTTGTTGTCTTTACATGATAAAAAGGAATATCTTTTGCAGAGTACACAATCTGTGCTTTACTTCCCGAATGAAAAGTTTTGGTATAATAAGATAATTCTTTGTAAAAGTGGATAAGTCCATCAATATTATCTTGAAATTTGTTTTTGTTAATTAAGAGTGTGTTATCAGAAGGGAGGTCATATAATTCGTTTAACGAAATTTTATAATGACTTGCTAATTTTACTGCCTCTTTAAATGTTAATGCTGTCCTACCTTTGATTCTCCTATAAGAAGCATCATAGCTAACATCTAATACATCTGCGATTTCCTCCGTAAAAAGAACGTTCTTAGGCAGTTTCTGCTTAATAACGTCAAAGAGCTTATCTTTTTCTATACCCATAATGTCTCTTGAATAGTGTTCTGGTATTCTTAAATAATGCAAAAAATTTATTTTTTATTTTGCATTATTTACAACCATCTTTTGTCTAAATCTTTTTTAATTTGTTATTAAGACTTAGTTTAGGTGAACTGTGGGGGGACATCTATTTAAGGTTAAAAAAAAGTCTTCTCTATGCAGGGAGAAGGCTTTTGATTACTAATATAAGAAAAATTATGAATGTTTGCCTTCATTCCATCCGTTTTTTTCTAAATATTTTTTTCCGCTCTCAACAGCGCCTTTCTCTATCATAGTACCCATAGAGTCATTCCAACGATTTAAATAACCAAATAAAGATATTACACCAAGCATCTCTACGATCTCTCCTTCGTTCCAATATTTTTGTAACTCGGACTTGATATTTTCATCTACCATATTAGGAATTTGGCTAGCAGCTAAAGAGAAGTCTAAGGCAGCTTTTTCAGCTCCATTAAAAGCAGGGTGTGTTTTATATTCCCATATATTATCCAATTGTTCTTGTTCTGCTCCATAGCGCTCTGCAGCTCTTATTGCGTGAGCTTGACAATATCTACACCCTGTAGCATTACTTGAAACCCAAGCAATCATTCTTTTTAAAGCAGATGTAACTCTACCTTTATTTTCCATTACGGCTTTATTCATATTGATGAAAGCCTTTGAAATTTTAGGTCTATGTTGCATTGTTAAAACAGAATTAGGACAAAAGCCTAAGGTTTCATTAAAAAAATCAGCTAGTTCTTTTGTTTCCTGGTCGTGATCAGCCGGTAAAGGATTTACTAATGGCATAGTCTGTACTTTTTAGTTTTTATTGATATTTTTTTACTGTAAGTTTGTTTTGTGAAATGTATACTTATTAAGTATAACTTGGTAAATATCACATAAAATTACGTAAACAGCAAAAATAAATATTATGGCTTATCATACAGTTACTACTATTTGGAAAGAGAATATGGCATTTGAAACAGATAATCCGCTAGGAAATAATGTTATAATTGACACATCTAAAGAAAATGGAGGCGACGCAAGTGGATTATCACCCAAAGCGATGATGCTTTCTTCTTTGGCAGGGTGCTCAGGGTTAGATGTTGTCGCATTGCTTAGCAAAATGAGAGTTGAAGTTGATGATTTTAAAATTATTGTAAAAGGAGAATTGACCGAAGAGCACCCAAAATACTATAGTAGTGTTACGGTTGACTATCATTTTACAGGAAATAATCTCAAAAAAGATAAAATAGAAAAAGCTGTAGCTTTATCTGTAGAAAAATATTGTGGTGTTATGGAAATGTTTAGAAAGTTTGCCGAGGTTAAAATAGAGATATTTTATCATAAAAAATAAATTACATGCGATGGACTTTAAAGCCTGAACCCAATGAAGAGGAGGTTGAAAAATTAACGAAAGAGCTAGGAATAGATAAAGTTTTATCAAGATTATTGGTACAAAGGGGTATCAAGACATTTGATGAAGCAAAGGAATTTTTTCGTCCTTCGCTTGATAATTTGCATGATCCTTTTTTAATGAAGGATATGAATTTAGCAGTAGAAAGAATTGAAAAAGCTATTGAATTAAAAGAAAGAATATTAATTTATGGTGATTACGATGTGGATGGAACAACTGCAGTATCATTATTGTATTCTTATATTAAGGATAGGTATTCTGATGTTACTACTTATATACCTGATCGATATAAAGAAGGGTATGGTATTTCTTTTTTAGGTGTTGATTTTGCAATAAAAAATAATTTTCAATTAATCATTGCTCTTGACTGTGGAATTAAAGCAATTGACAAAGTAACATATGCAAAGGAGAATAATATAGATTTTATAATTTGTGATCACCATAAGCCAGGACAAGAAGTTCCAGAAGCAGTAGCTGTTTTAAATCCAAAACAAATTGATTGTATGTATCCCTATAAAGAGCTTTGTGGGTGCGGAGTAGGATTTAAGCTAATAGAAGCTTTAGAGTATCGTAATAATGGTGTAATTGAAAATTTAATTCCTTATTTAGATTTAGTTGCAATAGCGGTGGCAGCCGATATTGTTCCCATCACAGGAGAAAATAGAGTATTGGCTTATTTTGGGCTACAAGTAATTAACACAGCGCCAAGAAATGGAATAAAGGCGATTATTCATCAGTTTGGAAAAAAAGAACTCACAATTACTGATGTTGTTTTTATTATTGCTCCTAGAATCAATGCTGCAGGAAGAATTAAGCATGGAAACTTTGCTGTTAGTCTTCTGACTGAACTTGACTATCAAATAGCACTTGTTGAAGCTTCTAATATTGAAAAATTTAATACTGATCGAAAAGAATTAGATGCCGCAATTACTCAAGAAGCACTAATTCAAATAGTGAATAATAAAGAAGAAGATAAGTTTACGACAGTTGTATATGAGGAAGACTGGCACAAGGGGGTAATAGGTATTGTAGCTTCTAGGTTGATAGAAACATATTATCGGCCAACAATAGTGTTTACGAGAAGTGGTGATAAATTAGCTGCGTCCGCTAGGTCAGTGAAAGGATTTGACGTGTATAATGCTATAGAAGCTTGTTCTGAATATTTGGTTCAATTTGGAGGTCATAAATATGCGGCTGGATTAACTATTTTACCAGAACAATATGAAAATTTTAAGAATAAATTCGAGCAGGTAGTTTCCGAATCAATTCATAAGAATCTTCTAGTTCCAGAAATAGGGATTGATGTAGAGTTAGATCTTTGTTCAATAACCCCAAAGTTTTATCGGATATTACAACAAATGGCACCTTTCGGACCTCAGAATTTGAAGCCTGTGTTTTATAGTTCATGTGTTAGAGATAATGGATACGGAAAGCAGGTCGGAGGCGATAAAAGCCATTTAAAACTCAATATTATATATGGAGCAGATAATAGAACATATGGAGCCATTGGTTTTAGTTTGGGAAAAAAAATGAAGTTAATAGAAAATAGTTTTGATATTGCATATTGTCTAGATGAAAACACATGGAATGGTACCACGTCAATACAATTAGTATTAAAAGATTTAAAGCAGTCAATTTAGAATTAATCTAAATTAATTATATTTGCTCGTCAATTAAACTGATTATGGACTGTATATACAAAATTTATAATAACGATATTGGTATCTCTTTTCGTTGGAAAGAGATACCATCAAGACTAATCCAAGTTATATTTAGGGATACTGGTTTTCATCTAACAGTAGAGGAAATTGAACTATTTATAGATAAAGTTTGTGACGCAAAAGTCCAGAGATCCTGTGCTTCATGCGAAGCTGCTGGCTCATGTAGATCGCTCTTGTTACAAACTCCTTCAGATAAAGTTAGCATGGCAGTTTCAATATCTGAACTTTCCCAGATTGAAGACCTATTAAGAGGGACGTTATTTCAAATTAAGATGAATAATTATTTAGACGATCTATGCAAAAATTAAATAGTAAAAAGAAAGCTTCTATTTTTTATCTTCTTTAATTAAGTAAAGATATACAGGATAATGATCGCTATATCCGCCTGTATACTTTCCATTAGAAAAGCTTCTAAAAGGATAACCTCTATATTTTCCGGTTTTTTTAGTCAAAAAGAGCTTATTAAATATGGCTGATTTGAACATTTTATAATCTAAGAAATTTTTGTTATCGAAATTTAAAAAGGGAGAAGTAAACATAATTTGATCAAATAAATTAATGTTATCTCTAAAGCCTAGAGAATTATAGCCTCTTTTAAACATGCTTTCATAGGGGTTATAAATCTCTCCTTTTAGAGTATTCTTAATTTTTGATTTTGTATTTAAAATTTTTTTAAAGCTTGAGCTACTTGGGTCATCATTAAAGTCACCCATTATAATGACTTTAGGATTAGTGTCTGTTAATTTTATTTTTTCTAATATTTGTAAAACTTTATAGGCCGCTTTTTCTCTTAAAGGTCTACTTTTTGCTTCACCACCCCTTCTTGATGGCCAGTGATTTACAATTATGTGAATTAATTCGTTGTCTAAATAACCAGATACTAAAAGAATGTCTCGTGTGTTAATCTTTCTATTCTTTACATAAATATTTGGATTAAAAGTTTCAAAGTTTATTGGTTTAAAATAACGTTGTTGATAAAGTAAAGCTACATCTATTCCACGCTTATCAGGTGAGTCAAAATGAATAATTTCATACTGTTTTTTTTTTAATTTTTTTGTTTTGACAAGATCCTTTAATACTTTTTTATTCTCAACCTCGGCTACCCCTAAAATAACAGGACTTGTATTTGTCTTCTCTGAACCTATCTTAAGTATGACTTCTCCTAGTTTATCTAATTTATCCTTGTATATTTTTTCACGATTATTCTTTATTCTCATTATCGGGCTTTTCTCATCTTCTTTATTAGGATTATCGAAAATATCGAATAGATTCTCTAAGTTATAGAAGGCAACAGTTCTTATTTTAAAACTTCTACTTTTTTGTGCAAAACAATAATTTAAAAGCAGGCCAAGAATAATAAACAGTATTCTATTCTTCATTCTATTTGATTTTTTTAATGGTTAAAGTAATGTAAAAACTTAACTAAAAGGTGTTTTTTAGTGTGTTTTTTTTAATTTTTTTATTTTAAAATAAAATTTTTTGTAATTTTATGGCTGTTTTATTGAAAAAAAGCTATTTAAAAATAATTAATTGTTTATGAAAAAAATTAAAGTAATAATGCTATTGCTATTACTAGCACAACTACCAATTACATCTCAAAACATCATAAGAGGAGTCGTTTTAGAAGCTGACTCTGAAGAGCCCTTTGAAGGAGTATCCATTTATGTAGAAGATCTTAAACTTAGCCAAATAACAAAAAGAGATGGTAGCTTTATGGTAGAGCTTATACCTAATGGAGAGCAACTTATAACTATATCTTTTGATGGATATGAAAAGCAAAAATACCTTTTGAAATTGATCGGGAAAACCATTGATCTTGGGATTATTTTATTACATGAAGACGTTTCTATTGATCAAGATTTAAGTACAATTACAATTACTGAAGATGAACTTAATAATGATGCCAGTACAGCAGATAATATTTCAGGTCTGTTACAAGCATCAAGAGATGTTTATTTGAAAACAGCAGCTTTTGAATGGAGCCCATCCTTTTATAGTGTCAGAGGTTTAGATTCAGAAAATGGAAAAGTAATGATAAATGGGATTGAAATGAATAAACTTTATAATGGAAAACCTCAATGGAGTAACTGGGGAGGACTTAATGATATCTTTAAATATCAAGAATATAGTAATGGGTTAACCCCTTCAAATTATGGATTTGGAGGTGTTTTAGGATCTGTTAATATGAACACAAGAGCATCCGATTTTAAGAAAGGAATTAGGATATCTTACGCTTCTTCTAATAGGAGTTATTCACATCGTATTATGGGAACTTATACTTCAGGACTATTGAATAATGGGTGGGCAATAGCAGTATCTGGAAGTAGAAGATCAGGGGAGGAAGGATATATTGAAGGTACTTTTTATGAAGGGAATTCATTTTTTATTTCTTTAGAAAAAAAGTTAAATGATTATCATAGTCTTAATTTATCAATAATTTCTGCTAATAATAAACGAGGGAAATCATCACCTAATACTCAAGAGGTATTTGATTTAAAAGGAATCAAGTATAATCCTTATTGGGGGTACCAAAACAATAAAGCAAGAAATTCTCGAATACGAGATTTATACGAACCAATTTTAATGTTAAATCATTTTTGGAGATTATCCGATAATACAACTTTAAATTCTAATTTATCCTTTCAAACAGGAAGAGAAGGTAATAGTCGTATTAACTTCAATGGAGCTCGATTAGTAAATGGTTGGCCAATTGGCGGAGGTTCAAACCCTGATCCAACATATTATCAAAAGTTACCAAGTTACGCAATACGAAATGGCAGTCGAACAGAGTACAATTTATTACAAGAATTTTTAAATGATGGGCAGTGGGACTGGGATGAAATGATTAGGCAAAACTTAGCCGGTAATGAAAGTACAAATTCAAAGTATATTTTATATGAAGACAGAAATGATGAAGATCAATTTTCTGCGAATACTATTTTTTTTAGCGAACTAAATGAACATATTGTAATCAACAGTAAATTACATTATACTCAAATAAAATCTGAAAATTTTGCAAATCTTCTTGATCTATTGGGTGGGCAAGGTTTTTTAGATGTAGATACCTTTGGGGATAATTTAACCTCAAAGCAAAATAATCTTAGGAATCCAAATAGAATTGTAACTGAAGGAGATCGATTTAATTATAATTATATTCTAAAGTCAAAGGTCTTAAGTGCTTTTTTACAAGCCCAGTTCAAGTACAATAAGGTTAATTTTTACGTGGCAGGAGATGCGTCAAAAACTTCGCATCAAAGAGAAGGATTGTATCAGAGTGGAGCTTTTAAGAATAATTCTTTGGGAAAATCTGAGAAACTAGAATTTACGAATTTTGGATTTAAAGGAGGATTTACCTACAAAGTTTCAGGACGTCATTTATTAGATTTCAACGGAGGTTATTTAACAAAAGCACCAACAATAAGAAATACATTTTCAAATCCAAGGGAAACTAACAATGCTGTTTTAGGTCTTGTTACAGAAAAAATAATGTCTAATGATATCAGTTATATCCTGCGATTTCCTACTATACAAGCAAAGTTAACAGGGTATTATGTAGGGATCAAAGATGCAACTGAAATATCATTTTTTTATGTAGATGGTATTAATGGTAATAATTCGGCATTTATTCAGGAAGTGATAACGGAAATTGAAAAAAAACATTTGGGTATCGAAATAGGAATTGAGGCACAAATAACCCCTTCAATTAAATTGAAGGGAGCTACTAACATTGGTCAGTATACTTTTCATAATAATCCAATGTTATATCTGACTTCAGATGCAGATAATCAGAGTCATAATGATAGTGAATATTTTTTACGACCGACAACATCTTATTTAAAGAACTACAGAGTAGCTTCAGGTCCACAAAAGGCATATTCGCTTGGCTTTGAATATCGAGACCCAGACTTCTGGTGGTTTGGAGCTACTGTCAATTATCTAGATGATGTTTTTGTAGATATCTCTCCACTAAGAAGAACACAAAATTTTGTAGTTGATGAAGATGGTATTGAGTTTTCGGACTATGATCCACTTATAGCACGTGATCTTTTAGATCAAGAAGAATTTGAAAATTATATGGTAGTAAATGCAATAGGAGGTAAGTCTTGGAAATTAGGAGACTATTATGTTGGTTTTTTTGCCAGCTTAAACAATTTATTTAATAAAAAATATAAGTCAGGAGGATTTGAACAGGGTAGAAATGCGAACTATAGAGTATCAAAAAAAGACTCAGAATCAACAACTCCTGTTTTTGGGAATAAATATTGGTATGGAAGAGGTACGACGTTTTTCATAAATGTTTATTTCAGATTCTAATTATAATAGCTATGAAAAAAATGAAGACAAGCACGATACTTAATATGATAATATTAGCTGTTTTTTTTGAGGTAACTGTCTCATGTGTAGATAATAATGATTATAATTTACCTCAAATTAATATAGATGAACCAAATATAATAGCAAACACTTCTATTTCAGGTATTATAAGAATTTTTAACGAACAAGCAAATGGTGTACTTGATTTCAGTACAATCCAAAAAGATGAGATGGTACTTGAAGGCTATGTGGTTTCTAGTGATGAGGCAGGAAATATGTATAAAATACTATCTATTCAAGATAAACCTAAAGATCCAACTGCAGCTATTCAATTAACCGTAGATGATACTGATATGTATACTTTTTTTAATGTAGGTAGAAAAGTATTTGTTCCTCTTAATGGTTTAGGGATGCACAATAATAATGGTGTTTTAGAAATAGGAAAACTTAATGGAGGTGCAGTAGATAGAATTTCTCTTATAAAAGATCCTGAGGCTATTAATATGAAGGATAAATATAGCATTATGAGGTCTTCAGAAGTAGCTCAGATAGAGCCTAGAGAAATAGTAAGCATTACTGATCTAAACAGTTCACATATCAGTATGTTAATTTCCATTGATAACATGCAGATAGAAGCCAAAGATCAAACTTTTGCAAATTTAAATAATACCTTTTCGGTCAACAGAGTATTTAAGAGTTGCGCTGATGAAGAAACAATTATCATGAGAAATAGTGGTTTTGCTGACTTTAGAGCTCAATTGATACCTAATATGCAAGGAAAAATTACGGGTATTGTTGGAAATTATAGAGGAGCTTTTCAGTTGTTAATCAGAGATACAAATGATTTGGATTTAATTCAAAGTAGGTGTGAGCCTGTTTATGCGGAAGATTTTCAGAGTGTTGTAGGTAATGCTGATTTTGATATTGATGGTTGGATAAATTATACAGAAAAGGGTTCAAAGGTTTGGACAGAGAAAGTGTTTCAAAGTAATGGATATGTTGAATTTAATCCATATGGATCAGATGATAGTGAAAATGTAAGTTGGTTAATTACTCCAAGAATTGACCTTGAAAACCAGGATAATGAAGTGCTTACTTTTCAAACACAGCATGCATATCCAGATTCAGGACATGATCCTTTAGAAATATTAATTTCTACAGATTTCGATGGTACTGAGGAGGGAATAGAGTATGCTACTTGGAATTCTCTAGATTCTAAAATAAGTTATATTGAAGACTTTTCTTCGTGGTTCACCTTTGTAGATTCTGGAGAGGTAGATATATCGTTATATGAGGGTATAGCTTATATTGCATTTAAATACACAGGAAGCGATAGAGAAAACAAAAATATGACTATACATGTCGATAATGTAAAAGTTTCTGTAAAATAAACTTTAATTAGCATGATTTATTTTATAAACCCCGAGTTTACAGTCGGGGTTTATTATAATTCAAACTATTTTTTAATTAACTGCTTTGTATATTTACTTCCTGTATTTGATAGAGAGATGTAGTAAACTCCTGTAGTTATGGACATGGTAATATCTTTTTGGCTATCTGCCATTGAAATACTTCTTAATAGTTTACTGTTAGAATCGTAAATAGTCACTTTCTTATGTTTCCATAAATCGTTTTTTACATGAATACTAAACGTTTTACCTTTCAGTGGATTTGGAGAAATGGTAATTACTTCATTATCATTAACCAATGATAAAATTTCTTTAGTATTCTCAAGCTTATTTGCATTACATTTTCCGATACGCTTCCAACCTCTTGAGGTTCTTTCGTATAATGTACCGAAATATATCACTTTATCACCATTTTTGTAATTCTTACTTGAATCATATTGAGGTATGCCATCACAAATATCAGGGTTTACTACTGCTCCTTCAGAAATTGTAACAGAATAATCCTCAACTTCACCAAAATCAAAATTTCCACAAGAATCAGGAATTTTTTGATAGCGCATACTAACACGCATTCTTGTTTTTCCTAGTTTTGCAGATGTTGGTATAGTAAAGTTTCCAGTTACAGGTGATTCGGTTGATGCCTTTTTACTCCATACTAATTCACCAGAGTCATTAAAATCTGAATCTTGATTAAAATCAATCCATACGGCGTATCCTTCATTATATTTGCTTTTAGTCCATTTTGGTGTAATTGAAATTTTATTAGAAATATTCTTTTTTAATTCAGTATTCTTACTAGTGAAGTCTTGATATCCATTTTGCGCAGTGGAATTATTGTTAATACTACCAATGTTAACATTTTGAATATATTCATCATTAACATTTTTTCCTTGTGAATTGCAATAAGTAGGAGATATAACTGTCCCTTTACTTTTAGCAACCTCAATTAAGTATTCTAACCCAAGTTTAGCAAACTTAGCAGCATGGGTTGCATTTGCTGTAGGGAATTGACTTGAAGTATCCCTTATGGTATGAATATAAGGGCTTGATTCATTAAATGAAGCTTCAAAAGGAAATGCAGCAGGGTATCCTTGTTGAGCCCAGCTATAGTGGTCAGAACAACCATAGTTACAACGAGTATAGTCATAGTTAAATTTATGATTACCTGAACTGTTATAATGATCCATTAAATCAGCTAAAAAAGAATTTAAAGAAGAGCTGTTGTAAGAATCATCAGAAATATAAACATCTTTTGAAGAGCCCTTATAGTTTGTCATGTCAAACTGTACATAGGAAAGAACATTTATATTCCTTCTTTTATAATCCTCAGCAATTTCTTTAGACCCTCTTAAGCCAACTTCTTCTGCGGCGTAAGCCATGATTTCAATTGTTCTTTTTGGTTGAAAATCCATTTCAAATAAAACTCTGGCTACCTCTGTTATGGTAGCAATTCCAGAAGCATTATCATCAGCTCCTGGAGCATTGGTTGTCCTTTGAGGACTAACAGAATCAATATGTCCACCAATAATAACATATTCATTAGGTAGTTCTTGACCTTTAATTGTCATGATTAAAGAAGGCATTGATGTACTTTGATGTTCTACAATTTTTATAGAAACGTCAGATCTTCCGTTAGCTATTGATTCCCATTTTTGTTTTAAGTCCAATACGGACTGCCTCGCTTTTTGAGTGGTGTGGTATCTAGTGCCGTAGGCTTCTAATTCTCTGATGTGAGTATCAATATTAGTGTTTTTTACCAATGCAATACTCTTTTGTACAGCTTGATTTTCAGAAATAGAAAAACTAGTTGTTTTTCGTTGTTTTCGTCTTAGTTGATGATTTCTAATAGTATTTAAAGCCTCTTGTTCAGATGTTTCAAAAATAAAGCCTGGTCCATGAGTTAGAACCATATGATGAAGCTTTTCAGCAGCTTTATCACTGAGTTTTACGGCACTAAATCCTTTTCTAGAAGCAATTATTTTAATATCATCTGGGGCTAATTTTTTCAGTTTTACAGCATCCTCTGTTTGAATAGTTCCATAAAACATACTAGTTGTTTGAGCATAAATATTATTAAGGCTCATGTACAGCAACGCTATACAAGTAAGTAGATACTTGTTTTTCATTTTTAGAAGGGTTTAAAATTAATTTTTATTAAAACTGATAAAGCAGTTTAAAGCTAAAATAGTGTATCTTGTTTGTAATCAGTCCTTAATTTTTGTTTTTTTATCTAAATTAAATGTTAAAAAAATAAGATTAGTTAATTATTTGAGAGTGTTTAAATGAATTGTAACATAATTAAAAACTTTATGATGTCGTCTGGAGATAGAATTACAAGAGCTTTTATTAATGCAAAAACTTTAGACTTATCAGAGGATTCAAAGTATATAATTTTTTCTGATTGTCATAGAGGTGATAATAGCTTTGCTGATGATTTTTCACGGAATAGAGATGTTTATTGTTATGCATTATTGCAATATTTGAAAAAAGATTTTACTTATATAGAGCTTGGAGATGGAGATGAGCTTTGGGAAAATAAATTTCCCGCAATTTTTGAAGCAAATAAAGATGTTTACCTTATTTTGAAAAAGTTTTATGATAAGGGAATGTTACACTTTATTTGGGGTAATCATGACATGGACTACAGAAAACCAGAAAAAATAGCTGAAAACTTACATTTCTATTTTGATTCAAAAGAACAGAAAGAAAAGAAGTTAATGATAGGAGTTGAATTTTCTGAAGCAATACGGCTTATACAAAAAGGAGGGAGCAGTATTTTTTTACTTCATGGCCATCAAGCAGATTGGTTTAATTATAATTTTTGGAAATTGAGTAGGTTTTTGGTTAGAATACTTTGGAAACCTTTACAGGTAATGGGGGTGAAAGATCCAACAAGCCCTGCTCAAAATTACAGAAATTTAATAAGGGTGGAATATTTACTTGAAAAATGGATTAAAAATAATGATAATCAAATGGTTATAACAGGGCATACACATAGGCCAAGATTTCCTACCGATAAAGAACTTCCTCATTTTAATGATGGAAGTTGTGTTCATCCTAAATGTATTACTGGTCTGGAAATTGAAAATAATAAAATAACTTTAGTAAAATGGCATTCGGTGGTTAATGATAAAGGAGTTATAAAAGTCAAAAAGGATGTATTAGAGGGACCAAGCAGTTTATCAAAATACATCTAAAACGATTACTTAACATTTACTTAACATTAGAAGAGGTGTAAAATGCAATTTTAGAGAGAATTTTATTAGCTTAATCTTTCTAAAGCAATTTTCTATAATAATTGTTGTTTTGCGACTTTCAGTAAATGTGTTTTGTTCAAATGCTTTAATTTTAAAACAAACTACTTCATTATAGTTGATTATAATTCAATAATTATAGTAATTTTTATGCATTAATCAATAAATATAGTCTTTTAATTATTGTTACTTAACGTAAGTGTCATTTTATAAAGGAAGTTTAATAGATGAAAAAATTTTTTTTAGAAGGAATATTGTTGTTTTTTTTAAAAAAAACAAGATTTAATTTAATATGAAATTATTTAAAATGATAACATAAAAATAACATATGTGATTTTACGTGTTAGTAATTTTGCATTGCTAAACTATAAACTAAACAATGGGAGATCCATATATTTTAATGCTAGTTGCTTTAGCTGTTCTAGCCTTGGCTGATTTGGTCGTTGGAGTAAGTAATGATGCCGTTAATTTTCTGAATTCAGCAATTGGTTCTAAAGCGATACCAATAAAAACAATTATGATCATTGCCAGTATTGGTGTATTTGTTGGTGCAGTTACTTCAAGTGGTATGATGGAGGTTGCCCGAAAAGGTATATTCAATCCTCATATGTTCGTGTTTGAGGAGATAATGTATATTTTTATGGCGGTAATGATAACAGATATTTTACTACTTGATATCTTCAACTCATTTGGTATGCCAACCTCTACAACCGTTTCTATTGTTTTTGAATTATTGGGAGCTGCTGTGGCAATAGCGCTGATAAAAATTTCGGCAAGTGATACTAAGACGATTACTGATATTTGGAATTATATAAATGACGAAAAAGCTTTAGAAATCATTTCAGGTATTATTATTTCTGTTATTGTAGCTTTTACAGTAGGAGCAATTGTTCAATATTTTTCTAGGCTTATTTATTCTTTTGATTTTGAGAAAAGACCTGATTATATCAATTCATTATTTGGTGGTTTTGCGATTACCGCTATTACCTATTTTATAATTATCAAAGGGCTAAAGGGAACTCCTTTTTATGGCAGTATAAAGGGATTGGTAGAGGGATATTCTGTAGGTATTGTTTTGGGAAGTTTTATAGCTTGGTCTTCGGTATCTCACATTCTTGTTAAGTTTTTTAAAATAAATATATTAGTCCTTATTATCGCAATTGGAACCTTTTCTTTGGCAATGGCTTTTGCTGGGAATGATTTGGTTAATTTTATAGGTGTACCTATCGCTGCATTGAATTCTTATGAGGCTTGGAAAGTTTCTGGTGTTGCTGCGAATCAATTTACAATGGGTATTCTAGCTGAAAAAGTTCCATCAAATGTTTGGTTATTATTATTTGCGGGAGGAGTGATGGTCATTACATTGTGGACTTCAAAAAAGGCAAGAGCAGTAATCGAAACAGGAATAAATTTATCACGTCAAGGAGAAGGACAAGAAAAATTCCAACCTAACAATTTATCAAGAGTTGTAGTAAGGTTAGCAATGTTTTTTAATAAAGGTATTAATTTGGTTATACCGTTAAAGACCCAAGTTTTTATTAATTCAAAGTTTGAAAAACCAATTATTAAACTTCCTAAAGACAAAGTTTATGAATTGCCGGCTTTCGACCTGGTAAGGGCAGCTGTAAATCTAATAATGGCTAGTATTTTAATATCTATAGCAACTTCTATGAAGCTACCTTTATCAACTACCTATGTAACATTTATGGTAGCAATGGGAACATCATTAGCAGACAGAGCTTGGGGTAGAGAAAGTGCTGTTTACAGAGTTGCTGGTGTTTTTAATGTTATAGGAGGATGGTTTTTAACAGCAATAATAGCTTTTATAGCAGCGGGAATTGTGGCTTATTTGATAAGTTGGCATATCGCTATGGTACCAGTGCTTCTTTTATTAATTATTGGTTTGGTAACTCGAACCAGTATCATGTATTCTAGAAGAACAAAAGAAGAAAAAAAACAAATCTATGTTGAAAGAGCAGAATTAATTTCTATTAATGGTGTTATTGAAGAGAGTTCTGACAATATCGCTGGGGTTGCAGAAAGAATAAATAAACTTTTTTCAAACGTTGTCAATGATTTAGCAAATCATGATTTGGTTAAGCTGCGTAAAACTGATAAACATGTTACAAAATTAAATGATGAAATAGATAGTTTGAAAGATGGTGTTTTTTACTTTATTAAATCACTCGATGATAGTTCTGTTCAGGCAAGTAGGTTTTATGTATTGATTTTAGGTTATTTACAAGATGTAGCGCAATCAATAAGTTACATATCAAGAGCGACTTATAAACATGTAAATAATAACCATAAAAATCTTAAAAAAGGTCAATTAAAAGATCTAAAACAAATAGAAGTTACGCTCTCGTCCATACTTACTAATGTGAAAAATGTATTTTCTGAGCGTAATTTTGATGAGCTCACTATTATTATTGATGAAAAGAAAGAGTTACTTACTGAGGTATCTCATTCGATAGAAAAGCAAGTTGATAGAATTAGAACCAATGAAACCAGTCCTAAAAATACTACGTTATATTTCAGTATTTTACTAGAAACGCAAGATTTAGTTTCTGGACTTGTAAGTCTTTTGGAAACTTATCAAGATTTTTATGTGAGTTCTAAAAATCTATAAAAAATACTTTTTTTCCTTGAGTTATAATTTAAGTTGTCTTAAATAAAATAAAATCTATTTATGTTGGTAGAAGTAAGTTTGATTTTTAAAAGCTTTTAATTGAAAGCTATAAGCTTGTTTTTAAGTAAGATTTTAAGAATGAAAACATATATTTCTAATTCTAAATTCTAGTCTCTAAAGTAAAATCCTTTTAAATTAGGAAATTGAAGCTGTTCCATTGATTTCGGTTATTTAAGATGTTGTAGTTATATATTATCTCTTAAGATATCTCAGGGGTGACACTGTTCAAAAATTATTGAAAAATAAGGTTGTTCTTATTACCGAATAAAGGATAAACGGTATTACTTAATAATTACGCGAAGAATAACGAATATTTTTTTAGATTTAGTATTAGAAAAAGTTTATTCGGTGTTTATCAGTATTCCTATTTAAAAGAGTATTTTAAAGAAGTTGTTCAAACACAGATTTTCACAATAGAAATCATAAAGAAAGTAAGTAGGTGCGTTTTTATGCAGATATTTTATTGACCTTTTAATAAAAACAATTGATTAAGAATATGTAATGAATTTAAAAATAGACTGAAATATTTGTAATTACCCAATAATTTTATCCTAAAAACATAGAAGGACTTATTTTACATAAGTCCTTCTATGTTTTTAGTGATGATTTTGTTGTTATTCATAAAATGTTACGGATCCGTCTTGGATATTATACATTCCACCAATAATTTGAATCTCTTTATTATTATGCATGTCAGCTAAAACCTCACTTTGTTTTATGATATTATCAATAGTTAACTCTACGTTCTTTTTGGCAACTTCATTTACAAAGTTCTCATTGGAAGAATTCCTAACCGATGCTTCCTTTGGTTCAGTTACAGCCTCTACGGCCGGTTTTATTTTTTTAAGCATACCTGTTAAATTTCCTAGTTTAGCGTCATCACAAGCTCCTTTAACTGCTCCGCAACTTGTGTGTCCTAAAACAACAATCAATTTGGTTCCAGCTAATTTACATGCAAATTCCATACTTCCTAGAATATCTTCATTAACAAAATTACCAGCGATTCTTACGCTAAAAATATCGCCAATCCCTTGGTCAAAAATAAGTTCAGATGATACTCTAGAATCAATACAGCTTAATATGGTTGCAAAAGGGAACTGACCTTTTTTTGTGTCATTAACTTGTTCAAGTAAATTTCTATCCGCTTTTAGACTTTTTTGAAATCTTAAATTACCTTCTTTTAAGGTTATAAGAGATTTTTGGGGTGTCATTGCGGTTTGAGTTTCTTTTGTATGGGCTTTCATTTAATTTAATATTTAATTCGTTAAAATTGGCTTATATTTTTATAATAATGAAATGTGCAATTTTCCATTATTATATTTATTGATTTTAAATAGCTAAATAGATGCATCTATTAATTCGTGGATTTTTAATTAATCGCTTTTTATTTATAAAAAGTAAAACTTCGTTAAGGATTACTTAAAGATTAAGATCACTACCTATCACTTTTAATAATATAGGACTTACTACAACGTTAATTTTAGATAGCTATTTTTACCAGAGTTTAATAATTTAGATTTTTTTTGAAAATGTGTCTGTATGTTGCTTTTTATCAAATAAATAGATTGTTTTATTTTTAATGGTAAAAATCATTAAATTTTAATCTAATCGAAAGCTTCATATTCTTTAGCGTGTCTTAAAAATTATTATGTTATAAAAGTTACTATTTAATTAACGGCCGCAATTTAAAAAAATCTACGAAACTTTTTGGGTTTTCGATGGTTCCTCTTTCTGAGAATACTTTAATATTTATGCTTTTTTCTCTAGCTTTAAAAAGAAAATCTTCAAGAATTTCAATAATATCATTATCTAAATATCTTGTTTTTCTTACATCTAATTCTAAATATGTATTTCGGGGTAAGTTATTTAACTCCTTCAGAATAGCACCTTTATTAAAAAAAGTAACTTCCTCTGCTAGTGTCATTTTAATTTTATGAACGCCATTACTTACATCTTCAATATGTAAAAAATGTGAATTTTGATAGCTTTTGATTAAAATTACAATAATTCCAATAGCTAAACCTAGCCCGATTCCTTTTAGTAAGTCAATAAAAACAATCCCTAAAACCGTAACAATAAAAGGTAGAAATTGTTTCCAACCTAATGCGTACATTTTCTTAAATAGTGTTGGTTTAGCCAGTTTAAAACCAACGATAAAAAGTACAGCGGCTAAAACTGATAGAGGTATTTTGTTTAATAAATTTGGAATTAATATTATGGATATTAATAATAAAAAACCATGAATTACAGTAGAAGCTTTACTCTTTCCTCCAGATTGAATATTGGCTGAACTTCTAACAATCACTTGAGTAACAGGTAGTCCGCCAATTAGTCCAGAAATTATATTTCCTGTACCTTGTGCTAACAGTTCTCTATTAGTGGGGGTTATATTTTTATTAGGATCAATCTTATCTGTTGCTTCCACACATAATAGGGTTTCTAAGCTTGCGACAAGTGCAATGGTAAAAGCGGTAACCCATATACTAGAATCAGAAATAAGTGAGAAATTAGGAAATTGAAATTGGCCAAAGAAAGATGTGATATCTTCAGGCACAGGAACACTCACTAAGTGTTTTGAGCTAATGCCTAATACGTCGTTAGTTTTAGTTATTGTATAAAAAATTATACCAATAATAACCGCAACAACAGGTCCTTGTATTAATTGAAATATTTTAGCTTTTTTTACAAGAATTTTTTCCCATAATAGTAATATTCCTAGGCCTATAAATCCAATAACAGTAGACCCAGTTCCAATATTATTAATAGTATTAAAAATTCCCGAAAAAGTATTCTCACCATCTACTTGCATGAATGCAAAATCACCTTCAGGATCTGCATCATACCCAAAAAAATGAGGAATTTGTTTCAGTATAATAATTACACCTATTCCGGTTAACATTCCTTTAATTACAGATGATGGAAAATAATACCCTATGATACCCGCTTTTAAAATTCCGAACATCAGTTGTATTATTCCTCCAAGGACAACAGCAAGTAAAAAGTTATTAAAGCCACCCAATTCACCAATGGCAGTTAACACTATGGCAGCAAGTCCTGCAGCAGGCCCACTTACACCAATCTTGGACCCACTCAGGGCACCTACTACAATACCACCGACAATACCGGCAATCAAGCCAGAAAATAACGGAGCTCCACTGGCTAGAGCTATTCCCAAGCAAAGGGGAAGTGCAACGAAAAACACCACTATACTAGCGGGTAAATCATTTTTAATTGTTTTAAACATAAAACGAGTTTTTTATTAGTATTTAACTAATGATTTGAAATTAATTGATTATAGTTTCTAGGACACTATTATTCAGTAATCCTTCTTATAACGCACTAATTCGGGGATAATTAAAAGAGTCTTAAACTACTAGATTAGCAGTACAGAGAAGTTTAGTCCTCTGGTGGAGGATTCTCTTGTTTTTGATAAATAGTTCTATAGAAACTTTTATGATGTGTAAGTTTAGTTCGATTTATAACACCACAAAAATTGTTTGTTTCAGATGTAAAGTGCAAGTATTTTATTTCTAATTCTTTGTTTGTTTCGTCACAGTCTTTTTCCGCTTCCATTCCTGAAATTTCACAGACTTCTTCAAATATATTTGTATACCTAGGTACGACTACTGTTGCAGTTACCAAGAATAAAAGAAGGTATGTTAGTATATATTTGATCATTTTTAAACAACACAATATACAACATTAAGTTTAATTTTGATGCCAACAAAATTTAAAATTTATCTATAATTTTAATATTTTGTTTTTGAATCCACCCCGTTTTGCCATCAATTAATCTTATTCTATTCCATTCATCTACCGAATCTATTAATGATACCTTAGTTCCTTCGTGAAGCAAAAAAACATCATCAGAGCTTAAATTTGGAGCATTTTTTACACTTATTTCGTTACTATAGATAATGGCATGTTTTACATTATGAAATTCATTGAATTGTTGGAAAGTTATAACAATTGAACAGATAAGAAGTAGAAAGTTTAACATACTAATGCTGAAGAAAATTCTCTTTCTGAACGAATCATGTGATAAATAGAACAAAATAAAAAATAAACTCGTTATAAATGAGAAAATTATAACAACAAATGCCCATGTGTTATAGTGAAGACTATTTAGAAAATTACTCCTAAATTTTTCAAACACATTTTGGGGAAGCGGCTCTATCCTATCTAAGGTTAATTTATGAGCAATAGTAAGGTTGTTTTTAGCATCTTTGTTTGACGGATCAATTAATAACGCCATCTCATAGTTATAAATAGATGGAGCTACTTTATTGAGCTTATAGTAGCAGTTTGCAATATTAAAATACAACTCAGATGAAACGTCATTTTTTATCTCAATCTTTTCGTATAAAGCGAGAGCATCTTCATATTTATCTTGACGGTATAAGTTATTCGCTTTTTCGAATAAATCAGTAGATGTCTGTGCGGACATAACACTTGACAAAAGTACTATAAATAATGCTATATTTCTCATTATAACTGTTTATCTAATTGGGTTATCACTTGTTTAGCTTTATCGAATTCTTGATTCATATGAGTATCGTCAAGTGGTGTATATCTTGCGAAGTCACAGTCATTAAGAACCGTGATAAAATCCTTTATGGTATTATTTTCTATTTCACGTTTTTTAAGTAGCTCTGTAATTTTATCTTTACTAATATCTTGCGTTTCTACTTTTAGTTTTGCTTTTAAATAATTGTGTAATGCGCGTTCAAGTGATTCGTAAAATGCTTCTTTCTGTCCAAGTTGTTTTTGAGCTTCTGAAAGATATTTCTTCGCTAACTTATCTGCTAATCTTCTTTTATTTCCATCCGTATCTCGATTTTTTCTCTCCTTTTTCTTATCGAGAATGATAACTGTTGGAATAGATATTATTGGAAGGAATAGTAAAAAATAAAACAAAGAAGATTTAAAGAAGTCTAATTTATTTGTGCTTTCAAAGTTAGATTTTGTTTGAATATATCTGAAATCGTTACCTGTAACCTGAATATTTTGTTTGGTAGTACTGTTAATTTCTTGAGAAGAAGAAATAAGTTCTTTACCTCCTAGCACTTCTACATACATATCTTCAGAGTTAATTGTTTGATAAACTTCTTTTTTAGGGTTGAAATAAGAAAAACTAACTGAAGGAATTTTATATTTCCCTTTATATTCAGGAACAAGTGTATAATTGTCTGATATTTTACCTTGTAAACCTGAAGATGTAATAATTATTTTTTCTTTTCTTTCTGGTTGATAAACTTCTAATTCTTTAGGAGTGTCTAATTTAGGTAATTCAAATAATTTTAGATTGCCTTTTCCTTTGATATTTATAAATATTTGAGATGATTCGTTGGCCTTCAGTATTTGTTTGCTTAAGGATACATCTAGTGAAAATTCCCCTACGGCTCCATTAAAATTTTCAGGTCTATTTTGCTGTGGTAACTCTTTAACATTGATAGTTTTTTTTATAGAAGAAAATTCTTTTTTTATTTGTCTTGTCATTGGATTACCGAAAAAGTCAACTCTTCCTGTTGGTACAGCCACTACAATGTCCATTTTCATTGGATCTATTGTTAATTTTCCAGCTTTTGTTGGGATCAATAGTGCTTTATGTAAAACTGCATATCTATATTTTTCTCCATTATAAGTGCCTGATTTAACTTGCGTTCCATTTTTCTTTATTTCTTGTGTCCAAAATCCATTATACTGAGGAGATTCAGTAATAGCATTATCGTAAATACCTACATTTTCACTAAAATAAAGTCTGTATTCCAGGTAAATACCTTCACCTAAATAAGGTTTAGATTTTGAAATTTCAGCTACAAGATGAATGTTTTGCGAAGCAACATAATTTGGATCATTGGGGTCTTTTGGAAGTTTAACTGCATCTAATACTATTATTTTAAGGGTGTTTGATTTAATCTTTTCCCCATTTATTTCAATAGAAGCAGAGGGTAAATTAAACTCACCCTTTTTTTTGGGTTGTAAGATATAGGTGTACGATTTAGAAAATGTCATTTTACCGTTAATCCATGATTGACTTATGGATTGACTTGGCCCTCCAATAATTTTAAAATTAGTATAAACAGGAGGTGTAAAATTATCAGCACCTTGTGTATTTATTGAATACTCAACTTTTAGTCGCTGATTAATCCCGAGTTTACTCTTACTTACTTTCGCTACTAATTCTCCTTTTTGTGCATGCAATGAAGATATAGCTAAAAAGAATAATAAAATATGCAATATTATATGTCTGCTCATTTTTAATTCATTATAAACTGATGTCTAAACACCCAAATATCTAAAAACGGACATTAATTTAAAAAGTCCTTGTCTTAGCTTTTTGTTAAATATTACCAGTCTTTTTCTTGTTTGACTTTTTGCCCTTTTGATTTTTTAATATTCATTTTCTTTTGTGTCTTTTTCTCTTCATTATTTAAGCTTTCCAAAAGCTGTTTCATTTGCTCTGGAGTCATCTTACCTATTTGAGATTTAGATTCTTTTTTATTGTCTTTGTCTTTCTTCTTATTCTGATTTTTTTGATCTTTGTTTTGATCCTTTTGGTCTTTGTTTTGATCCTTTTGATCTTTGTTTTGATCCTTTTGGTCTTTGTTCTGATCCTTTTGGTCTTTGTTTTGATCCTTTTGGTCTTTGTTTTGATCCTTTTGATCTTTGTTTTGATCCTTTTGGTCTTTGTTCTGATCCTTTTGATCTTTGTTTTGATCCTTTTGATCTTTATCCTGATTGTTATTGTTTTTTTGCTGTTGCTGTTGTTTTTTTAATTCTTTTTGGGCTACTGCTAAATTATAGCGTGTTTCATCGTCATTAGGGTTATTTCTTAAAGAATTTTTGTAGGATTCAACAGCTTTTTCATATTGTTTTTGCTCCATCATAGCATTTCCAATATTATGAAAAGCTTCTGCTTTAGTAATTTTATTATTACTACCTTTTGTAGTTAATTCATACTGAGAAACAGCTTCTTTATAACTTTTATTTTGATATAAAGAATTTCCATAATTATAGGTAGCTTTTTCATAGTTACCGTCCTTTTCCAGCGCTTTTCTGTAGGAAATTGAAGCTTCATCGAATTTTTGCTTATTGTAAAGTTCATTTCCTAAACGAAGTAAGGATCTTGCCTCCTTTTTTTGTTTAAGGGTATCTATTTGTGCGTTAATCTCAATTGATTGAAATAACAATAATATTATAACTAAACTTTTCAATATGTTCACTTGTTTAATTTTTTGATTCTTCATTAAATAAGTCAATTTTCTTTAACCACTTTGTTTTTCTTTCAAACAGCAAAATATCAAGCATTAAAAAGAATAAAGCGAATGTCAAAGGCCATTGAAACTGATCTTGATAATCAGAGAATTGTTTTGTTTCGAACTCGCTTTTTTGTGCATTAGCAATAACATCAGTAATAATTTTAACAGCTGCTTCTGTTTTATTACCTTCAATATAATTTCCTTTGCCAATATCGGCGATGTCTTTTAATATTTTGGATTCTTTTTTGGTGATAACCGTTGCTCCTTCACGGTTTTTCTTATAGCCAATTAAAGATCCGTTTATTTTTATTGGAATTGGTCCTCCTTTTTGGGTTCCAACACCGATAGTAAAAATCTTTGTTCCTTCATTAGAAATATTTTGTGTAATTTGCTTGGTTTCTTCTTGGTGATCTTCTCCATCAGATATTATAATTAAAAATCTATTAGTTTGCTCATCGTTATTGTAGTAAGTTTTGGCTAAGTTTAAAGCTTCATTTATGGCTGTACCTTGACTAGAGACCATATCGGTATTAGCGTTTTGTAAAAACATATTTCCAGCAGCATGATCTGTTGTTATTGGAAGTAAAGGGTATGCACTACCTGCATAAATTATTATTCCAACTCTATCACTACCAAGTCGGTCAATTATCTTTGAAATAATTTGTTTCGATTTTTCAAGCCTATTTGGAGCAATATCTTCAGCTAGCATACTTTTTGAAACATCTAGTGCAAATACTACATCAACACCTTCTCTTTTTACAGTTTTTAATTTAGTTCCCATTTTCGGGTTAATTAAAGCTATTATTAAAAACGTAAAACTTAGTAAGAGTAGTGCAAGTTTCAGAAGAGGTTTGAAACGAGAAGAGTTTGGCGCTAATTTTTTCAATAATTCTGGAGATGTAAACTTTTTTTGAGCTCTTTTCTTCCAAAAGAAAACTAATAAATGCATACCAATTATTACTGGAATGATAATAAATAAGTAAAAATATATCGGTTCTTCTATCTTGTACATATATTTATTGTTGTTATATGAAGCTTTTGAAAATGGTGTTTTTAAAAATAAATTCTAAAATTAAGAAGAATCCTGCAATAAAAACAAATAGTCTATATTGTTCAGTGTAGTTATAATACTTAAATTCTTCAATTTTTGTTTTCTCAAGTTTGTCTATTTCATCATAAATTGCACTAAGCTTATTATTGTCTGTCGCCCTAAAATACTTACCATCAGTTTCTGAAGAAATATGCTGTAATAATTTTTCATCAATTTCTACTTGTTGGTTTCTAAAAGAGATTTTTCCTGTTCTTGGATCTTTTGCCCATGGAAAAGGAGCCATGCCATTTGTGCCAATACCTATTGTATACACTTTTATGTTATTACCTTTAGCCAGTTCAGTAGCCGTTTTAGGATCTACAAATCCTGCATTATTTACACCATCAGTCAGAAGAATAATTACTTTACTTTTAGCTTTGCTTTCTTTTAAACGATTTACGGCTGAACCAAGCCCCATTCCAATAGCGGTTCCTCCTTCCATTTGACCAAACTTAATCTCAGAAATAGTTCTTTTTACAATAGATTTGTCACTAGTAATAGGAGTCTGAGTAAAGCTCTCGCCAGCATATACCACAATACCGATTCTATCATTTGGACGTCTAGAAACAAACTTTATGGCTACTCTTTTTAAAGCCTCAAGTCTGTTGGGTTTTAGGTCTTTAGCGAGCATACTAGCAGATACATCAATAGCCATAACAATATCAATACCTCTATTAGACTTTGTTTTTTTACTTATAGATACATTCCTCGGACGTGATAGCCCGATGATTAAGGATGTTAACGCAAGTAACCTTAAAATATACAGTAGCGGTTTTAATCGAGAAGAAATAGATCTTTTTAATAGAAAAGCACTTGTATTTCCAATTGTTAACTGTGCACTATTTTTTTTATCTGTAAAAATAAACCAGATAGCTAATACAGGTATGAACACAAGTAGCCAAAGAAATTCTGGGTTGTGGAATTCAAAATTATTTAGCATTTTCTAACTGTTGATTTTTTGATTCGTACATTGATTTAGCTTGGGAAGCACTATAGCTAATCAAAGCTATTATTAAAACTAACGAAATAACTATTAATATTTTAATAACCAAGCTGTGTTTTTTTATTTTGGGTTTTTCAACAATAGTAACAGGTGAAGAATAGCTAGTTTCAGAATTTTCACTTATAACAGCTGGTTTGACATTTTTTATGATTATTTCTGCGTTTTTCCTGTCAAACTCTATATCGTTAGCTAAAGGTTTTGATTTAGCAAATTTGACAAAATCTGATTGAATAAGTAATCTTTCCAATTTCTCAATTGTATCTTTATCTGTAGTAATTGTATTAACCTTATTCAAATTGTTGAGTGTAAATATAAGCTCTTTCGTGGTTTGTTCAAGAGCGGGAATATTTAATTCTCGTTCAATATAATTTCGTATGATTTCAGTCAATTCACTATAGTAATTCTTTGTTTTATTGTTCTGCCATAAAAGCTTATCATCTAAAAGTTTTAAGTTTTGCATGGCTTCCTGAAAAGGAGCTAATTTTGGAATGAAAGTTTCAGATGTACTCTCTTCAGTTTTATTAAGTGCAAAATATAAAGTTATTATAACAATTATTAGTAAAGCTAATATCCATATTATATACTCTTTGAAATCATCAATTTGATAAGGTTCTCCTTTGATCCCTTTAATAGGAAATTTTTTTACTTTAGTGGTATCAATAGCTACGGAAGCAACTTTTATCAATAAGCTATCTGTAAAGTATGCTTGGTTTTTTATAAATATTTGCTGTTTTGGTATATAAAAGGCACCACTATCAAACCCAGTTAATATATATCTTTGAACTAACGATCGGTTAAGAGTGTCTAATTTTAACGAATCAACAACTTCTATATTCTTGAGGTTTTCTAATTTCGGAATAATTACATTTTCTGTTTCATCAATTGTAATTTTATATTCAAATTGCTCACCAATCCTAATATTTGTTGTGTCAATTTCTACTTTTACCGTTGGATTCTGGGAAAAACCAATGGTAACAATGCTCAAGAATAAAATATGTAAAAGGTGTTGTTTCATAATTTAGTCATCATAATTGCTTGAAAATTAGTTTTTTTGTTTAAAGTAACCTAGCAGTTTTTTTACATAGCTTTCATCTACGCGAGCATGAATAATACCTGATCCAGACTTTCTAAAAGAAGAGGTGAAATAATCCTTAAGATATAAAGCGTGTTTTTTATACTGCTTTCTGACGGTTGAAGAACTAGTATTTACAAGAATAACTTCTCCTGTTTCGGCATCCCTCATTGAAACCATTCCAATATTTGGAATCTCTTGATCATGCTTATCAAAAACACGGATACCTGTCAAATCATGTTTATTACCTGCAATTTTTAAGGTATGCTCATAATTATCGTCCATAAAGTCTGAAAGAACAAAAACAATTGCCTTTTTCTTAAGTACATTTGATAGGAATTTTAGGGCTTGATTAATATTTGTTTTTTTACTTTTCGATTCAAACTCAATTAGTTCTCGGATTATGCGAAGAACATGGCTACGACCTTTTTTGGGAGGGATAAATAGTTCAATCTGGTCTGAAAACAGAATTAAACCTACTTTATCATTATTTTGAATTGCTGAAAAAGCAAGCGTAGCAGCAATTTCAGTGATAGTGTCTTTTTTAAATTGTTGAGAAGTGCCGAAAAATTCAGAACCAGAAATATCAACAACGAGCATCATTGTGAGTTCGCGTTCTTCTTCAAAAATTTTAACAAAAGGTTCGTTATATCTTGCAGTAACGTTCCAATCAATAGCACGAATATCATCTCCATACTGATATTGTCGAACTTCGGAGAAAGTCATCCCTCGACCTTTAAAGGTCGAGTGATATTCTCCTCCAAATATATTATTGGATAGTTTTTTTGTTTTAATTTCAATTTTACGAACTTTTTTAAGTAATTCTTTTGTGTCCATGCACTAGCTTAACCAATTTTCAGGTAAAGGAGGCAGTTCAACTTCTTTAAGTTCAAAAGATTTTTCAATTGACAGCAAAGGCGCCTCTTTTATCGATATGTTAACGTTGTTTTTGTGGGCTACTTCCTTTATCACGTTGCTAATACTTCTTTTCTGTCCAAGTACCAAACTGTTCATTATGATATTTGATTCTGTTTTCAAGTCGAAACAATTCACATAATAAGAAGGTTTTTCATTTTGATAAACAATAGCTTCAGTTTTTTTTCTTTTTTGCAATTCTAATATTGTTTTTGTTCCTGTTAATGTTTTGTAAGTTGTTAATTTGTATGTCATCTCTAACTGTATTTTAGTTGAAGGGGTGTTTTTATGTAGAGTATGCTTGTTTTGGTTTGTTTTTAAGGGACTTGTACTTCGTTTATTATTGAGGTAATAATGTCTATTGATGAAACATTTTCAGCTTCAGCTTCATAAGTAATTCCTATTCGGTGTCTCAATACATCATAGACAACAGCTCTTACATCTTCTGGAATAACATATCCTCTTCTTTTTATAAATGCGTAACATTTTGAAGCCTTTGCAAGGGCAATACTACCACGTGGAGAAGAACCAAAACTTATGAGGGGTTGAAGTTTTTCTAGGTTGTATTTTTCTGGATAACGTGTTGCAAATATGATGTCAAGTATATATTTCTCTATTTTTTCATCCATATATACTTCATTGACAGATGCTCTAGCTTTTATAATTTGATCTATTGAAACAACAGGGTTTACCTTTCCGAAACTTCCGTTTAAATTTTGACGCATAATTAATTGCTCGTCTTCAATTTTTGGATAATCAATTACCGTCTTTAGCATAAAACGATCTACTTGGGCTTCCGGCAAAGGGTAAGTCCCTTCCTGTTCAACTGGATTCTGAGTCGCCATAACTAAAAATGGCTCATCCAGTTTGAAAGTTTCATCTCCAATTGTAATTTGTCTTTCTTGCATTGCTTCTAACAAAGCCGATTGCACTTTTGCAGGAGCTCTATTAATTTCATCAGCTAACACAAAATTAGCAAAGATTGGGCCTTTTTTTATAGCGAAATCGTTTTCTTTAACATTATAAATCATCGTTCCTACAACATCCGCAGGAAGTAAATCAGGGGTGAATTGAATACGACTGAAACTTCCTTGAACAGCTTTTGAAAGCGTGTTTATAGCCAGTGTTTTTGCCAATCCAGGAACACCTTCTAATAGGATGTGTCCATTTCCTAATAAACCAATTAACAAACGCTCAATCATATACTTCTGACCAACAATAACCTTGTTCATTTCGTTTGTTAGCAAGTCAACGAAAGCACTTTCTTGTGCTATCTTTTCATTAATTGCTCTTACATCTACGTCCATAAAATATTTTAGATTTTCTTAGCTTTACGTTTAACAAAACTACAATATTAAGAATTTTTGATTTGTTAAAGTATGGTTAAACCTGAAAAATCAATGATTTATATAAAAAATAAATATATAACGTACTTATCATAATTTTAATATTTGTGTTTTTTAATTTGTTTTTGTTAATTAGCAGCGGCTATAATATAATTTTAACATAAAAGTTAGGGGGATTCAGTTAGAATATGATAAAATAGCTATAACCATCGTAATACTTAGACTTCACCTATAGATAGAATGACATTAATTAAAATAATGTAATTCTGTGGTTTTATTTTTTGAATTTAATTCGTATTTAATTTTCAGTTTAAATAATTGAAAAAGTAAAAAATAACAACTAATTTTTTGTAGATCTAACTTATTGTTAGATCTTTATTTGACGCGGGGGATAAAAAAATCAATAATTAAATTAATACACAAATGAACAAACAAATCAATCAAAAGCGATGGCTCATATTGCTTTTAATTTGTTACTCTACAACAATCATGGCTCAGACAATATCTGGTAAAGTTGAGGATTTACAAGGTAATGTCATTCCTTTTGTTAACGTAATAATAAAAGGAACTCTTAATGGGACAGAAACAAATATGGACGGAGAGTTTTCCATTAATGTAGCTAAATTACCAACTATACTTGTATTTTCCTCGGTAGGTTTCAAAACACAAGAGGTATCAGTGAATGATAAAGCAAGTGTTAAAGTTATTTTGGAGGAAGATAAAGGTATTTTAGATGAGGTGGTGATTACAGGAAATAGAGCGAAGCCAAGAACAATTTTAGATTCAGCTGTACCTATTGACAATGTAGGAGTACGTGAATTGCAAGCAACAGGTCAAACTAATATTGATCAAATGTTAACTTTTGCTGTGCCGTCTTATAATTCAACAAACCAAACAATTTCTGATGCTACAGCACACTTTGACCCAGCAGATTTGAGGGGGTTAGGTCCAAGTAGAACCTTGGTGCTAGTAAATGGCAAAAGAAAAAATCAGAGTGCTTTAGTTTATGTGAATGATACTCCAGGAAAAGGTGAAGTTGGTACTGATATGAAAAGTATTCCCACAGCAGCTATTGAGAGAGTAGAAATATTAAGAGATGGAGCCTCTGCTCAATATGGATCTGATGCGGTAGCAGGGGTGGTAAATATTATTTTGAAAAAAAATATCGATTACACTCAGGTTAACATTAATTCAGGAATAACCTCACGAGGAGATGGTTTTAATGCTGATGCTGATGTAAATCATACGATTACTTTTGGTGAAGGGCGCTTTTTAAACGCCTCTTTAGGCGTTGGTTATCAAGATTACACAAATAGAGCTGGTTCGCCTGGAGGTGATGGTTTATTTGGTTCTTTATATGACTCAGGAGCAATACCAATTGGTGCAGCAGATGGTTATTTGGCGACTGACGGTGTTATAGCTACAGGAGCAGATATATTGAATGGTAATACAGATTGGTTGAGAGAGAATCCTGATTTAGGAATGATTATTGGGCAACCAGAAATGAAGAAAGGTGATATTTATCTTAATTCTGAGTATCCGCTTAATGAAAATACGAAGCTTTATGCTTTTGGAGGTTTTAATATAAGGCAAGGAAAAAGTTTTGCCCTGTATAGAACACCTTATTTTCCAGGAATACCAGGGCAAAATTCTTCGGAAGATAATGTTCTTTACGATGGTACTGGAGCTTATCAAGGTTTTCAGCCTACTTTTGAAACGGATATCAAAGATATTTTATTTACGGCAGGAGGCCAGTTTGCAATTGGAGGGTTTAATGCTGATTTAAGCACAACATACGGGATGAATCAAGTCGATTATACTATTGGTAATACGATAAATCCAAGTCTTGGTGCAAATAGCCCTACCCAATTTGATGCTGGCGCTTATGCTTTTGGTAACATAATTGGAAACTTAGATGTAAATAGAAGTTTTGGTAAAGTTACCATGGGGGCTGGAGTTGAAGCACGTCAAGAACGTTTCAAGGTTACTGAAGGACAATCGGAATCTTATGTAGGTGGTGGAGCACAATCTTTTCCAGGAATACAACCTAGTAATGCTCTAAATGAAACAAGAACTAATATTGGAGCTTATGGAACATTAGATTGGGATATTTCTGAACGTTTTTTGATTGGAGGAGCTGTTCGCTATGAGAATTATTCTGATTTTGGAGGAAATACCTCTTGGAAGGTTAATTCTAGATATAAATTAGGAGAAGCAGGAGTGTTAAGAGCTTCCTATAGTACAGGATTTAGAGCACCGTCATTACATCAGGTATTCTTAAGTAACATACAAACTCTTGTTACAGGAGGTAGAATAGAAAATCAAGGAACATTCAACAATGTTAGCCCTGTTGTTAGAAGATTAGGTGTTGCGCCTTTGTTTGCAGAAACTTCTAAGAATATTTCAGCGGGTTTAACAGTGAAAGCGTCAACTAATTTTACAATTTCACTAGATTACTATAATGTTAGAGTAGATGATAGGGTATTGTTCTCTGGAGAAATTAACGGTGAGGATGATAATGGGGTTGCTAATGCTGCTGTTCAACAAATATTGGATGATAATAGTATTAAAAGTATTAAATTTTTTATCAATGCTATTAACACAATTACTCAAGGGTTTGACTATACCATGCGATATAAAAACATAGACTTTGCTTCGGGCAAGCTTGGTCTTAACTTGGCTTTAAACGTTAATAGAACCAATTTAGAAGGGGATACAGAGACTCCGACTAGTTTGGGTGGATATAAAAATAAAATTTTCAATAGAAAAGAACAGTCTCGAGTTATAAGCGCAAGACCTAACATGAAATTTTTATTTGGGGGAGATTATAAAATAGGTAAATTTAAAACGAATTTGAACAATACTTATTTTGGAGAGGTTACTTGGCAACATGCTTCAGACCCAGCTAAAGATCAAACCTTCAAAGGAAAGGTTGTAACGAATCTTTCTTTAGGATATGATTTTAGTGATTCAATTTCTTTTTCAGCACAAGTAAATAATTTATTTGATGTTTTTCCTGACGAGATAGATCCTAAAGGAGATCCAGCAACTAATTTAGGAGGACGTTTTAAATATCCATGGGAAGTCAATCAGTTTGGTTTTAACGGAACTTCGTTTAGAGGTAGTTTAACGTTTAAGTTCTAAACTAAATTTAATAGGGTAGTTCTTAGTTGATATAATTTTCAAAAAGAAGGTAATATAATTGCCTTCTTTTTCTTTTTAAAGCTCTTTAGCATTATTGCACTCTTATTTATTAATTTTAGTGTTATTCCCTCTGCATTCAAAAGTTCTAATTATTTAGTTTTAAATATTGAATATTGTTCTTTTAAATCCGAATCGTTTTTTTTCGTTCTATCTTGTTTTTTAATAATTTTTTCTCTAAAACTTATACTTCTTTTATTTAATAAACAATTACTCCAATTCTGTTTTTTAGTGAGGTGTTTTGAAACTGTGAAACTTGTTTTGCAAAAAACTTAAAATCTTCTAAAATGATTAGTTTAATTCTTTTTAAAAAACCGGATTTTTACTATTGACGGTTAATTTAAAATTAAAATGCTATCATTTTAGATTTAGAAAAAAAATCGCTAACGATAAGTTAGCGATTTTTGCATTATGTATTATGGTAAAATGTATGTGTTATAATCTAAATAACAAGGGTACCCTTCGATTTCAGTTTTAGTTCCGTTCCATGTTTTGCTGCCAATATTTTCACCTATACTATAATCTGATACGTATATATTATGTTTCGTAATGTCAAACCATTTTTTCTCTTTTGCATTATATTCATACTCATTAGATGATATTTGTCCATCACGATAAACATAACAACTTGCATCGCATTCTCCTATCCTAGATACTATTCTAAAACGCTCACCTTCTTTCGCTCTTGCTTTAAAATCAATAAACTTCCCAGGTGCCACATGTTTTTTCTTGTCAAACACATAATGATCTAATCCGATATTGGGTTCGATACCATACCCCCAATCAATTTTCTTACCTGTCAAATACCATGATTGTGTATCTTTGTTATATTTCTCTACATAAAAACTTCCAAATAGTTCAGCTCCATCAGTTCCGTGATCATAACCATAATAGGCGACCATTGTAGGATCTACTCGTATATTATTATAGTAAACTAAATCGCAGTCTTTTTTAATGTAACTTAAATTTGAAGTAACTTTAAAAGGACTATTGTTATATGTGTAGTTTACTTTATAAGAAATCGGGTATCCTGGATTACTAGCAGAAGCATTAGCTCCTTCTTTTAAATATTGTACAACCTCATTTAAATTATTTGCCATTGCTGATATAGTAGAAAGTATACCATTTTCTGCGTCACCTCCTAATTGTTTTACTATGACATTAAATTCACTAAAAACACTCTTATACTTACTTTCAGCTGAAGCGTCTGCCGAATTACCTAAAGATTTATATGCAAAATTCAATGCAGCTTCTACTTCGGTTGCAGAACGAGTAGATTCATAAATTAATGTATACATACGACCATAAGTAACTGATTCTACATATCCTGATGGGTTTTTCTCATCTTCTGGTACTTGCTTAAAGTCAGTCACATATGGATCTAGCCTTTTTGAATCAACATTATCTTTTAACCATCCGTTAAGTCCAATAATATTTTCTTTTCCCTCAACAGAAACGGTAAAAAAACGTTGCTTTAAGGTAACAGCAAATCTAGTTCTCTCTTTAGAAAAGTCGACTCCAAGACTACCAGCAACATCAGCGCTTGCCCCAGAATATCCTGCTTTTAAGGCCATTTGAAATTGTTTTTGATCATGAATCTGTTGAATAGAAATCTCAAAGCTAGCAGGGAAATTTACTTTTTTATTCAAGCGATATAAAATATTATTCAGACTATCTTGAACTTTACCTGATGTTGGTTCGTTGATATTAGCATAGGTTTTTTCTTTAGTTCCTACTAATGCATTAACTCGAACTTGTATAGGATTTCTATATACTCCTGTTATGGGTATAACTCTTGGGTCTCCGTCTTTAATCGATTTTGAAGATACAAGATTACCTGGCCATAATAAAGAAGAATTCGCATCTAATACAAAGAAATCAGAGTCTGTTTGATTAAAAGAAACTTCTTGCTCAACACAATTTTCTTCGGTTGGAGTTCCAACATTAGCTTTGAAAGGAGCAGTTTTAATAGGTAGCTCCCTAACCCTAACATTAGATATTCCATCAGGTATATTGTCATTTAAAAATTGAGCGATTGGTACATCACTTCGATTATCCAATTCTTTTTGATCTAGATCTTCGCTGTCACAGGATGATAACCAAAATAAAGATCCTAATGATATAAAAGTTAGTGTTTTAGTGTTTTTTAATTTTCTTTTTATACTAGTAATATTAAATTTCTTTTCTAGAAGAAAATTCTTATTGTGCCTTTCTTTATTAAAGAAAGAATTCTTTTTAAAATCCATAGTTACTCTCTATTAAATATTTTTTATGCTCTATAAATATTCAATAATTACATAGCTCTTGAAATAAAATTACTTTGAACCGCCTACATAAGTATTTGAATCATCTTAATCTAGCTTTTTATTATCATTTGTTAAAGTATTAAGTGGTATTGCCTTTAGCATTATTAATGTTGTTCTAAATAGCAATTTGTTGATATACTCAATTGTTATTAACGAAGTTATTCTAATAGTTGAGTCTTGTGATAGGTTATTTATAAAGTTGATGAAATAATGTCGCAACTCTTTTTTAAAGTATCAGATTACTTCTTGAAATCTTTTCGGTTTCGTTTTATTGATGTTTTTTAGTAGCTCATGCTATTTTGGCTTTAGAAATATAAGAGTAAGGGTTCGTATACATTTTCGAGTTACTGCCTGTTTTAAGGTTTTACTTCAGTTTTTTTCAATAAATTGTACTTTTTTTTCTGAAATTTTTATAAGATAATAAGTTTTCACTGAACTTAATTCAGGGTAATCAGAAAAGTGATAACAGTATGTTTTTGGTATTTTTATATCTCCTGTTTGATGAAAAGCTACATTGTAAGTGATTAATATTTTGAGTTTATTAGGCTTTTCTTCTAAAGTCCTCTAGGTATTGTTATGAATAATACTTTACAAATTTACATTAACGATTCTATTAAAACTTTTCTATTATCATTTGTAATGATAGTTATAATTATAGTTTCAAAAAGATCTATATCTTTTTTCTAGTGATAGTATTATTTTTTAAGAGAGCCCTATGAATTTATAAGTGCTAACTTTTTATGAGGTGTTTTTTATAATGAATGTGAAGTTAAGAGTTTAAAATTCTTTTAATTCTATGTTTTTTTTCTCATAAACTCCATAGGTAAAATATTTAACCCAATCTCCTAAGTTTATATACTTACTTTCTTCTGTGAGATCAATATTTAATGGCAGGTGACGATGTCCAAAAATAAAAAAATCATACTTTTTGGTTTTTAACTTTCTCCTACAATATTGAGCAAGCCATTCGTTTTCTTCTCCTAAAAACATCGCATCCTCATCTCCAGAAATTAGTTTATTTTTTACAGACATGTACTGACCGAGCCGAACTCCCAAGTCAGGATGAAGCCATCTAAACATCCATTGAAACAAAGGAAAAGTAAATATTTTTTTCATTCGTTTGTAGCCTTTGTCGTTTGGCCCCAGTCCATCTCCATGTCCAATTAAAAATATTTTATCATTGATAAGAAATTCCTTTGGTTTATGAAAAACAGGGATGTTAAGTTCTTCTTGAAAATAATCATTCATCCATAAATCATGATTACCAACAAAAAAATAGATGGGAATGCCGCTGTCTCTAATTTCCGCAAGTTTACCTAGAACCCTTACAAAACCTTTAGGGACAACAGTTTTGTATTCAAACCAGAAATCAAATAAGTCTCCAAGTAAAAATATAGCTTGTGCATCTTCTTTTACGATATCTAACCAGTTAACAAATTTTTGTTCCCTAGGAAAGCTAATCTCTCTACTAGGAGCTCCTAAATGCTGATCAGAGGCAAAATAGATTTTTTTATTTTCAGAAATTGTAATTGAGATCAAATCGTATAATTTTAGACAAAAATAACTAATTTGATCTCAGTTAATGCAGTTTAATTTTGGTTACTTTTGTTGAAAATTTCATAGTAACTTAGTTTAGATGAAACCATTTGATGATATATACTTTATGAGAAAAGCCTTACAAGAAGCATATGTTGCTTTTGATAAAGGTGAGGTTCCTGTTGGAGCAGTTATTGTTTTTAACAATCAAATAATTGCTAGAGCCCATAACCTTACTGAAGCTTTAAATGATGTAACAGCTCATGCAGAAATGCAAGCATTTACGGCAGCAGCTGATTACTTAGGAGGTAAGTATTTGAAGAATTGTACACTTTACGTAACTTTAGAGCCATGTCAAATGTGTGCTGGAGCAAGTTATTGGACTCAGATTGATAAAATTGTTTACGGTGCCTCTGAGCCCAAATTAGGTTTTTCTGTTTTAGCTACTAAAATTCATCCAAAAACTAAAGTAAAGAAAGGAGTTCTGGAGAAAGAATGTAGTTTTCTGTTAAAAAAATTTTTTATCGAAAAAAGGAATTTAAATTAATCAGAATTAGGTTTGGGCCTTGAAGTAAAATTATTTTGTGCGAAATAATAAATATCATCACCTCCTTTTCCTCCGTATCTATTTGAAGAAAAATATCCTTTATTTTGGTTTCTTTTTTTGATGAAACCAAAATCATCCGCATTACTATTAATAGGAGAGTCTAACTTGTGAGGTTTTTCGTATGTGCCATCTTTGAATTTAGAGCAATAAATATCTAAGTCTTCGTTATTGTTATTGGATGAAAAATACAAGTTGTTGTTTTCATCAATAAAGGGAAACATTTCTTTTTTTGAACTATTTATTTGTCTTCCTAAGTTTTTTGGAGTACTGTACTTATTGTTGTCTAAAATATCTACAACAAATATATCTGACTCTCCGTGGGTACCTGGCATGTTCGAGGTAAAAAATAATTTTTTATCATCATTACTTAATGCAGGGTGTCCTATAGAATAATTATCGGAGTTAAAAGGGAGCTCTCTTATATTTTTCCATTTACCATTTATATAATTTGCTGTATAAATTTTCAAAACAACAGAGCCTTCTGAGTCTTTTTTACCAGGTCTCCTTTTCTTTGCGTTTGTTTTTGTAAAGTATATAGTATTATAGTCCTTTGTAAATACAGCATTTGATTCATGGAAAAAGGTGTTAATTTCATTAGAAAAAGGAATGACTTTTTTAGTTGAATTGGAATAAAGTAAATTAGTTTCGTCAGTTTTAAATAAGTTGAAAAATTTTAATCTTTTATTAGAATTGTTTGCTATTGGTCTAGCAAAAACGAGAGTGTTGTTTTTATAAAAAGTTGGTGCTATCTCTGAGTCCTTTGTATTTAAACTTAGGTTTTTGATTTTGTAGCTAATATTTTGAGATGTTAAGTTATTAAGAAATAAAAATGAGATTATAAATACAATTACTTTCATTTTTGAGAATTTAAAGTTTAATCTAGTTTATTAAGTTACTTTCTATACTCTTTGCAAATGAGAATACTCATGTATAAGAGATAGATTTATGCAATATGATGGTAGCAATTGAAAATTTATTCAATTGTATTTCATTAAAAATTCATGTGGAGTTATGCTAAGTACAGTTAATTAGTTAACTGTCTCTAAGATATTTGTTTGTTTTTTCCATTTTAGGGATGATTTTCTTAATATTTGAGTACTTAATTACATCATAGCAAGAAATAATATTGATGATACTAAAACTTGTTATCATTGTTTTTACCTAAATCAAATAGATGATTTAAATTTATTGAAAGTTTCTAAGTTGGAGTGAATGGGGATTTTAGACGCTTTTTTTTGTTTTCATTTTAAGGGGATTTAAAAATTAGTTAGAATTTCATTGACAATATACAAAAAAAATGCAAAAACACAAGTTAATGTATTGTTTTTTAGTTGCTTGTGGTTTTTTTGTTTTGAGTTATAATAGAACCAAGTATATTATTACTTATAAAAATGTTTTTCAAAATGCTTAAAAAAATACTTAAACACCAAACACGTCTTTTGAATTTTGCGTAGTGATTTCAGTTATTTCTTGAAAGCTTATATCGTAAATATCAACTAACTTATCTATTACATTAGTAATATAACTGCTCTCATTACGTTTACCTCTATATGGGGTAGGAGCTAAATAAGGAGCATCAGTTTCTAAAACAATATTTTTAAGATCGATTTGTTTCAAAAATTTATCAATCTTTCCGTTTTTAAAGGTAGCAACACCGCCGATACCTAGCTTCATATTGTATGATATTGCCTGTTGAGCTTGCTCAAAGGTTCCTGTAAAACAATGAAATATTCCATATAAGCTGTCAGATTTCTCTTCTTCTAAAATTTCAAAAACTTCATCAAAAGCATTTCTACAATGAATAACAATGGGTAATTTTTTTTCTTTCGCCCATTGGATCTGAATTCTAAAAGCATCTTGCTGTTGTTTTAAAAAATCTTTATCCCAGTATAAGTCAATACCTATCTCACCAATTGCATAAAAGTTTCTTTTATCAATCCATTTTTTTACAAAATTAAGTTCTTCTTTGTAGTTTTCTTTTACTGAAGTTGGATGTAAACCCATCATTAAAAAAATACTATTTGAATAGTTTTTTTCCAGGTCTAACATTCTATCCATATATGAACTGTCAATGGCTGGAATAAAAAAACGTGAAACACCTATCTTTTTAGCTCTTTCCATTACACTTTCTCTGTCTTCATCAAATTGTTCGGAGTATAAATGCGTATGTGTATCAGTAATCATAGAATTTGTGAATTGGATTGTATCTTTGCGAAACAAAAGTACAAGAAATGGCGAGTTTGAAAAAAATATTAAAGAAAAAGAAGTATTCGGAAATTAAATTAAAGCAAATTAAGACTAATCATCTTGAAGTTGTAGTTAAAGTAAATGGAGTTAAAGGAAACTTTATTTTAGACACAGGGGCTTCAAGTTCTTGTATTGGAATTGATTTAAAAAACCATTTTAATCTTACTTCTGAGGAGACGGATGTAAAAGCAGCAGGGGCTGGTGCTCTAGGAATGGAAACTCAAAAATCATCCAATAATAATATAAAGATAGGCTCTTGGAAAACAATGGACTGCGACTTGGTCCTTTTCGATTTATCTCATGTAAATGAAGCCTTAAGGCAGCAAGATGTTTCAGAGGTTCAGGGGATTATAGGAGCTGACATTCTTGGTGCAGGAAAAGCAATTATTGATTACAGTAAGAAAAAATTATTTCTTAAAAAGGTTAAAAAGAAAAAAGTTATTGCTCTACCTTTTTAATTTCTATAAATTAATGGTTGTTGTATTTTTTATATCACTTATTGTGAAAACACTATGCGTACTGCCAATATGTTTTAGATCTGTTATTTTATTGATCATAAATTCTCTATATGATTCCATGTCTTTAATATAGATTTTTAAAATATAATCGAATTCACCACTTACGTGAAAACATTCAATAACTTCAGGAAGTTTATTTATTTCATTTTCAAACAAGGTGATATGTTCTTTAGTATGTTTATCAAGTTTGATGTTACAAAAAACCGTTAAAGCTTTATCTATCTTTTTTTTATCAAGAAGAGCAGTGTACTGCCTAATAATCTTTTCTTTCTCTAGTTTTTTTATTCTTTCATATATTGCTGTAACAGAAAGATTTAGTTTTAAGGAGAGGCTTTTTGTTGTTTGCTTACTGTCTTCTTGTAAAAGATTAAGAAGCTTTTTGTCTTTTTGGTCTAATTTCATCTGAAAAATAATCTATTATGTGTTGAATAAGGCTTTTTTTTATTTTAAATTTTCGGTAGTAAAGCGTAAATATAAAAATATAATCTATTCTTGTGTATTTATGTTGATTTTTAGTCTTTTAAAAATGAATTTAGTAATTAAATTTATAAACCTTATTCTAATGGAATTTAAGCCAGCTAATAATATTCAAGATCTACAATACTTTGGAGAATATGGAGGTGTAAATCCTTCTGTTTCTGATTCATCAACATATACCTTTTTAAGTGCTAAAACCATGTTTGATACTTTTGAGGGAAATACAGATGGTTGTTATCTTTATTCCCGGCATTCATCTCCATCAAATTTGTATTTAGGAGAAGCTTTGGCAGCCATGGAAGGAACAGAAATGGCTAATGTAACAGCCTCTGGTATGGGAGCTATTACGCCAACAATACTTCAAATATGTGGAGCAGGAGATCATATTGTTTCAAGCAGAACTATTTATGGGGGAACTTACGCGTTTTTAAAAAACTTTACTCCTAGAATGAATATTAGTACTTCATTTGTTGATATAACTAAGCTTGATGTGGTTGAACAGGCTATCAGTCCTAAAACAAAAATGATTTATTGTGAAACTGTCAGTAACCCGCTACTAGAGGTTGCAGATATACTAGCATTGGCAAAACTTGCCAAGAAATATAAATTGAAGCTGGTTGTAGATAATACATTTTCTCCACTATCAATTTCTCCTCACAAGTTAGGGGCTGATGTCGTAATTCATAGTTTAACAAAGTTCATCAACGGTAGTTCTGATACAATGGGAGGGGTGATCTGTGGAACTGCAGAGTTTGTAAATGCTCAAAAAAGTGTAATTGATGGAGCTAGCATGCTTTTGGGGGCTTCTATTGATTCGATGAGATCAGCTTCAATATTAAAAAATATGAGAACATTACATATCCGAATTAAACAACACAGTAAAAACGCATTGTTTTTGGCGGAGAAATTTGAGCAAGATGGTATAAAAACAGTATATCCTGGATTGTTATCACATCCGTCTCATGATATTTTCAAGCGAATGATGAATAATGAGTACGGTTTTGGAGGAATGCTAACTATTGATGCAGGATCTCTTGATAAAGCGAATCAATTAATGGAGTTGATGCAAGAGGTAAATATTGGTTATTTAGCAGTAAGCTTAGGTTTTTATAAGACTCTTTTTTCTGCTCCAGGGACTTCAACCTCGTCTGAAATTCCATATGAAGAACAAGAAGAAATGGGACTTAGTGACGGGTTGATTCGATTTTCAATTGGCTTAGATAACGATATTCAGAGAACTTATAGGATGATTAAAGAATGTATGATAAAAGTAGGTGTTCTTGAAAAAGTTGTTTAGTCAGGTTATGTAAATATTTTTTAGATAATTACGATCTTTTATATTCTAAAAAAGATCGTAATTATAGTTGTATGATTTTGATAAACAGTAAGAGTAAAGAAATTTTAGAAGAGGAAATTGTTGTATTTGTGCAATAAAAACTTGCTTCTGTCATTGTTTTTTCACTAAAAAAACAAGCTATGAAGTTTCGATTTGTGTAATTCTTTTAAAAATAGTAACATTACAGCCTTAAATTAGTTTCAAATGCAAGAGGGGAAAAAAATAACTGAAATTAAAATTGGAGATCAAAAAATAATCGACGACAATCAATTAAGCCTTAAACAGGCTCTAATACCTGTTTTATTTCTAATGTTACTTTTATCATATAACATTTTTTTTGCTGACGGTGCTTGGTTAGGTGATTATTCAAATCAATTTATTTTGCTAATTGGAGGAACTGTTGCAGCCGTGATGGGATTGTTTAATAAAGTACCTCTTAAAAGTATGCTCGACGAGGTTATAGAAAATTGGAAAAGCGTCTTCGTACCGATTATGATTCTATTTTTAGTGGGAGCTTTAGCAGGTACATGGTTGATTAGTGGTATTATTCCTGCGATGGTGTATTATGGTTTACAGGTATTAAGACCAGAAATATTTTTACCAGCATCCGTTATTATCGCTGCTATTATTTCTATCGCTACTGGTAGTTCGTGGACCACATCAGCTACTGTTGGTATTGCGTTAGTTGGAATTGGAAATGCATTAGGTATTCCTTCTGGAATGATTGCAGGAGCAGTAATTTCAGGAGCTTATTTTGGAGATAAAATGTCTCCATTGTCAGATACAACAAATTTAGCTCCTGCAATGGCTGGAACAAGTTTATTTACACATATTAGATATATGGCATATACAACAGTTCCTACTATTTTAATTGCGCTTATCGTTTTTGCCGTTTTAAGTGGGACGATTGAAACTTCGGGTAATGCAGATATAAGTGATTTACTTAGTTCAATTGATAGTTCATTTAATATTACTCCTTGGCTTTTTGTAGTCCCATTATCTGTAATTGTTTTAATTCTTTTAAAGACCAAACCATTATTTGCTTTGAGTACGGGAGTTGTATTAGCAGCAATTTTTGCTTTAGTATTCCAATCTGATATCTTAACTAACTTATCGGACTCAAAAATTCAATCAATTTTTAAGGCTATTTTTACCGATATTCAAATTGTAACTAATAACGATAAATTAACGGAATTATTTAGTGCAGGAGGGATGAAGGGAATGTTGTGGACTATTTGTTTGATAATATGTGCAATGGTTTTTGGAGGCGTTATGGATGCAATAGGGGCGCTTTCAAAAATTACAGAAACGTTACTTTCCTTAGCTTCAAACATATTTGGTTTATTTGCAAGTACGGTAGTTAGTTGTTTAGGGCTAAACGCGATTGCATCAGATCAATACTTAGCAATTGTAATTCCAGGTAAAATGTTTAAAAAAGCGTTTGAAGATAGAGACTTAGCTCCTGAAAACCTTAGTAGAACTTTGGAAGACTCGGGTACTGTAACATCAGTTTTAATTCCTTGGAATACCTGTGGGGCATATCAATCTGGTGTTTTAGGAGTTGGGGTTAGTGAGTATGCAATATTTGCAATCTTTAATTGGTTAAGTCCATTTATGACATTAATATTTGCGGCGTTCGGACTCAAGGTTCGACAGCTATCAAAGAAGAAATAAAAAAGAGAAGCTTTATAAAGAAGTTCTTTTCTAAACGAAAAGAACTTTATCAAGTGGGATAGTTAGTGATAGTGTTAGATTTTTAAACTTGTATCAGAATTTTCATTCCAGTAGTAGCTATCTGGGTAGGCCCTTTTTCCAAATATAGCTGTTCCAACTCTTATGATTGTAGCTCCTTCTTTTATGGCGATTTCAAGATCACCACTCATCCCCATTGAAAGTTCATGCATTTGAACATTACGGATGTTTTCTGAGATTATTTTTTGTTGTAATAGTTTGAGCTTTTGAAAACACTTTCTTACTTCTTCATCATTAGAGCTAAAAACACCAATAGTCATAAGTCCTTTAATATGAATTCTATCAAATAAAGCGATTTCTTTTATTAAATTAATGGCTAGTTCAGGAGAAATACCGAATTTACTCTTTTCATCAGAGGTGTTTACTTGAACTAATATGTCTATATGCTTATCTTCATGAACAAGTCTTTTTTGTAGCTTTTCAGCAAGACTTAATCGATCTACAGATTGTATACATGTTACATTGTATTTGAGAATATCTTTGATTTTATTACTTTGTAAATGGCCGATAAAGTGTTTTTGATGAGTAATTGAGTTAAGACTATCAAATTTTTCTTTTATCTCCTGAATTTTATTTTCTCCGATTAGTTTTTCTTTTGATAAAGCAATTTTAATATTTTCGGGACTTACGGTTTTTGTGGCTAAAAGAAGCCTTACTTCGTTAACCTCTCTATTGGCTTCCGTGCAAGCTTTTTGTATTCTATGTTGTATTTTATTAATGTTTTCAATTATTAATGGATTTGTTTTCATAATGTGTTTCTTTCGCTTTTTCTTGGGTTATTAATTTTTTTTTAACTTGATTTTCTACCAAATCTTTAGCTTCTGCATATGATATTTGATAAGTTCTTTTTATTTCATGTAAATTCTTTGGAAACTTATCTAATATCTCATTATAAAAGGTTTCTAGTTGACTTTTAGTAGGCAGGTTAAAGGAGAGTTTGATTTCAAAACGTCGCAATAGAGCTTGGTCAATTATTTTAATAAAATTTGTTGCGCAAATTAATAAAACATTATCGGGGATTTGGTCAATAAGTTGTAAAAGGGTATTTACCACACGTTTCATTTCTCCGGAATCTTTTGTTTCGTAGTCTCTTAGTTTTCCTAACGAATCGAATTCGTCTATAAAAAGAACTGCATTTTCTCTTGCGGCCTTTTTAAAAGAACTATTTATATTTCTAGAGGTCTCTCCTAATCTACTTGAAATGAACTCACTTAAATCAAGCGTTATTATTTTTTTATTTAGTTTTTTTGCAATCGCTTTAGCAGTTGCTGTTTTACCGCACCCACTCGCACCGTGAAGAAGTATTTTATTAGTTATTTTTAGTCCGTACTGATTTAAAATATTGAAGTAGCTAACTTCATCTATAACTTGCTGTAGCTTTTCTTTATTGTTATTGTCCAGATGAATTTCATCTAAACTTAATTTTATAGAGTTTGGATTGGTTATTATATCGTAGCTCATAAGTTTTATTATTCTTTGGAAACATGTTCTGGACAATCAACTCTTAACTCAGTTTTATTTAATTCTAATTCTAGTAATTTGCAATAATGACTACTGTTTTTAAAACTGTAGTTATTACAGGTTTTGCACATCCGTTGAACGGTTATTACGTCAACTTTGTTCAAAGAGGAAATTAAATCTAACAAACCATCTAAAATTATTTCTTTTTTATCGAGGTTCAATTTTTCGATAGCTTTTTCTAGAGGTGTTGTAAAAATAGCGCTTTCTTTGGCCAGAACGAGTCCTTTTTTACTCAAGGAAATCGTGTAGCTTCTTGTATCATTAAAATCATTTTCTTTCTTAATGAGTTCTTTTCTATGAAGCGTTTTTATACTGTCGCTTATGGTAGCTTTTGTCATATTAAATTCTTTAGCCAAGTAACTCACTTTACATTGTTCTTTTTTATGAAACAACAGGAATATTAGAATTTGTATTTGAATTGGACTCAAAGAGTTTTTTTTACCTTCATCCCATAACAGAACTCGGAATGCCTCAGAAATACGTTCTAGTGAAACAATAATTTTACTATCTATTTTTTTGCCTTGAGTTATAGGATTGAATGAAGACATTTGAAAAAAGTTATTACGATTACAAAATTAGTAATCCTAACTATTGTTTCCAAGGAAAAGAACTATATTTTTTTCTGTAAGAATTGATTTGTTTTAATTTTGCCTTATGGAGTTTCCAAAAAAGTTAAAGAGAAAAATAAGTTTAAGAGAAATAGAAGGTTCTCTTAGAACTCTAGGAGAGACGAATAATTTAGTAGACTTTTCATCTAATGATTACCTAGGGTTTGCGAAATCAAAAGAGATTCGTCTTGAGGTATATGAATTTTTAATGAAAAATGAAGTGGACTTAAATGGAGCTACGGGTTCGCGCCTACTCTCAGGAAATCATCAATTATACGATTTAACAGAAAAAGTACTTTGTTCTATTCATAATTCTGAATCTGCACTTATATTTAACTCAGGGTATAATGCAAATCTAGGTTTTTTTTCGTGTGTTCCTCAAAGAAATGATATAATATTGTTTGATGAATTGATTCATGCATCTATTCGAGATGGAATAAGATTGTCTAATGCTCAATCGTATAAATTTGAGCATAATAATAGTACCAAACTCGAAAATATACTTCAAAAGTTTTCTTCAGAAGGAGCTTTTACCTCAAGGGAAATATATGTAGTTACAGAGTCTATTTTTTCTATGGATGGAGATACTCCTGATTTAAAAAAAATGCTTGAGATATGTGAGTCATATGGGGCTTATTTTGTTGTTGACGAGGCCCATGCTATAGGTTTGTCTGATAAAAAAGAGCTAGGGATTATCCAAAACCTAAAATTGGAGGATAGAATTTTTGCAAGAATTTTAACATTCGGAAAAAGCTTAGGTTGTCATGGGGCAGTTATTTTGGGAAGTAACGATTTAAGAACCTACTTAGTGAATTATTCAAGAAGTTTTATTTATACAACAGGCTTAGCTCCTCATTCATTAGCCGCGATATGGAGCGCACATAAGTTTTTACAAGGAAAGTTGGGAGAATTGCGTAGAGGGCAACTTCATTCTAATATTGATTTTTTTAAGAAAAAAGTGTATGAGTTAAATCTTAATTTTATAGAGAGCTCGTCTGCTATTCATTGTTGTATAATCTCTGGAAATCAAAAAACTAAAGAAATAGCTCAGAACTTATATGAAAATGGGTTTGATGTTAAGCCAATCCTATCTCCAACTGTCACTAAAGGAAAAGAACGCCTACGATTTTGTTTACATAGTTATAATAATTTTGATCAAATAACCAAAGTTTTAGGTAAGCTCACTACCTTTGTTTCGTAATGAAAAAATGAAAAAGATCAAAGAGATTACAATTAATATAAAAAGAGAGTCAAGAATAAACAAGGAAATTAGAAACTCTTTTGAATAGGTATATGAAACTATCATTTGCATAGGAGTAGCTAGGTGTATTTTATTGATATTTCTCTTTTTCGTGAAGAAAAAATTTATTAATAAAATTTTAAAAAGATAATTTTTAATGCAAGAGAAATACTTTATTACTGGAATATCCACTGAGGTTGGTAAAACAATTGCTTCAGCAATTTTAGTGGAAGCTTTAGAAGCTGATTATTGGAAGCCTATTCAGGCAGGGGATTTAGCTAATTCAGACACAGATAAAGTTAGAAGTTTAGTATCAAGTAAAAAATCTATTTTTCATGAAAATTCGTATGCACTCCATACTCCAATGAGTCCTCATGCGGCGGCAGAAATAGATGGTGTTTCCATTGATTTGAAATTCATTTGTGAGCCAAAGACAAAAAATAATATTGTAATTGAAGGGGCCGGCGGGTTACTGGTTCCATTAAATGATCAAAATACTATTTTAGATTTAATTGAACCAGAATACAAAGTTATTGTAGTTTCTCGTCATTATCTAGGTAGTATAAATCATTCGATTCTAACTATAAACTTACTAAAAGATAAAGGGTACGACGTATCCGTAATTTATTCAGGAAAAGAGCATAAAACAACAGAGGGTATTATTGAGAAAATGACCGATGTCAAGGTTATTGGAAGGATTGATGAAGAACCCTATTTTGATAAAAATGTGATCAAAGAGTATGCTGATCTTTTCAGGGAAAAGCTTTAGACATACATTTCACTATTTATAGAGTAAAGCATGATAAAAATGATTTTAAGCGAACGAGATAAAAAACATTTATGGCATCCATTGACTCAGCATAAGTTACATCCTGATCATATTGCCATAACTAAAGCAAAAGGAGTGTTTCTTTACGATGAGAGAGGAAATAAATATATTGATGGTATTGCTTCTTGGTATACTTGTATGTATGGGCATTGTAATGAGTATATAACAAAAAAAGTTTCTAGGCAAATGAGGGAGCTTGATCATGTAGTATTTGCTGGATTTACCCATGAGCCAGCGGTAAAATTATCTGAAGAATTAATCAAAATATTACCTCACAATCAGGAGAAAATATTTTTTTCAGATAACGGATCCACTTCTGTTGACGTTGCCATAAAGATGGCTTTGCAATTTCATTTTAATAGAGGTCATAAAAAAAATAAAATAATTGCTTTTGAAGGAGGGTTTCATGGAGATACATTTGGAGCAATGTCTGTTTCAGGGCTTTCTGTTTATAATGGGCCCTTTGAAGATTTCTTAATTAATGTATCCCGTATTCCAGTACCAAATATGGATAATTTTGAAGTGGTAAAAAACCAGTTCAAAACTTTATTAGAAGAAGCTGAAGTGGCTGCTTTTATTTTTGAGCCTTTAGTTCAAGGTGCTGCAGCAATGCAAATGCATAGTGCTAAGCTATTAGATGAGTTAGTGGCATTAGCCAAAGACTATGGAGTAGTAACGATTGCAGACGAAGTAATGACTGGTTTTGGAAAGACAGGTAAAAATTTTGCTTCTGAATATTTAAATAACCTACCAGATATAATATGTTTGTCAAAATCATTAACAGGAGGTTTAGTTCCTATGGCTATAACTAGTTGTTCGTCATTTATTTATAGTGCTTTTCTTAGTGATGAATTGGCAAAGGGCTTTTTTCACGGACATACATACTCTGCAAATCCAATAGCTTGTTCTGCTGCATTAGCTGGTATAGAGCTTTTAAATAGTAAAGAGATTCAAGATCGAATTGAAAAAATTATTGAAGCTCACAAAGTTTTTGGTGCAAAAATACAAGGTCATCCTAATGTCAAAGAAATTCGTCAGTTAGGTGTGATTTTTGCTTTAGATTTGAATATTCAAATGGAGCGTTATGGAAATCTTCGCTACCAATTATTTAATTTTTTTATGAATAGAGGAGTTTGCTTAAGGCCTTTAGGAAATACAATTTATGTACTTGCCCCATTTATTATTAATAATGATGAATTAGATAAGATATATGAAACAATTGAAGAGGCTTTAGATACTTTTTAGAGCCTCCTCAATTAGGTTGATTTTCTCTTGAGTTTTTGTGATTTTTACATATAGATCTTCAAAAACCCATTTTCCGTTAGTTTTAATGCCATTTACGACAAGAATGCCATTGCTCTTACTACCTTTTATAGGGATAGCAAAGCTTATTTCTCCATCACTATTAAACAATGAAATATTACCATTAGGCATTCCATTTTTTTTAATAGGTGCCCCTAAAATAGAGGTCACCCTAGTGTTATTATTTGCTTTTTCTATAGCATTTTTAATGGGTGTAGAATTATTAATCATATTTGAAACTCCGAAAAAAGCAAAACCAATTCCGAAAATTAAAAATAAAATAATACCCAAACATCCACTAGTTGGTATAAACCAAAGCCAGTTTCTGCTAAACCAACTTCTCTGATTTTCATCTGACATAATAATTTAGATAGTGTTAGGTTAAATTGCTTTCAAGTGATTTTTGATTCAAATTTAAAAGTTTTAGAACGACTTAAGCAACTACTAAACGAATAAAGTCATATTAATTTAAAGCTAAGATTTTTGACGTTGCGATTTTATTGATTTGTGGAAGAAAGAGATTGAAAGATAAAATCAGTTGTATATATTCGGAAATTGGAGCTAATTAGCTTTATTTTTGTCAAAATTTTTTGAGTTTGAATAAAAAAATATCGATTACCTCAATAGGCTCAATATCTGCGTTAGGGAGCAGTCATGAAAAAGTATGGAATAATTACAAAAATGATGAACATTTTCTAAAGTTAGAAAACTATGAAAATTTTGAAGTATGGATAGCTAAGATTCCAGAAGAAGATAAACAGTTCATCGAAAAAATAAGATGTTCAGATGTAAGATATAAAAACTTGGATAATTCTGTTTTATATGCACTATTTGCCGCTCGAAAAGCAGTTCAAAATACAGATTGGCAACCGCAGGATAACTTTGGAATAAATATAGGATCTTCAAGAGGAGCGACTTCATTATTTGAAAAATATCACAAAGAATTTTTAGAAACAGGTAGATCTTCGACAATAAGTTCACCAACAACCACCCTTGGAAATATTTCGTCATGGATAGCACATGATCAGCAAACAAGAGGTCCAGAAATATCTCACTCAATAACCTGTTCTACTGGTTTACATTCTTTACTGAACGGTGTTGCGTGGATTTTGTCAGGAATGACAAATAAGTTTTTAGTTGGAGGGAGTGAAGCCTCTTTAACGGAGTTTACTATTGCCCAAATGAGAGCATTAAAAGTGTATGCTAATAATACAGAAAATTACCCATGTAAAGCTTTTGATCTTACTAAAAGACAGAATACGATGGTATTAGGTGAAGGGGCTTCAATTTTATGCTTAGAATTAGGTGTAATACCTTCTGCAGAAGCAATCATTGAAGGAGTGGGATACGCGACAGAAGTTCTAAAACATAATATTTCTATTTCGACAAATGCGGATTGTTTTCAAAAATCAATGAAAATGGCAATAGGAAATACAAATAAAAATGAAATTGATGCTATTGTCATGCATGCACCAGGAACTGTAAAGGGAGACCTTTCTGAATTGAATGCAATTAGGGCGGTATTTGGACAAAATATTCCTTTTTTAACTACGAATAAATGGAAGTTAGGACATACTTTTGCGACCTCTGGTTTGCTTAGTATTGAGCTTGCTGTATTAATGATTAAGAATCAAAAGGCAATACATGTTCCTTTTGTCGAAAAGCAAGACGATCCAAAAAGTATGAATAAGGTATTGATAAACGCTGTTGGTTTTGGTGGCAATGCAGTGTCAGTTTTAATAAGCAGAAATACAATAGATAATTAATAAATGTTTAAGAATTTAAATGTTGAATGATAAGTCTTCCGGGTACACTTATTCAGTAAAAATTTAAAAGTATAAATTAATTATTAGTACTTTTGAGTAATCAAAAAATAAACAAGTAAACATAAGTTTATGAGCGATGTAAGAAATGACTGGACAAAAGAGGAGATATTAGCGATATATAATAAACCATTGATGGAGCTTTTATATGAAGCTGCTTCATTGCATAGAAAACATCATGATCCTAATACTGTGCAGGTTAGTACACTCATATCAATAAAGACAGGAGGCTGTTCAGAAGACTGTGGTTATTGTCCGCAAGCAGCTCGATATCATACGGATATTGAAGGAAATGATCTTATGACAGTAAATCAAGTAAAGGCCCAAGCATTGAGAGCAAAATCTGGAGGTTCTTCAAGGGTTTGTATGGGGGCCTCATGGAGAAATGTTAAAGATGGACCTGAATTTGATCAAGTATTAGAAATGGTTAGAACTATAAATAAACTTGATATGGAGGTGTGTTGCACGCTGGGAATGGTAACTGAAAATCAAGCAAAACGTTTGGCAGAAGCAGGATTGTATGCCTATAACCATAATATTGATACCTCTGAAGATTATTACGATGACGTGATTTCAACGAGAGCATTTAAAGACAGAATTGATACAATCGAAAATGTAAGAAAAACAAACGTAACGGTTTGTTCAGGAGGTATTATTGGAATGGGAGAAAGCTTAGAGGATAGAGCAGGAATGTTGGAAACATTAACAAGGTTTTCTCCTCATCCTGAGTCAGTTCCGATAAACGCTTTAGTTGCTGTGGAAGGAACACCTATGGAAGATCAGCCTCCTTTAAATATTTTTGAGATGATTCGAATGGTGGCTACAACACGAATTGTTCTTCCCGAATCTCAGGTACGCTTATCGGCTGGAAGGACACAAATGTCAAGAGAAGGACAAGCAATGTGTTTTTTTGCTGGAGCTAATTCTATTTTTGCCGGAGATAAGTTATTGACAACACCAAACCCTGACATTAATGAAGATATGAAGATGTTTGAAGAGCTTGGATTGAACCCTCAAAAAGCCTTTTTTAAACATGAGCAACGTAATACAATAGAAGCCGAAAAATCTAAATTTAAAGCACTAGGAGAGAAGCCGAGATGGACAAGACCAAGTCATAAAATTGAAAGAAATGAGCAAAAAAAGAAACAGGCTTTAGAATTCCGTAAGAAGTAATTAACTTTTTCCCTGAAAAGTAAGTATACATACCAAAAACAATTTTTTTTACAAAGTATAATACAAAAAATTTCATAACAATTTCTTAATTTTACACATAGAAAAAATGGAATCAATGGGACTACAATTAACAAAAGTTGATAGAGTTGAAACTATTACAAAGGAGGATTTTATAAAAAAATATTTTAAACCTCAGAAACCAGTTGTAATTGAGCGATTTATAGAAGATTGGCCCGCGTATTCAAAATGGTCACTAGACTATATGAAAGACATTGCTGGAGACAAGAAGGTTCCTTTATATGATGACAGACCTGTCGATTATAAGGACGGGTTTAATGAACCACACGCTGTCATGAAAATGAGCGAGTACGTAGATTTATTAAAAAAAGAACCTACAAAATTTAGAATTTTTCTGTGGAATATTCTTAAAGAAGTGCCGCAACTTCAAAAAGACTTTAAGTTTCCTGATTTTGGACTAAGGCTAATGAAAGGATTACCAATGTTATTCTTTGGAGGTAAGAATTCATATACATTTATGCACTATGATATTGATTTAGCTAATATTTTTCATTTTCATTTTGAAGGCAAAAAAAAGTGTATTTTGTTTGACCAAAAGCAAAATAAATATCTTTATAAAATTCCAAACTCATTAATTACAAGAGAAGATATCGATTTTAATGATCCCGATTTTGAAAAATGGCCTGCATTAAAAAAAGTAAAGGGATATGTTGCAGAGTTAGAACATGGAAATGTTTTGTATATGCCAGAAGGATGGTGGCATTATATGAGGTACATAACCCCAGGATTTTCTATGAGTTTAAGAGCTATTGCGAGAACTCCTAAAAATTTAGGAAAAGCCATTTATAATGTCTTCATAATGCGAACAATCGATAACATTATGAGAAGATTAAAGGGACAAAAATGGATTGATTGGAAAAATGAACAAGCTATTGTTCGAACTAACAATAGAATTAAAGTTATAAGAAAATAACAAGAAAAATATGTGTCGATGACATATTTTTCTTGTTATTGTTATTTTTATTTGGCAGCAGAATATCTTCTTTCAACTTCATTCCAATTAATTACATTGAAAAAAGCTTCAATATAGTCTGGACGACGATTTTGGTAGTTTAAATAATAAGCATGTTCCCATACATCAAGTCCTAATATAGGGGTCCCACCACATGAAACATTTGGCATTAACGGATTATCTTGATTTGGTGTAGAGCACACTTCAACTTTCCCTCCTTTATGTACGCACAACCAAGCCCATCCTGAACCAAATTGAGTAGCAGCGGCTTTGGAAAAAGCATTAATAAACTCGTCTTTCGACCCAAACTCAGCTTCAATAGCTTCTTTTAACTCTCCAGACAAGTAACCTCTATCTTCAGGATTCATAACTGACCAAAATAAAGAGTGATTATAGAAACCACCACCGTTATTTCTAACTGCTGAATTGTTCATGTCCAAGTTCAAGAGAATATCTTCAATAGATTTTTCTGCAAGATCACTTCCTTCAATTGCTGTATTTAATTTATTTGTATAGCCCGCATGGTGTTTGCTATGGTGTATTTCCATCGTTCTAGCATCTATATGAGGCTCTAAAGCATTATACGCGTATCCTAATTCTGGTAATTCAAAAGCCATAATTTCTTAATTTTTAAAAGTTTTATTTTTTTGATTTTACGTAGGTAAAGTTAGGGTAAAAAAACAAGGCAAACAACCATTCGCTTTGTGTAAAATACCTTTCTTATAAAAATAATGAATTCTATTCGTAAACAGGCTTTTCTTTCGATGAAAATTCTTGCATGAAGCCTTCTGCTTTTGAAACCAGTTGTTTACTGCCACAATAAAAAGGTACTCTTTGATGAAGTTCCGTTGGTTTAATGTCAAGAATTCTTGTAAATCCATCAGAAGCGGTCCCTCCGGCTTGCTCGCAAATAAAAGCCATTGGATTACATTCATAAAGTAAACGTAATTTACCATTTGGATTAATAGCGGTTGCGGGGTATATATACACGCCACCCTTGATTAAGTTTCTGTGAAAATCTGAAACTAAAGATCCAATATATCTTGCGGTGTAAGGTCTATTGTCTTTTTTGTTTAATTCTTTACAGTGAATTAAAAATCGCTTCATTCCTTCTTGAAAATGAGTAAAATAACCTTCGCTTACGGAGTATATTTTTCCTATTTCAGGAAATTTCATGTTTGGGTGAGATAAGTAAAAAGTTCCAATAGCTGGGTTTAGTGTAAAACCGTTAACGCCGCTTCCAGAGGTAAATACCAACATAGTTGAAGTGCCATAGGCTACATAACCAGCTGCAACTTGTTCACTGCCTTTTTGTAAGAAATCATCTTCTGTCACTGGTGTTCCGACAGGAGAGACCCTTCGATAAATAGAAAAAATTGTTCCGACAGAAACATTTACATCGATGTTAGAGGAGCCATCTAAGGGGTCCATAAGTAAAACATATTTGTTTTCGTTTGTTTTATTTTTACCTTCAACAATAACGTAACTATCCTCTTCTTCACTTGCGATACCACAAACAATTTCTCTGTTTATCAAGGTTTGTTTAAATAAATCATTCGCTAATACGTCTAATTTTTGTTGAGCTTCACCTTGAATATTAATATCTCCAGCAGCACCAGTGATATCAACTAATCCTGCTTTTCTAATTTCGTGGTTCACTACTTTTGCTGCCAAACGAATTGAGTTTATTAAACGCGAAAGTTCCCCTGAGGAATATTTAAAAGATTTTTGATTGTTGATGATAAATTCACCAAGTGTGGTATGCTTGTTATTCATAGTTTAAAAATTCTCTGGTTTTACATACAAATATCTCAACTTTTTAGGTTCTGAAACAATTTTAAACTTTAAAATTTTCAACAAATTAAAATGATATGTTTTAAATCATAGGATTATTTTTAAAAAAGTGTTTTCAAAGTATCTTTACGAAAAAATCAACAATGAATTTTGTTATTAGAAAAGGTGAGGTACATGATGTAAATGCAATTCTTAGATTGATTAAAGAATTAGCTGAATTTGAAAAATTACCGAATGAAGTTGAGGTAACCGAAGATCATTTAATTCGAGATGGTTTCTCCTCAAATTCAAAGTTTAAAACATTTGTTGCTGAGGATTCTGATGGATTTGTTATTGGAATGGCTCTTTTTTTTGAAAGGTATTCAACTTGGAAAGGAAGAATAATTCATCTAGAAGACCTAATGGTAACAAAATCTCATAGAGGAATTGGAGCAGGTAAAGCCTTGTATACAGAAGTACTGAAATATGCAGACCTTCAGGGGTGTAAAAGAGTATCTTGGGAAGTGTTGGATTGGAATAAAAGTGCTGTTGGTTTTTACGAAAGTACAGGTGCTACTATTTTAGATAGTTGGCAAGTTGTGCATATGAATGAAACTGGATTAAAAGAATTTGTGAAGAAAAACTAAATAATGAGAATATTTAAGTTTGGAGGAGCATCTGTAAAAAATGCTTCCGCTGTAAGAAATGTTGTAAGAGTATTACAACAAGAAGGAACAGATAGTACCTTGGTAGTTATCTCAGCAATGGGGAAAATGACAAATGCTTTTGAAGTATTAATTGACGCCTATTATAACCGACAAAATAATTTGAATGAAGCTTTAACTTTCATTTATGATTTTCATTTTAATATTATTAAAGATTTATTTGAAATAGACAGTGAGAATGTTAAAAATAGAGTTAATGAATTGTTAGGGGAATTAAATGGATTTATGATTCAAAATGAATCTAGAGACTATAATTATGTTTATGATCAAATTGTAGGTTATGGAGAATTGTTGTCAACTACGATTGTTAGTTTTTATTTAAAAAGTATCGGAATCGAAAATAATTGGCTAGATGTTAGAGAGTATCTAAAAACAGACTCTAATTACAGAGACGCAAAAATTAATTGGAGTTCTACAGAAAAAATAATAAAGGGTAATGTTGATGTTCAAAGGTTAAATATAACACAAGGTTTTATAGGTAGAAACAATGATACAACAACAACATTGGGTAGAGAAGGTTCCGATTATACAGCAGGAATTTTCGCTTTTTGTTTAAATGCGCATAGTGTAACTATTTGGAAAGATGTTGAGGGGGTTTTAAATGCAGATCCAAGAGTGTTTTCAAAAACAGAGTTGTTAAAGGAAATTTCATATTCTGAGGCAATTGAGATGGCTTTTTATGGAGCCTCTGTAATTCATCCAAAAACAATTCAGCCTCTAGAAAAGAGAAATATACCTTTATATGTAAGGTCATTCGATCATCTTGATAAAAAAGGGACAAGAGTTAGTAAAGGGGTTTCATTGAGACCTTTAATATCTTGTTATATCGTTAAGAAGAATCAGATTTTGATTTCTATCTCAGTTAAAGATTTTTCATTTATGGTGGAAAATAACATTAGCCAGGTATTTGAAAAATTACATAAGCATAGATTAAAGGTTAATTTAGTGCAAAATTCAGCATTGAGTTTTTCAGTATGCGTAGACGATAAATTTAATAATTTTGATGAGTTTTACCAAGAGCTTAAACATATTTATAATATAAAAGCCTACAAAGGAGTAACTTTATATACCATAAGACATTTTGATGATGATGCGATTGACTTGATAAGGCAAAAAGGAAAATCACTAATAAGACAAATAAATACAAAAACGGCGCAATTAGTCATTGAAGAAAGCACGTAAACCTCGCAAATTTACCCTATATTTGTAGTTATGTTTAACTTAATCTAAATAATGGGATTAGTAACACCAAAAGAATTAGCGAAAGCAATTGGTACAGATAAGTTTGGAGTTTTAGGAGTGTTTTCAGGATGGTTATTGATGAAAATTTTGAGGATTTCGAAGGCAAATGAAGTCTATAACAAGCATAAGCATAAGAAAGATTTACCGTTTTTAAATGGATTGTTGAATGAATTTCAAATAGAATTTGAAATTCCTGAGGAAGATTTAAAGAGAATACCTAAGGATGGACCATTTATAACAATATCCAATCATCCATTGGGAGGTATAGATGGTATTCTTTTATTAAAACTTTTAGTTGAGCATAGAGCCGATTACAAAATAATAGCTAACTTTTTATTGCATCGGGTTGAGCCATTGAAGCCTTATGTTATGCCTGTAAACCCTTTTGAGAACCATAAAGACGCTAAATCAAGTGTTTCTGGTATAAAAAACGCGCTCCTTCATTTAAGAGAAGGAAAGCCTTTAGGAATTTTTCCAGCAGGAGAGGTATCTACCTATCGTGATGGTAAACTTATGGTTGACAAAGAGTGGGAGGAAGGAGCTGTTCGCTTGATTAAAAAAGCAAAGGTACCTGTTATACCCATATACTTTCATGCAAAAAATAGTAAATTATTTTATTTTTTATCTAAGATTAGTGATACATTACGCACGGCTAAGTTGCCTTCTGAGTTACTTTCTCAGAAAAATAGAATTATAAAAGTAAGGATAGGAAAGCCTATTTTGGTAAAAGATCAAGAAGCTTATCCAGAAATCCCCGATTTTTATCAGTTTTTAAGAAGAAAAACATATATGTTAGCTAATCCATATGAAAAATCTTCTCAAAAAATTTTGTCATCGCAACATTTGAAAATTCCTAAGAAAGCAAAAAATATATCTAGTCAAAAAAATCCAGATTTATTTATTAAGGAGGTAGAAAAACTTCGAGCATCAGATGCTAGATTATTGAAGAGTAAGAATTATGAGGTGTTTTTTTCCAGTGCTAAGCAAATACCGAATCTCCTCCATGAGATAGGAAGATTACGAGAGATCACATTTAGAGAGGTTGGGGAAGGAAGCAATAAATCACTAGATTTAGATAAATACGACAAATATTATTACCATATGTTCCTTTGGGATAGTGATGCAAATTGTCTTGTCGGAGCTTATAGAATGGGTATTGGAAAAGAAATCTATAAGAAATTGGGTATTAATGGATTCTATATTCAGACGTTGTTTAGAATAGAGCCAGAGCTATATTCAATGATGGAGTCTTCTATTGAAATGGGAAGGGCTTTTATCGTGAAACAATATCAGCAAAAACCAATGCCTTTATTTCTTCTATGGAAAGGAATTGTTCATGTAACACTTCGTTATCCTGACCATAAATACCTAATAGGGGGTGTGAGTATTAGTAATCAGTTTTCTGAGTTTTCGAAATCACTTATGATCGAGTTTATGAAGTCACATTACTACGATCCATATATAGCACAATACATCCATCCAAAGAAAGAGTTTAAGGTAAAATTAAAAGATACAGATAAAGATTTCGTTTTTGATGAAACAGAAGCAGATCTTCAGAAGTTTGATAAGATAATTGATGAAATTGAACCAGGTGCCTTAAGAATGCCTGTATTAATTAAGAAATATGTTAAGCAAAATGCAAGGTTGGTAGCGTTTAATGTAGATCCCAAATTTAACAATGCAGTTGATGGTTTAATGTATATCAAGATAATAGATATTCCAGAGAGTACAGTCAAGCCTGTTATGGAGGAATTTCAGGCGGAGTTGGAGAGAAGAGCAAGTGAGTCTGTCAATGTTGTTGTAAACTGATCGTTATTATACAAAATAAAAAAAGCGGCTAGTATTTTTAAAAATACTAGCCGCTTTTTTATTTTGCTTTATTTTAATTATGCTTTAGAACAACAGTTTTTTTGACAATCATCTGCACAGGCGACTTTTTTATCATCATCTTTTACACAGCATTTTTTCTCACATTTAACAGAGGGTGTTTTATCAGAGTTCGTTGCACACTCTTTTTTGCAATTTTTTTCACATTCTTTCTTGCAACTTATTTTTTCTCCTGTAAATTCTTCAGCTTTGTATGTTTCACCGTCAGCAATTCCATCAATAAATTTAATAATATCTTTCTTGTCGGTTCTATTGCTATCATATTTTACATTGGCAGTACCATTTTCAAAAGATACTTTAGCATCAATTATACCATCTTTTTTAGAGAGTTTTGAAGCAATAATCTTTGCACAACCGATTTCACAGGTCATCCCTGATACGGTAAAGCTAGCTTCTTCTATTTTAGTGGTTAACTCATTCTTCTGAGGTTCAGTATCTTTATTTTCTGATTTTTTACAGCTTGTAATGATCAGACATATAAAGGCAAATACTATTAGTAATTTTTCAATTTTCATCACTTTAGACTATTGGGTTATTATACAAATTTATCAATAATATAATATTATACTATATAAATAGTCGATTTTTGTATCCAAAATAAATTTAAATGCTTATTAATCACCAAAAATGGTTATACCTCATTACGCTTTCTCTTGTTTGGGGTAGTTCTTTTATCCTTATGAAAAGAGCTCTTATTGGCTTAACTCCTATTCAAGTTGGTGCATTAAGACTGGTTATAGCAGGTTTTTTCTTGTTAATTATAGGCTATTCATCAATTAAATCAATAAAAAAAAAACAATGGAAGTGGATTTTAATAAGTTCACTTTTGGGTACGTTTTTCCCAGCTTTTATGTATGCTTATGCGATCATGGGTATTGATAGTTCCATAGCTTCAATATTAAATTCAATTACACCTTTTAATGCTTTATGGATAGGAGCTACTTTTTTTAGTTTCAATTTTAAAAAAGAGCAATTAGTGGGAATATTTATCGGTTTATGTGGGACTATTGTTTTGATTTCTCAAGGAGCAACTATGAATCCTAATCAAAATTATTGGTATGCTTTATTGCCAATTATTTCATCTTTTGGTTATGCATTTAATGTAAATATTATTAAAAAGTATTTACAAGATTTAGATGCTTTAGCCATCACAGTAGGCAACTTCATTTTTATTATTATTCCAGCTTTAATAATACTTTTTTACTCTGACTTTCCTGGGTCATTTGAGTTAACATCTCAAACAAAGACAGCACTTATATATATATTCATATTAGCTATATTCGGAACGGTGATGGCCAAAATAATATTTAATAAGTTAATTCAGATTTCTTCGCCAATCTTTTCAACGTCTGTAACTTACTTAATACCAGTTGTAGCTGTTATATGGGGCGTAATTGATGGAGAGAAGCTAAGTGGAATTCAGATAATAGCCGCACTGGTTATATTATTAGGGGTTTATATGGTAAATAAGAAAAAATAAAAAGAGTCAAGAGAAAACTTGACTCTTAAAAAGGAATTTTTTATTTAAAGTCAGCATCGGAAACGCCTTCATTTACTTTGGCATCAATCAGTATTAGATTTATGCTCTGTGGGCCTAAATTTCCCGTTTTTTTAGAAGGAAAAAGAACACCATTAAACTGCTTGTAGTCACTATAAACAGTTTCTTGATTTTGTGCCGTCCCTCCCATATTGGTTGTTTGAATTTCTTTAATTTTTAAACCACTTTTTGAATCGTAATAAGAGGTCCATGATATTATTTTTCCTTTCCGAGATATCACATAGGCTTCTTGACTATTAACTGATTCAATTCCTGTTAGTTTTGTGTTTTCATCTTTTAAATATCCGATTTCAGGAAATACTCCAAGTGAAAAAGTCATTTCAGTTGCCATATCTGCAGGTAATGGTTGTCCATTAATTTTTACAGATTCTTTATTCATGATCATTCTCATCATTATATTATCATTCATCCCAAGAGAATTTTCATAGTTTGACGCAGTTCTTTTTTCAATGTTCTTAATCTTATTACCTGCTGCTTCGCCCTCGTAAGTAGTAAATGTTGAGTAAAGGGATTTAATTTTATTAACACCACCTAAAGCATCAAAGTATTTATTCAAAATACTTTCTTTTGTAACTCCAGCAGGAATCTCTTTTTTCATTGCAGGTTTTGATGTTGGTTCTCCGTATTTATCGTAATAATTAATTGTATAATCGGAGTTTTTTTCTAGATTTTTAAGTACATCAAGACCTTTACCTGTAATAATTATTCGAGCATTATCTCCTTTAAAATATTTTAAAGCTGCATTTTGAACCTCCTCTAAAGTAACTGCATTAATGTTTTTTAGATAATCTTCATAGAAATTATCGGGTAAATTGTATTTAGCTATATTCAAAGCAAATCGGGCAATTGTTTTTGGTTTTTGAACATTCCTTACGAAATTACCAATGTATTTAGCTTTTGAATTTTTAAGCTCTTCCTTTGAAGCCTTTTGGTATCGTATTTTATTGATTTCTTTTTGAATTTCAACTACAGCGCTGTCAGTAACAACATTTCTAACGGCAGCACTAGCCTTAAAGGTTCCTGCTCCTTCTAATTTATCTTGAGATATGTTTGAATAAGACCCGTAGGTGTACCCTTTGTCTTCTCGTAAATTCATGAATAAACGAGCTGTTCCACCACCTCCAAGAATATTATTAGCTAATAATGCAGCATAGTAATCTTTATCTCCTAAAGTTAGGTCTATTGAGTTAATTACAGAAACTTCAGATTGAACAGCGTTTGGCATATCAATAAAATTGATTTCTGTGGCACTTACATTTTTAGGTTTTGGTGTTGTTGATGATGGAATAACTCCTTTTTTCCATGAATCAAAATATTTTTCTACTAGTTTTTTAGTTTTTTTAGTGTCAATATCACCAACGATAACTAAATAAGCATTATTAGGTTTGTAGTAAGTAGTGTAATTATTTTTTACATCTTCCAAAGTAATTTGATTAATACTTTCTTTTGTGATGAACTCTCCATAAGGATGATTTTTACCATACACTAATGCGTTTTCTACCCTTCTTGCTATTGCTTTTACATTTTTTTCATTGGATTTAATACCTTCTAGCGTCCTTTCTACAGCTTTATCAAATTCCTCTTTAGTAAATAGAGGATCCTTAACACCTTCAGCCATTAATTCTAATATTTCAGTAAAGTATTTGGTTAACGATGAGGCATATGCTCCATTACTTTTGTAAAAAATAGAAGCGCCTAAATAATCAATACGTTCATTAAAATTGTCTTTTGAAATTTTTGAAGTGCCGCTTCCTAGAAGGTCTCCCATTAATTCAGATACTCCAGCCTTATTTCCTTCAATTAAAGGGGGGTTATCAATAGTTAATGATGCTGAGACACGCGGAAGTTTATGGTTTTCAACCATAATAACTTTTAATCCGTTTGATAGATTAAATTTTTGAGCTTTCCCTAATTTAATTTTAGGGGAAGGCCCTGGTTTCGGTTGGATACTTCTATCTATTTGTTGCGCTGTAACAGCAAAAGACATGGTTACCAATGCTACTGCTGATGCTATAATTTTCTTCATATTATGTCTAGTTACTGGAATTATTTTTTTGACTCTGGCAAATACTCCATTACCAAGCGTTGTTTCTTATTTAAGTACTTTTGAGCTACTGTTTGAATTTCTTTTCTTGTGATGGATCTGTAAATATCGATCTCTGTATTAATAAGGTTAGTGTTGCCATAAAGTACGTTAAATCGAGCTAATGAATTGGCAATGCCCTCGATGTTTGAGTTTGAGTTTACAAAATCATTTTCAAACTTGTTTTGTAACTTTTGAAAGCTTTTTTCAGAAATTAATTCATTTTGAATTTTATCAATTTCTACATCAATTTCTTTTATTAGATCATCAAGTGTATTCGCTCCTAATGGAAGCGCATATAAGATGTAGGTTCCATAATCTTCTTGACTTAAATTAAAAGCACCAGCTTGAAATGCCATTTTTTTCTTGTCAACAAGTTTTTTATATAGTACAGAGCTTTTACCACTGCTTAAATAGGAAGAAATCATATCTAATACACGAGCATCTCTTGTCTTCATTGAGGGAGTTCTGTATGCTGCAACTATAGCGGGTATTTGAATGTTTGGATCATAAGCCTTTGCTTTAAATTCTTTTTCTATAGGGTCTTCCTTAGGAAAATTTCTTATAATATTTTTCCCTTTAGGTATCGGTCCAAAATATGCTTTGATTAATTTTTTAGTTTCTTGAATGTTAATATCTCCAGCTACTACTAGGGTAGCATTGTTTGGAATATAGAATTTTTTATTAAAAGCAAGAAATTCATCTAAAGTTGCTGCATCAAGATGTTTCATTTTCCCAATTGTAGTACCCTTATAAGGATGTTTCTTAAACATATGTTTTTTAACATTTTCAAGAAAGCGAGAATAGGGCTGGTTATCAACTCTTAAACGCTTTTCTTCTTTGACCACTTCATTTTGAGTGTCAACTCCTTCTTGTTTTATAACAGGATGCATTAATCTTTCTGATTCCATCCATAAACCTAATTCTAAATTATTTGATGGAAAAACTTCATAATAGTATGTTCGATCATCTGTTGTATTTGCATTGTTGGTTCCTCCGTTAGAGGATACAATCTTGAACCAATCTCCCTTTTTTATGTTTTTAGTGCCTTCAAATAATAAATGCTCAAAAAAATGAGCCATTCCTGTACGATTAGGTTCTTCATCTTTGGCTCCAACATGATACATTACTGATGTTGTTACGATCGGTGCAGTATTGTCTTGATGAAGAATTACATGCATTCCATTAGTTAAGTCGTACTCTTCAAAATCAACCTTCTGTGCGTTCGATGCAAGAACAAATGCAACAGTGGCAGCAAGAGTGAAAATATTTTTTTTCATCTATTACTTTTAATTTACTTTATTAATTATCAAAAATATGACTCATATTTTGGTTATTAGTTACAAAAAATAACTTTTTTTTATTTTTTTAAAAATGAATTGTTGCTTTTATGACTAGTAGATTGTGAGTTAAAGAAATAACAACTATATTTGCACCCGCAATTCTATTATAGAGTTGCGTGTTAATGTATAAACGCAAAATAAGAAGTATGTACGCAATCGTAGAGATAGCAGGGCAGCAATTTAAAGTAGCAAAAGACCAAAAAGTATACGTTCACCGCTTACAAGAAGCAGAAGGATCAAAAGTAACTTTTGATAAAGTAATGCTTATAGAAGAAAGTGGAAGTATAACAGTTGGCGCCCCAGCTATAGAAGGAGCAGGAGTTACTGCTAAGATTTTAGGTCACTTAAAAGGTGATAAAGTAATTGTTTTCAAAAAGAAGAGAAGAAAAGGTTACAAGAAAAAAAATGGACACAGACAATACTTAACTGAAATTCAGATTGAAGCAATTGCTAGTTCAGGTGTAAAAAAAGCAGTAGCTAAGAAAGAAGCTCCCAAAGCAGAGGAAGTAGTAGACGCTAATGATTTAAGCTCAAAAACTGTCTCTGAATTAAAGGCTTTAGCAAAAGAAAAAGGTATCAGTGGATACACTTCTCTTAAGAAAGCTGAATTAATTGAAGTATTAAGTAAATAATTAACCTTAAAAACTTAAAAGATGGCTCATAAAAAAGGTGTCGGTAGTTCGAAAAACGGTCGTGAATCGGAATCGAAACGTTTAGGTGTAAAAATCTTCGGAGGGCAAGCGGCAATTGCTGGTAATATTATTGTTCGTCAAAGAGGTACTCAACACAATCCAGGAGAAAATGTATACATGGGTAAAGATCATACTTTACATGCAAGAGTTGATGGTGTTGTGAAGTTTCAAAAGAAAAGAGATAATAAATCGTATGTTTCTATAGTTCCTTTTGAGGTATAAACATTGTTTATTAGTATAAAAAAAAACTGTTTCATATAATATATGAAACAGTTTTTTTTATGCTGTAAAAAAATAATAATGCTAGATGTGTAAAAAAAAGAAAGGTATTGTTAAAACAATACCTCTCAATTTAATTATCATTTTTGACTAATCCCCCAATTATCAAAATGATTCCCCTTGTATAATACACTACAAAGATGCGACTAAAAAACAGTTTGGTGAAACGGTTATGTATAGTTAGTTGTTTCAGTTGTATAAATGGAGTGATTAATTTTATATAAGGTCATAAATTAATGTTTTTTGTAGCTAATTATCAAAAAACCATTTTATTTTTAATTTTTATTAAGGTACATTTGGTACAAAAGTAATACATGTTAAAAGCAGTTATTGTTGACGATGAACCTAAAGCTATTCAGGGACTTAAGTGGGAACTTTCTAATTTTAGTAGTGATATTGAGGTGATTAAGACATTTTCAGACGAAAAAAAAGCAATAGATTATATAAATTCGAATAGTTTAGATTGTCTTTTTTTAGATATAGAAATGCCTACAATGGATGGCTTTAAATTATTACAAAAGCTAAAAAAGAGAGATTTTGCAGTTGTCATAACTACAGCATATAACGAGTATGCTATAAAAGCATTAAAAAATCAAGCAATAGATTATTTACTAAAACCGATTGATTCTGATGATTTAGAAGAAACGTTAAATCGAATAAAAACGTATCATTCAAAAACAGACAGTACACAAAAATTTGAAAAAATTCTAACGAGTTTTAACGAACAATTTAATAGAAGAAAAATAACTATTAGTACAGATGGTAAACTAATATTTTTGGATGAATCAGAAATTATTTACGTAGAATCTGATGGAAATTATAGTTCTATATACATGGTACAGAATAAAAAAATTGTAATTACAAAGAAATTGAAGGAAGTAAACCTATTACTTCCAGACGATCAGTTTTTTAGAATACACAATTCTTTCATTATTAATTTAAATAAAATTAAGGAGTTTTTGAAGGCAGATGGTTACGTTGTTTTAGAGGGAGGGCATAAAATCCCTGTTTCAAGACAAAAAAAATCTGATTTTCTCGATAAATTTTAACTTTGATGGATAAAAAAGGGCTAGTTTTTTTCTTCGTAATGTTTTTTTCGGTTATGGCATTTGGGCAGCATAATCTGTCTGAAAATGATGAAATCATTAATGAATATTTTGAAAAGAAATTCCAAACATTTTTTGAGGTGGAGGCTTATTTTGAGCCTTTTAAATTTAGTAATTATGATCGACATAATTTACTAGAGAAAAGCTTTAAGTATGGAAATGAATTTGGGAAAATATATGCATATAATTCGATTGGAAAAGCTCAGAGAAATAAATCTTTATATAGAGAATCAATAGAAAACCATGATAAAGCTTTAAACATTTCTAGGAAAATAAAAGAGATTCCTGCAGAAATAACTACGTTAAATCTTATAGGAGTTGTTTATAGGAGACAGGAGAAAATTAGAAGTGCATTGAATTATCATCAATATGCTCTTGAATTACTTAATAATTATGAAGAAGATACTGAAAATATTATGCGTAATAAAAGTATCTCTCAAAATAGTATAGGTAATATTTATCTAACTTTAAAGCAATACAAGCTTGCTCTTGATAAATTTGAAGAAGCAATTGTTACTCAAAGAAAATTATCTGATAAAAGAGGTTTAGCGATTAATTATCAAAACATGGGGCTTGCTTATCAAAATCTGGGAGATATTAACGCTGCGCTGGAAAACTATAATTTATCTTTAAAGTATAATAAGGAGATTAAATCAGAATTAGGGAAAGCTATATGTCATAATAGTATTAGTAATATTTTGATAATGAGAGGGGAATACCTTAAGGCTTTTGACGTAATTAAAGAAGTAAGGTCCATAGTTGACGGAATGGATAATAGTTATTATTCAGGAATTTTTTATAATACTTATGGGTATTGTCAAGTAAAACTTTTAAGATTAAAAGAAGCTGAAAAAAGTATTAAAAAAGCTCTTCAAGTAGGAATTAAGTATGGTTTACCTAAAATTTTTAATAAATCATACGAGTACCTTTCAGAAATATATTTGTTACAAGAAAATTATAAAAAAGCTTATATGTTCTATAAAAAATCAATTGAGGGAGAACGTAAAACTTTTAATGATAGAAATGTACTTTATGTAAATAATTTAATTAATAAATATGACAATGAAGTTAAGAATAATAAGATAAAAGGATTAGCAAAGGAAAATGAGATAACAAAGCTTAAATTAACTCGTAATAGAAACGTATTAGTTATAGCTCTAGTTTCGATAGCCTTGTTTGGTGTTTTACTTTATGCAATATACGGACAGAGGCTTCTGAATGATGAAAAGAAAATTCTTATGCTTAAACAAGAAGCACTCCAAAGTCAAATGAATCCTCATTTTGTTTTTAATGCATTAAATTCAATAAAACTTTATATTATAAAAAACGAACAAAAGAATGCAGTATTCTATTTAAATAAGTTTTCAAAGTTAATAAGGAGTATTTTAGAGTCCTCAAAAACGAAAGAGGTTAGTTTAAGTGAAGAGTTGAAAACGATGAAATTATATATGAGTATTGAAAACATGAGATTTTCAAACGAAATAAATTACATCGAAAAAGTTGATGAGGCTATAAATCTTGATAAAGTAAAAATTCCACCACTAATACTCCAACCATTTTTAGAGAACGCTATTTGGCATGGATTATCTTCAAAGAGAGGCGATAAAAAAGTTTCTTTGAAAGTAACTAAATGTTCTGATGATTACTTTCAAATCGAGATCGAAGATAATGGTGTTGGTAGGTATCAGGCTTTTAAAATAAAAACAAATAAATCATTAAAGAGAAAATCAATAGGGATAGAATTAACAAAACAAAGGCTGAGAAATTTTTCCGATAGTTTTCAGAACAATTATACTTTGGAATACAGTGATTTAATAAAGAAAAATGGGGATCCAAAGGGAACAAGAGTTACTTTAAAAATTCCTTTAAGTTAAAAATCGAAAGAAAGTTGAATAGATATTGGATGTTTGTTATTATCCAAGTTACTAATTGAAATGCCAAGTAATCTAACGGATTCTCTTAAATTTTCTTGAAAAAGAAGTTCTTTTACTGAGGGAAAGAAATCCTTTTTTTTTGATATAAAATTTAAAATTGTTTTGCTTCGAGTTTGTTGAGTAAAATCGCTGTATCTTATTTTTAAGGTAATGGTTTTTCCTTTCGTTTTTGAGTTAATCATTCTTTTTTCTAGTTCATCTGCAATACTTTCTAGACGTTCCAGCATATATATTTCAGAAGAAATATTATCTATGAATGTGCGTTCTGCTGCAATTGATTTGCGAGTTCTATCGGGTTTCACTTCGTTTTTTTGAATACCTCGAACGATATGGTAGTAATGATTTCCTGATTTTCCAAACAATTTAGTTAGCTCTTCAAGAGATTTTTTCTTTAAATCAGCACCGTCAAAGATGCCAAGATTATGCATTTTGGCTGCTGTAACTTTACCGATGCCATAAAATTTATTAATTGGGAGTTCTTCTAGAAAATTAATAACTTCATCAGGATTTATAGTCTTTTGTCCATCAGGTTTATTAAAATCGGAGGCCACTTTGGCTAAGAATTTGTTAATAGAGATACCTGCGGATGCTTTCAGTTGAAGTTTTTCCCAAATTTTCTTACGTATTTCCTGAGCAATTAAACTTGCAGAGGGATTTCCTTTTTTATTTTCTGTAACATCTAGATAGGCTTCGTCTAGCGATAAAGGTTCCACTAGATCGGTATATTCATGAAAAATGGTTCTAATTTTAGAAGAGATTTCCTTATATCGAGCAAAACGAGGTTTCACAAAAACCAAATGAGGACATTTTTTTCGAGCCAAAATACCACTCATCGCTGATCGAATTCCATATTTTCTAGCTTCATAACTAGCTGCCGAAACCACACCTCTAACTTCACTTCCTCCGACAGCCACAGGTTTTCCAATTAATTCAGGATTATCTAGTTGTTCAACGGAAGCGTAAAAAGCATCCATGTCAACATGAATTATTTTTTTAAAAGGTGGTTGGAGTTTCATTTAGTAAAAATAAAAAACTCTCGAGATAATATCTCGAGAGTTTCTAGCTGTTTTTTATCAAGTACTTTTTATTGATGAGTTCTTTTAGAATAATTTTCTGGCAATATCATTACCATTTGCGAAAATTAGTAATGCAAGTAAAATAATGAAGCCTATTATCTGTGCATATTCTAAAAATTTATCGCTGGGCTTTTTACCAGTAATCATTTCCCAAAGCGTAAACACTACATGGCCTCCATCTAAAGCAGGAATTGGTAAAAGATTCATGAAACCTAACATTATAGATAAAAAGGCAGTAATACTCCAGAAAGCATACCAACTCCATGCTGAAGGAAATACATCTGCGATAGATAAGAAACCACCTAAACCTTTGTAAGCTCCAGTACTAGGATTAAAGATTTTTTTCAATTGCTTGACATAGTCTGTTAAAGTTGTCCAAGTTTTTTGAAAACCTTTAGGAATCGCCTCAGTAAAAGAGTAATTAAAGTTAGCTAGTTTATAATATCCTAACCTCTCAAGTTGTTCTTGAGATAAGTTAACTGGATAGGCACCTATTTTTCCTTCCTGAGAAATTTTTACATTTACTGTTTTTAGTTCTTCGCCTCTTTTTACATTTAATGAAATAGTTTGATTCTTATAAGTTTGAAAACTACTAACAATTTCATCGTAGTATTTGAGTTTTGTTCCATTGACACCAACGATTAAATCTTTTTTTTCTAGCCCAGAATTTATATTCAATGAACTGTCACTCAATTTTGCAATCATGAATGGAACTCTTAATGAAATTAGAGGACGTTCTAATTTTTCCTTTTTGTCGATTAGTTGAGCAATAAAGTTTTCAGGAATTTGTTTTGTTATAGTTTTTCCATTCCTTTCAATAGAAAATACTTCCCCATTAATAAATTTGGCTGTAAGTTCCCGAAACATTCTTGGCTTTTCACCATCGATATTTATAATTTTGTCTCCAGTTTTTAAGCCTAAATTCATAGCTAATGAGTCTTGTACCCAAACACCATCTTTAACATTTTCATTAGGTATAAACTTTTCTCCATATCCCCATAATAAACAGATGTAGATTAAAATACCTAGAATAAAATTTACGGTGACACCTCCTAGCATTATGATTAGTCGTTGCCAAGCTGGCTTCGATCTAAATTCCCATGGTTTCGGTTCTTGCTTCATTTGCTCCTTATCCATGCTTTCATCAATCATACCAGCAATTTTAACATACCCACCCAGAGGAATCCAACCGATTCCATAGACAGTTTCTCCAATTTTCTTTTTAAATAGTGAAAATTTATAATCGAAAAATAAATAGAACTTTTCAACTTTTGTCTTAAATAATTTGGCAGGAATGAAGTGTCCCAATTCATGAAGAACTATAAGTAGTGATAAACTTAAAATAAATTGAGATGCCTTTATTAAAATTTCCATAAAACGTATCGTTTCTATATTTTTAAAATCTGACAAATGTACGTTTTTAAAAAGAGTTCTAAAAGTTTGAAGCCTAATCTATTTTTTCTTTTAACAAACTTTTCGTTTCAATGGAATAAAAACGATTTTTAAAGCTGTATTTTTGTGATACACAATTTATTCAAAATGGATCTACTGTTCTTTAAAAAGTCAAAGAATACGTTTATATTTTTTATAGTTTTTATGGCTGTTGGGTTACCGTTTTACTATCATCTAGTAAAGGTGGAAAACAGATTACCTATACTTAATCCCAAAGATATTAATCCAAAACTTGTTGATGTATCCTTAAGGGGAAAATCAAAAAATCATACGGTAGCAAACTTTAAACTGATTAATCAAAATGGAGATACTATCACTGAAAATAATTATAAAGATAAAATCTATGTAGCAGATTTCTTTTTTACGAGGTGTAAGAATATTTGTATTGTCATGGCTAGTAATATGACAGACCTACAAAATTACTATATAAATGATGATGATATAGCGTTTCTGTCACATTCAGTTACTCCAACCATTGATAGTGTTTCTGTACTTCGCAATTATGCTGATATGAAGGGTGTTATTGATAGTAAGTGGAATGTAACTACAGGTGACAAGAAGCACATATATGATTTAGCTCGTAAGAGTTATTTCGCAGTTCTAGATGAAGGAAACGGAGATGAGAATGATTTTATACATACAGAAAATTTCGTGCTCATCGATAAAGAACGAAGAATAAGAGGTATTTATGATGGGACTAAGAAGGAAGAAATACAGAAAATTATTAAAGATATTTCAATCCTAAAGGAGGAGTATAAAAAATAGTTTATTACAAAAGGGACTTTAAGCCTAGTTCTTCTTAGAATTGTTGAAGTTTATTTTTGGTTACCGTTATCGTCAAAATTTTTACCGATCTCTATTTCCGTTTTTACTACTGAAACAGCCAAAGATATAAGCATAATAGCCATTGGTTGCCAGCTTACGTGCTTAAATAGATAAACAAATAAAAGAGCCATTATAAAGGAAATTGCCGAATATTTAAAAAATTGTTGCACAAAAAAAGCATTAGCAAATTTCCATACTGTTTCGTTTTTCATTGTTTTTGGTGTTCTATATCCATAAATTGAGCTAATTTTTTTAGGAGGAAATAGATAAAATATAATACTAAAAAAAAATAGTAGACCGTTAATGGAAATTACATAGTAATAAGGATTCATATTTTAGTTTTTTATTACTGAAATTATAGATTTTAAAAATAAATTAATGTCTGCATTTTTTGTCAGCCCCATACGAACAATTACCATTTCTTGTTCTGGTAATATAAAAACATTTTGTCCTTGATAGCCATTAAAAGAATACATGTCCTTGGGTACGTCAGGATATCTATTTCCTGCATTTAGCCATATCTGAGCTCCATACCCCCCATTCGAAGTTGGCGTTGGCGTTGTTGCATAATCGACCCAATCTTTATCAAATAATTGTTCACCGTTCCAATTACCATTGTTTAAATATAAAAGTCCTAACTTAGCCCAATCTCTTGGGGTTGCCCAAGCATAAGATGATCCTACGTAATTTCCATTCATATCGGTTTCTACTAACATTGAGTTCATGCCTATTTTATCAATTAATGCTTGGTACCAGAAATCTAAATATTCTTGATGAGAGTCAAATTGTTGTCTAAGAATGCCTGATAGTAAGTTTGTAGTTCCAGAAGAATAATTCCATGTCTCATTTGGTTTTCCAACAAAAGGTTTGTCAATTTGTACTTTTGTCATATCTTTTTCTAAAAATAGCATTTTAGTCACATCAGAAATGGTATTATAATCTTCTTCCCATTCAAGTCCTGAGTTCATTTGAAGTAAATTATGAATGGAGATATTTTTTCGATCATCATTTTGCCATTCCGAAATCGGCGCTTTGTCGAAAACATTTAAGTGTCCTTGACATTGTAAAATTCCGAATAATGTACCCGTAATACTTTTTGTCATTGACCAACCTAAAATTTTAGAGTTCTTGGTGAATTCAGGTCCATATTTTTCTGCTATAATTTGATTTTTATAAACAACAACAACAGCTCTTGTTTTATTAATTGGGTTAAACATTGATTCTATGGCTGAATTCAATTTTTGATAATTAATATTTTTGAATATTGTATCTTCCTGTGGTTTATTTCCAAAAGGAAATGAAGATTTTATGTTAGGTCTTGTTCTTTTGGGAACTAAAAAAGTTTTTTGGGTATTAAAGTCATTACCAATTAAAACACATCCTTGCCCTTTTCTGTAAATAGCTTTCCTGGTTAATAAACCAAAAACTGACCCTGAAGCTGATTTTTCTTTGCTATTGATCTTATCAGACGTTAGATTGATTGGGGAGAAATTATTGTCTGTGCTATCAGTAAACGCAAGTGTTCTACCAGCAACAAATACAGACGAGGCAGTGTTTTTTGCAGAATAGCCAGCAAGGATATTTAAACGCGGATAGTTTAAATACAGAAGAATAAAAATTATAAAAAGAATTACAAGAAGAAGGGGGAATTTAAATGATTTCATTCTAAATATTTTAAGCAAAAATAACTAATTTCAGTAAAAAAATGTATACCGATGTCTTTTGTTATATCTTGTTATCTACTAGTTTGATTTTAAAAATTTAGAACTATTATAATATACGAATAATTTATTTGATTCTTGTTTTTTTTGAAAATCAAGCCGTACCTTTGTGTTAAATAGAATAGCAAATGCCCACTATAGAGAAAATTAGAGAAGATTTCCCAATTTTAAAAAGAAAAGTTAATGGGAAACAATTGGTTTATTTTGATAATGGAGCTACTTCTCAGACTCCTCAAATCGTTATTGATGCAATAATTGATTACTATTCTAATTACAATGCAAATATTCACAGAGGCGTACATGCTCTAAGCCAAGAGGCAACAGATAAATATGAGGCGTCAAGAATAAAGATTCAAAAGCATTTTAATGCAAAAAACTCATATGAGATAATTTTGACTTCTGGTACTACGCATAGTATAAATATAGTAGCATCTGGTTATTCCTCTATTTTAAGTTTTGGAGATGAGATATTGGTATCTGCTTTAGAGCATCATTCTAATATTGTACCATGGCAAATGGTATGCGAAAAAGTAGGAGCAGTTTTAAAAGTAATTCCAATGAAAGATGATGGAGCTTTGGATATGATAGCTTATCATAAACTTTTAAATTCGAAAACGAAGCTTGTTTTTTGTAACCATGTATCAAATGCTCTAGGAACTATTAATCCTGTTAAAGAAATAATAGATTCCGCTCATGAAGTAGGAGCTAAAGTACTTATAGATGGAGCACAAGCTTGCCCTCATATTAAACCAGATTTTCAAAAATTAGATGTTGATTATTACGTAGTTTCTGCTCATAAAATGTGTGGTCCTACAGGAGTTGGTGTTCTATATGGTAAAGAAGAGTTATTGAATTTATTACCACCTTATCAAGGAGGAGGTGAAATGATTGAAACAGTGACTTTTGAAAAAACTACTTATGCTGGTTTGCCACATAAGTTTGAGGCAGGAACACCAAATATATGCGGAGGTATTGCTTTTGGTGTCGCTTTAGATTATATGAACTCAATTGGGTTTGAATTTATTATGAAACAGGAAAATGACTTGTTGAAATATGCAACCAAACAACTTGAGGAGATTGATGGATTAAAAATTTATGGTACAACTAACAAAACAGCTGTTATTTCCTTTAATATAGAAGGGATTCATCCTTATGATATCGGAACAATCCTCGATAAATTAGGAATAGCTGTTAGGACAGGCCATCACTGTGCGCAACCTATTATGGACTTCTTTTGTATACCAGGTACTGTAAGGGCTTCTTTTGCTTTTTATAATACGAAAGAGGAGATAGACATATTGTTGGGAGCTATAAAAAAGGCACAAATGATGTTGGTTTAAAAAGTATAAGAAGAAAATTTTCTAATTCTTCTAAGTGAAAGTATTAAAAAATGAATTTTTTCATAAAAAAAGCATCTTGAATGATTTCGAGATGCCTTTTTATTTTTTACAAGTTTTATTCTTCTTAGTCTCGAGACAAGAAAAGCTGTATTATATACCAGAATAATAACATTAAAGATGCAAATAAACCTAAAGCTGCAGGAATATAATCTTCGGTCGAATATTTGTGAACCATATTAGAAGTTTGATATAAAATAGAACCTCCAGCTAAAACACACATTCCTACAGAAAACCACAGACCTAAGTTGAAACCAAAAATTGCTCCAGCAATAACTAAGGCTATAGCTATGAAAAACCCTAAAGCTAAACCAGCTCTAATAAAAGAAAAATCTTTTTTAGTGATAAATACAATTGAAGATATTCCTGTAAATAAACCGAGGGTTACAATAGCTGCCTGATTTAAAATTTCGAAACTATTAGTAGCATTAATAGCCATATAAATAAGGGGGACAAAGATAAATGCTTCAGCAAAAATATAAATGGAATATGCTAAATACTGAACATTTTTATCCGAAGTTTTCATCGCAGTACTTTCAGCATAGTTTGTAACGAGCATAAAACCGCCTAATAAGATTAACCATTTATATCCATCCAACATAGATAGTGCAAAGTTTACAAGACTGGCACTTTGTAGGAATAAAAACTCAAAAACTAAAAAAAGAAAAACTCCTCCTGCTACATGAGAATATGTTTTTTTATAAAAAGCTATTCTTTCTTCTTGAGATACTTGTGCTGCTAAAACTTTAGTGTTGTGTATATTTTTCATAATAAATATATTTTTTGGCAAATATATTCATAATAGTGATAAGGATACTAATTACTTTCAAATGAAAAACGGCATCTAATTTTAGATGCCGAAATAAAAAGTTTTTAGTTACTATCTATATTTGTAAAGAGTTCTCCTCTTTTTTACTTTACCATCTACAATTGCTTGTAAGTAATAAAGTCCTCTTTTCAAATGAGATAATTTTAACGTTGCATTGGCTTTATTATTAATAAGGTTAACTTTTTCTTTGAAGACCTGTTTTCCAATACAGTTATAAACGATCAGTTCTATTGTTTTATTTGTTGACCCTTTTATTTTGACATAGCTGTTTCTTGCAAAAGGGTTTGGGAAAACTCTAAATTGTGTGAAATAAAAATCATTAGTATTACAACTACCTAAAGTTGCTCCATAGTGTAAGTAAAAATTAACAAAGTATTTTGGAACACAAATTGACTTTCCCCTAAAGCACATTTCAACACGATTGAGCTTCTTTCCACACCTAATATCTATTACCTTTACGGTTGTACTGATATTTATAGAGCATCCCTTAGCATCTGTAATTTCAACAGAATATGTTGTGGTTTTTGAAGGCTGAATAATATTACTAGTTGTTATAGCCCCATTATTCCATCGATATGTATATGGAGGATGACCACCTTTAACTTCTGAAACATTAATAGTTGTATAACTAGTTTCATATCCGTAGTAAATTGTTTTCTCATCAGAGATAACCGCTGATAGAGGTTCATTTTCTGAAATTTTAAATGAGGTTGTTACTGTGTTACCCAAAGCATCTTTAACTTCAACAGAATAATTTCCGGCAATAAGTTCCGAAATAGTATTTTCTTCAGTTAGTGCGCCATTACTCCATTTGTATGTATAAGGAGAGCATCCTCCCGAAATAGATACTGTTGCTTTTCCATCCTGATTTCCATTACATGAAACACCTGAAGTTATTACCCTATCTATCATGAGAGATTTTATTAACAACTGTGTAGATACAGGGAAATGATCAGATACAGTGTTAGTATAGTTAGCGTTGTAGAATTCGTAATGAACACGTTCGGAAGTTGTGATATATTCTTCATTTAATTCATTAGAAAGCATGATATGATCTATCATATTGTCTCTTGAAACATATGATCTGAATCCAAGATCACTTAAAGATGAAGATACAATGTTATAGTTTTCAGAATCCTCTATAAATGAATTATAAGTAGATATAGTGGTTGTGACATCTGCGACAGTTTCATCTACGTCGTCATTATAGTCCCCTAAGAGAACAATATTTTTATCAGCATAAGATGTATCTAGAGAATCCTTTAAAATTTGAATATCATATCTTCTCATATCGTAACGATTCTGAGCGTCTTTACGACTATTCGCTCTGGCATGAATATTTACAAGATTGAATTCCTTTGTATTTCCGTCTATAGTAATATTAGCTGTAATCATAAATGGCAACCTTCCACTGGCGTAAAATCTCGTCTTATCATTTGAAGGGTAATTTACAAGTGCCGATTCGTCTCCACCATTATAATATGGATGAATTGACTCTAATAATACTTTTGAATCTGTAACCGATACTGTGTTCTTATTATAAATAAAGCCGATATGTTGTTTCGGTTCTTTGCTATCGTTAGGGTAAGAAGTAGCACTTGAAAGAATAAATTTATAATTAGGTAGCTCATTAATCATTTCTGTGAAAAGAGGAATATCAACAATTTCTTGCACAGCAATAATATCGGCATTAAGAGCTTGAATTACCTTTTTTACGCTGTCTTTCTGTATAGCGTCTGAATTCGGACTTCCAGCTGAAGGTGAATTTGACTCATCACCAAACCATTCAATATTCCATGTTGCTATGTCTAACGCTTTTGATTTGTCTACTTCGATAAAAATATCTGGTACTTCGTAATTATTAGCACATGCAATATCTTTACGATTTCTTGGTAAAATTTGATAAGTATTTCTAAATCTACTTATTACACCTACTATTTCATTGCAAGATTGTGGTTGTCCTAGTCCCACAATACTCTTAACATCCATATCTATTCTTATATCTGCTTTACCGCTTTTATCCGTAAGCGTATAATTTGAATTTCCAAAAAAGATATTTCCTGGATCAGGGAATTTTGGATTTTTAATGCGAACTAGCTCTCCAGGATGTGCTGACAATTGGCTTAACGTTATTGTTTTAGGTTTGATTGAGATCGAAGATTTTCCGTTTTTTATAACTTCTGCAACTGAACTAATCTGAATTTGATTATTAAAGCTACTTCTTATTCCAGTCACTGTTATAGAATCACCAATCATAAAAACACCATCACCATATATTTGCTTATCAAAAATAGCAATTCCTCCTGTATTATCTTGTAAATAAGCAGATCCAGAAAATTGATCTGATACGGTTAAGGTTCCTGTAATAGTAACAGTTTCACCTTCTGATTTGGTTCTTGCTTCTACAATAGGTATAGCTTTGGTTGCCTGAGGCTCTAACTCATTTTTCTTACCAGGTGTTGGTATTGCTTGTACGTAAGATTCTGTATTTCTCGCTCCACCACTACCATTTTCGAAGCGTTGAGATGAATGGATATTTTTATTACCAGCACCATTTTCATTGACTTGAGGTTGGTCTTTATTTAAAAGTTTTTTTAGCTCAACATCATCAGCATCATTGGTGTCGTACACAAAGGCATCAATAAGGTTTTCGGTACTGATTTTTGAATTATTAGGATAATCAATTGCATTTCCCAAGTATAGCGCTACTGCGTCAGCTCCATTTTGAAGCCCATTACTATTAAAAGTAAGGGAAGAAACATTAGGTACACCAGCGTTTCCAATAACAAAATAACCTTCATTATTGGTTTTTTGCCCATCTAAATCATAAGTAGCATAACTTTGATTATTTGAACCGTTATAAAAAACTAGAACGAATCCATTAAGGCTTGTGTTTCCTGTTCCTCCATCATATAATTCTACGAATTCTTGAGTGTCAGTACCAGGTGTGTCCGCATCTACTTCATTGATTATAATATTTGAAGTTGATTTTATTTCGTTTCCTTGCAATTGAATATCATCAAAACCAGCATAATCACTTCCTCCGTTTTGCTTTACACTTATGGCAAAGCTAACTGATTTTACTGAATTAGGAATGGTTTCCTCAATAGTAATCCATCCCTTAGTGTTGTATGTATTTCCCAATGTTACAGGTATTGTTCCTTGAGATTTGTTATCATGAAAAAGCTCATAGTTAATACTATCACCATTTGACACATCATAGTCAACAACATTAATAGCAAATGATAACGATACATCGGTATAATTCGAAATATCTACATTTTCAAAAATAATAGTACCTCCATCAGCAGAACCACAGTTACCATCTAGGTCTCTTACACCGAAAAAATGATTATCACTATTAACTGAATTTATAGAGCCAACATTTTTTACAATATCCCATATGTCTGATCCGTCTGTACATTTCACAGGCGAATTAACGTATTTCCAGGTATCATTTAAGGTCTTTTCAAATCCTTGAAAAACAATTGCAGATCCTACAGGAGGATTTACTTCTTCAAGGGTGGTTAAATTTACTTCAATACTATTTGATGAAGCATTTCCAAAAGCGTCAATTGCTCTTATAAAAAATGTATACGTTGTGTTTGGTGTTAAGTTAGTAACTGTAAAATTTGTTTTAGAGGTGGCAGAAATTTGTTTACTATTGTTAAATATTTGATAAGCGATTACACCAGTGTTGTCAGATGAAGCAGTCCAAGACAAGTCAGCAGTTGTTTGTGTTATGTTCTGAACACTTAAACTAGTTGGAGTTGATGGAGCTTCATTATCTCCATTATTAGAGTTGAAACGATTTTCAGCCTGTGGCCCACCCCAAATTGATGTAGCAAAGGCAGGATTATCAATAAAAGGGTTTCTATTTCCTTGAATATTTGATATGATAATATTTCTGTTAATCTCATGCATTGAAACCGGATCCTCTGCATTCCATTCTAAGAAAATATCCATCATTTCATTATGGTACGTTTTTTTTCCAGTTCCGACATCTTCAGGAGAACATTGATTTCCATATCGTAAATACATATACATCATCATTCGAGCAATATCTCCTTTCCATTCGTCACCAGGGTACCAACCATTAGAAACATTTCCTGCGTTTCCAGCTCCGTCAGCAAAAGGCGTACTTTGCCTGTTACTGTTCATTTTAACATCACTTGCTCTTAAATGATGGGCATCAGCCCCTGCTCCTTTGGTTCCCAGATTGGGTTTTCCTAAAGATTTAGGAAAAGTGTGTTCTCTATTCCAATCACCGGTATTTCCACCATTATCTTCTTTTGAGCGTGAACGATCATTAATGGAGGTATTGTCGTTATCATTATATCCATAAATAAGAAGTACTTTGTTTTTGTCAATAGGGTCTAAATCAGCTTGCTTAAGTGCATTCCAAACACCTGGTGTGTAGCTTAAAAATGTGGTATGGGTACTTGAAATAAGTACAGAAAGATCATTTTTAAGCTCTTTTCCTTTTTGGTTAACATTTATGGAATTGTAATAATCTGGGATTTGAGCAAAAACATTGTTTTCCTGTAAAATAACAAATATCAATGCTATTTTAAATAGAAGGGCCGTGTTTTTCATTGTTGGGTTTTTGTAATTTAAATATAATTTATGGGGTGGAGGATATTCGACAAAATTATAAGTTGTTAATGTTAAGAGTGTTAATGAATAGTTAACTTTATTTTTTTTGAAACTCAATATTTAACGACAAAATAATTTTATAATCCTTAAAAAGTCAACTATTTTTCTTACTATTGTTTTTTTGATACTTATTTAACAAATAGTATTGTGTAAAGCAGTCCTTTTTAATAAAAAAGAGTTACTACATGAAACAATTAAACTTTCTAATTTTATTTTTTATTGTAATTTATTCTTCTTTTTCTCAAGAGTCAGAAAATAGCTTTGATTCCTTAATTTATAAGGCTTCAACAAGGGGTAGTTTTTTATTTTTAAAAGTTACCACAGAAACTGCATTATATAAAACAAATGAAAAAGAAAAAAGCTTTAAAGTTTCCACTAAAGATCAAAAAAGACTACTTGATTTATTAAATGAAATAGAATTTGCTGAAATACAAAAATATAAAGCTCCAACAGATAATCATTCTACGGACAGAGCGAAACAAGCTGAGTTTTTATTAATTAAAGGGGGAAATAAATACAAATCATCTATATTCGATGATGGAAATCCTCCTCATGAGCTTAAAAAGATAATTAATGCAATGATGAGTTGTGTAAAATAAAAAGATTGAGAAGATTCTCAATCTTTTTATTTTGATAAAATGTTCAAATATTTTTTTTATTTTAAAATTTTAAAATAGCACCCAATAAAAAGTTTCGTGTAGCTTGAGGATAATAACCTTGTACTTCAAATGAAGTAGGCCCTGTCCAGTAGTCTAAATAGGTATATCCCCTATCAACATATTCTTTGTTTAAGATGTTGTTAATGAGTCCGGTAAAGGTTATTGTTTTGATTACTTTCTCTAGAGATAGCTCATAACTAATATTAAGATCAGATACATAATAGCTTTTTAATTTCGAAGCCTTTGTATCTGTATTACTTAAATATTGTTCACCAACAAATTTAGATAATAATGCTACTTGTATATTCTTTTCGGGAAAATAAGTAAATATATTTCCAGCAATAATACTTGGTGAAAAAGCAATATTAGTATTTCCTATATTACGTTTAGTACCATCACGGTCTAGTTTGAAGTTTTTTATTTTATTACGACTTATAGTAAGGTTTTGTTGAATATTGAATTTCTTATTAACTTTAATATTAGCATCAATTTCTAGTCCCAAACGGTAACTATCGTCTACATTTTTGCGTAAGTACTCTCCAACATCATTCAAGCCACCAGTCTGAATTAATTGATTTTTGTATTTCATGTAGTAAATATTAGAGCTTAGTTGAATTTTTGTGTTTTTTAGTCTCCATCCCAATTCAAAGTCATGTAGGGTTTCGTGCTTTACATTTTTGCCATTCTGAAAATCATCACGATTTGGCTCTCTATTAGCATTAGCATAGGAAGCATATATGCTGTTTTCATCATTTATTGTATAGGTAACTCCAGCTTTAGGATTAAAGAAACTAAAAGAGGTGTTGATTTCAAGTGGGTTTCTATCAGCAGTTAACCCTTTAGTTTTGTAATCAATAAATCTACCTTGTAGGTCTACAAAAGTTTTTATGTTATCAGAAACATTAAAAGTAAACTTTGAAAAAATACTGAAATCACTTTTTTTAGCATCACTTGTGTAGTATCGATCTCTAATCGAAGTGCCCTCTGTAATCTTTTTTGCCCAAATAACTTCTCCAAAATGAGCTCCGGAGTAGTAACTGTATGACGCACCTGATGTTATCTCGAAATTATTTTTCTGATAGGTTATATTTGCATTGGCTACATAAAAATCATTATTTAACCAACGACGAACTATTAAGTCTGTTGCAGGTGTTCCATCCCAGCTTGTACCAGTTGCATCAACAAGACCGTTATATTTCGTTACAGGACTATTTTCTTTAAATTGTTCAAAGTATCCTTTCCCCTTAGTATAATTAAATCCAACGTTGGTAGTTAATCTATTTGATATTTTTTCATTCCAATGTAATTGATAATGATCTTGCCAGTAATTATCTGTTTCATTGTCGTAGGTATATGGATTTTGGCGACGATCTTCGTTCAGTTGTTCTTTTGTTAAACCAAACCAGGCTTGATATGTTTTTTCCTGACCGCCAAAAGTAAGCGCTTTTATCAAAGTGTTTTTATCTTTATAACTTCCCTGAAGAAAATATGATTTTAAATCTGTAAAAGCACGATCTATGTATCCATCTGAATAAATATTGGAAAGCCGTCCTGCCAATTCAAAGTTTTCATTAATTTTTCCAGTAGTGAATTTTATAGTGTGTTTTCTGGTTCCATACGAACCAAAGGAGTTTGAAATTTCACCACCAGCTTCATTAGAAATGGCATCGGTTAATATATTCAAACTTGCTCCAAAAGCTCCAGATCCATTGGTAGAAGTTCCAACGCCACGTTGGAGTTGTAAGTTTTCAGTTGACGAAGCAAAGTCTCCCATGTTAACCCAAAAAGTACCTTGGCTTTCTGCATCATTATAAGGAATACCATTTATAGTAACATTTACGCGTGAAGCATCTGAACCTCGTACACGAATATAAGTATACCCTATTCCTGAACCAGCGTCTGAAGATGATGTAACAGAAGGTAAATAATTTAAAAGTACAGGAATATCTTGACCTAGATTACGTTTTGCAATTTCTTTTTTTGATAAGTTTGAGTGTGTAACAGGGGCGTCTGCTTTTACTCGAACAGCTGATACTAAAACTTCTTCTAACACATTATCTGTAGTGATAAGTTTAAATACTAATTTTTTGAAGTTATTAGTGTTGATTTGTTGTTTAATCGTTTTGTATCCAACGAATGACACCTCAAATAAAAAATTACCTTTGGGCATGTTTAACTTAAAATTCCCTTCAGCATTAGAAATAGTTCCTTTTTTTTGAGATGAAACAATAATTGTAGCTCCTTCCAGTGGTTTATTTTCTTGATTAATTACTTTACCAGTTACAAAAGTATTTTGTGCATTCGTTCCCAGAGAAATAAGCAAAAGTGTTAAAAAAGTTATAGTTTTTACTTTTTTAAGCAATATGTAAAGTGCCATTATATATATTTAAAGAGAATAAAAAGAGATTATTATTCTAAAGTTAATTTTGTTCAAAGCCAAAAGCTTTTCTATTTTCCCTAAACAGCATTACCTGTTCTAGGTTCCATGGGTATGATCTCAGCTTTTTTTTCCTAGGTTTTACTTTTTACTTAAAGTATGTTTTTAGAACAATTTTTAAATAATAAATAAAAATATAGATTTAACTCTAGATTAAAAAGGCACCCCTTTTGAGAACGATGCAAAATTAAAACAGAAAATTAAAATAGCAATGTTTTAATAAGGAATAGTTTAAAAAAACATCTAAAAATAACAGAAAAGTATGCCATGTTTTAAATGCATATTTATAATGCTGGATTTTAAGGTGCTATCTCGGAGAATTTATTTGCGATAATTTTAATATTTTAGAGGAATAAACAGGAATTTTATGAGTAAACTATTCAAGGCTGTTGTCAATAATAATTATGATTTTGATTTTACGCCAGAACAAATTAGTGAATTGGATATGGTGACTGGATCTGACACAAGCATACACGTTCTTCATCAAAGTAAATCATTTCAAGCAAAAGTCATAGGGAAAAATTTTATAGATAAACTCTATAAAGTGGAAGTAAACGGAAACAATTATGATGTAAAATTACATAATTCGTTAGATGTATTTATTGATAAATTAGGTCTAAATACTAATTTATCAAAAAAAGAGAATTATATTAAAGCTCCTATGCCTGGATTAATCGTTTCAGTTGATGTTTCAGTAGGTCAAGAAGTGAAAGAAGGACAGGGAATTTTGGTGCTGGAAGCGATGAAAATGGAAAACACGTTATCAGTCCCAAGAGATGGAATCGTAAAATCATTGTTAGTACAACCAAGTTCTAAGGTTGAAAAAAATACATTATTAATTGAAATGGAATAATTATGAAAAAGATTTTAGTAGCCAATAGAGGGGAAATAGCTTTGCGTGTAATGCGGACAGTAAAAAAAATGGGAATTAAAACAGTAGCTATTTATTCGGATGTAGATAGAAAATCACCACATGTAGCTTTTGCTGACGAAGCTGTATGTATTGGATCTGCGCCATCAAATCAATCGTACCTTTTGGGAGATAAAATAATTGAAGTTGCAAAAAAACTTAATGTTGATGGAATTCACCCTGGATATGGCTTTTTAAGTGAAAATGCTTCATTTAGTGAAAAAGTAAATAAAAATGGAATAATTTTTATCGGACCTAAGCCAAAAGCTATTCAAATTATGGGAAGTAAATTAGCAGCAAAGGAGGCGGTGAAGGCATATGGAATTCCCATGGTTCCAGGAATTGATGAAGCAGTAACAGATGTTAATTATGCAAAAGAAGTAGCAAGGAAAATAGGTTATCCTATTTTAATTAAGGCATCTGCTGGTGGTGGTGGAAAAGGAATGCGAATTGTATATAAAGAAGAAGATTTAGAAGAGCAAATGAATAGGGCTATTTCTGAAGCGGAATCAGCTTTCGGAGATGGAGCTGTATTTATTGAAAAATATGTAGCCTCTCCAAGGCATATTGAGATTCAGATATTAGCAGATAATAAGGGGAATACAATTCATTTATTTGAAAGAGAATGTTCTATTCAGAGAAGACATCAAAAAGTAGTAGAGGAAGCTCCATCAAGTGTATTAACTTCTGAGCTTCGATATGAAATGGGAGAGGCAGCAGTGAAAGTAGCAAAAGCATGCGACTATAGAGGGGCTGGGACGGTAGAGTTTTTGTTAGATGAAAATAAAAATTTTTATTTTCTTGAGATGAATACACGTTTGCAAGTAGAGCATCCGGTAACAGAAATGATTACGGGAATTGATTTGGTAGAACAACAGATCAGAATTGCACGCGATGAAAAATTAGCATTTAATCAAGGAGATGTCACAATTAAAGGACATGCTCTTGAACTAAGGGTATATGCTGAAGATTCTCTGAATAATTTTGCTCCCAGTATAGGTATCCTTGATACGTATAAAGTACCTAAAGGCACAAATATAAGAGTGGATGATGGTTTTGAGGAGGGAATGGAGATTCCAATCTATTACGATCCGATGATAGCAAAGTTAATCGTATTTGGACAAAGTAGAGAAGAAGCAATTGAGTTAATGAAACAAGCAATTAATGATTATCAGATAAAGGGAATAGAGACAACTTTACCCTTTGGAAAGTTTGTTTTTAATCATGAGGCATTTACCTCTGGGGATTTTGACACCCATTTTGTGAAAAAATATTACACCTCTCAGGCTTTAAGTGCTCAATACAAACAAGAGGCAGAAATCGCAGCAAGGTTAGCCTTGTATGCTTATTTAAAGGAAAAACAAGTTTTAAAAACATGTTAATTTTTGATTTTTAGGTTATCGTTGGAGAATATAGTTTTTTCTATGAGATGGAAAATATCATTTAAAACAAATGTAATTTATAACTTCTAACAAAAACATAAAGGAACTTTAAAAATAATGGATACAAAAATAGAGGATTTACAGCATAAAATTGCAAAAGCAAAAATTGGTGGAGGTCAAAAACGAATTGATAAACATCATGAAAACGGGAAATTAACAGCTCGAGAAAGAGTCTCATACTTTCTAGATGAAGGATCTTTTGAAGAGATTGGAGGTTTGGTAACTCACCGAACCACAGATTTTGGAATGGGAGATAAAAAATATTTTGGAGATGGTGTAATCACTGGATACGGAACCGTAAATGGAAGATTAGTATATATTTTTGCTCAAGATTTTACAATCTTTGGAGGATCGTTATCTGAAACTCATGCAGAAAAAATATGTAGGGTTATGGATTTAGCCGTTAAAGTAGGAGCGCCATTAGTAGGACTAAACGACTCTGGAGGTGCTCGTATTCAAGAAGGAGTTCGATCGTTAGGGGGGTATGCAGACATTTTTTATAGAAATGTACAAGCATCTGGAGTCATTCCACAAATTTCCGCAATTATGGGACCCTGTGCAGGAGGTGCTGTTTATTCACCCGCGATGACAGATTTTACTATTATGGTTGAAAACACCAGTTATATGTTTGTTACAGGACCTAATGTGGTTAAAACAGTAACAAATGAAGAAGTAACATCTGAAGAATTAGGAGGTGCAAGTACTCATGCAACGAAATCAGGAGTGACGCATTTAACAGCAGAAAATGATGTTCAATGTCTAGAAAATATTAAAGTATTATTGAGTTATTTACCACAGAATAATCAGGGAATTACTCAGAGGCTCCCTTTTGAGTTAGGTACAGAAATCAGAGATGAGCTGAAAACCATTGTTCCTGATAATATTAATAAACCCTATGATATGCGCTCAGTGATAGAAGGTATCGCTGATAGCAATTCTTTTTTTGAAATTCAAAAAGAGTATGCAGATAATATTGTTGTGGGTTTTGCCAGGCTTGCGGGAAGAAGTATTGGAATTGTTGCAAATCAGCCAATGAGTTTAGCAGGGTGTCTGGATGTTAATAGTTCAAAAAAGGCTGCAAGATTTACTCGTTTTTGTGACTGCTTTAATATCCCATTATTAGTTTTAGTAGACGTACCAGGATTTTTGCCAGGAACAGATCAAGAATGGAATGCTATTATTACAAATGGAGCAAAACTATTGTATGCATTAAGCGAGGCAACTGTGCCAAGAATAAGTGTAATTACAAGAAAAGCATATGGAGGTGCTTATGATGTTATGAATTCGAAGCACATAGGAGCTGATATGAATTTTGCATGGCCAACTGCAGAGATTGCAGTAATGGGGGCAAAGGGTGCAAGTGAGATTATTTTCAAAAAAGAAATTTCAGAAGCGGACGATTATGAGGCTAAGCTAGCAGAGAAAGAGGCAGAATATGCAGAGAAGTTTGCGAACCCATATCGTGCAGCAGAAAGGGGGTTTATTGATGAAGTAATTTTGCCAGAGGAAACAAGAAGAAAGCTTATTAAGGCTTTCGCGATGTTAGAGGGAAAAAAAATAGAGGTACCAAAAAGAAAGCATGGAAATATACCTTTATAGGAATGTTTTTAAATCATATTAAAACTGTCTTGTTAATTTAATTAAGACAGTTTTTACTAAGTAATTATAAATTATCATCTAGTATAATTTGTTAATTATTTTATCTGTGATTTTTTAGCCTTAAAAATTAAAATTAGTTTTGTTTAATATTGATTATGTATTTATTGAGGTTGGATAAACAATAAAAAAATTTTATTTACAAAAATAAACGACCTCTTTTAAAACCGAAGTTTCTTACGGCTATCTTTTTTCTCTGAGAGATGTTTCTTAGCTTTCAACCTTTTTTGGTGAAGTTTTTTGTTGTATAAACTTTTTTTTCTAGGTTTAGAAATGATGGTAGCTTGTGCTAATAAGCTAAAAAAACGAATAATGACTAGTTCTTTATTATGATGTTGAGAACGAGTTGATTGGGAAGACATTCTAAGAACTCCATTACTGGAAATTTTATTTGATAAGTTTTTTAGTATTAACTCTTTTTCTGATTTAGAGAGTCCTTGTGACGTTTGGATAAAAAAACTGAGTACTACTTTTGACGCTACTTTATTAATATGTTGCCCTCCATTTCCAGAACTCCTAACAGCTTTAAAGTTCAGTTCTCTAAAAATAATAGTTTTATTCATCTTTTAGCACTTATTTAAAGAGTTTTTTATTTATTTCTCAAGTATATTTTCTTCTTTAGATGAATATAGGTTTATTTTTTCTATTATTAGTTTATCTATATATTCCACTGATTTTTTTAAACGCATATCAAGGGAACCTTTTATCAAAACATAAGGTTTTTTATATTTTTTTAGGGTATTTTCAAATGCTTCAAACATTTCTTGACGCTGGTTTGGGCGATCTCTTAAATTATCAGCTTCCCAAGGTATATCAATATACGTTAGTAAGTACAGATCATAAAAGTTATTTAGGGCTGCTTCATTCAATTTCGGATCGACAAATCCGTTGTAATATTCTTCTGAGTAAACTTTTGTTTCGAGTAGGTTTGTATCACATATAAGAACTTTGTTTGCGCTTTTTGCTGCTTTATTTTCGAGTTTCATTTGTCCTTCTGCAATAGGAAGTAAATCGGTTTTTTCACAAACTTTTTGCTCTCTATTCCATTTGTTTTGAAGAAACTCTCTGGCATATTCTGGAACCCAAGAGGTATTGTAATATTTTGCTAATTTTTTAGAAAGTGTCGTTTTACCTGTGCTTTCTGGTCCGAATAAAACTACTTTAACTAAATTAATAGGTTGCTGTTGATATTTTTTTTCCATGCGTGATATCCTAAAATTGCCATAAATGTAAAAATAATATATTGAATACTTGTGAAGGTAAGTCCCTTGTAAAAGTAAAGAGGAATTGAAATAATATTACCCACGATCCAGTAAGTCCAATTTTCAATTTTTCTCCTAGCCATTAGCCACATTCCCACGAAAAATATTGCTGTAGTAATGGTGTCTGCATAAGCTGTCCACCCATTCCATTTATCTAAAATATTATAAACTAAGTAAACAAAAGCCAACGTTAGAGTAAATATAATCAAACTAATTTGTTTTTCCATTGATGTCATCTTAGATATTGGAGTTACATTGTTTTCGTCGATCTTTCGAGTCCAAATATACCAGCCATAAATACTCATGAAAAAGTAATAGATATTAATCATCATATCGCCAAAGAGTTCCCATTTTAATAATAAATATGCAAAAATAGAAGTACTAATCATCCCAGAAGGGAACACCAAAACGTTATTGTTTTTAGAAAACCAAACTGATAGAAAACCAAAGATAACTGCTATAATCTCTAGCCAGATGTCAATAGAATCGTATAAAGAATATTGACCAAAGAAGAAATCAAAAAGTTGGCTCATAATTACTTCTATCTGATTTAACAATTTTAAGTAGGATAAGACCATTGTCTATAAGCTCGAAAGTATTTTTTATTTCTGAACTCAATATTTTCATCACTTCATCGTATTTACCATATACTTGCGTGCTTAGTGGATTTTCCATAACAGTAAGTCCGGAAGTTCTCATTTTTTTAATGAAATTTATAATAGGTTCTTCAAATTCATTTTGAAGAGGCGTAAGTGTAAGTTCTACTGAAATATTCATCGGTGAAAATTGAAAAACAAATATAAGTCTATTTACTTAAAAGTGTTGTTAGGTATTAATTTGTTATTCTATTGTATACTGTAAATTTATTTACTGGTCTTAATTTTTTATATAACACATATAAAAAAGAACTCCTTGTTAATTACCTAATAAGCATACACACAAGTAAAATCTTCAATTTCCAAAAAAAACACTCGATAATCACTTGTTTTTCCATCATAAAGAATTTTCCCAATAGTATGATTCGTTTCAAATGAAAAGTCTTCAATATACATGTGATTTAAGAATAACAATTTTTTTTTTCCATAAATTTTATAAAGACTTTCTTTAGCGCCCCAAACAATGGTTAATTTACTTACTAAAGCATCATGGTTAGCTATTGATTTGTAGGCTTCAATTGGTGTAAATTTATGTGCTATTTTTAATATTTTATCACGTCTTTTTTCAATATCAATTCCTACAGGTATCTCCGAAGAGATTATTATACCTGAGAAGATGAACGAATGTGTTATTGAAATAAATTTACCATCTCTCAGATGTGGTTTTCCAAAAATATCATAACTAAGGTCTTGGTCAGAATAACCTTCAAGTTCCAATAAACAGCGAATACTTAAAAAACCTCTTTGGTGTATTTCAGACTTCATGTTCATTAGTTTCTTTTTACTTTTTTCAGTCAAACTAAATCTGCAAGATAAGTCATCTATAGATTCTTCGATTTTCCAAATTAATACTTTCGTATTTTTATTGACAATTACTGTTTTATACAGAGGCATAAGTTAAAAAGTTATTCCGTAAATTTGTTTTATAAATTTATGATATTAAATATACAAAAATATGAGCGCAAATACAGCAACATACATCCCATACAAAGTTAAAGATATTTCTTTAGCTGATTGGGGTAGAAAGGAAATAGAGTTGGCAGAAGCTGAAATGCCAGGTTTGATGAGTTTACGCGAAGAGTACGGAGAAGAACAACCTTTGAAAGGAGCAAGAATTGCAGGATGTTTACATATGACAATTCAGACTGCTGTTTTAATAGAAACTTTGCAAGCTCTTGGTGCAGAGGTAACATGGAGTTCTTGTAATATTTTCTCTACTCAAGACCAGGCAGCAGCAGCTATTGCTGCGGCAGGGACTTCAGTATATGCATGGAAAGGAATGAATGAGCAAGAGTTTGATTGGTGTATTGAACAAACGTTATTTTTCGGAGAGGAAAAGAAGCCTTTAAATTTGATTTTGGATGACGGAGGAGATTTAACAAATATGGTTCTTGATAAGTATCCACATTTAGTTGATGGAATAAAAGGATTGTCAGAAGAAACTACCACAGGAGTTCACCGTCTGTACGAGCGTATGAAGAATGGTACATTATCAATGCCGGCAATTAATGTAAATGACTCAGTTACAAAATCAAAGTTTGATAACAAATACGGGTGTAAGGAGTCTGCAGTTGATGCAATAAGAAGAGCAACTGACGTAATGTTAGCTGGAAAAAGAGTTGTAGTATGCGGTTATGGAGATGTAGGTAAAGGAACGGCTGCTTCTTTTAGAGGCGCAGGAAGTATCGTGACTGTTACAGAAATTGACCCAATTTGTGCTTTGCAAGCTGCTATGGATGGTTTCGAAGTTAAGAAATTAGAAACTGTTTTGAAAAACGCAGATATCGTTATTACAACAACAGGAAACAAAGACATTGTTCGTTCAGAGCATTTTGAAGCAATGAAAGATAAAACGATTGTTTGTAACATAGGTCATTTTGATAATGAAATTGATATGGCTTGGTTAAATGAAAATCATGGTAATACAAAAGTTGAAATAAAACCACAAGTAGACAAATACACAGTTAATGGAAATGATATTATTGTTTTAGCTGAAGGACGCCTTGTGAATTTAGGATGTGCAACCGGGCATCCAAGTTTTGTAATGTCTAACTCATTTACAAATCAAACATTAGCACAACTTGAATTATGGAATAACGCTGAGGCTTATAAAAACGAAGTATACATGCTTCCTAAGCACTTAGATGAAAAAGTAGCGAAATTACATCTTGCAAAGATAGGAGTAGAGCTGACCTCTTTACGACAAGATCAGGCAGAATATATTGGAGTTACGGTTGAAGGTCCTTTCAAACCAGAACACTATAGATACTAGAAAATCAGTAAATATTTTTAGAATCAAAAATTATATTATAAGTCCTGTAGCCTATGCTGTGGGACTTTCTTGTTTAAAGATGGTACGATTCACAGATAACTATTTCGCATATAAACCAATCCCTTTCTACCTTCTAACAGATAAAAAAAGAAAATGTAGCCTATAGATTATGTTCCTCCTTCTTTTATTCTTTGTGATAAAAAAATCAATTACGGTACAAAATTTTAAAGACAGATCATATTAGGAAGGTTGTGATTTCATAAATATGTTCATTTTTATGCATTAAAAACAATTTTTAGATAATTTAAGATATCTTTGGACTTCATTTTTTGAAATTGAAGTATAAAAAAACACACTTTAAAAGTGTGTAAACTTATCAAAGGTGTTTTAATATTTTCTATGGGATTCCTCTTAAATATTCAAAGATTCTAATACTTCTACTAATTTAGGATCAGAGGGCCTAGGTGCTTGTGCATCCACAATATTTCCTTCCGGGTCAATTAAAATGAAGTGAGGTATTGCATCTATTTTATAGTTTTTTATAAATTCTGATTCCCAGTTTTTATCGGCAATTAATTGAGTGCCGGCTAACTTTTTATCAGAAACCATATTTTTCCAAATATCGTAATTCTTGGTTTCATCAATTGAAATTCCAACGAATTCAATATTCTTATCATGGAATTTTTCTTCAATATTCTTTAAGTAAGGAATTTCATTTTTGCATGGTTGACACCAAGTAGCCCACACATCAATAAAAACGTATTTACCTTTTAAATTATCTAAAGAAGTAGTACCTCCTTTGTGATTTTTATAATTTTCAAACTTTGGAGAAGTTAATCCTTGCGCAAGATTCTTTTTTATGTAAATTTTTTTATCATATTTTTTTGTTATAGATTTTTTCATTTTTGTGATACTTCTTTTTTGAGTAGCAATGAATGAACTATCTAATACTTTTTCTTCGAGTCTTTTTTCAAAAGATTCTTCGTAAGATTTTAACTTAGCCTCAAAGTCTTTCCTTGGTAATTTGTATAGTTCTTCAACATCAAATTTTTCTTTAATTAGAGTAGATTTTGCTAAGAAGTTACTCTCATCAGCTCCTTTTCCAGTATATGTAATGGTTTCATCAAACTTTTTAGTATCAAGAGTTAAATTAACTTCACTTCCATTCTTAAGGAAAAGAGATGTGTATTCTGTTCCATCGAATATGTAATGAATACCCGTTTTGACTTTTAAAGTATCACTAAAAGCTCCTGTTTCATTTACTTTTATAACTTTTCTAGTTTTTGCCTCATAGTTGTTAATTTCTAGCGAATCTGAATTTCTATTGGTGATGTTACCTGTAAATATTACATAGTCCTTTGGTTTTTCATTACAAGAAGTAATAGCAAGTGAAGCTAATGCAAGATAAATAAATTGTTTCATTTGAGTATATTTATACCGTTAAGTGTAAATCTAAATTAATGAATTTATGCGAATTTTGACTTTTCTAAGTTGCCCTAATTTTAAAACGCAAATGATGTGATTTTTTTAATGGAAGTCTTTAAAAACTTATAATATTATTAACCTACAGGCTTTTCATATTTTTAAGTTATGACAAAAAATTAATTTAAAATAAGAGAAATAATTTGATCTTATTTTTTCAGTGTTTTAAAAAAAAGTAGCATATCTATAATTACGTAATTATATCGCAATGTTTAAAAAAGAAAATGAACAAGTATTTATATGTTAAATGTTTACTTATCGTATTAATTTATCTTTGAATTATAAATCAAAAAGTCTCAATAATTAAATTGAGACTTTTTGATGTCAGTTTTTGTCATGTTATTTGTTATTCCTTAGGAATTCTTTCATCAATCATTTTTAATGGAAAGTCACCCATTAAGTCAATCATGTCTAGAATATCTCTCACTTTCTCTTCTTCTTCTGCTTGTTCAGTAACGAACCATTGTAAAAACACCTCAGAGGTGAAGTCTCCAACCTGACGAGCTTTTTTAAATACATTATGGATCGATTTAGTTACTGCTATTTCTGCATCTAAAGAAGCTTCAAATATACTCTTTAAGTTTTCATATTCATGTGTAATACCTTCTATTGTAGGTGAAAGAGCATTACCTCCATTGTCATTGATAAATTTGAAAATTTTCATCATATGTGATCTTTCTTCTTCTGCTTGATTATAGAAATATTGTGCACTATTTCTTAATTCTCGTTGATCACACCAAGAAGCCATAGCTAAATATTTGGATGAGGCTTTTTGTTCCATCATAACTTGATGGTTTAATAAATCGACAACTTCAACATGTAGAATCATGTTTCTTCTTACTGCAGTTTCCATATTAATTGTGGTTTAGGTGTTTGTACATCAAAGATAAGTATTAAAACAATGATTTAATAACTTGATATACAATTTAAAAGTAGTCTTAGTAAACTGAAATAATGAAAAAATAAGGATGGCTTTTTAGATGAAAATTGATTCTACAAGGTCTTTCAAGTCTAAAAGTTGAGGTATATCTAGATATAATAAATGCGATTTATCTGCTACCAATAAAAGAACATAATTATCTCCATTAATAAGCATTTCTAATTTATCAAAACTAGTGTAATATATAATTTTTTTTCTTAAAGCCAATAACTGACAAAATGTAAGCTCAATAGTTTTGTAACCTAGATCTAATTGGTAGGAATTTCGTTCTGACGAAATGACGCAATATTTCTTACTCTTTAAAGAAGCTTCCATAAATGCAAATATATTATTTTAAATTAATCTAAACAAGATTAGAGTTGCCAATTCAGTATATTTTTTATAAAATTAGTGTTTAATACAAAACAAAAAACACCTTCTATATCTATAATAGATGTTTTGATAAAATAATATTTAATTGCTTAAATCTTTAAAGAATCTAATACTTTTATTAGGTATTAATTTAAAAAGAAATGAGTTTGTGAGTTAATAGTATTTTCCCTTGGATCAATCAAAATGAAACGAGAAAAACGATCAATTTTATAGGCTTTAGTAAAATCAGAATTTCAATTATTGTAAGCTATTTGATATTGTTTATTTTTTTGTTTAAAACCATATTTTTCCCGTTTCTACATTTATAATTTACAGAGAGTCAAAGTTCTGATTGCCTATGTTTTTTTGATAGTTCGACATGTTTATTTATGTTTTTTTAACATGATAATAACCTTAATTACTAGGGCTAGTATATATTATTATTTGATGATTTGTACTTGTTTAAACGATTGAAATTTATAGCTTAAGCGATTTTAAAAGTTTCATTAGTTCTGGATCGGAAGGTCTTGGTGTTTTTGAATCTATAATGTTACCTTCTGGATCAATTAAAATGAAACGAGGAATGCCATTAATTTTATAGCTCTTAATAAAATCAGAATTCCAGTTATTATCAGCAAATAGTTGAGTTCCTTTTAATTCCTTATCTACTACCATTTTTTTCCATAATTCATGATCTTTCTTTTGATCTATTGAAATTCCAATAAACTCAATATTTTTACCATGAAATTCTTTCTCAACTTTTTTTAAGAAGGGAATTTGATTTAAGCATGGGATGCACCAAGTAGCCCATATATCAATAAAAACATATTTGCCTTTTAAATCATCTAAGGAGGTAGTTCCTCCAGTAAAGTTTTCATAATTTACAAATTTTGGAGAGACCATTCCTTTGGTAAGAGAAGATGTTTGATTGTAATATTTTTCTATGTAATTAATAATGGTGTTTAAGCGTTTTTCTTGATCCGCTACGAAGATTGAATCTGAATTATTATCCAAAAGTCTTTTTTTGAAATTAGCAGTATAAGACTTTAACTTTGCATCAAAATCTTCTTTTGATAAATTGAAAATTTCTCTATTTTTAATGAGACCTTCCTCTAATAAGAATGCTTCGGCTAAAAAGTTACTTTCTGTTGCACCCTCTCCTGAAAATGATACGGTTTCATGAAAATTTTTAGTATCAAGTGTCATATTCAGTTCTAAACCATTTTTAAAATAGGCAGTTGTCTTTTCTTTACCATCGAAAATAACATGCAAACCAGATTTAATATTTAAGGTATCACTAAAAGTACCATCGCTATTTAATTTGATTGTTTTTTTAAACCCTGTTTTTGGATTTAAAATAAGAAGTGAATCAGAATTTTTATCTGTGATTTTACCTGAAAACGAAAGGTAGTTTTTGGGCTCTTTTTTACATGCGATTATTGATAAAAAGGCTAATGAAAAATAAAATAGTTGCTTCATTATTTGAGTTTTATTAACTGTTTTTAGTAATCTTCTAAAGTAGTGAATATATATTAATTATTTGCTCATTACATATTTCACAATATCTAATATTTTAGAGAAAGTACACACTATTTTATGGTGAAACTTTTTAAGAGTGAGAAATGCTTATATCATCTGTAATTTTAAATATAAACGAACATTAATGAGATTTAATACAATTAGAGAGAATATTTAATAAAAAAATGAAGACTATGTAAAATAATTGAAAGATAAAAAGTAGAAGGAGAACACTATTTGATTTTACTCTACTTTTATAATATTATGATTTTTTTAGATTTAATTATCCGCTATCCAGCATCTAATTTTTATCTCTTTGGAATGCTGTTCGTTTACCTCAATGACATAAGCTTTGTTTTTGTATTCGTAAAAAAAATCTTCTGCATCAATCGCCCAGAAATAATGTTCATGATGTTTTTTACCATAGTCAGCTCCAATTTTACCCTTGAATTCTATAGAGGCTTTCCATTTAGAAGAGTGAGTTTTATGTCGTTCAACTAGTTCCCAGTACGCGACTTTACCTGCAGGAACAAAAATTTCATTATTACTATTTATTATGACAGTGTTATCATTAGGAATACAGAGAGTATTAGTTCCGTCAATAAATACATGTTTTGAAGATTTTAAACCCGTACCGAACCCTTGCGAATATAAGTCAATTGTAATTGAATTATCAAGTTCTGTTCTTAAAGGTATTTCTATTTTTCCCCCAACCTCTTCCTTTATGTCACCAGTTATATTCCAGTGAACATAGTTATGAATGTCAAATTCAGAACTACCTGGAAATGGTAACCAAGTATCTTTACTACTACTATTTTTATGAACTCTAGTTACAGAATATGGAATTCTTTTAAAATCGCTGTACGCCTCTTTTGATTTTTCGTTACAAAGAAAACCTTTTGTTCTATAAAGAGAGGACCAATTATGTTTTATGTTTGGGTTTTGTCCCTCACCACAGACATACTCATTGAAATAAACTCCAATGGGAGTTTCTTCTCCTAAATTTATCAGTCGGGCAAACCGTTGTTTTATATCGTCAATATTTCGGAAATTGATTCTGGTATTGACGCTTATATCTCTTAAATTATAACCATCAATTTTGTGCCAGTTCCCAAAAAAAGAACTTAACTTCCTAGATTTTTTTTTATGATAGACGGTTTTTGACCTTTTTATGAAAAGGTCGTAGTCGTCTGTTTTACCTTGTTCAGATGAAGTTAATTCATTAACTTGGTCGTTACAACTTAATGAAGAAAAAAATAGTGTTAAATAAAAAGTTTGTATCAATTTATTTTTCATATTAACGTGTTTATAATTTTTTATAAAAAATGAAACAACTCGTAACGGAAATTATTTAAATTCTTAGAACTTTAATTGCTGTCAGACAGTTTTTGATTCTAAAAATTAAAATACGATGAGTTGTTTTTGTGTTAATCGGCAAAGGTAGTACAAGTAATTATGCCTAATTATTAAAATGTCTTTTTATTTTTTATAAAGTGCAATTTGTTTGTTGTTTGCTCCACTATCAAAACTAATACTAATTATAGTATTAGTTAGGTTTCTTTGATTTTTAAGTTTCTATACTGGACATTAGAGTCATTTTTTTCTTATAATCTTTCAATAAGATAGACTAAATGAAAATACAAGGAATTATTAACTAATGATATTTAAGCTCAAGTTTGAGGAGAGTATTCATTTTCATTGATTTTTGGTCTGTAAAAACATCAACATTTTTGTAATTTAATTATACAACTAAATTGAAATTTTGTTTTAAGGTGTTTATTATTAATGTTTTATTTCTAGTAGAAAAAGTATTGTAAAATATTTGTATTAGTAAATATGATGAGATGTTAATAATTAATTGAATGGAGTATTAACTATTTCAAAATTTCATGATTCTAAAAAAAATAGAATGATTTGATATATTTTTTGTGTAAAATGGTCAGCGAACATTTATTTCTATGTATAGTAAAATCTGCTTTACAATTAAAATTACAATCTTATAATAAGAATAAATACTTAGCAAAGCTTCTAACAATTGTTGTCAAGTAAGAAAAGAAATTGTTTTAATATTCAGTAGATAATTTATGTGTGTTTTAAAATAAATAGAGGAACTACAAAATGTAGTTCCTCTTATTAAGCTTATAAGTAATTATTATAACTTTTTTAAGATAAATATTTTATTTTAATTATCGTGGATTACAGCTCTTATTTCAAATTGTTTTTGAATTGTAGAGAATACACTAATCTGATAAGCGTTTTTAGGGTTCTTAAATTCACGGAAGAAATCCGCAGCATGGACATACCAAAAATGATGACCTTTATATTTACCAGCTCCATAATCGGCTCCAACTTCACCTCTAAATTCAACAGGAACTCTCCAATCTCCATCAAAATTTTTATGACGTTCGTATAATGTCCAAGTAACCTTTTTGCGTCCAGGAACCATTATTCCAGTAGCAGATCCACCTATAGTAATTATTTTAGTAGTTGTCGAAGTATCAGAATAAGATGCCGAAAGCGTAGCAGTAACCGATGTTTCACCTTCTGCTACAAGAGGTAGGCCAATTTTTCCACCTGCTGTTAGAGCCAGTGATCCCCCAACCTCATATTTTACAGAATGGGTATCTCTGAATTCCCATTTTATTGGAGCTTCCATTCTTCTAGGTTCATTGTCGTAATTTCTTACAGAAATAGTTTCCTCTATTGGTTTCCAAGGTGTGTAGTCAGATATATTTTCTCTATCATAAAAAGACTCACCTACAGGTCTAAATTCGGCCTCCCAATATTGTGAAGGGTTAGGGTTGGTTCCCCAACCTAATCCTCGATCATTAATAAAAACTCCAACAGGTAATTGCGAACCAGAGTTCAATATTTCAGCAAATCTTGCTTTAGCAGAACCTTCATTATCATATCTAAAATTAACATCTCGGCTTAAGGTTTTTAGATGCTTACCACTAATTTTCTGCCATTCACCAACGATAGGTGCTTTCGAACGATGCGAAGTATCAACATCAAAATATTTTATATTGATTGTTTTTCCTACTTTGATACCTCTATCCTTTTGTTGACTAGGGCTTGACATAATTTCTTCTTCTTGGTTTTGACAAGAGAAAAAAGTTGCGAATAATAGAGCACTGCTCATTAAAATTAGTTTATTTTTCATTTTCTTTTAAATAAAGGGTTAAAAAACACATGCATCATTAACAGCTACTTAAACTTATAATTTACATGCTACATTATACAAAAAAGTTCATGGTAAAATTGAATTTATATAATCTAAAAAACTACAGATTCTTAATCGTTCTGTATTGTATTTTAGGGATTAATAAATTAAAAAAAATCATTCTTCACTCGTTGTAGTCTTAATAAGATGAAAAACTTTTATGAATACTCTTTTTAGTTTTTTTGAAAGAATGATTTATCGTGTTTTTTAGTTAAAATAAAGTTTTTTTTAACATTTGTGTTTTGATTATTTTGTTTTTAAGTTTTTGAATTTTAAATCTTTGTGTTTGGTTTGATTTTGCGTATTGAGCTGATATGTTAAAGTTTGGTTTTTTGATTTTATAAAATGATTAATTTGATTAAAAAAGACTTGTTACAACTTATTTTATAAAAGAAAAGGCGCTCAATGTGTAACTATTTTTTCAACTAATAATATAGAATTTAACGGGAGTATATCATTAGAAGTTTTAATATTTACGAAAATCATGCATCTATTTTTAAATAGAGCTTTTATTTCCTTATAATGAGTTAGTATTAATTTTATTTGAATGGTTATAATATTTAATTATTGTGAAATAAACACAATGTAATTCTAATAGTTTTTAAATAAGATTTCTCAATGCTCTAATAAAACTAATGGAGGTCTTGATATTTCTAAAAGTATTATTAAAACAAGAAGTTTTAAAAAAAAATAAAATAGAGGGACTTACAATTTGTCCCTCTATCTCTAAGAATTTATTTTTTATTTTATTTAAGGTAAAAGCACATGTTTTATTGAAATTACATGCTTTAGTATAAAAGATTTTAGAGGTGTAATTGAAATTTATCAATAATTTTGAAGCAAATCTAAGAACCATCGTTTTTATAATTTTGAGGGTTTAGGGGCGATATTAATAATTGTTAAAAACAACTCTTCATTCTATTTAGTGGTATAAAGGAAAAAAGTATACCTCTATACTCTTTTCAATCAAAAAAATAAATTTATTTGATCATAAATAACCTTAAAATATAATTTATTTTAACATAATTTCCTTGGTGTTTTTTTTTTATTTAGCTGTTTTAGAGTGTTTTGTTTTGTTGTGAAATAAGTATTTTGCCTAATGTGTTAAAGTTTTTTTAGGAGGTGTTATTGCTAGTTTAACAAGTATGAAATGTACTAGGAAGTTGCTTTAATTAATTAAAAAAGAGGCTAGTCGTATAGCCTCTTTTAAGTGATCAATTATAATAAAATATATAAGAATTATTTTTGCTGTTAAACAACTCTTATATTTTACTGACCCAGGCTCTTACTCTAATTTCTTTCGAGTATTCTTCATTTAAATCTACTAAATAAGCTTTTGTAAGAAAATCAGCAAAGAAATCTTTGGCAAGAACAGACCAGAAATAACTTCCATGGTGTATTTTTCCAAAATCAGCACCAACTCTACCTTTAAACTCAAGTGGAACTCTCCATTTAGTTTTAAAGTTTTTATGACGTTCTACTAACTCCCAATTGGCTACATGACCAGCAGGAACCCATATTCCATTTCCACCACGTATAACTTCAGTAATTTTTTTTGAATGGCTTCCACCACCACCAGCAGATAGTCCAACAGCAACTTCTATGCTTCCTTTAGTAACTAGAGGTACTCCGATACTTCCACCTACTTTTGTGCTAATATTACCGGTAACATTCCAATTAGATTCATTACTCGTTTCAATTCTCCATTCACCTGATAATTCCATGAATTTTCTTTCTCCTGAATTGTTTACTTCAGATCTTGAAGCAGTCCCTCTGATTCTTTTGAAAGAGGTAAAATTAGTATTTTCATTATCGAAGTCATTGATAGGTTCTCCTGTAGCCCTAAACTCAGCATGCCAATCTTGTTCTGAGTTTGGGTTTGTACCCTCTCCTAAATTACGTTCATTAATAAATACACCTTTTGGTTGGTCTGTTCCTCTGTTAAAAACTTTAGTAAATTGCTCTTTAGCATCGTTAACATTATTATAATTGATATTAACGCTTTCGCTGAGTTCTTTTAAATTTTCTTTGTTGAGTGTTTTCCATTCTCCATTAATAATTTCTTGTTTTCTAGATTGATTTTTTCTTGAAAAGTCACTTTTAATTTTTATTGCAGGGCCGTAAACAAACTCTACTTGATTTTGATTAGTAGTAGGTTCTTCATTAATCTTATTTTCACAAGAAAATAAGAATGTCACTAATAAAGAGCTACAGATAATAATTCCTTTTTTTTTCATGTTTTTTATAATTTAGGATTTATAATAAAACAGATGGTTTTTTACGTCAGCATAAAAAACACATCGTATTTTTAATTTTAAAAGGAAACACGTAAAAATGTTTAAAAGTATTGCGTATATGTTTATTTAGTTTTTTTTTAAGTAATCAAATAAATGATAGTAGTATATAAATCATGCATAAAATAAAAATATCAACGTATTTAAATAATCGTAATTTATTGTGAACTATTATATTAATAAAGTTTGATTTTTTGTTTCGTCAGAATTTACCTTAAAGTTGGATCTATATTATAATAAAAAAAATGTTAATCTGTTTTATTTAAAATGCAAGAGTTTATGGTAAGTGTAATCGAAAGTATTTAAATTTTTCAATATTGAATAGCAAAAAATAACAGTATACTCCATAAATTAATTCAAATATTTAACGATAGAAGTTCGTGTTTAAAATCTGTTAAATTAATGCAACCAACCATCTCTATCTAAACTTCTATATTGTATTGCTTCAGAAATATGATTTGGTAATATAGCCTCTTCATTAGCTAAATCAGCAATGGTTCTTGAAACTTTTAATATCCTATCATATGCTCTGGCTGATAAGTTTAAAGTTTCCATAGCTTTTTTAAGAAGTAATTTACTATCCTTTGATAGCTTACAAAATAGTTTTATATGTTTAACATCCATTTGTGCGTTGTAATGTAAATTACTAATCGCTTGAAATCTTATTGACTGTTTTTCTCTTGCTTTAACAACTCTTTCTCTAATATTAGAACTACTTTCACTTTCTATGTTGTTAGAAAGTTTTTCAAAAGAAACTGGAGCTACCTCCATATGAATGTCTATTCTATCTAATAATGGACCAGAGATTTTATTTAAATATCGTTGGACTTCTAATGGCGACGAAGAAGTAGGAGTGTTAGTGTTATAAAAAAATCCAGAAGGACTAGGATTCATACTAGCTACTAACATAAAACTACTTGGATAGTTTACAGTAAATTTAGCTCTAGAGATAGTTACTTCTCTATCTTCTAGTGGTTGCCTCATTACTTCTAAAACACTTCTTTTAAATTCAGGAAGCTCATCTAAAAATAAAACGCCGTTATGAGCAAGGGATATTTCACCAGGTTGAGGGTATTGTCCTCCTCCAACAAGTGCTACATCTGAAATGGTATGATGAGGTGAGCGAAAAGGTCTTTGATATACAAGACCTGTATTTTTAATCTTACCAAAGACTGAATGAATTTTAGTAGTTTCTAAAGCTTCGTAGATTGTCATGGGAGGAAGAATTGATGGGAGTCTTTTTGCAAGCATAGTTTTTCCTGACCCCGGTGGACCTATGAGAATGATATTATGTCCACCAGCAGCAGCGATTTCCATACATCTTTTAATTCCTTCTTGACCTTTCACATCAGAAAAATCAAATTCTGATGATTCTAAATGTTGACTGTACTTCGCTTTTATATCAACTTTTGTTGATTGTATTTTAGATGTTCCGTTTAAATGATTTATAACTTGTGTTATATTTTTTACTCCCAAAATATTTAATCCATCAACAATACCAGCTTCTTCTGCATTTTCTTCAGGTAAAATAAAATGTTTGAAACCCTCTTCTTTAGCCTTTAAAGCGATTGATAGGGCTCCTTTTACGGGTTGAACGCTACCATCAAGTGATAATTCTCCCATTATTATATAGTCGCGAATGTTTTCAGAATTAATTTGTTTTGAAGCGGCGAGAATTCCAATGGCTATTGTAACATCGTAAGAAGCGCCTTCTTTACGAATATCAGCTGGAGCCATATTAATAGTGATTTTTTTTCCGGGGAGCCTGTACCCAATGTTATTAAGGGCAGCAGAAATGCGATACGAACTTTCTTTAACGGCATTATCAGGTAAACCGACTAAATGGTAACCAATTCCTTTTCCAATATTAACTTCTACAATTATAGTTGTCGCTTCTATACCAAATACGGCACTACCAAATATTTTTTTTAACATAGCTTTTTTATTTGTATAAATATAGGTATTAAAAAATAAATAACATATTATCAATGTTTACAAGTAGATAAATATGTATTTATTAGTTAGTTTTTTGATGTGTTTTTATACAAATAAAAAAGAGGAAGTATCTTTTAAATATACTTCCTCTTTTTTTATTCTATTATAAACTTTTAATTTATTTCTTTAAAACGATTGATACTAGTTTTTAACCACTTTTCATAAGTGTCTTTATCGGTATATTGCTCTGGTGAGTTTAATACTTCTAAATTTGGACTCAAAGCAACATAAAAAGGTTGAGATGCTATTTTGAAATTAGCCGTTTGAAGCGTAGCCCATTTGTCACCATAAGTTCTAATTCTTTTAAGTTTCCCGTTAGGTTTAATGTAATCGAATTGTTCTTCCTTTGAAAGCATTTTTTGATGATCATCAACATAGAGCGAAATGATAATAAAGTTATTGCTGAGCATCTTATAAATATCAGGCTGACTCCAAATATTTTCTTCCATTTTTCTGCAGTTTACACAAGCCCATCCAGTGAAGTCTAATATTACAGGTTTATTAACCTCTTTGGCATGAGCAAGTCCTTCTTCTATATCTTTAAAACAGGTTAAATTTAAAGGACATTGATTGTCATCTTGTTTGTAAATACTGTGGAACTTTGGAGGAGCAAAACCACTTAATAACTGGCTTTGATCCCATGTAGGTTTTTGTAAAACACCAGGAGCTAAATAGACTGCAATTCCAAGAACTAAGACACCTAATAAAACTCTAAACATTGATACTTTACCATATTTTTTACCAATTAGTCCAAAAAGATATAGTGCCATTAAAACAGCTAATATAGTCCATATACCTATAAATATTTCTCTTTTAAGAAGATTCCAGTGACCAACTAAATCAGCATTAGATAAAAATTTAAAAGCAAGAGCTAATTCTAAAAATCCAAGAGAAACTTTAACAGTGTTTAACCAACTACCAGATCTTGGTAACTTGGCCATCCATTTAGGAAAGTTTGCAAAAACAGCGAAAGGTAGCGACAAAGCTAAACCAAATCCAACCATACCAGATGTTAATAACATAGCTCCTCCATCCGAAGATAAAGATCCTGCCAATAACGAACCTAAAATTGGTCCCGTACAAGAAAAAGAAACAATAGCTAATGTTAAAGCCATAAAGAATACTCCTAAAATACCACCTACACTAGATGCATTATCTGCTTTATTTGTCCAAGATGCAGGCAAGGTTAATTCGTATAGTCCAAAAAATGAACCTGCAAAGAAAACTAGAACAACGAAAAAGAAAATGTTTAACCAAATATTAGTTGAAATATTATTCAGTATTTCTGGATCTAAGGTATCAAGAAAATGAAAAGGTAGGCTTAAAAGGCCGTATATTAGAACTATAAAAAAACCATATAATAATGCACTTCCAGATCCACTTTTGGAGTTTTTTTCATTTTTCTTTGTAAAGAAAGAAACTGTTAATGGAATCATTGGGAATACACAAGGTGTTAAAAAGGCCAATAAACCTCCTACGAAACCGAGTAAAAATACATTAAGTAGACTACTATTCTTTTTTTCACTTTCTTTGGAAGTTGCTCCTTTGAGCATCGACTCATTTTTTAGATCTAATTTAAGAGACTCAGATAGAACCTTACTTCTTTCGTCTAATTCTGTGACTGTTTGTACTACTTCTCCTCCTTTTAGAGAAAAGGTAAACGTGAAGTCTTCATCAAAAGGTAAACAAAATTCTTTACAAACCTGCGCATCGAGATTAAGCATTATTTTAGTCAGCGCAGTGTCTTGAACGGTAATACGTTGTACTAAAGTAGCTTCGTCAACAAAGAAAATCTCGTCTTTTCCCCAAATTTCACTGAATTCAGTTTCAGTTTCACTTTCTTCAGCTTTACCAACTAAAGTATAACCTTCCTCACCTTCAGCGGGAGAAATAGTCATCGGTAAAGAAGCGTCTTCTGGATTGAATTGGGAATACAAATGCCAGTCTTCAGCAATTGATATTTCAAAAATTAAATCGTATTCAGTGTCTGATACTTTTTTAACAGATGGTGTAACTTCCAAGGGAGCGTCATCAGTTTGGGAAAAAGTAACAAAACCTATAAAAAACAAAAAAAGAGTAATAAGTTTTTTCATTCTATAATAATTTACAGGGGTTGATATATAATATTTGTAAAATACTGGTTGATTCCTTTTTTGGTACGAATCTTTGATCTTGTCTCATACCAATAATCCAAATTACTTCATCTTTACTGGAACAAAGCAACCATGTATTTTGTTTTTCTATTAATGATAATTTTTCATCTTTAAAATATTTACTAACTTTTTTCCTTCCCTTCATTCCTTTTGGAAAAATCAAATCGTTAGTTTTATATTTTCTAACAGTCAGGGGGTAATTTAGTAAATTTTTATCAACATAAATAGAATTTTTATCTAAATATGTCATTTTTTGAACGTTTTTAAACATCAAACTTACAGGCACTGAGATATTTGAGGAGTTTCTTTCTATAGAATACTCTTTATCAGGGGAATTAAGTTTGTGAAGTGGTAAAAGTAATAAAAATTCTCTGTCTTTTTGTAAAGTATGTGATTTTGTTCTTATTAATTTTCCGTTTTCTGCATTTATTAATTTATAGACGTCACTCCATTTTGTGAAACCATAGGGGTGCAAAATCTGGTACAAATAAATATTCGGATTAGATAGCTCTTTAATTTTTTGAATGTCAATTTGTAAGATATCACCATGTTTTTTAGAAACTTTTCTAGTGACCTCTAAAGTCATGTCGTTAATTATTTGCTGGCTATCTCTTAAATATGTAATTGTATTGGAAAATGAACTAAGAAAACTAGGATTGATTTTTTTTAAAGTTGGAATGATTTCATGACGAAATTTATTTCTTAGGTACTTTACTTCGGAATTACTGCTATCTTCTCTCCAACTAATTTTATTTTTAGAAGCGTAATTTTCTATTTCATCCCTAGAGAAGAGTAAAAAAGGCCTAATAATATAGTCATTCTTTTTGGGAATGCCTGTTAAACCAGTTAAACCGCTTCCTCTTGTTAAATTGATTAAAAACGTTTCTAAATTATCATCTGCATGATGTGCTGTAACAAGGTAATCATAATCAAAATCGTCAATTAAAGAGGCAAACCATTCATATCTCAGTTCTCGAGCAGCGATTTGAGTTGAAGTTTTTTTCTTTATAGCATAATTAAATGTATCGAATTTTGTTGTGTGAGTCTTTACTCTTAGCTTTTTTCCTAACTCTAAAACGAATAGTTCATCGTTGTCACTTTCCTCTTTTCTTAATTGAAAATTACAGTGAGCCAATGAAAGGTCATTAAATATTTTTTTTAGTAAATGAGCAGCAACCACACTATCAATACCACCTGATATTGCTAAAACCAATTTTTTTCCAAAAATAAAAGGAAATTCAGCGTTTAAATGCTCAAGAAGTTTATGCTCCATTTGATCAAGAAACCTGTGTTTTTGTATGAAGCCAATTGATAATATCTTCTAGGAATTCTTCTTTACAAAAGTCGTTTTGTAATTCATGATACCCACCTTTAATTAACTTTAATGTTGCTAGACTCGAATTTTTAACAAATTCTTCTGAACCTCTATAATCAATGATCTTATCATCAGTTCCATGAATTACTAACATAGGAGTAGCCAACTTATTTGCATTTGAGATAGCCCATTCGCCAGCATCAATAAAATCTATAGAAAAATTAGGGCTTACCTTATCATGAACTAAAGGGTCTTCAATATATTTTTGAACTTCTATAGGATCTCTTGAAATGTCATTAGGGTCTAATTCATTTCCAAGTGTTATTGATGGAGCTATTTTTTGAACAACTTTGCCTAAGTATAATTTCCATGCAGGCGGCTCGAATGCAAGACGTAAAAAAGGGCTCGTGGCGATTACTCCGTTTAGAATATTTTTTTTACGTAAAACATAGTTAATAACAGCATTACCTCCCATTGAATGACCATATAAAAACAATGGAAAGTTGCCAAACAGATCTTTCGCTTTGTGTATTAATTCTGATATGCTGTCTAGTACAAAAGAGTATCCGGGATTATGGCCTCTTTTACCTTTTGTTTTTCCATGGCCGAAGTGATCAAATGCGATGACAGCAAAATCGTTTGCTACGAGTTTTTGAGCAACATGTTGGTATCTACCAGAATGTTCTCCCATTCCGTGAATAATTACTACAACAGCTTTGATCTTCTCTGGTTTCCAGTACTGTGCAAAAAATAGTGTTTCATGAAATGAGTAAGTGAAGCTCTCTTGAGTCATATTGATTTCTTAATTATGATTTTGTTTGCAAAATATAAAAGGTAAGTAAAAATAAAGCATTAATCAAATTATTTTTTTCTCTTATCAATTAGTTAAAACATGTTTCATAGCTTTAGCTTTTAGTAAACATTCTTCATATTCCTTTTCAGGTATAGATTTTGACGTTATGGCGCTCCCAACCGAAAAGGAAAGATATTGGTTACTTTTGTTATACAAAATACTTCTAATGATTACATTAAAATCGAAATTCCCGTCTGGTGTAAAGTATCCAACGGTCCCTGAATATAAGCCACGTTTGCTTTCTTCAAGCTCTTCTATTATTTTCAAGGCTGATACCTTGGGTGCACCTGTCATACTGCCCATTGGAAAAGTTTTCTTGATAATATCAACAGGGTGTGTTGAATCATCAACAGTTGAAGTTACGGTAGAAATCATCTGATGTACCTGTTTAAATGTGTATACATTACATAATTCTTCAACATTTACGCTACCTTTTTTGGCTGTTTTTGATAGGTCATTTCTTATAAGATCAACAATCATTATATTTTCAGACCTTTCTTTATCATCTCTGGAAAGATCAAAGGCAATCTTATCATCATCAACTTTATTTACAAATCTTTTTGCTGTACCTTTAATAGGCTGGGAAATTATTTTATTATTCTCTTTTTTAATGTACCTTTCTGGGGATGCTGAAAGTAAATAAAGATCTTCTTTTCTGAGAAACGTGGCGAACGGAGGTTCGGATATTGCATTTAAATGTTTATACATTTCGTAAGAATCAATATTCACGTTCTCTACATAAAATTCCTGACAAAAATTAGCCTCATAAATATCCCCTTTGTGGATATGATCTAAAATTTCTGTAACTTTTTGACGGTATTGATTTTTGTGAATTCTTAGTTTTATTTTAAGCGAGTGATTATCTTTCGGTTTTCTTATTTCATAATTGATAATAGTTGGATTAGCTTGCGTAATTTCTTCAAAATCTTCCTCTAACTCGTCATCTATTAAATTTAAATAGCTAAAAACAACATTTTTATCTTTTATCGTTATTAGTTTTTGCGGTTGAAAAAAGAACAAATCAGGAAAATGAAGGCTATCTGGATTGTTAGATTCTAATGCCTCAACGTCATTTTTAACATCGTATGAAATATAACCAAAAATATAATCTTTTGTTAGTGATTGGTATTCTTTTAGCTTTTCAAAAGCATTAAAGTAGTCTGTTTTGATCGAGGTAAACTCTTCAACAGCAAGCATACAGTCAAAAGAGCTATATTTTTGCTGGTAATTATTTGAGTCTAGCCATACAACCGTTTCATATTGTTTAGACCAATCAAATAATTTTTGTTTGAATTCAGTTGGATTGTCTATTGAAAAATTGCGAATCACTCTTTGCATTGAGCAAAAATAAGAAACCCAAATAAAACAAATGTAAATGAGCTACGAAACTTAAATCAGATAATTTCTTTTTACTACATTTAGCAGAATAAATATATTACTATGCTTAATAAATTGTTTAAAAATATAGGCCCTGGTACTCTTGTAGCTGCAGCTTTTATTGGACCGGGTACAGTTACTTTATGCACGTTGGCAGGAGTTCATTTTGGAACACATCTTTTGTGGGCTATGTTACTCTCAATATTTGCCACCATTACACTTCAGGAAATGGCTGCAAGGTTAGGTATTATTTCTCAAAGAGGCTTGTCAGAGGTTTTAAGAAGTGAGTTAAAAGAACCAATACTAAGGGGCTTTATGATATTTCTCATTCTTTCTGCTATTGTTATTGGTAATGCTGCGTATGAAGCTGGTAATATTAGTGGCAGTGTTATCGGGATAGAGTCTATTACAGGGAGTTTTAGTATAAAATTTGGGACTTTTTCTTTGAACTTTTTTAGTATTCTTATTGGTTTAATAGCATTTGGACTATTGTTAATTGGAAATTATAAGGTATTGGAGAAGGTTTTAGTTATTCTTGTTCTATTAATGAGCATATCTTTTGTTATTACAGCTGTGATAACTAAGCCAAGTTTATCAGCTATTTTAAAGGGGGTGTTTTTGCCTACTATTCCTGAAAATAGTCTTTTTACTATTATGGGTTTAATAGGAACAACTGTAGTGCCATACAATTTGTTTTTACATGCCTCTTTGGTTAAAGAAAAATGGAAAAATAAAGAGGGATTAACGCTTGCTAAAAAAGATACTATTATTTCAATTTTGATGGGTGGAGTGGTGTCTATGTCGATTATCATTTCAGCCTCTGGTATTTCATCTGGAAGTATCAATAATGGAGCTGATTTAGCTTTAGGTTTGGAACCTTTATATGGCTCATATTCAAAGTTTTTTCTTGCTATTGGGTTGTTTGCAGCTGGTGTAACATCTTCCATAACAGCCCCTTTAGCCGCTGCTTTTGTTGTTAAAGGGTGTTTAGGATGGAAAGGTACCATGAAGTCAATTAAGTTTAAGTTAATTTGGGGAGGGATTTTAGTCTTAGGAGTTATTTTTTCATCCATAGGGATAAAACCGATTGAGATTATCAAGTTTGCTCAAGTAGCTAATGGAGTATTATTACCTATCATTGTTGGAGTCCTCCTCTGGATAATGAATAAGAAAAATGTCTTGGGAAAATATCACAATACAAGACTTCAGAATTTTATTGTATTGTGTATACTGGCAATAACTATCTTTTTGGGGCTGAGGAGTATTCTAAAAGTATTTAATTTATTATAAATGGTTGTAGATATAAATTGTGATGTTGGTGAAGGAGTAGGTAATGAGGATTACCTTTTACCTTTTATTTCCTCTTGTAATATTGCCTGTGGTGGGCATGCGGGTGATGCTAATATTATTAACGAGGTTATACAATTGGCAAAAAAGTATCATGTTAAAGTAGGTGCCCATCCATCATTTCCAGATAGAGAAAATTTTGGGAGGAAAGTTATTAATATTCCTTCAAATAAGCTGAGAAAAAGTCTTGAAGATCAGATTCTACTTGTAAAGGAGAGTTTGATGAAATTTGGTTTAAGCATGCATCATATAAAAGTACATGGAGCTCTTTATAATCTTGCTGCTGTTGATGAGAAAACAGCCCAAGTAGTGGTAGATACTGTTTTGGAATGTTGTCCAGAAACCTATTTATATGTTCCCGATCAATCAGTTATTTCTAAGTTAGCAAAGGGTAGAGGAGTTCAAATAAAGTATGAGGCTTTTGGAGATAGAAATTATAATGAAAATTTAACACTTGTCTCAAGATTACATAAAAATGCTTTAATAAATCAAAAAGAAGAAGTTTTTTCGCATATACTCACTGTTTTGAACACAGGAAAGGTGAGAACGATTACAGGTAAAGAAATTCCTTTATTAGCTGATACATTCTGTATTCATGGGGATCATAAAAACGCTAATGAGTTGGTTAAATATCTCTTTGATGAATTTAAGGCTATTAAAGTTGAAGTAGCTAAGTTGTAGTAAATGGATAACTATTATTTTTTAGAACTAGGGCTAATCAAAATTTAAAACAGCGTTGCTTTGAATAAATTTGAACTAAAATACAAGATTTTCGGAGACCAATCTATCATAATAGAATGGGAAAAGACAATAGATGAGGTTATTCTAGAAGACATTATTGGCCTAAGACAAAAAATTATCGATTCCAAACTTTTTCTACTTGATGATATAGTGATGGGTTATAATTCAATGACACTTATTTTTGAGAGTAATCTAGTTGATTTTAAAAAAAATATTCAAGAATTAAAAAAATTATATGAAACCCAACCTATATTAAATAAAGTAGAGCGTATACTGTGGAAAATACCAGTATGTTATGATAGAAAATTTGGGATTGATTTAAATGAAATTATCAATAATAATTGTATTTCTATTGATGAGATAATCAATTTACATACAAAAATGATTTATACCGTTTTTTTTATTGGTTTTTTACCTGGTTTCTTGTATTTAGGAGGTTTAGATAAAAAGCTCCATATCGACCGAAAAGATACGCCAAGACTAAAGGTTTCCAGAGGTTCTGTAGCTATCGGTGGAAGTCAAACTGGTATTTATCCAATGGAAAGCCCGGGAGGTTGGCATATTATAGGCAGAACTCCTGTTTCCTTTTTTGATGTAAATAAAACTGAACCATGTTTTGCAAAACCTGGAGATAAATTAAAGTTCTATTCGATTAGTGAAAAGGAATATTTAGCAATAGAGAGAGAGGTGTCCACAGGAAAATTTAACTTAAAAAAAGAAGTTTTATGATAAAAGTTCTTTCTTCTGGCTTTTATGCATCAATACAAGACTTAGGTAGATATGGATACCGGTCTATTGGAGTTCCATTAGGAGGTGTAATGGATTCTTATTCAGGTAAGTTGGTTAACATTTTATTGGAGAATAATTTGAATGATGCTGTTATAGAAGTGTTTTTTGGAGGGGTACGATTGTTGTTCTTAGAAAACTGCTATTTATGTGTATCGGGAGCAGATTTCTCTGTATCATTAGATTCTAAATTAATTAGGTTAAATGTTCCTTTTTTTGCTAAAAAAGGAAGTGTTTTAGCTTTTGGGAAAAGAAAATATGGCGCAAGAACTTATATTGGTGTCAAAGGAGGAATTAAAACAGATAAGGTTCTTAAAAGTAGAAGTTGGTTTGAGGGAATTACTTCAAACACGAAACTAGAAAAAGCAATGCTACTACCTTTCCAGAATAATTTTAAGTACCAGTTGAACAACTTTAGAGGAGTGATTAGAACTCCATCAAATTTTTTTTTAAATAATAATATTCAATGTTTCGAAGGGGCAGAATTCAACTTGTTGTCTAACGAGCAAAAAAAAGCCCTAACAAGTCAGCACTTTGTAATATCGAACGACAATAGTAGGATGGGATATCGTTTAAATAAATTAATACCAAATAATTTTGGTTCAATGTTGACATCTGCAGTTTTGCCTGGTACAGTGCAACTTACACCATCTGGCAAATTAGTTATATTGATGAGAGATTGTCAAGTTACAGGAGGTTACCCAAGAGTATTGCAATTAACTGAAAATGGAATCAACCGATTAGCTCAAAGAACAACAAATGATAGTTTACAGTTTATGATAAATAAAAGTCCCTACATTTAAAATTTAATGTAAGGACTTAATTTTATAAAGGATTGATACTTTTATTTTTCTTTTTCTATGTTAGTTATAACTTTATCATTTTTACTTATAGTATTTGAAGAAACGACACTATCATAAATAGTAACTTTTTGAATTTCGTGATCTATTTTTTCTGAATTTGCTTCATGATCAATATTGCTTTTAGACGAATGTCCCCCTAAAATAGGAGCAATTACTAACCCAACTAAGCAAGTTAGCTTTATTAAAATATTCATAGAAGGACCAGAGGTATCTTTAAAAGGATCACCTACTGTATCACCTGTCACTGCTGCTTTATGAGCATCTGATCCTTTGTATGTCATTTCACCATTTATTTCAACTCCAGCTTCAAATGATTTTTTGGCGTTATCCCATGCTCCTCCTGCATTATTTTGGAAAATAGCCCACATTACTCCTGAAACACATACACCGGCCATGTATCCGCCTAAAGGTTCTGCGCCAAATATAATTCCAATAATTACTGGTGTTATTATGGTAATTAATCCGGGTAATAACATTTCTTTTAATGCTGCTTTTGTTGAAATATCAACGCATTTAGCGTATTCAGGTACGCCTGTTCCTTCCATAATGCCTGGTATTTCATTAAATTGTCTACGAACTTCATGAACCATCTCCATAGCAGCTTTACCAACAGATTGCATTGCTAATGCTGAAAATATAACAGGAATCATACCGCCAATAAATAAAGCAGCTAATACATCGGCTTTAAAAATATTGATTCCATCTATCCCAGTAAAAGTAACATAAGCTGCAAATAAGGCAAGTGCTGTTAAGGCTGCTGAAGCAATGGCAAAGCCTTTTCCGACTGCGGCAGTTGTATTTCCAACAGAGTCTAAGATATCTGTACGCTCACGAACATGTTCTTCTAGGTCGCTCATTTCAGCTACACCTCCTGCATTATCTGCAATAGGCCCGAATGCATCAATTGCTAATTGCATAGCTGTAGTAGCCATCATCGCGGAAGCTGCTAATGCAACTCCATAGAAACCAGCAAAATAATAAGACCCGTAAATCGCAGCTGCAAATAATAGAACAGATAAAAAGGTAGATTTCATCCCTACAGCTAAACCAGCAATTATATTAGTTCCAGCACCTGTAGCACTATTTTGTACAATATCTAAAACCGGTTTTTTACCTAGACTTGTGTAGTAAGATGTAACAATAGATATTAAGGCACCAACAGCTAATCCAATACAAGCAGACCAAAATACATTAATTGAGTTTACTTCTTGTATTCCTTCTCCAAAATAGTTCATTTGTAGAGTTTCGGGTAACATCCACTTTATTAAGAAAAAACTTGCTGTTAATGTAATGATAATTGAAATCCAATTTCCTAAATCAAGTGCTTTTTGAACTTGAGCTTCTTTAGCTGAATTATCTTTAATTCCAACTAAAAATGTACCTATAATTGATGATATTATACCAATTCCAGCAATCACTAAGGGTAACAGTATGGGCCCCATGCCATTAAAGTCATCAGTGTAATTAGTTCCAATTGACATGTCTCTTATTAAATAGTTTCCTAAAACCATTGCAGCTAATACCGTAGCAACATAAGAACCAAATAAGTCGGCTCCCATACCTGCAACGTCTCCAACATTATCTCCAACATTGTCAGCTATCGTAGCTGGATTTCTAGGATCGTCTTCGGGTATTCCCGCTTCTACTTTTCCAACTAAATCAGCGCCTACGTCAGCAGCTTTAGTGTAAATACCTCCTCCAACTCTTGCAAATAAAGCAATGGACTCAGCCCCAAGAGAAAAACCAGCTAGTGCTTCAAGTACAACTGTCATTTCATTGTAGAAATTATTTTGATCAACAATGAATTGATTGATGAATAACAAGAAAAAAAGTCCTAAACCTAAAACGGCAAGACCGGCTACACCAAGGCCCATTACAGTTCCACCTCCAAAAGAGACTTTTAAGGCTTGGGGTAAGCTAGTTTTTGCAGCTTCAGCAGTACGAGAATTAGCATCTGTTGCAATTCTCATTCCTATATTTCCAGCTAAAGCTGAAAAAATTGCTCCTATTATAAATGCTGGAACAATCATTATGCTTGTTGTTGACACTATTTTAGATATAGCAAATAAAGCTAATGAAGCAATAATTACAAAAATTAATAATAGGCGGTATTCAGCAGCTAAAAAAGCAAGAGCGCCATCTTTTATGCTTTTTGAGATAGATTGCATTTTTTCATTACCGGCAGCTTGTTTTTTCACCCAAATCATTTTTATATACATAAAAATGAGTCCAATGATTGCCAGTATAATAGGCGCATAAATCATGTTTTGTTTCATGTTTTTTGTTATTTGATTAGTTATAGTATTGTAAATATAACTAAATCAATGAGCAATAAAAAACTCTCAGAGTTTTCTGAGAGTTTTTATTTGTATAATTTATTACTATCTAAATAGTGAAATTTCCTTTACTTTTATGTTCGCTTTCTTTATAACGATCAATGCATTTTTGAAGAATTTCGTAAGCCTCATTAGCATCTCCCCAGTCTCCAACATCTACTTTTTTCTTTTCTAGATCTTTATATACTTGGAAAAAATGTGTGATTTCATCTTTTCTATGAGGATTTAAATCGGAAAGATCGTTGTATTTGTTCCAGATAGGATCAGAAACAGGTACACAAACTATTTTTTCATCTGGCCCCTTTTCATCAGCCATATGAAAAACACCTATAGGCTTTACTTCCATAACGCACATAGGAAAGGTAGGTTCTGCTCCTAAAACTAATACGTCTAAAGGATCTCCATCTAATGCAAGCGTTTCAGGAATAAAACCATAATCACCAGGATACATCATCGAAGAGAATAACATTCTATCAAAACGTATTTTTTTTAATTCGAAGTCATATTCATATTTATTTCTACTTCCTTTTGGAATTTCAATTAAAACGTCTACTGTTTGTTTTTCTTTTGCAGTCATATACTTGTTAACTTTTCTTCGTTTTCTAAAATAAGATGGCAAACTTAGCTATTTTTTAGCTTTTTTCAGTTAAAAAACTCTTATTTTATAGAGAGTTGGATTTATAACCCTGGCTTTATACCAATTCTAATTGCAAATTTAGGTGTTGGAAGTACTAGTGGCCCAGCTGGAGGAGTATAATTACTTCGCCATATGGCATCGATTCTAAGGAATCTAAGATTTCCATAGCCAATATTTTCAATACCTACTCCATATTCGTAATAAAGATTGTCAGGGGTGTTGTATTTTATGTTAGAGAGATTGATTGCTCTATTATCATTTGAGATACTACCATAAGCAGCTCTGAAAGTAATCAAACTTCTTAATTTAAGCTTTTTTAATAAAGGAACTCTATTAAAAATAAAACCATTAAAATGATGTTCTAAATGTGTCGCTGCATAAGCGTCTGTAACAAAATCATAATAATTTAGTAAAGAAAAAGTGTTCTTAACTAGAGAGAATGATTGGTTTGCAGGTATAGCACTTAAGATTCCGATAGGTACAGTTCCAAAAGTTTTTCCTGCTTCAAGCGTTGCGTCTAATAAACCTAATTCTCCTAAAAGTATTGGGTGATTGTATTTGAATTGAATCTTGTCATAATCATGTGTTCCGTTAAAAGGTCCCTTATAGCCCTTTCTATAGTTTAGTATTAATGTGGGAAAAATATTTCGTCCAAATCTTCGCTCTACCCCCAAGCCATAAACGAATCTTCCTGGTGTATAAGATAAATATATATCAGAAGCAACATCAATTGTTTCTGATTGAAAATTATAGTTTTGATCTAAATAACTCATAGAAAATTTTTCCTCGGAAGCTGAACGTATTTTTGAATGTGAAAAGTTAAATCCAACATGAAAATTCAACTTTATTTGATAATCAAAGTTAGTAGCGAATTTTTGAACTTTTGATAAGAAAAAATTATCACCTCTATTAAATAAGGCAGTTGTTCCAAAAGTATTTCCTAGTAGCTGTGTTGTATTCAATAAATTACTTCCTAATTGTTCAATATCATCCTGATAAGCCAAACCAACACTAATTCTAGGTTTGTATGACAAAAGATATTTACCTTCTATTCCGTATTTTATTTTTTTGTCTTTAAATCCATAAGCAATATGTCCAGCTAATCTGAAACGATCATCCTTTGTTTTAAAGGATCTAAAACCAAGTTTTGTTCTAAAACCTTCTATTTGATTATTCGCAAATAATGTCCATAATGGACCTATTTGAAAATCAAGTCCAGTATTAATATAACCATTAGCGAAGGTATTAATAACTCCTGTTATTGTTTGTATTCTTTTTTTATTTTTAACTGTATTAATTATAGCATAAGTTTCGTCATCAACAATTTTTGCCGATTTATTCCAAAACTCTTCATCTCTTTCAAATTGATTGGGTCTAATTTTATTCAGTTTTTTTCTGTAAAAATCTTGTGGTTTTGGATTATCAAGACTGTAATTACTAAAAGAAACAGTTTTTTTGATGGTGAGCCCTTTATTAGATTCGTTTTTATCAATTAAAGTAAAATCACCACTGTAAGTATTTTTTAAAGGAAGATAAATACTATCATTTTTAACTTCAAATTCTTTGTCGAAACTTAAACCTCTAACAAAATTTAAATTAATGCTCTTGTGAACAGCCATTTTAATTCTTTTTACAGAATAGCTTTTGTCAGCAATCCAAACATTACCTTGAAAGGCTAAATCTCCATTTCGTCTGGGAAAGAAATATATGTTATAAAGTTTCTGATTGTTGCTTGAAATACTATCATATAGCACATAGTCATAGGTTGCGAAACCATTGGATGATAGTGGGCTAACGAATGATTTTTGTAAAAGACGGATGTTGTTTTTGAATATATCAATATTTTGAAATGTATTTGACATTCTATCAAAAACGAACCCTTGTGCACCTAATCCTTCTTCCTTTTCTGCTTTTATATCTTCCCTGATAAGATTTTTTTCATTATTTCCATAAACTTTTGTTATGATTTCTTGAAGATAAATTGGTATATAATAGTTGATTCCATCATTATCGTATTTGATTTGCTTTATGTCATCTTTATAGCTTTTTTTAAAGATGCCTTTTAGAAATACTGTATCGAGGTTATTCAAACCAATTTCAATAGCTGAGTGTTTTTTGTATTCAAAGTGATTAACAAGTTTTAAACCAAGTTTTCTTTTTCTCTTCCAGAGTTCTTTTAGTATTTTGTAAGCTGGATTTTCTTCTTTTTTTAAACGCTTTTTTGGCTTTGTAACAACAACAACTTCTTCAAGCTGGTTTGATTCTTCCTTAAGAACAATATTTAAGTATTTAGTTTTTTTATTAACTTTTATCACTTGGCTTTCAAATCCAATAAACGATATTTCTAGTGTACCTCTATACTTTTTTGTTTTTAAAAAGAACTTCCCGTCATCGTCTGTAATTGTTCCGTGTGTTGTTTTCTTTAATATAACATTTACAAAAGGAAGCGGATTATTAAACTCATCAACTATTTTTCCTTGTATTGTAAGCTGGGCACTTATCGATGAGGTTATCAATAAAAATAGATATAGAATTTTATTTTTCATTCATTTTTTTTTACTTCAAAATCCTTTTGATTATGAAAATCAAAAGGATTTTGTTTTTTATTCTTTGTTATGAGGTTATTTAATATATAAAACCTCTTTTACTGCTTTTATAACATCATCAGAATTCGGTAACCATTTTTCGAGTAAAACAGGAGAATAAGGAGCTGGAGTATCAGCTGTGTTTATTCTTTTAATTGGGGCGTCTAAATAGTCAAACGCTTCCTCTTGAACTCGAAAAGTAATTTCTGAAGAAACATTACCAAAAGGCCATGCTTCTTCTAAAATAACAAGTCTATTTGTCTTTTTTACAGACTCTAAAATTGCTTTATGATCCATCGGTCTTACTGTTCGTAGGTCAATGATTTCTATAGATATTCCTTCCTCTGCTAACTTATCCGCGGCTTTATATGCTTCTTTAATTATTTTTCCGAAAGAAACAACAGTAACATCAGTTCCTTTTCTTTTAATATCAGCTACACCTATAGGTATGATATATTCTCCTTCAGGTATTTCCATTTTGTCACCATACATCTGTTCTGATTCCATAAAAATTACTGGATCGTCATCCCGTATTGCTGCTTTCAATAGTCCTTTAGCATCATAAGGATTTGATGGAACAATAACTTTTAAACCAGGACAGTTTGCATACCAACTTTCGAAGGCTTGCGAATGTGTTGCTGCTAATTGTCCTGCAGAAGCCGTGGGGCCTCTAAATACAATAGGACAATTAAATTGGCCTCCACTCATTTGTCTAATCTTAGCAGCATTATTGATGATCTGGTCAATTCCAACCAATGAGAAATTGAAAGTCATATACTCAACAATGGGACGATTTCCATTCATTGCAGAGCCAACAGCAATCCCTCCAAAACCTAATTCAGCAATCGGAGCATCAATAACACGTTTTTCTCCAAATTCATCAAGCATACCCTTACTAGCTTTATAAGCTCCGTTATATTCAGCAACCTCTTCTCCAATTAAATAAATCGTTTCATCCCTACGCATTTCTTCGCTCATTGCTTCGCAAACGGCTTCTCTAAATTGTACTGTTTTCATACGTTTTATAAGTAGTTGTTTATCAAGTCTGCAAAATTAAGAAAAATAGATTTAAAAAAGTGAATTTGTTTATGATAATAGAATTCTAAAAGTGTTAAAATGTGTGAAAATTTTGAGAACGTAAGCCTGTTTTTGAGTTTTAGCTATTCATCGATTCCTGAGAGGCTTTTTGTTTAATGTAGGTAGTTTACCTAATTAATTTTATAGTTAAATTATAAATTTTTATTTTTCATTGTAGTAAATATTAATTTTTTAGTTTTAATGGTGTTTTTATTTTCTAAATATAAATAGAGTTGTAATCATTATTGTCATTGTAAGACAATAATTAAAACTCTTTTTTTTGTAATAAAAATACTATGCGTGCATAGTATTTTTTAAAAAAAATCCTTAACTTCGTCGTTCAAATAATGATTTTTAAAAATAACGATATATGAAAATATTAGTATGTATAAGTCATGTTCCAGATACCACTTCAAAAATTAACTTTACAGACAATAATACCAAGTTCGATATAAACGGAGTTCAATTTGTGATTAATCCATATGATGAGTTTAGTTTAACAAGGGCAATGTGGTTTAAAGAAAAGCAAGGTGCTAAAGTTACAGTTGTTAATGTTGGTGGAGCTTCAACTGAACCAACGTTGAGAAAAGCTTTAGCGATTGGAGCAGATGATGCAATAAGAGTAAATGTAGAGCCTACTGATGGTTTGATGGTAGCAAAAGAGTTGGCAGAAGTTGTTAAAAAAGGAGGATATGATCTTGTTTTAGCAGGAAAAGAATCTGCTGATTACAACGGTCAAATGGTTCCTGGAATGCTTGCTTCTTTAGTGGATTACAATTATGTGAATGGATGTGTAGGTATTGAAGTTGAAGGTACTAACGTCTCTTTAGAGCGTGAAATAGATGGGGGAGAAGAAAAGGTTTCATCTGTTTTACCAATGGTTGTAGCAGGTCAAAAAGGAATTGTTGAAGAAAAAGATTTGCGAATTCCTAACATGCGAGGAATTATGATGGCTCGAAAGAAACCGTTGAGTGTTGTTGAGTCTTCAGGGGCAGTAGCAGCCACATCAACTCAAACTTTTGAAAAGCCAGCTCCTAAGGGTGCTGTAAAACTTGTAGATAGTGTGGATGAGTTAATCAATTTATTGCATAACGAAGCAAAAGCAATATAAAAAGTAAAATTAACTTGACGTTTACTTATTACAATATAGTATCGTCAAATTCAAAAAATATAAAATTATGTCTGTATTAGTTTTTGCCGATTCATCGGAAGGAAAATTTAAAAAAACAGCTTTCGAAGTTGTTTCATACGGGAAAAAAGTAGCTGAACAGTTAGGTACTGATTTAGTAACATTAACAATTAATGGTGGAGATGCTTCAGAATTATTTGTGTACGGAGCGACGAATGTTGTAGAGGTTAAAAACGACTTATCTTCATTCAATGCAAAAGCTTACGCATCTGTTATAGCTCAGGTTGCTGAGTCAAAGTCGTCAAATTTAGTGATAATTGACTCTAGTATTGATGGATTGACGGTAGCTCCTTTGGTTTCTGTTATATTGGAGGCTGGTTATGCTTCTAATGTTGTTGCTTTGCCTGAAAGTACTGATTCATTTGTTGTAAAAAGAAAGGCCTTTTCAAATAAAGGATTCAATAATACTATTATTTCTACAGAAAAAAAGGTAATTGGGTTAGCTAAAAATTCTTTTGGTGTATTTGAAAATCAAGTAAATGGTAATGTTGAGAGCTTTGAGGCGTCGTTAACTGAATTAACAGTTAAATCAGAATCTGTTGATAAAGCTACTGGAAAAGTTACGATTGCAGATGCAGATGTTGTTGTGTCTGGTGGTAGAGGGTTAAAAGGGCCTGAGAATTGGGGGATGGTTGAAGAATTAGCTGATGTACTTGGTGCAGCTACGGCTTGTTCAAAGCCTGTTTCAGATTTAGGGTGGAGACCCCATAGTGAGCATGTTGGGCAAACAGGTAAGCCTGTGGCATCAAACCTATATATAGCAATTGGTATTTCAGGAGCTATTCAACATTTGGCAGGAGTAAACGCTTCCAAAGTTAAGGTTGTAATTAACACGGATGCAGAGGCGCCTTTCTTTAAGTCGGCAGACTATGGAATCGTAGGAGATGCATTTGATGTTGTACCTGAATTAATAGAAAAACTAAGAGCTTTTAAAGAAAGTTAAGATTTAGTAGTAATATTCTTTTCAAGAAAATAGTAAAGAACGCATAATTTTATTAAATTGTGCCCACTTATAAAAGGCTGTCTACAACTTTAACAAAGCCTAAGTTAGACAGTCTTTTTTATTTTTGTTGATGATAAATGGGTCTTATAAAACTAACTATTAAAGGAATTTCCTACAGTCAAACTCAAAGCGGTGCATACGCTTTAGTATTGAGTGAAGTCGAAGGTAAACGAACATTACCAATTATTATAGGTGCTTTCGAGGCACAGTCAATTGCAATAGCGCTTGAAAAGGAGATTAAACCTCCAAGGCCGCTAACACATGATCTTTTTAAAACATTTGCAGATCGATATAATATAAAAATAAAGCAAGTAATCATCCATAAATTGGTAGATGGTGTGTTTTTCTCAAGTTTACTATGTGAGAGAGATGGAGAAGAAGAGGTTATTGATACAAGGACATCTGATGCCATTGCACTCGCTGTTCGTTTTCAGGCACCTATTTTTACTTACGAAAATATTTTAGATAAAGCAGGTATTTATTTAAAAATTGATGAGGACCTTTCCGATATTATAGAAGAAGGAGATGATGAGTTTGAATTAGCTTTAGATACTGATGAAAATACTTTTTCAGATATGTCTATTAATGAACTGCACAATCAGTTAAATGATGCTGTTGTTAATGAAGACTATGAACTTGCGGCAAAAATTCGTGATGAGATAAGTAAGCGATCTTAAATTATTAAAAATTTAATAAGAATGAAAAAAGTATTAACTTTTTTAATGCTTTGTGTTTCTTTTGCTTTAACAGCACAAAGCATTCAGAAAACATGGAGGTTTTCTTCAATACAAAATATAGACGGAAAGGAAATTGTATCTGTTAGTAAAAATGATACCTTCGAGTTATCAGAGAGAAACTTTAAATACACTTTAGCGTCAAAGGATAGTCTAAAATCTGTTGGAACATACATACGTCAGAATAATTTGCTGATTTTCAATTACTCCTATCCAAAGGATACAGTACGATATTACAATATTATAGAATTGTCCGACACTTCTTTAGTATTATCAGAAAAAAATATACTATACAAATTTTATAAAACACAAACGAATCAAGCTTTATCTAGTGATGGTTCTTTTGGAACTAACCCATTAGAGATGAAGAAGGAAGAGATTATTCCTAGTCAAGGGTTTTCTATTAAAAGCATTTTAAGAGGAAGTATTGGAATGTTTGTTCTTCTTCTATTAGCTTTTGTTTTAAGTTCTAATAGAAAAGCTATTGATTGGAAAACAGTAAGTATTGGATTGGCTTTTCAAATATTAATAGCTATTGGGGTGTTGAAAATCCCATTAGTGCAGTCGGTTTTCGATTTTATAGGTAAAGGTTTTGTTAAGATTTTAGAATTCACGCAATCAGGAAGTGAGTTTTTATTTAAAGGGCTGATTTCCGATATGGATACTTTCGGATTCATTTTTGCTTTTCAAGTGTTGCCAACCATTATTTTTTTCTCAGCATTAACTTCTTTACTATTTTATTTGGGGGTTATTCAGAAAGTAGTTAAAATTATGGCGTGGTCGTTAAGTAAAGTTCTTAAAATTTCTGGAGCAGAAAGTTTATCTGTTGCAGGAAACATATTTTTAGGTCAAACAGAGGCCCCTCTACTTATTAAAGCATATCTTGAGAAAATGAATAAATCAGAAATGCTTCTTGTTATGATAGGAGGGATGGCTACTGTTGCAGGGGCAGTTTTAGCTGCATATATTGGGTTTTTAGGAGGAAATGACGAAGCGTTAAAACTGATGTATGCAAAACATTTATTAGCAGCTTCAGTAATGGCCGCTCCGGGCGCTATTATTATATCTAAGATTTTATATCCTCAAAATGAAAAAGTTAATACTGATGTGCAGGTTTCTCAAGAGAAAATTGGGTCAAATATTTTAGATGCTATTGCGAATGGTACTACTGAGGGATTACAATTAGCAATGAACGTTGGCGCTATGTTACTTGTTTTTGTTGCGTTTATTGCAATGATCAATGGTATTCTTGGTGGGATAGGTAGTTTTGATGGAATAGCATATTTTAATTGGAAATTTACTTCGCTAAATGAGTTTATAGCAAGTTCAACACCATATGATTCTTTAAAATTAGAGTTTATTTTAGGGTACATTTTTGCCCCTTTGATGTGGTTAATTGGAGTGGCTAGCGAGGATATGGCACTTATGGGACAGTTGCTCGGAATAAAACTTGCAGCTAGTGAATTTGTTGGTTATATTCAATTAGCTGAATTAAAAGATGTTTCTAACGTAACTCATTTCACTTTCAATAAATCGGTAATAATGGCAACCTATATGCTTTGTGGTTTTGCAAACTTTGCTTCTATTGGTATTCAGATAGGCGGTATAGGCTCATTGGCTCCAGGTCAACGAAAAACGTTATCTGAGTTTGGTATAAAAGCACTTATTGGAGGGACGATTGCTTCTTTAATGTCAGCTACTATTGCAGGAATGATTATTGGATAGACAATGATTTAAAAAATATAAAAAGCACCAACGATTTTGTTGGTGCTTTTTTTGGGTATGGATTTTGTTTCCGCTTATGTAAAAATATCCTATGAAAAATATACTTAGCGTACTACTCCTCTTTTTGATTACAGCGGTTCAAAGTCAAAAACAATTGGCATTATCTTCCTTACATATCCATACCGTCAACGGGTAATAGGGCGATTAACACATTACGATATGACTTTTTACAATGCTAAGCAAAGGGTAATGGAAGGAGAATTGCGATTTCCTCTTGGCGAAGGGCAAGAAATAGCGCGTTTGACCTTGGAGATAAATGGAAAACAAAGAGGAAGGCTTGTGGAAGTGTCGTATACCCTACCGATCACTATTTCGGTAGATGGCGAAACTATGGTAAATGCGAATCCAGTTAGGCCTACATCTAGAAATAATGGAATCACTAGGCAACACAACAATGTGCCCAAGCATAAAGAAACTTTACAAGTAGAGAAAAGAGAGGTGCAAACACCTTATATATATGCGCTAGAGTTTTTTAAAGATAAAGGAAATGCGTATCTGTTCTACCTCAGACAAAGAGAGAGCTATAAAGAGCTACCACACTATTATTTGGATGTGTCAAGCTTCTTTTACTCGAAATTTAAGGCAGAAAAATATGTTGCTAGAATCTTATCTAATATGGCCGAGTTATATCCAGATAGCTACCAAGAACTAAAGGCATTGGCCTATCAAAATATGGGGCTTTGCCAAAAGGTATATACTGTTTTTTGGGACATTATCTCAGGAAAAATATACAAAGAGCATCCCCAAGCAAGAGTTTTTAAAGGGATGGAAGCCATAGCTAAAAAGGAGATAAAATTACTCTATGCAGCATACAAAGAGGATTTGGATCTCACTATAATTCCAAAAGAGTTTCGCACAGATAAAATAGGTTATGATGTAAGAGTGGTAATCGATTGGAATCACAACGATACCGAGATTGATTTACATATCATCGACCCTAATAGAGAAGAGTGTTATTACGCTAAACCAACAACAAAACAAGGCGGCGTATTATCCAAAGATGGAACCGAAGGGTTTGGGTCAGAGTGTTTTCATCTAAAAAAGGCACAAAAAGGATTTTATTATATCAAAATCAACTATTTTGGAGATAGAAAGCAGAAGCTCGAAACCCCGACATTCCTTAAAGTTACCATATATACAAACCAAGGGAAAAAGAATGCTAGTAAAGAGGCTAGCGTAATTCGATTAACTCGAAAAGACAAGGAAGAAATAGTGGCAAGGATAAAAATATAAGACGCTATTTTCGTTAATAACTTATGAATAGAAAGTTGAAAAGCTTTCGCATTAAATGTCAAAGCTTTTTTATTTTTACAGATTATATTTAGTTGTAAGAATTACGAGAGAAATGAAACAATATTTAGATTTAGTAAAGCACGTTTTAGAAAGTGGAAATGAAAAAGGGGACCGAACAGGTACTGGAACGAAAAGTGTTTTTGGATACCAAATGCGTTTTGATTTGGAAAAAGGTTTCCCTATGGTTACCACCAAAAAACTACATTTAAAATCGATCATTTACGAATTGTTGTGGTTCATAAAAGGAGATACTAATATTCACTATTTACAAGAGAATGGGGTTCGTATTTGGAACGAGTGGGCGGATGAAAATGGAGATTTAGGGCCGGTTTATGGCCGCCAATGGCGAAATTGGAATAGTGATGAGATAGACCAATTAAAGGAGGTAATAGCAACCCTAAAAACCAATCCGAATAGTAGAAGAATGTTAGTTTCTGCTTGGAATCCTTCGGTTTTACCAGATACTTCAAAATCCTTTAGCGAAAATGTAGCCAATGGCAAAGCAGCATTACCACCCTGCCATGCTTTTTTTCAATTTTATGTTGCAGATGGTAAACTATCTTGTCAATTGTACCAAAGAAGTGCAGATATATTTTTAGGAGTGCCGTTTAATATTGCTTCGTATGCCTTGTTAACGATGATGGTTGCTCAGGTGTGTGGTTATGCGTCAGGAGAATTTGTACATACCTTCGGAGATGCCCATATTTATAACAACCATGTGGAGCAACTAGAATTGCAATTGTCAAGAACGCCTAAAAAACTTCCGACGATTAAAATGAATCCGAAAATAAAGGATATAGAAGCATTCACTTTTGAAGATTTTGAATTGGTAGATTACGATCCGCATCCCCATATCAAAGGAAAAGTCGCTATATAAGTAACGAACAATAAAAAGAGAAAAGGGGGTAAATAACTGAAAAAATATTTTTTATAAACGTTTTTTAGTTATTAATCCAATATAACTTTAGGCATAAGAAATGCAAAAACTTTCAATAGAGGTTTGTACAGAAATTACAGAGATTTATATTTTTGTGTATTGATTGATTTTGAATTCAATATTATAGAAATTAAATAAAAAAACAATTTTTATCAAATGATAACGGTAATTGCAGCCATAGGAAAAAACAATGAATTAGGGAAAGAGAATGAACTCATCTGGCATCTTCCAGCAGATTTAAAAAGGTTTAAAAAGCTAACTTCTGGAAATACGATCATTATGGGGCGTAATACATTTGAAAGTATTGGAAAACCGTTGCCAAATAGGACTAATATTATTGTAACAAGAGATCCAAATTACAAGAAAGATGGATGTTTGATAGCTAATAGCATAAAGGAAGCTATTAGTTTTGTAGAAAAAGGTAAAGAAATCTTTATTATTGGAGGAGCCCAAGTTTACAAGCAAGTATTAGAAAATGATTTGGTTGATAAGTTAGATATTACCTATATAAACGCTTCATTTGACGCCGATGTTTTTTTTCCTGAGATTAATGCAAAACAGTGGAAAGAGGTAAGTCGAAAACGCTTTGAAGCAGACGGTCAAAATAAATACGATTATACTTTCGTTTCCTATAATAGAAATAAATAAATTATGTCAATACAGCTTACTTCGTTAACAAAGAATTATAACGAACAAATAGCCGTTAATTCTATTTCTTTTGAGGCAAGGAGAGGGGAGATAGTCGGTTTTTTAGGACCAAATGGAGCAGGAAAGTCTACAACAATGAAAATATTAACAGGTTTTGTAAAGCCTAGTAGTGGGTTAGTAACTGTATGTGATATCAATGTTGTTGAAAACCCGATTGAAGTACAAAAAAAAATAGGGTATTTACCTGAGCACAATCCACTTTATTTGGATATGTATATAAGAGAATATCTACAGTTTCATGCAAGCATACATAAAGTAGAGAAAAATAAAATAGATTATACTATTGAAAAAGTCGGGTTACTCCCAGAAGTACATAAGCGAATAAAACAATTATCAAAGGGGTATAGACAACGTGTAGGTTTAGCAGCAGCAATTTTACATAATCCGGAGGTTTTAATTTTAGATGAGCCAACAACAGGATTGGATCCAAATCAACTTGTAGAAATTCGTCAATTAATTAAAGAATTAGGTAAAGATAAAACAGTATTATTATCGACTCATATAATGCAGGAGGTTGAAGCGATTTGTGATAGGGTTATAATTATCAACAAAGGAAAATTAGTGGTAGATAAATCCTTAGAAGAACTTAAATCTGGTGAAAAACAAGTTATAGAAGTTACTTTTGATTATAAATTAGAAGAACAGTTTATAAAAAGGCTTCCTAATATTTGCGGGTTTAAAAACACAATTGAAAATAATTGGATATTAGAGTTCGAAACCACAAAAGATATGCGTCCTGTTATTTTTGATTTTGCTCATGATAATGGGTTAAAAATTCTTGGTTTAAATAAGGAGAATAAAAATTTAGAAAAATTATTTCAAGAACTAACCAAGTAGTTCTGCAAAAAAATAATAATGCCTATCATAATAAACTGATAGGCATTACTTTTTTAGTACTCTATTCTTTTAAAAATAAACTTAGTTGTTTCTTCATCTTCTGAAGAAATTACAAGTACTTTGGTGTTTTTATTGTAAGAATACCTAGTAATAAGTCGTGGGTCATTCCTACCATAAACAACAGCATAATAGTTGTAGAAATAAGGTATTAGGTTATGAAATAAAGAATAATATTGACTGCAACCAAAATCATCAGGATCTCCTGTTTTTGTTACAATTAAATTGTAAAAACCAATTGTACCGCTGTATAAAGGTCCATTAATAACAGGGTCTTTGTCTATTTTTCTAAATCCAGCATGGAATTTATAACAATATGGATCATCAATTGATTCAATAAAGTTACCTGATACTCTAAACTTTAATTTAATATCTTGTTCTAAATGAACATTATTTGTGCTCCATACCATTTTATAATTCCCAGAAATTAACCTTCTAGCTTCTCTTATTGTAAATTTATGAGAAGATCTAGCTTCCATTTTAAGATTATCAATATTATAATTATCTTCTTTATCTTGAGAACAAGAAATTCCTGTCAAGATGATAATAAAAGAAAGACAGATAATAGTAGAAAGAGTCTTCATATTTACTAATCTATTTTGCTAAAAACAAATTTTGTAGTTTCATTATCTTCTGATAAAAGAGTTAACTTTCCAGAAGTTGCATCATAGGTAAACTTTGTGATCATAGTAGGATCTTCTACATTATTTAATACGGTATCTGGATTCCAGAAAAATGGAGCAAAGTTCTCTAAAATTTGCTCTGCTTCATCACATTCAATAGGTCTAAAAGTTTCTTGATCGACATGTTGTAATAAAAGAAGTGAGTAAAAACCTATTTCGCCCATATATTTTGACCCAACTCGTGTTGGATTTGCATCTATTTTTCTCAATGAAGCATTAAAATCAAAACAATATGGACTGTTTACTGATTCTATAAGTGGTCCGTCAGTTCTAAATCTTAATTTGATTGATTGGTTTCTATGAATACCTGTACTACTTTGTGTTAATTCATATTTACCAGCTATAATTCGTCTTGTATTATTTCTTGATTCTTTTTTAAGTTGTTGTTTATTTATTTCTGTATTTACTGATTCGCTTAAAGCGACTTCTTCTTCAGTTCTATTAGAAGAACACGAGTATATTAATAAACTTAGTACTGTTATTTTAAAAAAATTATTCATAAATATTTGTTTTTTAGTTTAAATCAGCAAAAACATAAGGCTCTATAGTGAGTGCTTTGTATAACAATGTTATTACTGACCTAGTTTTAAGTTAAATTCCTTTTTGTGGCCCACGTATTTGAATGAAACTTTTAATTATTCATTTGATAAAATTCCCATTCACTGAAAAGATATCACTACAAATTAAACCAAATTAAAAGTTTTTTTTAATCAGGGATTTTGATGTAATTATGATAGGGTTTTTACGAGTTGTTTAGTTTGAAGGTTGATGGGTTTTTAAAGAGTGTTTTGCTTTATTAGATACCAAACTGATTTTTATTTTAATTGTTTTAGATAATATTATTTTTGATACTATGCTGATATATAAAATATAATTATTTGCTATCGCTAAAGGATAGTTTTGATACTCGCCTTTGGTTTGTTTTTATGCGTGTTTTAGGGGTGTTAATAGGGTGTTAATCCCTGTTGTTTTTGTTTTGAAATCGCAATATTTTTGTGGCGAAAATACATTAATAAATATGAAATTAGCTAATATCAGTATAATTTTATTGATTAGAAGTAAGTAACACATAAGGCGTGAGAAAAGGCATAGGGAATAAAATCGTTTTTTTTATCCGAAAAAGGGGATTCCTAATGATTGAAAGAGATTTCATTGACCGTATAAAGTTCTTGATTAATTAGTAAAAATAAATTTATATAATAGTTGATCTTGAACGTAATAAAGAAATTATGAGCGTTTTTAATCAGGTGGAATAATAAAATTTAGCTCACAATACATATTAAATTAAATAAAAAAGATTTTTTGGTAAATATCAAAGCAAAACATTTATTGTAAAACAAATATTTAAATTTAACCTAATCAAAAGAAATAAATGAAGAAAGTATATAAGTGGATATTAATTTTTATTCCGTTAATAGTAATTTCGTGTCAGGACAATGTTGTTGATACGATTGACAATGGTAAGGTAATGAGACCAGTTCAAAAGAAAATGATATCAGAAGACAGTCAAATAAAAGTATTAAATTGGCTTTCAAAGCAAATTTTTAAAGAAGGTGGTAAATCTTCATTATTGGAGGAGTTCGAAGATAATGATAGGGTAAGCTTTTCAAAAGCACTTGCTATCTTCGATAAAGAGAAACAAGAGCAAAATTCAAAAGAAAGTTTAGAGGCTCAACAGCGAATTGAAAAAGAAAATCTTTATTATAAAAGTTTTTTAAAGAATTCAGATTTCACTTATTATAAGCCTTCAATAGGCAATAAAGAGCGTGACTTTATAATTGCTTTTGTACCTCAATATGAAAAAAAATCATACTTGCTAGGTGTCAATTCCTTAGGAAAAACAATCATGATTCCTTCAAATACATCTCCAGATTATCCCGTCTTACTCTTAAACAGTGTTGCAGGAACAACACATGAACTAAACTCAGATCTTACAATTAAAGCAAAAGAAAAACTCAGAGAATATATTAAAAATAATACCAATGCAAATACAAATAAAGTTAGAGAAGAATTTTTAAGGTCTAAAGAAGATCTACCTCATCATATAAGAGATCGTAAAATTAATTGGTATACGCCATTACCATTCATTAATAATTCAGGTATTCAAAGACATTTGTAATTAGTTATTGCTAATTAAGTTCTAAAAATAAAATAAATCATACGAATTTATTCGTATGATTTATTAGTGTAATAATCTGATAAAAATGTCAAATTAATAGACAAAAACAGTTGTAATTTTTTGTTTACTTAAGCCATCAATGTTATTGTACTTGGTAAGGCATTGATAAATTTCCTGATAATATTTCATAAACTTCATATACCCCTAGTAAAGGTAGATTTGATTTAGAAGTATTAACCTTCATGCGGGCAGAAACAGCATCAAATTTAAAGGTAGTTTTATTATTTACAAATGCCTTTGGAATAACTACTGTCATTGAATTTTTGTTTTTAACAACTTGGTAACCAGGAGAATCCATGTACATTTTCATCCCAGGATTCGTAGGAGGTAACTGTACGTTCAAATCACCATCTTTAAATTCCTTTACAGACAACCCTCCTTCTACTCTAGAATCATTGACCAATAAAACCCAATGAGAATGCCATACAGCTCCATCATTCTTATAATTTCTGTCATTATTCTCATCCCATAAAGGAGTGTCATCAAAGTCTGGATGAGATGTAAGTGCCATGGCTACAATACCTTCAGTATCTCCAAATCCGACATCATTACTATTTAAATCTGTCGGAAAAACATACCCCAGAACAGTTGCTCCATCTTGTTTACCTATTGGTTTTGGTATGGTTTCACCCGCTATGCCTGCCACACTAACTGTCATTTCTATTTGTTCTAAATCATCATTATAAGTTGCTGTAGCACTTGTAAGATTAAAGTTTTGATTTATAGAGGGTGTTACAGATGTTTCATTTTCCTCAGAGCATGAGTTTAGTAAGGGGGTGAAGGCTAAAAGGAGTATACCTAAAATTTTAGATAATTTCATATTAAATTCTTTTTTAATTATTTAGTAACAACACTATATGGAAGTGATAAATCGGTAGAAGCTATAGAATATACTTTATATACTCCAAGCATTGGATAACTTGAATTTGATGTGTTAACCTGCATATATGCTGTCACGGCATCAAATTTAAATTGTGTTTTATTATTCATTCGGTAAGCAGGTATTGCTACTTTTATAACATTTCCTTTTGTTATAACAGGAAAACCTGGAGAATCCATATACATTGGCATTTTAGGATTTGTTGGAGGTAGGGTAACGTTGTTATTATCTGGATCAAACTGTTTTACAAAAAGGTTATTACTAACATTTGAATCTTCTGTTAAAACAACCCAGTGTGGATGCCAGATAACGCCATCATTTTTATAATTACGATCATTATTTTCATCCCACAGAGGAGTGTCATCAAAATCAGGATGTGAAGTTAAAGCCATTGCGACAATACCTTGAGTATCGCTAAAACCAACATCACTCGATTTTAAATTAGTTGGAAAAACATATCCCAATACAGGGGCTCCATCCATTTTCCCAAATGCCTTCGGAATGGTGTTACCTGCTATTCCTTCCGTTTCAATACTAAACACCAATTGATCCAGACGACTATCGTAGGTCACAGATGTATTGGTTATTTTTAAATCAGGTGACGAACTAAAATTGGGATCCTCATTTTCCCCCTGACTAAAAGCAGCTAATGTAAATAGGGAAGTTATAAAATAGATTGCTATTTGTTTCATATTATTTAATTAGGATTACTAACTATTTTGTTTTTTAAAAAAAAATTATGCTCCTTTAACATCTTCCAAAGAAGCTCCAAAATTTATGTGTAGTACATTTCCATTAGGAGTTAAAAGAGCAGGAACTGATTTAAGACCAGCCTTTTCAGCTTCATCAATTCTGTTTTTTGTATCACCTAAATTTACAATTTCTACATTATCTAAGCCTATTAAGTTGATGATGTCTTGTTCAGCACTAACGCAAACTGGACAACCTGCATGATAAAAGATAGATTTACTCATAATAATTAATTTTTTTAATTTGTAGCAATATTGCTGATGCAAATATAGTAAGGATTCCTAACAAAAAAAATTAATTTTGCTTTTTTTAAGAAGATAAGTTTTAAATGAGGCTATTTTGTGCTAAAAGGATGTGCGATTTATTACAGTACAAAAGAGTTTATTTTTTGAAACCAAGTTTTAAACGAGGTTTGTGGGGTGACAGTCTCATAATTATTTAATTGCAGTGTCAATATCACTCCGTTATCATATATTATGGGTGTTAACCTAAGAATTTTAATTCTCAACTTTTAAGATATTTCCCTACCTTTTTGAAAGGTAAGGAATATATTTTATAAGAGTTTTACATGTTTAACTATTCTATTTTATTAAAAATAAAAAGTGTCGTTTTACTATCTCTGCTAAGTAGCGTTAATCGTTTATTACTAGTGTCATAAGTAAATTTTTTAATCATTAAGAATGGAATAAAGTCTCTGAAAATTTGCTCTGCTTCGTTGCATTCTAAAGGTTGTGAGGTTTCTGGGTCAATATGTGGCGGAAAAAGAAAACGATGAAACTCAATATTACCCATATATTTTGAACCAACACGGGTTGGGTTTAAATCAATTCTTTTTAAAGAGGCTTTAAAATCAAAGCAATAAGGACTGTTTACTGATTCCAATATAGGACCGTAAGTTCTAAACCTTAGTTTAATTGATTTATTTATATGTAATCCTGAGCTACTTTCTATTAATTCATATTCACCCGCTATAATTCTTCTTGTATTTCTTCCTGCCGAAATCCTTCTTGTATTCTTTTTTGCTTCTTTTCTTACTTGTTGTGATTTATTTTTAGTACCGATAGAGTCACCTAAACCAGCGTCTTCTATGTTATTTGAAGAGCATGATATTAATAAACTAAGTATTGATATTTTAAAAAAATGATTCATAAAATTTGGTTTTAGTATAATTTTAATAGGAAAAATAATTCTATTTTCAGTTTTCTCTTTTGAGTGAAGTTTTGAATTATTTATGTGATAACATTCCCAGTTTAATAGAAAGATATCTCGACAAATTAAGTCAAATTATATATGATTTGTAATAGGGGGTATTAATGAAATTTCGTTAAGGATTTAGTTTGTTGTATGTGTTGTGTGGAAAATCAATGTTAAGAATAGGTTTTTATTTTAGTTTAATTTTTTGATAAAAACTGATTTAATTAAAAATTAAGTCTTCAAATTTTACCTCGAGTCATATAATATAATTTCGGAGTAAAAATTGAATCCTCTTAAAAAACAAGTATCTTATTTGCATCCGAAGAGTAATGCTGATGAAGTAATGTGTATTTTCTTGTTTTCCGTGAGGTAATTTCAAAATAGAATAGATCTTGAAAAATCAGAAATAAAGGCGCTTCACAGAATGTTATTATGTCTAATAATTTAGAGACTGATTTTTCTAAAATAATTATCAAAACAAAAGGAAGATATAGAAAATATCGGACAAGGTGTGGAGTTTTTTTAGTATTATAAATATACAATAACCAGTAATTCCAATGATTAATGAAACGAGATTTTTGAACTAAAAGTTCAAGTTTTGGAGCCAATAAAAATGGACAGATTGGTATCCAAGCAGACCAATGAAATTTGGTGTTAATGTTTGTAAGTCAGAAGGAATACCTATTAAGATTAATAAAGGTTGGTATTGGAGTCTATCATATGAGGATATTGTTTTTGTTAATCCTGACTCAATAACTTACAATATGTATGATGAGATTAAAATCAAAGAAGGGGTAATATTTTAATTAGGTTCAATACTGAAAGTTCCATACAATGGAAATAATTATACTTTTACATACAGGTATCAGTATTTTAAAATAAATGAGAACGGAGAGTTATATGATTTAAGTTTTTGTCAAGGATAAATTTCGTTTTAGAAGATTTTTTTTCGATTCATGTTACCAATTTAATTTATTTAAAAAGGATACAATGTTTGAGATAATTTTATTAAAAATAAAAGTGATTAATAAGAAGGATTTCAATAAAGAAACTTGTTTATTTGTGAAATCAATTATTTAAACCTTTAGAGTTATTTCAATAATAAAAAAACATTAACATTCCAGATGTAATATATTATACTTGAATGTTTATGACTACAATAACTTATTTAGTAACTATTTTACTTCTATGAGTAGTATTTCTTTTATTATTAAATAATTAAAAGGAAAAATTCTAATGTTACTATTCTTAAATATTCCTAATTTATTTTGATCCATTTTTTTGTGTTAATTTATTTAACCTCTTGTAAACACTTACTAAATTAGGTTAGTTCGCAACAACAATTTTTCCATTATATTTACTAATCAAGCAGGTTACTAATTAGGCGGGTATAAACTGACACTATTATAACTTAGTTGCTTTGGTAACATGTGAGGCATATGTCCCCTTCCAAGGTGGGTAACCTAAATATATTTGTCTATCTACTATGTGATGATTACCTTCTTGTTTGAAAATTTCATCTAAAATTTTAATGGGTATATGTTCTACTACATCGTTAAAAATAATCAGATCAAATTTCTCATGATTTTGTAAAGGTGATTCTATTGCATCATGTAATTCTACCTTTACATATTGAAATATTGTACTTTCTCAACATGTATTCAGTTATTACAATATGATGCGTATCAATATCTAAACTATGTACTTTGCAATTTTCATACTGTTTTACAATTTAGATAGATATACCAGCTATTCCACATCTAAAATCCAAAATCTTTTTATTGTCAAGGTATAAATGTTTTTGAAAAGACTTTTTTTAAGATGTAAGTTGCTGTTTAAATAATTGTCAAGATTTTTTTCAGTATAAGTTACACCGTTTTCAAAATGTATTTGTATCATCAAAAACAATTGGATTTAATTTTGATTGTTAAAATGTTACATTTTTTAATAGAGACTGACAAGAAAAGAGTTGTCAACTAAAAAATATATTTTATTCTCTAGAGTAGCTTATATTCTCGTAATTATCACTGGTGTTTTTAGAGATAGACATATAGATAAGAGACGAGAGCTTAATTAGTTGACTCACTATTATTTGTCTATGAATAACCTTTTATCCAATACTTTATCGCTGATATGCAAAAAATAAAGACAAGTACTGACTTATTTAGAATGCTTAATACTAAAAATAAAATTAAAAAGCTTGATTTAGCTAAAAAGCTGATGTTTTTATTTTTAGGATTTTTATTGTTAAAAGAGAATGTTAAGAAAAATGAGATCTAAACCAAACTTTTTTCCAAATTCTTTTTAGGATTTCAAAGGATACTTTTTCTGAATATGATGCTAGATTGTCGGTATTTGAGGTAGTAATATTATCTTCAGAAACGTCAATTCTATAAAGCAGAGATAAATAAACGTTAAAGTCTGTCTTAATCAGATTTCGTATGGTTTTGTCTAGTTTTTCCTTTAGTTGAAAAGGCAATTCGTCTTTTGAAAAATGACAGTCTAATCCAACCAAGGAAAAATCTTTGTTTAATTGTAAAATTAATTCTTCATACAATTTTCCTTTGTAGATATCATTTAATAAGTCTTTGCTATCATTGTTTTTTGAGAGCATATTTTTTTAATTCAATTTATAATTGATAAATTGTTCATCCAATGAACAAAGAAATTTATTTGATATTTTCACTTTAGTACTTCTGCTTGGTAAATTTAATTCTATTTTTTCTTCAGCATCCCAAACGGTAAAGTGTAAACTTTGTGAACCTTTATTTGTAGCGAATAAATGTTGCAAATCTTTGATGATTTTCTCTTTAATTTCGTTTAACGGTATGGTTATTGTAATTTTTTTACACAGTTTATCCATAATGTCTTGAAGGAGTGTAAAATCAGTAAAAGAAACTCTAGGGTCTCCTTTTATACCTTCTTTATTTGTCCATCCAGGCTTTACCATCGTCTTTACAAAAACAAATGAATTAGGAACTAAAAAATGTTTATAAAGTAAATATTCTTCTCCAAAAATTCTAAATTCAAAGCTATCGCCATAATCTTCTATTGTAAAAGCAGCCCAACCTTTTCCCATTTTAGAAACTCGGTGCTGTACATCGGTAACAATACCAGCGAAACTGAGAGCCATCCCTTCATATTTTGCCAGCTCTTTATAGTGACTTAAAGAAGCGTTGCAAAACTTTAATTCATTTTTAAAATCGTCAAGAGGGTGCGCAGAAATATACATTCCTATAACCTCTTTTTCCTTAGCTAAAAGCTCCATGGTTCCCCAAGTATCACAGAGAGGTATGGTAGGTTCTGGTAGTTCAACAGCTGAAGCTTCTCCGAACAAGGAAACTTGTGATGAGTTTTTATTTTCTTGATATTTATTTCCGAAGCGAAGTGCTTTTTCTAAAAAAGTTTGATTTTTTTCATCTAAAGCAAAGTATTGTGCTCTGTGTGTGTTGGTAAAAGAATCAAAGCCTCCGGCCAAAATAAGTCCTTCAAAAGCTTTTTTATTTGCAACTCTTAAATCAACGCGCTTGGCAACGTCGAAAATAGAGGAATAATTACCGTTTTTTTTACGTTCATCAATAATTGATTTAACCGCAGTGCCGCCTACACCTTTTATAGCAGCCATTCCAAATCTAACAGCTCCTTCTTGATTTACAGAGAATTTAGAAAATGATTCATTTACATCAGGGCCTAATACCTCAAGCCCCATTCGCTTACATTCTTCCATAAAAAAAGAAACTTGTTTAATGTCGTTCATGTTATTTGAAAGAACAGCAGCCATATATTCAGCTGGATAATGTGCTTTTAAGTAAGCTGTCTGATAGGCTACCCAGGCATAACACGTTGAATGTGATTTGTTGAAAGCATAAGAAGCAAAGGCTTCCCAGTCTTTCCAAATTTTTTCGAGTTTTGTTTCATCATGACCATTAGCTACTGCCTGTTCAACGAACTTAGGCTTCATTTTTTCAAGAACAGCAATTTGTTTTTTACCCATTGCTTTACGAAGCACATCAGCCTCGCCTTTAGTGAAATCAGCTAATTTTTGTGAAAGCAGCATTACTTGCTCTTGATAAACGGTAATTCCATATGTTTCGGCTAAATATTCTTCCATCGCGGGAAGATCATATTCAATTGGCTCATCTCCATGTTTTCTTCTAATAAAAGAAGGAATATATTCTAGTGGACCAGGACGATAGAGAGCATTCATAGCAATAAGATCTGCAAATACAGTAGGTTTTAATTCACGCATGTATTTTTGCATACCAGGAGATTCGTATTGGAATATTCCAACCGTTTCTCCTCTTTGGAAGAGTTCATATGTTTTTACATCATCAATAGGAAAGCTTTCTGGATCGAGATCAACATTATGACGTGCTTTTACAATTTTTACTGTATCCTTGATTAAGGTCAATGTTTTTAACCCCAAAAAATCCATTTTAAGTAGTCCGGCACTTTCTACGACAGAGTTGTCGAATTGAGTGACATACATATCGGAGTCTTTTGCTACGGAAACAGGTACGAAATTGGTGATGTCATCAGGAGTAATAATAACGCCACAGGCATGAATTCCTGTATTGCGAACAGAACCTTCTAGAATAACAGCTTGACTAATTGTTTCGGATTCTAAACCGTTTCCTTGGGCTATATTTCGAAGTTCTTCAACGCTTTCTCGCTCTTCTGAACGAAGTCCTGCAATTTTACCCTTACTTTTATCATCATCACCAAAAATATTTTTCAGTTTTACCCCAGGTATTAATTTCGAAATTCGATCTGCTTCAAATAATGGTAAATCTAGAACACGGGCGGTATCTCTAATGGATGATTTTGCAGCCATGGTCCCATAAGTAATAATTTGAGCTACTTGATTGGCTCCATATTTATCAATTACGTAGTCCATTACACGTCCTCTACCTTCATCATCAAAGTCGATATCGATATCGGGCATTGATACACGTTCTGGGTTTAAAAAGCGCTCAAAAAGTAAATCGTATTTAATTGGATCAATATTGGTAATAGTTAAACAGTATGCTACTGCAGATCCAGCTGCTGAGCCACGCCCAGGCCCAACAGATACCCCCATTTCTCGAGCAGCTTTAATGAAATCCTGTACAATTAAGAAATAACCAGGGTACCCTGTATTGGCAATTACCTCAAGTTCAAAATCTAAGCGCTCTTTGATGCTCTCAGTTATTTTATCATATCTTTCTTCTGCTCCTTCATAAGTTAACGCTCTTAAATAATTATTTTCTCCACGTTTACCCCCATCTTCTTTGTCGGCTTCATCCTGGTACTGATCAGGAATATCGAACGCTGGTAGTAATACATCTCTTGCCAAAGTATATTCTTCTACTTTGTCTACGATTTCTTGAATATTGATAATAGCATCAGGAATATCTGCAAACAGTTTTTTCATCTCTTCAGATGATTTAAAGTAATATTCTTCGTTAGGTAAGCCATAGCGATATCCTCGACCTCGACCTTTAGGTGTAGCTTGTTTTTCACCATCTTTCACACATAATAAAATATCGTGTGCATTGGCATCTTCTTTATCTAAATAAAAAGTATTATTAGTTGCAATTATTTTTATACTGTGCTGTTTAGCAAACTTTAAAAGTGTTGTGTTTACAGCGTTTTCATCTTCTTGTCCATGACGCATTAATTCAATGTAAAGATCATCACCAAATTGTTCTTTCCACCAAAGTAAAGCTTCCTCCGCTTGTTTTTCACCAATATTTAAAACTTTACCAGGAACTTCACCATATAAGTTACCTGTTAAAACAATGATATCCTCTTTATACTGTTTTATTACTTCTTTATCTATCCTTGGAACATAATAGAATCCATTGACATAGGCAATGGAGGCCATTTTTGCCAAGTTATGATATCCTCTCTTATTTTTGGCGAGAAGGACAACTTGATATCCGTTGTCTTTTTTAGACTTGTCAGTATGATTTTCACACACAAAAAACTCACATCCAACAATCGGTTTTATAGGAGTTTCAGCAGATTTATTATACCCTAATACCTCTTTAACGAAATGAAAAGCCGCCATCATATTGCCACTATCAGTAAGTGCGACTGCAGACATACCATCTTTCGCGGCAGCTTTAACAATACCGCTAATTTGAATCGTTGATTGTAATACTGAAAATTGTGTGTGATTATGGAGGTGAGCGAATTTTACATTTTCTAGTTTAGCTAGGCCTTCAGAAGTACTATGTGTTGAAATATCATTCGCTTCAGAAGATTTTCGTTTACGAATTTTATCACTTTCTTTTTTTAGGTTCAGATGCTTTAAGCCAATAACCTTAATAGGCATTGGGTTGCTTTCGGAATATTTATCAAAATAATCTTCTGATACATCTAATTGTTCCTGAGTATACTGACGAAGCCTAATTAATTCAAGGAAGCAACGTGTTGTTGCTTCAACATCAGCAGTTGCATTGTGCGCTTCACCAAATCCAACTCCAAACAAAAAGTTATGAAGTTCGGTTAATGTTGGTAGTTTGAACTTACCTCCCCTTCCTCCAGGGATTTTACAAAGTTCAGCCGTATGTTCTGTACAGGTATCCAATACAGGAAGGTCAGTCAGGTTATTCTTAACACCTAAACGATGGAACTCACATCCCATGATATTTACATCGAAACCAACATTTTGACCAACAATGAATTTTGTTTTTTCTAAGGCTTGATTAAATAACGATAATCCCTCAGCTAAAGAAATACCTTCCTCAATGGCTAGATCAGTGGAGATTCCATGAATACGTTCAGCATCAAAAGGAATATTAAAGCCTTCAGGTTGAATTAGAAAATCATTATGTTCTACTAAATTTCCCATTTCATCATGTAACTGCCAAGCAATTTGAATAGCTCTTGGCCAATTATCGATATCGGTAATCGGTGCATTCCAACTTTTAGGCAGTCCAGTTGTTTCGGTATCAAAAATCAGGTACATTTTTTTATATTCTGTTTGAGGTCTTATGGTTCTGTTAAATGTGTAAAAATACAAAGAATTTACGGGGTATTTTGAAAAGGATTATTCGTGTTATCAACATCAAAAGGCAAATGAAATTTTGGAAATGGAGAAGTGAAGTGCTTTTTTTAAAGAAAGATTTATAAAATTTAATTCTATTTTAAGGGTAATTATAAATAGTTCTCATTGATATGAAAAAAGAGGAGGCTAATTGATCATTAATTCTTAGTTGACGTTTTAAAATAAATTGAATTAACCGGTATACTTTATAAAAATTTTGTAGCTTTGCAAGCTCAAATTAATAATCAAGGTACGTGTACCTTACAAATTAAAATTATGCCTGTAAAAATTAGATTACAAAGACACGGTAAGAAAGGAAAACCATTTTATTGGGTGGTTGCTGCAGATTCAAGAGCAAAAAGAGATGGACGTTTCTTAGAGAAAATAGGAACTTATAATCCTAATACGAACCCTGCTACAATTAACTTAGATGTTGATAGTGCTGTAAAATGGTTGCAAAATGGTGCACAGCCAACAGATACGGCAAGAGCAATTTTATCTTATAAAGGCGCTATGTTGAAAAATCACTTAGCTGGTGGTGTAAGAAAAGGTGCTTTGACAGAAGAACAAGCAGAGGCTAAATTCAACGCGTGGGTTGAAGAGAAAAGTGGAAAAGTAGCAGGTAAAGCTGAAGATTTAGCTAAGGCGCAAGAAGATGCCAAAGCAAAAGCTTTGGAGGCAGAAAAAGCGACAAATGAAGCACGTATAGCTGCTAAAGCTCCAGTGGTAGATAATGAAGACGCTACTACAGAAGAAGCTAGTTCTGATAGTGAAGAATAACAACGTGAATACGGTAATGCATAAAGACAATTGCTTTTATCTTGGCAAAATCGTAAAAAAACATAGTTTTAAAGGTGAAGTAGTAATCAAGCTTGATACTGATGAACCTGAACTATATAGAAATTTGGAATCAGTATTTGTCGATTTAGGCGATAATCTGGTTCCTTTTTTTATTGAAAAGTCTTCTCTAAGCAGAGGCACAATGCTTCGGTTGAAATTTGAAGGTGTTGATAGTGAGGGTGATGCCGAGGCGATACTTAAAACCGGGGTATATTTACCTTTAGATTTGTTGCCAAAATTATCAGGAGATAAATTTTATTATCACGAAATTATAGGTTTTAAGATAAAAGATAGTTCTTTTGGATCAGTAGGAGTTATAAAAGAGATCAACGATTCGTCTTCACAACCGTTATTTGTAGTGGAGAAGGATGGTAAAGAAATTTTTATACCTATGATAGATGATTTTATCAAAAAAGTAGATCGTGAAAATGAAACTATAGAGGTGGTTACGCCTGAAGGTTTGATTGAGTTATATTTATAAGTAAACATTGAAAATTATTCAGCTTGTAAAGTAGAAGCCTACCATTTTTACCTTAATCATAAGGTAAAATAATGGCATTTTTCGTGGTAGTCTAAATTTTATCAAATTGGTTTTATGTTTTCAAGCGTCTATTTTTACACTTCTTCTGCTACAGTATTCTTTTCTTGAATTCCAAAATAAATACGCTCGGCTTTTTTTCGATTATGAAAAATCTGTTTGTCGAAACTTGTTAACTTCCAGGAAGTATTCTCTTCAGGTTTTTCAGGAGCAAATCTCGCAATTTTGGCATCCTCCCATATTTCATATTTTGTAACCATTACAGTGAAAAAGCTTAAGATAGATTTGATTTTTCTTAAAAACTTATTTTTAATACTCATTTGTACAAATACAAATATATCAACTTTATTAGATGTTATGGGGGTAAAAAAAGTGGTTATGATATATTGGTTAGATCTTACTTTATTTCCGGTTTTATTGGTCCAGTAGTTTCTGTAAGATGCATTTAGTGGTTTGAATTTAAAAGACCAATCATTATGATAATAATCTCCTTTTTCGATACCAAATAATTTACGGAAAATAAAAGGCTGTTTTCTGTATTTTCCTGAGCTAATCCCTTTTGTTTCTTCTTCTTCTATTGAAACTGAAAAGTTTACAGTATGTAAATCTTTCTTGTCTGAACCAATAAAACGGTGTACTTTAAAAGCATGTTCAATTTCACTAAAATTATCGATAACCACATTAATAGGAGCTTCAAATTTTTGTGAAAATTTTCCTACCAGTGAAAAATTATCCTCCATAAAATCAGGAAACTTTTCAGTTGTATCTTCATTAGCAACCCATATGACTCCATATTTTTCCCAAGTTTTTAAATTATGTATTTTACAAACTCTTTTTGGAGCAGAGGGGCTACTGGCCATTCCTTTATGATTTATTTTCCATGCATGATATGGACATATTAATTCAAAGTTTTTGTCTAATTTTCCTTTGGCTAAATTAGCCCCCCTGTGAGGGCATGCTGAAGGAACTGCTTGAGGTTTATTTACTTTATTTCTAAATAAAGTGAATTTATTATCGTTGATCACTATTTCAACTATTTTTTTTCTTTTTAATTTAGAAGAAAGCAAAACAGGATGAGGGTATCTTAGACTATATGAGTTTTTCATTTTTAAAATTTGTTTATTTATCGTAGTTAACTTTAAATTAATTTATGTTTTATTAATTCTTAGGAGGAAGCATGAACCATTCTTGCATGCCCCAATGTATTCCCCTCAATTTTTCCTTTTGAGTTTATAAGGTATTGATTACTTAATTCTTCCGGTCCCATATCACTTAGTAACTTTAAATTACATTCTTTAATAAAGTTAGGAGTTTCTTCAGGTGCTAGTCCAAATAAAAATGGTTCTTTTATTTTTTTCAACCATTTTGCTAATTTCTTACCACCATAAGTAGAATGATCACCTAAAACAAATGACTTTATGGAATAGTCAAAGACAATGGAGCTTCCTTTTTTACATAGGCTTACAAAATTAAGTGTTTTCTTCACGTCTTTTTCAGGAAGGTAATAAGAAACCCCTTCCCATAAGAACAGTGTTTTTTGGGTAGTTAAAAAACCGTGTTTCTCAAGTGATTCTCTCAGGTCATCTTTGGTGAAATCTAAGGAAACAAAAGTGTAGTTTTGTGGAGGTGTGAACGAAATTTTTTTATTTAAAACTTTCTTTTTTTGTAACTGTGTTGAATGTATGTCTACCTCAAAAACTGAAGCATTTCTCAGAGCTTCTTGGAATCTAATACCTCTAGTATCGTAACCAGCTCCTAAGATTACTAACTGCTCAATATTATTAGTTATTTCACTCAAAAGAATTTTGTCAAAATGTTTTGTTCTTGTGATAATGTAATTATAGCTGCCTGGCGCTATTTTTTCAAGAATCTTTTTTTGTAAGCTATGAGGTTTTATTGAGGTAAGTAATTTATAATTGCTTTTTAAAAAATGTTTTGCAAGATAGTCTTTACATTTTATTTCGAGATCAGCATCTTGATGAGCAGAAGCTCTCAGAGCAGCAACGGACTCAGCAGATTTAATAGCTTTATTTTTTTGATTTCTCATGTCTAAATTTATTTTAATAGGGTGTTAATTTATTTTAAGCTGCTCTCTTTAGAGCAGCTTTTTGTTATGTGCTCTTATGTTGTTCTTTTGTTTAGATTAGGGTTGTAAGCTAGTACTACAGATCCATTTGATTTTCCGTTGTGTTTGTCGTAGTAAATAATGTCAGTATAAAAATAAATTACATCAGATCTAAATAATATCTTTTTTAAACTAACTTCTCCCCAAAACTGATCAGAAGCTAGATTACTTAGGAATTTTCCTTCAATTTTTACGATAAGCATTGATGATAACTGATTTTTTCTAAAAGACTCATAGCTAAGTCCTTTCTTTTTCCAGTCTTTGAGAACTGAGTTGAAAATATTATGCTTAAAAGCGAAAGCAAACATTACATAAGATATTTGATTGAAGCAGATATTAAATTCAACTGAATTAAAATGACCTGTGTCATCAATATAGCAACTTTCAGGAATAGAAAATTCACCTAAAGCTTTGATAAGATAAGATTGTTTTTCATCTGTTTGCTCATTATTTGGCAGAATTATTTGAGATTTTTTCAAATAAGTAGTATGCTCCATGTAAGGAGTTAAAATGTCAGATTGAAATATAGGAGGTACCGGAACGGTACTAGGTACCGAACAATTATCTGTAAATGAATTCATGTTTTTTAATTATTGTTGTTACAATATATTTTTTTCTCTTCAGTTAAAGGAAGTCCATCTTTTAATGTAATGCGATACATCATTGTTTCTTCCTCCTTTGAAACTTCCACATGGATATCATCTGTCGGAGCTTTTTTTCTTCCTGAAGAATGAGCTAAAAATCTATTATCCCAAATAATCAAATCACCTTTTTCCCATTGTATTTCTTTTACAAATTCTTGTTGCTCAGCAAAGTCAAATAGCTCATTTAGTACTTTTTTTGATTCATCAAGTCCCTTGTTTTTAATTCCGATAGTAAAGCCTCTTGAAGCATAAATTATTTTTTCTTTCGTATACGGGTGTGTTATTACTGCAGGATGTGCAACAGGTGCTTGGATGTAATCAATCATTTCCAGAATTTCGCTAACATCTAACCCTACGTCTTCAGGTCTTACTTTGTATTTGTAACGACCACTATGTAAAAATTCAACATCTTCAATAGCATTTTTTAAGTGTAAAGGAAGATTTTTGTATACACTAGACATGTCAATGAATCTGGTTGTTCTGGGGCTTTTCAATGGCAAAATTTTTGGCATTAACATTGTGATTAACTTAGGATCTTCTTCGAATGCTGTATCTGAGTGCCAATAGCCTCCTGTTCTTGGTACACCTATTTTTTGGGTGTTGCCTTGTTTTACATTGGATGAAACAAAAATTAAATCATGTTCTGGATGATTATAGTTTTTTTGTAAATATGGTATTGGTTCGCCCATTAAGTGTGCAAAGTCACAAAATTGTTTTTCTGTTAATTCATTATTTTTTATAACAATTATTCTGTTTTTGTAAAGTAAATCTTGTAACGTTGAAATTTCTTGTTTATTAATATTAGACAAGTCGGTTTCTACCGCCACTCCGATTGAGAGTAATGTTTTTTTCATTTTGGTGAAATTATCGTTTGGTTATTTTTTTGGGTTAAGTTGTATTTGAAATAGTCAGTAAAAAAATAGTGATATGAAAAATGACTGCATGGTATTGTAAGTTTATTAGTTCTGTGAGTCAAATATACTTTCTGAAAAGTAATTTAACAATAAGTACTTGCCCTATAGGTTTATAGGGGAAATGTCTAGCGTTAATTCGGTTTGTCTTGAGTTTTTAAGCAGAGATTTGGAATAAAAACAATCTTAATTTGGTGTTAAAAAATGTATTTTTGTTGTTAAAAACTGAATTTTATAACGTGAGTTTAATAGAGCAATTAAGAGAAAGAGGTGGTGGGCAATGTGAGTTGTGTACTTCTAAAAAAAACATAGTAGTTTATGAAGTTCCTCCTGTTTCAAACGGAGGGTTTGATGGAAGTTTATTGGCATGTAAGGTGTGTGTAGAACAAATTAAAACTCCTGAAAAAATGAATGTTAATCATTGGCGATGTTTAAATGATTGTATGTGGAGCGAGTATACTGCTGTGAAAGTTGTTGCATGGAGAATGTTACATCGATTAAAAAAGGAAGGTTGGTCACAAGACTTATTGGACATGATGTATTTAAATGAGGAAGAATTGAGTTTTGCTGAAGCTTTGGGAGACCACTTGGATGAAAGCGAAAAAGTGATTCATAGAGATATTAACGGAACTATTTTACAGGCAGGAGATAACGTGGTTTTGATAAAGGATTTGAAAGTGAAGGGCTCTAGTATGGTTGCCAAGCAGGGAACGGCTGTAAGAAGAATTTCTTTAGACCCAGAAAATGCCAAGTATGTTGAAGGAAGAGTAGGAGGTACACAAATCGTAATTATTACGGATTACGTGAAAAAAATGGCTTAAAAATAGTTGTTTCTAACACAGTAACTTTAGTATGTTTAATGGTTTGAAAAATGAATGAAATAAAAAAGAGATTAGATTATCTAATCCCTTTTTTATTTTTTGGGTAGCATTATTTTTCTGCATTGAAATAAACTTTATAAAATTTCATTTTTTTATCTTCATCAAAGCCCCTTTCTAAATATTCAGAGGAAGCGTCAGGCGCGTCCACATCGATTTTAATTTGAATATTAGTGTCTAATTTAATTTCAGTTTTAAATTTACTCTTTTCTTTTTTTAATACAGCATCGGAAACATCGAAATTATTTCGGATTAAAACATCATTTAGTTTTTCAAAGTGCTTTTTGTAATCTTCAAACATATCTTTATGTTTATCTTCTTCAAATACATCATCTTTAAAATTATGATAATCCACACTTTCATGCTCTTTAAAATAATCAACAGTATTGGCTAAAAAAGAGCTTTGTTCTTGCTTTCCAAATTCCGGTTTAATTACTTCTTCTGAAAATTCTTTACATAATTCAAGATAATTTTGCGTATGTAAGTTTCTGTCATCAGCATATTTTACGTTCAAAAAATTTTTAATCCAATATTGTGCATCATAGTTATTATTATCAACAGATAAAACAACAGTGCCCTCAACATCTGAGGAATTTAGAATCAAACAACCTTTATCCAGTTTTTTTGTCGAAATACCTTTTTGAACAACTACATCAAAACTTTCTTCTTCATCTAAATAAGTTTGAAAGAAATCTACTTTACTTTCAATTTTAAAAATTCCCACAGCTTCGACCAATACATCTCTATACTCAAGTCCTTCAAAATAAGCAACAATGACATCACCCGTTTTTATATTAGCTGAATTTGATTGCTCGTATAGGTGATTGACAATATTTTTAGAATGTTCAATAAAAGAATCTTCATTCTCAAAAATATCTGTAGAATATTTATTGATTTCGTTTAATCCGATATCAGAGTGATGATTAAAACGATAGCTTTGAGTAACAGAGCCAAAAGGCTTAAGAAGGAATGGGAGTAGTAATTCATAACTTTCTTCATCAAAACGGACTAAACTTTCAGAAAAAGCATTTTGCCCACTATTGTATTTGTTAGCGACTTTATGAATGATACATTTATTGAGTTCAGCGCGGGTTCTTTTAATCATTATACTAAAAAATTGAGGTACAAAAGTACATGAAAAATTTAATTTTATTTGAAAGGAGTGTTTGATAGATGTAAAAAGTAACTGTCTTTATGAAAGAGATTAAGTATGCGTGTTGTATATTTTAATAATCCTTGCTAAAATAACGGATGTGTTAAATAAAGAGGGTTTTTAGATGAAAACAAGTAATGATTTTTAATTTTTAATTTATATTTTAACTAAAAATAATTTAAACAAAAAAATAAATGAAAATATTAGGAATAGGATCAAGAATTAATCATTCAGAGCTGGGGTTCGGAGTTGTAACCAATGTTGATAGCAAGTATTATTGGGTTACTTTTCAGCATAAGGGAATAGAAACAATTCCTATAAACGATGAGTTCGAAGTTATTGAGGCAATTCATGAAGAAGTTGATTCTGTTAGTTTTTACGAAGTAGAGCATACGCTTAGAAAAATATTAAAACAGTGGAGTGATATTTCGGAAATAGTACCTATTGCAGATAAATACAAAGGAGGAAAGTTGATTATTGAGCCCTCCGATACGAATTTAGTATCAAAAGAAATTCCAATTGATACTTTTTTTCATAAAATAGTTATGGTTCGCGACAGAATAAGGGTTATGGAGCAAAAGATTAATTCTAGTAAAACTTTGGACGATCAAGATAAAATAGATTTACAGCAGTACATAACAAGAATCTATGGAAGCTTAACAACTTTTAATGTACTTTTTAAGTTAAAGTCAGATCAATTTGTCGGATCAAAATCAAAGTAAAATTTAAAGGTTAAGTTTTAGTTGCTCCGGGAGTAGTTTAAAAGATTTTCTATGAAATGGAGTAGCTCCAAACTTCCTAATGGCGTTTCTATGCTCTTTTGTTGGATATCCTTTGTTTTTCTTCCAGTTATATTCAGGGAATTTTTCATTAATTTTAGCCATATAATCATCTCTGTATGTTTTTGCTAAAATAGAAGCGGCGGCAATACTCATATATTTGGCGTCTCCTTTAACAATAGTTTCAAAAGGTATATTTTTATAAGGCTTGAATTTATTTCCATCAATTATGATGAATTCAGGAGTAGTTTTAAGTTTATCAATCGCCCTATGCATTGCAGTAATTGAAGCTTGTAAAATATTCAAGTTATCAATTTCTATTTGATCTACGAATGATACGCCAAAACAAATTGCGTTTTCTTCAATAAAAGGTCTAAGTAGCTTACGCTGTTTCTCAGATAGTTTTTTTGAGTCATTGAGTAGCTCATGAGAAAAATCTTCTGGTAAGATAACAGCTGCGGCTACGACAGGACCACACAAACAACCTCTTCCAGCTTCATCTGTTCCAGCTTCAAGAGAAAATGTACTATACTTTAGTTCCAACATACTACAAATTAACAGTTTTCAAGGAAAATATAGATGCTTTTTTTCGTTTTATTATTTTACTTTTGCCAGTATGAAGAAAATCTTGTTAATAATATTGTTTTGTTCGTTTGGAATTCAGGTGGTTTCTCAAATACGTAGTATAAATGATGGTTTTACGAATCCTCAAAATGGACAAGGTATAATGGATAGGCAAGTTGATAGTCTTAAAGGAGAGGTTAAAGTAAAATTAAGCGGAAAAACAAAATACACAGATTATAAAATTATTTCACAAGACAATGATACAACTATTGTAGATACTACATTAACAATTAAAAAATATTATAAATTTAATTTTACGAGAAAAGATAATTTTGAACTATTAGCATTTCATAATCAGGGGCAAACTTTCAATAAACTAGCATATGATTTTGAAAACACTTCAGAGTGGCCTGATATTGGTTTTAAAGCAAAACAGTTCAATAATATTGACCTTAAAGATGTAAACTATTATCATGTTCCGACACCTACTACTGAAATTATGTACCGCACAGGTTTGGAACAGGGACAAGTTTTGGACGCTTTATTTACTGTAAATTTCTCAAAAAGATTCAATATTGGTATAGCCTATCGAGGACTAAGATCTTTAGGTGCGTATCGTAGATCTTTATCGAGTACAGGTAATTTTAGATTTTCATTTAATTATGAAAGTCCAGAAGGGCAATATGCCATAAAAGGACATGCAGTAAACCAAGATTTTATGAATCAAGAAAATGGAGGGCTTACGGAAACGTCTTTAAACGCATTCTTGATAGATGATCCTAATTTTAGTTCAGATAGGGGGCGTCTTGATGTTAATTTGAACGACGCTGAAAGTGTTTTAGAGGGTAAAAGGCTTTTTGTAGAGCAGACTTACAAAATTATTTATTCGAGAGATACCATTAATGATAAAGATTTTTCAAATCTTAAAATAGGACATTCTTATACAAGAAACTCCAAACTCTTTGAGTTTAAACAAGGAACTGCATCCGATTTTTTTGATACAAACCGGGTTGGAGAAACTTTTACCAATAAAACAAATTATTTGGTGCATAACAACCAGATATTTCTCGATTTTAATTCAAAATATGTGCTGGGTAAATTCCGAGTAAAGTCTGGATATACAACTTATAATTATGGTTATGAAAATCTACAAAATAATTTGGTTGATATTCAAAACAATAGGCTCAAAGGAGAAGCGGTTTCTTTTGGAGCAGATTGGAGGGGAAATGTTAAAAATTTTCAAGTTAAAGCAACTGGAACTTTAACTCCCGGCAGAGGTAGGTTGTCTGGAAATAACTTGTTAGTAAGTGCATTGTATAAAAAAGACAGCATTTTTTCAATAAAAGCTAAATTGCACATTAACAATAAGATGCCAGACTTTAATTTTCTATTGCATCAGAGTAATTATAATAAGTTTAATTGGGATAATGATTTTGCGAATATTGGAAGGCGCATTTTGGGAGGAGAATTTGAAAGCAAATGGGGTAGCGCTTCTTTAAATATTTCAAATATAGATAATTACACTTATTTTGATAAAGATGGATTGCCAAAACAACACAAAAAAAATATTAATTATTTAAAGGCTAAAGTTTCTAAAGAGTTTAAGGCTTGGAAGCTTCGACTAGATAATACGATAATGTATCAAAAGGTTGCTGATGGAAGTCAAGTTTTAAGAGTTCCAGAATTTGTAACTAGGAATACTCTTTATTATATGGATAGTTGGTTTAAAGGATCGCCTTTATTAGTTCAGATAGGTGCGACTTTTAAATACTTTACTAAATATAAAGCAAATGCTTATAACCCTTTATTAGGTGACTTTACTATTCAAAATGAAACAGAAATTGGATACCCAACAATAGATCTTTTTTTTAATGGAAGGGTTCGTAGAACAAGAATTTATTTTAAAGCAGATAATATAAGTTCATTTTTCTTAAAGAAAAACTATTTATCCGCACCGAACCACCCTTATAGAGATTTTGTAATACGCTTTGGTTTGGTATGGAATTGGTTCATCTAGAAAAAAATCTCTCAACTAATTTCGATTCTTCTAATAAATAGCAACTGAAAAAGTTAAAATTACATTTGTTTGTTGCTATCGGGGGAGAAGTTTAAAAAAAAATAATTATTACTTTTGTTAAATAAATATCATAAATTAATTGCAGTATGTTTTCTAGAAAATTGCTACCCATTGTTATTATGGTAATGAGCTTTTTTGCTTGTGGAGTTTTACCAGAACAAAATACTTTTGAAACTTTCTCTAATACGGTTGAATTAGGAGTGCTAGGAAATAAGAAAAAATCTATATATAAAACGAACTTTGAAGTATCAAGTATTCCTTATTATAAAAAATTTATTAAGGTTTCAGTTACAGAAAAGAGTTTTACAAAGAAGATCTATAAAGAATATCAAAAAGTTATTAAAGAAACAGGCGTTTCGGAAGAATTTAAATATGTGGACTCTTTGAAAATTAAACCTAAGTTTATGGATCTTATAATTGAAGATAAAGCGTTGGTTATTGAGTCTTTAAATGATTTAGATAATACAAATGTTAAAAACTATACTCGAAATATGCCTAAGACAAAAATAGTTTCAGGGTTAAGAGTTGTGTTTCAAAATAATGTTAAGGAAGATTTTAAAAAAGCTGATGCATTATATTTCAGAACAGATCAACAAAAAAAACAGACTATATATCTTTTTAAAAATGGAAAACAAATTGCCGTTTTGGATACATCAAAAGCTTTTATTTTTGGTGTAAAATTATCCTCTTTTTGTTGGGGAGGTATCGATGCGGAAAAGATAGGTTTTGTTTCTTTAGTGTCTGATGGTGAAAATTGTACTATACAATCAAATAGAGACCCTAAAAAACTAGAAAAAAAACATAAAAAAAACTATTTTAATTATTAAAAAATAAATTAGGTATGAAAAAAAAAATATTATTTGGATTATCAATATTATTTTTAATAGCTTGTGAAGCTATTTTTGTAGAAGATATTTCAAAAAGTTACATTACGCTAATAGCCCCCTTAAATAGTGCATCCATAAAAACAGGAGAAATTAGTTTTCTTTGGGAGAAAGTTAGTGAAGCCGATAACTATCAATTACAAATAGTTTCACCTTCATTTTCAAACCCAAGTCAAGTTATATTGGACACAACTGTTTTACCTAATACATTTGTTCATAAGCTCAATCCAGGTGATTATGAGTGGAGGGTAAAAGCAAAAAATAGTGATTATGAAACAATGTTTGAAGCAAATACTTTTACAGTTATAAATTCTGAAATTACGAATTCAGTAACAGAGCTATTATCACCAAAATCAGAAGAAACAACTAATATTTCAAATCAAAATTTAACGTGGTCTGTTGTACCCGGGGCCATTGATTATAGGGTTCAAATTTATAGCCCGGATATACAGGGGGTGTTGATTGATGATGTGATTGTAACTGAAACAGAATACAGCTATGATTTTTCGGAAGGCGACTTCACATGGCAAGTGAGACCGCAAAATGATTTTCAAAATGGAAAATATGTAAACAGAAAGATTACAGTAGATACAGAAAAGCCGAATGTGCCGGAGAACCTATTTCCTAAGAATAACCATATTCAATCTGAAAGTTCTATTGACTTTTCATGGGGTCGAATAGATGTGGCTGGAACACCAGAGGTAGATAGTATTTATGTTTTTTCTGATGTGAATTTAACAACGTTAATTTTTAAAGGTTTAGGAGTAAATAAGTCATACAACAAAGAGGGGGTAGAAAAAAATACTTATTATTGGTTTGTAAAAGCTTTTGATAAGGCAAATAATGAAAGTGAAAAAAGTTCAGTTTTTCAAATTACATTAAATTAGATGCTTTTACTTACTGAAAGTCAAAGAAATTGAGTCTAATTAAGACTGTTAAAAGAGGGTTGAATTTTTTAGATTAAGAGTTTAGTATTGATTTGTGAAAACAGTTTTTTAACTTTTTTTTAACCTTTCGTTTTTTTTCTTCAAAAAAATGATTAATTTAGATGTATGCAATAAAAACATTGCTACTCAATTACCTTCTATATAAATAGTTATCTGTATTTAGATATCTTAATTTTCTAAAATATACTCCCTGTGAGTAATAGTCATTTTTAACCATTAACAAACTAACAAACTATGACAAAAAATTACTTTAATCTATTTTTTACAAACGTCGATAAAGTTATTGGCAAAAACTTTAAAATTCATTTTTTTAGAAAAAAATATGAGTTTCTTCTAACAATGTTGTCAAATCTTCAATTACAAAAAAAGACGCACAAATCTTACCATACGCTTTTGTTTCAAGAAGTCAATTCTTCTAGTTTGCAAAGGAATAATAAATATTTTTCCAAACCCTATTAAGTATAAATAGGTGTATCATCATTGGACAAAAAGATATGACGTTGCTATTACAAAATAGTCATATTTTTTGGCAAAGTATTATCTATTTGTGCAAAGGATTTACATTCAGCTAAAAAATATTAAGGAGTGCTTCCTTTATATAATCCAAAACTTTAATTCTTAAATAATAGAAAGAAGTTAGACGATTTATTGTCTTATTCTTTACTATTTATGGCATGGCTATTAACCAACTCTTTCTAAATATTAGAGCTGGGTATTTTTATAGCATGTGAAGTGTTTATTAGTATTTGGTTTTTTAGGGGCAACGATTTCAATAAGTGAATTTTATTAAAATTAAACAATTAAATGAGTATTTCAACTATTGCACTTTGTGTTAATAATGACATAGAATGGTCAGAAACTAAGCTTAATAACACGATGAAAGTACTTCCAAATAAATTAATAAAAAAAGCGAAAACATTTCGATTTTGGAATGATAGGCAAGCTTTTATATTGGGAAAATTACTTGTTAAAAGGGTTTTGGAAGAGAATTCGAAATTTAATTTATGTGATATTCAATACAATTCATATGGAAAACCATATGTTAAAGGAGATATATCCTTTAGTGTATCACATTCGGGATCATATGTTATTTGTCTATTTTCTCTAACAACTAATTCAATAGGTGTTGATATAGAAAAAATAGATTCAAAAATTAATCTTAATGATTTTGAAGAAGTCTTAACTACTAAGGAGAGTTTAAGAATAAAAGATTCTAAAAGTCCAAAGGATACTTTTTATGAAACTTGGACAATTAAGGAGGCAGGGATGAAAGCAGATGGAAGGGGTATGAATATTCCTTTGAACGAGATAGATATAAGTTGTGAGAGTTTAAAAATAGAAGAGAAGAAATGGTATCATTATCCTTTGGATATTGAAGAGAATTATAAGTGTTCATTGGTAGTCGATTCTCCTGAGTTTTTCGTCTGCTTTAATAAGATTAATGACGAGGAATTAATGAATTATCGATTTTTAGCAAACTAAGATTCTCGTTGTTGTTTTGGGAATAACTTTAGTCTAAATAGCTTTCAATAAGCTATTTAGACTAAAACAAAAAAACACCTTGAATAAAGGTGTTTTTTGCTCCTCTTCTTGGGCTCGAACCAAGGACCCTCTGATTAACAGTCAGATGCTCTAACCAACTGAGCTAAAGAGGAATGTATGTATGTTTAACGTGTGAATCAGTGATTTTCACGTTGCTTTTGCTCCTCCTCTTGGGCTCGAACCAAGGACCCTCTGATTAACAGTCAGATGCTCTAACCAACTGAGCTAAGGAGGAATTTAAATACAACTTTTCACAAATTGCGAGTGCAAATTTAATAGAAATTAACGTATTTGCAAAATAAATATTGATAAAAAAATATTTTTTTTGTTTTTGTTTTGATAGTCAGTGCTTTGTTTGGTTTGCTGAAATTAATCTAATTGTAGTTTAGTCAAAAAAAACTCAACTTTAACCAGTTAAAATAAGAAGGAAAAAAAACTTAGTTTTTACTAAAAGTTGTACTTTTGTAGCTATTATTCTTAGAATTTATCTAAATATTGAATTCTTAAAAAAGAAAAGTATAGCATACAATATGGACAATTTTTCGTTCCTAAACGCAGTACACACAGGTTTTATCGGTGATTTGTACGAACAATATCAAAGAAATCCTGACGGAGTAGAGCCTAGTTGGAGGAGTTTTTTTCAGGGATATGATTTTGCAAGCGAAGACTATTCGCAAATCAATGATACCTCATTTGAGGTGCCAGAGGAGGTTCGTAAAGAATTTTTAGTCATTGATTTAATAAATGGATATCGTACAAGAGGTCATCTTTTTACGAAAACAAATCCTGTAAGAGAGAGGAGAAAGTATACTCCATCTCTAGATGTTGAAAATTTTGGACTTACAAATAATGATTTGACAACTGTTTTTAGAGCAGGTGAAATATTAGGTATAGGTCCTAAGAGTTTAGCAGACATTATTCAGCATTTACAAACTATATATTGTGATAGCATTGGCATAGAATATATGTATTTGCGAAATCCGGAAGAATTAAAGTGGTGGCAAAATCGTTTAAATCAGAACGACAATCATCCAAAATATTCGAATGAGGTAAAAAAATATATCCTTTCTAAGCTAAACCAAGCAGTAGGTTTTGAGAATTTTTTGCAAACAAAATATGTAGGGCAAAAACGATTTTCCTTAGAAGGAGGAGAAACTTTAATTCCTGGAATTAGTATGGCTTTAAAGGATGCTGCTGAATCTTATGGGGTTAAAGAATGTGTTCTAGGTATGGCACATAGAGGCCGTTTAAATACATTAGTTAATATTTTTAGAAAACCTGTTAAAGATCTTTTTAGTGAGTTTGAGGGAAAAGATTTTGAAGATCAGGATATTGATGGAGATGTTAAATACCATTTAGGTTTAACATTAAGCAAACAATTTAAAGAAGGACAGGGTATTAAAATGAATTTGGTTCCCAATCCATCCCATTTAGAAACAGTAGATGCTGTCGCAGAAGGTATTGTTAGAGCTAAAATTGATAATGAGTATGATGGTGATAGTGGTAAAATTTTACCAATATTAGTGCATGGTGATGCGGCAATCGCGGGACAAGGGATTGTATATGAAGTTATTCAAATGGCCCAACTAAATGGTTACAAAACAGGAGGTACAATTCATGTAGTTGTAAATAATCAAGTTGGTTTTACAACGAATTATCTTGATGCACGCTCTAGTACTTATTGTACAGATATTGCTAAGGTAACTTTGTCACCTGTACTTCACGTTAATGCAGATGATGCCGAAGCTGTTTGTCATGCAATGCAATTAGCTGTTGAGTTTAGAATGAAATTTAAACGGGATGTATTTATAGATTTATTAGGGTATAGAAAATATGGACATAACGAAGGTGATGAACCAACATTTACCCAACCAAATTTATATAAGGCAATCTCTAAACATAAAAATCCAAAAATAATTTATTCAGAAAAATTAAAATCTGAAGGAACTGTAGATGATTCATATATAAATCGCTTAACGACTGAGTTTAAGGAAATGCTTGAGTATGATTTTCAAGAATCAAAAAAGCAAGAGTCTTCTCGGGTTAATGAATTTATGCCAGAAGTTTGGGACGGTTTTGTTCGCAAACAGCTTGAGGCTATGCTACAACCTGTTGATACTTCATATGAGCTTGATAAGTTAAAAGAAATAGCAAAGATAATATCAACCGTTCCAGAAGGGGTTAAATTTGTAAGAAAAGCGAATAAAATTTTAAAGGATAGGGCTAAACGAGTTTTCGAAACCAATCAACTAGATTGGGGTACTGCTGAAAATCTAGCGTACGGAACGTTGCTGGAAGAAGGATATAATGTTAGAATATCGGGTGAAGATGTAGAGAGAGGAACATTTTCTCATCGTCACGCGATAATGAGAGATGAAGTTTCAGAAGAGAGAATTAATCTTTTGAATACTAATAGGAATAACAAAGGTAAAATGACAATTTTTAATTCTCATTTATCAGAATATGGTGTTCTTGGGTTTGATTATGGATACGCTATGGCTTCTCCTAACACTCTTACTATTTGGGAAGCGCAATTTGGAGATTTCGCTAATGGAGCTCAGATTATGTTTGATCAGTACATTTCTTCAGCAGAAGATAAATGGAAACTTCAAAATGGATTAGTTATGCTTTTACCTCATGGTTATGAGGGACAGGGGCCAGAACACTCGTCGGCAAGAATTGAACGATTTTTACAGTCATGTGGTAAAGATAATTGGACTATTGCAAATTGCTCTACTCCTGCAAATATGTATCATGTACTACGAAGGCAGATGAAACGTGATTTTAGAAAACCGTTAATTGTTTTCACACCAAAAAGCTTATTACGTTTACCTAAGGCCGTGAGTAGTATTGAAGAATTAGCTTCAGGAAGTTTTCAAGAAGTTATTGACGATACGATTGATCAAAATAATGTAAAGAAAATGGTGTTTTGCACAGGTAAAATCTATTATGATCTTTTGCAAAAGAGAGAAGATCTTAAAAGATTTGACGTTGCTTTAATTAGAATAGAGCAGTTATTTCCGTTACATAATGATAGAATAAAGGAAATCATGGATAAGTATCCAAATGTAGAGCGTTATGTTTGGGCTCAGGAAGAGCCCAAAAATATGGGGGCATGGACTCATATGTTAGAACGCTTTGAACTGGCTCGCTTAGAATGTGTTTCAAGGAATTACCGCTCAGCACCAGCTGCTGGATCTAAAAAGCGTTATGAACGACGTCAAGATACTGTGATGGCAAAAGTCTTTGATTTGGATGTAGAAACATTCCGAGAATTAACAAAAAAATAGAGAATAATAAATTCAGATATAAAATTTAGAACTGATGGTTTTAGAAATGAAAGTTCCTTCTCCGGGGGAATCAATTACCGAAGTAGAAATAGCAACCTGGTTAGTTGAAGATGGTGATTATGTTGAAAAAGATCAGCCGATTGCCGAAGTTGATTCTGATAAGGCTACATTAGAGTTACCAGCGGAGGAAAGTGGAGTAATCACCCTAAAAGCTGAAGAAGGAGACGCTGTTGAAGTGGGGGCTGTAGTTTGTTTAATTGATATGGACGCTCCAAAACCAGAAGGAGCTACTACTACTACTGTAGAGGCAGAGTCTGTAAAAGAAGAAAAATCACCAACTCCAAAAGTTGAACTAGTGCAAGAAACATATGCTACAGGTGCGGCTTCACCAGCAGCAAAAAAAGTGTTAGCAGAGAAAGGAATAGAGGCTTCTTCTGTAAAAGGAACAGGTAAGGATGGTAGAGTGACCAAAGAGGATGCTATAAAAGCCGTTCCTTCGATGGGAACTCCAGGTAATGGAACACGCACTACAGAACGAAAGAAACTTTCTATGTTACGTAGAAAAGTAGCCCAACGTTTAGTATCTGTAAAAAATGAAACTGCTATGTTAACAACATTTAATGAAGTTAACATGCAACCGATATTCGATTTACGTAAGGAATATAAAGAGATTTTTAAAGAAAAACATGGAGTTGGTCTAGGGTTTATGTCATTTTTTACTTTAGCTGTAGTTAGGGCTTTAAGAATGTATCCAGATGTAAATTCAATGATTGATGGAGACTTTAAAGTATCTCACGACTTTCAAGATATTTCTATAGCGGTTTCTGGGCCTAAAGGTTTGATGGTTCCGGTGATTAGAAATGCAGAAAATCTTTCTTTTAGAGGAGTAGAAAGTGAAGTAAAACGATTAGCTTTAAGAGCAAGGGATGGTCAAATTACTGTAGATGAGATGACAGGAGGCACTTTCACCATTACAAATGGAGGAGTGTTTGGTTCAATGTTATCGACTCCTATTATTAATCCCCCTCAGAGTGGTATATTAGGAATGCATAATATAGTCAATCGACCAGTTGCTGAAAATGGTCAGGTTGTTATAAGACCAATAATGTATGTGGCTCTTTCTTATGATCATAGGATTATTGATGGGCGGGAGTCTGTCGGATTTTTAGTAGCGGTAAAAGAAGCTCTAGAGAATCCAACTGAGCTATTAATGGATAATAATCCAAATAAAGCATTAGAGTTATGATAGGTTTATCTATATCAAATTAGATTAAATGTACAAAATATTTGAATTAAAATGCCTCTTACAGAATAGTCAGAGGCATTTTAATTTATTGTTGTGCTACTACTAGTAATACTATATTTTTTGTAATTTTCAAATTATAATTTATATCAGGAGTTTGAATATAAAAAACAAAACGATATTCTTTATTCAAGTTAGAAGGAAAGCATTTAGCCACTTTTTTTACTTTTCGTTTAAAGTCCAATCATAATTAGAATATATAATTTCTGCACCATCTTGAATTTTAATACTTGAGTATTTATTTAAATAATCGATGAGCGTAATACTTGAGGTAAAATCCTCTTGATACCACTCAAAAATTTTAGAAACTTCTACACGATTAATTGATATCTTATTCTTGGTAGGATCATTGATAAAATGAGTCATTAGCTTTTCAAGCTTTGTATTTATATTTTTTTCAGTAAAAGCGAAGTTAACAAATTTAGGTCCAGATTTTGAAGCTGCGTTTATACCTACATGAATTCTTGGATCATCATGCCATCTTCGTAGAATTTTATGCTCGATATAATCTAATGAATACATTTCATTTCCTACTTTGGCAAATGGTATTTTCCATGCGTTCCTACCTTTTCGCTTTATAGTAGTTATTTTTTTAAGAGGGTAGCTATCTAATATTAATTTTATAGTATAGGCATTGTAAGTATTAATCCAAAAAGCCTTCGCTTTATCTGTAGACCAATTTTTTCCTGGAATAGTTTTTTCAAGCTGTTTTAAATAAACATTTAAAATAGCTTTATTTTTACGTAATCCAATATAATCAACATTCCCATTTTTATCGACATATGTTTTTAATAATGCATCAAAAACATCAGTTTGAGCTTTTATTTGAAAGCTGATTAGAGTAAGCAGGTAGATTGTAATTATTTTTCGCATAATTTTCCAGTTTTTGAATTTCTAATAAAATTTTAGACGCATACTGTTGATATTCATTACACTTTAATTAAAATTACTATAGTATAATTCCTATTTCTTACTTATCAAAATAAGTGTAGTATTGTTAAATAAGGATCTATTCTATTTGTGGATTACAACATTAGTATCGTCAATTCTTTATTAGATTAAAATAGTGATTTTTAACGTTTATAATTAGTTTTCATCAAAAAAATAAAACTAATTCTGTTAATTTATGTTAAAAAAAGTTAATTATTATTTAATTTTTTAACAGAGGGTTGTAGGGTATTTGTATTATAGCTACTTTGTTGCATATTTAAATTATTAAAACCCTTCTATAATATGAAAAATTACTTTTTCAAAATGGCTTTTTTAGCCATAATTGTACTGTGTACAACAAATTTAAGTGCACAAAAGACTCTCAAAATTGGTGATGAATATGATTCTGACATTAAAGTAACTAAAACTTATCAAAGATTCAGAAAGTCAAAGTTGAACAAAGGTTCTAAAGAACTTGTTTATCAAAAAGAATTTTATTCTAAAAACTCTTCTTACATTAAACTTTATTTTAAAAATTTTGATTTAGCACCTGGAGATTATCTCCAAATTCAAGGTGTAAATTCAAAAGAGTCAATTGTATATGGAGGTAAGGGAAAGATAGTGGATAGTCAAAAGACTATGATTAGCGATTTCTGGTCAAGAGTCATTTTTGATGATAAAGTAACTGTAAAACTATATTCATTAGGAGAAGTATCTAGTCATAACGGGTTCGAAATCACTAAAGTTGCTTATGGTTACAGTGAAGAGAAAATTATGAAGAAAGTTTCTTCTCAGATAAGGTCAATCTGTAGTTCTGATAATAAAGAGCGAATAGCTTGTTATCAGGGTACACAAATGTATGAGAAAGCCAAGGCTGTTTGTCGACTATTGATTAATGGTAGTAACTTATGTACAGGTTGGTTGTTAGGAAGTGAAGGTCACTTAATGACAAATGAACATTGTATAGGTTCTGCAAGAGATGCACAGAACACTGATTTTATATTCAATTATCAATATCAGGGATGCTCTGGTAATGCAACAGCACAGCGTGATATTGTAGCAGAATCATCAACATTTATTAAAACTAGTTCTTCATTAGATTATACTTTGGTAAAACTTCCTACGAATCCTACTGCTAAATATGGTTATTTAAGTTTAAGTAAGAAGATACCAGTTAAAGGAGATAGGATTTATATCCCGCAACATCCTGGAGGAAGAAGAAAAGAAATTTCAGTAAAAACGGATAGAGATGGAACAACTGGTGGTTTTTCAAGGGTATATTCTAGTACGTCTGGATCAGGAAAACAGGTTAGGTATTATGCAGACACCGAAGGAGGTAGTTCAGGTTCTCCAGTGATTGATTATTCTTCAAATTTAGTAATTGCCATTCACAATACTGGATTATGTCCAAATGGCTCGTATGGAAGATGTGATAACTTGATTAGTTCAATTGGCAGCAATATGCCAACAAATGGTGTTGGTGGTAGTACTGGCGGTGGTGGAAATCCATCATGTACTAGTACTGTTTCATCTTTTCCATATAATCAAGATTTTGAAAATACACTTGGTAAATGGAAGCAAAGTACGAGTGATGATTTTAACTGGGCAGTAAATAGAGGAGGAACAAGGTCAAGAGGGACAGGACCTTCATCAGCTAGTTCAGGGTCTTATTATTTATATATGGAGTCATCTTCTCCAAATCACCCTTCTAAATCAGCAATTATTAATTCTCCATGTTTTAATTTAAGCAAGGCTAATAAAGCTACGTTTAAATTCAACTATCATATGTATGGATCATCTATTGGTAATTTAAAATTGCAAGCTAGTACAGATAAAGGAAAGTCGTGGCTTACTATTTGGCAAAAGTCTAACAGTCAAGGTGGTTCTTGGTTGTCAGCATCTGTAAATTTAGGAAACTATATTGGTAAAACGGTTCAGTTAAGATTCAACGGAACTACAGGTTCTTCGTATACAGGAGATATAGCGATTGATAAATTATCATTATCTACGAGTGGATCAGGATCGTCTGATGGACAAAGTTCTATAGTCAAGTTGAATATAAAACTTGATAGATATCCTGAAGAAACTACATGGGAAATTAAAGATAATAAAGGAAAGGTGGTATCGTTTGGAGGTCCTTACTCTCGCACTAGTGGATCAACAATAACCAAAGATATTAAATTAGCAAATGGTTGTTACAGTTTAGTTTTTAAGGATAAAGTTGGAGATGGTATTTGTTGTAGATTTGGAAGTGGATCTTATAAATTATCTACTAGTACAGGTACTACATTAGCTTCTGGAGGTAGATTTGGTAGATCTGAGACTAAAAATTTCTGCCTAGGGAATAGTACAGAAATAAATTTCGAATCTGAATTTGTGCCTACAGGCGAAGTTGTTGATGATTTAATTATATTTCCAAATCCAGTTTCAGAGGTGTTGAACATTAAAATACCAGAAAGAGACTTTAATGGAACTTATAGAATTATAAATCTTGAAGGAAAGGATGTAGGTGATGGCAAGTTAAGACAAAATATACCTGTAAATTTACCGCCATCAATATATACGCTGGAAGTTAAAACAATAAAAGGTACATACAAAGGAACCTTTGTTAAAAAAGAAAATAAATAACATAACTAAATAAATATTTTAACAAGAACTGTTCGGAAAATCCGGACAGTTCTTGTTTGTATAAGGATATAATTGCATTTGTCACACAATTCTTATATAATATTACATTCTATATAATGGAAAAGATGTTATGTTATTAGGTTTCTTGACTACAAAGTATTAGTTGTCACTTTTGAATTTTAGTACTATTAATATTAAAATATGATATTTAGCTTGTTAAATAGTTTGATTATTAATACTTTAATGTTTTAATACTAACCAAAGCCCATATAAAAATGAAAAAATACCTTTTTAAAATGGTTTTTACAACCATATCCTTTTTGTGCGTAAATATTACAAACGCTCAAAAAGTTTTTACAGTTGGAGATGAGTTTGACTCCGATATTAGAGTAACTAAATTATATCAAAAATTCAGAAAATCAAAAACAAAAAAAGAAGCAAGCGAACTTGTTTATCGGAAGGAGTTTTTTTCAAAAAAATCATCTTACATAAAAATATATTTCGAGAATTTTGATTTAGCGCCTGGTGATTATCTTAAACTTACAGGAGCGAATACAAAAGAATCAATTATATATGGAGGAAAAGGAAAGATTGTTGATGAAAAAATGACTATGATAAGTAATTTTTGGTCCCAAATACTTTTTGATGAAAAAGTAGTCTTAGAACTCTATTCTACTGGTTCAGCAGTGAATTATAATGGATTTGAGATCAAAAAAGTAGCCTATGGTTATAGTGAGGAAAAGATTATGAAAAAGCTAGTAGGACAAGAGTCAATATGTGGATCAGATAATAAAGAGCGTATAGCTTGTTATAAGGGTACAGAAATGTTTGAAAAAGCGAAGGCTGTTTGTAGATTATTTATTGGAGGAAGTTCACTCTGTACTGGTTGGCTATTAGGAGAAGAGGGTCATTTAATGACAAATAATCATTGCATAGGTTCTTCTTCTTCAGCAAGTAATACTGATTTTGTGTTCAATTATCAATATGATAATTGTTCAGGAACTACACTTGCTAATAAAGATGTTGTAGCTTCTTCGGCAGCTTTTATAAAAACAAATTCACAGCTTGATTATACACTTGTTAAATTACCAGTAAACCCGACAAATACATATGGATATTTAAGTTTAAGTTCCATAGCTCCTTCAGTAGGTGATCGTATTTATATACCACAGCATCCCGGTGGAAGAAGAAAAGAAATTTCCGTTAAAACAGACACAGATGGTACACCAGATGGTTTTTCAAGTGTATACGCAAGTACGTCTGGTTCTGGACAACAAGTTAAGTATTATGCAGATACAGAAGGAGGGAGCTCGGGCTCTCCTGTAATTAATTATACAACGAATTTAGTTATTTCTATTCATAATACAGGTGGATGTCCTAATGGGTCATACGGGCGTTGTGATAATTTAATTACTGATATAGGATCTGATATGCCTAGCAAAGGAGTTGGCGGAGGAACTCCACCACCACCAACGCAAACTTGTACTAAAGTTATATCTTCTTATCCTTACACAGAAAGTTTCGAGATTAATGATGGATGGAAACAGCTTTCTAATGATGATGGTGATTGGTTAAGAGACGACAATGGTACTCCTTCTAGAAACACTGGTCCTTCTAGTGGTGATGATGGGGATTTTTATATGTTTTTGGAAGCATCTTCTAATAGTAGTGCAGGTCAGATAGGAAGTAATGCTACTGCTGAATTATTGAGTCCGTGTTTCAATTTAAAAGAGGTAGTTAATCCTAGGTTTTCTTTTAGTGCCCACATGTATGGTGATAAAATAGGTTCTTTGAAATTATTAGGCTCTACTGATGGAATCAATTGGAAATCTTTGTGGGAAAAATCTGGTAATAAAGGGAATAAATGGTTGAAAGAAGAGGTGAGTCTTACTAACTATCTAGGAGAAGAGGCTTTTCGCTTGAAGTTTATAGGTACAACTGGTGATGGGTGGACTAGTGATATTGCCATTGATAACATCGTTTTAGCTACTGATAAACCAGGAGGTGATGAAACCTCCGTTACATTAACTATTAAATTTGATAATTATCCTAAAGAAACTTCATGGGTTATTAATGATGATAAAGGGAATTTGATGGCCTCAGGAGGAGCCTATGGAGACCAAAAAGGAGGAACTGAAATTAAAGTCTCGAATGATTTAATAAAAGGATGCTATGATTTAATCATAAAAGATTCATATGGTGATGGTATATGCTGTAAATACGGATCAGGATCATATACGCTTATTGATGATAAGTCAGGGGCTATTCTAGCTTCAGGAGCAAAGTTTTCTAGCTCAGAAACTACTTCATTCTGCATAGGTGAAGACTCTTATGAGGGTGCAGTAGAAAATTTTGACTTTAGCGGTGAAATTATAAATGATTTGATGATTTATCCAAATCCAGTTCAAAAAACACTACGGTTTAAAATTCCTGAAAGGAAGGTAAAAGGTAAATATAAAATATTAAATGCAGCAGGAGGGGTTATAATGGAAGGTCAATTACAAGAAATTATACCATTGAACGGGGTGTATGAAGGTATCTATATTTTAGAAGTTGAGACTGATAAGGCTAATTATACTAAAACATTTATTAAAATAAAATAGCAAAACTTTTTGTTTTAAACAAAACCTAAGATTTTAAAGTCTTAGGTTTTTTATTTTTTTATAGGTCGAAACCTATATCAACGCCTAATTTATTGGCTATAATTTTTGTAATTCTTTTCTTCACTTCTGGTATTTTAACACTTTCCAGAACTGTATTAGCAAAGGCATACATAAGAAGAGCTTTTCCTTCTTTTTTAGGTATTCCTCTTTGTTGCATGTAAAACAGAGCTTGATCATCTAGCTGACCAATGGTACATCCATGAGAACACTTTACGTCATCAGCAAAAATTTCCAATTGTGGTTTCGCATTAATAGTAGCTTTATCACTGATAAGAATATTGTTATTTTGTTGGTAGGCATTTGTTTTTTGAGCCTCTTTTTCCACGATAACTTTACCATTAAACACACCTGTCGATCGCTCATTATATATACCCTTATAATCTTGATGACTTTCACAATTTGGTTCTATATGATGTACCAAAGTATGATGATCTACATGCTGTTTTCCTTCAATAATCGTTATCCCTTTTAATATGGAATCTATCCTTTCTCCCTTTTGATAAAAGTTTAAATTATTTCTTGTAATGTTTCCTCCAAATGAAAAAGTATGCACTGAACAAATACTTTCTTTCTGCTGTTCAATATATGTATTGTCTATTAAGGAAGCATTTACATTATCATTTTGAATTTTATAGTAATCTACTGTTGCGTGCGTATTTGTGTAAATTTCTGTAACACTATTTGTTAGTACAGGATTTTCAGTTAGACTTTGATGGCGCTCAATTATTTGAATATGAGAATTACTGTCAACTACAATTAAATTTCTTGGTTGAACCATAATAGCCCTCTCTTTACCTGTTGCGAAATTTATAATCTGAATAGGTTTTTGAACTTCTATATTCTTTGGAATATGAATAAAAGCCCCCTCACAAGCAAAAGCAGTATTTAACGAAGTCATATTATCCTGCTTAGCAATTTTATTGAAGTAATTATCAATAATAGTTTTATATTTAGGTTTAGAAAGAGCGGCAGACATCAGACACACATCTATTACATCATGCGTTGTTTCAGATAAGAAAGAACTGTATTTTCCGTCAATAAAAACAATTTTATAGCTGTCAATATCGTGAATAAAATATTTTTTTACATCTGCTAGTTCTATAGCAATGTCATGCTCAGGAAAAAGACTATAATCTTCTTTTAGTATCGAATTTAGGGAAGTATATTTCCATGCTTCTAATTTTTTAGAGGGAAATCCTAACGTTTCAAAGTCTTGTAGGGCTTTTGTTCTTATTTCATGAACATCTGAATTGATGTCTCTTCCATTTTCAAAAGCTACGTATGACGATAATAATTTTTCTTTTAACTCCATTCTTGATAGTTGTAATTTCAAAGGTTAAATTTTACTCACTTGGTGAAGTATAAATTTTAACATTTTAACTATTCATTTCTTCTTTAATCCAGTCATATCCCTTTTCTTCAAGCTCTAAAGCTAAAGAGGCATCACCTGTTTTTACAATTTTTCCATCATGTAAAACATGAACATAATCAGGTACTATATAATCTAGTAAACGTTGATAGTGTGTTATTACAATAACAGCGTTATCTTTTGATTTTAGCTTGTTCACTCCATTAGCTACAATTCTAAGAGCATCAATATCTAAACCAGAATCTGTTTCATCTAGGATAGCCAATTTAGGCTCTAACATTGCCATCTGAAAAATCTCATTTCTTTTCTTTTCTCCTCCAGAAAATCCTTCATTCAAAGAACGAGATAAAAATTTTCGATCAATTTCTAATAACTCAGATTTTTCACGAATTTTTTTCAGCATATCTTTTGCTGGCATTTCCTCAAGACCTTTGGCTTTTCTTGATTCATTAATAGCTGTTTTTACAAAATTGGTAACAGTAACTCCAGGAATTTCAACCGGATATTGAAATGATAAAAATATTCCAGAATGAGCTCTCTCTTCTGGAGCTAACTCCTCGATATCTTCACCTTCTAATTCAATTGAACCTGAAGTAACTTCATACTCCTCTTTACCAGCAATAATTGAAGATAGCGTACTTTTTCCTGCTCCATTTGGTCCCATTATTGCATGAACTTCACCAGCTTTAACTTCGAGATTGATCCCTTTTAAAATGGCCTTATCCTCTACTTCTGCATGTAAGTTTTCTATTTTTAACATTCTAATCTGTATTGTTTAAGCTTTTGCTTAAGTATGCGTTTTGTTTTATTTTTTAACTTAAATTATCCGACACTACCTTCCAGTGATATTTCCAAAAGTTTTTGAGCTTCTACAGCAAACTCCATTGGAAGTTTATTGAGGACTTCTTTACTAAAGCCATTTACAATTAAAGCAATAGCTTTTTCTGTATCGATACCTCTTTGGTTACAGTAGAATAATTGGTCTTCTCCAATCTTACTAGTGGTAGCTTCGTGTTCGATTTGTGCTGTTTTATTTTTAGCTTCGATATATGGAAATGTGTGAGCTCCACATTCATTTCCCATAAGCAAGCTATCACACTGTGAAAAGTTACGTGCATTTTCAGCACGCGGACTCACCTGAACCAATCCACGATAACTATTTTGAGACCTACCTGCAGAAATTCCTTTTGAAATGATTGTAGATTTTGTGTTTTTTCCAAGGTGTATCATTTTTGTACCAGTATCTGCTTGCTGAAAATTATTAGTTACTGCAATGGAATAAAATTCACCAACAGAATTATTACCTTTTAAAACACAACTAGGGTATTTCCAGGTAACGGCAGAACCAGTTTCTACTTGAGTCCATGAAATTTTAGCATTCGTTTCGCATAAGCCCCTTTTTGTTACAAAGTTAAAAACACCACCTTTACCTGTGGCATCTCCAGGAAACCAGTTCTGTACGGTTGAGTATTTTATTTCTGCATTATCTAAAGCAATCAGCTCTACAACCGCAGCATGTAGTTGGTTTTCATCTCTTTGAGGTGCGGTACAGCCTTCTAAATAAGAAACATAGCTGCTTTCGTCTGCTACAACTAAAGTTCTTTCAAACTGTCCAGTTCCTCCTTCATTAATTCTAAAATAAGTAGAGAGTTCCATAGGACATCGCACTCCTTTGGGAATATAACAAAAAGAACCGTCAGAGAATACGGCTGAGTTTAAGGCAGCATAAAAGTTATCTTTTGGAGGAACAACAGAACCTATATATTTCCTCACTAGTTCAGGGTGTTCTTGAATTGCCTCTGAAATAGGCATAAAAATAATGCCTTTTTCAGCTAACGTTTCCTTAAAGGTTGTAGCAACTGAAACAGAGTCCATAACTACGTCAACAGCAACATTAGCCAAACGTTTTTGCTCATCTAAAGAAATACCTAATTTTTCAAAAGTAGCAAGTAGCTCAGGGTCAACCTCATCTATGCTGTTCAGTTTTGGTTTCTTTTTAGGAGCGGAATAATACGATATAGTTTGAAAATTAGGTTTTTCGTAATGGACGTTTGCCCATTCGGGTTCTTCCATTTCTTTCCATATCTTAAATGACTCTAAACGCCAATTAGTCATCCATTCCGGTTCATTTTTCTTTTTGGAAATAGCTCTAACAATATCCTCATTTAAACCATTTGGAAACTTTTCACTTTCAATATCTGTGTAAAAACCATATTCATATTCTTTGGTTTTCAGTTCCTCTCGTAAATCGTCTTCCGTATATTTACTCATCAGCTGTCAATATTCTTTATTCTATTTGTGTTATTATAAGGAAAAACTCTCACCGCACCCACAAGTACGGTTGGCATTAGGATTATTAAAAACAAATCCTTTGCCGTTTAAACCTCCAGAATATTCTAGTGTTGTACCTACTAGATAAAGGAAACTTTTTTTGTCAACAATGATTTTAACGCCATTATCTTCAAATAATTTGTCATTTTCCTCTTGTTCATTATCAAATTTTAAATCATATGATAAACCTGAACAACCTCCACTTTTAACTCCAACTCTTACATAATCGATTTTAGCGTCGAAGCCATCTTCAGTCATTAATTGAACAACCTTTTTTTTTGCAGTATCTGATACTTTTATCATACTTGTAAATAGATTAATATCCTAAATCAACTACAAAGATAATGACAAAATATGATTTATATCATTTTTAAGATGAATATCGTTTATAAAACCATAGATTATGTCGATAATTATGATTAATTTCGGTAGTTAGGATTATTTACAAAGCTCGAATCCGTTAATGTTAGAAGAAAGGCTTTTAAATTCTTTTTTTCATCGTTTGTTAAATGAACGCCGCCCTCATTTACCGTTTTCATTAGAGGATCTATCGTTTCGGAGTTTTTTAAACCCTCTGAGTAATGGTCAATAACCTCTTCAATTGAGGAAAATCTACCATCATGCATGTACGGTGCAGTGAATATTAGATTTCGTAAAGAAGGGGTTCTGAATTTTCCATAATCAGAAGGATCTCCTGTTACACTGCCTAGGCCTAAATCACTAAATTCAGAGTCGAGTCCATTGTTGCGAAATTGATTGTCAGTCCAAAGCGGGTTTTGTGTACCTCCGTGACAATGAAAACAATCTCCTTTATTTTCGTTGGTAAATATTTGGAAACCTTTTAATTCTTCATCTGATAAGTTGGTTTTTCCTTCTAAAAAATTATCAAATTTAGAGTTTGCAGAAATCAAAGTACGTTGAAATTGAGCCAATGCTTTTGCTACCAATAAAGAATCTATTTTTGTGGTGTTAAAAGCCTTTAAAAATAAATTTGGGTATTCATGATGCGTCGTTAGTTTCTTTATTATAGTTGTCCAATTACCATGCATTTCTTTGGGGTTACGTATAGGAGAAAAGACTTGTCTTTCGATACTTAATTCTGAACCACTCCAAGTAAATCGTTCACTAAAATTCCAAGCCAAATTAAATAAGGGCATTGCATTTCTATCTCCTTTAATTCCGTTAACGCCTTCACTAAGTGATTGAATATCTGAAAAAGAGTTTTTGGGGTTGTGGCAACCTGCACATGATTGGATATTATTCTTTGATAGAATAGGGTCAAAAAAAAGTTTTTTACCAAGGTTAATTCCTTCTTCCGTTAATGGGTTTGTTTCAGGAATTATAGGTGCGATTAACTTCTTCTTGAATATTTCGGGTATTTCTAAATCTACTTTTTTAGGTGTGTACGTTTCAATGTCATTACTTGGTGAAGAACAACTTAGAGTAAATAGAGTAAATAGAGTAAATAAGAGTATTAGGGGCCTCAATTTAAAGTGCACTAATGATTTAGTTATTGCGTAATTTCACCAATTCTAAAAACATCTTTTCCATTATCAGACATATCTAGTTGTGCATCAAAATTCATCATCAAATCTGTACTGCGTTCGTTTAAATCCCATGGATGAGGGTTTTTAAACCATTCTGCTAGGTTCATTTTTACTTCTATTGTTGCATTGTTTTTTAATGAAATGGTTCCTAAATCTAATTTAAATGATGTATCTTTTATTGAATCATTAACAGCATTATATGCTTTTATAGCATGGAATAAGTAAGGTTTTTCCATGCCTAAGGAGTCTTTATATTTACCCTCAAGTTGTAAAAAATGATACCCTCCTGGTTTATCTGATTCTACATTCCAATTTACAGCATTTAAATCGGGATAAGCTCCCGAGATATTATCGTCGTCATTAAACCCAAAAGTAAAAGATAATTTATAAGATCCCTCGGAGATTGTTTCAGGTAATTCATAGAATACCTCATCATCTAGCGTAATCAGTTTATATCCTTGAAACTTAATAGTATCATTATTGCTTTTTGTTATGTTAACTCTTGATATCAAGTATTTTAGGTGTTCGATGCTTATTTTGTTTCCTTTTTGATTCTCGTAGTTGAATTTTCCAAAGTCATCACTACTTATAGGTGTATCGTCCCAATTGTGAGTGAAATGTAATCGAAGTGAGATTTGTTTAACAGCTTCGTCATTATCAGAACTGCAACATAGCATGAAAAAAGACAAAAATGTTATTATAATTTTATTCATAATCGCTATTTTTATTTCATGTAAATATACATTTATAATATTTTTATTTAAGTTTTACAATTAAAATATCTGAAAACCCTTTGTTAATAAGGACGTCTTTATCATTGCTAATAGTCTCTCCAACGCCTATAATTTTTCCATCTTTAAGCTCAATTGCATCAAAGCAAACATCGATATTTGAACCACCAAAGTTTTTTTGCCAAAGGATATTGGCTTCAGAGTCAATTTTTAAAATCCAGGAATCGTTTTGGCCTTTATTCTGAATATTTTTAAAAGTACTTCTTGTACTACCAGATAATAAGAAATTACCATCAGATGTTTGATGAATAGAGTTTCCTGAATCAAAATTTATTCCTCCGATATTCCTTTTTGATAATAGTGATCCATCGTAATCAATTTTTATAATATAGAGATCTGACCCTCCATAATTTTGGTTTATATCCTTGTCTTTGCTTCTGCTATTTCCAATAATTAACAAATCCCTATTGTTAGTTTCTACAATGGCTTTCGCTTCGTCGATTTCTGAGCCCCCAAAGTTCTTTTGCCAAATAAGTTTTCCAGAATTACTTATTTTAAGGATCCAGAAGTCATAACTTCCTTTATTATTGGTAATATCAACATCATGACTATCAGAGCTACCAACAATAATAAAGTTGTTGTTTTGAGTCTGAACTATTCCGTAAGGAGTGTCTGTAAGGGTACCCCCATAGTATTTACTCCATTCAATTAGTCCAAGCGAGCTCAATTTGATAATCCAAAAGTCCCCACCAGCATGCAATGATTTTGCGTTAAAGTTTCCTTCCCCAATTGAAGCTGTAACATCGATTTCTCCAGTAACTAAAAAGCCACCTTCTGAAGTTTCGATTATAGCAGTTCCGAAATCTTTACCAAGAAAGCCTATACTTTTTTGCCATTCAATGATACCTTCTGAGTTAAGTTTCAGAACCCAAAAATCTTTATCGCCTTTGTTTTGAGTGAGGTCAAGATCTGAGCTTTCTGAATACCCAATTACTGCAAAGCCTCCATCTTTTGTTGTAATTATTTTTTCTCCCCTATCATTGTTACTTCCACCAAAAGTCTTTACCCATTCCAATTGATCATTATCAGAATATTTAATGATAAAGAGATCAAAGCTTTCATTCTTTTTTAAAATAAAATCATAATCGTTACTTTGAACGTATCCAAGGATAGCATATCCTCCATTCTTACAGTTTACAACGGATTTTGCGACTTCATTTTTTGATCCTCCGAAAGTTTTTATAAATTCAATTTGTCTCATTGAAAAAGAATTTATTTCAACTTTCTTAGAGCTACAGCTCATTATTAGAGCTATAAAAATTTTAAGCCTAATGAATTTAAATAACAATATTTATTAGTTTAGTATTATTTTTTTCGTTTTTGTATTGACCTTGACTAAATAAACTCCTGTTGAAAGATTACTTATGTCTAATTCAATTTTAGATGAATTTAAGTCCTTTCTTGAAATAATTTTTTTACCAATTATGGATATAATATCTAGGTTTTTTATTTTCCCTTTATTTATGGAAATTACAAGCTGCTTTTGAGTAGGGTTTGGAAATATTTTTACATTGATTTTATCTATTTTATTTTCGTCTATATCTAAAGTTCCGCTTTTTTTTACAATATATAGCCCACGATTTATATCATTGATTATTATACTTCCACTGGAGAAATAAGGGTATATACTCCAGACACCATTAAAAGCGGTGTTATCGTTTTGAGGGTAGGTGTCAAAGTAGCCAATTTCAACCATTGGATTTGATGTAGAAAATATATTCGAAATATCAAAAACTCTCATGCCAGCAGTATAATTAGATAAAAAAAACTCATTATTTTTGACGTATCCGTTATGGTCAATAGCCTTAGTTTTTCCAAAATGAGTAAAGGATAATTTCGGGTTCTCCAGGTCTTGTAGATCAAAAATTAATGATCTTGTATTCATTCCAAAGTTTTGCTCATCTTTTTCGTCACCTAAAATAAAGTAACGATGATCATCTGTAAACCAACCTTGATGTGTGTAGCCAATTTGAGGATAATTTAATGATGAAATCTTTACAATATTAGTTTTGTCCGTAACATCAAGAATGATGATTTTATTTTCATTACTTCCAATATATATTTCTTTGCCACGATGAATAGTATCAGGACCAGAATAAGTAATTACCTGAGCATCATGAGAGTATCCTTCGATTCTATAGTCGCCAATATAAGAAGGAGATGTCGGTGTGGTAATATCAATAAATATGGGACCCCCCCCATTTATCTCCCTACATCCTAACAAATATGCTACTCCTTTAGTCTCATTAATAACAATATTATGACAGCTTCCAACTCCAGTGTAAATAAAATCAGCATTAAAGTTTTGTTCAGAGGTAGCTCCTCGGAGTTTTGTTAGATCGAAAACTTGCATTCCATGTTCTCCAACATTATCAGCTACGATAAAAGCATGATTATTAAAAACTTTAATGTCTCGCCAATGACTACTCCCTTTATTTGAGTCTAATCTACCTAAAAAAACTGGGTTTATAGGGTCAGTAATGTCTATAAAGGCAGTACTGTTTGACATACCAGCGATCGCATATTCTTTATTTGTTTCCGGATCCGTCCATCCCCAAACGTCACTTCCGGTGGGAGTTCCATTTGAGTTAGCTAAAGTTTTTATAGGAATAAAACTCATTAAGTCAAAGTTATTGCAAGGATATTCATTAGCCATGCCATTGATGCAGGGAGTTTGAGACCTAACAGTAGAAAGCAACAAAAAAAAGAAGATAAAAGGTAATTTTTTCAGCATATCATACAATTAAAATAGAGGTATAGTAAATATATAAAATATTGAAATACAATGCTTAATATATTTTATTCTCTTATGCTAACTATACTATGTTAATTCTGGATATATGAGTATCTTTGTGAGATGTTAGAAAATAAAAATCAAGGAAGAACCTCATTGTCAAAGTTAGGTGAGTTTGGCTTAATAGATCATTTAACAAAGCATTTTACATTACAGCATTTTACATCAGTAAAAGGAGTAGGGGATGACGCGGCAGTTGTAGGGTCATCTGATAAACAGACGCTAATTACTACAGATTTATTGGTAGAAGGAGTGCATTTTGATCTAAGTTATATGCCATTAAAACACCTTGGTTATAAGGCAGTAATGGTAAATCTATCAGATGTTTATGCCATGAATGCAGAAGCTGAGCAAATAACGGTTTCTGTTGCCGTTTCTAACCGATTTTCCTTGGAGGCATTAGAAGAGCTTTATTCAGGAATTCAATTAGCTTGTAGTAACTATAAGGTAGATTTAATTGGAGGAGACACAAGCTCATCGAATAAAGGAATATTGATTTCGATAACAGCAATTGGTAAAGCTAAAGAGGAAGATGTCGTGTATAGAGATGGAGCGAAACCGACTGATTTGATTGTAGTTTCTGGAGATTTAGGAGGGGCCTATTTAGGTTTGCAAGTATTAGAGAGAGAGAAGCAAGTTTTTGAGGTAAATCCTCAGAATCAACCAGATTTAGATAATTATTCTTATATTATCGAAAGACAGTTAAAACCAGAAGCAAGAAGAGATATACCAAGACTTTTAATGGAGCTTAAGGTGAAACCAACATCTATGATTGATATTTCAGATGGATTATCATCAGAAATTTTTCATATCTGTACTCAAAGTAGAGTAGGTTGCAAAATATATGAGGACAAGCTTCCATTAGATCCGCAAGTTATTTCTGCATGTGAGGAGTTTGATATTGACTCAACTATGGTTGCGCTCAGTGGAGGTGAGGATTACGAATTATTATTTACGATTTCAATAAATGATTTTGATAAAATTAAAGGAAATCCAAATTTAACGGTTATTGGTCATGTTACTGAAAAAGACCAAGGACTAAACCTTGTTACCCGTGCAAATCAAGAGATAGCTCTAAAAGCTCAAGGCTGGAATTCATTTAATTAGTCAATTTTACAATGTTTTAAATTTATGAGAGGGTTTCCAATATCTCTTTGGAACGATTATTCATATTTAGAGACCTGAGTTTAGTGATCAAGCTAATGCTTTTAAATTCAGATAAAATTTATCTAGAGCAAGTATCATGAACATCATTATTAATGAATTAAAAAATAAATTGTTTTTTAAAAGAGGCTCCCCTAAATTTAGTGCAGCCCTTTTTAAAATGTGACAAAACGCACAATCTTGTTTATTTATCGAATGATATCATGCTTAGACAAATAGTTTTTTCTCACAATATAAATTAAGTTTCACCTTGTAGGGTACTTTATAACATTCAATTAGATTTTTACTTAAAATTACTTGTGAAATACACTTACATCTAGAAAAAAAACAAAGTTACATTTTGACTTCTATTTATGATTATTTTGAATAAGAGTTGGTTGATATTTCCTCATCTTTGTGTTCTTAATTTAAGCTATCAATGAATTCAAGAATATTAGCGTTGCTTGCAACATCAATAGCAACTATTATTTATGGGGTCACTTTTACCGTTGCAAAGGATGTGATGCCTGTGTACTTAAAACCATTTGGTTTTATAGTTTTGAGAGTTGGAGGAGCAGCTATTTTATTTTGGTCAATTGGTTTTTTTATTAAAAAACAAGCCATAGAAAAAAAAGATTTTAAGAGAATTGTTATTGCATCTTTTTTTGGTATTGCACTTAACATGCTTACTTTTTTTAAAGGACTTAGTTATACAACACCAATTAGCGCTTCTGTAATGATGTTAACAGCTCCAATCTTAGTGCTAGTTTTTGCTAGTTTAATATTAAAAGAGAGGTTGTTTTTAAAAAAAGTTCTAGGGGTTGTAATAGGCCTCGTGGGCGCCGTTATATTAATTCTATATGGGAACGCAGGCGGAGAAGGAGCGAAAAGCATGATGCTTGGAAACTTACTTGTTTTTATAAACGCAGCTTCTTACGGTTTATTTTTAGTAATTGTTAGAGATATTATTCAAAAGTATAACCCAATTATATTTGTTAAATGGTTGTACCTTTTTGGTTTTTTTATGGTTTTACCGTTTGGGTGGAATGAAATTATCATTGCAAAATGGTCCTCAATGACATTTTCAATCTACTCAAAAATAGGATTTGTAATTGTTTTTTCAACCTGTGTAACATACTTGTTTAATTTATTTGCATTATCAAAACTGAAACCTACTACGGTAAGTGTATTTATTTATTTACAACCAGTTGTTGCTACTATTTACGCTTTGATGGTAGGAAGTGACTCACTTAATACCGTTAAAATTATAGCAACCATACTTATATTTACAGGAGTATATCTGGTTACAATTCAAGGAAAAGAAACTACTGATAAATAAATGTATATTTGCATCCAATAAAATTGAAATTATGATCCACTCAATGACTGGGTATGGTAAATCTATTTTACAGCTACCGACAAAAAAAATTACAATTGAAATAAAATCATTGAATAGTAAAACTTTGGACCTTAGTGTTCGAATGCCTTCGTATTATAAAGAAAAAGAACTTCAAGTAAGAAAAGGTTTAGCAAGCGATTTAGTAAGAGGAAAGATAGATTTTTCAGTTTTTGTTGAAATTACTGCAGATGAAACGACAACTACTGTAAATAAGGGGGTTGTTAAGGAGTATATGAATCAGCTAAGAAATATTATTCAATCAGGCACAGGAGAAGATGTAGAATTGCTTAACATGGCTATTAGGATGCCAGATGCCTTAAAAACAGAAAGAGAGGAGTTAGATGAAAAAGAATGGGAAGAAATTGAAAAAGGTATCAAAAAGGCTACAAAGGAGATTGTTCAGTACAGGATCGATGAGGCAAAATCTTTAGAAAGTGACTTTAAGCAAAGAATAGCAAATATTAAAAACGGGCTTTGCGATATAGAGAAGTTAGACCACGAAAGAATTGAGCATGTAAAATTACGTCTTAAAAAAGCTTTGTCCGAAATCGAAACAGAGGTAGATGATAATAGATTTGAACAAGAACTTATTTATTATCTGGAGAAAATAGATATTAATGAAGAGAAAGTACGTTTAGCTAATCATTTAGACTATTTCCTAGAACAATTAGCTACGCCAGATTCTAACGGAAAAAAATTAGGTTTCATTGTACAGGAAATCGGTAGGGAGATAAATACGACTGGATCGAAAGCCAACTACGCGCCTGTGCAGAAAAGCGTGATACAAATGAAAGATGAGCTAGAGAAAATCAAAGAACAAATTTTAAATATACTATAAATAATGGCAAAGGGTTTTCAAGGCAAATTATTCGTGTTTTCGGCACCGTCTGGATCTGGAAAAACTACTATTGTACGTCATCTTTTAGCTAAAAAACGTTTCAATCTTGAATTTTCAATTTCAGCTACTTCAAGAGCGGCAAGGAGTAATGAAAAAGACGGAGAGGATTATTATTTTATTTCTCTAGAGAATTTTAAACAAAAAATTAAAAAAGGTGAGTTTCTAGAATGGGAAGAAGTATATAAGGATAATTTTTATGGAACTTTAAAAACAGAAATTGAACGAATTTGGGATCAAAAAAAACATGTCATCTTTGATATTGATGTCGTTGGAGGGTTAAGAATTAGAGAAAAATTTCCCGATAGAACATTAGCGGTATTTGTGAAACCTCCAGATATTAATGAGCTCATTAGAAGATTAAAAAATAGAGGAGAGGAAAGTGATGAAAAAATAGCATCAAGAGTGGCAAAGGCTTCTGTTGAATTAGCAACGGCACCTCAGTTTGATAAAATTATCAAAAATTATGATTTAGAAGTAGCGCTTAAAGATGCTGAATTTTTAGTGGATGAGTTTTTAGGAATTAAATAGTTAATGAATAAAATAAATAAATAATGAGTAAGAATATTGGGTTGTATTTTGGAACTTTTAATCCTATTCATGTAGGACATTTGATTATAGCAAATCATATGGTTGAAAACTCTGACTTGGACGAAATATGGATGATGGTTACTCCTCATAACCCTTTTAAGAAAAAAAACTCGTTACTTGATAATTATCATCGATTAGAAATGGTGTATTTAGCTACTAAAGATTATGATAAAATTAAACCATCAGATTTTGAATTTAAGTTGTCACAACCAAATTATACCATAACTACACTAATACAACTTACTGAGAAATATCCAGATAATAAGTTCAGTCTTATTATGGGAGAAGACAATTTAAAAAGTTTTCATAGATGGAAAAATTATGAGGCTATTTTAGATGATTATCAGGTATATGTGTATCCTAGAATTTCAGAAGGAGTTATTGAAACTAGGTTTCACAATCATCCTAAGATTATTAGAGTAGAGGCTCCTGTAGTACAAATATCATCTACTATGATCAGAAGTGGAATTAAAGAACAAAAATCGATACGCCCACTTATCTCAGATGCTGTATGGCGTTATATTGATGAAATGAATTTTTATAAAAAATTGTAACTAGAAATCATCATAAAAAAACAGAAAACTCTCCGATAGGGGAGTTTTCTGTTTTTTTATGGCTTGATAATAAGTGTCTGTTTGATTTTTAGTTAATATTTTTTTAAAACTTTTTAAGGCTTAATGGGTCAAAGAGCTAATTAACTTTAAAAAGGTAGAAATTATGATCGTAAAATTTATTAGCAGAAATGTGTGTGTCTTTTCATTTTTAGGTTTATTAACATTGGCTTCTTGTGAATCTGATGAAGAACCATTGACAATCAATGAAGCGCTGCCTACGGAAGAAATTCAAAATGTGGTTTTGACAGACGATTATGTCGCAGACATAGAATATATAATTGAAGATAATTTACTTAAATCAGAGGTGTCAGAAAAGAAAAAGATTGTTCTTGATGATAATTCAGATTGTTTCATAAGAACTATTGAAGAAACTGAAAATGGTAAAATAGTGACGTTAAATTTTGGTGAGGGATGTGAAGGAAGAAGAGGCCGAATTTTTGCGGGCAAGATAATTATTGAATATGCTAAAGAAAATGAGATTTTTATAAAAGAGACTACTTTTGAGGAGTTTTCGGTTGATGATACTAAAGTATTCGGTAATATATATTTATCAAAGGTAGATAAGAATGATAATGGAAACCCAGAGAGAGTATTTATTGTTGATATGACAATGAGCTTATCAACAGGCGAGATAATTTCTAAAAAAGGGGAAAGAATAAAGGAGATGATTGAAGGAAGTAACTCGATAGAAAGAGAAGATGATGTTTTTTTAGTTATTGGTTTTTGGGAATCAGTCAATAAAAATGGAAAATTTTATAAAACAAGCATAAAATCTCCATTAAAGAGGAAGTATGCTTGTAAGTATATAGTAAGTGGCGTTTCTCAAATAATAAAAGAGACAGAAAGTTATGTAATAGATTTTGGAGATGGCGAGTGTGACAATTTAGCAACAATAACGGACGAAAATGGCGTAAAAAGAGAAATTGTATTGAAAGATAAAAGAAAAAGTAAAATTTAGGGGTAATGAAAAACCCGTATTATTTAATACCAAAAAGTATTAGGAAGACTTATTTATTCATTTTGTTTATTATTTTATTTTGTGATAGGTGTTCAAAGTATAATGCGGGTTTAAATTAAATGTAATAAGGTAATATTTTAAATAACACAATACTGCTCCAAAAAACAAAGATTAAATATTACCGAATATATTACCATTAATCGATAGCCAATACACTTGTGCTATTGTCAGAAATTTAAAAGGTATATAAACATTTAGTATTTATATCGAATCTGAGTATGGGCTTAAAAATAACTCGTGATTATTTGGTATAATAGATTTTTACATATTTTGAATTGAGACTTTGATTAGAGGAGGTTATTGTTTTTTATTAGTTTTTCACAAATGAGTGCTACGCCCCACAGAGCACAATATGTAAATAAAGCATATGCAGTAACATTTATGAAATAAAATCAATCCCGTATTATTTACTGGATTTTTAAAAAATTTATAAGAAGGTTTTTTTAAAATAATTTAAGTATTTGTTCTGGTGTTTAATACGGGCTCAATTCAATAAATAAAAAATATTATCAAATTAAATTTGTAAATTATAAGAATAAAAAAGACTTTTCATAGTGTTTTAATCTTCTTAAATCATATAATATTAATATTCTATAAATTTCCACATGAATGAAGCTATTTTTGTAAAACAATTAATTAGTAAAAAACATAGAGAAAAAGCTTTTAGTAAGTTACTAGATCTATACCAAGAACGTTTATATTGGCATATTAGAAAAATAGTTGGAACGCATGAAAATGCAGATGATGTTTTACAGAATACTTTTATAAGAGTTTTTAAAAGTATAGAAACTTTCAAACAAGAAAGTTCTTTACACACATGGATGTATAGGATAGCATACAATGAGTCTATTCGATTTATAGAAAAAGAAAATAGAAAAAAGACCTTGTCAATGCAGAGTTTTGATAGTCAGTTTCTAATAAATTTAAAAGGAGACGAGTATTTTGATGGAAAGGCAGCTCAGATTAGGCTAAATGAAGTTTTAGAGCTACTTTCAGAAAAGCAAAAAAGAGTTTTTCAATTGAAATATTATGATAATCTAAAATTTAGAGAAGTTGCAGAGTTATTACAGATGAGTGAAAATACGATAAAAACACATTATTATAGTGCTGTAAGGCACATAGAAAAGAATATAACAGTAGTTTCCTATATAGAAAAAATTAAAGCATAGTTTGTTATGAAGAAACAAAATAATAACTTTATGTATCGCAATACATTGGATTTGGATATAGAGAAAAAACATAAAGAGGATCTAGGTTTAGAACTACCTAAAGATTACTTTATTAAGTCAAAAAACTCGATAATAGATAAGACAATTAATAATTCTAAGAACAAAGTGATTTCTTTATCTAAAAAAATACTCTTGTGGTCTTCGGCCGCTGTAATTGCATTGGTTATAGGATTTGCTATTTACAATCCTTTCCGAAGTAATTCTTCATCGGTAGAAACAGATATTTTAATTGCAACTGCATTAGCTGATGATAATGAATTAGATGCTATATTAGATAGTTTTGTAAATGATAAACTGTTAACAGAGGAAGTTTTTACAGAGTAAGTAAAGTTATGATTAATAGTTAAAACTTTTTAATTGAAGAAGGTCAAATAAGAAAAAGATCTGTATTTGTAAAATTTTATTACAGATAGATAATAACAGAAAAGATAAAGATGGAAAAAATGAAAAATATAAGTTTAATATTGTTGTTATTGAGCTTCTTTCATGTTTTTGCTCAAAAAGAGATAGAAAAGTTGGACTTATCTAACGAGCAAAAAGAGTTGTTGAGCTCTCAAAAAGAAATGATTAAAAAAAATAGTGCATACTTTAAAGCATCGCTTTCTAAAGAACAACGAGCTATTTTAAAAAATAAAAAGTTATCTAAAATTCAAAGGCAGAGAGCGCTAAAAAAAACGCTTACGAACTCACAGAAGAAGATTATTTCAAAAAATAAAACAAATATAAGATTAGCAAAAGCCAAGTTTAGAGCAACTTTAACAACTAAGCAAAAGAATTTAATTCGCGAGCGAGTATCAAATAAAGACAAAGTCAGAGCAAAAAAAAACATAAGAAGAAATATGCAAAGAGTAAAAAACAAAAGAGTTAGAAATTGATGTGAACACAATGTTTATCGTGATATTTATAAATTAATTTTTTATAATCACCTATTTTAATATTGTATATGTTTCTAATGGAGTCTCAGATTTGAATTGAAAATTATTTTTGTTGAAAAGCAAATGAAAAATATTGTTTTATTTTTATTATTAATTATATCAGTGTCTCTAACATATGGACAAGTTATAGAACATGATTTTACTGATGATGAAAATGAAATAATAAGTAATATAATTAATGAAGAAGGTTTTGATAAATTTTTGGAGTTAGCTAAATTTAAAACAGATTTTTTAGTTATTTCTATTGATTACAATAACAATACCTACTTTTCGGGAAGGGATGTTGGAATAGATCAGTTTAATATAGCTCCTCAGATAACTTATTTTAATTCACTTGGTTTGTTTCTAAATTTTGGAGCTACCTATTTTAGTGAATTTGATCCAAAATGGGATTTTACTTCTATTTCTTTGGGTTATGGGAATAATATTGTGAAAAGTAACAGGTTGAGGTGGTCTGTTTCTTATGATCGTTACTTTTACAATAATCCAGAATATAATCCCTTTAAAAATAGCTTTAATGCAGGAGTAGAGTTTGACAATAAAGGCAAAAGTATAGGAGCTGATATCATTTTTAGCTATTTATTTGGAAGTGAAAATGCCTCTCAATTTGTATTTGGTGGCTATAAAGAATTTAAATTTTTTGAAAAAGGATCAAGTCAATTTAAATTGAAGCCAGAGTTAAGAGTTACCGTGGGTCAACAAACAGTTCAGTTGGCAAGAACTTTTACATTTAGAGGTCGTCAAATCACTTTATATCAATATCATGAAGATTATGGCTTAGTTAATACACAGTTATATGTTCCAATTCAATATTCAAATAGGAATTTTGATATAGATTTAGGTTATGTTTTTAACATACCCTCAGCGTTTGAAGGAGAAGAGAATCTGTCAAGTACCAATACCTTCTCTATATCCATTTCGTACGTATTCGATTTTAATTAGATTGGATATTACAAATACACCATGATTTAGAATCTTAAATTATCGAAATAAAACATTCTTTTGTGTCTTCTATATCAGAATTAAAAGCACATATAGCTATTAGTTGTTTTTTAACTTTTTAATTTATACAAAGAAAAAATATTCTCTTTTTCTTTTTTGGAAATTTCAAATATAAAGCGTTACCAATATTGGTGTCGAATAATCAGTCGAAGTTTTGAACTATTTATGATTCAACAGAAAATATTTTTGAAATTTTCAAAAAAAAGAAAACAGAAGATAAGATGATGAAAAAGTTAAAAGACTTCATTGTATATTTGAACTTATAAATTAGTAGACTGTGTCCAGAAAAGATAAAAAACGAAAGTTCAAACAAAAACTAACAGATAAATACCGTTTGGTAATTTTAAATGAGGATACTTTTCAGGAAAGGTTTTCATTAAAACTATCAAGATTAAATGTTTTTGTTTTAGGTGGTCTTTTTTCAATTTTATTGATAGTGTTAACAACACTCTTAATAGCATTTACGTCATTAAGAGAATATATTCCTGGCTATTCTTCGACTTCTCTAAAGAAAAAGGCGACTAGGTTAACCTATGAAGCGGACTCTTTAAAGAGTAGGTTAGAAGTTTTAGAGGCTTATACAAGCGCTTTAAAACCTGTTTTAACAGGAGAAATCAAACCAGAAAAGATAGATTCAATTGTGAACATAAATGATAATGGACTTGATTTGGATGAATCAAAACTATTAGCAACTAAAAAAGACTCTTTATTCAGAGAGCAAATTGAGAGTAAAGATAGATTTCCATTATCTGATGTTAACGAAGATAGGGCTAAAAACGTTTTTTTCGCTCCTTTAACAGGAATTATTTCACAATCTTATGATGTAAAAAGTAAACATTACGCCGTGGATATAGTATCAAAAAAAGGAACACCGGTTAAAGCAATAGCAGACGGAACTGTAATTATATCCGAATGGACAGCAGCAACAGGGTATGTCATTATGATTCAGCATTCAAATGAGTTTCTGTCAGTATATAAACACAATGGTACTTTATTAAAACAGCAAGGAGAGTTTGTGAAATCAGGAGAAGTAATCGCAAATGTAGGGTCTACTGGAGAACTTACAACAGGTCCTCATCTACACTTTGAATTATGGAACGATGGGTATTCTGTAAATCCAACTAACTATATATCTTTTGAATAAATGAGTATCAAGTCAAAATTAGCAATTCCATTTGCAAATCAAATTAGGAAACAAGTATATAAATGGGCTAGTAAGCCACACAAGACTCAAAAAAAAGTTTTTGAATATTTAGTTTCGGAAGGGTGTAAAACTGCTTTTGGAAAAGATCACGATTTTATTTCTATTAATGATTACGAAGATTTTAAAAAGCGCGTTCCTATTAATGATTATGAAGGGTTGAAACCATATATAGATCGTGTAGTTGAAGGTGAAGATAGTGTAATTTGGAAAGGAAGGCCTTTATATTATGCAAAAACCTCCGGTACTACCTCAGGAGCCAAGTACATTCCAATAACCAAGGAATCGATGCCAACTCATATAAAAGCAGCTAGAAATGCCCTTTTATTCTATATCGCAGAAACAAAAAACGCAAGTTTTGTTGATGGTAAAATGATATTTTTACAAGGAAGTCCTAAGTTGGATGATAAAAATGGAGTGAAATTAGGACGACTCAGCGGTATTGCTGCGCATTATGTACCAAATTATTTGTTAAAAAACAGATTGCCAAGTTGGGAAACTAATTGTATTGAGGATTGGGATGAAAAGGTAGATAAAATTGTAGAGGAAACCGTTTCAGAAAACATGACGGTAATAAGCGGAATACCTTCTTGGGTTCAAGTCTATTTTGAGAAATTGATCGAAAAAACAGGGAAGAAGGTTACTGAAATTTTTCCAAATTTTAACTTTTTTGTCTATGGAGGAGTTAATTTTGAACCCTACAAAAATAAATTTGAAACTTTAATAGGTAAAAAGATCGACTATGTTGAGTTGTATCCTGCATCAGAGGGTTTTATAGCATATCAAGATTCTCAAACAGAAAAAGGAATGCTATTGCAATTAAATTCAGGAATATTTTATGAATTTATTCCGTCGTCAGAATTTTATAATGAAAACCCAACAAGAATATCTTTAAAAGATGTAAAATTAGGTGTTAATTATGTAATTATCTTAAATACCTCCGCAGGCTTATGGGGTTATAATATTGGAGATACAGTTGAGTTTACATCATTAAAACCCTATAGAATAAAGGTTACAGGAAGAATTAAGCATTTTATTTCTGCTTTTGGGGAACACGTTATCGGTAAGGAAGTTGAAAAGGCTTTAAACGATGCCATTCAAGGAACAGATATAAATATAAGTGAATTTACAGTGGCTCCACAGGTAAACCCTGAATCAGGATTGCCATATCATGAGTGGTTTATCGAGTTTGAAAACGAACCAGAAAACCTCGAAGAAATGGCATTGAAAATAGATGTATCAATGCAAGCTCAGAATATTTATTATAAAGATTTAATTGAAGGTAAAATTTTAAAGACTCTAATTGTAAGGAAAGTGAAAAAAGGAGGTTTCCATGAATATATGAAGTCAATTGGTAAATTTGGAGGACAAAATAAAATACCTCAATTATCTGATAACCGAAAAATTGCGAATGTTCTTGAAAATTTTTTGATTAAAAATTAAAATTAGTCAAGTCAAAAATATTTGCAGATGGAAATTATTGCAACCAACATAGGAGAACGTAAAGAAATAGATTGGAAAGGGAAGAAAGTAATAACAGGTATTTTTAAATATCCAACAAGGCATGCTATTTTCTTGAATACAGAGAAGGTTAAAGGTGATGCTATTTGTAATAGAGAACATCATGGTGGAATTGATAAAGCAGTATACGGATATTCTTTTAAACATTATGATTATTGGAAGAAACTGTATTCTAATTTAGAATGGAACTTCGGAATGTTTGGTGAGAACTTAACTATTACTGATTTAGATGAGTCGAAAGTTTATGTTGGAGATATTTATAAGGCAGGAGAGGTAATTTTAGAGGCAACTAAACCAAGACAGCCTTGTATGAAGTTAGGAGTGCGATTTAATAATATGAAAATTGTAAAACAGTTTTGGAAACAAGATTTTTCTGGTATTTATTTTAAAGTTTTAAAAAAAGGAGAGGTTAGGGCTGGTGATAAATTACAACTAATAAAAAAATGTGCCGATAATCCAACAATTGCAGAGGTATATAGATATAAAAGGATTAAAAAAAGCTTCTTAATATAACATACTAATCATAGGGGTAATGTTTTGATAATTAGTTCAGTCTTTCAATAAAAAAAAACAATATCACGAATCGTTGTTTTTAATCCTCTATTTTTTGTCTAAAATAAAAAGAGGTTATTGATGGTGCTAAGTTTTTAGTGATATTGTTTTTATTTCAGTTTATTTATAAAGCCAACTGTTTCTTAACTCTACTATTTTTTTTGATGAATTATTACTGTCTTCAATCAGGTATAGTTGCATTACTTTTGGAGGAAAAGCTTTTCCTTTTAGAGTAATTTCTTTCTGGTTTCTTAAAACCTTTATTTCTATAATTTCATTATTCTTCCACAATAAAGATTTATCAATAATAGTCAATATATCCTGTAAGCCATTGCAATTTATATTATCAACAGAAATAAGGAGGTCATTCTTTTTTAGGCCTATTGATTTTTGCCAATCATTCATTGGATATATTCCACCGATTAACCATTTATTATTTTCGTTTCTATTTAAATAAACTCCTAAAGAATTATTTGTTGGGTGAGAGAAGTAATTAGTGCTAACTTCTTTTTCTATTAATTTCAGTCCTACTTTTTTATAAATAGAATCATATGGGATTGGAATACCTCCTTTCACATGATTATTAAAGAAATTACCGATATCTTTATCTGTGATGTTGATAATTTCATCGATAAACGTATCATCTTTAAATGGTCGTTTTTCTCCAAATTTTTCAGATAATTTTTTGATAAGCTGTAAAATTCCATACTCCCCTTTGCTTTTTTCTCTTAACATAATATCTAATGCCATGGCAACTAAAGGAGCTTTATGGTAAACATTATTATATTCTCTTGAATAGGTTTTTTTTAGTATATTTTTACTTAGAGTTGTTAAAGGAAAGCTATCTGTATATATTTTTGAATTATAGTATTTTTTCAAGAGTCTTTTGTAAAATTCATTCTCGCTAATTATATTTCGATTTACTTGATAAATATTAGAAAAATATTCGGTGACGCCTTCATAAAGCCATAGATGTTGAGACATTTCTTGTGGATTATTGTAAGTAAAGTCATGAATTTGATCAGAATGGAGTTGTAATGGTGTTAGTAGATGAAAAAACTCATGAGATAAAATATCCCTAACCCTCCCAGCAAGATAGTCGTTCCCTAGTTCTTCACTAAATATACCTTGAGTTCCAAAATAATGTTCTAAACATCCAACATCAGAGTGAAATGCAGCAGGTGTTTCGTATAAAATAATTGTATATTTCTTAGGGTATTTAAAATTACCAAGGTATTTTTTTTGTTTTATAATTAATTCTTCAATACCCTTTTTTATTCCTATTACATCTCTTTTTTCTGATTTAGAAAATAAGATGAACTCTATTTCGAGGTTATCAACATTAAATGTTATTTTTTGATGGTTACTAATAAGTATTGGATTGTCTATTACTGAAAAGTAACGATCAAATTGGAAAGAAGATATTTTGGTGCTGTCTTTAGTAATTGTAGAATAATTATTCCATAATGAAGCTATATCTAAATTTTTTGGGTACGAGATATTAATATTATAGGGTACATCTTTATGATTTGAAAAGTATCCAATAACAGCCTGCATATTGAGTAGGAAATTATCGTTTTTCTCAAAATTTGTACCAAAGGTAGCTAGCATTTGATCTTTACCATGAGATATTTTTTTTGGATTTTCTCTTTCAATTATATCGTCTACCCAATAGGTTATTTTGTGTAATTTATGAATATCATGAATATACCATGTGTTTTTATCTTTACGGTCAACTTTTAGTGTATTACCATGATTGTCTTCGGCATTTAAATTATGGATGTATTGTCCGAAATCTAAATCCACATACGTACCAGGGATTATTTCGGGAATATAAAACAAGTTAGATGTAGCTGTGAAATTATTTGCGACTAAAGTTACCTGAATTTTATCATCAACCATATTAATGAGGTCTATGAAAGCCTTAAAAGAAGTACTTTTATCAGCTTTTTTACAAGAAAAAAAAGTGAGTAGTAATAGAAGTACAGTTATTTTTTTAAGATTTATTCGATACATTTATTCGTTTTTTAAGTGTTTGTCTCTTAGATATATGTTTCCTGAAATAGTAGATAAAGTTAATTTGTTTTTACCGGAATCAACAATTCCTTGAATCTTATTTGAAATTAATTCTTTATCTGAATGCCTCAATTTAATGTCTGTATTAGAGTAAATTTTCCCTGTGATTGTCTCTGCTTGCAATACTGTGTCAGAAATAAAAATATCAATATCTCCACTAATCGTTTTTAGTTTTAAATCGTTAGTGTAGTTTTTAATAGAAATATTTCCACTGATAAGATCTAGATCTAGTTTGCTATTAATTAAAGAGCTATTAACAGAACCCGAAATACTTTTTACTTTTAAGACGATAGATTTGGGGAGGTAAATTAGATAGTTAATCTTGACCTGAGGATTACAATCATTGTGATGTTCAGTACTATTTTTATTATTTTCATGATGATATCTACTTTTATTTCCACATCCCTTAAAAAAATCACCAAAGTCAGAATAAATATTTAAAACGTTATTAGATATGTTGCTTTTCAAAGTATACATATCATTATAATCGATATTATCATCATTCTTTCTAAGGCTAACAGATGCTTCAATGTATATTTCATTTTTACCCCAGTTTTTGAGTTCTATTTCATTAGCAAATTTAAAGTTTGTATCAATATTTGATATTCCTTCAGTATGCTTCTTGAAAATTACTTTTTTTTGAGAATATAGAATGTTTAAGTTCAATAAAATCCCGATGAATAATAGTATTTTTTTCATTTTATAAGTGTTTTAGTATTATAGTTTATAATAACTAATATATAAGTCAAAATAACCTGAATTAAGCGGTGTTCTTTGATTTTACTTTCTTCTTAAGTAGATATTTCCCTGAGAAGATTTTAAGCTAATTTTTACGCCTCCCTTGTTTATAGAGCCTTTTATTTTTCTATTTTCATTATTCGCAGAAAGCTCTTCTTTGGTAGGTTTTTTAAAGTTAAAGTTAGAGTAAACAGTACCGTTTGTTTTGATATCCAAATCAGCGTTTGTAGTAGAAGGCAAACTAACATCTATTTCTCCGATTGAGGAACTTATTGTTGTAGGAGAGGATTGATTTATAGTTGAAAATTCAATATTGATACCGCCAATTTTTGAATTTACAGTAATGGGACCAGTAATATTTTTCATATTAATTTCTCCAATATTTGATTTGGCTTCAATTTCTGAAGAAAATCCAACAATAGTAATATCTGCAAATTTTTTTGATTCAATTGAAAAGTTTAGGCTCTTAGGTATCTTTATAATAATAGATTCAGCATAACGTGATTTTAGATCATTCAGATGCAATATATTATTGGTCTTCTCTACGGAAAATCCAAAGCCATTAGTGTCGTCTTTACCTCCAGGAAATATGGCAGTAAGTCCTGCTTTTTTATCCTTTTTTTTTGATTTTATTAAAGATATTTTTGAGTCGAATAATTCATTGTTTTTATTTTTTTGTAAAAAAGAAAGAGTTAAATTTTTAGTATCTACTCCAACTACTTTTATTGGGGTATTCGATTGTATTTGTACTTTTTTTATTTCTTGTAAGTTGTGAGTGTATTCTTTATTTTGTGCGTATAAAGGATATAAAACGAATAATGCTATTAGTAAACTTAATTTTTTCATATTTTTCTTAGTTATTTCCTACAAAAACTTAGCGATGTTAAGTTGTAGTTCTTGTTTTACATAATTGGGTGTGTCTTTATTTTCTAATAATTTTTTCATAGGCATAAGTGCTCTCTTTTCCTGGATGTTCGTTAATATTTGGATAAGCTCTATCTGTATAATTGGTTCATTTTCAGATTCTAATGCTTTTGTAAGAGAGGATTTAACGATCTCTAGCGATGAAAATTTTGAAAGGGCCTCTGCTGCAGCTAAGCGCACGTTGGTATTTTTATCATGAAATAATTTGCTAATGATCACCTCTATAATTCTGATACTTTCTTTAGGGAAATTTTTTGAATTCTCTACAGCTAGAATTCTTTTGCTAGCTGATTCACTATTGATTAAGCTTAAAAAGTCTTTCTTTTCTTTGGTGTTAATTTCGCTAGTAATCGTTGTGTTGTTATTTCCTTGATACCAACCTAAAAGAAATGTGCTAAAAATGATAAGAATACTTGCGGCAATTCTTATATGGGTTTTCCATTCTATTTTTGAAGTTAAAGGAGTAATTTTGTTTTTATTAACTTCTTCAAGTAATAGTTTATTGAAATTTGACGTTAACCTTTGGCTGGGTGCAGTCATTTTAACGTCAGAAATAGTCAAAAAAAGCTCTTTATATTCTTTTAACTCTTTAGTACAACTATGACAGGTTTTAATATGTGCTTCAAACTTAGAAAGTTCATTGTTGGCTAAATCGCCATCTAAGTAGTTAACTAATAATTTTTGAACATTGTTACAATCCATATTTCTTTGTTTTTCAAAGTTGTTGAAAATAAATAGTTTTTAGCTTTTTTATTGCTCGATGCATTTTAACCTTTATTGAGCCTACAGATGCTCCTGTTATTTCAGCTATTTGCTCATATTTAATTTCTTGAAAACGATGCATTACAATTAATTCTCTATCATTTTTAGAAAGTTGTAAAAGGGCATTTTTTAAATGATTTATATTGTCTTCGGTTTTGTTGTTGGTAGTTTCTGTATGGTTGTAAATGTCATCGTTTAATAAATGAACTCTTTCACGTTTGTTTTTTTGATAATGATTAGTAAAACTATTTCGAGCAATAGTGAATATCCAAGAAGTAAAATTTCCGTTTTTATAGGTGTGTCTACTTTTTAGTATTTTCATGAATACCTCTTGCGTTAAATCTTCACTAATTGTTTTGTCTTTTATCATTTTATTGAAAAAATTATATAAACGAATATGGTATCTGTCAAAGAGCGTAGACAATTTGTTAAGATCACCATTGGCTACTTTCAGCATAAGTTCTTCATCTGTAAAATTTTTCAAAAGTCTTGATTTTGATCGGTTGTTATCTTTAAAACAATTAAAAATTGAAAAGGTTACATATAAGGTAGTTTTTTTTAAATAAAAAAAACTTGCTCTAAGGCAAGTTTTTTGTTTGTTTTTCAAGTTTAAGTACTTTTTGGATCATTTTATCATCTTTTTCGCTAAGCTTGTAGAGTCCCTCGTCATTAAAAAGATCTCTTGCGATTACTGTTTTTAGGCTATTTCTTATTTTGGATTTTCTTTTATTAGAAAGTTTAAAATCTTTTATTTTAGAGAAAAAGAGTTCAGAAACTTCACGATTACTATCAAATGTTTTTATAAATTCATCAATTGATAGGGTGTTTAATGTAGCACGATTATTATCAACATAATCAAAAGCAAAGTTTTGTAATGGTATAAAAATAAAAGTAGAAATATTAGAGGTAGTGTCAATTGGAACAAAAACATCAGGTATAATTCCACCACCACCATAGACAATTTTTCCTTTTGGGGTTTTAAATTGTAAGCTATCTGTTGTTTTAATGCTGTCTTTATTAAAAAGTTCTCCATTATAGAAGCGGTTTTCTATGTCTTCTCTGTAATTCGAACTTTTTTTATTCTTTTTGTATGGTTTTTGAATTGATCGACCTGTAGGAGTGTAATAACGTGCGGTAGTTAGTCGAATAGCAGAGCCGTCACCCAAATCCATTTCTTGTTGCACTAAACCTTTTCCGAAAGATCGTCTACCTATAATGATTCCCTTGTCATTATCCTGAATAGCTCCAGCTACTATTTCTGATGCAGATGCCGAGTTTTCGTCAATCAAAACATAAAGTTTTCCATTTTCGAAACTACCTCTATTTGTTGCAAACGACTTATTTATAACTCCTTTATTATTTTTTGTGTATACAATAAGTTTGTCGTCTTCCAAAAACTCGTCAACTAACTTATTGGCAATATCAATAAAACCTCCACCATTATTTCTTAAGTCTAAAACTAAGGTTTCCATTCCTTTTGTAAGTAATGTGTCTAAGGAAGTCTTGAATTCTCTATAAGTATTTCTAGCAAAACGATTTACTTTAATGTATCCTATGTTTTCGTTTAGCATATAGGCGATATCAACACTTTTAATATTAACTTTTCCTCTTGTGATATCTATATTAAAAAGACTGTCATTTGTTTTGCGGTATATTTGAAGATTAACTTTAGTGTTTGGTTTTCCTTTTAATTTTTTTAAGATTTCACTAGACTTTATTTTTTTTCCGTATAAAGTATCATTGTCTGACATTAGAATTCGATCTCCAGCCTTTATACCAACCTTTATACTAGGACCTCCTTTTATGGCATCAACAACTGTTATGGTATCTCCTTTCATTCTGAACTGAATACCGATTCCTACAAAATTGCCTTGCATATTTTCAGTAACTGATTGGAGATTTTCCTTTGGGATATATACAGAATGTGGGTCTAATTTATCCAGCATTTCAGCAATAGCATTGTCTAATAATTGGTCTGTGTTTACCGTGTCAACATAATCGCTCTGAATGTACTCAATAAGTCGTCGTATTTTTTGTTCATTACTTGAAGTTCTTTTCGTAATGGAAGAATAAGATTTTCCATTATTAAAAAAGGTACCAATAAGTATTCCGAATATAACGGCAATTGAAAAGTAAATAGGTAAATTATTCTTGTTCATAAGGTAGATGTGTCAATTTAACTCCTGCTTTTTCAAGAAAGTTTAAACCAGAGGGGTCTTTATATGCGTCAGCATATACGACTCTTTTTATTCCTGCTTGATGGATTAATTTACTACATTGTTGACATGGAGAGAGTGTTATGTATAAAGTTGCTCCAGCACATGACTGTGTTGAGCTTGCTACTTTTAAAATAGCATTTGCTTCTGCATGAAGAACATACCATTTTGTATATCCACTCTCATCTTCACAATGATTTTCAAATCCTGACGGAGTACCATTGTAGCCATCGGAAATAATCATTCTGTCTTTTACAATAAGTGCACCTACTTTTTTTCTATCACAATGAGATAGTTGTCCCCATTCTCTAGCCATTTTTAAGTAAGCTTTGTCGTATTTCAGTTGTTTTTTATTCAAAATTTAAGGCATATACAAGTTAGGCTAAGATATGTAAAATAAGGTTAACAAAAATATAAAACAAGTATGGTAAAGTTCAGTTTTACAGATTGTTTATGTTTTTAAGTTAAAAGAGCTTTTGTGTAAAAGTCAAATTACCAAAATACCCGGTTAAACATCATTTGTAAAGCAAAGCCAACAACAATTGAAGAAGTTACAAGTATCCAATCTCTTCTATTTACACCTAAAATTGATTGAGCTAATGTTCCAATAAGTAAAATACCAACAACTATTATAATTTGTGCGGCTTCTACCCCAACAGCAAACTCTAATAAAGGTATTAGTTTACTACTGGTTTTTCCAATCATTATTTTAAAATAGTTTGAAAAACCTAATCCATGAATTAAGCCAAAAAATAAAGCGAAAAATAAATTTTGATTTTCCTTTCCTACAGAAGCTTTTTTTGCAGTCATAATATTCATTAAACCTGTTATGAATATAGTTAAAGGTATCAAGAATTCTATCCAATCAGACCGAACATTTAAGATACCAAATACAGCTAAAGTTAGCGTAATGGAGTGTCCAATTGTGAATAGAGTGATAAGCCATAAAACTTTTTTCCATTGTTTAAACTGATAAACGACTGCAAGTACTATTAAAAAAAGAATGTGATCATAGCCTTTAAGATCTAATACATGATAAAGGCCCATTTTAAAGTAAAAAATAAAATCGTTCATTTAAATTTTAATTTGTCTGTTAATTTGTTGGTCTAAAGAGATAAAGGTTTCTGTTCTTGAAACGCCTTTAATTGTTTGAATGTCTTTGTTTAATAAGTGCATTAGGTCTTCGTTGTTTTTACACATTATTTTTATAAAAATAGCATAATTACCAGTTGTATAATGGCTTTCAACAATTTCGGGAATTTCTTTTAATCTTTTTATAGCAGATGAATATAAACTTGAGGAATCTAAAAATACCCCTACGAAAGCGGTTGTATTGTAACCTAGACTTTTGGGGTTCAGTGTCATTCTATAGCCATCAATAAGGTCAGAGTCTTCCAGTTTCCTTAGTCGTTGATGAATGGCTGCACCAGAAATACCAACTTCGCGCGCAATACTTAATACAGGTGTTCTTGCATCCTTAACAAGTCGTTTTATTATAATTTTATCTATACCGTCAATTTTAAACTTTTTGGTCATAAATTTATTTATATGGGGAACGCTAATTTCAGGTGTATAGAAATTATTCCAAATTGAAATTTCAACAAAGGTATTAGAATATTTAATTTCTATTGTTAAGTAAAAATAAAAAAATCCACTAAAATTAGTGGATTTCAAGAATTCAATCTATCTATCAATATAGATCGTAATATTTTTTAACAGTATTCATCATACGCTGCGGCTAAATTTTGGGCAATAGCTTGCGCTGATCTTCCTTCAATATGATGACGTTCTAGCATATGGACTAATTTTCCGTCTTTAAATAAAGCGATTGCTGGTGAAGAAGGAGGGAAAGGAATCATGTATTCACGTGCTTTTGCGGTTGATTCCTTTTCAACACCAGCAAAAACAGTGGTTAAGTTATCGGGTACTTTATCAGCTCCTAACGAAGCCATAGCTCCTGGTCTTGCTGTTCCTGCAGCACAACCACAAACTGAATTAACAACGACTAAGGTAGTTCCTTTTTTTGCCAATGCATTGTCCACATCAGCAGCAGTATATAAAGCGTTAAAACCCACTTCGATTAATTCATCTCTCATCGGTTTTACTAATTCTTCTGGATACATAAATTAAGTTTTGTGCAAAGATAATTGTTTTTATTCATATTGAAAAAACAAAAAAACTATTTTAGGCGGTTTTTAGAGTTCTTTTTACGTGTGGTATGTATTTGTATGTATTTTTGTTTTAGGACTCTTAAAAGGTTGTTTACAGTGTTTTTTTTGATAGTTTTTTGTTATTTTTTAAATATTTTAAATAAATTTTTCTTATTATTATTGGTAGGGTTTCAAAAAAATAAACATTTTGAAAAGCGTAAAAAGTTTAATCTTTTGAAAATGAAATAATAGTATATTTGCAAAAAAAATACATGAGTAAGTTTGCTAAATGGTTAGGTGCTGGTGCAGGATTCACATTAGGAGGTCCTATAGGGGCTGTTGTAGGCTTCGTCGTGGGGAGTTTTATAGATGGAATTTCGATAGAAGACTTGGAAAGAGAGCGAGAAAAAAGTAGTTATGATAAAAGCAGATCAAAAAATAATGCGCATTCGGGTGATTTTGAAATTAGTTTACTTATCCTCTCATCTTTGGTTATTAAGGCAGATGGAAATGTAGATAAAAAAGAGTTAGATTTTGTAAGGCATTATTTTATTAGGCTTTATGGAAAAGAAAGAGCTAATAATGCTTTTAAACTTTTTAATGGAATTGTAAAAAGAGATGTTTCTTTGAGGCAGGTTTGCTTACAAATAAGGAAGTATATGTCACATTCGTCTAGATTACAGTTAATTCACTTTTTATTTGGAATTGCTTATTCAGACGGTGAAATAAAAGTAAGTGAAGAGGAAGTGATAGCAAGAATAGCTTTTTATTTCCGTGTAGGTGAAGGAGATTTCAACTCAATTAAATCAAGTTTTTTGTTGAAAACTGAAAATGCCTACGCAACTTTAGGAGTCTCTAAAGAGTCAACCGATGGAGAGGTAAAGAAGGCTTATCGAAGAATGGTTAAAAAGTATCATCCTGATAAATTAGTAGGCTTAGGAGAGGAGCATATAAAAGAAGCAAAGAAAAAATTTGAGCAGATTCAAAAGGCTTATGAAGAAATAAAGGCTGAGCGTGAAGTATAAAGTAGTTCGTGCTTTATCAGTTACTGCTAAACGTTAATTTCGACTTGTTTGGTCGAAATTAATAAGAAAAAAATTTGTTAATCTATGTTAATTACATATATTAGCGTTAATGAAAAGTTAAAGTTTTTGAAAAGAAAAACTTTAGATAAACAATAATTCTTTTTTAAGAGTGAAGAATTATTCAGATAAAATATTAAAATACACAATAATTCTTTTTTAAGAGTGAAGAATTGTTGATAAAAGATATAATAAAACCCCTATTAAAATGAGAAATTCCAAACCTGAAAAATTCTGAAGACAATTCTGTTATTCTTTGAATCATATTTCTGTGTTTTAAAAACATATTTGTTTTTAATTGCTTGAATACATTGCGTGATTTATTTTTTTTGAATTCGTAGTTGTGTCTAAGTTGTGGTATTCTTTTTTTGCACATGAGTGCACCGGTTTCATTATTACATAAGATTTTTTGGTTTTTGTGCTTAACAAAAACTTTGATGTATAGTTAAAAAATAATTTTTACCCCTTGATTATGAAGAAAAAATACTTTTCGTGTCTGAAAATAAATAGTTTAAGTACAGTGCTGTTTATTTTTATTCTATTAATAAAATCAGGAGAGATTTGTTTTAGTAATAAATCCAATGAAGTAAATTCATTCAGTTCTGGAGTTGACAAACTGACTAACAATATTCATAATTTACTTTTTATTGATGATGCTATTAAGGATAAGAATATTATAAAATCCTTCTTTGATGAAGAAGCTAATCTTTCAGAATGTTCCGAAAAAAATGATAAAAGATTTTTGATTTTTTCTCATGGAGAACCAGGAAGACTTTTGATTGATGGTAAATGGCTTGATAAAAAAGGAATTCTTAATTGGTTTCAAAACTTAGATATTGATATAGAAAGTATCGAGTCGATTAGTATTTATGGTTGTAATTTTGGCTCGGGTGAAAAGGGGAATAATGCAGTCAAATTTTTAAAAGAAAATTTAAATATACATATAGCTGCATCTTCCAATATTACTGGTATTGATGGAGATTGGAATTTAGAAATAGGAGGAAATAAAGTCAAGCAATTTAATATAAAGTCATATAATCATAATCTCCAAGATAAAGATGGTGATAGTATCTCAAATTTTCAAGATTCAGATGATGATAATGATGGTATTTTAGATGTTAATGAAGGACAGTGTAGTGTGCAGGCCCAAACTGGAGTTTGGACAATAGTTTCTTCTAATGTAGCAACTTATAATTTAGGAGGAGGTGTGGTTGTAAGGTTTACAAAAACTGTTACCAATGCTAGTTTATGGTCTTCAAATAACTTTAATAATCAGAACTTTTGGTCCGACCCATCATGGGCGGGGTCCCCTTCCTTAAGTGGAGTCTTTGATTTTGGAAATTCATTAATTGTTGGTTTTGAAGATATTAATGGGGTGCCCGTTGAGGTTACCAATCCTATATTGCACATGGATAGGATTGGAGGTAGAAATGGTGATAACACACAAAATTCTGCATTAGTTACACTTAGTGGGACTACTGTAGATGGAAATCCGCTGACATGGAATGAACTAGCTGGGACTAGTGATTTTGGCACTACTAACACAACTGCTAGAGACTCAGGAGCAGGTACAGGGGGTGTGAACCATGTTGCTGAAAGTACATTAGATGACCCTAGTGGGACGGCAGCAGGGTCAGTACAAATTAATGGTACCCTTTCTACCTTTACACTATCTTTTCCAATGGATCCAGCAGGTCCAGGATCAGGAACTCAAGATGGTATAGAATTTGCGGTAACTGCTTGTACCGGAGTAGATACAGATTTAGATGGTATACCGGATCATCAAGATGTAGATAGTGATAATGATGGATGTTATGATGCATTAGAGGCAGGGCAAGGAGTTTTTAACATCGGACAATTAGTAAATGGGTCTTTTCCAGTTGGAAGTGTCAATGCAAATGGAGTGCCAACTGCAGTTAATGGTGGTTCAGGACAAGCTACAATACCTGCTGTGACGAGCCCTTTAGATAGTTCTGCGTGTTGTGATTCTACAGTTTCTAGCGCAGTTGATTTTGATGGAGATAATGTGGCTGACGTCTGTGATTTAGATGATGATAATGATGGAATTCTTGATGACGAGGAATGTGCTTTTGTAAGACTAAAACCAGCAGATATATCCAGTAATCCTCCAACATCAAACCAAACTGGTTATAATGTCGTCAATGAAGATGTTAGTGGTGTTTTTAATTTACCGTTAGGTAGCCTTTTTGTAACAATAACCAATGCTTCAGTAAACTCATCTGCGGGAGCATGGAAAGCCAATGATGCTACAGGGAATGCTACTTTTACTTTCTCAGGTCCTTATGCAAGTTTGGCATATATGAAAGTAGCACATGCAGGTGCTTTGGCTCAAGGGAGTCAAGATGGATTTATAGCGACTAATGGAGAAAGATTTAAATTTACATCGACTAGTTTAGTCGGTGATTTTGTGCTTAAAAGCCAAGGAAATACATTTGTTGCTGAAAACCCTACAGGAGGATCGGAAACAAGTAACGGTCAACCTTTTGAGTGGACTTCAGAAAACCCAGGCGTTCAGAGTGTTGAGGTGTTTTCTAACGGAGGAAATGGAAATAATCAGTATTTTATAGAGCTAAGGCTATGTGATACAGATAGAGATGGAATTCTTGATCATTTAGATGTAGATAGTGATGGTGATGGATGTTATGATATTTTAGAAACCTCAGGAGGGTTTGTCCATACTGCCGTGCCTTCAGGATCTTTTCCTAGCAATAATGTAAATTCAAATGGAGTTCCTAATACTGTTAACGGAGGAGCAGGGCAAGCTACAGAAGCGGCAGTTACAGATGCTGACCCTAATTCAGCTTGTTGTGATCCATTAGTTTCTGGTTTTGATGATGCAGACGGTGATGGTGTTGCAAATTCATGTGATTTAGATAATGATAATGACGGTATATTAGATGTTTCCGAAGCTTATTGTGATCAACCAGAAGTTGCAAATTCGGAATCAGGATTAGGTGTTAATCAAGATAAATTTTATATTTTTAACTGGGATGGGGCAGACTTTATAAACGGAATTCAAGATGGGGATTCACAAACTTTTAATCTCTCTAATGGCGTTACAGTAGTTGCTACTATATCAAATGCAGTAGGTGACACTTCTTCTTTCGTGTCTCAAGATTTAAGTACTTTTCCAGCAGCTAAGTTTCAAAATTTATATGATACACCTGGAACTAATGAAGCATTTTATTCAAGTGTTAATGGTGCAGACGTTTCATTTACAATAACATTTACAGCAACTATATCAGGAAATCCATATCCTCTTGAATTATTGGTTTTTGACGCAGAAGAGACCGCGGCAGGAGCTCAGGAAAATACTATTTTTATTACAAATGGAGAGGTTTGGCGTTTTGTTGAGTCAGGAGGAGGAGGAACCGGTGGTTTTAGTGGTGAGGGAACGAAAACTTTAATTGTTAATGAGACCCAAACAGGAACCTCTATTTATGCTTCTAAGAATACAACGGAAATTAATGTGAATATAAACCAAGGAGGCCTTCAAGCTGTTGCTTTTGGTTTCAGGTTGTTGTGTGACTCAGATAATGATGGAATATTTAATTATTTAGATACCGATAGTGATAATGATGGTTGTTTTGATGCTTTAGAGGCTGCCGGAACTTTTACTATTGCTAATGCCCCATCTGGTGTTTTTGCTTCGGTTAATTTAACGACAGGAATACCCAACGATGTTGATCAATCTGTAGGGCAAGCTACTAATTCTGCTGTAACAGATGTCAATGATAGTACTACATGTTGTGATGTCAATGTTTCTGGTTTTACAGATATTGACAATGATGGTATCGTAGATCAATGTGATGACGATAGTGATAATGATGGAATTTTAGACTCAGATGAATGTCAAACAACTCCAGCGAGTTTTGTTTTTGACTCACAGGCAGGAGGTACGTTCAGCCTACCAAACTCAAATGGAGTGGCTAATTGGACGATGACGCAAACAGGTGGTGTTGTTGCGTCCTCTGGCACAACAGATAATGATGAACTATATTACGTTTATAACGGGAATAGTCCTGATTGGGATTTATCAGCGACATTCGAGATAAATAGTTTACCGGTCGGGTCAGACCTGCAATTAAAACTTTTTGGATTTGTAGATAAGACCACTTCTGATTTTTCTGCAGATTTTGGTTCTAAGTTTAATACTTATACTATATCGTGGGTTGGTGGAGATGGCAATGCAAAAGTATTTGATCCAGCAGGAAACCAAATAGTGAATAGTACTGGAGGAGAATTAGCCATTAATAACGGTGGGAGTTTTACCCAGACAGTATCTACTGATAGAGGAAATGGAGCATGGAATAACAATAATTTACAATGGTACGTTGTCTTTCCTACAGGAGCAACACAGTTTACGATTGAAGCTGTTGGTGGTGCCAATATGGAAGGTTTTAGATTTTCTGTAGATGAAAAATTCTGTCCAGATACCGATGGTGATGGTACGCCAAATTATAGAGATTTGGATAGTGATAATGATGGTATTTATGATGTTATTGAAAGTGGTGTCGGATCAAGAGACACCGATGGAGATGGAGATATCGATATTAGTGATGGATTGTTTGTGGATGCTAATAATAACGGAGTTGATGATGTGGCAGAGAGTACCGATCCAACGGATAGTGATGGAGATGATGTTCCAGATAGTTTAGAGATAGACTCAGATGGTGATGGATGTAATGATGCTGTAGAGGCAGGTTATACCGATACAGCACCTGCTGATGGAATTGTTGATGGATCAGGTTTCGATTTAACAAATGGTACTGTTACAGGTAGTGATGGTTATACAACACCTGCAGATAGTGATGCTAACAGTACTTCAGACTACCAAGAAGTGGGTCCAGATACAGATAGTAATGGAACGATGGATTGGTGTCAGGATAGTGATAACGATGGAGTAGTTGATGCAGAAGATTTAGATGACGATAATGACGGTATTTCTGATATAGAAGAAGGGACAGCTGATAGTGATGGCGATGGCATTTTAGATTATTTAGATTTAGACAGTGATAATGATGGTATTTTCGATATTGTTGAAGGAGGGAATGGAGCTGCTGATACTAATAATGATGGAATGTCTGATGGAGTTGATGCAGACAATGATGGTATGGATGATGCTCTAGAGGGTACAACACCAATAGATTCAGATGGAGATGGGATACTTGATAGTCAGGAGATAGATTCAGATGGTGATGGATGTAACGATGCTGTAGAAGCAGGTTATACCGATACAGCACCTGCTGATGGAATTGTTGATGGATCAGGAATTGATTTAACAAATGGTACTGTTACAGGTAGTGATGGTTATACAACACCTGCAGATAGTGATGCCAACAGTACTTCAGATTTCCAAGAAGTAGGTCCAGATGTAGATGGTAATGGAACTATGGATTGGTGTCAGGATACAGATAATGATGGAATACCAAATTCTATTGATTTAGATGACGATAATGATGGTATTTCTGATGTAGAAGAAGGGACATCTGATAGTGATGGCGATGGCATTTTAAATTATTTAGATTTAGACAGTGATAATGATGGTATTTTCGATATTGTTGAAGGAGGGAATGGAGCTGCTGATACTAATAATGATGGAATGTCTGATGGAGTTGATGCAGACAATGATGGTATGGATGATGCTCTAGAGGGTACAACACCAATAGATTCAGAAGGCGATGGCATTTTAGATTATTTAGATTTAGATAGTGATAATGATGGTATTTTCGATATTGTTGAAGGAGGGAATGGAGCTGCTGATACTAATACTGATGGAATGTCTGATGGAGTTGATGCAGACAATGATGGTATGGATGATGCTCTAGAGGGTACAACACCAATAGATTCAGATGGAGATGGGATACTTGATAGTCAGGAGATAGATTCAGATGGTGATGGATGTAACGATGCTGTAGAAGCAGGTTATACCGATACAGCACCTGCTGATGGAATTGTTGATGGAACAGGAATTGATTTAACAAATGGTACTGTTACAGGTAGTGATGGTTATACAACACCTGCAGATAGTGATGCTAACAGTACTTCGGACTACCAAGAAGCGGGTCCAGATACAGATAGTAATGGAACGATGGATTGGTGTCAGGATAGTGATAACGATGGGGTAGTTGATGCAGAAGATTTAGATGACGATAATGATGGTATTTCTGATGTAGAAGAAGGGACATCTGATAGTGATGGCGATGGTATTTTAGATTATTTAGATTTAGACAGTGATAATGATGGTATTTTCGATATTGTTGAAGGAGGGAATGGAGCTGCTGATACTAATAATGATGGAATGTCTGATGGAGTTGATGCAGACAATGATGGTATGGATGATGCTCTAGAGGGTACAACACCAATAGATTCAGATGGAGATGGAATACTTGATAGTCAGGAGATAGACTCAGATGGTGATGGATGTAACGATGCTGTAGAAGCAGGTTATACCGATACAGCACCTGCTGATGGAATTGTTGATGGATCAGGTTTCGATTTAACAAATGGTACTGTTACAGGTAGTGATGGTTATACAACGCCAATTGATAGCGATGCTAACGGTACTTCAGATTTCCAAGAAGCGGGTCCAGATACAGATAGTAATGGAACGATGGATTGGTGTCAGGATAGTGATAACGATGGAGTAGTTGATGCAGAAGATTTAGATGATGATAATGACGGTATTTCTGATATAGAAGAAGGAACATCTGATAGTGATGGTGACGGTATTTTAGATTATTTAGATTTAGACAGTGATAATGATGGTATTTTCGATATTGTTGAAGGAGGGAATGGAGCTGCTGATACTAATAATGATGGAATGTCTGATGGAGTTGATGCAGACAATGATGGTATGGATGATGCTCTAGAGGGTACAACACCAATAGATTCAGATGGAGATGGAATACTTGATAGTCAGGAGATAGATTCAGATGGTGATGGATGTAACGATGCTGTAGAAGCAGGTTATACCGATACAGCACCTGCTGATGGAATTGTTGATGGAACAGGAATTGATTTAACAAATGGTACTGTTACAGGTAGTGATGGTTATACAACACCTGCAGATAGTGATGCTAACAGTACTTCAGACTACCAAGAAGCGGGTCCAGATACAGATAGTAATGGAACGATGGATTGGTGTCAGGATAGTGATAACGATGGGGTAGTTGATGCAGAAGATTTAGATGATGATAATGACGGTATTTCTGATATAGAAGAAGGGACAGCTGATAGTGATGGCGATGGCATTTTAGATTATTTAGATTTAGACAGTGATAATGATGGTATTTTCGATATTGTTGAAGGAGGGAATGGAGCTGCTGATACTAATAATGATGGAATGTCTGATGGAGTTGATGCAGACAATGATGGTATGGATGATGCTCTAGAGGGTACAACACCAATAGATTCAGATGGAGATGGGATACTTGATAGTCAGGAGATAGATTCAGATGGTGATGGATGTAACGATGCTGTAGAAGCAGGTTATACCGATACAGCACCTGCTGATGGAATTGTTGATGGATCAGGAATTGATTTAACAAATGGTACTGTTACAGGTAGTGATGGTTATACAACACCTGCAGATAGTGATGCCAACAGTACTTCAGATTTCCAAGAAGTGGGTCCAGATGTAGATGGTAATGGAACTATGGATTGGTGTCAGGATACAGATAATGATGGAATACCAAATTCTATTGATTTAGATGACGATAATGATGGTATTTCTGATGTAGAAGAAGGGACATCTGATAGTGATGGCGATGGTATTTTAGATTATTTAGATTTAGACAGTGATAATGATGGTATTTTCGATATTGTTGAAGGAGGGAATGGAGCTGCTGATACTAATAATGATGGAATGTCTGATGGAGTTGATGCAGACAATGATGGTATGGATGATGCTCTAGAGGGTACAACACCAATAGATTCAGATGGAGATGGGATACTTGATAGTCAGGAGATAGACTCAGATGGTGATGGATGTAACGATGCTGTAGAAGCAGGTTATACCGATACAGCACCTGCTGATGGAATTGTTGATGGATCAGGTTTCGATTTAACAAATGGTACTGTTACAGGTAGTGATGGTTATACAACGCCAATTGATAGCGATGCTAACGGTACTTCAGATTTCCAAGAAGTAGGTCCAGATACAGATAGTAATGGAACGATGGATTGGTGTCAGGATAGTGATAACGATGGAGTAGTTGATGCAGAAGATTTAGATGATGATAATGACGGTATTTCTGATATAGAAGAAGGGACAGCTGATAGTGATGGCGATGGTATTTTAGATTATTTAGATTTAGACAGTGATAATGATGGTATTTTCGATATTGTTGAAGGAGGGAATGGAGCTGCTGATACTAATAATGATGGAATGTCTGATGGAGTTGATGCAGACAATGATGGTATGGATGATGCTCTAGAGGGTACAACACCAATAGATTCAGATGGAGATGGAATGCTTGATAGTCAGGAGATAGATTCAGATGGTGATGGATGTAACGATGCTGTAGAAGCAGGTTATACCGATACAGCACCTGCTGATGGAATTGTTGATGGAACAGGAATTGATTTAACAAATGGTACTGTTACAGGTAGTGATGGTTATACAACACCTGCAGATAGCGATGCTAACGGTACTTCAGATTTCCAAGAAGTAGGTCCAGATACAGATAGTAATGGAACGATGGATTGGTGTCAGGATAGTGATAACGATGGAGTAGTTGATGCAGAAGATTTAGATGATGATAATGACGGTATTTCTGATATAGAAGAAGGAACATCTGATAGTGATGGTGACGGTATTTTAGATTATTTAGATTTAGACAGTGATAATGATGGTATTTTCGATATTGTTGAAGGAGGGAATGGAGCTGCTGATACTAATAATGATGGAATGTCTGATGGAGTTGATGCAGACAATGATGGTATGGATGATGCTCTAGAGGGTACAACACCAATAGATTCAGATGGAGATGGAATACTTGATAGTCAGGAGATAGATTCAGATGGTGATGGATGTAACGATGCTGTAGAAGCAGGTTATACCGATACAGCACCTGCTGATGGAATTGTTGATGGATCAGGAATTGATTTAACAAATGGTACTGTTACAGGTAGTGATGGTTATACAACACCTGCAGATAGTGATGCTAACAGTACTTCAGACTACCAAGAAGCGGGTCCAGATACAGATAGTAATGGAACGATGGATTGGTGTCAGGATAGTGATAACGATGGGGTAGTTGATGCAGAAGATTTAGATGATGATAATGACGGTATTTCTGATATAGAAGAAGGGACAGCTGATAGTGATGGCGATGGCATTTTAGATTATTTAGATTTAGACAGTGATAATGATGGTATTTTCGATATTGTTGAAGGAGGGAATGGAGCTGCTGATACTAATAATGATGGAATGTCTGATGGAGTTGATGCAGACAATGATGGTATGGATGATGCTCTAGAGGGTACAACACCAATAGATTCAGATGGAGATGGAATACTTGATAGTCAGGAGATAGATTCAGATGGTGATGGATGTAACGATGCTGTAGAGGCAGGTTATACCGATACAGCACCTGCTGATGGAATTGTTGATGGATCAGGAATTGATTTAACAAATGGTACTGTTACAGGTAGTGATGGTTATACAACACCTGCAGATAGTGATGCCAACAGTACTTCAGACTTCCAAGAAGTAGGTCCAGATGTAGATGGTAATGGAACTATGGATTGGTGTCAGGATACAGATAATGATGGAATACCAAATTCTATTGATTTAGATGACGATAATGATGGTATTTCTGATGCAGAAGAAGGGACATCTGATAGTGATGGCGATGGCATTTTAGATTATTTAGATTTAGATAGTGATAATGATGGTATTTTCGATATTGTTGAAGGTGGGAATGAAGTTGCTGATATAAACAATGATGGAATGTCTGATGGAGTTGATGCAGACAATGATGGTATGGATGATGCTCTAGAGGGTACAACACCAATAGATTCAGAAGGCGATGGCATTTTAGATTATTTAGATTTAGATAGTGATAATGATGGTATTTTCGATATTGTTGAAGGAGGGAATGGAGCTTCTGATACTAATACTGATGGAATGTCTGATGGAGTTGATGCAGACAATGATGGTATGGATGATGCTCTAGAGGGTACAACACCAATAGATTCAGATGGAGATGGATTGCTTGATACTCAGGAGATAGATTCAGATGACGATGGATGTAACGATGCTGTAGAGGCAGGTTATACCGATGCAGCACCTGCTGATGGAATTGTTGACGGATCAGGAATTGATTTAACAAATGGTACTGTTACAGGTAGTGATGGTTATACAACACCTGAAGATAGCGATGCTAACAGTATTTCAGACTACCAAGAAGTGGGTCCAGATACAGATAGTAATGGAACGATGGATTGGTGTCAGGATAGTGATAACGATGGGGTAGTTGATGCAGAAGATTTAGATGATGATAATGACGGTATTTCTGATATAGAAGAAGGGACGTCTGATAGTGATGGCGATGGCATTTTAGATTATTTAGATTTAGACAGTGATAATGATGGTATTTTCGATATTGTTGAAGGAGGGAATGGAGCTGCTGATACTAATAATGATGGAATGTCTGATGGAGTTGATGCAGACAATGATGGTATGGATGATGCTCTAGAGGGTACAACACCAATAGATTCAGATGGAGATGGAATACCTGATAGTCAGGAGATAGATTCAGATGACGATGGATGTAACGATGCTGTAGAGGCAGGTTATACCGATACAGCACCTGCTGATGGAATTGTTGATGGATCAGGAATTGATTTAACAAATGGTACTGTTACAGGTAGTGATGGTTATACAACACCTGCAGATAGTGATGCTAACAGTATTTCAGACTACCAAGAAGCGGGTCCAGATACAGATAGTAATGGAACGATGGATTGGTGTCAGGATAGTGATAACGATGGGGTAGTTGATGCAGAAGATTTAGATGATGATAATGACGGTATTTCTGATATAGAAGAAGGGACAGCTGATAGTGATGGCGATGGCATTTTAGATTATTTAGATTTAGATAGTGATAATGATGGTATTTTCGATATTGTTGAAGGAGGGAATGGAGCTTCTGATACTAATACTGATGGAATGTCTGATGGAGTTGATGCAGACAATGATGGTATGGATGATGCTCTAGAGGGTACAACACCAATAGATTCAGATGGAGATGGAATACCTGATAGTCAGGAGATAGATTCAGATGGTGATGGATGTAACGATGCTGTAGAAGCAGGTTATACCGATACAGCACCTGCTGATGGAATTGTTGATGGAACAGGAATTGATTTAACAAATGGTACTGTTACAGGTAGTGATGGTTATACAACACCTGCAGATAGTGATGCCAACAGTACTTCAGATTTCCAAGAAGTAGGTCCAGATGTAGATGGTAATGGAACTATGGATTGGTGTCAGGATACAGATAATGATGGAATACCAAATTCTATTGATTTAGATGACGATAATGATGGTATTTCTGATGTAGAAGAAGGGACAGCTGATAGTGATGGCGATGGTATTTTAGATTATTTAGATTTAGACAGTGATAATGATGGTATTTTCGATATTGTTGAAGGAGGGAATGGAGCTTCTGATACTAATACTGATGGAATGTCTGATGGAGTTGATGCAGACAATGATGGTATGGATGATGCTCTAGAGGGTACAACACCAATAGATTCAGATGGAGATGGAATACTTGATAGTCAGGAGATAGACTCAGATGGTGATGGATGTAACGATGCTGTAGAAGCAGGTTATACCGATACAGCACCTGCTGATGGAATTGTTGATGGATCAGGTTTCGATTTAACAAATGGTACTGTTACAGGTAGTGATGGTTATACAACGCCAATTGATAGCGATGCTAACGGTACTTCAGATTTCCAAGAAGTGGGTCCAGATACAGATAGTAATGGAACGATGGATTGGTGTCAGGATAGTGATAACGATGGGGTAGTTGATGCAGAAGATTTAGATGACGATAATGATGGTATTTCTGATGTAGAAGAAGGGACATCTGATAGTGATGGCGATGGTATTTTAGATTATTTAGATTTAGACAGTGATAATGATGGTATTTTCGATATTGTTGAAGGAGGGAATGGAGCTGCTGATACTAATAATGATGGAATGTCTGATGGAGTTGATGCAGACAATGATGGTATGGATGATGCTCTAGAGGGTACAACACCAATAGATTCAGATGGAGATGGAATACTTGATAGTCAGGAGATAGACTCAGATGGTGATGGATGTAACGATGCTGTAGAAGCAGGTTATACCGATACAGCACCTGCTGATGGAATTGTTGATGGATCAGGTTTCGATTTAACAAATGGTACTGTTACAGGTAGTGATGGTTATACAACGCCAATTGATAGCGATGCTAACGGTACTTCAGATTTCCAAGAAGTAGGTCCAGATACAGATAGTAATGGAACGATGGATTGGTGTCAGGATAATGATAATGATGGAGTAGTTGATGCAGAAGATTTAGATGATGATAATGATGGTATTTCTGATGTAGAAGAAGGTACATCTGATAGTGATGGCGATGGCATTTTAGATTATTTAGATTTAGATAGTGATAATGATGGTATTTTCGATATTGTTGAAGGAGGGAATGGAGCTGCTGATACTAATACTGATGGAATGTCTGATGGAGTTGATGCAGACAATGATGGTATGGATGATGCTCTAGAGGGTACAACACCAATAGATTCAGATGGAGATGGGATACTTGATAGTCAGGAGATAGATTCAGATGGTGATGGATGTAACGATGCTGTAGAAGCAGGTTATACCGATACAGCACCTGCTGATGGAATTGTTGATGGAACAGGAATTGATTTAACAAATGGTACTGTTACAGGTAGTGATGGTTATACAACACCTGCAGATAGTGATGCTAACAGTACTTCAGACTACCAAGAAGCGGGTCCAGATACAGATAGTAATGGAACGATGGATTGGTGTCAGGATAGTGATAACGATGGGGTAGTTGATGCAGAAGATTTAGATGATGATAATGACGGTATTTCTGATATAGAAGAAGGGACAGCTGATAGTGATGGCGATGGCATTTTAGATTATTTAGATTTAGACAGTGATAATGATGGTATTTTCGATATTGTTGAAGGAGGGAATGGAGCTGCTGATACTAATAATGATGGAATGTCTGATGGAGTTGATGCAGACAATGATGGTATGGATGATGCTCTAGAGGGTACAACACCAATAGATTCAGATGGAGATGGAATACCTGATAGTCAGGAGATAGACTCAGATGGTGATGGTTGTAACGATGCTGTGGAGGCGGGTTATACCGATACGACACCCGCAGATGGTGAGGTTGATGGGACAGGAATTGATCTAACTAATGGAACGGTTACAGGTAGTGATGGTTATACAACGCCAATTGATAGTGATGCTAACGGCACTTCAGATTTCCAAGAAGTAGGTCCAGATGCAGATAGTAATGGAACTTCTGATTGGTGTCAGGATACAGATAATGATGGAATACCAAATTCTATTGATGTTGATGACGATAATGATGGCATACCTGATGTAGTTGAAGGTATAGATGATACTGATGGGGATAATATTCCAGATTTCCTTGATTTGGATAGCGATAATGATGGTATTTTAGATGTAGATGAAGGAGGGAATGGTGATCAAGACACTAATGAAGATGGTGTTATTGATTCGAATGATACAGGTTATACCGATAATGATAATGATGGACAGGCTGATAATTCAGTGGATGTAGATGAAGAGCCTGATACGGATAATGATAGTATACCTGACTATAAAGATTTGGATAGTGATAATGACGGCATTAATGACGTTATTGAAAATGGAAACGGTACTTCTGATACGAATAACGATGGTGTAATCGATTCGAATGATACAGGAGGAGCTGATACCGATGGCGATGGTATTTCGGATAGTGTAGATGGTAATTTGGACCCTAATAACATAGGTGAAGGTCCAGGAGGTGAGGGAGATACTGTTGACTCAGATGGAGATACTGTACCAAATTATCAAGATCTAGACAGCGATGACGATGGCGTAAATGACATTACTGAAGGTGGTAATGAGGATGAAGATGGAAACGGTATGGTTGATGGTCCTGATACTGATGGTGACGGAATAAAAGACGAAGTTGATGAAGATGATTCTAATTTTGGAGATTCAGGAAATACAGATGTTAATGATTCAGATCCTACTGATCCTGACAGTGGAGGAGATGGTACCGTTCCGGACAGTGGTACGGATGCCGATGGTGACGGAATTGCGGATAGTGTAGATGGGGATGACACTGTATTTGGTGATGCAACTGATACAGATGGAGATGGAATTCCAGATGTAGCAGATTTAGATGATGACAACGATGGTATCCCTGATGTGGAAGAAGGTACAGAAGATTTAGATAATGATGGTATCCCTAATAGTTTAGATTTAGATAGTGATAATGATGGTATCCTTGATGTAGATGAAGGAGGAAATGGCGATCAAGATACTAATGGAGATGGTGTTATTGATTCTAATGATACAGGCTACACTGATAATAATAATGATGGACAAGCTGATAATTCAGTGGATGCAGATGAAGAACCTGACACAGATAACGATGGAGTACCGGATTACAAAGATTTAGATAGTGATAATGATGGTATCAATGATGTGATTGAGAATGGAAATGGAAGTCAGGATACTAATAATGATGGCGTAATCGATTCGAGTGATACAGGAGGAGCTGATACCGATGGTGATGGGATTTCTGATAGTATAGATGCTGATGTAAATCCAAACGATTTTGGCGAAGGTTCAGGAGGTGAAGGTGATACTGTTGATTCAGATGGTGATGGTGTACCAGATTATCAAGATCTAGATAGTGATGATGATGGAGTGAATGATATTACTGAAGGAGGTAATGAAGATGAAGATGGAAATGGTATGGTTGATGGCCCAGATACTGATGGTGATGGTATAAAAGATGAAGTTGATGAAGATGATTCTAATTTTGGAGATAACGGTAATACGGATGAAAATGATACTGACCCAACAGATCCTAATAGCGGAGGAGACGGTACTGTAACAGATAGTGGGACAGATTCAGATGGTGATGGAATACCTGATTCAGTAGATGGCTTAGATGGCTTTGGCGATTCATCAGACACCGACGGAGATGGCGTACCAGATAGTCTCGATTTAGATGATGACAACGATGGTATTCCAGATGCAGAGGAAGGTGAGGGCGATTTAGATGGTGATGGAATTCCAAATAATTTAGATTTAGATAGTGATAATGATGGTGTCCTAGATGTAGATGAGGGTGGAAATGGTGATCAAGATACTAACGGAGATGGAGTTATCGATTCGAATGATGATGGATATAAAGATGATAATAACGATGGACAAGCAGATGATTCGGTAGATGAAAACGAGGAACCAGATACTGATGGTGATGGTGTTCCAGATTATAAAGATTTAGATAGTGACAATGATGGTATCAACGATGTTATTGAAAATGGTAATAAAGACGCAGATACTAATAATGATGGAGTTATAGATAGTAATGATACTGGTGGTTCAGATGTCGATGAAGATGGTATATCAGATAGCGTAGATTCAGATCCAGATAATCATGGAGAAGGTTCAGGAGGTGAAGGTGATACTGTTGATTCAGATAGTGACGGCGTTCCAGACTATAAAGATCTAGATAGTGATGATGATGGAGTTAACGACGTTAACGAAGGTGGAAATGAAGATAAAAATGGAGATGGAATGGTTGATGGCCCTGATAATGATGGAGATGGCATAGTTGACGATGCCGATGGAGATGGAATAAGTGATGAAGCAGATCAAGATGATGCCAACTTTGGAGATGGAGATAACACAGATGAGAATGATACCGATCCAACTGATCCTAATAGTGGTGGTTCAGGGGTAATGCCAGATAGTGGAACAGATGCTGATGGTGACGGTATCTCTGATAGTGCAGATTTAAATGATGAAGTCTTTGGAGATGCAGTTGGTTTAGATAGTTGTGTAGTTGTTTACAATGAATTTACACCGAATAATGATGGTTTAAATGATACACTTATCATCAATTGTTTGGAAAATTATCCTAATAACAGATTAGAAATATTCAATAGGTGGGGTAACACGGTATATAGTAAAAGTCAATACGATAATTCTTGGAAAGGAGAGTCTAATGGACGTGTAAATGTTCAGGTTGATGAAGGACTCCCCTCTGGTACCTATTACTATGTGTTAGACCTAGGAAATGGAGAAAAACCAAAAGTTGGCTGGATTTATATTAATAGAAAATAACCAATTCAGAATTAAGGTTGCTGTATCCTTTAAAAAGCAGCTAAAATTTAAGACTTAAGTGTATTTGTTAGTACATGATTTCAAATACACTTAGTCTCTAAAAATTTAAGATAAGATGTATAGTGATGGTTTATGATAGTATTCTTTTGAACGAATAACAAGGTTATTTGATCTAAGGATACGGCTCTAAAATCGATCTACAATAAGAAAATACTTAGTAAGAACTACCTTAGTTTAAGTAAATCGGGCTTTTAAGAACATTTATTGAGAAGAATAGACTGAAGATAACTGATCTAGGTAAGGATATTCAAGATAATTAAGATAAGAAGATCAAAAGTATAAAAAGATGAATAAGATAGTACAGAACCTTATAATACTGGGGCTTTTAGTTGCTGGTGTTAAACTTTACGGGCAACAAGACCCACATTACACACAGTATATGTTTAATACAATGAGTGTAAATCCTGCTTACGCGGGTTCTAAAGGGCATGGTGTTATTAATTTACTAGGAAGAGCTCAATGGATCGGTATTGATGGAGCTCCTCAAACTTTCACTTTAAGTTATGATACACCATTGGGGTTTAGCGGAGTTGGTTTGGGTATAAACTTAGCCAATGATGTTATAGGACCTTCTCGTGAAACTTACATAGATGCGAATGTATCTTATACTGTAAGAACTTCTGACGTGGGTAATTTATCTTTTGGTTTAAAACTAGGAGGAAGATTGTTCAATATAGACTGGACCAAGGGAATCTATAGAGATAGGGGAGATGAACAGTTGGAAGCTCCTATTAATAGATTTTTACCGACGATAGGTGCAGGTATTTATTATTATACGAATAAATGGTATGTAGGTCTGGCTGTTCCTAATATTTTAAGAACAGACCATTACGATGACACTTTAGCTGGTGGGAGTGTTGCTGTAGAGCGTATGCATTACTTTTTTATAGCAGGGTATGTTTTCGATTTAAGTGAAAGTGTAAAGTTTAAGCCTGCTGTACTAACCAAAGTCGTCAGTGGGGCGCCACTTTCATTAGATGTATCTGCTAACTTTTTATTTAATGAGAAGTTTCGAGCAGGTCTGGCATGGCGCTGGGATGATTCGATCAGTGCACTGTTAGGATTTCAAATTACTAGACCATTGCATATAGGCTATGCTTACGATTTAACAACATCGAATTATAGTAATTATAATTCAGGTACTCATGAAGTTTTGCTTCGCTATGAGTTATTTAGGCCACAAACGGTAAAGTCACCAAGATTTTTTTAATATAATATAAGGATTACAAAAACAGGAGAGTATGAAACGGATTATTGTTATACTATTATTAAGTATATGTTTTAGTGGTTATGGTCAACGACGTTACGCGGCTGACCGTTACTTTCAAGAGTATGCTTACACTAAATCAGCGGAGTTATATCAACAACTTTATGATAAAGGAGATCGTTCTTATGAGGTTATCAGCAGGCTGGCGGATTCTTATTATTTTATTTCGTCATTTGGTGAGGCTGAAAAGTCATATAGTGATTTAATTGATAATTTTGAAGAAAAAGCTTTACCAGAACATTTGTTTCGTTATTCACAGGTACTGAAGAGTAACGGAAAGACATCAGATTCAGATAAGTGGTTGCTAAAGTTAAAAAGTTTAAAAGCTGATGATAGCAGGGCTTTAGAGTTAGAGGCAAACAAAAAATATTTTTCAGATTATACTAATCGACCCAAAACATATATTAATATTCAAAATATTGCCGTTAACACAAGTTATTCGGATTTTGGAGGATTCGTTCATGATGGATATTTTTATTTTTCTTCGACTCAACCCGACTCAGAAAACAAGAAATTATATAAGTGGAATAATCAACCTTATTTGAATATTTACAGGTCTTTAGAACAGCCTTTACAAGATAAGGGTAACTTAGATGTTGGTTCTGCCGAGAAGGTAACTTCTTTAAGTAGTAAACTTCATGAATCCAATGCAATTCTTAACAAAGATGGGACGATAATATATTTTACAAGAGATAATACTTCAGGAGACAAGAGTAAGACAGCCAAATTGAAAATTTATAAAGGATACAAACAAAATGATGGAAGTTGGGGAGCGGTAGAAGAATTACCATTTAATAATGATAATTACTCAACAGGTCATCCTTCTTTAAGTTTGGATGAAAAGACACTTTATTTTGTTTCCGATATGCCAGGAGGGTTTGGAGAAACGGATTTATACAAAGTTTCGATTCTATCAGATGGAAGCTATGGTGATCCAGAAAATTTAGGCAGTAAAATTAATACAGAAGGAAGAGAGATGTTTCCTTATATAGGTTCTAATAATCGTTTATATTTTGCTTCAGATGGTCATTTAGGGTTGGGAGCTTTAGATAATTTTGAAAGTACCATTGAGGGATCAGATTATGGAGCCCCGATTAACATAGGTGCGCCAGTAAATGGCCCAATGGATGATTTTGGTTTTATATTAGATGAAGGTCGAAAAGCAGGATACTTTTCATCTAATAGAGAAGGGGGCAAAGGAGATGATGATATATATAGTTTTCGTATCTATCGATGTAAAGAGACAATTAATGGAGTTATAAGTGATGCAACTACAGGTTCACCTATTTCAGGCGCATCGGTTCGTTTAATCAATGGAAAAGGAGAACCAGTTTCAGAGCAAGTTACAGGTAGCAATGGAACCTATAATTTTACGGAGCTTGATTGTGAGCAAAAATTTACAGTAGTGGCTTCAAAATCAGATTATAAGCAAGGGCAAAAGGAACAGTCAACTCTTGATGAAGATAAGAAGTCACTGAATGTAAATATTTCTTTACAATCATTGATAGTTGAAGATCAAATAGTAATTAATCCTATTTATTTTGATTATGACCTATATACAATTCGAGCAGATGCAGAGTATGAATTAGAGCATATTATTAGCGTATTAAAAGCGCACCCGAACATGATCATCCGTATTGAATCGCACACTGATAGTCGTGGAACTAAGAATTACAATAAAACACTATCACAAAAAAGAGCTAATTCGACAAGAGATTATATCTTGTCAAGAGGGATAGCTCCTGAGCGAATAGAAAGCGCAATAGGGTACGGTGAGAGTCAGTTACTTAATGACTGTTTATCAGATTGTTCAGAAAAGCAACATGAAAAAAATAGAAGATCATATTTTTTTATAACAAATGCCCCAGATAACATAAAAGCAATAAATAAATAATAAGTATCCTAGCTAAGAAAATTGCAGTTAGAGGTTTTTAATCTCTAACTGTTTTTTGTTTTAAAAAACTTCATGGGTGCTACATAAATATATGGAAATAATGAATCCTATTATTTATTATAATATCGAGTTAGCTAACTCGATTTTTTTTGATATGTTAAAATATACCTTTTTATTCTTCAATAGAAAATTGACTTATTTTAACCATAATATTTTCCACTTTTCTTTATCTAATAATAATTTTTAAATTCTAGTCAAAACTGCTCTTTAAATGTGTTTTGGGTTAAAAATGAACACATTAAAAGGCTATGTTTTTTTAACTCACAATCTTAAGAATTACAAGAAAATACGTAATTTCGCACTTTCAACAAATACGATGACAAAATGAGTAAAAAGTTTACTGAATACAAAGGATTGGATTTGCCAAAAGTAGCTGAGGAAATATTAAACTACTGGGAAGAGAATAAAATCTTTGAAAAGAGTATTACTAGCCGTGAAGGAAACGAGCCATTTGTATTTTTTGAAGGTCCGCCCTCTGCTAATGGTTTACCTGGTATTCATCATGTAATGGCACGTGCTATTAAAGATATTTTTTGTCGATATAAAACCCAAAAAGGATATCAAGTTAAACGAAAAGCAGGATGGGATACACATGGTTTACCTGTTGAATTGGGAGTAGAAAAAGAGCTAGGTATTACCAAAGAAGATATAGGTACTAAAATTTCTGTTGAAGAATATAATATTGCTTGTAAAAAAGCAGTGATGCGATACACTGATATATGGAATGATTTGACCCAAAAAATGGGATACTGGGTGGATATGGATGAACCATACATTACTTATAAGTCTAAATATATGGAGTCTGTTTGGTGGCTTTTAAAGCAAATCTATGATAAAAATCTGCTTTATAAAGGATATACTATTCAACCATACTCACCCAAAGCAGGAACAGGTTTAAGCTCACACGAATTGAATCAGCCTGGAACTTATCAGGATGTTACTGATACTACAGTGGTAGCACAGTTCAAAGCGATTAAAGAAACATTACCAAACTTTTTGAAAGTTGATGGCGATGTTTACTTTTTAGCATGGACAACAACGCCTTGGACATTACCTAGTAACACCGCGTTAACTGTAGGACCTAAGATAGAATATGTTTTAGTAAAAACATTTAATCAATACACATTTGAGCCAATTCAAGTTGTATTGGCTAAAAACTTAGTAGGAAAGCAATTTACAGGTAAAAAGTTTATTCAGGTTGAAAATATAGAAGATATAGCAACTTATGAAGCTGGAGCGAAGCAGATTCCTTATTTTGTAGACAGAGAGTTTATAGGTAAAGACTTGGTTGGCATAAAATATGAACAACTATTGAATTATGTTTTACCAAACCAAAATCCAGAGAATGCTTTTAGGATTATTGCAGGAGATTTTGTGACAACTGAAGACGGAACAGGTATTGTTCATACAGCTCCAACTTTTGGAGCAGATGATGCTTTAGTGGCAAAACAGGCAACTCCAGAGGTTCCTCCTATGCTAATTTTAGATGAAAATGAAAATTTAGTTCCTCTCGTTAATTTGCAAGGTAAGTTTAGACCTGAATTAGGAGATTTAGCAAACAAATACGTGAAGAATGAGTACTATGCGGATGGAGAGGCACCAGAAAAGTCTGTAGATGTTGAAATCGCTATTAAATTGAAAACTGAGAATAAAGCTTTCAAGGTCGAAAAGTATGTACACAGTTATCCTAATTGCTGGCGTACAGATAAACCAATATTATATTATCCTTTAGACTCATGGTTTATAAAAGTAACCGATATTAAGGATAAAATGTTTAGCTTAAACGAAACAATCAATTGGAAGCCTAAATCAACAGGAGACGGACGTTTTGGAAATTGGTTAAAAAATGCCAACGATTGGAACTTATCTCGCTCTCGTTTTTGGGGTATTCCTTTACCGATATGGAGAACAGAAGACGGAACAGAACAAATTTGTATCGGATCTGTTGCTGAATTAAAAGAAGAGATAATAAAAGCAGTTGAGGCAGGCGTGATGTCAGAGGATATTTTTGCTGATTTTGAGGTAGGGAATATGTCTGAAGAAAACTATGAAAAAATTGACTTACATAAAAATGTTGTTGATAAAATTGTTTTAATTTCTTCTACAGGAAAAACAATGCGAAGAGAATCTGATTTGATAGATGTATGGTTTGACTCAGGATCAATGCCATATGCTCAATGGCATTATCCTTTTGAAAATAAACACTTAATAGATAATCAAGAAAGTTACCCTGCTAATTTTATTGCCGAAGGCGTTGACCAAACTCGAGGTTGGTTTTATACGCTTCATGCTATAGGTACGATGGTTTTTGACTCTGTAGCTTATAAAAATGTAGTATCTAATGGTCTAGTTTTAGATAAAAATGGACAGAAAATGTCAAAGCGTCTTGGAAATGCTGTTGACCCATTTAAAACCTTAAGTAAATATGGTCCTGATGCCACTCGCTGGTATATGATTTCAAATGCAAATCCATGGGATAATTTAAAGTTTGATATCGAAGGTATTGAAGAGGTTAAACGTAAGTTTTTCGGAACGTTATATAATACGTATTCCTTTTTTTCGTTATATGCAAATATTGATAATTTTACTTTTAGTGAAGCAGATATTCCAATTAAAGAAAGACCAGAAATTGATAGATGGATTTTATCAGAGTTAAATACATTAATTTTACAAGTAGATAAATTTTATGGAGATTATGAGCCTACAAGAGCTACAAGAGCAATTTCAGATTTTGTACAAGATCATTTAAGTAATTGGTATGTACGCCTTTGTAGAAGAAGATTTTGGAAGGGAGAGTATGCTCAAGATAAAGTTTCAGCTTATCAGACGTTATATACATGTATGCTTACGGTTTGTAAATTAGCGGCCCCAGTAGCACCGTTTTTTATGGATAGATTATATAAAGATTTGACAAATGCGACTAGTGTTGAAGATTCAGAAAGTGTTCATATCGCTAAATTCCCTGAGTTTAAAGAAAGTTTTGTCAATAAGGTCTTGGAGCGTAAAATGGAAAATGCACAAATTATTTCTTCATTAGTTCTTTCTTTAAGGGCTAAAGAAAAAATCAAAGTTCGTCAGCCATTACAAAAGATTATGATTCCTATATTAGATGAAACTCAGAGAGACGAAATTATAGAGGTGTCTGACATAATAAAATCAGAAGTTAATGTTAAAGAAATTGAACTGTTAGATGACGCTTCTGGTATTTTGGTAAAGCAAATTAAACCTAACTTTAAAGTTTTGGGGCCTAAATTTGGAAAAGATATGAAGCTTATAGCTACTAAAATTAGTGATTTTACGCAAGAAGATATAGCGATTTTAGAAAAAGAAGGAGAAGTTAATGTGGAAGTTAATGATAAAATGATTAATTTAGTTTCTGATGATGTTGAGATTTCATCAAAAGATATAGAAGGTTGGTTGGTCGCAAATTCAGAAGGTTTGACTGTTGCTTTAGACGTAACAATATCAGAAGATTTGCGAAAAGAAGGTGTTGCTAGAGAACTAATCAACCGCATTCAAAATGCTCGTAAAGATTCTGGCTTAGAAGTAACAGATAGAATAAGATTAACTTTCTTGACCTATGCGGACTTACAAGAATCAGTATTGGCAAATGAGAATTATATTAAAACAGAAACTTTAACCAACGAACTAGTTTTTGTAGATGCGTTGGAAGATGGCTTAGAAATAGAATTTGATGCTATCAAAAGTAAAATGTTAATTGAAAAAATATAACATTATGGATGATGTAAAAGCAAGATATTCAGACGATGATTTACAGGAGTTTAGAGAAATTATCCTAGATAAAATCGATAAAGCTGAAAACGACCTAAATTTATTAAGAGATTCTTATAAGAATGGATCAGATAATGGAACAGACGATACCTCTCCAACATTCAAGTCCTTCGAAGAAGGAAGTGATACAATGGCAAAGGAAGCTAATATGCAACTTGCAATAAGGCAAGAGAAGTTTATTCGCGATCTGAAAAATGCTTTGATTAGAATTGAAAATAAAACTTATGGTATTTGTAGGGTAACAGGAAAGTTGATTCAGAAAGAAAGATTAAAACTGGTTCCACATGCTACCCTCAGTATTGAAGCAAAACGTAAGCAATAGAAAGTATACTGAAACATAACTAATGAATATAAAAATAGGATTTCTAATTTGAAATCCTGTTTTTTTGTTTTAGTACAAATAAAAAACTTTATTATACGGTACCCTTTATAAATATGAGATTAGTATTTTTTATTACTTATGTATTATGGATAAGCCCCGTAGTTCTATCACAAGAAATATGGAGTAAGATTTATGAAACTCATACAGATGAAATTGTTATTAATGGAGAAGGATTAGATGATTTGATAATCAAAAATTCAAAAGATAAGTTTATACGAATTCTTTTACGAACGGAAAAAAAAGGAGAATACAGTATAATAACAAAATCACTTCAAGATCAAGAGGTGTTTTACTTTCAAGTAAAAAAAGATACTTATAGATTTAACGATAAAAAAGTATTTCGAAAATATATAACGAGAAGAATATCAAATACAAGTGCAATTATTGAGATACCGAAAGATAAATCAGTTGTTGTCAATGGAGAAAATTTAGGTGTTAATTCATATAGTTATATCGGAAACCTCCATATTGCTATACATAGAGGTAATATTTATTTGAATACTGTTGAAGGATTTTATAAAGTAGATTTTTTTCAAGGAAATTTGTATGTTAATAATAGTGAATTTAGAAAAGAATTTTGGTCCAATAAAGGAACAATAATGTTTGAAGAAAAAAGAGTTAATTCCCCTTTTAAGAAACAAATAGAGGAAAAAGAAAAACAACTTTTTGTAAACTCTGTTTTGGGGAATATTTTTGTAAACGGAATCTAGAACAATAGATATTTACCTTCAAAAGTTTAGTGAACAAAATTATTATTTCTATACATGTAACAGATTTTAATTTTTGAAGACTTATAACTTATAAGAAAAATAGAATACATGAATAGAATAGTAATTTTAGGGGTAATTACAGTATTACTCTTTAGTAGTTGTGGCTCAACAAAAAATACAAAGAGCAACGATTTAGCTATCAAATCACCCATCAAAGCACAGCTTGATTTAACGAAAGTTAAAGAAGATAAGCTTCCTGTAATTATAAATCCAGGACGATTTACAAAAGATAAAGTAATTTATAGGTTACCTCGTGTAGTTCAAGGAACCTATTCAGTTAGCGATTTTGGTAGGTATATTGACAATTTAAAAGCTATTGATTATAACGGTAATGATTTACCAGTAGTTAAGGTTGATACAAATACATGGGAAATTAGTAAAGCAACACAATTAGATAAGATAATCTATTTAGTAAATGACACCTTTGACCAAGAGCTCCAGGGAGGTATAGGAAAGAAGGTGCCTTTTTCACCCGCGGGAACTAATATAGAGCCTACAAATTACGTTCTAAATCTTCATGGGGTTATTGGTTATTTTGACTCTTTGAAGAATAATCAATATAAGTTAGAAGTAGTTTCTCCTCTCAATTATAAAAGAACTTCGGCTTTACAAGAAGTAGCTTCAGAAACAAATTCAGATAGCAATACAATAACATCTAGTTATTTTGCACCAAGATATTTTGATATTACTGATAATCCAATGTTTTTTGGAGAATTGGATGTTGAGGAGTTTCAGGTCGGAGATATAAAGATAGTGTTAAGTGTTTATTCACCAAATAAAACTCACTCTGCGAAAAAAATTAAAGAAGTGGTTCAAAGAATGATGCAAGCACAGAAAACGTATTTAGGAAGCATTAATAGTACTGCTCGTTATGATATTTATTTGTATTTATCTGATGGAACAGAAAAAGCACCAAAAGGGTTTGGCGCACTGGAGCATCATACTTCTACAGTGGTTGTATTACCGGAAGCAATGCCAGATCAGGCACTTGCAAAAAGTATGATAGATGTTGTTTCGCATGAATTTTTTCATATTGTAACTCCGTTAAGTGTTCATTCTGAAGATGTACATTATTTTGATTATAACCAACCAACATTTTCAAAGCATCTATGGATGTATGAAGGTGTAACAGAATATTTTGCAACGCTATTTCAAATAAATCAAGGTTTGGTAAAAGAGGATGAGTTTTATAGTAAAATTTTAGGTAAAATTCGCGCAGCTTCTTCAATGGATGATACTATGAGTTTTACAAAGATGAGTGAAAATATTTTAGAAGAGCCTTATGCATCTCAATACCTAAACGTATATCAAAAAGGAGCGCTAATTGGAATGTGTATAGATATAATTCTTAGGGAAGAGAGTAATGGAGCAAGGGGGATTTTATCTTTAATGAAAGAGTTGGCTTTAAAATATGGTAAAAGTAAACCTTTTAACGATGAAAAATTAATTGAAGAAATTACTAAAATGACTTACCCATCTATTGGTATATTTTTAAATACGCATGTTGTTGGAAATACCCCTATAGATTATAGTAAGTTCTTTTCCAAGGTAGGGTTACAAGAAAGAGAAATTAAAGAGAAAACAAATTATATTGAAAATAATGGACAGATTATCTTTAATCCTGATAAGGTAACTCAGACAGTTAAATTTACGAATGCTGTAAAAAATAATAGTTTTTGGACTGAAAATGGTGTATTACCAGATGATGTCATAAAAGAAGTTGACGGTATTAAGGTAGCTAAAGAAACAGCAAGGGAGGTTTTTATGAAAATGTATATGTGGAAACCAGGAACTGATGTAGAAGTAAAGTTGGATAGGAAAGGGAAAGAAATATTAATTAAAACAACCTTAACTCAATCTTATACTAAAGTTTCAGGATTGGAAGTGAATTCAAAAGCTTCTATTCAAGAAAAACAGTTGAAAGAGGCTTGGTTAAAAGGATAAAATAAGTTTTCCTAAAAAGGTAAAAGATCAATATTAATTTATTGATCTTTTTTGTTTCTAGTCCTCGTTGTATTCAGTAATAGTGTTAATTTAAAAATTTAGACATTAGTTCTTCAGTTGGTGAGTAACAATATTTTCTTTTTCCGAACCATTTATAACGATTTCTGGCTATATAATTATAAATAAAGTTTGTTATAAATGATGGAATAATTAAAAATATGACTAATAGACTAATTGGAAACTTTAGTTTTGAGGCTATTAATAAAACTGCTTTTGATCCATAATATATTTTTTTTTCTGCGGTATATAAAAAAACAGAGTCCACCGATTTTATTTGACTTTTAAAATGATTGAAAATTTTCTCTCCAGTTTTACCTTTTATTGGAGTAAATAAAAAGTGCTCTTTTACATCATATTTTATTATAAATTGGACACTACTATTGCATAAGTTACAAACTCCATCAAATACAACTAGTTGTTTTCCTTTTGGAATATCAGGTAGCATAGATACGTTATTTTATTTACATTGTTAATTTTATGGTTTTTAAGATTTTAATTAAACCAATTGTTCTTCTTGTTTTTGATTTGATATTGTATTTAACTAATCCACATTGATTACAATGGTTAAATTGCTTATCGTTGAAAGCAGAAGTTAAAAGATTTCTTGATTTATGGGTAGACTTTGCCATTGGACTATTATCTTCTAAAATTTTAGGACCATCTTGAATCAATGTTTTTTGAGATGCTGGTTTCCTATTGGTGATTTTTCTAATTAAAATATTTTCTTTATTTGGAAACCATTTTATGATTTTGTCCATTAGGGGATTAAGTGTTATATTGGGAATCCTTTCGATGTCACCATCTACACCTATTAGCCATAACTCCATCCTGTTTTTAAATCCTATAGATAATGCAAAATGTTTTCCTTCAGGAGTCCAGTAAATAGAATGTACTTCTTCTTTTTTGGGAATATTTAAAGGAATAGTTTTTCCATTTTTTATTGTTAAAACTATTTTAGAAGTACCACCATGCTTCCCATGATAATAATTATTTTTAGGATTTACACGAATTCCTATTGGTTTGAGCATCGGTTGAGATAATTCTGATATTGTAAAACACACAATAGGGTTTGTCAGAATCATATATTTTTTATTGGGGAATATGTAGGTTTTCAGAAGTTTTGTAGTACATAAGATTTTTAGAATATCCTCGCTAGAAGCTTTCCAAATATTTTCTTTGTTTTTTGTTTTATCAGTTTGAGCAATTGCTATTTTTTCATCAACTAAAAACATGCTTATTATTGAGCATATAAAAAATAGACTTTCCATAATTGTAATAATTTAATAGATAGCAATGAAATTACAAAGAGTGGGGAGTAACTAAAATAAAAAAATAGAGTGGTTTAGGTATATCAACCAAGGTTTAATTTTTTTGTTAAAGAGATAAATAATCACGCTTACAAATTTATTCATTATAATTAATGATTACTTATTTTTTCAAAAATATAATTTAAATTCCTTCCAATTCTTTTCTTATTTTTGTCATCGTTAATTCTTGAAAATGACAAAACAAAATATAGCAATCGTAACAGTTTTTTTGGCAATTCTAATTGATCAAATTAGTAAAATTTATGTAAAAACTCATTTTACTTTGGGAGAAGAAGTAGTAGTTTTTGCCGATTGGTTTAAAATTCATTTTACAGAGAATAACGGAATGGCTTGGGGTGTTGAGTTAGGTGGAAGAGCAGGCAAACTCTTTTTGACGTTATTTCGATTATTTGCTGTTTCTGGAATTATATATTGGTTGATTCAAAATATTAAAAAGAATACTCATATTGGCGTAATTATAGCTATTTCCTTAATACTTGCAGGTGCTATTGGGAATATAATAGATTCTGTATTTTATGGAGTTATATTTGATTCATCGCATGGACAAGTTGCGACACTTTTTGCAGAGAATCCCTATGGTGAATTATTTTATGGGAAAGTTGTTGATATGCTATATTTCCCAATGTATAGAGGAGAGAGTTTTACTTTTTTTAATGCTATTTTCAACGGTGCTGACTCATGGATTTCTATTGGAGTAGTCTTATTATTTATTTTTAATAAGCAAGCATTTCCTAAAGAGAGTTAATTATTAATTGAGAGAAAAAGCAAGCCTTTTATTTGCAGTTTTAATACCCAAATATTACTTTGATATTATTAAGGGTGAGATTTTAATTTTTTTTGAAACTAACTGAATAGTAGTAATATAAGAATACAATATGTTGCTAAAAATGTTTAGGAAGTAAAAATAAATTTTAAGAAATAGATTAAACCTTCTTAAATATTGTAAGTCTTACCATTATAAAAGTTTTATCTAATGAGAAGTTTATTAATTATTCTAATTATGCTATTCGGGTTTTTAACAATATCATGTTCACAAAGAGTGGTAGTTAAGAGGCCTGCACAAAAAATTGTAGTTGTAAAAAGGCCTGCAAAATACAAAGTGGTTCGTGTAAAGGGTAAAAAATATTATTTTTGGAAAGGACGTTATCACAAAAGAACTTCTAAAGGATATGTTGTAGTTAAAATTTAAGCTTTTAATAAGTAAAATAATGTTAATGAGGGAGTTTTTTATGAGTTAAACCATAAAGAAATGCTCCTAATACGGCTCCAATAAGAACTATAATAATTGGAAATACACCGTTTCCGATAAGAACAAAGATAGGTGCAGGACAAGCTCCGGCTAATGCCCACCCTAATCCAAATATTGTACCACCGATTAGTGTTCTGAACCAACCTTTTTGTTTGTCTTTGATTATGATTTTTTGTCCTAAAAAGTTTTTAATAACCCCTTTCTTGAAGAAGAATATAAACACTGTAGAAAAAGCAACCGCTGTTCCAATGATTCCATACATGTGGAATGATTGAAATTTAAACATTTCATATATTCGATACCAAGAAATAGCTTCTGATTTTGTCAATACAATTCCAAAAAATATGCCTATCAATAAAAATCTAAATAATTTCATACTAATTAAAAATTAAAGGGAATATAACCCAAGTCATAAACAATCCTCCTATAAAAAATCCTATTACAGCTACTAAAGAAGGTAGTTGTAAACTACTAATACCAGTTATAGCATGCCCTGAAGTACAACCACCAGCGTATCGTGTTCCAAATCCAATAAAAATACCCGCAATTAGAAGTAAGCTAAAGCCTTTCATGGTAAATAATTGGTCAACAGAATATAATTCTTTAGGAACGTATGTTTTACCAGCATCAGTAAAACCCATAGATTCAAGATCTTTTATTGTTACAGGATTTAGACTAATTTCTGAAGATGAAGTTAGCCCGGTTTTGGTAAAAAAGCCACCAATAATTAAACCAATAAGAAAAATAAGAGACCATTTTTTTGATTTCCAGTCTTTTTTAAAATAATTACTAACTTTGTCAGCACCTGCTATGGTGCATAAAGTTTCAAGATTTGAAGAAACACCAAAGTTTTCTCCAAAGTAAAAAAATAAGAATAATACAAAAGCTATGAGTACTCCTGATACGTACCATGGCCATGGTTGTAATAATAGATCTAGCATAAATTATTTTTTATATATTCCAAAATTATTTTTGTAGCACCAGTATTTTTGGTGATATAGTTAAAGTTTATGGCTCCCATTTTCTGTCTTAACTCATTATTAGTTCTTAGATCTACAAAATTATGAATTAATTCTTTTTTGTTTGTAACAATTGTTACTCCTCCTAAATTTAATAAATCAACGGCCTCTTGGAATTTTTTATATTTAATACCACCAAAAATAATTGGAATCCCAAAAATAGCGGGTTCCAGTATATTATGAAGTCCAGTGGCTAATCCCCCACCTACATAGGCAATGTCTGCATAAGAATAAATTTTAGTTAACAAACCAACTGTATCAATAATTAAAACTTGACAAGTTTTAAAATTAACTAATTTCTGTTGTGAGAGTAATGCAACATTTTTAGAAATAGAAGCTTTTAATTCACGTATTTTATTTTTATGAATATTATGCGGAACAATGATAATTTTTTCATTGTTTAATAAATGATTATTAATGTAGTCAACAATAAATTTTTCATCTTCAGGCCATGTACTACCCGCTACTATTGTATGTTTATCGTTTATAAATTCTTCAATAGAGGTTATTTGATTATTTTGCTTTAAAATATCATTTACACGATCAAACCTAGTGTCACCACTTCTTATAGCATTAGTAAAGTTAATTGATCTTAATAGTGAAAGTGAGGTGCTATTTTGGACAAAAAAATAATCAAAAGTGTTTAGTTTTTTTCTCATATATTTTCCATACCATTTGAAAAATAATTGATTCTTTCTAAAAATTCCAGAGATTAAAATTGTTTTGATTTTTTTTCTCTCGAGTTGATCTAAGAGGTTGGGCCAAAATTCATATTTTATAATAAAAGCAATGGTAGGATGTATTAAAGAAACAAATTTTCTCATGTTGCTTTCTGTGTCGAAGGGAAGGTAACAAACAAAATCGGCGTAAGGATAATTTTTTCGTATTTCATAGCCTGATGGAGAGAAAAATGTTACTACAATTTTATAGTCAAAATAAGTATCTCTTATTGTTTCAATAATAGGCCTGGCTTGTTCAAATTCTCCAAGTGAGGCGGCATGAAACCAGAAAACTTTATCGGTTGTTTTAATACCACTTAGAATATGAAAACTTTTTTTTCTGCCCTCAGTAAATAGCTTTAATTTTTTGCTTACAAAAGAAATTTTTTTTAAGAAAAAATAGGTCGTTGAAATAATAATATTGTAAATAAGTTTCATGGTACGAAGGTAGACAATAAAAAAAACCAGTACAAAAGTACCGGTTTTTATTAACTATATTTAGTTGAATAACTAACTAAGAATTCATTTCAAAATCTTCCATAAATTTAGTGGTATAATTTCCTGCAACATAATCTGGATGATCCATCAGTTGTCTATGAAAAGGTATGGTTGTTTTTACACCTTCGATTACATACTCATCTAAAGCTCTTTTCATTTTGTTAATAGCTTCCTCTCTTGTTTGAGCAGTTACGATTAATTTGGCAATCATAGAATCGTAGTTTGGAGGAATCATATAACCAGAATATACATGCGTATCAATCCTAACTCCATGCCCACCTGGAGCATGATAAGAATTTATTTTTCCAGGAGCAGGTCTAAATCCATTGTGAGGATCTTCAGCGTTAATTCTACATTCAATTGAATGAAGCTGAGGCATATAGTTTTTCCCAGAAATAGGTACTCCTGCTGCCACTAAAATTTGTTCTCGAATTAAATCATAATCGACCACTTCCTCTGTAATGGGGTGCTCTACCTGAATACGAGTATTCATTTCCATGAAATAGAAATTACGATGCTTATCTACTAAGAATTCAACAGTACCAGCACCTTCGTAATTTATAAATTCAGCAGCTTTTACCGCAGCTTCTCCCATTTTTTGACGTAATTCGTCTGTCATGAATGGAGAAGGTGTTTCTTCGGTTAATTTTTGATGACGACGTTGGACAGAGCAATCTCTTTCGGAAAGGTGACATGCTTTACCAAAAGCATCTCCAACCACTTGTATTTCAATATGGCGAGGCTCTTCAATAAGTTTTTCCATATACATACCATCATTTCCAAAAGATGCTTTCGCCTCCATACGAGCAGAGTCCCATGCATCGAGAAGGTTATCTTTTTTCCAAACAGCACGCATTCCTTTACCACCACCTCCTGCGGTTGCTTTGAGCATAACAGGGAACCCCATTTCTACAGCAAGTTTCTCAGCTTCTTCATAAGACCCTAAAATCCCCTCTGAGCCAGGAATGCAAGGAACACCAGCAGCAATCATAGTTGCCTTTGCTGTAGCTTTATCTCCCATTTTTTCAATCATTTCTGAGGAAGCACCAATAAATTTAATTTCGTGCTCTTCACATAGTTTTGAAAACTTAGCATTCTCTGATAAAAAGCCATATCCTGGATGTATAGCGTCTGCATTTGTTATCTCAGCTGCAGCAATAATATTTGCCATTTTTAAATAAGACTCACTACTTGGGGCAGGACCAATACATACAGCTTCATCAGCAAAACGAACATGTAAGCTTTCTGCATCTGCTTTTGAATAAACAGCAACTGTTTTTATTCCCATTTCTTTGCAGGTTCTAATTACACGTAATGCAATTTCTCCTCTATTGGCTATTAGTATTTTTTTAAACATAATATAAAGATTTAGAGTTAGAATTACGGATTTAGAAAGTGAAAATAGTTACAATTCTAAATACTCGTTTATCTAAGAACTACAATTATGATGGATCAACTAAGAAAAGAGGTTGGTCAAATTCTACAGGTGTAGAATCATCTACCAATACTTTAACTATTTTTCCTGAAACTTCAGATTCAATTTCATTGAATAATTTCATAGCTTCAATAACACAAACGGTATCTCCAATTTTAATATCACTACCAACTTCTACAAACGTAGGCTTATCAGGCGATGGTTTTCTGTAAAAAGTTCCAATTATTGGCGATTTTACAGTTACATATTTAGAATCATCGTTAACAGGAGCTTCTTTTACTGGAGTTGCAGAAACTTCAGTCTGAGCAATCTGAGGAGCTGTAGCAACTACTTGTGGAGCAGTAACCTGTGGAGCTGCCTGAATAATAGTTGTTTCAGGTACGTTACTTCCTGTTTTTATAGTGATTTTCGTTTCACCCATTTCTAACTTTACTTCGCTTGCACCAGATTTAGCTACAAACTTTATAAGATTTTGAATTTCTTTAATATCCATTTTCCTAAATTTAAGTTGTTTGGTTTTTTGAATTATACGCCCATTTTAAGTAGATGGCTCCCCAAGTGAAGCCTCCACCAAATGCAGCAAAAATTAAGTTATCTCCTTTTTTTAAGTCTTTTTCGTAATCCGCTAATAATAATGGTAAAGTTGCTGATGTAGTATTACCATATTTATGGATATTCATCATAACTTTTTCTTCTTCTAAACCTACTCTATTTGCAGTTGCTTCAATGATTCTTTTATTGGCTTGATGAGGTACTAACCATTGAATATCTTCTTTTGTTAGGTGATTACGAACTAGCATTTTTTCGGCAACATCAGCCATATTGGATACAGCGAATTTAAAAACGGTTCTACCCTCTTGATGAACAAAGTGTTGACCTTTTTTTACTGTTTCCTCTGAAGAAGGAAGTATTGATCCCCCAGCTTCAATTTTTAAATATTCTCTACCGATTCCATCACTACGTAAATATTCATCTTGTAAACCTAAATTTTCTGAATTAGGTTCAAATAAAACAGCGCCTGCACCATCACCAAAAATAATACAAGTAGCTCTGTCTGTATAGTCGATAATCGAAGACATTTTATCAGCACCAATCACTAAAACTTTTTTATACCGACCACTCTCTATGTATCTTGAAGCAGTTGACATGGCATACAAAAAACTAGAACAAGCAGCTTGTAGATCATAAGAAAATGCATTTATAGCTCCTATTTTAGAAGCAGTGTAGGCTGCTGTAGAAGCTACAGGAAGATCAGGCGTAGCCGTGGCAACAATGACCACTTCAATTTCAGAGGCATTTACTCCAGATTTATTTAATAGATCTTCGGCTGCTCTAATAGCCATAAATGATGTTCCAGCACCTTCCTCTTTTAAAATTCTACGTTCTTTTATACCCGTTCTGGTGGTTATCCACTCGTCATTGGTATCAACCATAGATTCAAGCTCTTTATTTGTAAGAGTATGCTCAGGAACATATTTTCCTACTGCTGTAATAGCTGCAGTTATTTTAGTCATAGTTGTTTGTATTGTTGTAAAACGAGAGACCAAAGAAATGAAATTTATTTCACTTTTTTAAAGAAAAAAAAATGAAAACTTACTTTTTTTACTTCAAATACACTAAAAAACCCTCAAAAAGAGGGTTTTATATATTTATTAAAAGGTCTTATGTATTATGCCTCAGCTACTTTTGATTCTAAAACTACTTGACCTCTGTAGTACAACTTTCCTTCGTGCCAGTGAGCTCTATGATATAAATGAGCTTCTCCAGTAGTTGGATCAACCGCTATTTGAGGAACAGAAGCTTTGTAATGTGTTCTTCTTTTGTCTCTTCTAGTTTTAGATATTTTTCTCTTAGGATGTGCCATTTTATGTTTTATTTATCTGTTAGTAAATCCTTTAATTTATCCCATCTAGGGTCTGTTGAATCCTGATTTTTAATAGGATTATTTTCTTTTATTTTTAATTCTTCTAGCTTTTTCAATGCTTCTGATTTCATGGTGCCATCCAAAACTTTTGGATGTATTCTTTTACTAGGAACTGATAAAATGATTAGTTCATATATATATTGTGAGACGTTAATTTGGTATTCCTCGTGAGGAATGATCAACACATCTTCATTGTCATCATTAAACTCATGACCAAACTTTACAATTAAATGTAAATCTCCTTTAATTTTTTGATCAAATAGTTCACTTGTAATATCACAAGGGACATTCACAAATCCTTTAACATTGAAATCAAGCTCTAAAAAGGTGCTTTTCTTTTCTAAATTAACATTTACAGCAATATTACAATTGTTGAATTCATCAAAATTATAAGCATCAAAGAACTTTTTATTAATTTGATACTCAAATAAATGACTTCCCTGTTTTAATCCTATAAAGGATATGTTGAAATCTTTTAAGTCTTTCATTTATAATACCAATTTGAGCCTGCAAATATACAAAAAATGTTCTTATAAATATAGTGCACAGTTTTTTTTTAAAAATTTAAGATTTTAGCGCGTTTTTTATAAGTTTTTGGTATTCAATTCTATTTTTATATAATTGTAAAGAGCTAAATAATGCTTCTTGAAAAGACAGATGATTGGCTTTATTTTTTCCTGCAATATCAAACCCAGTCCCATGGTCTGGCGAAGTTCTTATTTTATCTAATCCAGCAGTAAAGTTAACGCCATTGCCAAACGAAAGTGCTTTGAAAGGCGCTAAACCTTGATCATGATACATTGCTAGTACACCATCAAATTGCTCATAAGTTTTAGAACCAAAAAAGCCATCTGCAGGATATGGACCATAAACTAATTTACCCGTTGTTTGAATCTCTTTTATAGTTGGTTTAATAATTTTGTCATCTTCGGAACCGATTACACCGTTATCACCACAATGAGGATTTAACCCAAGTACTGCAATTTTAGGTTTATTAATATTGAAATCTTGCTTTAACGAATTATACATAATTTCTACTTTCGATTTGATAAGCTCAGGAGTAATAGTTTCTGATACTTTAGAAACAGGGATATGTCCTGTTATTAAGCCTATCCGTAACTTTTCAGCTACTAAAATCATTAGACTTTTACCTTGTAGCTCATTTTCTAAGTATTCTGTATGACCAGCGAAAGAGAAGTCTGTAGACTGAATATTTTCTTTATTAATAGGGGCTGTTATTAAAATATCTACCTTGTTGCTTTTAAGAGCTTCAACTGCCGCTTTCAACGAAAAAAAAGCGTATTTTCCTCCGTTTTCGGTCAATTTTCCTATTTCAAGCTTAACGTCTTCTTTCCAGACGTTTACAAGGTTTATCTTTTCATGTGTAATTTTATCTACATTTTGAAGAACTTGAATACTATTATTAAGTTTTAGAATTTTTTTATGGATAGAAATTACTTTGTTGGAGGCAAATAAAACAGGAGTGCAAAAATCAAGCATACGCTTATCTTCAAATGTTTTCAGTATAATTTCAATACCTATTCCATTAATATCTCCAACCGAAATGCCAACAATAATTTTGTTTGATTTGTCCATAGTTACGTTTTCTAAAGTCGTATTTTTGATCCAAGCAAAAGTAATTAAAATTTAGAGAATGTTTACTGGAATAATTGAAACTCTTGGGATTATAACAAGATTAGAAAAAGAACAAGAAAACTTGCATTTAACTGTTAAAAGTCAATTTACGAATGAGCTGAAAATCGATCAAAGCGTTGCACACAATGGAGTGTGTTTAACTGTTGTTGCAATTGAAGATGATGAATATACCGTAACAGCAATTAAAGAAACTTTAGATAAGACCAACATAGGGAATTTGAAGGTAAATGAAACCGTAAACCTTGAACGTGGTATGAAATTAGGCGCTAGGCTTGACGGACATATTGTGCAAGGACACGTTGATCAAACAGCAGAGTGTATTCGTATTGAAAATGCTGAAGGTAGTACAATTTTTACATTTAAATATGATTTTAATGGTGATAACATAACAATAGAAAAAGGATCCATAACGGTTAATGGTGTAAGTTTAACAGTTGTGAATTCTAAAAGAAATGAGTTCAGTGTAGCGATTATACCTTTTACATTGGAGCATACTACATTCAATACTTTTAAGATTGGGTCTACGGTAAATTTAGAGTTTGATGTCATCGGTAAGTATGTCTCTAAATTACATAAAATTGGCTAGTTACTTTCAACGGACTATTACTAAAGAATTGTTTTATTTCAAAAAACAAAAGAAATCTGTTGTTTTTAGTTATTTCATATTAATCAGTAATTTTTCGTATTTGGAATCATTTAGTAAGCGCTTGAGATAAAAATAATAACTGTTTTATTTTTTGCTTTTTAAATGCTTTGATGAAAAAATAATTGAAAAAAGAAACTATGATTTTGAGTAATTATTACATTCAAAAAAAGCGAGTATTCAGTTAGCAACCAAAAAAATATACTACATAAAAAATTAACAAATTTCCTTATAAGTTTATTTCATATTGTTTTTAGGATTGTTGTTTAAGTTGATGTTGTTGAGATAGTTGTTAGTTTATTCTTGGTGGTCAAGAAAATTATCATATCGTTATTTGTAATAGATTTATTCAATAATTAATAAGATTTATTGAAACTACAGACTTTAGAAGCTTAAAAATAGAGTTTTTCCTGATGTAACAATACTTTTACATTAATGATTAACTGTCAAATAAATTAAAACGAAAAACTCATTAGAGCAAATCAAAGCTTGGTTTGAAGCAGGTGATATTTGAACGCAGCAACAATTTTATGATATATGCGATTGTTTTTATTATAAAGATGGTGGGCACATTACTAATAGTAAAATTATAAATACCATAGGAGATATTCATCTCAAGTTTTAGGACGGAGAAGAAATTACTATAGAAAACTTCAGTCCTGAAAAAACAAGACCTATAAGCTACATAAAGAAGTAAAAGAACAGATGCTAAGTTATTTCAGTGAAAGTGAGGGATAGTGATGTTTTAGTTTATGGTAACAAGATTTCTAAACAACTTTTTTATGTGAGAAGAGAAAGTACCTCCTAGATAATTTTATACATCTAGCAGGTATTTATATGCTTCAAGCTACTTTATTGTAAATTTTCTTTCGAAATAAACTAGCAATAATGGTATAAATTAAACAATGTATTGGTGAGCTTTAGATATTGTGGCTTAATTCTTTTATTGTCTTAGTGGTAAAAAACTAATACTCTATCTTATAAAGTTTTTGAAATTGGTTGCTTTTACTGTAGTTTAGGTTAATTAATAGTTTCTTATCAACAATTTTGTTAGTCACTTTAAATTTTACTAGATTGCCTGTCTTTTTAATATTTTGATAGTTAGTGTTTTATTTTTCGTTTACTAACGATATGAAATAAAATAACCTATCAATGGTGAAATACAAAAATGATGGGCAGAAAATCGCTAACAGATATAAGACAAAAAGAAATTATAAATGCATTTTATGAAGTAGCAAAAAAAGACGGACTAGAGAACGCTTCTATAGGAAAAGTAGCAGAAGCCATGAAAATAAGTAAAGGGCTTGTGCTACATTATTTCGAAAGTAAAGAAGCTTTGGTTCTTTCGTTAAATACTTTTATTTTAGATAGATATGTTGTTTTTTTAAATGATAGCTCTAAATATACAATGACTTCCAAAGAAGATATTGAATCATATATAGATTTACTATTTAGTAGAGATTGGGGAGGGTATATTGATGATGGGGTTTTTTATAGTTTTTATGCATTAATTTATCAAAATGATACTGTTAAAGAGAATTTTAGACTGCATCATGAAGAGTTAGTTAAGGTATTGAGAATTAAGCTTAGTGAGGCAGTACTAAACGGTGTTTTGAAGAATACTAAAATTGAAGAATTAACGCGACTGATATTTTCATTGGTTGACGGTGCATACTATACATTAGGAGCTTTTGTGAAAGAAGATGAAGAGTATTTAAAAAGGGTTGAGTTATTTTCGTCTCATGCAAAAGGCTTATTGGTATATTATTAGTCTTTTTTTTGTTTTGTTTTCAATGTTGCAATAACTGCTATTAGGCCCCATGCAGCATTTAAAAAGATTGCAGGAAAGTCATTTCTGGGTATTCCGTTGACAATCAAAGCACATGCTCCTAATATGTTTAAAACATGATATGTTGGTTTATCAGATTTCAGTCGATTTAAGCTCAAAAGGGCATAGGCTATTAAGTAAATTATAGCGCCAAACCAACCAATAATCGAATAAAAATACATACTTAAATAAAAGTTAAATAATTCAAAATTAAACTAATTAATTGTATTTACTTGTTAAGCCAATATCAAAAGGTGTCCAAAAGCATGATTTTAATCCACTCTCTTTAAATGCTGAATTCACCCAGCTATTACATGTTTTGAAACAGGAATAACGTCCTTTGGCATGGTAAAAATTATCTTTATTTGAATAACCTTTGTTTTTTAGAATAATTGTAGAACCGTATTTGTTTTTTTGAAATGAATTATAGAGGTAGTTATTTAATTTTTTAAGCGCTATAGTACTTATTTTTATTTCAATCCAAGTTGATCGTTTTTGCTGATAACGTGTTACATGGATTAAAGTTTTATTTTTTAAAAACAAAGCTTTAATGCTGTTTAGGATGCTAATATCTTTCCAGCTAGGTGTGTTCAGATAAAAGTTTTCTTCACCCCAACCAAAAGCAAAATAGGTGTCGTTATTTTTATAATATAAGCTGTTTAATAATTTATTTTGAATATTTTCTTTTGGAATTAAGATGTCTAAGTGAACTCCATTTGAGCTCAGGTAAATAGTTTTTTCTAACTTCTTATTTTTACTTAACCGTTTAACTGTAATTAAGGACAGTATTATTGAAATAAACAAATAGGTTAGAGGAATAGTTAAAAGTGTAATTAGGCACTTCTTAAGTAATTTGATTTTTATGACGTTGAATGATTTTGAAATAATAGTTTAGTATTAGTTAGGAAAGTTACCTGTTTCTAAGTTACTCTTTCCTATGTTTTTGATGAAAAAAAAACAAAAAAGCGCTTGTTTTTTTAAATGTTTTTGATAAAAATGTTTTTTTATCAAAAATAAACCATACCTTTGACCTGTTCAAGTGGAACACCTTTTCAATCTTAAGGTAGTATTTAGTATTTAGTTTTTTGAGTTTACTCCTCTTACTTCCCTTATTACATCTTACTTTATTTTTTTAAGTGTTTTTTTAAATTCTTTTACTTTGTATCAGATGGTCAAAGTTATAAGTTTTATAATTAAGTATATGGTTGTTCTTTCTTTAACAAGATAGTATTAATAATTTAAAATTAAGTAAAGATGCAAGAAGGCACAGTAAAATTTTTCAACAATGCAAAAGGATTCGGATTTATTAAATGTTCAGAAACAGGAGAAGAAATTTTTGTACATAATTCAGGTTTGAATGATGATATTAGAGAAAATGATAAGGTACAATATTCAACAGAACGCGGAAGAAAAGGTCTGAACGCTGTTGATGTTGAATTAATCGAATAGTTTATTTTAAGGTATTTATAATGACAAAGGTTTGATAAAAAAAACTTTGTCATTTTGCCTTAATATTTACAAAAAATAGACCGTAATTTATAAATGATTTCCATAAAGGGGATCAGTAATATCAATCTTTAGCTTATTTCTCTAAAATATAGATTTAGAGAATAATCATTTCTTTTATTGAAAAACTATTTAGCTTTATAATGGTGGTATTTATTTTCGCCAATAGATAAATTTTATTGACCTAATGAAATAGAATTTATCATAATAGTTTTAATAGTGATTATTACTTTACTAATCACTTTTTCAATACCTTGTTCGTAACATTTTTTAATTTTCTTTTGAGGGTGTTTTAGCAGCTTAGGAAATAATTTTCTAAGAGTTTAAAGATAATGATGTAAAAACTTCAAAAAAAATGAAAAGTGTAAAACACAAACAAAATAGTGATAAAAAAAATATAATTAAGAAGAATAAAGTACTTCAAAAAATAAGAAGAACAGCGGAATTATCAACTGCAATAGAAACCAAACAAGAACTAGTTTATGTTTCAAAACATACCTTTAGCGAAAGTAAACTTCATCAAAAACTCAAAGCAACCATTGCGTCAAAAGGTTATGCAAATCCTACTGAGGTTCAGGAAAAATCGATAGAGCCATTACTGAATAAAAACGATTTAGTTGGTATTGCAGCTACGGGCACAGGCAAAACGGCTGCTTTTTTAATTCCAATTATTCACCAAATGCTATTAAGTAAAGAGAAAACGGCACTTGTTATTGTGCCTGTTAGGGAGTTAGCGCAACAGGTTAAGGAAGAGTTTATGTCCTTAACAAAAAAAATGGGCTTGTCGGCATCTTGTTTTGTGGGAGGTACAAACATAAATAAAGATATTGCAATAGCCAGAAATAAACATCGTTTTATGGTCGCTACACCAGGAAGATTGGGAGACTTAATTGACCGTAAAGCGATCGAATTAGAGGAGGTTTCAATATTGGTTTTGGATGAGTTTGATAGAATGTTAGATATGGGGTTTATTAGAGATGTTCGTAAAATTTCATCAATAATGTCAAAAAGAGAGCAAACCATTCTTTTTTCAGCAACTAAAGAACCGTCTCAAGAGAATTTGATCAATGAACTTGTTGATTCACCAGTTTATTTGAATGTATCATCAGGATTAAATTCTAGTGAGAATGTGGAACAAAATATGGTAGAAGTTTTAGCCTCAGAAAATAAATTTGATATTTTGTTAAAATTGCTAAATAAAGATACCTTTAAAAAAGTTATACTTTTTTTAGAAACTAAAAGAGGAGCCGACAGGATTCATAAAAAACTTCAAAATTCGGGCTTAATATCAGGGACAATTCATGGAGGTAAGTCACAGAGTTACCGCAATAGAGCCATAAGATTATTTAAATCAGGTGAAATAAAAATACTGGTAGCAACTGACATTGCGGCGAGAGGGATTCATGTAGATAATGTTTCTCATGTGATTAACTATCAGCTACCGATGACAATGGATAGTTATATTCATAGGATAGGAAGAACAGGTAGGTCAGGAAAATTAGGGAAGGCCTATACTTTTATTAATTAAATTCAAAAACATGGCAACCAAATCACAAATAACCTTACGGAAAAAAGAAAAAGAAAAACAAAGAGCTCGAAAAAAGAAATTGAAAATGGATAAAAAGGAGCTTAAAAAAAATACGGTAAAAAAAGAGCCTGAAATTAATTGGGATATTGCTCCTAAAAATAAAACGTTAACAGAAAAAGAGAAAGCGTTTAAGGAGTCAAATAAACTAAACTATTTGAAACCTTAAAAGGAATGTCTTTTGGAAAGATTATAGCTTTATAGAGTCTGTTCTTTAAGTTAAGAGTAGGTTGAGGTGAAAAATAGAAAGAATAAAGTTTCGCGATGATTTCAAATAATAAGTAACATTTGTTATTGTGTACGGTAAATAATAAAATAGAACTGAAAAACAAATTATTTTAGCGGAATTAGAGGAAAACAAAGGCAATGATAAGAATCATTACCTTTGTTTTTTAACTTTATTAGTATTGTTAAATAAGTTACAACAATACTTTTTTAGCCTAAGTCTAAGTAACTTATTTCAACAAGCATGTTCTTATTCTTGTTTATATTCACTATGCCACACAGCATCTTCAGGTCCATCTCCTTTATGGCCGTCTAGTTGGATAACAAAGCTTTTAGAAGGAAAATAAGGTGTGATATGTATATCTAATAAAACACGATCTTTTTGCGTTTGATCTTGTTCTATTTTCATAACTCTAAAACGTTCAATTAGTTTTGTAGGACCTTGTATATCATCTAAGAATTTAACAATTTGACGACGAAGATCGGCTTCGGTTCTTGAATTCCAGTTTTCAAAAGCACGACGGTTTAAAAAGTCGAATAAAACTTTTGTAATATGATCGAATACTCTAACTACAGAATAGGTTTGTAAGCCTAAATTATCTCCATTAAAAAGTGTTTTGGCAGAGAAAGCCATCACTTTACTATATTCGTTTACCATTGGAACAAGTCCTAATTTTTCAATCTCTGAAATTTCACTTTTTTTAAGGTCAAAACGCACACTTTCTACTTCATTAATATCACCAAATTTCTTACCGGCAACTACTTGAGACATTAAGGTGTCATATATTTTACCAGCTAAAGCTGATGAAGGAGGCACACACAGATCATCTTCTTCTCCTACAGCATCTTCTTTTCTTCTGCCAAGAAGCCAGTTACAAGTCATTAGCGTATTCGATTTATAATTTTCCTGCCCAGAATGATCTACATTAGCATACATATCAATCACATCATCAGGAGTTTCTAGGTCTTGAAAATCAGTTAACAATACGGCTTTATTTTCATAGGCAATTTTTGACCATTTATTAAGTACTGCATTTGAACCTAAATAGCCTGGAATAACTAGGATAGAGTAATTTGATCTTAAATCTAATCTATCAAAATTTTGCTTAATTTCATTTGAAACATAATCGATAAAAAGAGGGTTTTCTAAGTCTTTTACTTGATCAAGGTCTGCATTTAGTATCGTGATATTTTTCACCTTATCTCTATCGGTATTTTTATAAAATAACGCTGTTGATCTGTATGCAGTCTCTAAGTTTTTAGTCTTATCTAATACACTCTTTAGGTTGAAGTTTAAAAGTTCTTCGGTTTTTAATGACTTTTCCTTAGCTTTATCTATCATTTCATCAGTTTGGTCACTACTTTTTAAAATTTCTAACCAAACAGAAAGTTTATTTTTTAAATTCTTTCTCTCACCTTTCCATTGATCATCATTCAGAAAAAGGTTTTTCCTAGCTTTTCTTTTAGGGTTTAGGTTGGAGTAGCCGTCTATAATATTTTCTACAAAAGCAAATCCACCGTACTCTTTTATTTTTTCAATAGCATCAGCAACAGATTCTTGAGGTGAAGAAGATACAGTTTTTTGTTGTGAAGTTATTGGCTTGCTATCTATTTTTTTATTGCAAATAAAAGATAGAGCATTATATTTTTATAGCATACCAATTTTTTTTGGTACAGCTCAAATAATTTATTTATTGCTAAAAAAGAAAAAAAAATTATTTATTCTAGACAGAAAAAATCAAATAATTAGTTATCCTAATTTTTTATTAGGAAATCTTATAAATATTAAATTTAATGACATACCAATTTTTATTGGTAGTATTGGACGTTATGGAGCTTCAGCTTTAAAAATAAAACACCTAAATAATATTACCTCATATACTTTTTCTATATTAGATACACCATTTTGGTCCTTTATGGTTTGGTATATGGATAAAAATCGTCCTTTGCCGCCAGGTAGTACTTTTGACTCATATAGACAAAAAGATTTTGAACGCAGAAAAGCCGAAGGATTTCCTCCTCCGTTATACTATAGTACAGGTATTCTAACCCCAGAAGCTACGCCAGCGCAACAGTTAGAAAGAGAACAATATTGGAAAGATCAAGAATATTTTGCCCCACCGATTAAAAGAACAAAAGATTCAGAAATTTTCAATACGAGAACTCATAAAAATTGGAAGAAAGTTACCTATGATCATGGAGGTCGTGTAAAAAAGAATACTTGGCATGAATTCACGTTTAATAATAAAACGGTATACATGCTAACCAATGAAAAGGGAGAAGGGTATTTACCACCTGATGGCGAAGATTACAAAGTAGCCTCGCTTACAATAAAAGATTCTTGGTTTTAAAATAGGCATTGATAAAAAGAATCATATGATTCTAAAATAGCTACATCCAATACTATTTATTATGAAAGTAACAAAGTAAAAGTTTTTATGTATTCTGCAATAAAAACCCCCAAATTTGGGGGCGTTTGTTATATTTTAAGAAGGTCAACAATGGGTAAAAGTGTGGCAGCTATTTCTTTTATATCTGCGTTTTTATGTTTTTTAAACAGTTGTTGGGCGCTTTGCGTAAGAGCTTTAGCAGCCTTATAACAAAGGTCATTGTCATGTCCGTATTTTCGAAGTAGCTTATCGGCTGCCATGGTTAAAATCGCATTGTACTGTTTCTGTTTTTCTCTTTTAAAATTATTGGGTAAAGGTATCTTAAAATCAGGATGGTGTAGGTTAAAGTATTGTTTACCCAAGGCTGCTTTTTGTATTAGCTCATGATTTGATAAGCCAGCTACAATAATATGGTATGCCTCTTCTCCTTCCATAATTAAATCGTCTAGTCGGTAGTTCGTATTTTCTCTATTTCCAAAATGTACTACCTTCTTTGCATTGGCAATTTTAAATATAGTAGTTTCATGTATTTTGTTGTGAATACGGTTACTTTTTCTTACGGTTTTAGTATAGGTTTCGCCATAGTGTTTTAATATTTTTTCAGCTAGTTTTAAAGATACATTGGTTAGGTTATAGCGCTTTGTGGTCTTATCTACTAATTTGGTTACTTTGGTAGCAGCATTACTTTGTCCAAATACAGGTACTATACCAGTAAAGCTTTGGTTTATGTTTAAAAAGTCACCTTCTACCATGTATAAATTACCGTCAACAATATCACAAAAGCTTCCAAAAGCAGGAAATGGGTTGGCTATCTGTTGTCCTTCATTGATATAGCTGATCGCTGCTCTCCAAAGATTTTGAAGCCCTGTATCTTGTTGGTTTAGTTGTGATTGTATAATGTATTTTACGCCCAATCTTTCAGCTATTTGAATATTACTATGCTTTGTAAACTGTTTTAAGAAAACTTTAAACGGCGTATCAAGAACATGAAGCTTATTTTCTTTAGCCAATCTAAGTAGGTGCTTGTTGAGTTGCTGTGCGTAATAGGGAACCTTGTTTTTAAAGTTACTTTGCTTAGTGTAATGGTATTTTTCTGCGTTAGCTTTATAAAGAATATCAGCAATGGCTTTATGTTGCGGGGTAAAATGGCGCTGTTGCGCACTATCAATTCCGAGCACTTCTAATTTGGTATTTAAAGGTACATTTGCAAAAGAGTCTAGGTATTGACGTGTCCAAAATTCTTTTAAAGGGACGGCTTGATCAATTATTGCTTTAGTGATATTTGTTTCATAAATTACTTCTTCTTTTGCTAGCAATATGCTAATTCCAGAAATCACACTTTCGTATTGAATGTCACACGAAAAAGGCATCGGTATTTGGTTTGAAGTGTAGGTGCCGTTATTGTTTTCCGTTACTTCTGTAGATGCATTTTTTTGCCATTGCTCGAGTGTCCAATTAGGGTATATTGTTGATTGCAGTGTGTTATTGATAAACATTATTGGGGCGTTAATCCAAAACGCAAGATCATTGGGGTGCTTTTTTATCTTATGGCTGGGCTTTGTAAGTTTAAATGTTTTGTACTGATGGTAATTGTACAGATAATACCCCTTTTTAAATTCACCATGTATTGAGTGAACAAAAACTTTTTGCTTTTTAATTTTTCCTTCCACATCTTTTTCAATTGGAACAACTGTGATAATGTATGCTTTTGTTTTTCCATTTATTTTTTGCAAGAGCACTTTACTTTTGTGCTTAATATTCCAATTTGGGGCGCAATCAGCAGCAATAACCATGTTTTGCATTCTAACTGCTTTTGTTTTTTCTGCGGTGCCCCAATCAATATGGGCTTTAAAATTTGCATGTTGATTAGGAGATACGTTTTTTGTACAGTGAAGTAGAAGTGTATCTGCTAAAGTAGCATCCAGAAAATTTTTAGCAGCCTTTAATCCTAGTGCATCGTTTTGTAAGACTGGAAATTCATTATTTGGTATTGCTTTTGCAAGTTTCAAATCGTTATCACAGTTGCCTAATAATAAACTTCCAAGAACAAGTAATATTAGGGTAGATCTGTATCCCTTTTTTTTCTTTTTGATTCCCATATAATTTTGTTTTTAAGTATGGTATTTGGTTAAATATTGTATAGAGAAAAAATGCAAAATGCAATCTCGAAAAAGAAGCTGTGCTTTCTTTCTCATAACGCTATTTTTTTATTTTTTTTCAACGACGAAACTATATAAAAAAATATAATAAAGCCAGTGTTTACGGTGTTTTTGAGGTTGAAAATATTTTTTTTATTCCAATGAGTTTATATAGAATTACTTACTATAAAAGCTAGTGAAAAAAGTTTTTTTAGGCATTTATTTACGTTTTATTATTAAAAAATATAGTAACTTTGTAACCGCTCAAGAGACGTCTTGAGTTCTTTTTCATAGCAATTTTCCCGCTCAATTTTTGAGCGGGTTTTTTTGTAAAAAATGTTGAGGTTTGGAGTATGGTTTTTGCTATGTTTTTTTAGAATCTTTCTTAATGTAATGTATAAATGATCTTTATTGTATTACTATAAAGAAGATCTTCTGTCTTTAATTTTTATATGTTTTATAATATCGAAGTGAGGCACTGAGTAAATCCATGTAGAGCACTAAAAATTATGTTTATTTCTAATAAATCAATATAAAACATCAATTTACCTACAGCTTTTTTGGTCTCTTATTAAAAGAGGATTAATGCTAGGAGATTTGATAAAAACCACAAAAAAAGCATCAATTTTTAATTGATGCTTTGCGAAAGGTGGTCCCACATGGGCTCGAACCATGGACCCCCTGATTATGAGTCAGGTGCTCTAACCAACTGAGCTATAGGACCGGTTATTTTCGGTGTGCAAATATATAAACTTTTTTAGAATATCCAACAATTTTTAAACATTTCTGCTCATTAAATTAAGCCCTAATTGGCGTAGTCCCATTTTCGCTTCATCGTTAATTAAAAGTTTTTCAATACAACTAAAAGCTTTATTTGTGTATTTTTCAATAAGTTGCTTTGTAAGTGTAGGTATTTCGTTACGCTGAAAAATAGCGGTAACAGCAATTATTTTTTCTTTGTTATTTTTTTCATTACCGTTATAAAAAGAAATTAAATCTTTAATATCGGCATCATTGGCCACCTCCAAAGTTTTTAAATACAAGTAGGTTTTTTTGTTTTCGATAATATCTCCGCCAATTTGTTTACCAAAAGTTTTAGAATCTCCAAAAGTATCTAAGTAATCGTCTTGTAACTGAAAAGCAATACCTAAGTTCAAACCATAATCATATAAATATTGCGCTTGTGCTTCATCGGCTTTTGCTACAATCGCCCCCATTTTTAGAGCAGCACCTAATAAAACAGATGTTTTTAACGTAATCATCTGGAGGTATTGATCAATGGTTACATCGTTTTTCGTTTCAAAATCAATATCAAGCTGTTGCCCATCGCAAACTTCTAGCGCGGTTTTGCTAAACAATTGAGCCAGTTTTTGAAAAATTACGGGTTCGTAATTTTCAAAGTATTGATAGGCTAAAATTAACATTGCATCTCCCGAGAGAATCCCCGTGTTAAGATTCCATTTTTCATGAACTGTTTCCTTTCCTCTCCTCAAAGGAGCTTCGTCCATAATATCATCATGAATCAGCGTAAAGTTGTGAAAAATTTCAACTGCTAAAGCAGCAGGAAGTGCTTTTTTAAAATTTTCTGAAAAAATATCAGCGCCTATTAAAGTTAAAATAGGTCTTATTCTTTTACCTCCTAATTGTAAAATGTAGTCAATCGGTTCGTAAAGATTTTTAGGAGTTCTTGTATAGTCTTGTTGATGTAGGTGAGCTATAAATTCTGAATGATAATTTAATAAATCCAATTTTTAAATTTTTGATAAAAATAGGACAAATAAAGGTATTTGAAAAAAAGCAGTTGAAAAAAACAAAAAACCAAGGAAACTTTTTTTGTTTCTAAAGTTTCCTTGTGTACATTTGCAATCGCAAAGTAAGATTTATAATGGAGGATAAAATTTTAGAAATAGCAGGAGAGTTATTTTTAACCTTAGGTTTTAAAAGTGTAACCATGGATGATATCGCATCAAAAATGGGAATCTCAAAAAAAACACTTTACAAGTATTTTTCAAATAAAATAACGTTGATAAATGCTACTACTGCTTCCTTTCAAAACTCCATAGAAAAAGCAATTTCATTTGTAAAATCTCAAAATTACAATGCAATAGAAGAGGAGTTTGCAGTAAAGGCGATTTTTGATGAAATGTTTAAAAATGCAAAAGATTCTCCCATGTTTCAGCTAAAGAAATATTATCCAGAAACATATGGGTTGTTGATGGAAAGGGAATTACGCATGTTTCGCGAGTGTAATATTGATAATCTTACCAAGGGAATTGATCAAAAATTATACAGAAGTGATATAAAAAAAGAGGTGGTAAGCGGCTTCTTTTTTACCATTATACATCAAGTGTTCGAGTCAGATAGTTTTTTGAATATGCAGGAAATTATCAAAGCAGAATACGAGGTTTTAGAATATCATATACGAGCTATTGCTACAGAAAAAGGAATTAAAGAGCTAGAAAAACAATTAGAAATCATAAACAAAAAATAGTGAAAACAATGAGAAAATACATATTCAGTATATTCATGTTATTTTTTACTAGCATACTACTAGCACAAGAAACGGTATTACGTTTATCAATGCAAGAGGCAATTGATTATGCAATTAAGAATAACTACGAAAATAAAATAGCATCAAAAAACATTGAAGGTGCTAAGGAAAGAAAGTGGGAAACAACAACTATCGGTTTACCTCAAATAAATGGTAAATTAGACTATCAGAACTGGTTAAAACAACAGGTGGCTTTCCTACCAGCAGAGTTTACAGGTGGAGCGCCAGGTACTTTTCAGGCTATAAAGTTTGCACCCGATCAAACAATGAATGCTTCTGTAACGTTAACACAATTGATATTTGATGGCTCTTACCTTGTAGGGTTACAGTCCGCTAAAACTTACTTGAAAATATCAGAACAGGCAAAAGAGAAAACAGAAATGGCAACCAGAGAGGCGGTTATCAATGCCTATGGTAATGTGCTCATAACTGAAAAAACTATTCAAATCCTAGAAAATAATCTTCGCGTACTTAAAAAGAATTTATTCGAAGCTCAAAAAACATATGAAAATGGATTGATGGAGCAAGAAAAAGTAGAGCAGTTACAAATTACGTTAGGAAATGTAGAGAATAACCTTAGAAATGCAAAAAGAATGAGTTTGATAGCCTATAAAATGCTAAATATAGCATTGGGTAACTCGATAGAGAAGAGATTAGAGCTATCAGATACACTAGATAATTTGGTGGTTTCAAGTACTAACTTAGATCTTCTTGCGTATGAATTTGATGTTGAAAAGCACATTGATTTTCGTATGGTTGAAAATGAAAGAGAAAGCAAGCGATTGTTAATGAGGCTTGAGCAAAGTAAAGCCCTTCCAAGTTTATCAGCATTTGTAAACTATGGAGCTAACTCAAATTCAAATACATTTAGTTTTTTTGATGCAAAGCAACGATGGTTTGATTATTCTTTATTAGGGGTTAGCTTGAATTTACCTATCTTTAGTAGTTTTGGTAGACAAGCAAAAACAGCAAGAGCAAAAATTGAACTTGAAAATGCGGACATCAGAATGGAGGAGGCACGTCAAAAACTTAACTTACAAGCGGAGGTAGCTAAAAGTGAATACCAATTAAGCATTGGTAATTACGAAACCGCTAAAAAGAATTTAGGATTAGCTGAACGTATTGAAAAGAAACAGCAAATTAAGTTTTTTGAAGGGTTGTCAAGTAGTTTTGATTTGCTTCAGTCTCAAAATCAGTTGTATACTCAGCAAAATCAATACGTTCAATCTATGTTGAACGTTATTGCAAAAAAAGTAAAATTAGAAAACGCACTAAACATATCTATAAAATAATAAACGAATGAGAAGGATTTTACTACACACTTTTATTGTTTCTCTTCTAGCTTCATGTGGAAGTAAGGAGAAAACAGTAGACTCGGTTATAAGCACAAAGGATATTCAAAAAATAAGAGCTAAAAAAGATTTGCTGAATGAAAAGCAAGAATTGTTAGCCTCGCAAATTAAATTACTCGATGCTGAAATAGCAAAGCTAGATACGAGTAAAAAAGTTCCTTTAATCACCACTTTTAAAGTTGAAGAAAGTGTTTTTACGCATTACTTGGATTTACAAGGAAATGTTCAGACTAAGAAAAATGTTCTTGTGTATCCTGAAATGCCAGGTCAATTGGTGAAAATTTATGTTAAAGAAGGACAATATGTAGCAAAAGGGCAAGCTTTGGCAAAAATTGATGATGGAGGGCTTAGCCAGCAATTAGCTCAAATTGAAACACAAATGAATTTAGCGAAAACTACTTTTGATCGTCAAAAAAGACTATGGGATCAGAAAATAGGTTCAGAGATTCAATATTTACAAACAAAAACAAATTACGAAGCCTTAACCAAATCGGCTAATCAGATTAAAAAGCAATTAGATAAAAGTGTTGTAAAGGCTCCTTTTTCAGGGATTGTGGATGATGTAATTAAAGAACAAGGAATTATTGTAGCACCAGGGCCTGGTTCTGAAATTTTTAGAGTTGTGAATCTAAACGATATGTATATAGAAACTGATGTTCCAGAAAGTTATATTAGTTCTGTCAAAAAAGGAAAAGAGGTAAGAGTTGAATTTCCAGTGTTAGGAAAAACAGTAGATTCAAAAGTTCGTCAAGCTGGAAATTTTATAAACCCAGCCAATAGAACCTTTAAAGTAGAAATAGGAGTTGCTAATAAAGATAGAAGTATAAAGCCTAACTTAACTGCAAAGTTGCGCATCAATGATTATACGAATCCAAAATCAATTTTAATTCCACAAAGTATCATTTCTGAAAATGCAAATGGAGAACAATATGTGTATGTAATAAAGGATATAAAGAATTCGATTGGAAAAGCAAAGAAAGTAATTATCAGTACAGGAAAAACACAAGGAGATATTATAGAAGTGTTGTCAGGGTTGGAAGTAGGTTTTCAAATTGTAAAAGAAGGAGCACGAAGCGTTAAAGATAATCAAGAGGTTAAAATATTAGCTATTTCTGAAAAAATATAAAAATAAAACTAATGACTGAAAAGCAAAAACAACAAGTCAATAAAGAGTTTGGCATGTCTTCTTGGGCAATTAGTAATAAAACGACTATTTATGTTTTAATAACGCTAATTCTTATTCTTGGTATCTCAGCTTTTGTGAATATGCCAAGAGAAAACTTTCCTGAAATTCGAGAAACTAAAATTTATATAAGTTCAATATATCCTGGGAATACAGCAGAAGATGTTGAAAAATTAATAACGGATCCATTAGAAGATAAGCTGAAAACAGTTAGTAATGTTGTAAAGCTAACTTCAACTTCACAAGAAGATTATTCAATGATTATTGTTGAGTTTGATGAAAAAATTACTGTAGATCAGGCGAAGCAAAAAGTTAAAGATGAAATTGATCAAAAGGTCTCAGGAGAAGATTGGCCAACATTTAATGGAGCAAAGGTAGAACCCAACGTTTTTGAATTGAGTATATCTGAAGAAATGCCCATTTTGAATATTAATATTTCTGGAGATTACCCTGTTGATAAATTAAAAGAATATGGAGAGTATTTGGAAGATGAAATAGAGAATTTAATTGAAATAAAAAAGGTAGATATAAGAGGAGCGGAGGAAAAAGAAGTAGAGATTGCTGTAGATATCTATAAAATGATGGCGGCAAAAGTGAGCTTTCAAGATATTTTAAATGCAGTTAATAGTGGTAACCTAACCATGTCGGCCGGAAATTTAATAGCAAGTGGTCAAAGACGTACAATACGTATTTTAGGTGAAATTGAGCAACCACAAGAATTGCAAGATTTCGTGGTAAAATCTGAAAGAGGAAATTCTATATATCTAAAAGATATTGCAGTGATAACTTTTAAGGATAAAGATAAAACAACTTATGCTCGTGAATTTGGTGCTCCGGTTGTAATGCTCGATGTTAAAAAGCGTTCTGGAATGAATATGGTGGAGGCAGCAGATAAAATTCAAAAAATTGTAGAAGAAACAAAAAGAAATGTATTTCCAACCAACCTTAGAGTCACCATTGCAAATGATCAGTCTTCCAAAACAATAGGACAGGTTGATGATCTTGTCAATAATATTATTTTCGGGGTGATTTTGGTGGTGTTGGTATTAATGTTTTTTTTAGGATTCAAAAATGCTTTATTTGTTGGTTTTGCGATTCCTATGTCCATGTTCATGTCATTGATGATATTGGACTGGTTCGGCTATACAATGAATACCATGATTCTGTTCGGATTAATTATGGGGCTAGGAATGCTAGTGGATAACGGTATTGTTGTTGTTGAAAATGTGTACCGCTTAATGGACGAAGGAATGTCTAGGATTGAAGCAGCAAAAAAAGGAATCGGAGAAATTGCATTTCCAATTATTATATCAACATTAACAACGGTTGCAGCCTTTGTACCTCTTGCATTATGGCCAGGTGTTATGGGACAGTTCATGAAGTATTTTCCAATTACCTTGTCAGCTGTATTAGGGTCTTCACTATTTGTGGCAATTTTCTTTAATTCTGTAATGGTTTCACAGCTCATGACAGTGGAAGATAAAAATATGCCTATGAAGCGCATTATAACAATATCTTCTATTACTGGTGGCTTAGGATTACTAATTATTATTTTTGGTGGCGCCTATAGAGCATTAGGAACGATAATGCTATTTACAGCAATTATGCTTTGGGTATATAGGTTGGCATTAAGACCTTTAGCAAATTCTTTTCAAAATAAAGTTTTACCAAGATGGGAGCTTTTTTACGAGCGTGTTTTGAGAATTGCTTTGAAAGGATATAGGCCAACTGCAATTGTTGTAGTAACCATAGTATTGCTTTTTGTAGCTTTCATTGGGTTTGGAGGATCTATAAAAAGCCAACGAACCAAAGTTGAATTTTTTCCAGATAACACTCCAAATCAAATAGTTGTCTATATCGAGTATCCTCAAGGGACTGATATTGAAAAGACCAATATGATTATGAAGGATTTAGAAGAGCGTGTTTACGCTGTTATAAATTCGCCAGAGTATGTTGATAATGGGTATAATTTTTTAGTAGAGAGTGCTGTTTCTCAGGTAGGGGCAGGTTCAGGAAATCCACAGACAGATGGTGGTTCCACAGCAGAAATGCCGCATAGAGGAAAAATTACAGCTTCTATGAGAGAATATAAGTTTAGAAGAGGAGAAGATAGTAAGGAGTTACAAAAAAAGATAACAGAAGCTTTAAAAGGAATTTATCCAGGTCTTTCAATTTCTGTAGAGAAAGATCCTGTTGGTCCACCAGCAGGATATCCGATTAATATTGAATTGGAGGGTAAGGATTATGATCAACTCGTGGTTACAGCAGAAAAAATGAGAGATTATCTGAATACTAAAAATATTCCTGGTATTGATGAATTAAAGATTGATGTAAATAAATCTAAGCCAGCAATGTTGGTTAATGTAGATAGAAAAAAAGCAGGGGAACTAGGTGTGAGTTCTGTTCAAGTAGGACAGCAATTAAGAAATTCTATTTTTGGTTCCAAAGCAGGGGTTTATAAAGAAGATGGAGAGGATTATGATATTTACGTTCGTTTTAATAAAGATAACCGATATAATACAAGTGCTATCTTTAATCAGAAAATTACTTTTAGAGATCCATCTAATGGGCAAATTAAAACAATTCCAATATCTGCTGTGGCAACCCAAAAGAATACATCGGGGTATAGTGCAATTAAACATAAACGTGCAAAACGTATTGTAACTGTTTACTCAGCTTTAGCTCCTGGTTTTACAGATGCTACTGCAATTGTGGCTAAGGTTCAGAATGAAATGAAGTCTTTTGAAGATAAACCTGCCGATATTAAAATTGATTATACAGGGCAAATAGAGGAACAGGAAAAACAAATGTCGTTTTTAATGGGGGCTTTTTTCGCAGGATTAGGATTGATATTCTTTATTTTAATTTTCCAGTTTAATTCTGTGTCGAAACCAGCAATTATTATGTTGGCTATTTTCTTAAGTTTAATTGGAGTTTTTGGAGGATTAATAATTACAGCGAAACCATTTGTGATAATGATGACTATGATGGGAATTATTTCATTAGCAGGAATTGTAGTAAACAATGGAGTGGTTTTACTTGATTATACGCAACTATTGATTGATCGTAAAAAAATAGTACATAATATTAATAGTGAAGACTACCTAGATTTAAATGTTTTAAGTGAGGCAATTGTTAATGGAGGAAAAGCTCGTTTACGCCCAGTTTTATTAACTGCTATAACAACAATTTTAGGGTTGATACCCTTAGCAACAGGTTTAAATATCAATTTTTATACATTGGTTTCTGAGTTTAATCCCCACATTTATATTGGAGGAGATAATGTTATTTTTTGGGGACCTTTGGCTTGGACGGTAATATATGGTCTTTTTATAGCAACTTTCTTAACGTTAATTGTAGTTCCAATTTTATTTTATTTAATCACCAAGTTTAAAATGTGGCTTCGTAGTGTATAACAAAATATGAACGTTTTTAAAAGCTAAAGCAATTAATTGCTTTAGCTTTTTTTGTTATTTATAGTTTAGTATTCTTTTGTGATAAACCATAAGAGGTATTAAATATAAAGTAGGGCAATAAAATTTCTAAAAATTTAATGTCGCTTTGCTTTGTTAAATTTAATTTTGTTTTCTCCTTTAGGGGTAATTTTAATGCTATAAAAAATTATAGAAGAGACTTGATGATAAGAATTAATAGTTTGTAAAAAAGGAGTTGTATTTAAAAATGAAAAGAGGGTTTACATTAGAAGAAATTAAAAAAAAAATAGAACGATACTGTGTATATCAAGATCGTTGTCATAAGGAGGTTGAGAAAAAATTATTTGAATATTATTTAATTCCAGAAGCGAAAGAACAAATATTACTTCATTTACTAGAAAACAATTATTTGAATGAGGAACGGTTTGCAAAAAGCTTTGTAAGGGGGAAATTTAGAATTAAAAAATGGGGCAAAGATCGAATAATAAGAGAGTTGAATTATAAAAATATAAGTGCTACGAACATAAAAATTGCGCTAAAAGAAATAGACGAAGATGAGTATATGGAGGTGTTAAATAATTTAGCAGAAAAAAAGAATGGCGCAATGAAAGGCGAAGAAGTATACAAACGAAAGAAAAAAATTTTTGACTATTTAAAGTATCGCGGGTACGAAACAGACTTAATCATTGAAGTTTTAAGAAAATATTATTAATCTTTTATGTTATTCTAGCTTATCAAAAACACTGTCAAGTTTAATAGAATCATTGAACATTTTTTTCTTAAAAGTATGTTCAATTTTAGAGTTTAGACTGTTAAACGTTAAAAAAATATTTTCTACTTGTAAAACTACTTCCTTAGCGGTTATAGAAGGGATGTTACTCATGTCGGATAACCTAGAAACTTCGTTCTGAAAAACGTTTATTCTAGCGTTAAATGAAGGTGTTTTTAGTACTTCAATGTTAATACTATCTTTAGCTAATTTCGTAAGTTGCTTAAGTTCTAAAGAGTTGTTCAAAGCTTCTATTGAAGAAATACTTTCATAAATTTTTAAAAAGTCTTTTAAGTCAAAATATTCTTTCCAAGGCTTTATGTTATTTGAGGCGATACTGTCTAAATCTTTAGCTTTATGCTTTTTTTTTCGTTGCATTTTAGAGATTTTAACTAAGTCGTCTGTGGTATTTTTTTGCTTTTTAGAATTACAAGAAAAGAAAAAAACAAACAGTATAAAACTAAAGATATTAAAGGATATTATATTTTTAATCATGTTGGTAAAAATACTGAATTTGATGTGCATACCAAATAGAACTAATAACTTTATATTTTTATTAATGTTTAAAAAAGCATATTTTTCTTTTATGAAATCTTAAATTTAATACTTTTGTATGGTTGTGTTTTTGAATAATTAATAATGAAGAAAATATTAATCATAGGAGCCTGTGGGCAAATAGGGACGGCATTGACAGAAAATTTAAGAAAAGAATTTGGTAATGAAAATGTTATCGCTTCTGACATCAGAGAAGGAGCTAAGCACATAATGGAGTCAGGACCATTCGAAATTATTGATGCTACGGATAAAAACCGTATCCTTGATGTAGTTAAAGAGTATGGCATTGAAGAGATTTATTTAATGGCAGCAATGCTTTCAGCGACCGCAGAAAAGTATCCTCAAAAAGCATGGGACTTAAATATGAAATCGCTGTTGGTAGTTCTCGATTTAGCTAAGGAAAAACATATTAATAAAGTTTTTTGGCCAAGTTCAATGGCCGTTTTTGGAAGCACTTCACCAAAAATTAACACGCCACAACAAACCGTAACTGAACCAACTACTGTTTATGGGATCAGTAAAGTTGCAGGAGAGCACTGGTGTAATTATTATTATCAAAAATATGACGTTGATGTAAGAAGTATACGCTATCCTGGTATTATTAGTTGGAAATCGTTACCTGGTGGAGGGACTACAGATTATGCGGTAGATATTTATTTTGAAGCATTAAAAAATGGAAGTTTTGAGTGTTTCTTATCAAAGGATACAAGGTTGCCAATGATGTATATGGAAGATGCAATAAATGCAACTGTGGGTATTATGAGAGCAACAAAAGAAAAAATTAAAATCCGCACATCATATAATTTAGCTGCTATAAGTTTTACACCGAATGAAATTGCTGAAGAAATAAGAAAGTATATTCCAGATTTTGAAATCCAATATAAGCCCGATTTTAGACAAGATATTGCTGATTCTTGGCCTAGGATAATTGATGATTCAGCGGCGAGGAAAGACTGGGGCTGGGAGCATAATTATGACTTAAGCGAAATGACAGAAGATATTATTTTGAACTTAAGAAAACATGAGGAATTATTGATGTAAGGAATACGGAATTACTACGTCTTAAATTATCTAAGTAACAATAGTATAACTGTGAAGAGTTTTTACATGAAGACTCTTATTTAAAATGATTAAAAGATGAAGAAATTAATTGAAGAGAGCTTGGAAAAAGCCATATCTTACGATCAATATAGAACGTTGGTTAGTGACTTAATAGAACAAGGAAAATCTACTGGAGAAATTCAATCTGACGATTTGCTAAACTATAGTATTTTAAATGATAAAAGAATGAATCGTTTAGATAAAACGATCGAGATTTCGGAAAACACAAAGAATAAAGTTAAAAATGTTAAGAAAGAACAAACATGGCTCGTTTTAACAGAGGGGTGGTGTGGCGATGCAGCTCAAAACATTCCAGTAATAAATAAAATAGCAGAGCAGAATTCTAAAATTAATTTGAAGTTTGTTTTGAGAGATGAAAATCCAGAATTGATGGATCAGTTTTTAACAAATGGGGGAAAGGCAATTCCAAAGCTTATAGCAATTGATGATGAATCAAATGTGTTAGGTACTTGGGGGCCAAGGCCTAGTGAGGCAACTTCTATGGTGGCAGATTATAAAGAAAAATATGGAAAATTAGACCCAGAATTCAAAAAAGATTTGCAAATTTGGTACAACAAAAATAAAGGTAGGAATACCGAAAATGATTTGTTATCATTATTTAACTAGTTAAAATTAAAAGTTATTAAAACCGCTTAAGAATAGGATGCTTAAGTGGTTTTTTAAATGAATAAAAATTAGAATGTTTATAGAAAGTAGTGCATTGTCTGATGAGGCGAGAGTCTGGGTTTACCCAGCCAGTAGAAAGTTTTATGCTCAAGAGGTAGACGAAATAATTAATAAACTACATTCTTTTGTTTCCTCATGGAAAAAATCTTCAATGGATTTCCAGGCTTCTTTTGAGTTAAAATACAATCGTTTTATTATTTTTTTTGCTGAAAATAATATTCAGTTAACGAATAACGACATAGACGAACAAGTTTCCTTTATTTTAACATTGCAAAATGAATATAAGCTTGATTTGTTGGATAAAATGAATGTTTGTTTTAAACAAGGAGAGTTTGTTCAGTATAAAGAAATAAAAGCGTTTAAAAAGCTATTAAAAGAAAAAGCCGTTTCTCCTAAAACTATTGTTTTTGATAATTTAGTACAGTCAAAATATGATTTTGAAAATTATTGGGAAGTTCCAATAACTGACAGTTGGTATAATCGATTTTTATAGATATGAAAAAGATATGAAAATCAATTAATGTCTTAACCGTATCCATGTTTTAGATAACTAAGTTTGAAAAATATGAACTTTGGTGCCTCTTTTATCTGTAGGTATTTTAAAAATTTTATTTGTTATTTAAATACTATATGTTTTCACCATAGAGGTGCGTTTTTTCAAATTATCAAACTAATAATTAGTTAGTTTATTCGATTGAATATTAAAGAATAAAAAAGATTACATTTAAAAAATGACTTGTTTACATTGTTTTATTCAATATATAGCATTGTAAATTGCTTATAAAAACTAATATAATATGCTTAGTGTGAATTTTGCTTTTTGACTAAAAAGTTATCGCAGACGATTATAAATAGAAAGGATGATAATAATACATGAAGACAAAAAAACAAGTTTACAGAGTGTCAATGAACTTATCAATAGATTGAGCATTCTTAATAGAAAAATTGCCAATTTTTGTTCTCCTTAAGTCTGATAAATGTGCTCCAGAGTTTAGTGCTAAGCCAAAGTCATTAGCGATAGATCTAATATAGGTTCCCTTGCTGCAAACAATTCTAAACGCTATTTTAGGAAGCTTTATTTCAGTTATTTCAAATTCTTTTATTTCTATTTCTCTGGATTTAATTTCTGTTGTCTTTCCAGCTCTAGCCAATTCATACAGTCGTTTACCGTCTTTCTTGATTGCCGAAAAAATTGGTGGTTTTTGTTGAATTTTCCCAATAAACTTTGTAGTGGTCTCTTGAATTAGTTGGTGTGTAATGTGGTCAATAGGAAAAGTCTGATTAATTTCTGTCTCTAAATCATAACTAGGAGTAGTCGATCCAATTGTAAAAGTACCAGTATATTCTTTCACTTGACCTTGATACAGTTCAATGCTTTTCGTTTGTTTTCCCGTACAAATAATTAGGAGCCCTGTTGCTAAGGGATCGAGTGTGCCCGCATGACCTACTTTTATTTTTTTGAGATTAAAGTGCTTTTTTATATGCCAGCGTAGTTTGTTAACTACTTGAAATGAAGTCCACTCTAAAGGTTTGTCGATTAACAGAACCTGTCCATTTTTAAAATCTTCTACTGTTGTCATTTAAAGAATAAGGAATAAATAATAGCAATTAAACCAACCAAAAGGCAATACAGGGAAAAATAAGTTAATTTACTTTTTTTAACTAGTGCAATCATCCAGTTACAAGCTAGTAATCCTGCAACAAAGGCCGAAATAAATCCAGCGGACAAAGGAAGAATCTCTGAGTTTTGAAAGTTGATATCGCCCCCAACAATATCTTTGGCTACTTTACCAAGAATTAAGGGAACTACCATAAGAAATGAAAAACGAGCAGCTTTAGTTCTATCAATGCCTAACAAGACAGATGTTGAGATGGTCGCCCCAGATCTAGAAATACCCGGTAGCATTGCAATAGCTTGTGAAATACCGATTATAATAGCATTCGTAAATGATACTTTTTTACTAGTATTTTTTGCTTTGTCAGCTAGTAGCAATAACAAAGCAGTAACGAGAAGCATACAACCTACTAAAAGGATTTTTCCACCAAAAAAACTCTCAAGCTCTTTTTCAAATGACAAGCCAATAATTACGGCAGGAATCATTGATAAAATTATTTTAACAGAAAATTGAGTTTGTTCATTCCACTTAAACTGAAATAATCCTGAAAAAATTTCGAGGACTTCTTCTCTAAATATAACAAGTGTACTAAGTGCAGTAGCGGCATGTAATACAACAGTAAATGTAAGACTTTCTTGTGGTACGGAGTTGTCTCCAAAAATAGCTTTGGCTATTTCTAAGTGTCCACTTGACGAAACAGGTAAAAATTCTGTTAATCCTTGAATAATGCCAAGAATAATTGCTTCCAGTAAATCCATTTTATCTTTTTGGGCTGGCTAAAATAGCATAAATTTCAATACCAAAACCAATCAAAACTAGGGTTGGTGCTAAACGAATTCTTCTCCAACTGTAAAGTTCAGGGTTGAATACATCAGGATCGTCACTTCCTCCCCCTGCCATTAATATAAAACCAAGAGCTATTACGGCTAACCCGATAAGCATTATTGTGTAGTTTCTTTTACCGAAAAGAAAGCCGTCTTTAGTTGTCTTGTTATCTTTCATTGTTAATAGTATAAATCGTTTGTTTGTAAATTTAAAAAGCGTTGTGTAGCAAAAAAAGTACTGATCCAAGTAATAACAAAAGAACTTGTTAAAACACCTATCGCTATATATGATAAAGATTCATAGTCGTTTAATAAAGCTAGTGTTGGAACATATTTATCAACATAATAAATAATAATAAACAGCCCTACTAAAGCAACAAAGGCACCTAGTATTCCTAATTTGATGCTTTGCCAAATAAAAGGCCTTCGAATAAAAGCTTTCGTGGCTCCAACCATTTGCATGGTTTTTATGTTAAATCGTTTTGAATAGATGGCAAGTCTTATTGAACTATTAATTAGTATTATGGCAACAAGACTAAAGAAGCCACTTAAGACTAAGAGCCAAAAACTCACTCGTTGAATATTTTTAGTTAGTATGTCTACCAAGGGTTTGTCATAGTTCACTTCAGCAATATAATTATTATTCAAGTATTTCTTTTCAATAGACTTCATTTTATTTGGTGTAACATAACTAGCATTTAGGTAAATATCAATTCCATTTTTAAGGGGATTGTCTCCAAGAAATTCTAAAAAGTCTTCACCTAAATCTTTCTTGTATGTTTCTGCAGCTCTATCTTTAGTAACATAAACTATACGTTTGGTAAATTCTTCTTCCTTAATTGCTGTTTTTAAGTTATCTAATTGTTTTTTTGAAATACTGTCTTTCAGGAAAAGCGTCATAACAACTTTTTCTTTGAAATGATTAGCAACATGTGTAGACTTAAGTAAAATTAAACCAAGAATACCGATCATAAAAAGGACTAATGCAATACTAATGACAACAGATATGTATGAAGATTGTAATCGACGCTTCTGAAAAGAATCAAAAGATTTGCTCATTTTTCTGATATTTTTTATAACTCCGCAAGATATAAAATCAATTGGCAATTATCATGAATTGTAAAGATAAATTGCAACTTAATTTGTTAAAAATTAAGCTGTAATTTGTTTTGTTTTTTTTATCTGCGAGTTCTTGTTTTATTTATAGTTATTTGGAATTTCTTGGCATAATTCTATTAGGACACCATTCGTAGTTTTTGGATGTAAAAAAGCAACTAGTTTGTTGTCAGCTCCTTTTTTAGGTGTTTCATTTAAGACAGAAAACCCCTCTGCTATCAAACGTTTAATTTCAGCTTCAATATTATCAACAGCAAAAGCAATATGATGAATACCTTCTCCTTTTTTATTAATAAATTTAGCTATCGGACTGTCCTTTTTAGTAGCTTCTAGCAATTCTATTTTATTTGGGCCAGATTTAAAAAAAGAGGTTTTAACACCTTCGCTTTCTACTTCTTCAATTTTGTAATGAGGTTTTCCAAAAAGTGAAGCAAAAAGTTGGTTTGACTTTTCAAGATCCTTCACGGCTATCCCAATGTGCTCAATTTTATTCATAATGATTCTTTTGTAATTCATCCACTAAAAATATAATAGCTTGTGATTTTTTTGTAAAAATAGGAAATATAGGTGTTTGCTATTGAAAGATCTTTTGAATTTTAACTTTCACAAGCACTCATAAGTTTGTTTTCTGACGTGTTAAATAAGATTAAATGGTAGCTGAAAGAGAAACGAGTAAAATATTCCGTAAATTTGCAGTATGGAAGAAACAAATAGACAGCGTAAAATTGCAGGAGTACTGCAACAAGACTTAGTGAATGTTTTACAACGTGCTGCTCAAGATGGAATGCGAGGAGTAATTATATCAGTTTCAAAAGTTTCTGTTACAGCAGATTTGGGGGTGGCAAAGGTGTATTTAAGCGTTTTTCCTTCAGAGAAAAGAGATGAAATTATTGAAGGAGTAAAGTCAAATACAGTATCTATTAGGTATGAGCTTGCTCAAAGAACTAGAAATCAGCTTAGAAGGATGCCTGAATTGTTGTTTTATAGTGATGATAGTTTAGATTATATTGAAGAGATAGATAAATCATTAGGAGGAGAAGATATAGATCCTATAAAGAATCCGGAGATCTTACCTAAACGTCAAAAGCGTTAACTGAATAAGAGGAAAATTAAAAAAAAGACCCTACATTTGACGTATAATCTTTTTTTAAAAAAAGGCCATTGAATTTTCCTCTCTACATAGCTAAAAGATATTTATTTTCAAAGAATAGCACAAATGCTATAAACATAATAACGTATATAGCAACTTTCAGTGTTATTGTAAGTGCTATAGCTCTTTTTGTGTTGTTATCTGTCTTTTCAGGTTTAAGAACTTTTAGTGATACTTTACTCGAAGCATCTGATCCAGATATAAAAATTTTACCTAAAGAAGGAAAGGTTTTTAACGTGTCAGATTCGGTAATTGATATATTATCAGGTAAAAATGAGGTGGAAGCCTTTTCTATGATAGTAGAAGAGCGAGTTTCATTACGTTATAAAAACAAAAACCATATTGCTTTTATAAAAGGAGTTGATGAAAATTATACCAATGTTGTACCTATCGATTCATCTTTAAATGTAGGTACGTGGCTGGATCAAAAATATAAAAACATAGCGGTCATTGGAGCAGGTATTTCGTATAAGCTTTCATTAGCTGCGTTTAATTTTGAAACACCATTACAAGTTCTTGTCCCAAAGCCAGGAACTAAATTTATTACAAATCCAAATAGGGCATTTAATGCTATTGATGTTAATATTTTTGGGGTATATGGTGGCTCAGAGGAATTTCAAGATAAGTTTGTTTTTACCCATATTCAGGAAGCACAAAGTTTACTGAATTATGAACCGAAAGAAGTAACTGCTATCGAACTGAAAATTAAAAATAGGTTTGATGTGCGAACAGTAAAAAAAGAGTTAAAAACTCTGTTAGGTAATCGATTTGACATAAAAACAAAAAAAGAATTAAACGCCTTATATTATAAAGTAGTAAATACAGAGAATTTCATCTCTTATTTGATATTTACGCTAATTACAATTATCGCTCTCTTTAATGTAGTAGGGTCTATAATAATGATGATTATTGATAAAAAAAATAATCTAAAGACATTGTTAAGCTTGGGGGTTAACATAAACCAGGTTAAGAAAATATTTATTTACCAAGGTTTTTTATTAGTTTTTATAGGAATGTCAATAGGAGTTTTTGTAGGTGCTTTTTTGGTATTCATACAAATAAAATATGGGCTTTTTATGATCACAAATAGTTTGCCTTATCCGGTAGAGCTAAAATGGACAAATTTTTTCATTGTTGTTACGACCATCAGTTGCCTTGGAATTATGGCTTCAAAAATTGCTAGTTCAAGAATTAGTAAGGGATTCATTGAGGGGTAGTAAAATTGCTTTTAAAAAAATTATCCAAATTTTTCTTTAACCAATTCAAAAGTATCGAAAACATCACGAGGGTCATCACTGGTAACCATTTTTAATCGGTATTCTTTAAAGTGTGGAATTCCTTTAAAGTAGTTTGTATAATGTCTTCTTGTTTCTACAACACCTAGATGTTCTCCTTTCCAATCGATGGACATTTCCAAGTGTCTTCTAGCCATTTCTGCACGTTCTATAATCGAAGGTTTTGGTAAATGCTCTCCTGTTTTGAAAAAATGTTTTATTTCATTAAAGAACCACGGATAGCCAATAGAGGCTCTGCCAATCATACAGCCATCTAGACCATATTTATCACGCATTTCCAAGGCTCTTTCAGGAGAATCAACGTCGCCATTCCCAAAAACAGGGATGTACATTCTAGGATTATTTTTTACTTTAGCTATAGGTTTCCAATCGGCACTACCTTTATACATCTGTGCTCTTGTTCTACCATGAATAGAAATTGCTTTGCAACCTACATCTTGTAAGCGTTCTGCAACTTCTACTATTTTGATAGAATCATGATCCCAGCCTAAACGAGTTTTAACGGTAACAGGAAGCTTGGTGTGTTTTACCATAGCCTCAGTAAGTTTAACCATTAAATCAATATCCTTTAAAATTCCAGCACCAGCACCTTTCGAAACTACTTTTTTTACTGGGCAACCAAAATTGATGTCTATTATATCAGGGTTTGTCTTTTCTACAATTTCTACAGATCGTAACATGGAATCTAGGTTGGCGCCAAAAATTTGAATACCAACGGGGCGCTCTTTCTCATAGATGTCCAGTTTCATTACACTTTTTGCAGCATCGCGAATCAAACCCTCTGAAGAAATAAATTCTGTATAAACTACATCAGCTCCATTTTCTTTACATAAGGCTCTAAAAGGAGGATCACTAACATCTTCCATTGGAGCTAGTAATAAAGGGAAATCAGGTAATTCTATAGTGTCTATTTTAACCAAACCAAAAAATTTTGGCAAATTTAACTTTTATTTTTTAGGTACAAAAGTATCTTAATTTACTTGTTATATGTCTATAGGGGCTTAGAATACTCGTACGATATTAAATCCAAAGGCAATTTCTCCCTCGGCTTTACTAATGAAGCCCGTTTCATTAGTGGACTGCGCATTGGTAAATAGCAACTGAAAAACATGGCCTCCAGTTTCAATGTCCATACCAAAAGCATAAGCATTGGTATACCTTGAGTTATTGTGCCTATTAAAATTATGAATATATTCAGTGTTTAGACTTATTCGCTTACTAATTTTATAACGACTTCCAAAACCTAAGGCAAATTGGTTGTGATTTGCCTCTACGGTATTTCTTAAATCTTGTAAGTTCTCTCTGATAAATGTAGGGGCTATTTCCAGTGAAAGTTTTTTTGAAAAACTTCGGGAGAGTAATGCTTGTAACGAGTAGCTGTAACGATCAGCATCTTTCAACTCAGGGTATGTAATTTTATTAATTAATGTATTTCTATAAATACCAGTATAACCTGTTATATTTATTGGGAATTTATGAGTTTGTTTAGCAATTCTAAATTTAGAGTTTAAAGCAAAAGTTCTGTCAAATGATTCTCTTGATATACTCAACTGAATTCCATCCCAAAAGCTGTAGAGTAATTCCATTTTTGTATTAGCATTATCTAATCCAAGAAAAGTATCAAGTCCTTCACTAATTGGACCAAAACGATGAGACACGATCAAATAAAAATCGCCTTTTTCCGCTATTTTGGTTGATTGAAGGTTACCGATTTTAAGCGTTTTAAATGTAGGTGATATATATTCATCTATATACTTGTCAGTTTTTTCAAGTTCCTTTAAAAGATCGTCTTGTGCATTAAGAGTAGTTGTTATAAAAATAAAACAAAGAAGAATTAGTTTTTTATGATACATTGATTAATTTTTAATTCATTGAGTAATTCGTCGTAACCAATAATAATACCTTTGATAGTTACTTGACTGTTTGTTTTGGGTAAAGATTTTAATGTATTAGGACTTTTAAGCTGACAAAAAATAAAATTATCAATAATAAAGTTATTGCCATCAAGTTCAGTAATTATTCCTGAAATCTCTACAGGTCTGTTTTCCCAGCCTAGTGGTGTTTTTTTTATAAGGTTTAAAAAGTTTGAAGCTTTCCCTGAGTAACTAACTTCCATATTTTCAATGGATATTGGAGTCCTGTAAACATATTCAAAGCCAAACCAAAGAACAATGATCAACGTAAAAGAAATAAACAATATTAATTTATTTTTTTTCAGAAAGTTCATAATCGATAGTAACTATTATTTGATCTGCTATTTTTTTTCTTACAATGCTAGGAATTTTAATGTTAAATTCTTGTGGGGCTACCGTGAACATTCCTTTCAAAATGATTTTATTATTTAAAGACTTCTTTAGTTCAATTTTGGTCTGTATCATTTTCGAAATTCCTTTAATAGTAAGTTTTCCTCTTAAAATATGAGAAATTTTTTTCAAATGACTTGCATCAAATTGTTCTATTGTGCCTACGAAACTGGCTTTTGGAAACTCATCAGACTCCATATAGTTTTCATTGAAGTGTTCTTGCATTAGAGCTAGTCTAAATGAAAAAGTACTAATGTACAATTGGGTGGCTATTTTACCATCACTATTTAAAAGTACAGAAGTACTTTTACTAATGGCTTCAACAGGCTCAAAGGATTCTGTTGAAGCTGAAAATTTTGTAATTCCTGTTCTTGATATAAATTTTTGAGATAGACATACCGAATAAGTTAACAAGAATACAGCTAAAAGTGCTCTACTTTTCAAGATAACCATCATTTTTCCATTGATTGATTATTGAAATAATTGTACTGTTTTGTCCTGATGGTGGCATTGGGTTTGAACTATTGTTAATTCTGCTGATTAGATTCCCGTTTTCTGCAGCATTTTTTACTTGAGTGTAATTGGTTAATGGAAGCCCAGAAGCGGGAATAACAGCATCATGGCAAGCAGAGGTAGCACAACTATTATTGATTAATGTTTTAACATTTTGTTCATAAGTTGTTTTACTAGAAGGAGGGTCTACTGGAGTGGGTATAGGTTCTGTTATTTCTGAAGAAGAACAGTTGATTAAAAAAACACTAATTAAAACAAAAAAAGCATATTGAATTATTTTTTCCATTGGGTTTAAGTATTTGAATTCTTATTTGTTTATATGAAATATGATTTCATAAATTAAATTTAATTATTTGTTTTTCAGCAGTATAAATTTAATGAAAAGGAAAGTAATAACCATGAAGCGGAAATATAAGCTTTAAGAAAATTAAAAAAATGAATAACAATTAAATGACAGTATCCAAATTAAATTTGGAATTCAAAAGTTTATAATATTTTGAAATATAGATCATGCTATTATTTTTTATTTGTAAAAGGCTTTAAATAGCGTATCTTTGTTGGTCATCATTGGATATATTTTAAGTACATGAAAAATATTAGAAATTTCTGCATCATTGCGCACATAGATCATGGTAAAAGTACATTGGCGGATAGGTTGTTGGATTATACAGGGGCGGTTACAGAACGTGAAAAGCAGGATCAGCTATTGGATAATATGGATCTAGAGAGAGAGCGAGGCATTACAATAAAATCGCATGCTATTCAGATGGATTATGTCTACAATGGTGAACCTTTTATTCTAAATTTGATTGATACCCCAGGGCATGTAGATTTTTCTTATGAGGTTTCTAGATCTATTGCTGCTTGTGAAGGAGCTTTGTTGATCGTAGATGCAGCGCAGAGTATTCAAGCGCAAACTATATCCAATTTGTATTTGGCCTTGGAAAATGACTTGGAAATTATTCCAGTACTGAATAAGGTAGATTTACCAAGTGCAAACCCAGAAGAAGTTACAGATGATATTGTCGACCTCCTTGGTTGCGACTCGGAAGATGTAATTCCAGCAAGCGGAAAAACAGGTTTCGGGGTAGATAAAATTTTAGAGGCAATTATTAGTAGAATTCCTGCGCCATCAGGAAATCCGGATGCTCCGTTAAAGGCATTGATCTTTGATAGTGTTTATAATTCGTATAGAGGAATTGAAACCTATTTTAGAGTTATTGATGGTTCTATTAAGAAAAATCAACAGATAAAGTTCATGGCTACCGGCAAGCAGTATGGTGCAGATGAGGTTGGGACATTAAAACTGGAGCAGGTTGTTAAAAAAGAAATAAAAACAGGTGATGTAGGGTATTTAATTACAGGAATTAAAGCAGCAAAGGAAGTGAAGGTAGGAGATACGATTACGGATTTTGCGCAACCTACTCAAGATATTATTGAAGGTTTTGAAGATGTAAAACCAATGGTTTTTGCAGGGATTTATCCTGTAGACACAGAGGATTATGAAGAGCTTCGTAATTCTATGGAAAAATTACAATTGAATGATGCTTCTTTAGTTTTTCAGCCAGAAAGTTCTGCCGCTTTAGGATTCGGATTCCGATGTGGGTTCCTTGGAATGTTGCATATGGAAATTATTCAAGAGCGTCTTGAACGTGAGTTTAATATGACAGTAATTACTACAGTTCCTAACGTATCTTACCATGCGTTTACTAAGAAACAAATGGATGAGATTATTGTGGTAAACAATCCTTCTGACTTACCTGATCCTTCTAAACTAGATAGAGTAGAAGAACCATTTATCAAAGCATCGATCATTACAAAGTCTGATTTTGTAGGTCAGGTAATGAGTTTATGTATAGAGAAGCGTGGGCAAATAATTAATCAGACATATTTGACACCTGAACGTGTAGAATTGATTTTCGAAATGCCATTGGCAGAAATTGTATTTGATTTTTACGACCGCTTAAAAACAGTTTCTAAAGGATATGCGTCTTTTGATTATCATCCAATAGGAATGAAAAAATCAAAGTTGGTGCGTGTAGATATGTTATTAAACGGACAGTCCGTTGACGCTCTGTCGGCACTACTACATGCAGATAACGCTTATTCTATTGGAAAAAGAATATGTGAGAAGTTAAAGGAGTTAATTCCTCGTCAACAGTTTGATATACCTATTCAGGCGGCTATCGGTGCAAAAATTATAGCAAGAGAAACGGTAAAAGCTTTACGAAAAGACGTAACAGCAAAGTGTTATGGTGGTGATATTTCGAGAAAACGAAAACTTTTAGAAAAGCAAAAAAAGGGTAAAAAGCGTATGCGTCAAGTTGGGAATGTTGAAATTCCTCAACAAGCTTTTATGGCTGTTTTAAAGTTGAATGATTAATTTGTTTTTTCTCAGTCTAGAAAAGATTATAATTATTTGAGGAACTCTATTTTATGTATTTTTTGATACTAACAATGCTATTCAATTGTGCATGATATTTATGTGAATTTGTAAATTGTAATGTGTGTTCTTGTTTATTTCTTTATTGTGAAGAAAACATAATTCTTATACTAACATAGGTATATATAAAAGTGCCTTGGGTTAGAATAAATGTTATGGTTCTAGAGAATAGAGAGGTACAGGATAAAAGAAATCAACCTACTGGAAATTATTTTCTACATGATTTCAGTCTATGATTGTTTTTTGTCTTAAATCAATGTCTGTTATGATCACTGTTTTTCTACCTTGTTTTTTTCTAACCAAGAATTTAAAGCTTTTGTTGCTTCTTCTGTGTAGTCGCTAAATAATCCATCCACACCAGCGTTAAAAAATAAATGATATTCATTTTCAGGATTTCCTCCACTCCATTGGATATTTTCATTTCTGAACGTATAAGGATGCACTTGTAAACCATGAGTATGTGCTAGTTTTACAAAGTTTGTTGGTTCTAGTAAAGTATTATTGTTAGAATCACTCTTATAAGAAATAATAAAAGGCTTCCATGGCCCTATACCATCGGCATAGTTAGCTGTAAATTTCATGCCTTCTTTTGTCTTAAAAAATTCATAGGTTCTTTTATCGCCATTAACATAAAAATCATACGGAGCGCCATAAGAAATAAACTCTCCATCAGGAACATTAAAGTCCAATGATCCATCTTTATTTATGTTGTATGCTGAGATCAATTGAACTAATTTTACAGTTGATTTTGTGTTGATATACTGTAATGGTTCAACTTCGAAGCATTGAATAAAAATAGGAGAATCAAACGTGTTTAATTTGTTTTTTTCTAATGTTTTAATTAATCTATTTTCTATATAATGTTTCCCAAAAATATTGTTATGAAAATGAGGGTGTTTAATTTCTGGGTAAATTCCAATCACTTTATCAATATTATGTGTTCTAGCTACATGAATCACCTCTTCAAAAGTAGGGATGTCAAATTGGTTGTCAAATTCCGTTGATCTTCCTTTATAAGATTGCTTAGCTTTTAGTTGCTTTATTTGAGCTAAGGTAAAATCGATGGCAAACCAATCGGTTACCATTTTACCGTCTATATTTTTTGTCGTTTTTAAGCCTGCAAACGCTTCAATTTCACTTACATTTGTTGTCCCAGATAGCATTGGCTCGTGCCTAACAATTAAATGACCATCTTTTGTTAATACCAAATCAGGTTCTATGAAATCCGTTCCTAGTTCAATCGCTTTTGAGAAACCTTCAATGGTATGCTCCGGTAAAATAGATTGAGCTCCTCGGTGTGAAATAATTATTGGTTTATTTCTAGGGTTTTCGTTGCTGTTATTATTGTCATTTTCACAAGACACAAGTAGAAAAGAATTTAAAAAACTCAATAAGAATGCTTTAGGTAGATTCATTTCAAAATTAGATTATTTGCTTTCAAAATTAATAATAGTAGTTACTAACCTAATTTAAGATATAATCATTCTATTTGAAAATAAATTAAAGAAAATGTTACAAAGCTTAAAAAATTGTTAAGTTTAATCTAGGTTTACTAATATTGATTAGAAAAATCTAATTGTTTTCAATTCGCTAGACTCTCCAAAAGATTTCTTAAAAAAAATCCGTAGTTATTGATCATTGATTTATACTGTTCTTTTCAATATAAAAATCAGTTAATCTCTATTTGCTGCCATTAGCCTCATAACCCAATAGGCCAGCATGGCAAGTGATCCTAGTGCAGAGACCAAGTAAGTTCTTGCAGCCCATTTTAAGGCGTCTTTTGAACCAGCAAATTCCTCTCGGGTAACTATATGTTTGTTCTTTAGCCAATCTAAAGCTCTGTTACTTGCGTCATATTCAACAGGTAAAGTTACAAAACTAAATAATGTACCAACTGCCATTAATATAACTCCTGCAGCTAACAACCAATAGCCAGCACCTATCCCTTGTGCGGCACCAAGAATTATTCCTCCCATGATTAGGTACCCTGAAAATTTAGAAGAAATATTAACCATTGGAACAAGATTTGATCTCATCTTAAGCCATTTATATGCTTTTGCATGTTGTACAGCATGGCCTACTTCATGCGCAGCAACCGCAGCAGCAGCAGCATTTCTCTGGTTGTATACTCCTTCACTTAAGTTAACTGTTTTGTTTCTAGGGTTATAGTGGTCTGTTAGCATTCCGGGTACAGAAATTACTTTTACGTCATATATACCATGGTCATGCAACATTTTTTCTGCTATTTCAGCACCACTCATTCCATTTCTAAGTCTAATTTCAGAGTACTTTTTAAACTTTCTTTTTAACGTATTACTAACTACCCAACTGGCAAGTGTTATAATTCCGATAATGAAATAATATTCTAAACCCATATTTTTATTTTTTTATTATATTTCCTTTTAAGTTAATAAATTTACCACATAAATTATTCCATAATATACCAACTAAAAAGAACATGTCAAAATGACAAAACAACCGAATATTCTAATTGTCTATACAGGAGGAACCATTGGAATGGTAAAAGACTATAAAACAGGAGCTCTAAAAGCGTTTGACTTTACTCAAATATCAAAAAAAATACCAGAATTACAACAATTAAATTGCACTATAAATACCATTTCATTTGAAGAGCCTATTGATTCTTCAAATATGAATATAAAATATTATGTTGAGATAGCAAAAATAATAGCTGATAATTATGATTTTTTCGATGGATTTGTTGTTTTAACCGGATCTGATACAATGTCTTATGTGTCTTCGGCTTTAAGTTTTATGTTTGAAAACTTACAAAAGCCGGTAATATTTACAGGTTCTCAATTACCTATTGGAGATCTAAGGACTGATGCAAAAGAGAATTTAATTACATCTATTCAGATTGCAGGTTCATCTATTAACGGAAAAGCAATAGTTAGAGAAGTTGGCTTGTATTTTGAATATAAATTATATAGAGCTAATAGGACTACAAAAATTAGTGCAGAGCAATTTGAAGCTTTTACATCAATGAATTATCCTCCTTTGGCTGAAAGCGGTGTGCATTTAAACTTTAATAAATCTTTATTACTGAAGCTAGATAATGAAGATGAAAAGCTTATTTTTAGAAAAGGATTAAATAATAATATTGCTGTTTTAAAGTTGTTTCCGGGGATAACAGAAAAAATCGTTAGAAGCTATTTAAAGATAGAAGGTTTAAGAGGTATTATTATGGAAACATTTGGGGCAGGAAATGCACCTACGCACCCATGGTTTTTAGAGGTATTAAAAGAGCTTGATGAAAATAATATTTATGTTGTGAATGTGACTCAATGTAAAGGGGGAAGTGTTCTTTTGGGACACTATGAAACAAGTTCTGTTTTAAAAGATCTTGGAGTAATAGACGGAAAAGATATTACAACTGAAGCAGCAGTAGCCAAATTGATGTATTTATTAGGTGAAAAATTAACAAAAAAAGAGTTTGTAGAATATTTCGAGATGCCTTTACGAGGAGAGATTAGTACTTAAAAATATGCTTGTGTTCTCTGGCTTTTTTAGACTTTATTATTAACAATCAGGATTTAAAAAAAACTTATTTAAGATAAAAAATAATTTTTTTTTTAAAAAATCAACATTTTTTTGTTACTTGCCACTCTGAAAATAAAAAATACAATTAGTAGCGTAAAAAACACACTTATTCTTTAATATTTATTAGAATCATGGTAAAATTTGTATTTTTAACCCGTTAACTATTTAAAATTAATTATAACAAAATGAAAAAAGTAGTAAATATCCTAACTATCTCAGGATTTATGTTCTTAGGAGCTATTCAGTCGACTTACGCTCAAGAAGCAGTGGAAAAAACTTTTCACCAAGAGTTAAAACAACGTTTTATTGAAGGGGGTCCTGGGTTTATGGGAATTGTATTGGTAGCTTTAATCTTAGGTTTAGCTATCGCTATAGAAAGAATCATATATCTTAATATGGCTACAACCAATACAAAAAAGTTAGTTACTAGTGTAGATGAGGCTTTAAGCTCAGGAGGTGTAGAAGCAGCAAAGGAGGTATGTAGAAATACAAAAGGTCCTGTAGCTTCAATTTTTTATCAAGGTTTAGAAAGAGCTGACGAAGGATTAGATGCTGCTGAAAAAGCTGTAGTTGGATACGGAGGTGTTCAAATGGGATTATTAGAAAAAAATATTTCTTGGTTATCTCTATTTATAGCTTTGGCACCTATGCTTGGTTTTATGGGAACAGTTATTGGTATGATTGGAGCATTTGATTCGATTGCAATAGCGAATGATATTTCTCCAGCAGTTGTTGCAGGCGGTATTAAAGTAGCACTTTTAACTACTGTATTTGGTTTAGTGGTTGCAATTATCCTACAAATCTTTTACAACTACATTGTTTCAAAGGTAGATAGTATCGTAAATACAATGGAAGACGCTTCTATTTCTTTAATCGATCTATTAGCTAAGTATAAAAAGTAATTATTAGTTATGAATAGTAAAATATTAAAAATTATAGTAGCTGTATTATCTGTTGTAGGTATTGGCTTGTTTGGAAGAGTAGCAAGCATTGATTCAGAAAATGTTAGCGCTATTTCAGAAGCAGTATCGCCTTTGGTAACGTATTCAGTTGCGCTATTAGTTTTGGCAATCGTTGCTGCGGTAGTTGCTTCATTATTGGGGATATTTAAAAATCCTGCAGCTTTAAAGAAAACTTTATTAGGTGTTGTAGCTCTTGGGGTTGCTTTACTTATATCTTACATAATGGCATCAGACTCTGCCGTACTAGACGCTAATAATAGTGTAATAGCAAAAGAAGGTTCTGATATCTCAAAGTACACTAGTACAGGTATATGGATCAGCTTAATTCTTCTATTATTAGGAGGCGTATTCTTTGTATACGATTTAGCAAAGGGTCTAATTAAATCATAAATAAATATGGCAAGAAGAGAAAACCCAGAAATTAATGCAGGTTCTATGGCAGATATTGCCTTCTTGCTTCTTATCTTTTTCCTTGTAACAACAACGATGGATGTCGATTCAGGAGTTTCAAAAAAGCTTGCTGAAAAAACACCACCAGACGTAGAGTTACCGAAAATAAAGCAAAGAAATATCTTTGAGGTAAGTATCAATCGAAACAATCAACTTTTTGTTGAAGGGGAGATAATGGAACTTAAAGACTTAAAAGATGCAGCTGTAAAATTTATCGATAATGGAGGGGGAGTTGGAAATCCTATAGGAGATGCTAAAGAAGGTAAGGAATGTGATTATTGTAAAGGAGAAAGGGATGCTGAGTCATCTGATCATCCGAACAAGGCTATTATAGCGGTTGAAAGTGATAGAGCTACAGAATATGGAACTTATGTTACTGTTCAGAATGAACTATTAGCCGCTTACAGAGTTCTTCGTAATAGATTATGCCAAGAAAAGTATGGTATGAGCTTTACTGAACTTGAAGAAGCGTTTAAAGATAGTCAAAGAAAAGACAATGATTTAAGAGAGAAAATGGAAGTAATTAAAAAGAGTTACCCTCAAATAATTACTGACGTTGATCCTACAAGTGTTCAATAACAATTAAAACAACGAATATGTCTAAGTTTAGAAAGAAGAAAAAAGGACTACCAGCCTTATCTACTGCGTCCTTACCGGATATTGTTTTTATGTTGTTATTTTTCTTTATGGTTACAACCAAGATGAGAGAAACTAGTTTACTAGTCGATACTCCAAGGTTACCAAGTGCCACTGAAGTAAAAAAACTTGAGAACAAAAGTTTAGTAAGTACTATTTATGTTGGAAAGGCAAAGGATGCAAAGTATGGTGGAGGTTATGAAAGTATTCAATTAAATGATAAAATAGCTACTGCGGATGATGTTCCAGCTTTTATACTTAAAGCAAGAGAAGAAATAGCAGAAGCTGAACACCCATTTATGACTACTTCGCTGAAAGCAGATAAGGAGTCAAGCGTTGGAACTTTAGCCGATATAAGAGAAAAATTACGAGATGTAAATGCCCTTAAGTTGAGTTTATCAACGCATAAAGGTGATGCAATTAAAAAATAAGTAGTAGAAATCTTAATAGTTTAAAAAGTGCAATCATATTTTGATGGCACTTTTTCTATTTTATAGAGTTATATTAGTATAAAAATAGTATTTAATCGAATATCCATTTTAGTTATGAATACCAGAATACTTTTATTTATTTTGATATCAGTAAGTTTAAATATCTGTGCTCAAAAGGATTCCTTAGAATTAGATGATAAATATTTAGAAGATCAATTTTATATTGATATTACATACAATGTACTTTATAATCAGCCTAAAAACGTCAAGGAAAGTGATTTTTCATACGGCTTTTCAGCAGGATATATTCGTGATTTTCCAATTATAAAAAATGGAAAAGTTGCCATCGGCATTGGTTTAGGCTATGGATATGACAGGTTTGTTCATGGTTTAAAAGTAACCAAAGGAGAAAGTTCTAATGACTTTTTTGAAATATCGGAGTTTGTTGATAACAAAATTAATACTCATAATCTTGAGGTTCCGCTTCAGTTAAGATTTAGGTCATCAGATGCTAAAAAATACTCTTTCTGGCGAATATACTCAGGGATAAAGATGAGTTATAATTTATCAAATAGCTTCTCTCACAAGGTGTCTGAAACACTTGTAAAAGTCAATAATATAAATTCATATCGGAGGTTTCAAATAGGGGCTACATTATCTGCAGGATACGCTACCTTTAATTTTCACGTTTATTATGGTTTAATCCCGTTTTTGAATTCTGAAGCTTTTGTTAATAATGAAAGAATTAATACAAGAATAATTAAATTAGGGATTAGTTTTTTTGTTTTATAAAAAGTAAAACGCTAAAAATTGACAACAAAAGCCGATAAAAAAACCAGTATAAACCTCTTTGGGTGTATGGGCATTTAAAAATAATCTAGAAGTGCCTAAAAGACCGGATAAAAAAATAAAAGAAATAACAAGTGGTATGGTATTTACATTACTCATCTGTTGAAATATGATAAAAAAGCCTACAGTAGCACCAACTGAAAGTAAATGTATACTTGATTTAAATTTAAAATATAGTAAGATATAAGTTAAAATAAGACTAAGTACCGTACCATAGAATAAATAGCTTAAATCCTTCATAAAGGATAATTTCTTGAATAATTCAGCTAAAGAAAATAGTAATATAATCATAAAGAAAACGGGGATTTTTCTTTCTCTGATACTAAAAACATTATAAGATTTCAGATAACCGATAGATTTTAATAGAACTAAAAGAAGTAAAGGAACTACGTATGTAGTTATAAATATTATAGTTATTATAGTTAATTTCTGTTGATTTTGGATTCTAAATGGAGTCAACAGAAAGTACAAAAATATACCTATTGTAGGCATTACAATAGGATGTAAAATAGCTGATATAAACTTATGTCGTTTCATTAAATTTCTTTCCTTAAGCGAGCCACGGGTATGTCTAATTGTTCTCTATATTTAGCCACCGTTCTTCTTGCGATAGGATATCCTTTTTCTTTCAGTAATTTTGATAATTTTTCATCAGTTAAGGGCTTTTTTTTATTTTCTTCAGTAATTACGGTTTCTAGAATTTTTTTAATTTCTCTTGTAGAAACATCTTCTCCTTGATCATTTTTCATTGATTCAGAGAAAAATTCTTTTATTAATTTAGTACCATAAGGAGTAGATACATACTTACTATTTGCAACTCTAGAAATGGTTGATACATCCATGCTAATATCGTCTGCAATGTCTTTAAGAATCATTGGTTTTAATTTTCGTTCATCACCTGTCAAAAAATATTCTTTTTGATATTGCATAATTGCATTCATTGTTATCAAAAGCGTTTGCTGACGTTGCTTTATAGCATCAATGAACCATTTAGCAGCATCTAACTTTTGCTTGATAAACATGACAGCATCTTTTTGTGCTTTGGTTTTATCTTTTGAATCTTGATAACCTTTTAGCATGTTATTATATTCTCTTGAAACTTTTAATTCAGGTGCATTACGAGAGTTTAAGGTCAACTCTAGACTTCCTTCTGTAATTTTTATCGTAAAGTCTGGAACGATTTGTTCTGCAATTTTATTATTTCCATCGTAAGAACTACCTGGTTTTGGATTGAGTCTACTAATTTCTGAGATAACCTCTTTCAGTTCATCTTCGGTCAAATCAAATTTCTCAAGTAGTTTTTGGTAATGTTTTTTTACAAAGTGATCAAAAGATTCGTTTAGTATTTCAATAGCTAAAGACCTATATTTTGTTTCAGGTTTTGAATTTAGTTGAATGATTAAGCAGTCCTTCAAGTTAAGAGCACCTACGCCTATAGGGTCTAACTTTTGGACAACTTTAGTTAAAATATCTTTAACCTCTTCTTCAGTCGTAAAAATATTTTGTGTAAAAGCTAAATCATCTACGAGGTCTAATAATTCACGTCTTATATACCCACTATCATCAATACTACCAACTAAAAATTCTGCAATAGCACGTTCATTATCATCGATTCTAAAAGTATTTAGTTGATTTTTTAGAGACTGATGAAACGATGTACCCGCTGCATAAGGTACATGTTTCTCATCATCATCAGCTGAATAGTTATTAGATTGCATTTTATAGCTCGGGAATTCATCATCACTCAAGTATTCATCGATATTAATATCTTCTGCTTCTATTTTTTCATTTCCTGTATCGTCATAATCAGTATCATTTGAATATGAGTCCTCAAAATTATCATTCTCTTCTTTTCCAGTATCTAATGCAGGATTCTCTTCAATTTCTTGTTTTAAACGCTCTTCAAAAGCTTGTGTTGGCAATTGTATAAGCTTCATCAGCTGAATTTGCTGCGGAGATAATTTTTGTAATAATTTTTGATGTAAACTTTGTTTTAACATAAATACAAATATATGAATTCATCAAAAAAAAATCGCCATTCTAACGAGAATGACGATGAATATTTCTTAAGTATTTTTTTAAAATTCGGCATTTTGAGGTGTTCGAGGAAAGGGAATCACATCACGTATATTACTCATTCCTGTTGTAAATAATACCAACCGCTCAAATCCTAGTCCAAACCCAGAATGTACCGCTGTACCGAACTTTCTAGTGTCCAAGTACCACCATAGTTCTTTCTCATCAATTTCTAAATCTGACATTTTTTTCTTCAATACATCTAAGCGTTCTTCTCTTTGAGCACCACCAACTATTTCACCGATACCTGGGAAAAGGACATCCATTGCTCTAACAGTTTTTCCGTCTTCGTTTAAACGCATGTAAAACGCTTTAATATTCGCAGGATAATCAAATAATATTACTGGACATTTGAAGTGTTTTTCAACTAAATAACGCTCGTGTTCTGATTGTAGATCAGCACCCCATTCGTTAATAGGGAATTGAAATTTCTTCTTTTTATTAGGCTTCGAATTTCTTAAGATATCGATAGCTTCTGTATACGAAACTCTTTTAAAGTTATTGTCAACAACAAAATGAAGTTTCTCAAGTAATGTCATATCACTTCTTTCTGCTTGTGGCTTTGTTTTTTCCTCATTTGCCAATCGATCATTTAAAAAGTTTAAATCGTCTTGGCAATTATCTAAAACATATTTTAAAACATATTTAATGAAGTCTTCCGATAAATCCATATTCGCATCCAAGTCATAAAACGCAACTTCAGGTTCAATCATCCAGAACTCAGCAAGGTGTCTCGTTGTATTTGAGTTTTCAGCTCTAAATGTTGGTCCAAAGGTATAAACCTTCCCTAGGGCCATTGCATAGGTTTCTGCCTCTAATTGTCCAGAAACCGTCAAGTTCGTTTCTTTTCCGAAAAAATCTTTACTGTAATCTACATTACCATTTTCATCTAGTGGAGCTTTATTAGTTTCAAAGTTTGTTACTTTAAACATTTCTCCAGCTCCCTCTGCATCAGATCCTGTAATAATCGGAGTGTTTACATAGTAGAATCCGTTTTGTTGGAAGTATTGATGAACCGCAAATGATAAAGCAGAACGTACTCTCATAATTGCACTGAACGTATTTGTTCTAACTCTTAAGTGTGCTTGCTGTCTCAAAAACTCTAAAGAATGTCTTTTAGGTTGTAAGATAGTTTTTGAAACTTCATCTGGATCCGCATCTCCTAATATCTCCACATTTGCTACTTGTACTTCCACAGATTGGCCTTTACCTTGACTTTCAACTAAAGTTCCATTCACAGAAATAGCAGCACCAACAGTTATTCTTTTTAAAAGGGCTTCGTCTGTATTCTCAAAATCTACTACACATTGAATATTATTTATGGTAGAACCATCATTTAATTGAATAAAACGATTACTTCTAAATGCTCTTACCCAGCCTTTAACATGTACTTCTTGTAAAAATTTTTCTGAAGCTAATAATTCTTGTACGCTACTTCTTTCCATTATTTTCTATATTCTTGTGTCAAAGTAAGCAAAGATACTTTTTTGAGCTCAATTAACAAATGGAGATAAGTATATTTGAAGTAAGACTTATCAATTACTTTAAACAGTTTTCTTTGATCACTAAATAATTATTTATCGTCATCTTTTGGGGGGAAAATTTTAAACTTAGTTTCCTTTAGTACTTTTTTATTAGCTATTTTCTTTTCAAATGATAAAAGGAGTGAAGGCAATAATAATAAATTAGATACCATTGCTAATAATAGTGTAACAGAAACAAGCCCTCCAAGAGCTATTGTTCCACCAAAACTTGATATTGTAAAAACTAAGAACCCGAAGAAAAGCACAATTGATGTATAGAACATACTTACCCCAGTTTCTTTTAATGCAGCATAAACTGCTGGTTTTATTTTCCAATTATTGCTTAATAATTCTTGTCTATATTTTGCTAAGAAATGAATTGTATCGTCAACAGAAATACCAAAAGCAATGCTGAAAACTAAAATGGTAGAAGGTTTGATAGGTATGTCGAAAAATCCCATCAGTCCAGCGGTTATTAAAAGCGGAAGCATATTAGGTATTAACGAAATTAGAATCATTTGTGGCGATCTAAACATCCAAGCCATAAAAATAGAGATAAGCAGAATTGCTAGTGATAATGAAATAACTAAATTTTTTATTAGGTAATTTGTTCCTTTAAGAAAAACAAGAGCTTTACCTGTTAGAGATACATTAAACCGATCATTCGAAAAATTCTTTTTTATAACAGCATTCAAACGCTCTTGAATAATATCCATCTTATCAGTACCAATATCCTTCATAAAAGTTGTAATTCGAGCATAACGACCTGTTGAATCAACAAAATTATTTAGCATATTTGAGTTTTTTGCAGAATTCTTTGTATATGATAGGATATATGCTTTTTCTTGAGAAGTTGGAAGTTGATAGTATTTAGGATTCCCATTATAATAAGCTTGTTTGGAATACTTGACTAAGTTGTTTATAGATATTGGTTTAGATAGTTCAGGGAAGGTTTCTATAGTCTCATTTAATTTTTCAATTTTTTTCAGCGTAGAAAGCTTCATAACCCCTTTTTCTTTTTTGGTATCTATTAATATTTCTAAAGGCATAATTCCACCGAATTCATTCTCAAAAAACTTAATGTCTTTATAAAACTGTTTACCACGAGGCATATCTTCAATTAAACTACCTGAAACTCGAATTTTGTAGAGACCAACTATACCTAGTATGATAACAATAACTGTTGTTATATAAATACCAATTCGATCTCTTTTTACTGTTCGCTCCATCCAATTTACTACATTTTCCATCCATCTTTTTTCAAGATGGTTTAAATGCTTTTTTTCAGGAAGTGGCATGAAACTATATATTATTGGAATAATTAATAAGGCCAGTATGAAAATACTAATGATATTGACAGAGGCAAGAATTCCAAACTCTCTTAGTAGTTGACTTTTAACAAAAACAAATGTAGCAAAACCAGAAGCGGTAGTGATATTAGTCATTAATGTTGCATTACCTATTTTTGAAATAACTCTTTGCAAAGATTTAGCTTGGTTTCCATGTTTCTTTACTTCTTGTTGGTATTTATTAATTAAAAAAACTGCATTTGGCACGCCTATTACAATTATTAAAGGCGGAATTAATGCTGAAAGAACTGTTATTTCATATCTAAACCAACCAATGAATCCAAATGCCCAAACCACTCCAATTCCAACAACTAATAACGTGATAAACGTTGCTCTAAAAGATCTAAAGAAAAAGAAGAAAATAATGGCGGTAATCAATAACGCTCCAACAACAAAAATTCCCATTTCTTGAGTAATATTTAGAGAATTTAAGGTTCTTATATAAGGCATTCCAGAAATACGAATATCAATATCATTCTGTTTTTCAAATTCCTCAATTGTCGGTATTAAGACATCGATAATAAAATCGGCTCTTTCAGGCGTATTTATGATATCTTTCCTGAGATATATAGCAGTTTGTAGAACTCCTTTTTTATTATAAAGTAAGTTTTCATAAAAAGGCAATTTTTCAAATAATTGTTTTTTAATGTTAGAAATACCTTCGGTTGTATTAGGTGTCTCATTAAAAAGAGGTTCTATTTCAAATTTTCTTTGTGTTCGATTAGCTTTTAGTTTTTTTACATCCGAAATAGAAAGGGTAAAGTCTACTTGTGCTGACTTTTCAAAAGATTTTGTAAGTAGATTCCATTTCTTGAATTTATGAGGAGAGAAAACTGTACTGTCTTTAACTCCAAGAATGATAAGATTTCCCTCCTCACCGAAGATTTTTAAAAAATTATCGTACTCAACATTTGCCTTATGATCAGTTGGTAATAAGTTCGCCTCTGTATACGAAAAACGCATATGTTTGGTTTGACTGAGTAATAATCCTGTAATAACAGTAATCAAAATCAATACAAAATAACGATTTCGTAATATAAATCCCGCGATCTTAGTCCAAAAAGTCATCAAAAAAAATTTTTGCAAAGGTAGATAAATGAGTGTAATAAATAAAAAAAGAGTGCTAAAAACACTCTTTTAAATATTAATTAATTACCAGTATTAAACCGTCATTATTTCACTTTCTTTTACAACAAGTTTCTCTTCAATTTGTTTAATAAATTGATTGGTTAAGTCTTGAATATCTGCTTCGGCGTTTTTTTTCATATCATCAGAGATATCAGTCTTTTTTATATCATTGTTCGCCTCTTTTCTAGCATTTCTTACACCTACTTTTGCATGTTCAGCTTCTGCTTTTGCTTGCTTTGCTAATTCTCTCCTTCTTTCTTCTGTTAGAGGAGGAACGTTAATAATAATATTCTCTCCATTATTCATTGGATTGAAACCTAAATTAGCAACCATGATAGCTTTCTCGATTTCTTGAAGCATATTTTTTTCCCATGGCTGAATAGATATTGTACGTGCATCCGGAGTATTAACATTGGCAACTTGTCCTAGTGGTGTTGAAGCGCCATAGTAATCTACTTGAACATTAGCAAGCATTGCGGGAGATGCCTTACCAGCTCTAATACTTCTTAATTCCTTAATTAAATGATCAATAGCTTTATTCATTGCTTCTTTAGCCGTATCTAAAATAAAATCAATTTCTTCATTCATTATATTAGTATTTAGAAACCTCTATTTAAAAGAGGCAATTAATAATTTATCTGTTGTTAACTACTGTTCCAATCTGTTCTCCTGAAACAAGTTTTAGTAAGTTGCCTTTTTTGTTCATATCAAAAACAATAATAGGTAATTTATTTTCTTCACTTAAAGTAAACGCTGTCATATCCATTACTTTAAGGCCCTTTTCTATAACGTCTTTAAAGGTAATACTATTAAATTTAATAGCATCTTTATTCTTTTCAGGATCATCATTATATATACCATCAACTCGAGTTCCTTTTAAAATGGCATCAGCATTTACTTCAATAGCGCGTAATACAGCTGCTGTATCCGTTGTGAAATAGGGATTACCAGTCCCTCCACCAAAAATAACAACCCTTCCTTTTTCTAGATGTCTATTAGCTCTTCTTTTAATGTAAGGTTCTGCAATTTCTTTAATTTCAATTGCTGTTTGTAATCTAGTTTGAACTCCTTGATCTTCTAAAGCACTTTGAAGTGCTAAACCATTTATACATGTCGCTAGCATACCCATATGATCTCCTTGAACACGATCCATACCGTTACTAGCACCAGCGACTCCTCTAAAAATATTTCCACCACCAATAACGATGGCTACTTCTATATTTTTTTCAACAACCTCTTTAATCTCTTCAGCATATTCTTGCAGTCTTTTAGGGTCAATTCCATATTGTCTTTCCCCCATTAAAGCTTCACCGCTTAGTTTTAAAAGAATTCTTTTGTATTGCATAATCTTATTGAAAGTTGTGCAAAACTAATCATTTTTTTTAATTTTAGATTTTAATATACTAGAAAAAAAACCATCCCAGTTTAGGGATGGTTTAGAATATTTTAGAAATAAAAGATTATCCAAGAGTAACTCTTGCGAAAGTTTTAACTTCTACATTACCGTAAGTTTTGATATATTCAGCAACAGTTTTCTTTTCGTCTTTGATAAACTTTTGATCTAATAAAGCTTGTTCTTGATCTAAAGTAGTATTATCTGAGATAAATCTTTCAATTTTACCGGGTAAAATTTTATCCCAGATTTGTTCTGGCTTTCCTTCAGCTTTTAACTGCTCCTTAGCTTCTTGCTCAGCAGCTGCCAAAGCTTCGTCAGTTAATTGAAGTCTTGAAACGAACTGAGGAATATTTTTAAGAGTTTTTCCCAAACGGACTAACTCTTCGTTGTCCTTTACAATCGCAGCGATTCTGGCTTCTGTTTCAGCAGCAACATAGGCAGGGTCAAAATCTTTGTATGATAAAGTTGTAGCTCCCATAGAAGCAGCTTGCATAGCTAAATCCTTAGTTAATACGTCAGCTTTATCAACAGCTGCACTCAATCCAACGATAGCAGCAATCTTACCAACATGAGTATATGCTCCTACGTATGGTGCCTCAATTCTTTCGAAAGAAGTAATATCGATTTTTTCACCGATAACACCAGTTTGCTCAATTAATTTTTCAGTTACAGGGATACCTCCAAAATCAGCAGCTAAAAACTCTTCTTTAGTTTTGCAGTTGAAAGCAACATCAACAAATTCAGAAGCTAATTTTTTGAATGAATCATTTTTAGCAACGAAATCTGTTTCACAAGCTAATACTATAGCAACACCATATGTGTTGTCATCGCTGATTTTGGTGATAGCAACACCTTCAGTAGACTCACGATCTGCTCTTTTAGCAGCTATTTTTTGTCCTTTTTTACGTAAAACTTCAATTGCTTTATCAAAATTACCTTCAGCTTCTACTAATGCATTTTTACAATCCATCATACCAGCTCCGGTAGTTTCTCTTAATTTCTTTACGTCAGCAGCGCTTATTTTTGACATTTCTATCGTTATTTTTTAGTTGTAATTATTTTGTTAAGATCAAAGTTAAAAAAAATAAAGGTTTCAATGTTTCGAAACCTTTAAATGATGATTATTTTATTTAGCTTCTTCAGTAGTTGCTTCTTCCGTATTAGCTTCTTTTTCTGCCTTAGCTTTTTCTTTATCCGCTTTTCTTTCAGATAATCCTTCAGCGATTGCATCGGTAACGTAAGATAAAACTTTATCTATAGACTTAGATGCGTCATCATTAGAAGGAATTACAAAGTCAATTGGTCTTGGATCAGAGTTGGTATCTACCATTGCAAAAATAGGAATATTTAATTTTTGCGCCTCAGCTACAGCAATATGTTCTTTTTTGATATCAATTACAAAAAGAGCACCCGGTAAACGAGTCATATCGGCAATAGAACCTAAGTTTTTTTCTAACTTTTCACGTTGACGGTTAATTTGTAGTTTTTCCCTTTTTGAAAGTGCATCAAAAGATCCGTCTTGCTTCATCCTGTCGATAGAAGCCATTTTTTTTACAGCTTTCCTAATTGTAACGAAATTAGTTAACATACCCCCTGGCCAACGCTCAGTAATGTAAGGCATATTTACCGATTTAGCTTTTTCAGCTACAATATCTTTAGCTTGTTTTTTGGTTGCAACAAATAAAATTTTGCGACCCGAATTAGCTATCTTTTGTAAGGCTTTAGAAGCTTCATCAATCTTTGCTGAAGTTTTATACAGATCGATGATGTGAACACCATTTCTTTCTGTATAAATATAAGGAGCCATGTTAGGATCCCACTTTCTAGTTAAGTGACCAAAGTGTACGCCACTCTCTAATAATTCTTGAATGTTTACCATTTTAATAAATGTGTTTACGTTCTGTTTTCGCAATATTTCAGTAGTTTTTACGTCTGAAATATTTAGATACTAAACTGTTAATAAAAAAATATAATTTTGAAAGTAACAGTTCTAATAAACGATTAACGTTTAGAGAACTGGAATTTCTTACGTGCTTTTTTCTGACCAAATTTCTTACGCTCAACCATTCTTGGATCACGAGTCAATAGTCCTTCTGGTTTTAATACTGCTTTATTTTCTTCGTTTATAGCTACTAGAGCTCTTGTTATTGCTAAACGAATAGCCTCAGCCTGACCAGTAACACCACCGCCATAGACATTTACTTTTACATCGAAAGATTCTAAGTTCTCAGTCAACATTAAAGGCTGCTGAACTTTATATTGTAAAGTTGGAGTAGTGAAGTAGTTTTTAAACTCTCTTTTGTTTACGGTAATATTTCCACTTCCTTGTGAAACATAAACACGAGCTACCGCTGTTTTTCTTCTACCTATTTTGTGTACAGTTTCCATTATTTAAGATCGTTAAGGTTAATTGCTTTTGGGTTTTGAGCATCTTGCTTGTGCTCTGAACCTGCATAAACATATAAATTTCTGAATAACGCGCTACCTAGTTTATTTTTAGGTAACATTCCTTTTACTGCTTTTTCGATAATTCTCGTAGGATCCTTTTCAAAAAGTTCTGTGGCAGTAAGCGATCTTTGTCCTCCTGGATATCCAGTATGACGGATATAAGATTTATCAGTCCACTTTTTACCTGTTAAATTGATTTTTTCAGCGTTGATAATAACAACGTTGTCTCCACAGTCAACATGAGGAGTGAAATTTGGTTTGTACTTACCTCTAATAAGTTTTGCAACTTTAGAAGCTAGACGACCCAATGTTTGCCCGTCCGCATCAACTAAAACCCACTCTTTATTAACGGTAGCTTTATTAGCTGATACTGTTTTGTAACTTAATGTGTCCATATTTACACGATTAGTTTTTGTTAATGATTTTTTTTACCTTAAAAAAGGTCTGCAAAGGTACGATTAATTATGTTATTAACAAACAGTTGCTTGATTTTTAAATCATTGTTTTTAAATATGTCAAAAGCTGAATGATAGTAAGTTATAGTTTATCAAGTAAATCAAATTCAGTTTCTTTTATCATAAGCTTGTTGTTTTTGTCGTCTCAATAATAATTTGAATGTTTTTTTAATGTTTCTAAAAGAAGTAATTCATATAACTTTAAAAACCTATTTTTTTATGGTTTACTATTAGAGACCTCTCATCATTTGCTTCTATCAAACGGATATATGTAAAATTAATAGTATGAACTTTTTTTTGACTAACGACTAGCCACTGACGAACTTTATAAAATTACCGATAAAAATTGTCCCTTATTAAAAATATATAAACTGTCTGAAAAGAAATCTTTTCAGACAGTCCTTAACGTACAATTAGATTAATTATACTGTTGTTAACTTATCAACAGTTGATGCAGTAACCTCAATAGGACCTTCTCCTTTATAAGTCATTTTTCCAGTAAGAGTTTGTCCTTCATTTTCAGAAGAAACTTTTAACTCTACCGCTCTTTGATTTTCTCTAGCTCCAATAATGAAGTATCCAGTTGAATGCCAAGGACCACCCCATTTATTTTGCACACTGTAAACATTACCCATAACGAATGTAGCTTCCAAATCAATTGGTCCTTCTCCTTCATAAGTCATTGTACCAGTAAAAGTTTGACCCTCGTCATTAGACTTTATATCTAACGCAATTGGTTGTTGCTTATCACGTGAGCCTAAAACAAAAACACCTCCAGGATTCCATGGGGAATTTGGTCCTCCCCATTGATTTTGTACCTCATAAGCGCTACCTGCAGTTTCCTTACCTTGGAAAACAATAGGTCCTTCTCCTTCATAAGTAACTTCTCCTTTTAAATCTTTGGTATTTTCTACAGCACTTACTTTTAATGCTACTACATTTTGACCATCTCTGGCTCCAATAACCCAATTTCCACCATCGTTCCAAGTATTAGACCATTCATACTCTACCTTGTAATTATTTCCTATGACTTGTACCCCTTTAAATCCAATAGGACCTTCACCTTTGTAGGTTATAGTTCCAGTAAGAGTTTTACCACCATCAGTTGAATTGATATTGATATCCACTAAATCTTGATTACTTCTTGAACCTAAAACAAAGATTCCACCTTGTTGCAATGGAGAATCTCCCCATTTGTTTTGAACTTGATAAATAGACATTTTTAACTATTTTTGGTTAATTATTTATATAAAATATCTGTAATAAACAGATCTTAAGTTTATTACATAATAAAGCTAAATACAATTAACAAGAAAAACAAAGGTATTTCTAAAATAATTTAACACTGAATAGGATCGTTTATATCTACTTGTTAGTTGTTTGTTTTTAAATTAGTTAGCTCTATTAAAGATGTTAATTTAAGAAAAGTAATTTAGTGCTTTAGAAAAGCAATAGAAAGAAATTGATGAGTTTAAAGCTTTAGTTCAGATGTTATTGTAAGGTAAAAATGAAGCACGATATTACTTAAAAAAACACTCACTACATGGCATCTTTTAAGAAATGTTTTTTATGCCCAAGATTTAATAAACGAATTAAATAGTAGGTTCTCCGATACTTTAAAAACGAAAAAAGTTCTTTGACATAATTATGGTAAGAGAAATAAATATTTTTATTCGTTTGTAAGTGTTTGTATTCGGAAAAAAGTGTCTTTTAAACGGTATGAGCTTATTATTTTTATGGGGTTTTAGGTGTTTTGAATTAATATTATATCCGCTAGTTGTGCTTGATGTAAACCAACTGCAAAAACGGAACATATTGAATAAAATATCAAAGAATATAAATATATGATTTTCGGAATTAGTCTGTTGGTCTTTATTGGTCTTTATTATGATTTTGGAGTTAGAATTATGGTTGGAATTTTAAATAACTTACTTCCTGTAACAGATTTTTGTTGTATTCTCAAGTACTCGTTTTGACTATCTTATTTTATCGACGATTCCCATATTCGGAATGCTACATAACTTAACGAGAACTGAGTTTAAGTTAGCCAAATTAATAATGGATATTGCGACCATTTTATTTTCTGTGATCATAATGTTTGAAATCGGACTATTTATTTTAACATTCATTGGAAAACCTGAAAATCCTTTAGAGCCGCAATACATAGTAACTGAACCTTTTGAATTGTACACAACAATATATTTATTGGACTTGGAATTCCATTTCTGATTATAAAACTGATCAAAAAACAAAAAACACTATGCACAACAACACCTAAACTGCATTAAAACGCCCCATACTCGCGAGGCGTTATAAATAATTTAAAAATGAGATGAAGCATATTTTATGTATTTATTATGTTTAGTAATAAAGAAAACAGTTTTTTCATTATTTTTAATTTTTTAACGTGTTCTTATAATTTTTTTGTGTAATGTTTATTTCCGGCAGTTAATATTATCTGGTAAAATCTTTGATAGTGTGTTCCTGCTAAGCCGGATTCTTCAAAGTTTTCTTTTGTGAAAGTATAGGTGTAATTTCCTTCATTTTGAGTACTTTCTGGGTTTATAATTACTTCTCTCGATGATATTATTCGTCCTCTTTTGATTAATGGTATTTGAGTTTCTTTGTCCCAATCTTCGGGTAGTATTTTTTTTTAGAATAAACCAGTCTTTCTTCTTTCTTTGATACAAAATATTTGAAATAAATTAGTGTAGGTTTTTCAGCTTTATTACTTTTCAAGATGAAACTCATAGTGATCAATTTCAATAAAATAGAAATAAATTAATTATATGTAGGTGTCACAATAGGTGTCAAATTTTATTCATTATGTTACTTGAATACAAAAAATATCAATCGGTAAAATAAAGATTACACCAGTTTTAAGGGCTTTATTGTAAGGTCTTACTTGATTATAGAAAATTAAAAGAAAAATAACTTTACTCTTTCATAGAATAGAAGATATTGAAAGGCTTATAGCTTCTAAGCCTCTTATTGTTCTTGTTCCTGTAGCATATAAATTGGAAAAGAAAATCGATTCCTTAGCTAAGGAATTTAGGATAGGTTTCCAGTTTTGATCATTACCAAAGGTTGTCATAAATAGAGCATTTAGACTTTTAAGTCTAATAAAAATGCTATTAAGTTTTTTTTCGATCCCTCTTTTTTACTTTTTATACCATTGGATATCAATTAATACATTTTGATTGGTTTCATATTTATTTTTCAATATTGAGTTAGCCTTTTTTTGAGATAGTTTTATAAAAGTCGTGGTAATTTAGTTCGTTACTTTTACAAGTAGCAAAAAACGAGTACAATCCCGATTTTGCAATTTCATTTACATTAATATTCTGAAAGAATTTTGCATCAGTCTTTTTGGTATTTAAATGAAATGAGAGAAAAAGACTAAAAATAAAAAAGCAATAGGGAGTTTTTGTGTTAACGAGATTTTACTATTGGAATTCAATGTATACGTATTCGTTTTTGTAGCATATTTTATACTCAAAAATAGAATTCTTAGAATACATCCTATCAGTAGTGGTAATGGGTATGATTCATGAATATTTTGAGCAATTTTATACTTGTATAATAGATGGTCGACAGCAATAAAGCAATATATTCTATGATATTCTTGCCAAAAAGGTTTTTTTCTGAAAAGAAAATATAAAAAATGGATAACAAAAACCCATAAATTAGTTCGGTTGTATTTTTATTAAGTTTACTGCCGTAGTATTTTGAAGGTATTATTAGTAAATATATAACGTAAGAGTCTTAGGGTATAGTAAATAACTCCTGCGTTAAAAAGAAACCGATACTGAGAACATTAATAAAATTTGAAAGAGATGGTGTTATTGTATTTAGAGATTGATTGTAAAGTACAATACTTGCTATTAGGATAAGAGAGTTATTATTAAAGTAAAGGTCTTTGCAAGTTTGAATATTGAGGAAATTATTTTTTAAAAGCAAAGAACTACTTGGTTAAGTAGTTCTTTATTAGTGTGTAAGCGATTCTTCAATACTATTCTACTTTTTGATCTAATAAATCAAAAAACTGGTTTAATCTTGGTAATATAATAATTTTTGTACGTCTATTGATTGCTCTATTAGTAGGACTATTATTTTCAACTAGTGGTGTGTAGCTACTTCTTCCTGCTGCAATTAATCTACTAGGTACAACTTTGTACTTATTTTGCAATTCTCTTACAATAGCCGTTGATCTTTTTACACTTAAATCCCAGTTATCTTTTATGCTCGATTTTTTACCAACAGGAGTATTATCAGTATGTCCTTCAATCATCACATCCATCTCTGGTTGACCATTAACTACAGTAGCTACCTTTTCTAGTACTTTAGAGGCTTTTTCGTTAATAGTGTAACTTCCACTTTTGAATAGTAATTTATCAGAGATTGATATGAAAACTACCGTTTTTTCTACATTAACTTCAATGTCCTGATCATCAATTCCTTCTTGTAATTCTTTTTTGAGATGAAAAGCAACAGCTAGATTAAGAGAATCTTTTTTTGATGCAGCCGCTCTTATTTTGTTTATGTATTTATCTTTTTTACTTAATTGAGATAATGTTTCTTTAATGTTATCATTGGCACCTTGAGTAAGTACTGTTAAATCTCCTACTTGTTTTAGAGTTTCTTTTTTGTCTTTTCTTAAATCGTCAACGGTCGTTTGTAGGATAGCAGACTTCTCCTGAAACCTTTCTTTTTCTACAAGGCATTTTGTTAAGTTTGTTTTAGTGGCCAATAGCTCTTCTTTTGTTTTTTCATGAGCTGCCTTAGTAGCTTCTAGTTCTTTTGTAGAAGCACAAGAAACTAATAAAGATGTAGCTATTGACAATATGATTATTCTTTTCATTTTAAGTGATTTATTCAAAAATATAAATTGATTAAACAAATTTATAAAAATGAATAGACAAAAAAGACAATTAACAATCTTTTAAGAAACAACAAAATGTTATTTTTGATGAAAAAAGTGAATCAATGCGAAAGCTTCTTTTAATACTAACAACTTTTATTGTTTTACTTCTTACATCTTGTAAGATGAAAAAAAGTGACGAGCTCGATGAAAAAGATTTTACAGTTCTAAAAGGAGCTGTCTTTGGAACTACATACTACATAAAATATCTTGATGAAAGTAGTTACCAAAAATCGATTGATAGTCTATTTAAAAGATTTAATAAATCTTTGTCTACATATAAAGCTGATTCTGATATTTCAAAAATAAACAAAGGTGATACTACGGTTGTAGTTGATGAATTATTTATTGAAGTATTCGATAAGGCGAAGAAAATATATGAACAAACTGATGGTTATTTTGATCCAACTATTGGGAAAATCGTAGATGCTTATGGGTTTGGTTCAGGTAATGAGAAAAGAAGTCTTTCAAAAGAAGAGCTAGCTGTATTAATGGACGGAGTAGGGTTTGATAAAGTAAGGTTAAAAGATGGAAGAGTCTATCGTGAAAATGATGATATGGAGTTTAATGTGAATGCCTTAGCGAAAGGATTTGGAGTTGATGTTGTTGGAAGGTTTTTGGAAAGCAAAAAAATATTTAATTATTTGATTGAAATAGGTGGAGAAATTAGGGCAAGAGGAAAAAAGTATGGTGCGGGGTGGAAAGTTGGCATTGAAAAGCCAAATATAGATGGCACTAGATCATTCCAAAGAATAATTGAACTTAATAATGAGTCTATGGCAACATCAGGTAACTACAGGAAATTTAAAATTAATGAAAAAGGAGAGAAAATAGTTCATACTATCAATACAAAAACAGGGCTTGCTGTTGAAAGTAATTTGCTAAGTGTTTCAGTAAGAGTTAAAGGTGATTGCGCTAATGCTGATGCTTATGCTACAGCATTTCTTGCTATGGGGTTGGATAAAACAAAGAACTTTTTAAAATTACATCCCGAATTAAAAGTTGTGTTGCTTTACAATAATAAAAATAACGAGCTAGTTGAATACGCTAATTAATATGCTTGTGGAGAGTTATTCTATAAAATGAATTGTCTATTTGATTTTATTCAATGGTTAGCCAGTTATTCCTGGCTGTTATGAAGAATGAAGATATATGTGCTTTATTGCAAGAGAAAAAAATATTTTTATTTGCTGTATTCTTATTAATTCCTCTTTTTATTTCATAAATAAATATTAAAATTAGTGAATGTTCTTAAATTAATAACTATAAAGTGTTTTTTCATAAATAATTTTTAAAAAGAACTTTTAGTTTTGGGCTTAGAAGTTGTATAAATAGAAACTCCCTATTTGATTACATCATAAATTAACCCTTAAAACTCCAAAATGATGAACCCGAAAAATGAACACAAAATACGTAGTATTAGGCTTCAAATAGTTTCAATTTAAATATTATTAAATTTTCTTCTTCCAATTAACGTATTCAATTTTTAATAGATCGTTTAATGTTTAGAATCGAGATGCATTCTCTTCTTGTACATTAATGGTATTTCTTTTTACATAATGAAAGCTTTATTCTGTTACTTAAAAAGTGACGGTAGGGTATCAACATTCAAAAATCAAAAATAAATAACCCTTTAATATTCGTTTTATGAAAGTTTTAAATAAAGAACTTAAAACACTAAATCACTCAAGTCAAATAACTAACATAGCAAGAGCTATCCTAATAAAAGTAATGAAGTTTAGGAGAATGGTAGATTCTGGGGGGCATAAGTGCCCTACAGATTGTAATAAATGTCATGCTCCTCACTTGAATAAAGTTATCAGGGCTGTTAAAAGTAAACAAGCTATTAGTTTTGTATTGCCTGCTTTTCCTGGTAAATCTCCTAATCCTTCTAAAGTACTAGGTTCACTTCCTGATATGGCAGAGAAACAAGCGCTTAAATTTTTAAATAATTTATGTGAAGAAATTAAAAGCATTTATCCTCCAGGAGCAAGAGTTATCATTTGTTCAGATGGCCGGGTATTTAGTGATGTGGTGGGTATAACAGAGGAGAATATAACAAATTACCAAGCAGAAATAGAGCATATTATTAAGGAATCAGAATTAACGGCTATTTCTACTTTTAATTTAGATGATGTTTTCAAAGAAGTAAGTTTTGATTATGCAAGAGAAGTTTTATTGGAAAAATATGGTCAGAGTTTAGATGAACTTAAAAATAAAGTCAAACGAGGAGGGAATGACTCAGATGTTCCTTCAGATAAAGAGGCACATCGAATGTATTGCGGGCTTACAAGGTTCCTAGTAGAAGATTCAATGCATCCAAGTCAAGTAAAATCCAAAACATCTATTCAAAAAGAGTGTAAAATAAAAGCTTATCAAGCAATTATTCGGAGTAATGCTTGGACAGATTTAATAGCGGAGGAATTTCCTGATGCTATTAGGTTGTCTATACATCCTCAAATATGTGGTTCTAAGAAGATTGGTATTCAGCTTCTTGGGACTGAAACATGGATGACACCATGGCATGGTGTAGCTGTTAAAAGTGGTAACAGTTATATGCTAATGAAGCATAAAGAAGCGAAAAAATTAAACACAGTGTTAGTAAGTGATGAAAATGGCCGACCAAGCCATTTTGAGCTTGTTGAATAAATGCAAGTATTTTGAAAGATCAATTAAATAGCTAAAAAAGTTAAAATATGAATTTTAAAATTAAAAAGTTGTATCCGTTTGGTTTGATAATTGAACCTCTAAATGGAGAAGGTAGTATATTTGATATTGACATCGATCATATAAAAAAGAAACTTTCTGAAGAGCATTTGATTGCTTTTAGAGGTTTTAAAAGTTTTAGTAATGCTGAAGAGTTCTCTGAGTACTGCGAAAAGCATGGAGAAATTAGTTTATGGCCTTTTGGAAAAGTTTTAGAGCTTATTGTTCATGAAAAACCTAAAGATCATATTTTTGATAACAGTTATATTCCTTTACACTGGGATGGAATGTATAGAGAGCAAGTTCCTGCTACACAGGTGTTCCATTGTGTTCAGGCTCCTGGAGTTAATAACAAAGGAGGAACTACTTTCGTAAATACAAAGAGAGTGTTAGAAAAACAATCGGACAGTTTTATTGAATATCTTAGCAAGATTAGTTGTACTTATTCCAGAAAGATGGAATATTACGATAGCAAAACGGTAGCACCAATTTTGACTGAACATCATGAGAGAGGGTATAAGGTTATTCGTTATTGTCAACCCCCTAATAGTAATGATAGTTCTTTTGTAAACCATCCTGGATTTGAGATCGAAGGTATTCCAAAAGAAGAAATTAAGAGTTTTATATCAAAACTTAATGATGTTTTATACTCTCCGGAGAATATGTATACTCATCAATGGCAAACAGGAGATATTGTATTCTCTGATAACCATACTTTATTGCATGGTCGAGAACCTTTTACAAAAGATGCCCCAAGACATATTCGGAGAGTACAGTTACTAGATAAAAAGCCTTTAAACAATCCTCATTTAATACATACAAAATAATGAAACAAAAAACAGATATATTTATTATTGGAGCTGGCCCAGTAGGTCTGTTATCAGCATATTTAGCAGAAAAATCAGGTTTAAAAACAATTATTATCGATAAATCTGAAGCTCCTTTAGAGGTTGGAAGAGCAGATGCTCTAAATGGACGAACTTTACAGTTATTGGAAGTAGCAGATTTATTTGAGGATATATATCCTCTCGGCTTGCCTTGTAACACAAGTTCTATTTGGGAGAAAGGAGAGTTTGTGTCCAGACAATCAGGTTGGTGGGACGCTCTTGAGGGATGTTTCCATAAACATTTTTTAATGTTAGGTCAAGCATTTATTGAGCAATCACTTGATCAAAAACTAACGGCTATTGATGCTCCTGTACTTCGACAGACAGTTGTAAAAGATATAGTTGTTACAGATAAAGGTTGTGTTAGTACACTTGAAAATGGGGATGTTATTGAGTCTGATTATGTGATTGGTTCAGATGGCTCAAGATCATTTGTTAGGAATCATTTTAATATCCCTTTTGAAATAACAAGGCCTCAGATTGTTTGGGCAGTAATTGATGCTGTATTCGAAACTAGTTTCACACGAGTTCCTGAAATTATTGTTTTTCAAGCAGAAACATCTGATGTTGCCTGGATTCCAAGAGAAGGTAATATTGATCGATTTTATATCCGAATGGATAGAAAAGATTTTACGATTGAAGAAGCGATGGAAAGAATTAATATTGCAATGGCACCTCATACTATTAAAATTAAGGAATTAGTTTGGTTTTCTCAATTTTCAGTAAAAGAATCAGTATCTGAAAAATTTCTAATCGATAATCGTGTTATACTCGCTGGAGATGCATGTCATATTCATTCTGTTAATGGAGGACAAGGCTTAAATACAGGGCTTTCCGATGCATTTAATTTAATTTGGAAATTAAATATGATTAAAAATTACGGAACTGACAAGTCGTTAATTCAATCTTATGAGGATGAGAGAAAGCCTGTAGCATTAAGTGTAATAGAGAGTTCTGGAGAGTTAGTTCGCTCAACAAAATATTCTGATACAGGAACTCATGCAAAAGATTATGTGAAGATTGTTGAACGAAAAGCTGGTAATATTACAGGGATGGGAATTCGATATGGAGAGCATGGCATTGAAGGAACAAGAATCCATGATTTTAAAGTAAACAAAGGAAGTGAAGTTAAAAGATTATATACACTTTTAGATTATACTAAGTTTACAATGCTTTATTTTGGTAATGATTCAGTTGATCTTGTGATGCCAACTTATGTAAACTTTATTCAAATTCATTCAGAAAATCTAAAAGAAGCCTATTGGACCGATTACGACCAATATGAAAATCAGGTTATTATCGTTAGGCCAGATTCATATATTGAATCAGCAGGTAAAGCTAGTGAAGCTGCCTTACTATTGAAATCATGTGTTCGAAAATATTCAAAAGTCGAACATAGTATTTTGGTTAGCTAAGTTCTCAGTAGGGATTTCTTGATAAATATTCCATTGAGCAACTATTTTTCCTTCTTCAAGCATAAATAGATCGTATAGCGCTGAATTTTTCTTCAAGTAAATCCCTTCACTTATTGATAATATGAAATTTCCTTCACCGAAAACAGCATGTTGCTCTTGATAATGAGGGAATTTTGTCTCTTCGATTATATTTTCAATTATATTTTCAATCCCATCGGAAAAATTTTCATTGTGTTGATGAAAATTTTTTTCGAAAAATAAAGGTATAATTTTTACTATACCAGATTTGTCAAGAGTTATATAATTTTTGATTAACTCTTTTATAATAGATTTATTTTCTTCTGTTTTTTCAGTATCTTTTATTTCTTTTTTACCGTCTATTAATGTCCTGCCAGAAGTATTGGGCTTGCCTAAGTTGGTCATAACATTCCAGTGCTCTGAAATAAGATTATCGTTGTCAAAACGTATAATATGAAAAGCTGCTGTCTCGTTAAATCCAAAAGGAAGAGCATTCGACCATTTATGATGCATAATAATATGTTTGCCATCCTGAAGCATACGAATATTTTCAATTTTACTTCCATGTTTTTTTAACTTCGGAATCATGGCAATAAAAGCAGCTCTCCCTGTTGGAACCTTTAAATTATGTTGAATATAGTTTTCACAAACCATTCTTGATATTGTTGACTCATCATATGAGCTTACTGCTTCGTGATATTTTTTTGCATTAATTTTATTATTCATTTGATGAAGGGTTATTTTTTTAGTATTTATTTTGCAATTTTAATGAAATATTAAGTTTTTAACAAGGTTTTTGTTAGAAGCTTTAAGAAATGTTATTTTGTATTTATGTGGTTGACGGATAGTTGATATGAGTAGTTTCTTAAAACACTAAATCAATAAGATATTTTACTATTGTAGTTTTACGATTATTAAAAAATAATCAATACAGATTTTTCATTAAAAGAAGTAATCGCTAGGTGATCATTTTGAGAAAAAATTAGTTGCTAATGAAGTCAAAAAGTTAGATACCCTATCAAGGGATAGGTCTTACAAAAAAGCTGGGGCAACAACAGGTAGTTTACTAAAAGGAGATAAAGAGTTCCATTTAGGTGAGAATAAAAAACAACTCTTAACAAGTAAGAGATTAAATAAAAAGAAGTTTTAGACTCCCCATTGTTAATAAAATAAAAAGGTTAATAAAATAAAGGTTACAATGAATTTCTACTACTGAAATTTCGAGATATTAGAACAGTTTTGGCTCACGAATTATTTTTAATAGGTTTTCTGGGGATTCAATAATATAATCAGGTTTTAAAAGTGCTAATGTATCTCTTGTTCTATATCCCCAGGTAACAGCAGCGCAATGTGTTTTTGCATTTTGAGCAGTTTTTATATCAACTTCTGTATCTCCCACAAAAAGAATGTCTTTAGAATCCAGATTTAAAGACTTTGATATATCTAGTAATCCTTCAGGGTTCGGTTTTTTATATTGTTCTGATTGCCCTAGAACTTTTTCGAATTTAATTTTAGGGAAAAAATAATCTGCACATTTTATAGTTAAATGGTGTAGTTTATTTGAAAGTATACCAAGTTTAATTTCCGAAGCTTGTAGTTTTAGCAAAAGTGATGTAATTCCTTCATAGCTTCTAGAATGCTTATTGTATGTTTCTTCATATATTTTGTGAAAATCATGAAGCATGCTATTGATTACGGTTTCTTGCCTTTTCTCTTCAGGAAGTGACAATCTAATAAAGTTTTTTGCTCCATTACCTATAAAAGTATTGTATAAGGAAGTTTCATGTAGCGGAAATTTTTTTCTTGAGAGAAGCTCATTCATGATATTGCTATACGTTTCTATAGTGTTTAATAAGGTTCCATCAAGGTCAAAAACAACCCCTTTATATACTTTTTCGATGCTCATTGAGAGTTATATTATTGGTTTTCTGTTATGAAAACTTAATTAGTTGAAAATAATTGTCTAGTAGCTTTTTAATTTCAATTAAATTATCTTTGAGGTAAGGGGAGTGACTTTTTATTTTTAATTCCAAGACAACTAAGACAAGAACATAAACTTAATTTTAAAGAAAGTTTTTTCAGGCTTATTTTAAAAGTATTTATATTTCCTGATATTTTAATATTTATAACAAACGGGTAGGATTTCATTAGGAGCAAGTGCATACTTCTTTACAAGTTCAGGTTTCATTTTTTTCGCATAATGGACTTCTTTTACTTTAAAACCGATTGATCTAAGTTTATCAAAATAGTCCAGACCATATACACGAACATGGTCATATTGCCCGAAAACTTTAGTTCTTTCTTCTGGATCGGTTATTGAATCATCTTCGAAAGTAATTTCTCTATTTATATCTTGGGGTATTTGAAAGATTCCTAATCCATTATTTTTTAAAACGCGATACAATTCTTCCATAGCTTTTGTATCGTCAGGAATGTGTTCTAAAACATGATTACAAAAAACAACGTCAAATTCTTCATTTTTAAAAGGTAAATTACAAATGTCTGCCTTAACATCCGCAATCGGAGATTCCAAGTCTGATGTAATATAATTAAGATTTTTTTGTTTCTTGAAAACATCTAAAAAACATTGTTCAGGAGCAATATGTAATACCTTTAATCTTTTTTTACAGGAGAAAAAGTCAGTTTCATTTTTTAAATATAACCAAAGAAGTCTGTGTCTTTCCAATGATAACGTAGACGGGGAAAGGGCATTTTCTCTTTGAGCTTCATAACCATAAGGAAGAAATTTTTTAAAAGATCTACCATCAATAGGGTCAGTAAAGTTATCTCCCTTCAGCCACCAAGCAATTATTGGGCGTACCCAGTAGCTTACTTTAATTAAAAGTGGCCTAGGTATGGTGTTGAGAATAGTTTTAAAAATTGACACTCTAAAGAACTAAAGGTTGTTTTCTAAATTCATCTTCTTCAGTACTAGAGATACCTAAGGCTTTGTATATGTATTTAAATGTTGAAAGTAATTCGGGTTTTCCATCAACAATAGCAATATTATGCTCATAATGAGCACTTGGTTTATTGTCAAGCGTTGTAATTGTCCAACCGTCTTTATGTTGTTTTATTTTGTGTGTTCCTAAATTAGTCATAGGTTCTATGGCAACGACCATTCCTTCAACAAATTTTTTGCCTCTACCTCTTCTTCCGTAGTTTGGCATTTCCGGGTCTTCATGCATTTTTTTTCCTAACCCATGCCCAACGAGTTCTCTTACGACTCCATATCCATGTTTTTCGGTAAAACTTTGGATTGCATGTCCTACATCACCAACTCTATTACCGGCCTTAAATTCCCGTATACCAACATATAAACTTTCCTTTGTTACATCAAGTAATTTTTGTGTTTCAGGAGTAACTTCTCCTACAGCAAATGTGTATGCATGATCACCATAGAAGTTGTTTTTTAAAGCTCCACAATCGATTGAGATTATATCTCCCTCTTTTAGAGGTGTATTATTGGGAATTCCATGGACTACTTGAGAATTAGGGCTCATACAGAGTGTGTTCGGGAAGTCATACAAACCTAAAAAACCAGGAATAGCACCTTGTTCTCTAATGAAGTCTTCAGCAAGCTTATCAAGATGAAGAGTTGTTACACCTGGTTTTACTTCATGGGCAAGCATTCCCAATGTTTTTGAAACTATTAAAGCGCTTTCACGCATAATTTCTATCTCTTCTCTAGTTTTTGGTTTAATCATCGATAATATTATTGTAATACAAATTTACGCTTATTTTTGATATGGATGCTTATAGAGATTACCAGAAATAATTGTTAATATATCTTTTTCAATTGTAGATTCATCAATAGGATGTTCTACAAATCTTCCTATTTCTTTGCCGTTTTTGTAGAAGATAAAGGTTGGAACTCGTATTATATCATAATTTTTTTCTAAACCTTTTGCTTGCTTATTTTTATCAACAGCTATTAGTTTTAATTTTTTGTAATCGTAATTAGCTCCGTCAAGGAGTTTGTAAAAATTAGGTATTTCTCTTTGGCTATCGCCGCACCAAGTTCCAACAAAGCCAATGATAGTAATTTCCTTTAAAGCATCTTTCAAGCTATTCAGAATTGATTTATCAATCTCATAATAAGAATAGAAGTCATTATACCATTCACTCGAATAAGGTTCTTGTTCAAAGTGGTTTTTAGTCACAATACCAATTAAATCACCATCTTTATTTTTTTTAGCGTAAAAATTAGTTGTAGAAGCACAACAAGTTAGCATAAAATAGCTTAGGGTAAGTAGAAGTTTTTTCATTTGGATTATAATTTGCTTTAGATTAACGAGTGTTGTGACATTTCTGTAGGCTTTTCTATACCAAGTAAATGAAGTATTGTCGGAGCAATATCACCTAAAATGCCATTTTTAATTGAGGTTATTTCGTTGTCAATTACTATAAATGGAACAGGGTTTGTCGTATGTGCTGTATGTGGTGTTCCATCTGGGTTTATCATTGTTTCACAATTTCCATGATCTGCAATCAAAATAGTAGTGTAATCATTTTTCAAAGCATTTGAGATAACTTCATTTACACATTGATCTACTACTTCACATGCATTAACTGCTGCTTTAAAATTTCCAGTATGTCCAACCATGTCACCATTAGCAAAGTTTAGACATACAAAATCAACAATCCCTTTTTTTAATTCAGGAATAATAGCATCTTTGATATCAAAAGCGCTCATTTCAGGTTTTAAATCATAGGTAGCTACTTTTGGGGAAGGGCATAACAATCTTGTTTCTCCTTTGAATTCTTTTTCTCGTCCACCAGAAAAAAAGAAAGTAACATGTGGGTATTTTTCAGTTTCTGCTATTCTTATCTGGGTTTTACCAGCTTTTTCAAGAACTTCTCCAAGAGTGTTTTTAATATTACTATTATCGTAAACTACTTTTATACCTTTAAACGTATCGTCATAACGAGTCAACGTAACGAAGTATAAAGGTAATTTTTTCATGCTATGATCTAAAAGATTCTCCTGATTTAACGCTTGTGTTAACTGTCGACCTCTATCTGTTCTGAAGTTAAAGAACACTACAACATCATCATTTTGAATGACAGCTAATGGTTGTCCATTTTCATCAACCATTATGATAGGTTTAATGAACTCATCAGTTACTCCTTCATTGTAACTAGCTTGAATACATTCTTCAGCATTTTTCGACATTGAGCCTTCACCTTTTACAAGTGCATTATATGCCAACTGAATTCTTTCCCAGCGCTTGTCACGATCCATGGCGTAATAACGTCCCGTTACTGAGGCTAATTTACCAGTGGTTTGGTTCATGTGATCTACGATAGATTTGATGAAAAACTTTCCAGATTTAGGATCACAATCACGCCCGTCTGTAAAGGCATGTAGAAATACATTTTTTAAACTAGCGTCATTTGCGGCTGAAATTAATTCTTTTAGGTGACTGATATGTGAGTGAATTCCTCCATCAGAAACAAGCCCAATAAAATGAACATTTTTATCATTTGTTTTGGCATATTCAAAAGCATTAACTAATTCTTGTTCTTTGGCTAAAGTTCCTTCGAAAACAGCTTTATTTATTTTAGCTAGGTTTTGATAAACAATTCTACCAGCACCTAAATTCATGTGACCAACCTCAGAATTTCCCATTTGTCCTTCAGGAAGCCCTACATGTTCCCCATCAGTTCTCAGTTCTGCATTCGGAAATTTTTCATATAGTGAATTTATAAAAGGTGTTTTAGCATTGTAGATGGCAGAAACTTTAGGATCTTGAGTAATTCCCCAGCCATCAAGAATCATTAAGATAACTTTTTTATTCATTTCGACTTAATTGATTGGTAAAAGTAATAAAGATTTTTGGTCAAGTATAAAAAAATACCAAATCCAATTTGAGATTCTAAAGCGAATAAGAAAAGAGACACAAGTTAAAATTACGATGAAAAATAATCAAGTAAGTGGTTGAAAAAACAAAGATATTGTTTGTTTTAAATAAATATATTTTACTAGCCTATAAACAAACCTCTAATTATGTCTGAATAATATTTACTTTTTTCGTTATTAAATACGCTCGATCACCTTTATTTATTGTTAATCAAGAGGTATTCTTAGAACGATTTTACCTATTAGGTCCAGCTTGTTCTTGTTTAATTAAATTTAAATAATAAAGTTTTTCATAAGTCTCAATTTTTTGAGATACATAAAAAAACTTAACTTTGCTTACTTTCAATGGTTATCTTATGAACACTCACTTTGAATTAAATGAAGTAACCAAGAGGTTGCCTAAGCATTTACATAAATTCGTTGTTAAACAGCCGTATCATGAATATACTGCTCAAAATCAGTCTGTTTGGAGGTATGTAATGAGGATGAATGTAGATTATTTGAGTAAGGTGGCTCACGGATCCTATTTAAAAGGGCTTGAAAAAACAGGAATTTCACTTGATAAGATTCCTCACATGGAAGGAATGAATCGAATTCTAAAAGAAATTGGCTGGGCAGCCGTTTCTGTTGATGGTTTTATACCTCCAAATGCTTTTATGGAATTTCAAGCTTATAATGTTTTGGTTATAGCTTCTGATATGAGGACTATCAATCATATAGCGTATACGCCAGCCCCTGACATAATTCATGAAGCAGCAGGACATGCTCCTATCATAGCAAACCCTGAATATGCCGAATATCTTAGAAGATTTGGAGAAATAGGATCAAAAGCGATTTCATCTTCGAAAGATTACGAAATGTATGAAGCCATTCGTCTTTTATCTATTTTAAAAGAAAATCCCAATTCAAAACCTAAGGAAGTCAATGAAGCCAATGAAAAGGTAGAGTGGTTGCAAAATAACTTGGGAGAACTTTCTGAAATGGCCAAGATTCGTAATTTACATTGGTGGACAGTAGAATATGGTTTAATAGGAACATTACAGAATCCTAAAATTTATGGAGCAGGTTTGTTGTCCTCAATAGGGGAAAGTAAATGGTGTTTACAGGAAGAAGTCAAAAAGCGTTTTTATAGTATTGAGGCAGCAGAAGTAAGTTTTGATATTACTAAGCCACAACCACAGCTATTTGTTACACCAGACTTTGCTAATCTTAGTCTAGTATTGGAACAGTTTGCAAATAAAATGGGGGTTCGAAGTGGAGGCTATGAAGGGATCAAGAAATTAATTGATTCAAAAAATTTAGGAACTATTGAATTAAGTACAGGGATACAAATTTCAGGAGTTTTTACCAATATTATTTCAAATGAACATAACCATCCTTTGTACATACAAACAAAAGGACCTACAGCCTTATCTAACAGAGATAAAGAGTTGATTGGGCATAGTATTAATTATCACTCCGAAGGATTTGGAAGCCCCATAGGAAAGTTGAAGGGAATTAATATTCCTATTGAAAATATGAGTCCACGTGATTTGGAAGCCTATGGTATTTATGAAGGTAAAAAAGTAACACTCGATTTTGATGGTGGAATTAAAGTTGAGGGAGAGGTAATTACAGGAACAAGAGATCTGAAAGGTAAAATTTTATTAATTTCCTTTAAAAATTGTAAAGTGACATATCATGATGTAGTTTTATTTCATCCTGATTGGGGAATTTATGACATGGCGATAGGAGTTGAAGTAGTTTCTGCATTTGCGGGCCCAGCTGATCCATGTTCTTTTGAAAATTTAGGTCAGGTTTCCGAAACTAAGACTCATAAAATAGATTATTCAAAGTCAGACCTAGAGCTTTATTCTCTATATCAGAAAGTGAGAGATATGCGAAGCGAAGATAAAGTTGTAGAAAGTGATATTGAAAGAATTTTATTGAAACTTATTTCGGATTTCAAAAATGATTGGCTTTTACCAATAGAACTTTTAGAATTAGCAGTAAAAAATAATTTGGAAATTAAGTACAATATTCTTTCTTATCTTGAAAGACTAAAAAATAATAAAGAACACCAAGTATTAATTGAAAACGGTTTGAAATTAATCGACGTTGAAGTGAATTGATATGAGGTTACTTAACTTGTTTATAAATAAAAATATGAGTAACGAAATTAAACAATATATAGAAAAAGGAGCGGTTGTTTTAGATGTTAGAACAATTCAAGAATGGAATGAAGGACATTCAGAAGGAGCTAAACATATCGTTTTAAATACGATTCCTGAGCATGTAGAAGAAATTAAGTCTTGGGATAAACCAGTAATTGCTGTGTGTAGAAGTGGAGGAAGGAGTGGTCAAGCTACTGAGTTTTTAAGTACCCAAGGAATTGATGTCATTAACGGAGGTCCTTGGCAGAATGTTGATAAGCATCTATAATATTCGGTAACATAAAAATAAGGTCGTCAAGATATATTCAGACGACTTTTTTTATTAATTATTTTTTTAAAATTGATTAGTACAATTAAATTTAAGATCTCTTGTAGAGATATAACTCCATTTCTGGGTTAATGTTTATATCACAAAAATCTTTTGAAAAGTTGTTTGTTTGATTGTCTTTTGTATTACTTTTCTTTAAGGTAAAAAGAAAATTTCATTATAATAAATTGTATTAAAATTAGCTCCTTAAAACTCAATAAAAGGGAGACGCTGTTTTAATTTTTTCATTTTAAGAGATAACTTATCAAGAAAAGCTTGATGTTGCTCAGAATTAATGTTAAATGGCTTGTGGTCTAACCCTTTTTGAATGCTTTCTACTTCTTTCATGGTTCCTTTAGTTTCGTTTGAGATCCATACATTTTTGAAATAATTCCAAATATAATCGACTGAAACAGGAGTTGGGTGAATCATGTCTTCTTTATAGAAACGATAATCTCGAAGTTCATCCATCATTATTTCGTAAGAAGGAAAATAATAAAGATTCTTTTTTGCATTGATCACTTCATGAATAGCAGCGATGAGATGCGATTTACTTCGTTGATTTTCTATGAAACCATCTTTTAGGTGTCTAACAGGTGAAACAGTAAAAATGATAGTTGTATCAGACTTTACAGATCTTATTAAAGAAATTAACGCATTTAAACTTTCAATAATATTATGTATTGACAAAATTTCCTTTAAAAATTTTTTCTGAGGAACCTTATGACAATTTGCTACGATTTGATTGTTCTCAATAAATCGATATACCCATGATGTGCCAAGGGTAATGATGATATGAGAAGCATCTGTCAAGGCTTTATTGGTTATAGAGATAGACTTGTTTAAGTTTTTGATGAGTTTTTGTTGGGATAGAGAGCTCAATTTAGAATGTGCATCAAAGGAATGCCATTGTCCGTTTTGAAAAAAGAGTTCATTTTTTTTGTATTGCTTTCCATTAATTGAATTCAGTATTAGCTTTTCAATAGCTTTGGGTTGAAATAAAATTCCAAAAGGGTTTTGAACCACCTGAAACTTATAATAAAAAAGTTTATTACCTATGTTCTCAGAGAAACATGAACCCAGTAATAATAATTTTGATTGATAATTAATTGTATTGTATTGCTGCTGTTTTAGAGGTATTTGCGTTTGAAGAATCATATTTGTAAAACCTGATAATGTAACTTAAACTGTAATTTAAATATAAAAAAGGTTCAAAGAAATAATCCTCTGAGCCTTTTTTATATTTAAATTGAATTTTTTTATAGGTACTCAACTGCTTTTTCTAATACCTTAGGAATTCCTCCAGGATTTTTACCTCCTGCTGTTGCAAAAAAGTTTTGACCACCACCACCACCGTGAATTAATTTTCCTAGTTCCCTTACAACTTTACCAGCGTCATAACCACGATCGTTAGCCAAATCTTTAGAAATATAGCAGGTTAACATAGCTTTTTCTTTTGATGGAGTTGTAGCAAATAACAAGAATAAGTTGTCTATTTCACCACCCAATTCAAAAGATAAAGTTTTGATTCCATTGGAGTCTAGGTCAACTTGAGTTGCCAAAAATTGTACACCATTAACTTCTTTCAATTGATTTTTAATATCACCTTTTATATTTTTCGCTTTGTCTTTTAAAAGCTGTTCAATTTGCTTTTTAAGTTTGGTGTTTTCATCCTGTAAAGAACTAATTGACTTTACAACATCTTTTGGGTTTTTTAATTGTTGCTTTATATTGTTGTAGGTGCGTTCTACATCTTCGAAATAATCTCCAACTGCAATATTGGTAATTGCTTCGATTCTTCTAATGCCTGCAGCAACAGCACCTTCCGATTTTACTTTAAAGTACCAAATATCACCAGTTTGTTGCACGTGTGTTCCACCACATAATTCCATTGATTTTCCGAAGCGAATCGTGCGAACACAGTCTCCGTACTTTTCACCGAATAAAGCAATAGCACCTTCTTCAACAGCCTGCTCCATTGGAATACTTCTTTTTTCTTCTAAAGAAAGGTTTTCACGAATACGAGCATTTACAAACTCTTCAATTTCTTGTAATTGATCGCTATCAATCTTAGAAAAATGAGAGAAGTCAAAACGTAAGTATTTAGGATTTACTAACGAACCTTTTTGTTCGACATGATCTCCTAGAATAGCACGCAAAGCTTGATGTAGTAAATGTGTTGCTGAATGGTTGCTAGCAGATAATTTTCTATATTCATCGTTTACTACTGCTTTAAAGGTTTCATGTAGATTTTTTGGTAGGTTTTTAGTGAAATGAATAATTACATTATTTTCTTTTTTAGTATCAGTAATATAGATAACATCCCCATTAGGTGCTTCTAAGGCGCCTCTATCTCCTACCTGCCCTCCTCCTTCTGGATAAAAAGGAGTTAAATTGAATACCAATTGATATTGATCTCCATCTTTTTTAGTTGTGACTTTTCTGTAGCGAGTAATCTTTATGTTTGATGTCAAGGTATCATAACCTATAAATTCTTCGATATCATCTTCTATTAAAACAATCCAATCTCCAGTTTCACTAGCTGAAGCAGCTCTAGAACGATCTTTTTGTTTTTTTAACTCGGTATTAAAGTCTTTAAGATCAACAAGAAACCCTTTTTCTCTAGCAATCAACTCTGTCAAGTCTGAAGGAAACCCAAAGGTGTCGTATAGTTCAAATGCTTTTTTACCTGAAATAGTTTTGCCTTCAGTGGTTTCAATAACTCTATCTAATAACAACAATCCTTGGTCTAAAGTTCTCAAGAACGACTGCTCTTCTTCCTTAATTACATTATGAATTAAAGTATTCTGCTTTTTAATTTCAGGAAAAGCATCCCCCATTTGATGGGATAACGTTTCCACTAATTTGTATATGAAAGCTTCTTTTTGATTTAAAAAAGTAAATCCATAGCGAATGGCTCTTCTTAAAATTCTTCTGATAACATATCCAGCTCCGGTATTACTTGGTAACTGCCCATCAGCAATGGCAAAAGAAACGGCTCTAACATGATCTGCAATCACACGAATTGCTACATCAACCTTTTCATCTTTGCCATAAGAAACATCAGTAATAGTTTCTATTTCTCTAATTAAAGGAGTAAACACATCAGTGTCGTAATTAGATTGAACATTTTGTAATACCATACACAAACGCTCAAAGCCCATTCCTGTATCAATATGCTTTGAAGGAAGTTCTTCAAGAGAACCATCAGCTTTACGATTGTATTGCATAAAAACTAGATTCCAAATTTCAACAACTTGAGGGTGATCTTCGTTAATCAATGATTTTCCATCAACTTTAGATTTCTCTTCTTCAGATCTGATATCTACATGGATTTCTGAGCATGGACCACAAGGACCTTGTTCTCCCATTTCCCAAAAATTATCTTTTTTATTACCCATTAAAATTCGATCTTCAGGAATAATAGCTTTCCAAAAATCATAGGCTTCTTGATCCATCTTCGTACCATCTTTTTCATCTCCTTCAAAAATAGTGACGTATAAAATGTTTTTGTCAATTTTATAAATTTCAGTAAGAAGTTCCCATGCCCAGCTAATAGCTTCTTTTTTAAAATAATCACCAAAACTCCAATTTCCAAGCATTTCAAACATGGTATGGTGGTAGGTGTCATACCCAACTTCTTCTAGATCATTATGTTTTCCAGAAACACGTAAACATTTTTGAGAGTCAGATATTCTGTTGTTTTTTGGGGTGGCGTTACCTAAAAAAAATTCTTTAAACGGTGCCATCCCTGAGTTCGTGAACATCAAAGTAGGATCGTTTTTTAGTACCATTGGTGCTGAAGGAACTATATCGTGTTGTTTTGACTTAAAAAAATCTAAAAATTTAGTCCTTATTTCTTGTGATTTCATACCACTACCCATATCATAAAATTGTTAATCTTTGTCTAAAAAAAAACTCGAAAAAAAATAGAGTTTTAAAACATTTTGTAAATTTGGCTGCTACGATTTGATAACCTAATAAAAATGTTGTTCGTTAAAGAGCACAAAAATAGTATATTTACCATTATGGCGAAAGTAAAATATTATTATGATCCAGATACTCTATCTTACAGAAAAATAGAAAAGAGAACTAGTGAAAAGTATAAGCAAGCTTTTTTAGTTGTCTCAGGTTTTTTTTTGATAGCTTTCTTAGGATTCATAGGTTTCAGTCAGTTTCTGTTAACACCCAAAGAGCGATCTCAGAAAAGAGAGCTTGAAAATTTAAAATTGCACTATGAACTTTTATCAAAAAGAATGGAAGAAAGCTCTCAGATATTAACTGAATTACAAACTAGAGACAATAATATATATAGAACTTACTTTGAAGCAACACCAATAGCGGAAGAGCAAAGAAAAGCTGGTTTTGGTGGTGTTAATAGGTATAAACATTTAGATGGTTTCGAAAATAGTAATATGATTAAAAATGCTACAAAAGAGCTAGATGTTTTATCTAAACAAATGGTAGTTCAATCAAAATCTTTAGATGAGATTGTTGCTTTAGCAAAGGAAAAGGAAAAGATGTTAGCTTCAATACCAGCTATTCAACCTTTAAAAAATGAAGATTTGAAAAGAATGGCTTCTGGGTTTGGTATGCGTTTACATCCAATACTTAAATCTTGGAGGATGCACAACGGTATGGATTTTACCGCTCCCACTGGGACTCCTATTTACGCATCAGGAAATGGAAAAGTTATAAGAGCTGCGAGAAGTGCTTCTTTTGGGAATGTGGTTTACATAGAACATGGCTATGGCTATAAAACCATATACGCACACATGAGTAAAATCATTGCAAAACGAGGTCAAAGAGTTAACAGAGGTGACCTAATAGGTTATGTAGGAAATACAGGAAGATCTGCAGCTCCTCATCTGCACTACGAAGTACATAAAAATAATAGACCTGTAAACCCTATTTACTATTACTATGGAGATTTATCTCCCGAGGAGTTTATTGCTATGCAAAAAGCATCTCAACAGAAAGGACAATCATTTGACTAAAAGAATGCATGTAGACCTGCCAAATAAAAGGTATTTTAAAATCGGAGAGGTAGCGAAGGCTTTTGGTGTTAATACATCTCTAATTCGTTTTTGGGAAAAAGAGTTTGATATTATAAAGCCAAAAAAAAATGAAAAAGGAAATAGATTATTTACTAAAGAAGATATTGAAAATTTTAAATTGATCTTTAATTTAGTGAAAGAGAGAGGGTTCACATTGGATGGGGCAAAACAAAAGCTAAAGAAAAATCCAGATAAAGTAGTAAACAATTACGAAATTATTAGTAGATTAGAATCAGTGAAAGCGGAGTTGATAAAAATAAAAAATCAATTGTAAGCACAAAAAATCAAATTATCATGAAAAAATGGATGTTACCTATTGTTATTGGAGTAATTTTCGTTTTGTGGTCTGTATCGGGTTACAACTCAATAGTAGGTCTAAGAAATAATGCAGAAACAGCTTGGTCCAAAGTAGAAAGTTCTTATCAAAGAAGAAATGATTTAATAGGGAACTTAGTGAAAACTGTTCAAGGGGCTGCAGATTTTGAAAAATCTACCTTAACAGAAGTGGTAAATGCTAGAGCAAAAGCAACTCAGACAACGATTAATGCTGGAGATATTACTCCTGATAAGATAGCACAGTTCCAACAAGCGCAACAAGGTTTAACTGGTGCTTTATCTAAGTTATTGGTGTCAGTAGAGCGCTATCCAGAATTGAAAGCAAATCAAAACTTCTTAGAATTACAAAGTCAATTGGAAGGAACGGAAAATCGAATTAACGTTGCAAGAGATAGATATAATGATGAGGTGAATAAATATGACACTAAAATAGATAAGTTTCCAGGAGTAGTACTAGCTGGTGTTTTTGGTTTTGATCAAATGCCTAGATATAAGTCTGATTCAGGAGCTGAAAAAGCACCAAACGTAGACTTTAAATTTTAAGGTTCATGTCAAAAGTTGAAAATTTCCTTTCAGCAAAAGAAGAAAAAGAAATTGTACAAGCCATAAAGGAAGCAGAACGAAATACTTCAGGAGAAATAAGAGTACATATTGAGAAAACTACAAAATTATCTCATTATTTAAGGGTTCAGGAAGTCTTTCAAAGTTTAGATATGTATAAAACAAGTGAACGTAACGGTGTTTTATTTTATGTGGCTGTTGAAGATCGAAAGTTCGTCGTCTATGGTGATAAAGGAATTAATAAAGTTGTTCATCCAAACTTTTGGAATGCTACTAAAGAATCGGTACAAGAAAATTTTAAACAAGGAAATTTTAAACAAGGAATTATTGATGGAGTTCTAAAAGCAGGCGAAGAGTTAAAAAACTACTTTCCAAGAAAAATTGATGATGTAGATGAGTTATCAAATGAAATATCTAAAGCTTAAAAAAAATTGAAAACGACAACTTTTACTGTAGTCTTTTTATTTACATTTTGTAGTATTCTAAATGCCTTTTCTCAAGGATTTCAAATTCCCGAAAAACCAGGAAATATTCAAAATCAAAAAGGGGTATATGATTATATCAACTTATTAACCTCTTATGAGAAATCCTCGTTAGAGAAAAAGTTAATAAAGTATTCTGATACAACATCGACTCAAATTGTAGTAGCTACAATTAATTCAACAAAAGGAGAAGATATTGGTTTTTTGGCTACAAATTGGGCGCATAAATGGGGAGTAGGTCAAGAAAAGGAAGACAATGGCGTATTTATTTTATTAGCAAAAAAAGATAAAAAAATTACCATTAGAACAGGTTATGGTATAGAGCATCTGTTAACTGATTATCTGTCGAGGCAAATTATTGAATATGATATGCTACCTTATTTTAAAGAAGGAAATTACTATGAAGGTTTTGATAAGGGGATTGATACTGTTTTTAGAGTACTTCAAGGTGAATATAAAGAAACGAGAAAGAAATCCGATTTATCGGATTTTGATCCTGGATTAATTATTTTCATTATTATTCTGATTATCTTTTTTATCACTGTTTTCAATGGTAATAAAAATAATAGAGGTGGAGGTAGAGGAAATCGCAACAGCCCAAAAAGAAATATTTTTGATACGATTATTTTAAGTAATTCTGGACGTGGCAGTTTTAGTAAAGGAGCACCTTCTAATGGAGGTGGTTTCAGTGGTGGTTTTGGCGGTGGTGGCTTTGGTGGTGGTGGTGCTACCGGAAGTTGGTAGCTAATTTTACTTTAAAAGATCTCTTTCTAATAGTGTTCAAATATCTTTCAAAGATTTTTTGCCTATTTTTTAATTAAACAAACTTCTTATTTTGTATTAATTTGCTTTTTGACTAAATATTCTTAATAGCATGAATTGTATATTTAATTCTGTAAACTATTTAAGATTTCTTGATTAAAATGTTAAATTGATACACTCTTGCATTTAATTCAAGAAAAAAGACGTTTATAGTCGAATATGCGTCGTTTAGGGTATTTTTTATAATTCAACATGAAAACTTATATATTTTTGTGGTATAAAAACTACTTAACTTAACCTAGTTTAACCTACTAACCAAGCGTAGTATATATAATTACTACTAAAGAAGCCGCAATTAATTAATTGCGGTTTCATTTTTTATACCTTAAAAAAGGTGTTTGATAGTGTTTATTGCTAATCATGGTCTATAAAAAAACCCGTAATAAATTACGGGTTACTAACCAAACTTACATAAAAACTACTCTTATAGAGTACTAATTATCTCTTATTCACTAAAAAAATAGTGATTATATTTTTAGTTTATAATTCACAACATTGTTAACTTCTCAACACTTTATTTTTATGTTAATTAATAGGTGAACTATAAGCTTATTATTTTAGGTTTTATACTATCATAAGCGAGTGCAAGTTACAGTGAAATATCTATTTGTTTTTAAAAAAAATGTTAAAAAAAAATAAATTATTACGGTTTTCCGTAAAGTTGTTTGGCCTCAAATAGTTATATTTACTATGTACAATTATTTAGGGGAAATTTTAATTGTCGAAAACTACTCCTGCTGCATTTTTTATGTAGCAGGCAGTAGTATTTTTTTGAAAAATATTAAAATAATCACAATCAAACTAACTAATAAATAATTTATACTTTATAAAATTTATTATCAATAACAATAATTTTACTTTTGATATAGTTCTATTAGTCTAACACATTTTGTATAATGAAGAATTATGTTTTAATTTTACTTAATTGTTTCCTTTTTTTTAATTGTGCCAAAGACTATGGGAAATTAATTTTTATTTGTCGTTTACCAAATAGTTTAGCAGAAGTTTCAGGGTTGGAACTATCAGATAATTCTAATTTATTATGGATGCATAATGATAGTGGAAATAAATCTCACTTATATGCAATTGACACCACAGGGCTGATATTGAATAAAATAGCGTTAAATGTAAAAAATAAAGATTGGGAGGATATTACTTCAGATGAGGAGGGGAACTTATATGTTGGAGATTTTGGAAATAACAATAATAAACGAAATGATTTGTCTATTTACAAAGTTTTAAAAGAAGATTTAAAATCAAAGAAAAAAATAAATGTCATTAAGATTGATTTTTCATATCCAGATCAAAGTAGTTTTCCACCTCCAAAAAAAGAACGTTTTTTCGATGCAGAATCACTTTTTTATAATAATGGTTATTTATATGTTTTCTCAAAAAGTAGGGTTAAAAATAGGTATGGAGAAACAACGCTTTATAAGATTAGGGCAGTACCAGGAAAACATAAAGCAATTCTTGTAGGAACGTTTAAAACATGTAATGACGATAATACATGCTCAATAACAGCCGCAGATATTTCTCCAGATAAGAAAAAAGTAGTTTTATTAAATCATAAGTCTATTTACGTTTTTAGTGATTTTAAAGGTGATAACTTTTTTGAAGGAAGCCTTGTGAAATATGATTTTAACCACGTATCTCAAAAAGAAGGAGTGATCTTTAAAGATAATAATACTGTTTTTATTACGGATGAAAAATCTAGAGGTAAGGGGGGGAATTTATATAAATTTAATTTAAGAAATTAAATAAAAGTAAAGCCCATCCAATTGTCAGCAACAAACCACCGATCGGTGTAATAGGTCCAAGAAATCGTAATTTTCTTTTTTTGTATTCAGAAAGAACCAGTCCGTATATACTAAATGAAAATAGAAAGGTGCCTAGAATAAAGCAAAAAGCTAAAGAAGAACTGACACTAGGTAGGTTCATACCAATAACTAAGAGTACAATTGCGTGGTACATTTGATATTTAACACCAGTTTCAAATGACTTTATTTGATTTTTGTTAAGCTTTTTTTTAAGTGCATGAGCAGCAAAGGCTCCTAGAATTATTGCTAGCATTCCAAACGTAGCAGAAAACACAAGAACGATTTTATTTATCATATTGTTTTTAGCAAAAAAACAAAAACATCTTGTCTTATGCTAAATTTTATGAGTTTTTTATTGCATTAAAAAAAGTTTTGGTTTTAAAAGTTAAATCCAAGGCTAAATGAAATTCTATTTTCATCAGAATTACCTTTAAAGTAAGATAAGTTTAAGGTAAAGGACTCAATAGCACTTAACCATAGAGAGCCACCATAACTTGTGTGCCATTTTGTATTTTTTATTTCAAGTGGGGTCCAAATTCTACCGTAATCAAAACCTAAAGTCATACCCGCTTTTAGGGGTAAAAAAGTTGATTTAATGTCACCAAAACGTAAACGGAGGTCGTTACTGTGATAAAAACTCTCTTTTCCTGTAAATCGTTGTCTATTAAAACCTCTTAAGGTTCTGTCTCCACCTAATGTCGCTCCTTGATAAAATTCAAATTGATTACCGATGTTAATTTGAGTTCCTAATTCAGAAGCAAAAACTAGTGATCGATTACTTATTAAGTTTTGATAAATTGCTAAAGCGCTTTTAAAATAACCAAACCCTCTGTTAATTTCATTTAATTTACCTTTGGCTCCTATAGTCATTTCAAAGTTCATCCCTTTGGTAGGAAAGCCGACTTGATCAATACGATTATGATTAATTTTAATTTCGCTACCTATAAAATAATTAGGTCTAAAAATATTTAAAGAGCTTTGGTTAAACCCATAGATATTCCTATTTAGTGTGTTTTGTACTTCAATACCTTCAATTAATGATTTTAGTTCAACACTGTTTCCTCCTCGAAAGCGTTTTAATAAAGAGGGAGAAAAATATACTTCACTTCTTTTTACACGATAAAAATCAAGATCATGATTTTGATTAAATCTTGATAGGTTACCCCATCCAAAAAAATTAATTGCATAGTTGTCGCTAGTTGCTTTAACATTTAAAACCAAATTCCAATTGCCTATGGCTTCATTGAATTCTCCGTTATATTCGAAATCATAACCACTGATACCAGAATAATAATTTGCAGAGAAGTCATGTTTACTTGCAAAAGGTCTCTTTTTAAAGCCTTGTCGAGTGTAAATTAGTTTAGTTCCGAAAAATATTCCATCATCAGGGTTACTTCCGATATTAGGTAAAACTATCGTAGTATTATTATTTAGGTCTCTGTGGTTATAGGTGTTTTTATAATAATTGTTTGAGCTTAAATCAGCTGTTTCTTTACTCTTTTGGATGCTGTTTTTTTTAGATTTAAAATCATAGATTTTAGTTTTTTTATTCCAGCCAGATACTAAAGAGTTGTCAATGTAAGTGTCGTTATCTTGGCCACCTATTAAACGAATGAGTATGCCATTTTTAACCTTACCATTAATTTTAAATAAATCTTTTCCTTTAAGTCCGTATAATTGAATTTCTTTAGTTTCCTTTAGAAAAAAAGATCTTTTATAAATTGTGTCTTTTTTATGGATTACGGTTATTCTAGTTTCTTGATTATTTATTCGGTTTGCAACAAAGATGTCATTTTTGTCAGTTCCTACAATTTGAACAGTTTTAGAAAGCTTATTGTAGTATCTTTTAGCAATATCTTTTAGCTTATTTCTTCGAGATTTAATTTTTTTAACTATTTCTTTCCCATCTATAGCAAAGATCTCTTTTGGTAATTTTTTAATTGAAGATTCTATTATTGAATCCGTTAATTTTTCCTGAATATATATAGCTTCTTTTAACCAATCTTTTAAATCTAATTTATTTAAAAATTCAGTATCAAAGAAACGAGGATAATTGTTGTACCATTTCATGTCTTTAATATCATAATCAAAACTTTGCATATTTTTAACAAGTGGAGTAAATTGTTTGAAAATCGGAATCATTATACCATCAAATTTTGAAAATGGTTGATCTCTATCCCTAGGTATTGGTCTATAGTATGTTGTGCCTTTTTTTGTTTTAAACGAGGCCCAACGCCACTGATCTTCATGCCTATCCCAATCTCCGATAATCATATCAAACAAACGAGAGCGAACTGCCCATCTTTGGTCTACGTGATGTTTGCCATTTTTTCGGATTTTTTCTAGAATATCAAAGGTACTTATGATTTTTTTTGAGTTTCCAAAGCTATCAACATCGTCACGATTTTTAGCAGGACGTTCTTCTAGTAAATACATTCCACCTCCAAATAAGTTATTATAAGATCCAAGCATTGGCTGTTTAGGCATGTAATAGGCTCTTGGATTTGTGTGGTATATGTTAATGCTATTTGCCATATCAGGAATTACGAAAGCGGCGTATGGGTGAGACATGGTAAAGATGTCTTGAACAACGTTAATTAGAAAAGTTCCTTTTAAAATGCCCCCCATTATTCTACTACCGTCTTTTACCATGGACCTTAAAACATATTGTTTTCCATTTTTGTCTTCTAATCGTAAAGAATTTGTTTGATTGCCACCACCACGGCGAATAGGTTTTAATCCACCAAAAGTATTTTTCAAATCAAGAACAGGAACTTTGACTTTTGTTCCGTATTTTTCTCTATGTAAATTACCCCAAAAAAACTTATGAAAACCATTAACATTGGTGTTTTCGGTTGGGTATATTGAGGTCGTAATGGAATCGTTTTGTTCGTTATATTCAGAAAAATCGAATTCTTTTTTAGAAAAGTCAGCTCTTGCTTCTATTATTTTTCTGCTAAATAACAACTTGTTTTTATCTTCTTTATTAGCTGAGTAATATTCTAGTACAGCAGAGCCATCTTTGTAAAAATTTAATTTTGCGTAACCATGGTTTCCATATGTGAATAATGCACCATAACCAATTAGTGCAGGAGATTGCTTTGATCCAGAGCCACTTACGACTTGTTTGAAACCGTTGTTTTCAATATATTGCAAATTGTGCTCGTGTCCACTTACGAAAACAATATTATTTTTGAAGTCCTCAGCAACTAGCTGAATTTTATTAATGAAATCATGATAATTTTTATTAAAATTATCAGTTTGAATTCCAACATGAGATCTAAGTGTATTCTTTAGTGTGCCTAATATTGGAAATGGAGTCATGTGGTCTTTAAAAGAGAAACTACCTCCATGAGGCCCGTTGCTGTATAAAGGGTGATGCATAGCGACAATGATGTTTTTGAAACGATTTTTTTTAAAGATTTTCGATAATTCATTAAGAAATCGTTCACGAGTTCTGATTGTACAATTCTCATTTATTGTTGGATGATTATTCCAATCTGTTAGAAACCATTTGGAATCAATTGTCACAAGTATAAGATTATCGTTAATGTTGACGTTATCTATACCGCATCCGTCTTTAGGGAGAAAACTATTTTCACCTAAAGTTTTTTCAATTATTTTTTCTTGTCGCTTTAAACCTTTAACACCATTATTGTACCAGTCATGATTTCCTGGAATAAAGATTGGATTTCCTTTGAACTTTTTCAGGGCATTTAATTGAATTTTTAATCGATATTCTGCTAAAGGTCTCTCAGGACTATTTTTTTTAGGCATCCCAACAGGATAAATATTGTCTCCTAAAAAAATTGCAGTTGAATTTTTACTTGCTTGATTAAGTGCTTTTTCAAATAAATCTAGAGGGAGTAACTTCTCGTCCATTTCGGCATTTCCAGCGTCTCCAATCAAGTAAAAAGAGTGATCTAATTCTTTATCAACTTTTAGTGATTTTGAATCTTCTTTATTTTTGTATTTTGCTTTGTATGATGCACATGATATAAATAAAAATATAAATAAAAAGAAAGCAATTGGTTTGTTATTTCTATTATTCATAATGTTGATGTTTAAGTGCTTTAGTGTTAGTATTGTCGTAATTATAGAAATTTAAAAATGCTCAAGGAGCCAAAGTAGAATTGTTTTTATGAAATACATAGAGGGGAATTTGTACAGATTTTTCATATTCTACAGTTAGCAAAGTTATGAAAGAATTACACAATAAACTTATAGTAAAAGTATTAAATAAATAAAGAATAACTTTAACTACTGTAATATAGTATTTAGACAATAAACCTAAACGATCTGTTTTGTTTAGATCATTTAAATGACGGTTTACTTAAAATAGAGATATTGTTATTTAATTCTACACGAAAATCTATTCTATTTAATCTATCTTTTTAAATCTTGCTATTTCAATTTTATTTGAGTCAAAAAAATATAATTGGTTGTGTTTTATCTCATAGAAGTTTGTTTGTCCTAGTGTCTTAAAAAAAGAATTTTCAAATTTTATGTTTTGACACATCATTTTTGTACTAATTATTTTTTTTTCAAATATTAATGTGTTGTTAGTTAGTTTTTTAATAAGTTTTTGGAACCTATTACAGCTACTTTTACCGATCATTTTCATTAGAGAAAGGTTAATCTCAATTCTTGGTTTTTCTTTATTGGATAAAGTGGAAGTGGTATTTTTGTTTAGATGTGTAAGTATCCAAATATCATTTAAATTAAGTTTTTTATCGGGTATTTTCGATAATATTTGAATAAGTTTATATTTTCTTTTGTTAGAGTTCTCATTATTTAGTTTCGATTTATTTGGAATAGTAGAAACCAGTAGTTTATAAATGTAGCCAGGTTTGTAATCGAAATCTTCTATATGTTCATAGAATATATTCCAGTTGTTTTGATCTAGTTTATCACTTTTTTGAATTTCTAAACATACTTTAGAAGAAGTAAGAGTTTTACAAGTTTTTTTCTGGCTATTTATCCAGATAATTTGATGTGGTATTTTTTTATGAGAGCTACAATAGGTAAGTGTTAAGAATAGTATGAAACGGAGTAATTTGAACATAAATTTTATAATTAAAGGACTTTACTAAAAATATATAATTTATTTTGATGACTCACGTAATGATTAAAGTTTTATTGATTTTGGTATACTTTAATTAAAAAAGTGAGAAAAACAAAACTGTTTTTCTCACTTTTTATATGTTTCTATTTATATTACTTGCTATTTCAAAGCTTCTAAAGCAGCATTAAACACGGGATCAAAACCGGTAGTGAAATAGGCACTAGCTTCTTCATTAGTTGGTATTACTTTGGTGTCTGGTGTAACACCAGTTCCTTCTATAACATTTCCTTGGCTATCTTTAAATGCCATTAAAGGCATGTAGAAATCAAGATAGTAGTTATTTGATCTGCTTCCTCCATTATAATCATCATTACCACCAAGTCCAGCTGTACCTCCAAGACTATTGTCACCTAAAATAGTAACATGATTCCCTTGTGATTTAATCATCATTGTACTAATTTCAGCCATACTCACAGACCCCTTGTCAACAAGTACAGCAATAGGGATATCTTGTTTTAGACCAAATTTGTGAGGAGCGGTTACATTAGGAAACCATGGACTGTAATTAAACCTACCATTACCTTCTTTGGTTCTTTGATACCCCCAAACAGCCTGTTTTGTAAGAAACCTGTCAGTGAAAATTCTTGCATCATTTACATATCCGCCACCATTACCTCTTAAATCTATAATGATCTTTTTGGCAGTACCGTTCGTTATAGGATTAAATAATCTTTTGAAAATTTCAAAAGGATAACTTATGTCTAGAAAAGATAATATAATATCTAGATCAAATGTGCCAGTTTCACCTTCAAATTCGAATCCAGATACAGTTCTATATTTATCTGTTTTTTCTAGATATGCCGAATAGAGGTTATCAAGGTTAATTTTTTGATCTCTTGTTTTATTTGGGTCTCCGAAATAGGTATTTATTAAAGAATCAATATCAGAAAAACTTTTTGTGTAGTCTTTTTTATTAGACCTTATAAAAGTGATAAGGGGTAGAAGGCTGCCTTGAAGATCATCTACAAGTTCTGTGTTTCTAAACTTATCTAGTCCATTTACATAAGTTTTATACTCATCTGAGGCTATGATGTTTTTTATTAAGGTTTTAAAATCTTTAAAATTATCATTTATCAAAGTTTCAATTAAAGTACCAAATTCATTATCTAGTTTTTTAAGATCACTAAAAAATACTTGGTTAATACCGCTAAGATTATTGATATCATTTAACCTTGGAAATTTTGTTTCGATTCCCATTGGAGTTATAGAGAAGCCCTCCAGTCTTATATACATTGTTTCAGGATCGTCTATTAAAAAACCTGATAATAAAGGTCCTCCAGAAAATCTTGTTGCAGGGTCTAATTTATTAGACATTACTCCTTTTGATACAAAAATTCTAGGGTTTTTTAGTTCTTGAAACAGATTAACAAAACCATCTTCTTTAGTGTATTTATATTTCGTGTTTTTTCTGAAAAACTCTGAAACTTGGTCACTACCATATAAACCAGTAGTACTAGGTAATGGAATATTTACCGTTAGTCCAAAATGTTCGTCAATAATATTATCGTTAATAATATCGGCAAAATATTTAAAAGCAATTTCCGCTTCATCCATTGCTAAGGCAGGATTAACATCTGATCTACCAAAAGTGGTTAAGGCTTTAAATTTTGGGCTATATTCTCTATATACCTTATCCCAATTGGTTTCTTGTTCATTGAAAAAATTATAATTATTATTCATGGTGTCCCAAAAGGTTTCAAATAATTTATCATAACTTGTCACATCAAAATAAGATCGATCTAACTCTGCTATCTCAAGCGATTCTTCACGGCATCCTTGAAAAGCGATTAAAACAATGGAAAGCGTTACTATCTGTAAAAAAAAAGTGATTTTTTTCATAATAATTTAAAGGTTAAAAGTTATAAGATAATCCTAATCCGTAATTAGAGGTAGTGTAGTAGTACTTTGAGGTTTGTCTAAGTTGATTCTTTTGATTATCTGATAGACCATACATAAAAGAATATTCTACAAAAAAGCTTAAGTTTTTGTAGAAGTTGTACCCTAAACGAGTTTCGGCTTGTAAACCATAATCTACACGATTGAAATGGTTTTCATTAGTGTCAAAGTTATAAGATTCAGAAATGCTAGCGACTGTGTCTTCTAGATCAACATTATCGCCGTATTCAGCAAAAATTCTAGCAGATGAATCTCTGTCTAATGAATTCCACCATCCAACATAGGTTCCTCCAAGAATTTCAAAATTAAATTTTGTGTTTTTCAAAACATTTGCTAAAGGTTGAATTCCTACCATTACAGGGATGTTGAAATACCTAGTTTCGTATAGTGTTGTTGTGCTACTTAAAGATTCTGTTCTTCTAAAACGATAGTTTTTGTTAAGGTATGTTAATCCTGTTTGAATACTGATATTTTTATAAACTTTGAAGTTTACACCTGCTTTGAAGTAATTACCACTTTCATTTTGATATTCAGTATTGATTCGGTTACTTGCTTTATAGGTTATATCATTATCATTTAACCCTCCGGATAGACTTACCCGAACTTTGTTTTGCGCTGAGAGCGATAAGTTACAAACAGTAGCTACTAAGAATAATAATAGCACGTGCTTAAATGATGGAATGATACTTCCATCCATTTGTCTAGTTTTCATAAAAAATGCTTTTGTCTATTAGTGTAATTGAAAAAAAAGGATTTTTGATTATTTAATTTTTCTAACTACATTGTGATATTACAGCAAATTTATGATAACAAGAGTTATTTTTCAATAAAAAAATAACAAAATATTAAGGAAAAGATAAAATTGGTATGTTTTTTGATGTTAACATGTTGTTTTACAGTCATTTGTGTAAATGTTAAAATATTGTGCTTTGATTTTAAAATAGTTGAGAGAAGTAGTTTGGTAATTATTTGAAAAATTGAAAGACCGCTTTAATAATTATTGTGTCTTTTTTGTAGGTTTTATAGAAGTATTTTCTAGGAAGAGGAAGCAAGCTTCTTTGTAATAATTAGCTTGCTTCTTTTTGTTAGGTGTTGCTAATAAAATCTGTGTTTTAATAAATAATAAAACTTAATTTTTTTAGTTAATTAATCCGCAAAGTTCTTCAAGTTGATTGTTTTGAAGCGAGATGTTTCTTTTTTTTAATGAATTTCTCAATTCGTTTATGCTAACCTCTCCTCCAGACCATTCGTATCCTTCTGAAGCGATATTTTGAACACTTAAAAACCATGTTGTATTGTCGCTTTCGTTGTTTCCAGCACTGCGTAATCTGTATCCTTTATGACCTTCTTGCGATGTAATATTATCATCTTTTTGTAAGAGTTTTCCGTTAAACCCTTTAAAAGTACTAATCATTAAATCACCAATATGCATTTCAAGCGTTTCGTTTCGATCTACAGCGGTAATCCAGTTTGCAGAATGGGGAGCCTGTGTTAAAAGTGACCAATCATAATCATCTCTAACACTTGCGTAAATGGTACTGCTGATGCAACTATTGTGGGGAGACAATGATACGTGTGTGTCATTTATTTTAGTAATATTCCATATAAATTCGGAATCATTATCGGGATCGATAGTTAATTCTGAATAACGCCAATTGCATCTTACGCGAACATTATTACCTCCTTTAACAGAATATATTTGAGCCTGAAAAGAGGTGCCTGTTGAGGCTCTTGCGAAAAATAGAGGAAACTCCTCTAAAGTGACTTTTTTTATCATCTGTTTTATTTTAATTATTCCAAAAAGATTCCATACCCTCTACTTCACTAGGAAATGCTTTGGCCTCATCTGAAACTCGTTGCCAGAGAATTATTGAGGCGTCTAAATCTAAAGACATGATAAAAGGCATAGTGATGCTTACGTCTTTATTAGTGGCAATAGCCACATCATCTTCTATAGCTTCCCATGCTCCTGTTACTTTTGAGGTGGCAATTTCAACACTTGTAATAATTTCTCCTAAAGGTTCCCAGAAAACACCAATGGAACTACTGTTTAGAGACATTTCTTTATCAACTATAGTGTTATCTTTCATAAATTCTTCGACCTGATTATCTAGATTATTTGCAGAATTTGCAATAACTTTTGTGTCATCTGCAAGTGATATTAAAAGACTTTTAGTCTGGTTTTGAATAGCAATCGGCACTTCGTCACCTTTGATTTCTTTAACTTGGTTATTTAGTTCAGAAAAATTTGCAATTGCTTTGTCTGCATAATCAGCCAAGTCAATCGATTGCGAAATTAAATTTTTGAATGTTGATTGCGACCATAGTTCTGATGAATCTAATAGATCAGGATATCCAGGGATTGTTTTAGACACGACATCTTCTAAGTTTTTTAATTTAAAAACATTTCCAACACGACTGTTTATGGATTCCCAGTTCTTTTTTGATATTGTATATAAATCAGTAATTTCATTATTAGCTAACATTTTCTTTCTTTTTTGAAGTTAATGACTTAAGGTTTTTAATGGCAGGTAAAATGGTTGTTCCTGCAAAATCCATGGTAATTTTAGTTACTTCTGAAAAATCAACACCAGGATTTATTTCTGGTTTTATTGAAATTTTCCATTCGCTAAATGGAGTGGGTCTGAAGTAAGCATATTTTACTTCGTCATCGATTTCCCCATCAATTATTACTTGTCCATAGGAGTCATTGTCGAACACCCAATCGGTGTTAAGGCTATCTTGAACTACTGAATATTTAAAAGCTCGCTCTAAGCTTTTGCTATTAAATTGATATTGTAAGCCATTATATTGGTCTAAATAGTTACCTGAATTCGTTATGGAAATGGATACGCTATTATTTCCATTTTCAAATTTCACGCCCTCGAGCCAAACTCTAATGCGGTCTAATCGAACTCTTTCGAAACCATTAAAATCACCTCCATTTATTGGGACCGTCCAATGTGCTTGATTGTTTTCTTTTAAACTTTTTAGTATGTTTTCGTTGTTGATAACAAATTTTGCATTGTCCATGTCCTGTGGAGGAGGATCGAACTTATCCAAAGCAGAGGCTTTGTCAATTTGAATTTGGGTTAGATCGTTTAATCCAGTATTTAATGTGTCGACATCATCTATTATTTTTGGGCATATCGTTGACTCTTGCAATGCCCAGAAAAAGTATGATTGTTGATAAGATTTTAGAGCAGAGAAGAGAGAACATTTGCTGTCAAGGTATTTTTGATAGAACTGTTGCATAACTTCCAGGGTAGCTTCTTGTCCTACCTCAAGCTTTGCTATCAATTCTTCAAGATTTTTTTTCTTTTCTTCGGTGTAATGTAATTGAAAAAAGAGTGCAGCTAATTCTTGATCAGCCTTCATTGATGCTAATTGTGCAGCGCTAAGTGCTTGACCATAAACAGCCAGTATTTGCATTGCTTCGTCATATTCTTTTGCATACTCTATTTTAAGATCAATGGGGTCTTTCATCGCATTACTTGCTTGTATCTGAAAAACCGTCCAGTCGGTTGTAGACGACATGTCTACTTTATTGTAGTAGTCGTCTAATTTTTGAATGGTAGACATTTGACTTTCTGCTGTGCTCATATCAGTCATTACAGACTTAACAGCGTTAGCTATTTCAATGGCCTTTTCAATGGTTTCTACTAGGTCTTTTAAGTTTTCCATAGTTTCAGCCAGTGAACTAGCGAGTTGCGCAGCTTCAACACCTGATTCAGCAACCTTTTTTACGCTGGTCACAGAGGATGCGGCTGAACCTGCTGCTAATGGATCTCCAATGGCCATTAGGCCTATGGAGGCTCCAAATGTAACAATAGAGCCAATGATATCAAACATTCCGCTAATAATTACCTTTCTTTTATAATCAGGAATACCAATTGTTTCAAACTTAGTAGCAGTCGCATCTACTGTTGTTTTTTGTGTATTGAAATTTGTTAATGCAGCTTTAGCGGCTTCATTAGCATTGTTGCTATTTTCTTTGGCTTGCTCTAACAGTGCTTGAACGAAGTTTATTTCATCTTCCGTATTCGCAACCATTGTTTTTGCCATTTCAATATTCTCCTCTGTAAGGTTTTCTTCCATGCTAAGAATCATATAATCACTTTCATATTTAGCTGCGGCTTCCGCAAATGCAGCTGAAAGTTTTTCATATATGGTAGAGGTAAGGTAAGGAATGAATCTAGCGCCATTTTCCTTTGCGCTCATTTCGGCATTCAGGAGTGAAGAGATAGAGGTGCTTCTATAAAATAATTCTTGAAAATCATTTGATTCACTAGCCCATCCTTTAATCCATAGAAACATTGATAAGGCTATTTCAGGTTCTTGATCGTACAAGAGAGAAGCGTAAATAAATAAATTATTTATATAATAAGTGAACTCCTGCTTAGGAAAAAGGTTTATTCCTGAGTTTAATGAGATTTCTTTTATGTATGCATTGTTTTTAGATGCGCCTATTAATGACCCCGGAGTGATATTATCTTTGTCAAGATAAAATATTTCTGGTTGCACTGTAGTGTCAAAAATACATTTTATTTTAATTTTACTAGAAAGTTCTCTTCCAAAAACGATTAACTTTTCACTACACGAATCTTGGTAGTCTAAAGTTATACATGCATTCCCGTGGGTAACAATATTGCGAGCATAAATGTAAAGTGAAGATGAGTTGATTACCCAGTTTGTGTATTCTGGAATCTCTAAGGTATCCGCATAAAGAATAACATTTACTATATTCTCTACATCATATAGCTTATCTTTAACTTCTTTTAGGTTTAGGTATGTACTACTAAAAGTTATCTTTCCACCTTCGTTTGTAAAGTTGGAGGCGTTAGGGATGGCATTTGCAGCTTTTTTTTCCAAGTCAGCATAAAAGGTCGCCCAATCTTCAATTGTTGAAGATTGAGGCGAAATAATTGTTGTCATAGATTTCATGTTATGCAGCTTCTTGCTCAACAGTGATATATGCATTTACTCTGTAAGCATCGGCTTCCTTTCCAACAGCTTTCCATTGTTTAATTGCGCTATCTACACCTAAACTCATAATAATAGGTAATGCTTCTGCTATGTTTTTTATTACGAGTTCTTTGATGTTTGTTAAGTCGTCAGAAATAGCGCCCCAAACACCTTGAATTTTTTGTATGATAGGAAGTGCTCCGTTAATAGAATTTATGTTTTCTGATAAACCTTGATTAGAAATGGTTAATGATTTCATCAAGTTGGCGTTTACTTGTAGTTCAGCTTCAAGAGCATCAATTTCTGCTTGTGCGGCTTTTGCTCTTTTGAGTGCTTTAGTGGCTTTGTCTCCATAGAGGCCAGCTACAACAGAAGCTGCAATTGTTCCTATAGGAAAAACCCAAGCATATGAAGGAGATGTTGCAGCTACAACTACGTCATGATCATATTCTTTGTTTGCGGCATCTAAGATCGCTTTTTGATCTTCAATTTCTTTGGTAAGTCGTTTTACGTCTTCACTTGTCTCTCCATATTCTTCGTTGTAATATTTGTAGAGTCCTGATTCTCCATCTGGTCCTGAAAGAGTAATACTGTCCTGTTTAGTTTGATTAGCAAACTCTCTTATTTGCTTAGATACTTCTTCTGCTTGTGCGCGGTAACTGTCTGTTTGTTTAATTAATACATCTAAAATTGCAGTTAATTTCTCTTTTGACTTCTCGTCATCTGGATTTTCTGTTAGCGCATCTGCTAAAGGGATAAGTGGTGCGTAGTATGTTTCTGCTTGACTTGCATAAGAAACGATATCTGATGCTAAAGATATGCTTTTAGGAAATGTGTCTTCATTCCAGGTAGTTACATGGTTAAAGATATCGTCATAAGCCTTTATTAAAGGTTCAAAATCACTTAAATTTTCTGGAGCACATGATCCTAGATACGCTCTAAAGTCAGTAATAGTGTGTGGCATTATTTCTTTGCTTAATGCATCTGTTACGTAAGCTTGAATTGAATACCATTCGCTTGATGATAAGGCGAAAGCAGGTCCTCCTTCTTGAGATGGTTCTGCGATTCCTCCTGGTCCTATGCTTAATTGTGTGGTTATCATTTTAATTTAGTTTTTAAGTTAATGATTTAGTTTTAGTTATCTATTTATTCGAAAAAAGAAAGAGTAGTTGTCTTTTGTTCGGATAAATCAGAAGAGTAAAATCCTCTTCTCTAAAATAAAGTTCTAAAGTGATTTCTATTTAATTTTATACTTTGAAAGTAGTAAATTGGAGCTTGAGTGTGTTTAATGCTAGTACGAGTTTTTAATAAGAAGAAATGAGTTTTCTTATTAATCTCAAGTAATAAAAAAGCTTCACATCTCCGTGAAGCTTTTTTTCTTTTGGTAGCGGGAACAGTCCTGCAGGTGGTGGGAAATCTGTTTTAATACAATCGGGATTTTTAAGAAAAGAGCCAATCATTCTTTTGTTTGTGCAGACCCAAATCATGAGCATTATGAAACTTCTAAATATTGGCTACAAAAACAAGGATTTGTCATCAAAGGAATTTCGTTAGATACCACTGGTGGCTTACAATACAATTTCTTTGAACATTTTTATCCTGAATATGGGATTTCGGATTTTATCGCCTTGTTTTTAGACCTATCTTAAGGAAATGCGGCTAAAGATCCATTTTGTAAGAATTCCAAAGCATTGTGATTAAAACTTATTATAGTTGCATCACTACATCCCGAGCAGAATATGTATCCTAAAAACATAATTAGTGTTATCAAAATTGTGAATAAGCTAAAAGTAAGTCAACCAGAAGTTAATGATTTTATGGGACGTTTTTTACCAGAGGAGTATTTTGATGAATATCTATCGCTAATGGGGGCTTCGGAAGAAAAAACCTTCCAATCTATTATTATGTTCTTAAAGTCGGCTTTAGAGTAGCTCAATACTCCTGTATTACGTTATGTTTTAGAAAAAGACAGTTTAAATCTTCAGCAGTTGCGATCTCGCTCTACAGCTCTGTTCATACATTGTGAGGAACAGCGAATGCCGAAGTTAAAATTTGTTTTGAGTATTCTAATTAAACAATTACTAGAGTTCGCCATGAAACCCAAAGTAGCAGGACAACCGTATTTACCCATTCAGTTTATTTTTGAAGAGTTTAACGCTATGTATTTTGATATTGAAAACTACCTTGTAGTGCTTCGTAAAAAACAATGTTCTATTGTGATTGTAATTCAGGATTTTTCACAGCTAGAAAAGCTAGGTTCATCGGCTATTAAAACGGTACTTTATAATTGTGTAAGCCGCATTATTTACCCTGGAGTAAGCCCAGAAGTGGCTTTATGGGCTCAAAATCTTATCGTAAATACAACCATAGTAGAGGGTGATAATGTGTATGGAAAATTACTGCTCCGTGCACAGGAAATACTTACGTTAAAATCCAACCAACTACTCTTTCTTCATGGAAATCAGAATCCAACTATCTTGACATTAAAACCTTGGTTTAAGCAGTATAATTTGAAAAGATGAACAAAAGATTAATTACATTCCTTCTAAAAGTCTACTTTTCTAATGATTATTTTTTCTTCTTTACTTAAATCAATAGACTTTTTTATTTTATATGCCAAATGACAAATATAATTTTCGCTTAACTCAATCTTTCTTATCAAAAAATCTTTATTATTAACACTTGTACAATTATTACTTATTCTAAATGAATTAAAAGGTATATAAATTCCTTCTCCACTAGCCTTTACAACAGACTCTTTCTTAGTCCAATATTCATAAAAAGCAATATTACTATTCGAAGAATTTTTAATTTCTTTATACTCTTCATCAAGCATATGCTTTTCAAAATCTTCATAATTTATATTTTTTATGAACTCAATGTCAATTCCAATATTGTATAAAGTATCTGACATAAGACAAACAACAATATCATTTGAGTGAGAAATATTAAACCCAACTTCTTTATTTTTAAAATATGGTTTATTATAACTAGTAACCTTAATATTCTCTCTTATATAATAACTATTATTCACTTCCTTTATTTGTCTTATACCTTCATATAACAACTTTCTTCCTATAATAAATTGTTGAGATCTCTTCAAGCATTTAAAGTTTAATAGCCTTTTCTGATCCTCAATCGAACAATAATTAAAATAATTATTAAATAGTATGTTACTTTTTTTTTTCTTAACGTAAGAATAAATTAAATAAAACAAAATTCTAAGTTGATGTAATTAGTTTTTATTAAAAAGATTGTACGTGTCAAATATTATATAATATACAGACCTTCCTGAGTAAAATAATACAACGATATTCAATAAATTAAAAAGAATAAAAATAATGGAACTTAATAATTTGGGTAAAGAAAAATTATCAAATATCATATCTATGTAATAGATATTTTCTTTTTCAAAAAGAAAAACTATACTAAAAACAATAAACTGATAACAAATAATTTTTCTAAAAATGTTTCTATTTTCAATTAAAAAAGCACTGGAAAAACCAACGAGTATAGTAATCGCTATAATCCACCCATAATTATTGAAAATGATTTGGGGTAATGTTGCTAGCAACAATGGTATATCCTTTATTAACTTCTTTATCATTTGTTGAGGTTATAGGTTTATTTTATATGCGATTTTTTTTAATTCTTTCGGATTATTTACAAACTGTGTTTGATGATACACTCCTTTCTTCCAACTTTCTAGTTGATCTAGATAATGCTTTGAGTTTATTTTTCCGCTCTGTCCACCAGCTATAACGCTAAAGCCTATAATATTACCTTCTTCCATTTGAAAAACAGACCTGAAAGATGAATGTGCCTTTGAATTTAAATTTATAGTATTATTATTCCCTTCAATACCTGTTACTTTTTTCCCAAATCCAGGTAAAAAAGAGATGTTCGGAATAATTAAAAAGTCATCAGAAACCCCTCTCTTTTCTATGTTTAAAATTGAATCCGTTTTCTTGAAAATGGTGTTTACAATAGTTTTTTTCAGATTTTGTTCTGCAGAAAGTTTATTTTCATTATTTAAATACTCTAAAAAGCATCTTAAAGAACTAATTTGTTGTACCCCCAACTTATTAATTGTATAGTTTTCAATTTCTATATTTGTAGCCTCTTTAAGTATTTTATAAGTTTTTGAAAATTGTTGTTCGCTAGAAATTTCTCCATTCCATTGACTTAACCCATCAATAATATATTGATATGAATTGAGAATTGTATAATTTTTAGTAAGTTCAATATATTCTTTATAAGCAACATCTACATTATCCATTTGCATTTTCATGCTAGTTGTTAAATCCCAAGAACTATTATTTTTTAATAAAGAATTTATACGTCTCACTCTATAATCATTTTTAAACCAATAATATCCAAAATAATAGTCATTTTGAATAGGTTGTTGGTTGGCCGAAAAAAGATAGCCTTTTTCAGGATTTACGTTTTTCCATAATGTGTCTAATTTTACATTATTTTTTATTTTTTTAACTCCATCTAAAAGCCCTCCTTTATAAAAAAGATTATTAGTCATTGATTGACCAGCACAAACAATTCCAATAGTGTCATTAGTATCAGAAAAAACAAAATTTTGAGGAGGATAATCATATTCTCTTAATGCTTCTTTAAAAGTATACCAATTTTTACTTTTGTTAACATTATAAATTGATCTGAAAGAATAACTTTTTTCAGATGGATACCATTTTTGAGCGTAGTAAATACTATCTTCTTTAATTACTTTTCCGTGTATAGTAAACTGTTCAGTAATTCGTTTAGGTTGTTTTCCTTTTATAGAAATTTGGTAATACTTTTTCTTAAAAGGTATCCATTTACCGTCATATAAGTACAAACTATCTTCTTTTACTTTCAGAAGATACCTGTCTATAAGATCCCATGAACCATTGGTAACACCCCAAGAAACTTGATCATTATGACCACTGACTATCAGTGGAGAACCTGGCACTGTATAACCATATAACTTTCTGTCATTACTAACCAAATGAGCTTCGTAAAATGTATTAGGTAGTGTTAAAAACAAATGTGGATCATTAGCTATAATAGCATACTTGTTTTTAGTTTTTGTTTTATGAATTACCCAATTATTACTACCTATATCATCTTTTATTGTTACTTTTTTAGTTATACTATATTTTTTTGTAATTGTTTTATTTCTTTCACTTTGAACTTTATATCGTGCTGATTGAGGTAATATCGTAATCAAATTTTCGGGATGCAAGGGAAAAAAGACATCAATAATTTCTTCAGGAAGCTTATCAAAAACCTCCTGTTGTTCCTTATCAAAATCATGGTATGTTAGATTTTTACTTAAATACCAAGAAATTAACAAACAATATTCTGGTTTCCATTTTCTAGGAGTAGTATCAAATATTTTATATAAAGGATCATTTAACTCATTTTGATCTAGATAGTTATTAATACCTTTTGCATAAGAAATGATATAATCATAAACCTCTTTATTGGTAATTTTATATTCATTAAGTAATTCAACAGCTTTTTTTTGGAACTGATAAGGTTTCCAAAATGAATCAGATCCAAATGTTTTAGCCCCAAAAACTTCTGATAGTTCTCCTAAAACCATTCTTGTAGTAAGTTCCATTTGAAAATACCTGTCTTTGGCGTGCATATAACCAAGACCATATGCTAACCCTTTTTCATCATTCGCATATATATGTGGAATTCCAATTGTATCAACAAATATTTCAACATTTGCTAATCTAGGTATTTTTATCTGGTTTTTTTCTTCAGTGGGTATCGATAATAAACCCGATTTGTACGAAAGTAATTCCCCTATACTATTTATAGGAGTAAACTTATAGGAGGTTAATAAAATCCATACCAAGCATACGATTAGTATACCAACTTTTTTCCAAATTTTAAGTGTAGTCAATATTAATTGTTTTTATGTAGGAGTTATTTAATTCTTTTTTTAATTTCACTCGACCCCATTTCTCTTTTACGCTGTTTTTTAATTTTAGAGTTACCAAAATTATAGGTAAATGTTACTGTGACTACTCTAGGTTCAAAATCATAATTTACTCTTGAATAAAAATCATTATCTAGAGATTCAAAACCGAATTTTTTACCAAAAATGTTATTGAATCCAAATTGAATTTTACTATTCCAACTTTCTATGTTTTTTTCAGCAATTAAATTTACTCTTTGAAAATCATGAATTTCTCTAACCCCTGAAACTCTGTTAGAATTATACAGAGCAAACAGTTCCATTTTCATTGTTTCTGTTAACTGAAAATTTTGACTTGATTTAATTACATAATAAAAATCGTTCCTGTTTTCTCCATCATTTTTTTGATTTTGAAAAGATGTTTCCACATTGTTACGAATATTCCACCAATCATTTATTTTAATAGGTGCTGATATGTTGACCGAAAAGGTATTTATTTGATCAATATTAAGTGTTGTTAAAACTTGTTGGTTGGTATCCTCTAAAAATACAGGCTGTACTCGAGCCATTCCGTTAGTAGTTCTCGTATAATTAAGCCCTAATAAGTATTTCTTGTATTTATAATTCAATAAAACACTATTGCTAAAAGAAGGCTTCAATTCTATATTACCATTGAAAAATGTATTAGGGTCTAAAAACAATAAAAACGGAGCTAAATCAAAATAGGTTGGTCGGGTAATTCTCCTTCCATAGGAAAACTGAATTTCATGATGTTCTTTTATTTTTTTAGATAGGAATAAACTTGGGAAAAATTCGTTTAGTCTGTTGTCTAAAACGGTTCCTTGATTTTCGAGTTTTAAATCCTGACTTGAAGATTCAAATCGTAAACCTATATTAAGTTTAGTATTATCATTTATTGTCAAATTTACAGAAGAATATGCTGCTATGATATGTTCTTTAAGAGTTGACTTTTCACTCAATTCTTCATTTATTATTAAATTATTATTTACCAAATCTTTTACATCTACACCATTTTTTAAAAATGAGTTTGTGTATTTCCCTCCAAACTCTAACTGAAATTTTTCTAAATCCTTAGTATAGTCGAATTTTCCTATCCAAATATCGACTGGAGTTTCTTTTGATGCTGTAACAAATTCATTAAAAATAATCTCATCATCACTATTTCGGTAAACGTTATTATAATCTGTTGGGTTCTCACTATAATAATTTAAATAATCAATATCAAAGTTTAAATTTTGAGTATCATCCATCTGTATAGTTGTATTAAAATTTGTGATAATTAAATCCCTAACACTATTTTCATTATTAAGAATATTTGTAACAACTGTTTGATTATTCTCGTTAAAAAAATTGGTTGCTGAAACTTCTTGTTTAAAGAGACTTGTATTTCCATTTACTAAAAGCCCTAAAATTATCTTTTCAGAAAGGTAGTAATCAAACCCTAATGCTCCTGCATAACCTGTAATAATAGGTTTTCTACTACTTTTAGTTGAGCTACTAAGAGGGTTGGCATCAGATGTTAACCGAGTTACATTGTTAAGCGTTCTAGGTGAATTATTTCTATTAAAATTAAAATTTCCGTAGAAATTAATATTGGATTTTCGATGGTTAAAATTAAATCCAAATCTTTCCTTATCACTTCTTCCATAACCTATTCCAGCCATTATACTCCCATTGGTTCCGATACTTTGTTTCTTACCTTGTTTTATATTAATTAACCCTCCTGTAAATTCAGCATCATACTTAGAAGGTGGATTACTAATAATTTCAATAGAGTCAATGTCTTTTGCATTAGTAGAACTTAGCATTTGTAATAAAGATTCTATAGGAACTCTCGTTAACCTTCCATTTAAAAGAATCCCTACTTCTTCTTTTCCATTTAACGTTAGAGTATTTCCGTCTGAACTTACATTTAAACCTGGTAATCTTTGTAACACATCAATTGCTGTACCTGATTCTGCCACTAAAGTACCTTTAACATTCACTACCAAACGATCTACCTTTTGCTGAAAAATAGGTTTTTTCGATGTAATTACTACTTCTTCTAAATTTTCTACCTCTTCATTAAGCATCAATGTTTCTAAGTGAATATTCTTATTAATATTTATAGATTTTACTAACTCTTGAAAACCTATAAAACTTATTTTCAAAATATAATTATCTGATCTAATATTTTTAATAATGAAATTGCCAGAATCATCTGTTATTTCTCCTTTTATCATACTTTCATTTTCGTCTTCTAATAAAAGAATATTTACATATGGTAACGGATTTCCATTTTGATCTATCACCTTTCCTTTTACTTCAAATTGTGCATGCAACATATGCGATAACAATAAGAATATAAAACACTTAAACCTCATCTAATTTACTACTTGATTATTACTTTTAAAGTATCCTCTTTTTTTTGCTATTGCTATTCTATTGCTTAAGTAATCCCATAATTGAGGAAAACCTGTTTTTATAGGTTTTTCAATTTTACTAATAACTGTTTCATAGCTTATATTATTTTCTTTCCAACTCTGCCCTTCATTTTCTAAATTCAAAATCACTGGCATTGCTCTGTCTAGTGCATTGGCTAATTGTGATTCTTTAGTATTTCCAAATTCAAATTCTTCCCATAATTCTATAAAGTTAGTTCTAATGGGTTCTGGTAAGATTCCAAAAATTCTATTCACCGCTTGCAATTCTTTTTCTTTTCTTTCCTTCCATCCTCCTTCTACAAAAAACATAGTATCACCAGTGTCGATTTCTCCAATATCATGTAATAACACCATCTTCACAACTCTTAAAATGTCTATATTTGATGGGCAATATTGTTCTACTGACAAAACAAAAACAGCTAATTGCCAACTATGTTCTGCTGAATTTTCATACCTATTTTCACAATGTAAAGGTTTTACTTTTCTAGTAACAGCCTTTAACTTATCAATTTCAACTATAAATTGAATAATATTTTCAAGGCTATTAGCTTCTAGTGTATGTATCATTTTCTTGTTTAATTTTAACGATTAAATATCTGTTCCGAAATAACGATCTCCAAAATCACCTATTCCAGGAATCATGTATGCTTCTTTATTTAAATTCTTATCGATTGCTGAGGTTACTATTTTAACTTTTGGATACTTTTTATGTATTGTATGAATTCCTTTTGGAACTGTTAAAAGGTTTACAAAAATAATTTTATCCTCTTTCACACCATGTTCTAATAATACATTAATTGCTACTAATGCTGTTCCTCCTGTTGCTAACATTGGATCCATTAAAAGCACATTGCTGTTAGATATGTTATTAGGTAGTGCAGTATAATATAAATGAGGAAGTTTTGTTATTTTATCTCTTTGAATTAAGATTTTTCCAATAGATGCATCTCTTATAATTTCTCTGAGAGATATTTCCATACTTTCGCCAGCTCTCATAATTGAAACTCCACAAACATTATTTGACACTCTTAATCCTTCATAAGTTTCACCTACAGGGGTTGTTACATTTTTCTCTTCAACTGGAAGTAAATCAATACTTTTTTCTATAAGCTTATTAATTACTTGCTTAGCATAAAAAAGGAAATCTACTTTTTTTATGCTTTTATCTCTAATATTGGTATGTAGTAATTTAAGATACTTACTCTGGTTGAGAAGAAATAAGTTTTCATTAATAGTTGAAACTTTTTTTTGATCTTGGTAATAGGCTACAATATCATTTTCATCTATAGATTTTTCCTGAAATGATGGAGGTAGTTCGGGTGTTTGCGTAAATTGAGCTGCAGCATTTCTATACAGGCTTTTTTTATTACTTTTTTCCCATACTTTTTTTAATACATATACCAATTTTGGATTATGTTCTTCTTCCTCCTCTATTGCTCTTATAATTATTCTTCCCCATTCCTTATTTGAAAAACAATCATAAAAAACTTGATCAAATTCTTCTTTATACAGATTATGCAATGATTCTATTTTTTTTTCTTTAGGAAAGTTTCCTTTAGAAAAAAGAATTCCTAAAATCCCTATCCAAAATTGCTTAATCACGTCCTTCTGATGTTCTTCTGGTAAAACCTCTGCTATATTTTCCATTGCATGCAATGACGTTATCAGATGAAGTATTACAAAGTCACCAGGAGCAGATAAATAGAGTATTGTAACCATATAATATAATTCTTCCCACAATGTCGATGAACCTTTTTCTATTAACCATCCTGGTGTTTCATATATTAATGGATGTCCTTTTCCTACCATACAAGCTATTCGGTACTGCAATCCAGATCTTTTTAGCTCTCTATGCATATATTTTGCTGTATCAGAAATTGTTTCATCTTGAGAATCTTTAACCCAATTTTGTAATTCCTTGGTATTCTCTTTCCAATATCTAGCTATTCCTAAAATAGAATCAATTGGAGAAGTAGCTGTGGTCTTTTTATCAAACTGCATATTGGTAGCATTACAGTTTACATAAGTATACGCCATATAAGCTAAACCTTCTATGATCATACATCTATTTCTTACACTTATTCCCCAACCAGTATGGATAGTTGCATGAGTAAAAGCTCCTACCCAACCAGAAAGTAATACAGGCAAATATTTTTGTAGCAGTATTATCATCCCTAATTCTTCTTCTTCTCTTTTGAAAAAACTCACATATGAAGAAAAACTAGTACGTTTACCAAGATATTTTTTCCAATTATCATGGGTAATTTTATGTAAAGATGGCCTAGATAGCTCTAATCCATAACCATATGCTGTCTCTTTTGCATGATTATCATAATAAGATTGAATTTTTTCATCGCTAGTATTTAAACCTGCCAAAGCAATTACAGCATGTTTAGAATGATTAGTTAGATGACCATTAAACTCTATGTGATATTGTTCATCATTTAACAATGTTTCAACGGTTTTAGACAATCTTATTTCTTCTTTATTTTTCATTATAAAACAGCCTCTTTAGTTATACTTACATATACAGAAGCTAAATTCCCAGCAAACTCTGCATTACTAATAAGTACAGACGCGTTTGCTCTTGCTGTTCTTCCTTGAGTTTCTCTATCAATAATTTGCATCAAATATTTTGTAATAGCATTACCTGAAATCTTCTTTTTTTCTGCATTTATAATAGCTTTATTTAAAATATCTTCTACTTCTCTTTCGTCAATAGCATCTTCGTCATTAATTGATTTTGTAATAAGCATGCTATTTTTGTTCCCAAAAGCCCAATGCATTTGTATAACATCTGCTATTTTTGTTATGTTATCTATTCTATGAGGGCTTTTAAACCCACTTGATTTACAGTAAAATGCAGGAAAGTAATCAGATTGATATGAAATAATAGGTACTCCATGTGTTTCAAGATATTCCATTGTTAAACCTAGATCTAATATGTTTTTAGCTCCAGCACATACCATTGCTACTTTCGACTTAGTAAATTGCATAAGATCTGCCGAAATATCCATCGTTTGTTCCGCCCCTCTATGAACCCCTCCTATACCTGCTGAAGCAAAAAAATTAATATTTGCTAATTCTGCTATCATAATAGTTGAAGCTACAGTAGTTGCTCCACTATTTCTCTGGGCAAGCAAAATTGAAATGTCTCTATTACCTATTTTTGGAATATTTTTAGCCTTGGAAAATTGTTCTATTTCATTAAAAGACATTCCAATTAATATCTCTCCATCTTTTATTCCTATGGTTGCTGGAATAGCTCCTCCTTTTCTTACTGCTTCTTCAACTTTTTTTGCTGTTAAGGCATTATCTGGATATGGTAATCCATGAGTAATTACATTAGATTCTAAAGCAACAATAGGACTTCCATCGTGTAAAGCATCAGCTACTTCTTCACTAAATTTTAAAGGAATATTATAATTTTTATTCATGATTTTTTTTGCTTTTTAATGATCCATAGTTTGGGTATTTTTCTAACCACATTTGTTTAGCTACAATTTCTTTTTCATAAACTAATGCATCCCACTCACTAGGAGAAATCGGTTGAATAGCTAATGATACTACATCTTCATCACAAGAAAATGTTTCGGTAATTAGTTGTGTAATTTTTTTTATAAAGTGCGCTTTTCTTTCCTTATCAATTTCAACGGGAAAGTGCTTTATATCGATATGTGGCATGGTATATTTCGTTTTATTGTTCAATCTATTGAGTGTAGTATTTTCTGTAATATTTGTTTTTATACTAGTATTTATAGCAGTAATTAACTCTTCTATATAAGGTTCTTTTAAAATAGTGTAATGATCTCCGCTTAAGTGTATTATATTTGGTTTTCTTTCGGTAAAGAAAGGAGATTCTTCTAAGAAAGAATAATCATCTCCTCTGGCTTTTAATATGGTTATAGGTGCTTTAACTTTACGTTCTTTAAGCTCTTTAAAATTGTATTTAAACTCATATGTTAGCTTCACAATTTCTGTAATTCTAGTAACTAACTCTTTTGATAGATATTTAAATGTGTTGCAGATAAAAGTTGTAAAATCGTTTTGATTTTTTATTGTAGTTAAACATTTTTTAAGGTTTTGGTCATTAATTTTTCCAGCAAAAACCGAAAATAAAATTGTTACAAAAGCTGGATTTTTAAAGGATGGCTGATGGCTATTTACTGTTTCTTTTTCACTCCATATTTTGGGAGACCCAGGGGCTATTAAAATTAAATTCTCTACATGCTTTCCTAATTTTTCTAATTGATAACATGTTTCAAAAGCGACTCGAGCACCAAATGAAAATCCAAAAAGTGTATATGGGCCTTCAGGTTGTTTTTTAAGAATTTCTTCTACATCTTTTTTTGCCATACACGAAATAGCACTATACGGTTTTTCTCCTTTGTTTATTCCTAAAGCTTGTATTCCGTAGAAAGGTTGATGTTTTCCCATTTTTAATGCCATGGGCTTCAAATTTAATGTATATCCTCCTAGTCCAGGCCAGCAAAAAATTGGAGATTCATGACCTTTTTCTTGTAAAGGGATTAGTCTAGATAGGCTAATTATTTTCTTATCGTTAATTTTTCTTGCTAGTTTTTCAATCGTAGAATATTCAAATAATATTTGCATCGGAAGCGTCATTTCAAAAGCTTTATTAATTTTATTGAGAAGCGCAACAGCTGATAATGAGTTTCCTCCAAATTCAAAAAAATCATCTTGAATTGAAAGTTCTTCTACCTCCATGATTTCTTTCCAGATTTTCGCAATCATTTTTTCAGTTCTATTTTTGGGAAGAATAATAGCTCTTTTATGATGCTTTAGATATTCATCTGCTTTAAAATTTATTGCTTTCATATCTAATTTCCCATTGGGAGTATGAGGCAATTTATCTAATATGATAAGGTTGTTAGGTATCATATAATGGGGAAGTGTATTCATTAGGTCTTCTTTTAACATTTCTTCAGGTCCCTTCATATGAACAATATCTTCATTCATATTTTGTGAATTCATTTGGTCATTATTAATAAGCCCTCCAATACAGAAATAAGATTCTCCTAGAGGCTGCTTTAATTCCTCTAAAATCCTATTTATTTTATTAGCTGAAGGAAGATTATTACCAGATTTTGAACTGTAGCCAGAAGACATAAACCCAAAATACAAGGGATTCATTTGTAAATGCTGTAGTTTCTTTCCTAGTACAATAAATTTTTTCCAAGATTTTTTTGCTGTACTTACCATTGAAATTCCTATGCTTGCTCTTTCATAGACTTCTTGATTTATAGCAATTACTTCTTTTTTTAATATAATATCTTTAGAAAGAAATTTTAATGCATTGTTAGTATATGAATACAATCCTTTTTCTAAGTCTTTAATTGTATTTAAATGTGTTTGTACATATATAGAAACCTCATCTTTATTTGTATAAGAGGAATTAGGAACGATATTAAAAGTACCTAAATAGTAATCTTCATCTAAACAATTTAAAGAGGGTTTGATTTTAGGATTAAAAGAGCCTTCATTTACATATAATCCATATTTAGGTAGTATTTTTTCAAAAACACCTAGCATATGTCCTACCTCTATTTCTAAGACCTCTTGTATATTGTTTTTATAAACAGGCTCGATAGCACTTTTCTTTCCTAAAAAATGTATCTGTATTTGTGCATAATTTTTTGGTTGGATTTTTCTTATTTGAATTAGCTCGTGATGAATAGGATGATAATAATATATCCCACAAGATAAACCGCAAATATTGTGTATTTCAAGATACATTTGTGTTGCATATAATGCTCCAGGTGAAGCATAACTGTATTTTGGCAATAAGCGTTCTTTACTTTTGAACTGTCCAAAATACCTTAAAAAAGAACTTAGTTCATTAAATTGTAATGATGCTAAGCTTTTTATTTTTTGCTCTTTTTGTGGTGTTTTTAATAAATTGATCACTTGTTGTTTTGAAACATCTCCTCCATTATAAAACCTATATGTTTTTCGCGAGAATGTGAATCTTTTTTGCTCAACAGAAGCATCTTTAAAAAATAGTTTTATATTTTTTTCTTCGTTTTCTTCATACGGTCTACATCCTAAATTAGATAATTGGGCTTTGATTTGTAATTTGTTTTTCTTGGATTGATGGTGATTCCCGTGATTTCCTTGATCCATTAATGCTGCTTCATTTGCATCAAGTTCAATAAATGCCATAAGGTTTTTAATCCTTGTTGTTGGATTTTTCTTAACTGTTACTAAAGCATTTTTAACCCAGCTATGTTTTTCGATAACTGTTCTGATTTCATCGAGTTCTATTCTATACCCTCTTAATTTTATTTGATTATCTACTCTTCCTATGAATTGTACAGTTCCATCTTTATTCCAAAACGCTCTATCGCCTGTTTTATATAATTTTGATTGTTTATTTTCTGAAAATGGATTTGCTATAAATTTTTCTGTAGTTTCTTCAGGTTTATTGAAATATCCTTTAGCTAATTGTATTCCTTCTATGTATAATTCTCCAATCTCATTATTAAAAATTCGCTCTTTATTTTCGTTTAAAATATAGAATTTCGTATTTGCTACAGGGGTACCTATAGGAATGGTATGAAAAGATTCATTTTTAATTGCTGGACTCACCTTATATGATGATGCGTTAATAGTACATTCTGTTGGTCCATATAAATTAACTAAATCACATATAGGGAATGTGTCCATAAATTGAAGTGCTAATTTTTTAGACAACGCTTCCCCGCCACTAAATATTTGCGTAAGCGAAGTACATTCTTTAAACTCATCATAGTGAAGTAGGGCTCGTAATAATGTAGGGACGCATTGTAAGGTAGTTACCTTATGCGTTTTAATTTTATCAATAATCCTTTCAGGATCCCTGTGGATGCCTTCTTCTCCTATAACTACAGTACATCCGCATGCTATGGCTAAGATTTCCCATTGTGCAGCATCAAAACTAATAGGTGTTTTTTGTAGTATAATTTTATTCTCAAGAGCATATGCTTCTTTTATCCATTGCATTTGATTTACAATAGCTTTATGTTGAATCATTACGCCTTTTGGAGCTCCAGTACTTCCAGAAGTATATATTACGTATGCTAAATTTTCAGGTTGAGTTTGGTTTAAAAAAGTGAATTCGCTTAATTTTTTTTTCGTGTGTATTTCAATTTCTTCTAAAGTAACAATTGTAATATTCTTTGAAGTTAAATTTTGCAAATCAGATTTTAATGATTCTTTAGTAATAATGTATTTTGTATTGCTATCCTGAATCATATATTTAATACGTGCTTCAGGATATTCAGTAGCTAAAGGCAAATACGCATTATTGGAAAATAAGACTCCCCAAACCCCTATCATTAACTCTAATGATGATTCTAGATATATTCCTATACACTGTTTATTAGGAGCTCCTATATAGTATAAATAATTGGCTAATGCTTTGCTTTTTTCTATAAGCTCAGTGTAAGTTAGCGCTTTTTGATTTTGAATGATAGAAATTTTACTAGCATTAGCATTGCCATAATTTAAAAGTAAATTGGTAAGACATATTTCTTTACTCATTGCTTTTTTTATTTTTTATTATTTCCTCCTTTTGGAGATATATTGATTTAATTGAAGTATTTAGAGCTTTTATAAATTTATTTCATTACTTTTCCTCCTTTTAAAAACATATTGTAAACATTTCTATATCTCATCAATAAAACAATCGTCGAAGATAAAACTCCAATTATTAATCCACTCCATATACCTTTCATTCCATAAGATTCATAAGTGAAATAAGAAATAGAGAACCCAATTACCCAATAAGATAAAAAACATAAAGTAGCTGGAGTTTTTGTATCATTGAATCCTTTTAAAAACCCTAATACAACGACTTCTATCCCATCGAAAAAGTGAAATATAGCTAACAAAATTATTGCTTTAGAAGCCATTTGGACAACTGTAATATCATTTATATAAATTAATGGTAATAAATCTTTACATAGGTATAATATTATAAAGAATAGGATCTCTAAGCTTATGATAATCTTTAAGGAAGACCAAGAAATGAGTTGAATCTCATTTTTGTTTTTCTCTCCAATCATTTTTGAAATTCGTATTGAACTGGCTGTTGCAATTCCTAAAGGAACTACAAATAATAGTCCTGACAAGCTTAAAATAATTTGGTTTGCTGCTTGAAAGTTTTCCCCTAAAATTCCCGAAAGCAATATTGCAGCAGAGAAAAGGCTTATTTTAAAAAGTATTTGAATACTAGAAAAAGCCCCTGTTTTGGTTACACTTAGTATAGTAGTTATATTTAATTCGTTAATATTTAACCTTTTAATATACTGTCTTATACTTTCTATTTTTAAAATAAATAGTATCGCTAATGCCAACATTATAATCCTAGATATAAAAGTTCCTAATCCAGCACCATATACCCCTAATTTTGGAAATCCAAAAGCTCCAAAAATTAATGCGTAGTTTAAAAAAATATTTATCAAGTTCGCTATGATGATACAAAACATAGGATATTTTGTTTTGGATAATCCATCGATAAATTGCTTTAACCCTTGAAAAATCATAGAAGGAATTAACGACAACGCCACTATTTCTAAATAAGGAATAGCGAGTTTTACAACTTCAGCTGATTGCTTCGAATTATAGATAATATATTTTGAGTTCCATATACAAAGAAATAATACAATCCCTAATGATGTACAAAGCAATAAACCATTATAAAATAATTTTGAGATTTTATCATAATTTTTTTCACCTAAGGCGTTAGATACTAAAGGTGTTATCATAATAGAAAACCCTATTCCAATGGCTAATCCTATAAAAATAAAACTGTTTGATAGTGATATAGCTGCTAAGGATGAAGCTCCCAGTTTACCAACCATTACATTGTCTATAAATCCTAGTAATGTAAAACCTAACTGTCCTAAAATAATTGGAAAAGCAATGGCGAGTGTATTCTTAACTTGTTTCATTTATAAAGAATATTCGTTTAGTTTTTCAATAATTTTTTTCTCTAGATTTTCACTGCGACTATAATGCTTTATTGCAGCAACATTTTTTGAAGCTTTTTGGAATATTTCAATGTGATTACGAAGCGTATTTATGTTTTCCCTTTGATTAAAATTAAAGGTTGTCTTCTTTAAATCGTTCATTGTTTCGGCAGAAACCCATTCACTTACTTTTTTTCCATCAAAATATGTATCTCCTTTATATTTATAATATAATTTTGCCTCCCATTCTAGCATTTTTATTAACCTTTTCTTTAAAACATCATCTATTCTAACGATTCCATAATACACTTCATTTCTAATAATTTTCCCTAAAAATTTAAACGCATTTTGCCAGAAATCATGATAACATTCTTCAAAAGCTATTTTTGAAATATCTAAATCTTCAACATCTTCTTTATATGTAGTTTTTATTTTAAAAATTAATTCAGTTATGTTTTTTTTATCATAAAGAATCGTATATCCTCTGCTTAGATACGAATAAAATGTTTTAAGCTCATGAATAATAGTTCCTTTATTTTTTAATAATCCTGTTAGTTTAAATTGTTTCAAAAGAAAGAAAAACTTCACCATACTAAACTTCTTGTAACTAATCGGAATAATATCGAATGAGAAGTAATTATCTAGCATTACCCTATTAATCATGTTTTTTTCAACGGGGTTATTAATTACCAGTACGGAAAGAGGATTCCCAAAATCGTATAACCACTTTATATTTTCAGAGTTTAAATACTTTTCTGGCGCTGTTGTAAATACAAATAAATCGAGATCTGAAAACTCATCACTATTACTAAGATCTCCATTATGTAGAGACCCAAAGGAAATAATAGCACAGATGTCCTCATTTTTTTTGGCAAAATGTTTAATTTCTTCTACCATTACATATCAGTTTTAATTGTACTTAATTCAGGGATATCTGCATGGTCACCTATATTTAATTTTGATCCTACAGATGAATAATGTCCTACCCTGCATTTTTTCCCAATATGTGTTTTTCTTCCAATCAAACATTTTTTTCCAACAACAGTATTGTCTCCAATTACTGAATATTCGTCTAAGGAAGTAGCATCATGAATAATTACATTTTCTCCAATAATACAATCTACTCCAATATTTACTCCAAATCCAATAATACTATTTTTACCAATCTTTACGCCTTGAGCAATCTTACAACAAGCTCCTATTTGAACATTATCGCCGAATTCTCCCATAGTTAAAACTAGTTTTCTATTTTTAATAAAGTGCCCACTAATTAATGTAGAAGTTCCAATAAAAATATTTTTACCAAACGTAAATTTATTAGGATCCATAATAAGCACATCAGACGCAATAATCATTGTTTTTATATTAGTAACTCCTAGCAGTCTATAATAAATAATCTTTATAAAATCTACTCTATTAGCAATATCATTAAGAAACTTAGAAGTAGTAACAATATTGGCTGTAAGGTCTTTTAGCAACCATTTTATAAAAGGTATAGAGAAGATTTTATAAGCTCCAGGAACAACCTTTGGTGTTAGGTAATATGTTAAGCCTGTTAAAAAAATAATTAAAATAGGAGCCAGTAATAATGTCACTATAAGTAATAGTATTTTATTTATTGTGTTTTCATAAGATACTAATACATAACAAAATGGAATTAATGATATGCCATAAATTAGAAACCGTAGAATAAAAACAAAAAGTAAGCGAGTTGTAAAAACTTTAAAAAAATTCATATTATTTTAATCTTTTTATGTTAAAAACCTATAACAATTCAATAATTTATGCCAAACGCAAAGTTGGTTAATTACCACAAAGCATCAGCTACACAAAAGTGTAGTTTTTAATGAGAATTGTTTTTCAAGAAGGTCTTGATTAGATATTAAGTATTTATTCTCTTCATAAAATGCTATAAGACCAGTATATGAAAAGCTTACAGGGATAGTTTCAGAACCCAAGTAATTAATTGATTTACCGACTATTTTAGTTTTTATTCCGAATAAAGACATAACTCTTAATAATTTGCTATCACATTCTGCAAAAGCAATATTTTCAGCATGACTACACACTGGAGAGATGGCACAAACCATTAACTTTTTAAACAGATTGGTATCTTTTATTCCTTTTTTAATAGCAAACCTACCAATATGCCATATATCATTAAAAGGCTTATCCTCGATAGTTAGTAATGGATTTATTCCAAACAAACTCTGTATTGGCAGCTTATCTATAAAGTTCCATCTTAAAACCCTAATAGACCCAGTAATTTTTCCTGAACTATTTCTGCTAACAAATATTTTGGAATTTTGTATATATTCAATCTCTTCCTCGTAAACAGATTTAATATCTTTTTTAATGCTTTTAAAGCTGTCTTTATTTATGTGATGATTAAAATTCTCCTCAACTACAAATTTTGATAGGTTATATATTTCATTTATAGATAATTCTTCTAAGTAACTTGTAAAGGTCATAGTATATTTTTTTGCTACAAAACTATATAGTTGCCTCTTACAAAGCACTACACAAATTAGTAGTAGCAGTAGTAATAAAAATGTAATTAAAACTCTATTTTTTATTAAATAAAGACTCCTCATTTTAGTTTAAAATGACTACATTTGAATTTTAACCATTTGAGCTATGGCAGATGTTAATGATTTTTTTTCTTCACGAAATACCGTGACCAACATTTCTAGGAATGAACGCAAGCAAACGGCTAATTATTTAGAAACAATTAAAGCCTTTGCTAGAGCTACCTATAAAAGTATCTATGTAATAGATTATGAAAAAAAAGGATTCGAATATGTTTCTGAAAATCCTCTTTTTCTATGTGGACATACTGCTGAAGAAGTGCAAGAAATGGGATACCTTTTTTACTTCAATTATGTTATTCCTGAGGATGTAGAACTATTACTTAAAATAAATACAGTTGGCTTTAATTTTTATGAAAACATACCATTAAAAGAAAGAATATTCCATTCTATTTCGTATGATTTCCATTTAAAAAATCAAGAAGGAAAAACATTTTTGATTAATCAAAAATTAACTCCTATTTTCTTAACGGATGAAGGGAAAATTTGGAAAGCGATTTGTATTATTTCTCTTTCCAACGAACAAAATTCTGGAAATATTAAAATATATAAAAAAGGAGCAAATAAAATTTTTAAATATGATTTAAAAGGTGATTTTTGGAAAACTGAAGAGAAAGTTGAGCTCTCTAATCGAGAAAAAGAAATTTTAAAATTCTCTGTAAGAGGATATACAATTAATGAAATGGCTGAACCTATGTATGTGTCTCCAGATACTGTTAAGTTTCATAGAAGAAAATTATTTGAAAAATTAGAAGTTACTAATATTTCGGAAGCCATTGTATACGCCACCAATAATAAATTAATCTAATCAGCATTAATAGAGGAAAAATAAAATTCTGGAAATCGTTTATACTCTTTATTTGTTGCTATTTTAAAAAGAAGATGTGTACACATACTTGCCACTATCCATGAACCAATAGATAATTGCGGAGGAGACAACTTTTCTTTTTCATTTAAGTACTCATGCAATACCTCATCAATCCAGAATTGTGATGTTCTCCAGAATTTCAAATAGCTAGAAATGTATTCAACTACTCGAAGTTCATTGATTTTTTGTCCTTTTTTTGCAATAGCTTTTAATGATAAACCTTTTGGAGATATTACTGTTACTAATCCTCCCCAACCTAAATTATAAGGATGTAAAACAGGAATATTTTTTCTTTGGCAAACTTCATCAAAAAGTAATGGAACATCTGAAGTGAAGTCTAAAGCATTAATAGCTATTTTATGCCTATCAATATAACTTTCAACATTTTCTGTTGTTAAGAAACAATTATACACATTTATATTAGCCTTATTATTAATTGATAACAATCTTTTTTTAATTGCATCTACCTTATCTATATTAATGTCATCTTCTACGTAATTTTGCCTATTTAAATTTGAATTTTCAACATAATCTCCATCTATTATAGTTATATTCTCAAAACCAAAGCGTAAAGCACACTCTGCTATAACACTACCAATTCCAGACCCTCCTAATAAAATAGGGTAATTTTTAATTAGTGCTTGTTCTTCTGGTTTAACATATATTCTATTCCGACTATATCTAACTTCCATCTTTAATTTGAACGTTTTATTCAAATCAAATTTAGATTGAAAATAATAATATATTACTACACTAAAAGGTAGATTTTAGTAGTTCTTGAAAAAATTCCGCTAAAAGGGGTTAAGGGGAAATTCCCCTTACAAGTCAGCGTGTTGGTAACGGAAACTTCAGTTTTACTGTTTCCGTCAACACGCTTACTTGTTTTAAATCTAAACCTTACAAATTATAAATTTCTTAGATTTTTGCTTACAAACATGCTATGACTCTTCTGATCGCTTTGATTACTCAACAATGAAGTATTTTAAATTAAGTTTGTATCTGTTAGCTCTTATGGTAAGTTTGACACCTAACATTTCTTCTTATCAAATGCCTATTGTATATGCACAACAAAAAGAAAATCCTCGAAAACCCCGAATACCGCCTGTTGGAAATACACTAGGGCTGTTACCTGGACCCAACACTAAAAAATAGAAAAAGATGAAGGAGAAGGAGCGAAATATATACTTAATAAATTGCTCCCCGCCTCAACCAACATCTTCTTAGTGCTTCTATTTTTATTCGGAACATCGTTACTTATTTGTATAGGATTGTTATTCTTTTTTAATGAGTTTAATCCTGATTTACTAGATAAAACTAAGGAAGGATTATTCTGGTTTGGTATGGGGACTGCCATATCCATTTTAGGTTATGCTATCGTTCGACTTATTATTGGAATTAATTTCTTTACCTGATTTTGATTACCATTGCCCTCCAGTAGAACTTTGACACGTCCTACTAAAAGATCTAGAAGATCCATATTTGGATTGTCCTGAACAATAGCTATCTGCTACTTTGGTTTGTGTGTATTCATAAGTTTATAGCAGTAGGCTTTTTTGTATTCTGTTCCATAAACGGTATAAGTTCCATCTACAGGAGCAATCATTTGATGATATATATCCTTAGCATCGGCAACTCCACTATATAAAATGAAAGTAAGAGGGTTTGTTTCTTGTTTGTTTTGTGAAAAATGTAAATCATTATATTTTGCAGTACATCCAGAATAGTAATCGTCATTTATCCAACGAAAAGCAGTATACGCCTGACTAGAAGTAGGTTTCGTATTGGAATCACACTTATCGTGACTGGCGTAATTGTTATCTTCATCTTTGCAACTTACTGAACGATATTGTGTTCCTGAAAAATTACTATAGGTATTCCAACCATTGGCATCTGTATATGAACTGGTATAGACATCCCAATCAAAAGTACAAGTATCTGTATAGGTGTATGACACTGAACCTTCATTTACCACCTGACAGTTACTATTATAATTGGTACAGTTTGAAATATTATTATTCTGCGAGTTACACATAGACCCTGAGAAGCAAATTCCTAACTGCGTATTGCTAGTATTCACTGTTCCCGTTCCACATTCATCAATGGTTCTTGGAGTCTCACTTGGATCTCTGTAATAGTTGTAATCACTACATGGCTTTTGACACTCATACCCTTCAGAATCTTAAATTAATGGAGATAACGGTGTGTTGTATATTCCCTCTGCTTCAGCCGAAGGAATTAGTAAATCGGCAATAGTATTTGTATTGTTGGCTAATCCTTCATTATTACTGTTTTCACACCAACTTATGTAACTACCTGAGTAGGTTACGAGTTGTCTGGTATATCGATAACCATATCCCTATTCTTTGTAACTGTCATTTTCATAAAGACTTTTAGAGGGATTGGCGATAAAGGTTTTATGTCTCTAACAATAATTACCCCCCCCAAAAAAAAACAATCCCACTTTTCACATTTAAATAGATGCCATCCTGTAGCGGTGGGTCTGTATCCATAGTTTCCTACATTGTAACCATTAGCAGGATTACAACGCCGTTTTTCAGTTTTGTTACTGGCATTTCCAGTATAATAATGGTTGTCTTCATCTCCTTGATAATTAATCATTCCTTGCGTATTCCAATCAAAATTTGTAGTTCTATCAATCCATAGTCCTTGTGTTGCTAATCGTTCTCCTGTAAATCCAGATTTCACCACACATTTTTCTCCATAATTTGGCGTAATCACACATTGTGCATCACATCCTTTAATACCCCTTCCAAAAATACTATTTACATCATTTGCCGTACCCACTTCACAGGCGGTAATTCCTAAAACATTTTTCTTAGCTAAAAATGCATCCAATTCCGTTCGGGTTTTATTCGGAATAAACAATCTTTTATTTACTGTATTGGTTAATCTTAATGTCTTACCATCTTTATCTACTTCTTTTATAGCATCTGCACTTCCGCTTACGTAACGGTTATTCCACCTATGCTTAATAATTGATACCCCCCTAAAACTTCATTTGAATTATTAAGGTACAAAACATACATATGTTCACGATAATTGATCTGTTCGCATAGATATATTGCTCTAAAACATGTATCTGCATCGCTTGAACTTGCAATTTTTTGAAATGGGGATGGTTGTCTTTTTTGGTATGACAGTGTTACTTCTCCGATAGAAAATAATGGTAAGGCTGAAGTTTTCATAAGTATCAAATAGTTTTAATTATTTGACACTCTCAAATCGAAAAGAAAAAACAGCAAAGAGCAATTGAAATAAGAGCTTATGTCGAGAAAATCTTTGTTATTTTTTCTTGAAGATTAACTTTGTCAAATAAGAAACTATGCTTATGAAAATGAACTCCATTATGCATGTCGTGATGAAGTAGATTCTTTATAAACTCCAAAAAAGGACTATATTTCAAGTCCTAATTCATTTGCCAATTCATCATAAGCAGTTTGTTCAAAAGAAAATCAGGCTAAAAAGTTTTTTAAATCGCCTTGAATGCTTAATGGATACTCTGTGAATTCTTCATAGTTTTCTCGAATACGTTCAATTTCATTATAGTGCGTATCATAAAACTGATGTGTATCTACATAATAAACTAAAGAAGTAACCATACCGGAGATACATCCATAACGGAATAAATACTCAAAAAAGCTGACAATATATTCACAGGTGTAATCCAAGGCTTCTTTGGCTACTTGAGCTTTGATAGTGTTGGACTCATTTTGAATAATCGCTTCTAATTTTTCTTTTACTAAAAATTGGGCTGTTTGTGTTTTCATCATACAAGTGGTTAAAGGTTATTACACAAGGCTATTTCATCCCAAAAGCAATCATCTTGACAAGAAGGAATTGGAATAACTCTTATGCCGAGAAAATTCTTGTAAAGTGATATTGCTTGGGATAGCCTTGCAGTTTAAGTAACCGACCACTTGTACTGTAAATTCACAAAAACACCACTATAAAAAAGAAAAATAAGCATACTTATAAAAAAGTTCCAAAATCCTCCACGAGCGCCAGCCACATAGTATAGCAAGTCTTTAAATCACCTTTTAGGTCTTTTGCAGAGTGGTTTTTTGGGGGTTCGATATGGAGACTTTTATGATTTCGGATATATTGCAAGGTCAAATACGGTTTTTTGGCTTCAACTTGCAATTTTTCGTCTATCAAAACAGGGTTCGAAGCTAACTAATTTTGTTGCATTTAGATATTTTCGAGTGCATTTTTGCTTCGATTTAGAACAATGGTAATAGATATATCGCTTGACTGTAGCAATATCTTTTTTTGTGATTTGATAACCACAGGAACATTTTCAAGGGTGTTTCGCTGTTTGTTTTTTGTTGCATGTAGGACATTTATATTTTACTTTTTCTTCGGCAGTAATCCCCGCTCCACATTCTCCGCAGTGAAGCATCCCTGTATAAGCAAAACTACAATTGGTAGCACTTCTTCTTCCTGATTGTTGTAATAGTTTCTGAATTTTTTCAAACTGACTAAAATTAATCATTTGTGGGTGATTCCCTCGTTGTTCATGAGAGCCATTATATACCTTTCCGTAATAAAATGGGTTGGTAAATACTTTTTGTATACTAGAAAGACTTAATGGTTTATTGCTAAAGATTCCTTTTAAGTGAAGCGTGTCCTTACAGAGTTTACTTAATTGAGACAAGCTATATTTCCTTGATAAATAGTAATAAAAAAGCTGTTGCACTTTATCAAATCGATCGGAATCTTTGATAACTGTTTTTGTTTCCTTACAATTTTTGTAACCGATAGGAGCCATATTACAAAATCCTCCATTTTGTATTTTAATCTTATTCCTCCGTTTCACATTTTTAGATAAATCTAAACTGTGTTGATTTGCCATTCTCATTTCAATAATAAGAGGTAGCATATTATCTGTTGGCAAATACCGTGAATACGGTGTTTGTATTAACTGGAAAGTTTCTGTTTGTAATTGATGTATCAAATAGCCACCGTCAATCATGTTACGTGAGAGACGGTCTGATTTCCATGTTAATATTCCGTTAATTGAACTTTTTTTAAGGTAGGAGAGCATTTGTGTAAAGGCGTGTCGATTATTTGGAATATGCGCCGAAGCAGCATCTTCATAAATACTATAAATTTTAAAATTCATTTTCTGATCAAACTCCTTGAGTTCTCGTATTTGAGATTCTAAAGATGCAATTTGCCTATCTTCTCTACTTTGAGATTTTCGTAAATAGAGGCAGAAACGTATGTTTTTATAATCAATAGTATTCATAGAGTTTTATAAGCAATAAAAAGGAAGATTCTGGCTTCCCAAATAAACTATCATTGGCAGAATCCTCGTTTTTGGCTATAGTTAATGGGGAAGCATGTAAAGTTTATTCTCTATTTTTAATTTGTAAAGAACTAATAGCATTTAATACATGATTTTTCCCTTCGGAAAAAGCATAGATGTATAATAAATCTGATAGTTCTTCTTTCGCTTGTTTTTCTGTTAAGTCAATATCAAACTCTTCTTTATACAGTTTTATAAAATCAGTTAGTGCTTTACGTGGAAGTTGTATAGGCATCAAAAAAATAAAATAACGAGATTAAACTCATACAGGTAACTGGTCATTTTCACCAAAAGAAAATTGTACAATTTAAATCCTTTTAAAAGGTATATCCGATGTTATAACTTAGGTATTAGTTCTTAATCAATTTTTAATATGATAGATTATTGGAGTGCACCAAGTTTTGATGATTTGTATCAAGACTTTATCACAGGAAGTATTGGAGGGAAAATTTTCATGATGAAGAAATTCGAAAAGGAAGATACCATACTAGGAAAAGGAGCTGTTATTTTACTACAAAAAGCAACTTCTTTTTTGTTAGCGTTACTAAAGGAACAATACTTAATTGATAAAAACGCTATGATTGGTGATATTAAAATGCTTTTAGCTTTAGTGGAACAACAAAAAATAAAGGAACTTAAACAACGTAATAAAAAAAGAACACAAAATCGAATTAAAACTCAAAAAACAAAAATACAGTTATATAATATATTGCGAAAACATAAAAGAATTAAGCCGATGAAGTTTTAAATTAAGTTAAAAAGGGTCAAGTAAAATCGCTATTTGTTGTACCTATGTTGTACCTCTAAAACCAAAAAAGACTTCACATTTCTGTGAAGCTTTTTTCCTTTTTGGTAGCGGGAACAGGACTCGAACCTGTGACCTTCGGGTTATGAGCCCGACGAGCTGCCTACTGCTCTATCCCGCGATTTGTGGGTGCAAATTTAATCTTTTTTTTAAAAGAACAGCTTTTATTTTGGTTTATTTTAATGTTTTTAGTCTGTTTATTTTTAACGTGCTGTTTGTTAGGTTTTTGTTTCGGTTGGTTTGTGCTTAGTCTGTTTATTTATGATTTATAGGTGTTGATTTGTTTGAATAGTCAATTTTGAATTGATTGTAAGTATAATAATACGTATTTGAATGAATGTTTATTGAGAAAAGAATTAGAGGTTTTCAATCAATAGGACTTGAGAAAACTCTTTTTTATCTTTGTAAAAAGTAAAAATGTATAGTAGATGAAAAAAGAAGTATTAGTTTGGAAGGATATCATAGGTTTTACAGTTAATGGAAATCTAATACCTGATAGAAGGGTAGAAAAAACAGATTTTGAATGGATTGAAATTTTAACACCAGAGCAATACAGAATAACAAGAGAAAAAGGTACTGAGAGGCCGCATTCAGGAGCACTGTGTACAGCTTATGAATCTGGAAAGTATAATTGCGTATGTTGCAAGGCTCCGTTATTTGATTCTAGTATTAAATTTAATTCAGGAACAGGTTGGCCAAGTTTTACGCAACCTATTAAGAGGAACGCAATACAGTACATTAAGGATATTTCCTTTGGTATGATTAGGGTTGAGGTGCTTTGTAATACCTGTGATGCACATTTAGGGCATGTTTTTCCTGATGGTCCAGAGCCTAGTGGACTTAGGTATTGTATTAATTCCGAATCAATGATTCTTGAAAAAAATAATAGTAATGGAAAAGGGGGGTGATTATTCTCTTAAATTGTTAAAAACTTTAATGAAATGAAACGTTATTAACTCCGACTAATCATATGTAAGAAAAATAAACACAATCAATATTTTTATTAGAAAACATCCGTAATATTAAACTATAATAAAAAAATATAATGGCAGAGATAAGACATAATAAAGAAGAGAAAAAGTTTATTCTTAAGGTTGATGGAGAGGAGTCTAAAGTAGAATATGAATACAAAGAGGGGAAAATGTTTTTGATTCATTCTGAAATTCCTGAAAAATTGAGGGGAAAAGGAATTGGAAAAAAGCTTGTTTTAGAAACATTTGAAAAGCTTAATGAAGAGGGGTATAAGGCTGTTGCTGTATGTCCTTACGTAAAACATGTTAAAAGTAAAGATGCTTATTGGAATAAAATTATTGAATAGCAAGTTTTAGAAGATGTTATTTAAAAAGAATATCCTAGTTAAGAAGATAAAAAGCAATTTTGTAAAAACGTAGAAATGAAAAATATCAAAAAAGCATATATAGCAGGAGGTTGTTTTTGGGGGATGGAAGATTTGTTTAGGGGTCGTTACGGTATTATAGATACAGAAGTCGGGTATTTGGGAGGTTTGAATGAATTTCCTACATATAATGATCATCCAGGTCATGCTGAAGGAGTTGAGTTAACGTACGATCACGATAAAACAAATTTTAGAGAAATATTGGATTATTTTTATAGAATTCATAATCCAACAACTATTGATCAGCAAGGAAATGATCGTGGTTCGAGTTATAGATCTGCAATCTTTTATCAAGACCATGAGGAGAAAAAAGTTGCTGAAGATTTTATTAAAATAGTTGATGCATCTGAAAGGTGGGGGAATAAAGTGGTCACTACTTTGGAGCCTTTTACAAAATTTTGGTTAGCAGAAGATTATCATCAAGATTATTTAAAGAAAAACCCAAATGGCTATACCTGTCATTTTGAAAGGTTTGAGTCTTCCTTTATAGGTGATTAACTAATATTTATTAAAATAAAAAAGCTTCGTGTAAACGAAACTTTTCTAGTAGCGGGAACAGGACTCGAACCTGTGACCTTCGGGTTATGAGCCCGACGAGCTGCCTACTGCTCTATCCCGCGATTTGTGAGTGCAAATATAGCTATTTTTCTTTGTTTTTTCCAAATGAAAGAGGCTTTTTTTGTGAAAAAAATGCAATCATTACGTTATCAATGGATTGTAAAGGTGTTTTCTTACTTTAAAAGCATGTATCTTTGCGGTATGACACATAAAGCAGGATTTGTAAATATTATAGGTAATCCCAATGTTGGAAAATCAACATTAATGAATGCCTTGGTAGGTGAAAAATTATCGATTATTACTTCAAAGGCACAAACCACAAGACATCGTATTTTGGGAATAGTCAATGGAGATGACTATCAAGTCGTTTTTTCAGATACTCCAGGAATCATAAAACCAGCATATGAATTGCAAGAGTCAATGATGGATTTCGTGAAATCCGCTTTTGAAGATGCTGATGTTCTTATCTACATGGTAGAAATTGGTGAGAAAGAGTTGAAGAATGAAGAGTTTTTTAAAAAGATAATTCATAGTAAAATTCCAGTGATACTGCTTTTGAATAAGATTGATAAGTCAACTCAGCAAGAAGTTGAAGAAAAAGTAGATTACTGGAAGAAAAAGGTGCCTAGTTCATTTGTATATGTAATATCTGCATTGGAAAAATTTAATGTAGAGACCGTATTCTATAAAATAATAGAATTGTTACCAGAAGCAGCGCCTTTTTATCCTAAAGATCAGTTGACTGATAAGCCAGAACGTTTTTTTGTGAATGAGGCAATAAGAGAAAAAATATTGCAACACTATAAAAAAGAAATCCCTTATTCAGTAGAAGTAGAAACTGAAAGTTTTATTGAAGAACAAGACATCATAAAAATAAGAGCGGTAATTATGGTTGAACGTGATACTCAAAAAGGTATAATAATAGGCCATAAAGGAAGTGCCATTAAAAGAGTTGGTACAGATGCTAGAAAAGATTTACAACGATTTTTTGATAAAAAAGTTTTTCTTGATTTATATGTAAAAGTCAATAAAAATTGGAGGTCAAACGATCGTCAGTTAAAGCGTTTTGGGTACAAAGATTAAGCATAACCTATTAAATTAAATCAAGTAACTGTTTAATTTAATTAAGATATTAGTATTTTTTGTAGTTAGCATTTTGTTTTTGAGGTTTTAAGTTTTTTTAATGTTAAAATGTAATGCATAACTAGCTCTTAGTTGTAAGGTTTTGTTTAAATGCTTGATTTTTTAGGCTTTATTTCAGATATTGACAATGTAGAATATTGAACCGATAAATATTAGTTGGTTTTTATGGAAATAGTATTACTAAATAAACTTTAAAAAGTAATAGGTTAGAAGAAAAAGAAATCTAAAGTTGTAGACAAAAAACAAGGCTGCCTTAATGGTTTTTTATTGTCGCGGAAAATATTTTTGGACATTCATATTAATGTTGAAGAGTGTGTTGGAAAAGTTTTAGTTTTAAGACAACTTTTGACAGGTTTTGTGAATAAAAGAGTCCGTAAACTAAATAAATGAATTAAAAACCGTACAAGTTTTTCAAATCTAAAATTTATTTAAATTTTGGATTCTTATCTTTAAGAATGAGATTGTTTACCCTTAGCAGAAATTTTTTATAGATTCTTATATTTTAATCAGCGTTTTTTGATATCGTAAGAAAAATTTTATTTAGGCTAAACGTTTTGACTTCTTTCAGTTGGATATTTTATTTTATTTTGCAATAGACAGCTTTTTTTAATGTTTTGTTTTACAGAAATACTACCTTTGCAAAATGAGCAATATAGTAGCAATAGTAGGAAGGCCAAATGTAGGAAAATCAACACTATTCAACCGCTTAGTAAAGCGTCGTGAAGCCATTGTTGATTCTGTAAGTGGTGTAACCAGAGATAGACATTATGGAAAGTCAGAGTGGAATGGTAAAGAGTTTTCTGTTATTGATACAGGAGGTTATGTTGTTGGTTCTGATGATATTTTTGAAGAAGAAATTAGAAAGCAAGTCCAATTGGCTATTGATGAAGCTGATATTATTATGTTTGTTGTAGATGTTGAACAAGGCATTACTCCAATGGATGATGCTGTAGCAAAGATTTTGCGTCAGGTAAAAAAGCCCTTGTTTATGGTTGTAAATAAGGTTGATAATGCTATGAGAGACGCTGATGCTGTAGAATTTTATAATCTGGGACTAGGAGATTATTATACAATTTCATCAATTAATGGAAGTGGGACAGGAGAATTACTTGACGCTATTGCAGAAGAAATACCTCAAGTTGAAGAAGGTGCAGAAACAGAAAATGATCTCCCTAGATTTGCTGTTGTAGGAAGACCCAATGCGGGTAAGTCATCTTTGATAAATGCATTAATAGGGGAAGATAGAAATATTGTAACGAATATTGCGGGAACAACCCGTGATACTATTGATACTAAATACAGTCGTTTTGGATTCGAATTTAATCTGGTTGATACCGCAGGAATAAGAAAGAAATCAAAAGTTAAGGAAGATCTTGAGTTTTATTCTGTGATGAGAGCTGTAAGAGCAATAGAACACTGTGACGTAGCTCTTATGGTAATTGATGCAACAAGAGGCTTTGAAGGGCAAGATGAGAAGATATTTTGGCTTGCTGAAAAAAATAGAAAAGGGGTTGTTGTACTGGTAAATAAATGGGATTTGATAGAAAAAGAAACTAATACAATGCGCGATTTTGAGCGTCAAATCAAAGAAAAAATAGCACCTTTTACTGATGTTCCTGTTATTTTTATTTCAGCATTAACTAAGCAACGAATTTTTAAAGCTATAGAAACGGCTGTTGAAATATATGAAAATAAAAAACGTAGAATTCAAACTAGTAAGTTAAACGAAGTAATGTTGGATATTGTTCAACAAAATCCTCCTCCAGCAATCAAAGGTAAGTTTGTGAAAATAAAATATTGTATGCAATTACCAACACAAACGCCACAATTCGCTTTTTTTGCGAATCTGCCTCAATATATAAGAGATCCTTATCGAAGATTTGTAGAAAATAAATTAAGAGAACATTATCGTTTTACAGGAGTTCCTATAAGTATCTATTTTAGGCAAAAATAAACGAAGAAAATCTCACTAAAATATTTTATATTAAGCTTAGATGTATGATTCTATTGAAAGATCGAACACTTTTTAATATCTATAACTTCGGTAAAAAGAAGTTTTTTTAATAGGTACTGTTTATTAAAAGAGTTTTATTAATTACGTAAGGGGGAAGTATTTCATTTTAAGAGGCCTTGCTTAATGTGTTATGGTTAAACAAAAACTATTTTGTAATTTTGTATTCAGGGGAAAACTTAAATCATGAATATCAGAAATATAAATGGAACTCATAACATAGAGCTTCCTTTGCAATTACAAGTAAGTTTCAGAAAAGTACTTGATTTATATGTAAAGTATGGTAGTGAAGCAATGAAAGACCATCCTTTTCATGAATCATCAAAGGTGATGATTAATGAAATTGAAAAATATCCAGAATTAATTAATGGATTTACAGATATTTCTTTAATAGAGAAGCATTTTGATACAATAAGTTTATTATTAGATCCTTTGTTTCCTGAAATTCTCACAAATAATGAAATAAAGATAGCCTCCATTCCATTTTCTTTTGTTTCTTTTAAGTTTACAGAGCGTTTTAAAGGCATTTTGAATAATGCAGGTGAAAAGTATAATTTAAAAGTTAGAAATCTTGAAAATAACTTGATGTATATTTATGCTTGTACTTTTATATTGGAAAGTGTTTATGACACCCCCGTAGATCTAAAGCGTCCTTTTTTCTTTGATATCCCTGATCAAAGATTCGGTATAATGAAACATTATAGGGCTACCTTCAACGCAGATTTTGTAGAAGTATATCCTACAGAAAACGCCCCGAAAATAAATAAAGAAGATATAAAGTTACTCTTAGATAATTTTGATAACATTGATATTTGGAGAGAGAAATTTCCTCCAAATTCATATATTTTCAAAGGATTTGGTATAATGAATCTTTTTGATGTTACTTCAGACGAAGCTATTACATCAATTAGAACAAACCTTCTAAAGAAAGAAGATATTAATATAATTGATAAGTTGAGAACTAACTTAAGCGAGTTTTATTCAATAAATGATTTAAAAGTAGGTTTTTCTCAGTTTGATATTAGTAATTTGGAAACAAAGCCACCTCGACTTAAGAAGTCAGATAGTATTTTAGTTGATGAGGGGGCAACGATAAACCCTAATGATTTTTTCTGCGATACGATAATATCTAAAGTTTTTAAAGAGAATGAAGATGTTGTAATATCTGATATTGAAAAGTATGGTCAGAAATCAAATAAAAACCAATTTTATCAACGACTTAAAAAGACAAACATAGGGAGTATAATCCTTATTCCTATTAAAGCGTCTAGTAATAAGAATTTAATACTCTTGGAAATAGCATCACCGAGAGCTTATGAATTAAATTCTGTTAACAAACAAAAGCTAAAGGATATTATTCCTGTTTTTAAGGCTGCTTCAGAAAGAAGTTCAGAAGAATTTATGAATACATTAGAAGCAACTATACAAGAATATTATACATCTATTCATTCATCGGTTAAATGGCGTTTTTATGAAGCTGCTGAAAATTATCAGAACGCAGTTTATATGAATGAAGAAGACGCTAAAATTGAGCAAATTATTTTTGAAAATGTATTTCCTTTGTATGGTCAGATAGATATTAAAGATTCCTCTATTGCTAGAAATAAGGCGATAAAAGAAGATCTTATCACGCAACTTACATCGGCTATAAACGTATTAAACAAGGCATGTCAAACCGAAAAACTAACGATTTATGAGGAGTTAATTTTTCGAATTGAAAAGTATTTACTCGATGTTCAAAAAGGACTTAAAGCGGGTGATGAGGTTGGAATATTAGATTTTTTAAAAAAAGATATTTATCCTGTTTTTAAGCATATCAAGAATATCAATGACGATTTTAAAGCGCTTGTTAACAGTTATACGGCTACTTTAGATAATAATCTTCATGTCGTATATGATAAAAGAAAATCATACGAAAAAAGTGTTTCGCAAATTAATGATAAGCTCGCAAAGATTTTAGATAAACGGCAAGAAGAAGCTCAGGAGATGTTTCCTCATTATTTCGAAAGATATAAAACAGATGGTATTGAGTACAATATTTATATAGGTCAGTCTATTACCAATGAAAAGAAGTACGATAGCTTATACCTTTATAATTTGCGTCTATGGCAATTAATAACTATGTGCGAAATGGAAAATATAGCGCACGGTATGAGGAAAACGCTTTCACATGATTTAGAGGTTGCTTCATTGATTTTAGTTCACAGTAATTCGCTTGCCATAAAGTTTAGAATGGAAGAAAAAAAGTTCGATGTGGATGGTGCTTATAATATTAGGTATGAAATCATAAAGAAAAGAATAGATAAGTCTCTAATAAAAAATACGAATGAACGTTTGACTGTTCCAGGAAAAATAGCTATTGTGTATTCTCAAGATAAGGATGCGGTTGAATATTTAAAATACATCCGATTCTTACAGTCTAAGAATATGTTAGGTGCTGTTGAAGTATTGGAATTGGAAGAGCTTCAAGGAGTCTCTGGACTAAAGGCACTTCGAGTAGAAGTCGTTTATTCATCAGATACCGATACCAAAGAAACAATAACAATTGATGAATTATTATTGAATGAGTTTAAAGAGTCATTAAAAAAAGAATAGGCGTTATTTAATAACGTGCCCTACTGAGTAAAAAGCTATTGCAAAAGCAATAACACTTGTAATAATTCCAATCATAAAAACAACATAAGTCGTTCGTAGAATGTTGTATTTTCGGTTTAGTACAATTCCTAAAAAGTAAAGATCCTTAGTCAATGCTCCATATAAATAGTCTCTGTCTTTAAGCATTTCGTCCATAGCCCATTCAAATTCAGGTAAGCTCATTTTGTGGAAATTACCAAAGAAAATTAAATTAACTTTCTTTTGTGCGACATCTTCTTTTGTGAACTTTCCTTTAGTAACATTAGGTCTTGTTGCAAGTATGGAAAGAATGATCGATATAACAGTGAAAATTATAAAAATAATGCTTGGGATTATGAGGTAAGAGTTTGATGGATTGTCTAATTTTGGAATCAATGTAGATAAAGCCATTGAAATGATAATTGCATTAACGGAAAGTAGAATATTGGCTTTTGTGTCAGCAATATTGCTTAGGGTGATATGATTTCTTAAAGCCACTCTGAACATTGTATCGACACCTCTTTCAGGAAGTTTTGTTTTATTTTTTTTAAATTCTAATTCACGTTTCTTCTGTTTCGTTTTTGAAATTTCTTGTTTTTGTTTTTCTTGTTCCTTAAATAGTTGGACTAAATTTTTATTTTTTTGCTTAGCCCATAGTTTAATTCCTGAATTTGTGTAAAACTGATGTTCTAAACTTAAAAAATTAATATTATTTTCAATCCATTCATAATTTGAGTAATAGATGTCTTTTGTCAATTGAAACTCTTTTTTCAATAATTCAGAAAATTCATTATAATTTTTACTCCCAATATGAGAGCTATCTGCATCTTTTAATATTTCTTCAAGTAAGTTCTTTGGTTCAACAGTAATCTGGGTAGCTAAAATAGTTTCGCTGACTTTGGAAATTAGATTTTTTTTGTTTTTTTTACTCAAAAAATCTGAAGCAATTTCTGTACTTTTTTTTTCATGTTTTTTTATGTCTTTTGAGTAGCCTGTATCGTGAAACCAAGTAGCAATAAGTAGAATTTCTAAGTCTTCATCTACTACTTTCTCTAAGGTAGCAAGTTCAATAGTTTTTTCAACAACTCTAAGCGTATGAGAAATACTGTGGTAAACAAATTTTTTATCTAAGTTATTCTTTAAATAATTTAAGACATAACCTTCTACTTCTTCTAAAAAAACACTCATTTCTTGTAGTTTAGTTTGTAAAAGTAGTTAATCTTTATTAAATAAGATGGATAAGAAGGTAGTAGGTTGTTTTAATAATATAAAATTATGAGTTTTGATAAAATTATAAACCTTCCTTATATTTGTACTTGAGTATTTAAAATTTTTGTTTTTATGAAGATTAATGTTAGCAATACCTTTAATTTAGAGCTTCCAGCTGATAAAAATAGAGAGAATGACAGAAGACAAGTTTTAGAAGCGTGTTTTTCTTACGTTAATCCTAAAAAGACAAAAGCTCCGGAACTAATACACGTATCTGATGAAATGTTGAATGAGTTAGGTATCTCTAAAGAAGATTCTCTTTCGACTAATTTTATAGAAATTTTTACTGGTAACAAAGTTTATCCTGAGTCAAAACCATATGCTATGTGTTATGGAGGGCATCAATTTGGAAATTGGGCAGGGCAGTTAGGCGATGGCAGGGCTATCAATTTATTTGAAATAAATCATAATGATAAACAATGGGCTGTTCAATTAAAAGGGGCAGGAGAAACGCCTTATTCAAGATCAGCAGATGGACTAGCTGTTTTACGTTCGTCTATTCGAGAATATTTATGTAGTGAAGCGATGCATCATTTGGGGGTTCCTACAACCAGAGCATTATCTTTATGTCAGTCAGGTGATCAAGTTTTAAGAGATATTCTTTACAATGGAAATCCTGCTTATGAAAAAGGGGCTATCGTTTGTAGAGTTGCACCAAGTTTTATTCGATTCGGAAACTTTGAGATACAATCAGCAAGAAAAAACCATATATTACTAAAAAAATTAACAGATTATACAATCAAGCATTTTTTTCCAAAAATTACAATTACAGGTAAGGATAAATATCTTGAGTTTTTTAAAGTAGTATGTAATAAAACAATCGATATGATTATTCATTGGCAGCGAGTTGGTTTTGTACACGGTGTCATGAATACAGATAACATGTCTATTTTAGGATTAACTATAGATTATGGCCCGTACGGATGGCTTGAAGGTTATGATCATACTTGGACCCCAAATACTACTGATGCGCAACAAAGACGTTATCGTTTTGGAAATCAAATGTATATTGGGCTTTGGAATTTGTTTAAGCTTGCAAATGCAATTTATCCCCTGATAGAAGAAACTAAATCTTTACAAAATATACTAGATTCGTATAATGATTTGTATGAAGAGCGGTATGTAAATATGATGCGAAAAAAGTTGGGGTTTGAAATGGCATTAGAGGAAGATAATAAAATTATTAATAAACTCGAGATAGCACTTCAATTGATAGAGACAGATATGACTATTTTTTTTAGAAATTTAGGGCTTGTTAATAAAGAGTTTAAGGCTTCAGAAGCTATTGAAATAATTAAAGATGCGTTCTATAGTTTTACTGATTTTAAGAATCAGGTAAAACAAGAGTGGATAGCTTGGTTGGAACTTTATTTAAAAAGATTAAAAAAAGAAGAGATTTCAAATAAGCGAAAGCTACAAAATATGAATTTAGTAAATCCTAAATATGTATTTAGAAATTATATGGCACAATTAGCGATCGATAGGGCAGAAGTGGGCGATTATCAATTGATTGAAGAATTTTATATGATGCTTAAAAAACCTTATAATGAACAACCAGAGTTTCAAAAGTGGTTTTCAAAAAGACCAGATTGGGCCAGAAATAAGGTAGGATGCTCAATGCTTTCTTGTAGCTCTTGATTTAAGTAAGTCTTCTCATACTAATGTTATATTGAAATTTCAAAAAGAAAAGCCATAAAAACTGTTTTTATGGCTTTTCTTTTTAAAATAGCTTTTTGAGATTAAAGCCATAGCAGAGGTAGATACCTAATTGATTGTTTAGAGTAGTAAAGCTTGTTTTGTTTGATACATCATTACTACTTGAGTTCTGTATAATCCCTTCTAAAAATTGATCATTCAATGAATAAAAGTATCTGCTCCCAAAAGTAAGCGTGTTTTCATTTCTCAAATAAAGAGTAATGCTTATCTCAGGTATTAAATATACATTACCACTTTTTAAAGAGCTGTTTGTTGCTGTTATTTGATCTGTGATCTCACCTTTCTTAGCATAAATATCGACTTTTTTTGTAAAAGTAAGCCCAGAGCCCATACCTAAACTTAGATCTAGGTTTTTTTTCAAGTTAAAACTATAACCTGCTCCTATGGTAGCGGTATGGTTAATATAATTATGATCAATTAAGAATGCTCTATTCTTATCTAACCCTTCGATCATTAATGTATTAATAGATACTGAATATCCTAGTTTTATATTTGTTCTAAAAGCGGTTCTGTATATGCCATTTAAAATGAATGAATGATTGTAGTTTTTTTTAATATTACTATTTTGAAATGTAAGGTTTGTATCTTCAATTTTAGTATCTAAAAATCCAAATTCATAACCACTTGTAATATAAATACCATTGTGCGTATATTTTTCTTGAGCAGTTACATTCAGAACTAAAAGTATTATTATTAAAAAATAGGTTTCGTCTAATTTCATTATATGAATTTTATTGTTTGATTATTTCAATGGTATTAGGTCTATTGAATACAGAGCAATTACTCGAAGACACCCATTTTCCTGTAAGCATTTTTTGATTGGATAGAAAATTCAGGTGGTAATTATTTTTTTTACACCAAAAAGTGCCAGAGATATCTGTAATCTCTTCTATTACTCCAACTGTTTTTATATCAATAAGATTATTATTTGTAGTTACTTTTATTTTAAATAAAATATAACTGTGTTGTTCGGGTATTTTAGTAATTTTTAAGGTACCATTAGTATTGTTGTCGTTTATATTATCTATTGCTACAGTGAATCTATATTTATCATCTTCACAGTCAGGACAGTTTATTATGCCATCCCATAGACCAATTAATGGATTATTGCTTTGTGAATGTATTTCGGTATAGCTAATATCTATGGATTTATAGCATCCAATAAGAATAATGCTAATTGAGAGTATTATTATTTTATTTTTCATTTTCGTTACTTTAAAAGGTAAAGACATTGTTAAGTGTAACTGAGGTAGCGTTTAAACCTGTTGTTCTTGAAAAGTTAGAGATTCTGAATTCTAAAGATTTAAATTGAAACTTTTTTTTCTTATTTATGTTAAAACTAAGAACACCGTCACTAGGGGAAAACTTGAGGCCAATACCAGTTTTATTGGTTTCAAAAGAAGATAAATCATAATCAGATGTGTAGTATTCAGCACTCAAGTCATGTTGTCCATAAGGTTGAAAGTGGTCTGCTTTTGTTTGTGTATGAAATCTGTAAAACGGATAAAATGTTAATCCACTACCTAATTTTAAAGGTATTTCTAATTCTAAAGTATGACCTGTAATACCAAAATCATCATTATAAAAGCGATAGAAGAACCGAGTAATTAAAAAATTATTTAAATAATAGTTTGCTCTGATACCTAATGCTTTTTTGATTCTCCTTTTAGGTAAGTGTTCAATTTTAACTAATTTGTTTTTTTCAACTGAAATACCGTCATTAAAATATACTCTATGAAAGGGGGTGCTTAGTAAGCCCCTTTGAATAATTATTTCTGCAGTTAAAGAAGCATTAAGGCGTTGGTTGATATTTCCACCAAATGTAATACCAATGTTATAAGTAAAACGAGTATCAGATTCATAATCTGTTTTTGTTAAACTTTTGGGGTTTCTATAATCATCATCATCATCATCGTCATCATCGTCATGGTCATCATCATCATCGTCATGGTCATCATCATCATCGTCGTCATCGTCATGGTCATCATCATCATCGTCATCAAAAAAGTTATAGTTATTGTTGTTTTTATCAAAATAATCAAAATAATCAAAAAAATCATCATCATCATCATCATCATCGTCATCATCCGAATAGTTTACAACACCTTTATTTCTTCCAGCTCTAATTTCACCAGGATATATCAATAGCCATTTATCAATAAAAATACCAGCATTAATGCTTAAAAATTTATTGCCATCTTTTGAGTTTTTTTGCCATGTAATTTTTCCATAATTTGAATTTACGTCAAATTCTTCTGAATGACCATATAAAACAGATACAATAGTTTGTTTATCAGGAATGTTTCTGTTAAAGTTTAAAGAAAAATACTTTCGAGTATCTTCACTAGCTAAACTATTACCTCTTTCAATATTTGTTGAGCTAGTACTAGCGCTTGTTGTTGATTCGTTTCCGTATTTATCAATATTGGCAGTACTAGCAGATGTATAGTGATCAAGCCCTATAGAAGCGCCAAAAGTAGATACTTTATTAACAGGAATAGAGATAGTTATTTGTGGAGCGCTATTGTCAAGCTTTTCGGTACCGAGACCACCTGTTACAGCCCCATTATTTCCATCTTGTTCATAGTAGTTATATAGAATGTTTACCTGGGTTTTATCGAGTTGTTTTATGTTTTTTTGAGCAAATAAAATAAATGAAGACCATAAAAAAATAGTTGTAAAGGTTACTTTTTTTAGTTGCATCCACAACCTCCTCCCGCTTTACTACCATTGGCGCCAGCGGCTCCCTCACGATAGTTTTGTGAATTTACTTCGTATTGCTCTATTTTTCGAGCAGATAAAGCCATATCTTCATTATTTAAGTACATCTTTTGATAAGGTTTTATCGTTGTACAGTTTACAAATACTATAGGAAGAAGTAGCATGAAAAATTTTCTATAAATCATTAATTATAGTTTAGTTTTAAATTGTTAGATGAATGAATTTTACCGTCATTTGTAATTAATAAGCAGTCAATACCCTTTAGCTTATTGATCATAGAGAGTCCGAGTTCTTTACCCATAACAAAAACAGCGGTAGCTATAGCGTCTGCTAATTCAGCGTTTTTACAAAAAATAGTAACACTTTTTAGTCCACTTACAGGCCATCCTGTTTTCGGGTTTATTATATGTGAATATCTTTTGTTGTTAAATTCAATATATTTAGCATAATTACCTGACGTTACAACGGAATTATCAAGTAAATTGAATTTGCCAATTTTATTCTGTATTTCATCTGGATTAGCAATGTTAATAACCCATTTTTTTGTAATAGGATTAATGCCCCATGTAGTTATGTCTCCTGCAGCATTTATCAACCCTGCTTTAACTCCCATTTTTTTTAAAATATATTTTACTCGCTCAGCTGTATACCCTTTACCAATTGATCCAAAACCTATTTTCATTTTTCTTTTAGACAAAAAAATAGTACTCTTTGATTCATTGATAATGATATTTTTATAGTTGATTTTAGATACAGATTCTTTTATTGTCATACTATCAGGTATGCTTGGCATTACCTTGTCAAAATACCAGATTCTATCAAGAGATGCATAGCTAATATCAAATAAGCCATTGGTAAGTTCAGAAATTCGTTTGCTTCTTTTTATAAGCTGTACCAATTCTCTGTTAACTTTGACAGGTTTTAAACCTGCATTTTTATTAATTTTAGTAGTCTGTGAGTTATCTTTCCAAGAAGAGATTAAATTTTCAATTCGAATGGTTTCTTCGATAGCTTTATCAAGATATTTGTCAGCTTCTATTTTGTTTTGAGCTACCACTGTAAATTCAAAGTCGACGCCCATTAGAAGTTTTTTTCGATGATACAAATTTTGTGATTGTACAAATAAAGTTGTCAAAAATAGCGTGATAATGAAGTGGATCATTTAGCTAATCGTTTAAATAATTTTCAATATAATATTCAGCTGTTTCACTCTTATACCCGTCAATTGAAGTGAGTATTTTACCTTCTTCGTTTAGAACAATAACTAGGGGAAATATTCCCTTTTTATTGTATTTTTCAGCTGATTTTTCAATGTACGATAGCTCATTTCTAGTTAGTTTATTTCTATTTAATACAAAATCAATATTGACTAAAATATATTCTTTATTGGCTTTATCCTTAAATATTTTTGTTTCAAAAACTTCATTTTTTAGTTCTATACAAGGTTTACACCAATCAGATCCCGAAAAATAAACAAACGTCTTTTTGTTTTCTCTATGAGCTTTGTCTATTGCTTGCTCAATATTTTTATACCAAACTGCTTTGGATTTAACCGCTTGTGAATTGACTGTAGCTACAAGTAGAAGAAATACCAGCGTACTTATTTTTTTTATCATAAAATCAAAAATTTCGGCAAAAGTAGTTTTTATTTAGAATAAATTAATATAGTTTTGCCGAAATTTTTGATAAAAACTTAAAGTTTTATGGTTCGATTAACTATTCTAAAGTTCTTTGTTCTAGTTTGCTTGGTTAGGAATAATTATGGCCAAGAGGTTGTTGTTGGTTCAGGAAGTTGCGGTTCTTCTCAAACTCAAAATATGCCTGTAAAATATGATAACGGTGCTTGGAATGGTGGTAAAAACAATAGCTGGTCTCTTATGCTTTTCAAAGGAGCTGAATTAAAACAATCAGGAAATATAAGCACCATTGGATTTTACCCTAATTGTAAAAATAGAAATCTAGATTATCCAGTTGTTTCAAGACAGAGAATTTATTTTAAAGAAACATTGGATGATAAGATAACTGACGTTTCAAAACCTGATTTAACTACTTATACGTTGGTATTTGAAGGAGATATTAATTGGAAAAGAAAAACTACATTTAATACAGTTAGGAATGATATTGTTTTAGATAAATCGTTCAATTACAATAAGATTAAAAACTTATTAGTTTATTTTGAAAACGAGTCAGGTGTTAATGTTGAGATGTGGGGAAGTATTCCTTTTTTATCTACTTACCATGGAACTGACAGAGGTGTTTATGCAATATATAAGCTTTCTGAAAAGGCTAAATCTACAGGGAATATAGAAAAATCTTTACCCATAACCTATTTTAAATTTTCAGTATCACAGCCTGCTATACAATTACCTAATAACCAAACAGTTTGCGCAGGAGATATTTTTGAATTTTCAGGAGTTTCAGCAATGAATTATCACACACTTTTTTGGTCAAGTTCAGGTTCTGGTACTTTTGAAGATAATTCAATATTAAATCCAAAATACTCAGCAAGTAGTGCTGATATTAAAAGTGGAAATATAATTTTAAAACTGACTGCTGAAGGAGGAAGTGGAACGGTAACAAAGAGTGTTATTTTAACCTTTAAAAAAAAGCCAATAGCTTCCATAAAAAGAAGATGATTTTAAAATGATTGATACACCTTAATATTGAAGAATGAAGCAAATATTTTTAACACTAATTGTAACGCTAGTTTGTATATTTTCTATTAGTTCACAAACTGTCACTATAAATGGAGATTCAAGTAGACCTGATATTCCAATAAATGCTACTGAAAAATATAGTTATAGTCAATTTATTTATTTGGGAGATGAAATCAACTATTCAGGATTGATAAGAAGTATAACATTTAAGTTATTAGGTAAAATGCCAGCAACACTGATTAATCAATTATGGAAAGTCAATCTTGCAGAAATAATTAATGATGATTTTTCAAATACACAGACAAATCCGTGGTTAGCTCCATTATATAAACCTTATGAAGGCTTGGTAGAAGTTTATAACGATTATGTTTTTTATGATCCAAAAAATAAGACCGTTAAAATTGTTTTTAAGAAGCCTTTTTTTTATCACAAATCTAAAAACCTTCTAGTTGAAGTTTACAAATATGCAGATGGAGAAACTAATAATATATTTTTTAAGATAAATAATAAATTTTCAAAAAAGAGAGGAATTATAACATCAAGTAATGTAGAGGCTTTTTATGATTCTTCTTCAAGAATAAGAACAGCAGTAAATTCGGTTCCTGCAGTTGATATTGAAATAATGCCTGGTTCGCCATCAATGGAACAATCGTTATTTGAATATTGTGAAGGTGATAATTTAGAGTTAACAGCAGAAGATGCTGGGACTGAAGCTACATATTTATGGACACTTCCAGATGCTTCAATAATAGAAAATAAAGACTTAACAATTAATAATCTTTCAAAGTCTCATGAAGGTATTTACATTTTAGAGGTAGTAAAAAAAGGATGTTCAAATTTGGCATTATTAGAACTAAAAGTAAATAAATTACCCGTCTTCAACCTATCTAAATTTGAAGTATGCGTAGGGCAAGAACTAAATTTAATTGATTTTGGATCCCAATCTACTTCAGGGATATTTCTTTCTTCTGATGAAAATATTGCTACTGTTACAGATGAAGGAGTTGTAAAGGCTATAAAATCAGGGATTACTTTTATTAGTTACGAAAATAAAAAAGGATGTAAAGTTAAAAAGAAGCTAATTGTAAATGATATGACCCTACCTACTTTGACAAGCAATTTGTCATCAGATACGACTTGTTATGGGGCATTAGTAGAGTTTACAGCTAGTGGTGGTATTGAGTATGAATTCATGGTAAACGGTATCAAGAAACAGTTAAGATCAACTAGTCATATTTTTAAGACAGCTTCTTTAAATAACGGAGATAAAGTAAAAGTAAAAGCTTGGAATAAATCTGGTTGTAGTTTTGAAAGCTTAGAATCTACAATTAAAGTGAAAAGAGCGCCTTATATTAATAAAATAGAAGGGAAAGATGAACAGCTTTGTGAAGGTGAAGATGCTTATTTTATTATTGAAGGTATGAAAAACTCAATCGTAACTTACGCTATTAATTCAGGAGCTTTAAAAAAAGTAACATTATTTGAAGGAAGTGCAATTGTTAAAGTATCAAATGTAGAGACTAGTCAAGAGATTCATTTGAAAAGTGTTTCGTTGGATGATTGCCAGACACTTTTAAATAACAAAGTGAATATAGAAGTAACCTCCCGACCAATAGCAATAATAAAGAATAAGAGTTAATAAGAGGTATGCGAAGAAAAATAACTACCATTTTTATATTATTTAAAGTTTATTTATAAAAAACATGAAAAAAAATATTTTAATATTAATTCTTATGTATAGTTGTCAAACCATATTCGGATTACATAATATTAGATGTGCTAAATTTTATTCTAAAGGTAAAAAGTTTGACAAAGGGATTACTGAAATAACCATTTGTGAGGGAGAAATATTACAATTAACTGCAGAGCCAGTAGCAAATGCGACTTACGAATGGGTTACACCAGATAACGAGGTAATATATGACATTGATTTAATTCGAATGAACACAACATTACTTATGTCAGGTAAGTATTCATTGGAGGTAAGAGTTAATAATTGCAGTGATATGTCATTTATTAATGTAAATATAATTCCTAAACCTAACGCAGGAATTGATTCTACATTAGAATTATTAGAAGGTTTAGAGCCTTCGGAGCAAGAATTGTTTGAAGCTTTGGAAGGTACACCAGAGTTAGGTGGCAATTGGACTAAATCTGAAAATGTATATCGTTATACTGTAAAATCAAATAATGTGTGCAATTTTTTTAGTACAGCTACAGTAGTTGTTAAACGTAGTATAAAATTAATTAATGGTTTTTCCCCAAACGATGATGGTATCAATGATACTTGGAAAGTTATATCCGATCTAGAAAAAAGGTACCCAAACAATTCATTAGTTGTATTTAGTGTAAACGGAAATAAAGTCTACAAGGCAAGTCCTTATAAAAATGATTGGAATGCAGTTTCAAATGAAGAATTAACTATTAATCACAATAAAAAGCTTCCTCCTGGATCGTATTACTATATCCTTGAACTCCAAGATTCAAATAAGAACACTTTAAAGGGTTGGTTACAAATAAACTACTAGAGTAGGGTGGGTTTCATATTTTCATTTAAATAGTTTAGAGGTTAATTAAAATTAACCAAAGTTTACATTGAAAAATGGAGAATAAAATATTACCTACATTCTAGTTTTTAGCATTGTATGCTTTTAATTTATTGATAATGAATTTTAAAAAAGATAATATAAATAATCCTATACTTAGTTAAAAATGATAATATGAGCAAAAAATTACTTTTTACAATTTTAGTAATTACATCACTAAAATTACACTCTCAAGAGGAAGTTACTGTCGGTACTCCTATTTGTGGTACATCAATTACGTCAATAGCACCAGCTAATTATGACTTTGTACTAGACAAAAAAAATAGCTGGGTAAATATGCTTTACCCTTCCTCAAAAATTAGAGCCTCAGGTAATATCAAGGGAATAGCTTTTTTTTCAGATTGCATGGTAACATCAAATTGTACATTTAACGAAGCAAAAAATCAAAAAATTTTTCTAAAAGAGGTTGATTCAGCTCAGTTTTTATCAACACAAGAACCAGATTTATCAACTTATACATTAGTTTTTGATGGTAATATTACCTGGAAAAGAGGGTTAAATAGTGTTGAAAATTCAAAAACACAAATAGTATTTAAAACTCCTTTTCAATACTCAGGAAATAAAACGTTAGCTATTTATTTTTTAAATGAAAATAATCAAGCTTTAGGTGGATTTATAGGTTGTGGTTCGTCTCCTTCTTTTTTATGTTTTTCAGGTGAAGAAAATTCACTTCGATATGAAAATTTTAAAAAAGATCAAAAGTCAGGAACTGGAAATTATGACAGTGCCTTACCAATTATTCGTTTATATTTCGATAACATAAATATAGATGACTTTACCCCATCTACGTCTAAAACTCAAATTACTGCTAGTCCGACCGAAATTTTAGCAAATGGATTCTCCTCTAGTTTAATAACAGTGCAGTTGTTTAATGCGAACGGTGATATTTTAAATCATGGAGGGCATTCAGTTAGTCTAAATACTACAGTAGGTGAGTTGAGTAGTATAGTGGATAATAATGATGGAACTTATGTTGCTTATTTAACGAGTAGTGTTCTTCCTGGAACAGCAACGCTATCAGGCAAGTTAAATGGCATGGATATAGACACTACTGTCGAGGTAGAATTTAAGAAAAGTACAGATAATCCAATAGATCCGAGCTTGCCTATGGACTCAATTAAGTTGTCAGATCTTGTTCAGGCTTTTTCACCAAATGGAGACGGTAAAAATGATGTGTGGAGAATTTTGCCTAATATTTCAACCAAATATCCTAATAATTCATTACAGATTTTTAATCGTAAAGGAAACTTAGTTTTTCGAGCTAAACCATATCATAATGATTGGGGAGGAATATCTGAAGGTAAACTCACATTTTCTAGTGATTCAAAGGTAGCGGTAGGCCCGTATTATTTTATTTTAAATACGGGTACAGAAATAACACTTAAGGGGTGGGTATTTGTTAATTATTAAAAAAAATAAGATGTATTTTAAAAAAATAATCATAATAGTTATTAATATTGTTTGGGGGTCTTTTGTTTTTGGGCAGACAAATGTAGATTATTCATTGTATAATTATAGTCTTAATTTGGTAAATCCTGCATTTGCGGGACAACAAAAAAATGCTGAGTTAATAGTTAATTCAAAAATGCAATGGGTGGGTATAAAAGATGCACCAAGAACTAGTACTTTTTCTTTAAATATGCCTTTTAAAAACGGATTAGGTATTGGATTTAGTGTAATAAATGATAAAGTATTTGTACTTAGTCAAACCAAATTAGCTTTAGATATTTCTTATCAATTGAAATTAGCAGAGACTCATAAGCTGCAATTTGGAATCAAAGCACTAGCGAATATTTATAATGGAGATATCAATAAGATAAAAACAGAAGAGCAAAACGATCAGCTTTTTGCTGAGGCAATTAATAAAGTGAGTCCTAATTTTACAATAGGAGCTGCTATTACTACCGATGATTACTTCATGCATTTATCAATAAATAATATTTTGATTGACAATAAATATGAAACAATAATTGGATCCAAAAAGGCCAATAGACTAGATATATCTATTGGAGGAGGCTACAGTTTTATACTAAATAATAATTTGATGTTAATACCTTCAACTTTAATTAGAGTTGAAGAAGGAGCTCCGCTATTTTTTGATATAAATGGAGTGTTAGAAATAAATAAAAAGTATAATATTGGATTGTCATATACTTGGAATAATTCTTTTCATATCAATGGATTGTTACCTGTTGTTGATTGGATTCAATTGGGGTATGGATACCGTTTATACACTAACGATTTAAGAGCAGAACAAAACGGAACTCACGAATTTATAGCCTTATTTAATTTAGATAATATTTTATAAAAATAATAATGATGTTAATTATTGATTATAGGGTTATAGAACCTAATGATCGGTATTTGTTTTTGAAATAAGAATAATTTTCATACCCAAAGCTAAAATAAACAGGATTTTTTTAAAGTTTATTTCCACTTTAAAATATTATTGTAGGAAGATTAAAAATCCTGTTTATTATTAAAGTTGTTTTTCTTAATAGGTAGGTTTGTGAGTTTATCATTAACTAAGCGAAATATTCCAAGAGGATTCTCATCCTTTAATTCAATTGGTAGTAAATCATCAGGCCAATTTTGAAAACTGATAGGTCTTATCCATCTTTTTATGGAAGTTGTTCCAACAGCCGAAAACTTTGGGTTAGTTGATGATGGATAGGGACCCCCATGAACCATAGAGGAGCATACTTCTACTCCTGTAGGGATGTCATTTATAATAATACGACCAACTTTATCTGTTAAAATTGAAAGTAAATGATAATGTTCGGATAGTTCTTTCTTGCTGCCAAGAATAGTACCAGTTAACTGCCCATTTAGATTGCTAATAGCATTCTTTAGTTCTTCTATATTTTTGCACTTTACAATTAATGAGAACGGACCAAATACTTCTTGTTGAAGCAAATTATTCTTGATAAAATCGTCTCCATTTACTATTGCAATCGTTTGTTGAGCATAATTTTTATTTTCAATTTCACTATTATAAGTAGTTTTTATTAAAACATTCTCTCCGCAAATTATTTCTTTTCGTTTGATATTATAAGCATTTCTTATTCCAGGATTTATCATGCACTTTGGAGAGGTTTTTTGAACTTCTTGTACTAATTTTTCTATAAAAAGATCAAAATGTTTGCTATCAATTCCAAAAATTAGACCTGGTTTTGTACAAAATTGTCCGGCATCTGTGGTAATGGAACTGGCATATATTTTAGATATTTCTTCTGTTTTTGATGCAAGTATTGAGGGGAGTACTATAACAGGGTTAACGCTTCCCATTTCTGCAAATACAGGAATTGGAACTTTTCTTTTGGAAGCTATATCAAATAAAGATCTACCTCCTTCAATGCTTCCTGTAAAGCCAATAGCTTTAATTAATGAATGTTTTGCTAGTATTTGTCCAACTTCTATTCCACTGGAGTTTAAATTTGAGAAAACACCGTTTGGCATACCTGTTTCTTTAGCAGCTTTTATAACAGCGGATGAAATTAGTTCACCAGTTCCGGAATGCATCGGGTGTGATTTTATAATAACGGGACAGCCAGCAGCTAGTGCAGATGCCGTATCACCACCAGCAGTCGAGTAGGCAAGAGGAAAGTTACTAGCACCAAAAATAAGGACAGGTCCAATGGGAATATTCATCCTTCTTAAATCAATTTTTGGTAATGAAATTCTTTGAGTGTTGCTTTTATGAATACTAGCTTCAATCCAATTTCCTTCATTTAATAATTTACTAAAGGAATGCAGTTGAAATATAGTTCTTGTTCGTTCTTTAATTGCTCTTTCTTTTGAAAGACCTGTTTCAGAACAATAAGTTTCTATTAGTAGATTCCCAATGTTCAAAATTTCTTCAGCTATTTTATTAAGGAACCTACTTTTTTTAGTGCTAGAAAAGGTTTTAAAAATTGTAAAAGCGTCATTAGCCAGCTTAACAGCTTCATTTATTTCTTCGTTAGAAGCTTCATAAAATATGTAATCGTTTTGTTTTTGTAGTTCAGGGTTATAGGTTTTGTATGTTTTTGTGCCTTTTGCGGATAGCTTAAAACCTACATAGTTTTGACCTGAAATACTCGAGTTATGAAACTTATATGATGCCATTTCTTGTAATTTATGAGGCAATATAGTAACTTATGAATAAACATAAGACATAGTCAATTATTTAGTAAATATATATTTTTGTTAATATTATAATTTTTTGTTTTTTGAAAAATTAACATTTTTTAGCTTGTTGTTGTTTATATTTGATACCTATTAGATATTTTGATGAAGATTAATGTAATTCTACCGTTGATGTTGTTTTTGTTTGGAGTTCACACGAGAGCTCAAGAAACACTTCCGATCTATTTTGATTATCTCTCAGATAATGTGTATTTAATCCATCCAGCAGCAGCAGGAATTGGAGAATGTGGAAAGGTAAGGTTAACAGCAAGACAGCAATGGGCAGGTGTAAAAAACGCTCCAGAATTACAAACTTTAAGTTTCCATTCTAAAACAGGTATGGACTCAAAGGCTGCATATGGTTTTGTGTTATTTAATGATAAAAATGGATTTCATTCTCAAAAAGCATTTCAGGGAACATATGCATATCATTTACCGTTAGGAAATGAAAATCAATTCAATCAGTTGTCTTTTGGACTTTCAATGTCAATAGTTCAAAATCAGGTTGATCAAACTACTTTTTTTAATGACCCCACTATAAGCCAAATTGTAGAAAGTAATATGTATTATAATGCAGATTTTGGAATAGCATATCATTATAAAGGGTTTTCATCATATATAACAATAAAAAATATTTTGCTATCAGCAAAAGGTCAATTAAACTCAGAATTTGAATCTCTTAACCTGAAAAATTTTATAATTAGTGCAGGTTATTTTTTCGGAAATGAAAAAAGAATTCAATTAGAACCAACGATGATGTTACAATATAAAGACCATACAGGGGAAAAAGTTTTGGATTTGAATATGAAATTTTACAAAAAAATAAAGAATAATAGAGCACAATTATGGAGTGGAATATCCTATAGAATAGGATTTGGAGGAGATGTGTTTGGAAATACGAATTATATTTCACCATTTATAGGGATAAATTATAATAAACTTATGTTTGGTTATACATATACTAAACAAACTGGAGACATTGTATTTGGTAACGGTAATTTCCACCAATTGTCATTTGGAATAAATGTACTATGCAGAAAAAGAAGAGCGTCAGCTTGCCCTAATATTAATGGTAGTTTATTTTAAAAATAAACCTCTTTGATTTCTATTTCGGATTTATAATTTTCTAATATTTTTTTTAGTACACTAGCCTTTTTATTCACAAAAAAATTGTGGAATGGCTTAATTTCTTTTTGCTTATTGATTAAGTTTTTCGATTCCAATATATTTTTTGTTTGCAGAGCTACAGCATTACCTGAGTCAATAATTATAACAGAGGGGCCTACAATATCCTGTATTTGATTTTTTAGATATGGGTAATGAGTACAGCCTAAAACAATGTGGTCAACATTCGCTTTAATCATAGGTTTAAGATATCTTCTTAAAAGTATTTCCATATCTTTTGAGTTTATATTCCCTTTTTCAATTAAGTTTACTAAACCTTCTCCTACTTGTTCTATTATAGCTAATTCAGTACTTAAGCTAGAAGAAGTTTTTTCAAATAATTTACTGTTTAAAGTTCCTTTGGTGGCAAGAATACCAACAGCATTTGTTCTTGTTTTTAAAGCTGCGGGCTTTATTGCTGGTTCAATACCTATAAAAGGTATTTTATACCGATTTCTTAAAACATCAATAGCATTGGTTGTTGCGGTATTACATGCTACAATAATTATTTTACAATTTTTACTTAATAGGTATTCTGTATTTTTTATGGCAAATTCAATAATTTGTTCTTTGTTTTTATTTCCATAAGGTGCATTCTTACTATCAGAGAGATAGATAGTACTTTCATTCGGCATTAAGAAATGTATTTCTTTCCAAATAGACGTTCCGCCAATTCCGGAATCAAATAAACCAATAGGATACTCAGAATGTTTCATTGTTACTTACAAAAATAAAAAACCTACTTTTTATATGAAAGTAGGTTTTTTAATTATATCCTTTACAACGTGTATTAGAAACCTAATTTTGCTTTTACACTTTCATAAATATCTTCCCCTTTTTCAAAAACAATAAGACCACTACCAGGTGCAGAGTCAAATACATAAATGAATCCTTTTTCAGCAGCAACAGCTTTTATTGCTTCTTGAGCTTTTTTTATAATCGGAACTCTTTTTTCTTGAAACTTTTTTGACAATTCCTGAGTTGCTTGTTGTTCAGCTTGAGCTATTTTTTGTCTTTCTTGTTGAATTTCTATAACTCTTTTTTGATTTTCTTCTTGAGTTTGACTTTTACCCTCAGCGTCATATTTAGCTATTTTAGCTTGATGTTTTTTGATCATACCTTCAATGTCATCACTGTAAGTTTTCTTTAACTTATCAAGCTCAATTTGCATTGCCTTTGTTTCTGGCATATTTTCTAACAATTTAACAGTGTCAATATGCGCATTTTTTTGAGCGTTAGCAACACCAGCCAATCCAATTGTAAAAACTGCAGCTAATAATAACTTCTTTAAATGTTTCATTTTTGTTGTTTTGATTTAATAATTGTCTTTATTCTTGATTTATTTGTTTTCTTCTTGATTTTTCTTTTCTTCGGCTTTTTCTTTTTCCTTAGCTTTTCTTAAAGCCTCTTTTTTCTCCATTAATAGTTTTCTTTTATCTGCCTGAGCTTTTAAACGAGCCTTTCTTTGTTCTTCAATTTTCTTTATTCTTTCTTCTCTTTCCTTTATTTTCTTTTGCTTGAGTGCTTCTCGTTGCTTTTGCTTTTCGCTTATATTTTTGTTAGCTAAAAGTTCTTTTTTAGCCTCTATTTTTTCTTTTTTGTTTTGTTGTTTTTGATCAATTCTTATTAATTTAACAATCAGGTCGCTAATATCGTGTTTTTTATTAGAATATAGCATGACTAAATCCGAAGATTTATCAAAAACAAAATCATACTTCTTTTTTGAGGCGATGTCTTGAACAGCATTATAAACTTGATCTTGAACAGGTTGTATAAGTTGCTTTCTAAGGTTAAACATATCACCTCTTGGGCCAAAGTATAAAGATTCAAGACGTCTTAACGCTTCTTGCTTTACTTGAATGTCTTCTTCACGCTCTTCAATAAGCTCTTTTGTAAGTATAGCCTTTTCATTAGACAAGTCGGTTTTTAAAACTTCTATTTTGCGAGCTTCTTTATCTAATTTATTTTTCCATTTTTCAACTTTAGCATTAAGTGCATTTTGAGCTTCAATATATTCAGGAATATTATCTAGAATGTAGTCCATGTCAATATAAGCTAAGCGCTGACTTTTTTGGGAAAAAGCTACAGTTACAATAAATAAAAGAACTGTTATAAAAATGTTTTTTTTCATTTTGATATAATGTATTTTGAAAAAATCGTGCCAAAAATCAGAAAAACTATAAATGACTGATTTTAGAACTGTCTTCCAATTATAAAATGTGTTTGCCAACCTGAATTTTGAGTTGGGTCAATAGTATCTTCAAATCCTGGTAACGGATCAAATCCATAACCAAAATCGATACCTAACAAACCAAAAGCAGGCATAAAAATACGAACACCAAGACCTGCTGAACGTTTTAAATTAAACGGGTTATATTCTTTAAAATTGTCATATGAATTACCTGCCTCTAAAAATCCTAATGTATAAATAGAAGCCGATGGTTTATCTGTTATAGAATAACGTAATTCTAATTGAAATTTATTGTATATAGAGCCTCCATCAATAGATGAGATCCTATTATTTTCGTAACCTCTAAGACCAATAACTTCTCTTCCATCTAATTGTCCTTGAGCAATACCATCTCCACCAACAAAATAGCGCTCTACTGGAGTTATTCCGAGTTCATTGTTATAAGTTCCTAAGTACCCTAATTCAAAGTTTGACATTAAAACCAACTTATTAGCTAGCTGACTATACCATTTACCTTTTGCAGATAGTTTGTAGTATTCAAGCCATTTATATTTGTCTGCAAAATAGGCTTGTTCTTCGGGTGATCCAGAATAAGCATCATCTGGTTTCGAATAGTCTTTACCAGTTATTAGTGAATAAGGAAGCGTTGCTTTTGCACGAATCGTAAATTCAGAACCGTAGGTTGGAAAAATTAAGCTAGGCCCAGCAGAATTTCTTGAAAAAGCTATTGTATAAGCTAAGTTATTGAGATCTCCTTGATTAATAAAATCAGTTCTGGAAGAGCCAACAGGATAGTTATAATTATTAAGAGCTATTCGCTGGTAGCTAATTGATTGAGACAGACTGAAAAAATCATCAGGCCATTTCAATCGTTTAGAGAGTCCTACTTGAGCTCCTAAGATGCTTAGACTCTGGTCTCTATCTACAGTATTTGTTCTAAAGTTAAACCTATACTGGTTTGATGTATATATCGAAAAAGATAGTGATTGAGGAGTTTTACCTCCTAGCCAAGGCTCTGTAAATGAAAAGCTGTAAGTGTTGAATGTTCTACTAGCTTGTAAACGAAGCGATAAACTCTGTCCATCTCCCATAGGTAATGGCTTATATGCTTCTTTGTTGAATATGTTTCTTATTGAGAAATTATTAAAAGACAAACCTAATGTCCCAATAAAAGAGCCTCCTCCATAACCTCCTTGAAGTTCAATTTGACTACCACCTTTTTCAACAACAGAAAAATCAATATCAGCAGTTTTATCCTGGTAATTAGGTTTTACATCGGGAGTAACATTTGTGTCAAAGAAACCTAATTGCCCAATTTCACGAATTGAACGAATAATATTTTGTCTACTGAAAAGATCACCAGGTTTTACACGAAGTTCTCTGAAAATAACATGGTCATTTGTTTTATCATTACCAGAAACTGTTACTTTTTTAATCGTTGCTTGCTCATCTTCTCTTATTCTTACTTCAACAGTAATTGAATCATTTTTCACTTTTGTTTCTACTGCATTAACTTGAGAAAATAAAAAACCACTATTGTGATATAATGTCTGTATATCCTGAGAAGTAGGAGTTCCATCTCCTGAAATTCTTTCCTTTAGTATTTTACCATTGTAAATATCTCCCTTTTCTATTTTTAAACGATTTTTTAATTGTTCGTCAGAGTAACTTTTATTACCGACAAAAACGATATCTGCAAACCTATATTGACGTCCCTCTTCAAGTTCTATGTCTAAGTTTATAGTATTATCATTGTTCCAGCTAACCTTGTCTGACAAAATTCGTGCATCTCTATAACCTCTTTCACTATATTTTTCAAGTATATTTTCTAGGTCCTCTTTATAGTCATCTACGATATATTTTGATGATTTCCAGAAGCGTCCTAAAAATTTACGCTTGGTGTTTTTCATGGCACCTCTCAACGATCTACTTGATAAAGCTTTGTTGCCAGAAAAATTTATTTCTTTTATTTTTATACGATCACCTTTATCTATAAAAATACTCATACTTACTGTATTCACATCAGAAGTATCTTTCTTTGTGTCAACAGAGACTTTTGTTTTTAAAAAACCTTTATCAGTGTATTTTTTCTTTATGTAATTTCTTGTCGTTACAATTAAATTATCTGTAACCATAACTCCTTTTCTGAGCTCAGTTTCTTTTTCCAAATCTTTAGCTTTGGATTTACTAACACCACTAATTTTAATTTTTGCCAGTTGAGGTAGTTCTTGAACATCAAATTGTAAATAAACTGTTTCCCCGTCTCGTTTTGATAAGTAAACATCTACTTCACTGAATTGCTTACTTTCGTATAGTTTTTTTATTGCACTTGTAAGCTTATCACCAGGAAGTCTGATTGGTTGACCAGTTATTAATCCACTATATACTCTTACAGTTTGTTCATTGAATTTTTGTAAACCAGTCACTGTAATACCCCCTAAAATATATTGTTTCCCTTTTTCATAATTAACAATATTGGAGGTGTTTTTAATATTGTTTTTGGTCTCTTGAGCCTTTACTTTTATTACCGTAAAAGCAGTAATTATGAGTGCAAATAAAAATGAATTTCTATTCATTGGTTTTAATCTGTTCACTTGTTTTTCCAAATCGTCTCTCCCTATTTTGATAATCTAATATGGCATTATAAAGATTTTCTTTTCTAAAATCAGGCCATAATACATCCGTAAAATAAATTTCTGCATAAGCCATTTGCCATAATAAAAAATTACTTATTCTATGTTCCCCACTTGTACGTATCATCAAATCAACGTCAGGCAAATTAAATGTATATAAATGATTATTTATAATTTTATCGTTAATTTTTTCTATTTCTAATTCATTATTAACAACTTTTTTAGATATGTTTTTAATAGCATTAACAATTTCTTCTCTAGCTCCGTAGCTAAGGGCAAAGGTAAGTGTAATTTTATGATTGTTTTTAGTCTCTTGAATTACATTATTCAGGACTTTTTGAGCAGTTTTCGGTAAAATTTTTGTGTTTCCTATAGCGTTTACCCTTACATTTTTTTTCATAAATTCGGGTAATTCTTTTTTCAAAGTAGTAATCAATAGACTCATTAACGCATCCACCTCAAGTTTTGGCCTACTCCAATTTTCTGTAGAAAAAGCATACATTGTTAGATACTTAACTCCTAATTCTGATGCGGTGTCAGCGGTTTCTCTTATTGCAGTAAGGGCGTTACGATGACCAAAAATACGTTGCATTCCTTTACCTTTTGCCCATCTACCGTTTCCATCCATTATAACAGCGATATGATTAGGGACTTTATGTAAATTAATACTTCGTAATTTTTCTTTCATATATGTTAATTAGTTAACCCACTATAACATTGTGGTCTTCCAAAGGTATAAACAATTGATATTCCCGTAAAGGTATATAAATCATTTCCATTTCCTCCAAAATCTAGATTGTTAATTTTCGGCGTGCTATAATCTATCTCATCTGTAAAAGTATATCTAGCTCCTATTTCGAAAGCAATTGCAAGGGAGTCAAATAATAAACCTTTAATTCCTATTCCAAAAGGAATTGCAAAAGAAAACTTATTTTGAAAATATATTTCATCATCAAGAGCTCTTTTTGAGGCAGTACCATGATTAAATGCAGCTAACTGAGCAAAAATATAAGGAGTGTAAGTTGTTCTATAGTCACTTATATTATAATCATAAAAGTTAAATTCAGCCCCTGCTGCGAATTCATGAATATTATTTGAAAAGCTTCTGTTTTGTAGTTTTCGGAAAGAATTATCTGAATTACTGTCATTTCCTTGAAGAGAAATATAGGTATAGTTCCCTCTAAGGGCTATTCTTGGGTTTATGTTAAATTTGTACATAATACCACCAGAAAGCTTATTTGGGTAAATATAGTTCGTCCTTCCAACATCTCCAATAAAGTTAGAACCGCCAAGCAAAATACCCACTTCATGGCTCTGTGCAAGGGTTATAGTTGAAATTATTACTGATAATATGAATAAAACTCGTTTTTTCATTATAAAATTGGCGTGCAAATATAGTAAAATGAATTTGCTTTAAAAAGTTAATAAATTGTCTTTTCTGATTAACTTTTTTTTTGCTAATTTATTGTAGGAACTTTTCTTAAAGTGCTTTATTTCTAGTATCTTCTCCCCAAAGTAACTTACTTCTTAGTGTTTTTAAATATGATTGGTTTTTTAAAATCACACTTTTGATCGTGAACGGAGCTCTTTTTATGAGTATTTTTGTGTCTTGATTTACAGTGGTAATTCTTGAGTCTAGTGTTAATAAAAAATCTTTTTCTCGTGCACTAACTTCAAGTTCAATGGAGGTTTCATCTGAAATTAACATTGGTCTGGCATTTAAATTGTGTGGAGCAATTGGAGTTATGATGATACTTTTTGAATTAGGCAGTACTACGGGGCCTTGACAGCTAAGTGAATAGCCTGTAGAGCCTGTTGGGGTAGCTATAATAAGCCCATCAGCCCAATAATTTGTTAAATATTCTCCATTCAAAAATGTTTTAATTCCAATCATAGAAGTGGTGTTCTTTCTGGCGACAGTTATTTCATTTAATGCGAAATTCAGCTCAGTGAACTCCTCATTTTTTGGGTTGGTTTGAATTTCTAAGAGGGTTCTTTCATGAATTGTATATTCTTCATTTAATATTAATTTGATCGCTTGATCAATTTGATTTTTTTGAACAGTTGCTAAAAAGCCAAGACGCCCCGTGTTTATTCCTAATATCGGAATGTTTAAATTTCTGATGTAGGTTATAGCCCTTAAAATTGTCCCGTCTCCACCAATAGTAAAAAAAAGATCAAAAGAATCTGATAAGTCATTAAAATGGGTGTATGTTGGATATTTTTTATCAAGTGTATGTTCTTTTGTAAGTAGGTCGTAAAAATCCTTTTCAAAAAATACAACGATATTATGTTGGTTCAATATAGTTAGTAATAATTTGATTTCCTTTTCGGCAGATATAGTATAAGATTGACCGTAAATAGCTACTTTTTTCAAAATATTAGTTCTAATTTTAAAATTTTAATTTTTAGTTACATGTCAAGGTATTTCCTTAAGTATCTAGCTCTATCCTTGAGTTCTTCTAAATAAGAATCATCTTCATGTTGGGTAATAACCGTGTAACCATAACGTCTAAAAGTTTGTATAATATCATTGATAATATCTGTTGATATTTTTAAGGTAATCTGAACTGTTTCTTGATGTTCAAAGGAGATATACATTCCTAAAAGTTTCCCCTTATTACTTTCAACTATTTGAGAAATTTCACTCATTGAATAGTCTGTATTATTTTTTTCTACTACCAATGTTTCACTATCTAGATGAAGGAAAGGACTGTCGACAAAAGCATTTAAAATGTCTCCTAATTCATAATATCCAATATACCCTAACTCCTTATCCAAGACAGGAATTAAATTACAATCATTGTCGGCAAATAAAGAAATTAAATCTAATAAGCTTGCTTTTTCACTAGTATAAAAATGATCAAGTAAATAGTCGTAGTTTTTTAACCCGTCGTTTTTATTTTCAATTGTTTGAATATCACTACTAGGTAAACAGCCTACTAATTTTCCATTTTTCACTATTGGAATGTGAGTTATGGGCAACTCCCTACATAATTCAAGAGCATCCGCTATAGTGTTATCAAGGTGTAGTTCTTGAATTTCGTTTAGTATAAAATCGTTAATATTCATCATTACGGATATAGGTTAAAATGATTTAATGATTTACCTTTGCCTTCAACAAAATCTTACTAAATATTATTAAGTATTTTTTACAATGACAAAGTTAAGTGTAAATATAAATAAAATAGCAACGTTACGTAACTCAAGGGGAGGGAACGTTCCAAATTTATTACAAGTTGCTAAAGATATTCAAGAATTTGGAGCGGATGGCATCACGATTCATCCACGACCAGATGAAAGGCACATTCGATATGCAGATGCAATCGACTTAAAGCCTCTTGTCACTACAGAATACAATATAGAAGGAAATCCAATTACTAAGTTTAAAGATTTAGTTAATCAAGTTAAGCCAACCCAAGTTACGTTAGTTCCAGATGGAGATGATGTTTTAACTTCAAACGCAGGATGGGATACTGTGAAGCATCAATCTTATTTAAAGGATATTATATCTGAGTTTAAGGAAGTCGGTATAAGAACTTCTATTTTCATAGATACAAATTTGAACCTTATAGAGGCAGCATCAACTACAGGAGCTGATCGAATTGAATTGTACACAGAGGATTATGCTACGGAATATGCGAAAGGAAACTACCAAGTCGTAGATAAATATTCGAAGGCTGCTAATTTAGCAAATGATTTAGGCTTGGGCATTAATGCGGGTCATGACTTAAATTTGGAAAATATAGAATTCTTCAAACAAAATATTCCAAATTTAGCAGAGGTGTCAATAGGTCACGCTTTAATTTCTGAAAGTATTTATCTGGGATTAGAAAATGTGGTAAATATGTATTTGCATAAACTCAAATAACTTCGTTAAAAAGAGATGGGTATTTTACATTCAAAAATAGTTGGTAAAGGAGTTCCTTTGTTGATTTTACATGGATATTTTGGTATGGGTGATAATTGGAAGTCTCATGCAAATAAATTTGCAAACGAAGGTTTTGAGGTCCACTTAATTGATCAAAGAAATCATGGTAGAAGCTTTCATTCAGATTTATTTAATTACGAATTATTAGCCAATGATTTATTAAACTATATTCAATACCATTCGATTCAAAAACCGCATATATTGGGGCATTCAATGGGAGGAAAAACAGCGATGTTATTTGCTGTTAAATATGCTGATTTGTTAAGTAAATTAGTAATAGCAGATATCTCGCCACGACAATACCCTCCTCATCATCATGATATTTTAACAGCGCTTAACTCTGTTGATTTTAATATTCAAAATACAAGAAAATTAGTAGATTCAAAATTATCTGAACTAATACCAGAAATGGGAGTTCGTCAGTTTTTACTTAAAAATGTTTACAGAAAAAATAAAGAGGAACTCGATTTTAGATTTAATTTAAAAGTATTGACTGCTAATAATCAGGAGGTAGGTCGACCCTTGCCTTTAAATACAGAATTTAAAGGGAGTGTTTTATTTTTATTTGGATCCAAATCAAAATATATTACTTCTGAAGATATTCCCTTAATAAAAACACATTTTATAAATTCAGAAATGCAAGAAATAATCAATGCGGGCCATTGGTTGCATGCAGAAAATCCAACGGATTTTTTCAATCAAACTCTAGTTTTTTTAAAAAAATAGAGCGCTAGTAGAATTAGTTATCTTATTTTACTACTCAAAAAACGTTGAATAAAACTATGAAATGTTATTTAATTTTAAAAATTGCATGTATTTTTCTAATTTTTTAAATATCCTCTAATAATTTATCTATCTACATCAAGTATTTAAAGGGTTTTTGAGGTGGAAGCCATAGTAATTTTACGCATTTACAAAACATCTTTTTTTTACGAGATTCACTATGAAAAACCAAACCTGATGTATTGCTTTATCGGTTCTAGTTAATAAATATGATGTTTTTGTTATTTGGAGTTTTTCTTTTTACTCTATTTTATCATTACTTGTAGGTTTTATTTGTTGTTTACCAGCTGTTTAGTTTTATATGGGTTTGGTTTATATCCTCAAAAGTACATTTATGTATGTGTTTTTGTATAATACATATTAACCAAACTAAACCAAACACAGATGCCCAAAAAAAAGAAATTACACCTTGCTCAGCAAGAAATTTATTTAGGTCAAATGATCGATCCCCAAAGTCCTTTATATAATACTGGAGGATATACTGTTTTAAAAGGACAATTAAATGTAGAGTTATTTAAGAATATTTTAGAAGAACTCCCTAGCTTTTTTGACGTATTTTCCATGAGGTTTAGTAGTTCTAGTAAAGGACCCTCTTATCATTTAGAGGATAAAATACAGAACATTCCTGTTGAAGAGGTTGATTTGTCACATTACGAAGATCCTGTAGCATCAGGGAAAAAATGGATTCAAAAAGAGTTTGACACCCCGTTCAATATTGAAGTGGGTATGCTTTGCAGGTTTGCTTTGTTAAAAATATCAGAGGAAGAATATTGGTGGCAGATGCTTTTTCATCATCTTATTATTGATGGATTTGGATTTACTGTATTGGTAAATCATGTAACAGATAGATATGATCAGTTGATTCAAGAAACAGCCAAGGAATTAAATTATCCATCGTATGTAGAGGCAATCAATAAAAACATAGCTTATTTGTCTTCCAAGCAATTTATTACTGATAAAGAGTATTGGGAGTCAAAATATAAAGAAGTACCCAAGACCCTTGTTACCCCGAAGAACATAGGTAAAGAAGAATTTTCTGGAGGAGAACGATTCTCATACGCTGTTTCAGCCTCAGATAGATCTTTGTTTGAACGATTAACAAAAAATACGGGAGCAAGTTTGTCACAACTTACCATTGCTGCATTGCTTTTGTATTTTGGTAAAACAACAGCAGAGAAGGGTATTTCTATAGGAACACCAATTCATAATAGGGGGGGGAGAACAGAGCGTAATACTTTAGGAATGTTCGTCTCTGTGTTAGCTTATAAAGGGAATTATGATTCAGAGCAATCTGTTTTAGAATGTCTTGCTGAGATAAAAAAAACACAGCGTAATGATATTAGGCACCGTAATTATCCAATTTCATTTTTAAATAGAAGCCTTAATATACTCTCCGAAAGCCGTCAACATATTTTTGATGTCATAGTAAATTATGAACCACTTGGTTTTAGGGAAAAATTAGCTTCAGGTATAGATGTTGAGATAAAGCATATGACCAGTACAAAACATTTACAGTACCCTTTATCCATACGTTGGTGTGATTATGGAGCTGAGATTCCATTGGAGCTTAAGGTTGATTACATGACGCGTTACTTTAGCAAAGAAGATATTGTATTTTTTGTAGATAGGTTATTTTTTATTTTAAGACAATTTGAAGAAAGCTTAGCGAATCCCTTAAATGATATTTTAATAGTACCTAAATCGGAACAGCAATTATTATTGAAAGATTTTCAATCCATTGCTACGAGTTACAGTGCTACGCAAACTGTGGTGGATTTATTTCGTCGTCAGGTAGCAAAGCATCCAGAAGCAGAAGCTCTTATTTTTGGGGATTCGAGCATGACTTATCAGGAATTGGATGTTGCTTCGAATCAATTAGCAAGCCATCTTTTATCATTAGGGGTAACTAAAGAGCAGTTGATTCCTTTGTGCATGGAGCGCTCATTTGATTTGGTCATAGGTATTTTAGGTATTTTAAAATCAGGAGGAGCGTATGTTCCAATAGATCCAAAGTATCCTCAAAGTCGTATTGATTTTATCTTAGAAGACACAAAAGCATCCCTTATTTTAACAGTATCTTCTTTAGAGGATCTTTTCGAGAATAGCTTATCGATAGGAGATATGGTTCGACTAGATGAGCTTGATTTAGCCACTTATGAATCAGCGCCGATTGCTATAGCAATTGATTTAGACCAATTGATGTATGTTATTTATACATCAGGTACTACAGGAGTTCCTAAGGGAGTTTTGTGCTGTCATCGCGGAGTTTCCAATTTAGCCATGGCTCAAGTAAGGGAGTTGGAGTTAAGTTCTCAAGATAGTTTGTTGCAATTTGCCTCGGTATCCTTTGATGCGTTTGGTTTTGAGGTATATGCAGGTTTTATAGTAGGTGCGAGGATTGTCATGGTAACCGATGCGACTATCCATTCAAAAGAAGCTATGGTTCAGGTGCTGAAAGAGTATCAGGTAAGTGTTTTAACATTGCCTCCTACTTATCAACAATTATTAGAAGATGAGTTGTCATCTGTTAGAGTTTTGGTTTCTGCAGGAGAGCCATTATTAGGACCATTAGCTCAACGTTTGCAATCAAAAGGAGTAAAGGTAATCAATGCATATGGCCCTACGGAGAATTCTGTGTGTGCTACTTGGTCAAAGAATCCTATTAGGGAAGATGGAATGGTTACTATAGGAAGTCCATTACCCAATACAGAGACCTATGTTTTAGATGAGGCATTGAGGTTGGTTCCTGTAGGAGTTGTTGGTGAGTTGTGTTTGGCAGGAGTGCAGTTGGCTAAAGGTTACTTGGGAAGACCGGAGTTAACGAAAGAGAAGTTTGTTGCCCACCCATTTAAGGAAGGTGAGCGCCTTTATAAGACGGGCGATTTAGCGAGATGGTTTTCAGATGGTACGCTTGAATTTATAGGTAGGAAAGATGATCAGGTAAAAATACGAGGCTATCGAGTAGAGTTAGGAGAAATTGAGACGGCTTTAGATCAACAGGAAGGGGTTGCTCAATCTGTTGTTGTATTGCGAGAAGATGATAAATCTCATAAAGAGTTGGTAGCGTATTTGGTGCCCTCTCAGGAGGCAATTGATCTTCCAGAATTAAAAAGTTCTTTACAAGACATTCTGCCCGATTATATGTTGCCAAGTGCATTTGTTTTGTTAGAAGCATTTCCTTTAACCACTAATGGAAAGGTTGCTAAAAATATGTTACCTACTCCAGATTCAGATGCATACGATACAGAGAGTTACGTAGCACCATCGACTTCAACTGAGATTGCATTAGTAGGTATTTGGGAGAAATTGTTATCTGTTGATAAAGTAGGGGTTAACGATAACTTTTTTTCATTAGGGGGAGATTCGATCCAAGCGATTCAGTTAGTTAGTTTAAGTAAGTCTCAAGGAATTCACTATGCTGTAAAAGATCTTTTTAAGTATCAGACTATTGGGGAGTTGTCAAAGCACGTTTCTCAGTCAGAAAAGGTGGTAGATAAGGAAGAAGGAGTGTTATCCGGAGTATTATCACTTCATCCAATTCAGCAACAGTTTTTTGAGAAGAAGTTTCATAATAGTGATCATTACAATCAGTCTGTTTTATTGAACTTATCCAAAGATGTTTCATTAGCATCAGTATCTTCAGCAGCAAACACATTATTATCCCATCACGATGCACTTCGTTTGTGTTATACTGCTGTTGAAGATTCTTTTTTACCGACTCAGTTTTATGGTGATTGTTCAGCAGTTGTTGTTTCAGAGCGTGTAGATACTTTATCAGCAATTGCTACTTTAGGAGCAAACTATCAATCATCTTTGAATATCAGCAAAGGAGATTTGGTTCGTTTTGTTTTTATAGAAACTCCTGATGAAGCCTCATACAATCGCTTGTTAATTGTGGTTCATCATTTAGGAATTGATGGTGTTTCATGGCGAATTCTATTAGAGGATTTAAACTTTTTGTTAGCTAATTATCATTTAGGTGTAGAAAAGAATCTACCTTCTAAGGGTAGTTCTTACCGACAATGGATTACTGCATTGGAGCTTTATGGATCTTCTTTGAGTTTGGAGGGAGAGTTTAGTTATTGGTCTGATGTTTTATCTATGTGCAGAGAACTTTCTGTAGATAAGGAATGTTTATCATCGGTTACCTACGCGCGTAGTACGGATTATAATCAGGTTATAGATAGTTCATTGAGTGATTCATTGCTTAAAGAAGTCCATTCTGTTTATGGAACAGATATTAATGATATCTTACTAAGTGCTTTGTCGATGACATTGAGTGCATTGGTTGAAGGAGATGATTTCGTGATCGCCTTAGAAGGACACGGTCGAGAGGAATTATTTTCACACTTAGATATCAACAGAACAGTTGGGTGGTTTACGAGTTTATATCCTTTTAGTTTACCTCTTTTAGGTGAATCTGAGGATATTGGTTCTTTAGTAGCGACCGTCAAAGATCGACTGCGAATGGTTCCTGCTAAAGGAATCGGTTATGGTGTTTTACGATATTTATCTAATTCAGCATCGATTCGTTCAGATTTATCTGTACCTTTTGAATCGATTGTATTTAATTATTTAGGGAGCTTTGAATCTTCTATGAGCTCAGATTCCTCAGAATATTTTCATTTAAGTACTGAAAGTATTGGTTCACCAATTGGTTTGTCTAATCAGAATCCACATAAGATTGCGATTAATGGTTTTTTATTAAACGGCTGTTTACAATTTTCTTGGAGCTATAGTAAGGATCATTATGAAGAGGCTACGATTGTAAGACTAGCGGATGGTTTTAAGGATGCTTTAAATTGTATTGTAGCCCATTGTCATGGTATTTCAGAGGCTATACCAACAAGGATTGATTATTCGTTGCCATTGGATATTTCATTTGAGTCGTTACAAAGTTTTAAGAAATCTTCGATTCATCCGTATGCTATTTCAGATATATATCCATTGAGTCCTTTACAAGAAGGCATGTTATTTCACAGTTTATACGATGAAGGCTCTAATGCTTATGTTGTTCAGCTTGCGTGTGATTTTGTTGGAGCTTTATCGTTTCCTTTATTTTTAAGTTCTTGGCGAGGTATTATTTCAGATCATACGATTTTACGCACGGGTATTTTCAAGGATTCGTTAAGTATTCCTGTACAATGTGTTTATGAGTCTACTACAGCACCTGTCTACGAGTTAGATTTTCGTGATTTAACAGGAGTTGCTCAAGAAGATAGGCTAAGGTCATTTGCTGTCGAAGAGCAATCATTGATAGGTTTGAGTATGGATCAGGGTTCTTTATTCCGCATAAGTTTGGTTCGGTTATCAGATGATCGTTTCCGTATGTTTTTCACGAATCATCATATTTTATGGGACGGTTGGTCTTTATCACGTTTGTTTGGTTGTTTTGTAGAGAATTACCAAGCGCTTTACCAGGGAGGTGATTTGCCATCACGAGCAACGGATCATTATGGTGATTATATTCGTTATTTAGCGAAAAAGAATCCTTTTGAGTCCTTATCATATTGGCGCTCTTATATGGGAGCAATTGTCAGTCCTACTTTCTTGCCTTTTTTACGAGATGTAAACCAGCGCAATAAGGTATCAGGTAATTCCTTTGAGGAGTTTTGTGTTCCTTTATCATTAAATGATTCTCTTCACGCTTTTACAGACGAGCATCGCATAACGGTTAATACATTTGTTCAGGGAGCTTGGGGTTATTTATTATCAAAGTATACAGGTCAAGATTCGGTTTGTTTTGGAGTTACAATTTCAGGACGAGATCCAAAGCTAAGCAATATCACAGACCGAGTAGGTCTTTATATTAATACGATTCCACTATGCATGAGTATTCGTTCAGATCAAGATGTTGTTTCGTGGTTACAATCAATTCAGAGTTCACATACGATCTGTAGAGAAGAACATGGTTATGTTTCTTTAAGAGATATTATAGATGAGAGTCCTGTTTCAGGAGAATTATTTGATAGCCTAGTTGTTTTTGAGAATTACCCTATAGATGCATTGAATACAGAAGAGTTATTGGGCTTTGGTATAGAGAATATCAAGGGAGAAGAAGCTACGAATTACACGCTTTCATTAAGTTTTTCTGAGAATGAATCAGGATTATCCTTTAAGATAATGTACCATAAAGATTTGATATCGAATAGTGTTGTTCAAATGATTGCAGGTCATTTACAAGAATTGATGAAGCAGATGCTAGTACCAAATGTATTGATAGACGATTTGTCATATTTAACAGTTAATGAGAGCTCTTTATTATTGGAAGACTTTCAATCCATTGCTACGAGTTACAGTGCTACGCAAACTGTGATTGATTTATTTCGTCGTCAGGTAGCAAAGCATCCAGAAAGAGAAGCTCTTGTTTTTGGGGATTCGAGTATGACTTATCAGGAATTGGACATCGTTTCGAGCCAATTAGCGAACCATCTTTTATCATTAGGGATAACTAAAGAGCAGTTGATTCCTTTGTGTATGGAGCGCTCATTTGATTTGGTTATAGGTGTTTTAGGTATTTTAAAATCAGGAGGAGCGTATGTTCCAATAGATCCAAAGTATCCTCAAAGTCGTATTGATTTTATCTTAGAAGACACAAAAGCATCCCTGATTTTAACAGCGTCTTCTTTAGAGAATCTTTTCGAGAATAGCTTGTCGATAGAGCATATGGTTCGACTAGATGAGCTTGATCTGTCTACCTATGAATCAGCGTCGATTGATATAACAATTGATTTAGACCAATTGATGTATGTTATTTATACATCAGGTACTACAGGAGTCCCTAAGGGAGTTTTGTGCTGTCATCGCGGAGTTTCTAATTTAGCAATGGCTCAAGTAAGGGAGTTGGAGTTAAGTTCTCAAGATAGTTTGTTGCAATTTGCCTCGGTATCCTTTGATGCGTTTGGATTTGAGGTATATGCAGGTTTGATAGTGGGCGCGAGGATTGTCATGGTAACCGATGCGATTATCCATTCAAAAGAAGCCATGGGGCAGGTGTTGATAGAGCATCAGATAAATGTTTTAACACTACCTCCTTCTTATCAACAATTATTAGAAGATGAATTATCATCTGTTAGAGTTTTGGTTTCTGCAGGAGAGCCACTATTAGCGCCATTAGCTCAACGTTTGCAATCAAAAGGAGTAAAGGTTATCAATGCGTATGGGCCTACGGAGAATTCTGTGTGTGCTACTTGGTCAAAGAATTCTATTAGGGAAGATGGAATGGTTACTATAGGAAGTCCATTACCCAATACAGAGACCTATGTTTTAGATGAGGCATTGAGGTTGGTTCCTGTAGGAGTTGTTGGTGAGTTGTGTTTGGCAGGAGTGCAGTTGGCTAAAGGTTATTTGGGAAGACGGGAGTTAACGAAAGAGAAGTTTGTTGCCCACCCATTTAAGGAGGGTGAACGCCTTTATAAGACGGGTGATTTAGCGAGATGGTTTTCAGATGGTACGCTTGAATTTATTGGTAGGAAAGATGATCAGGTAAAAATACGAGGCTATCGAGTAGAGTTAGGAGAAATTGAGACAGCTTTAGATCAACAGGAAGGGGTTGCTCAATCTGTTGTTGTATTGCGAGAAGATGATAAATCTCATAAAGAGTTGGTAGCGTATTTGGTGCTTTCTCAAGAAACAATTGATTTTTCAGAATTAAAAAGTTCTTTACAAGACATTTTACCCGATTATATGTTGCCAAGTGCATTTGTTTTGTTGGAAGCATTTCCTTTAACTACTAATGGAAAGGTTGCTAAAAATATGTTACCTGCTCCAGATTCAGACGCATATAATACAGAGAGCTATGTAGCACCATCGACTTCAACCGAAGTGGCATTAGTAGGTATTTGGGAAGATTTGTTATCTGTTGATAAAGTAGGAATTCATGATAATTTCTTTGCTTTAGGGGGGCATTCTTTATTAGTGATTAAGTTGCTTTCAAGAATAAAAGCTGCCTTTGCTGTTTCCTTGTCTGTATCAGATGTTTTTTCTGCGAGTAATTTATTTGAGTTATCAGCTGTTATTGAAGCTTCTGATCAAGTACTCACTGAAGTGATTCCTATTTTAGAAAATAGGTTAAAGGTTCCTTTATCTTCTGAACAACAAAGGCTTTGGTTTTTATCAGAACTTGGTCAATCAGATCAATACATTATTCCTCTTTCATTAAGAATTCGTGGGGTTATTGACAGCGCTATTTTAGAGAAGAGTCTAAATTATTTAGTGGCACGTCATGAGTCTTTACGTACTACATTTAGAAAAGATGAATCGGGGGTGGTATTTCAAGAAGTTCGTAATGTTTTACAATTATCTATCGTAGAAAAAGATATGGTTCATCTAAATGGTGAAGATAAAGAAGTACTTGTAAAGAATGTTTGTAGAGATTTTCTAATGCGTTCTTTTGATTTAGAGCAGGATGATTTGATAAGAAGCATGCTGGTTCGTATATCAGCAGAAGATTTTATCTTTTGCTTATCGGTTCACCATATTATTTTTGATGGTTGGTCTTTACAGATTTTAATGAAGGAATTAGCTTCTGTTTACGAATCGTTTCTTGAATCTGCCTCACCCGTATTACCTGATTTGCGTTATCAGTATTTAGAATATGCTAACTGGCAATTATTAAATGTATCTTCGGGTTACTTATCTTCAGGCTTGTCTTATTGGGAAGAGCGTTTATCAGGTCACATAAATTTATCACTCCCTGTAGATTATAAAAGACCCAATATGGCGAGTGGTTCGGGTAATACTGTTCAGCGAGAGATAAGTTTTGAATTGAAGTCATCATTAACAGATTATAGCCAGGGTTTAGGCGGTAGTTTATTTACCGTTCTATTAAGTAGCGTTTACTTGTTACTGCACAAATTCAGTGGTCAGGAAGACATTTGTATAGGTATTCCAACAGCGAATCGATCAAGGAAAGAATTTGAGAGTATTATTGGTTTTTTTGTAAATACTTTTGCTAGTCGTTTATCTTTTTCATCATCAGAAAGTATACGTGTTATTTTTGAAAGAGTTTTGACGGGGTTGCTAAGTGATCGAGAATATGAAAGCATTCCTTTTGATAAGGTAGTAGAGGCTTTACAGCCAGATAGAGATACTTCAGTGACTCCCTTTTTTCAAGTTCTTGTGAACTATCTTGTTTTTGATGGAGGTTTTCGTCTAGGAGATACAAATGTTTGTGGGGAGTCTATTGATTACAATATTTCAAAGTTTGATTTAGAAATAGAGTTTGTGGATTATCCAGGTAATTCTTTGGCTATTTTATTGAATTACAACACGGATATCTACAAAGAGTCAACGGCTGAAAGAATGCTAGATGGTTTGGTGTATGTTTTAGAGCATTTTGTGTCTAAAGAGCATCAAAGTTTAAGAGATTTTAGTATTGTTTCTGCTTCGGAGAGCTCATTATTATTGAAAGATTTTCAATCCATTGCTACTAGTTATAAGGTTACGCAAACTGTGGTGGATTTATTTCGTCGTCAGGTAGCAAAGCATCCAGAAGCAGAAGCTCTTGTTTTTGGGGATTCGAGCATGACTTATCAGGAATTGGATGCAGCTTCGAATCAATTAGCAAATCATCTTTTATCATTAGGGGTAACTAAAGAGCAGTTGATTCCTTTGTGCATGGAGCGCTCATTTGATTTGGTCATAGGTATTTTAGGTATTTTAAAATCAGGAGGAGCGTATGTTCCAATAGATCCAAAGTATCCTCAAAGTCGTATTGATTTTATCTTAGAAGACACAAAAGCATCCCTTATTTTAACAGCGTCTTCTTTAGAGGAACTTTTTGAGAATAGCTTGTCTATAGGACATATGGTTCGACTAGATGAGCTTGATCTAGCAATTTATGAATCAGCGCCGATTGCTATAACAATTGATTTAGACCAATTGATGTATGTTATTTATACATCAGGTACTACAGGAGTTCCTAAGGGAGTATTGTGCTGTCATCGCGGAGTTTCCAATTTAGCCATGGCTCAAGTAAGGGATTTGGAGCTAAGTTCTCAAGATAGTTTGTTACAGTTTGCCTCGGTATCCTTTGATGTATTTGGTTTTGAGATATATGCAAGTTTGATAGTAGGTGCGAGGATTGTCATGGTAACCGATGCGACTATCCATTCAAAAGAAGCTATGGTTCAGGTGCTGAAAGAGTATCAGATAAGTGTTTTAACACTGCCTCCTACTTACCAACAATTATTAGAAGATGAATTACCATCTTTATCGTCTATTAGGTTTTTGGTTTCTGCAGGAGAGCCATTATTAGCATCATCAACTCAACGCTTGCAATCAAAAGGAGTAAAGGTAATCAATGCATATGGCCCTACGGAGAATTCTGTGTGTTCTACTTGGTCAAAGAACCCTATTAGGGAAGATGGAATGGTTACTATAGGGGGGGCATTACCCAATACTGAAATGTATGTTTTAGATGAGGCATTGAGGTTGGTTCCTGTAGGAGTTGTTGGTGAGTTGTGTTTGGCAGGAGTGCAGCTGGCTAAAGGTTATTTGGGAAGACCAGAGTTAACGAAAGAGAAGTTTGTTGCCCACCCATTTAAGGAGGGTGAACGCCTTTATAAGACGGGTGATTTAGCGAGATGGTTTTCAGATGGTACGATTGAATTTATTGGCAGGAAAGATGATCAGATAAAAATACGAGGCTATCGAGTAGAGTTAGGAGAAATAGAGACGGCTTTAGATCAACAGGAAGGGATTGCTCAATCTGTTGTTGTATTGCGAGAAGATGATAAATCTCATAAAGAGTTGGTAGCGTATTTGGTGCCTTCTCAGGAAGCAATTGATCTTCCAGAATTAAAAAGTTCTTTACAAGACATTCTGCCCGATTATATGTTGCCAAGTGCATTTGTTTTGTTAGAAGCATTTCCTTTAACCACTAATGGAAAGGTTGCTAAAAATATGTTACCTGCTCCAGATTCAGATGCATACAATACAGAGAGTTATGTAGCACCATCGACTTCAACTGAGATTGCATTAGTAGGTATTTGGGAGAAATTGTTATCTGTTGATAAAGTAGGGGTTAACGATAACTTTTTTTCATTAGGGGGAGATTCGATTCAAGCGATTCAGTTAGTTAGTTTAAGTAAGTCTCAAGGAATTCACTATACTGTAAAAGATCTTTTTAAGTATCAGACCATTGGGGAGTTGTCAAAGCATGTTTCTCAGGCAGGAAAGGTAATAAACAGGGAAGAAGGAGTGTTATCCGGAGTATTATCACTTCATCCAATTCAGCAACAGTTTTTTGAGAAGAAGTTTCATAATAGTGATCATTACAATCAGTCTGTTTTATTGAACCTATCCAAAGATGTTTCATTAGCATCAGTATCTTCAGCAGCAAACACATTATTATCCCATCACGATGCACTTCGTTTGTGTTATACTGCTGTTGAAGATTCTTTTTTACCGACTCAGTTTTATGGTGATTGTTCGGCAGTTGTTGTTTCAGAGCGTATAGATACTTTATCAGCAATGGCTACTTTAGGGGCAAACTATCAATCATCCTTGAATATCAGCAAAGGAGATTTGGTTCGTTTTGTTTTTATAGAAACTCCTGATGAAGCTTTATACAATCGTTTGTTAATTGTGGTTCATCATTTAGGAATTGATGGTGTTTCATGGCGAATTCTATTAGAGGATTTAAACTTTTTGTTAGCTAATTATCATTTAGGTGTAGAAAAGAATCTACCTTCTAAGGGTAGTTCTTACCGACAATGGATTACTGCATTGGAGCTTTATGGATCTTCTTTGAGTTTGGAGGGAGAGTTTAGTTATTGGTCTGATGTTTTATCTATGTGCAGAGAACTTTCTGTAGATAAGGAATGTTTATCATCGGTTACCTACGCGCGTAGTACGGATTATAATCAGGTTATAGATAGTTCATTGAGTGATTCATTGCTTAAAGAAGTCCATTCTGTTTATGGAACAGATATTAATGATATCTTACTAAGTGCTTTGTCGATGACATTGAGTGCATTGGTTGAAGGAGATGATTTCGTGATCGCCTTAGAAGGACACGGTCGAGAGGAATTATTTTCACACTTAGATATCAACAGAACAGTTGGGTGGTTTACGAGTTTATATCCTTTTAGTTTACCTCTTTTAGGTGAATCTGAGGATATTGGTTCTTTAGTAGCGACCGTCAAAGATCGACTGCGAATGGTTCCTGCTAAAGGAATCGGTTATGGTGTTTTACGATATTTATCTAATTCAGCATCGATTCGTTCAGATTTATCTGTACCTTTTGAATCGATTGTATTTAATTATTTAGGGAGCTTTGAATCTTCTATGAGCTCAGATTCCTCAGAATATTTTCATTTAAGTACTGAAAGTATTGGTTCACCAATTGGTTTGTCTAATCAGAATCCACATAAGATTGCGATTAATGGTTTTTTATTAAACGGCTGTTTACAATTTTCTTGGAGCTATAGTAAGGATCATTATGAAGAGGCTACGATTGTAAGACTAGCGGATGGTTTTAAGGATGCTTTAAATTGTATTGTAGCCCATTGTCATGGTATTTCAGAGGCTATACCAACAAGGATTGATTATTCGTTGCCATTGGATATTTCATTTGAGTCGTTACAAAGTTTTAAGAAATCTTCGATTCATCCGTATGCTATTTCAGATATATATCCATTGAGTCCTTTACAAGAAGGCATGTTATTTCACAGTTTATACGATGAAGGCTCTAATGCTTATGTTGTTCAGCTTGCGTGTGATTTTGTTGGAGCTTTATCGTTTCCTTTATTTTTAAGTTCTTGGCGAGGTATTATTTCAGATCATACGATTTTACGCACGGGTATTTTCAAGGATTCGTTAAGTATTCCTGTACAATGTGTTTATGAGTCTACTACAGCACCTGTTTACGAGTTAGATTTTCGTGATTTAACAGGAGTTGCTCAAGAAGATAGGCTAAGGTCATTTGCTGTCGAAGAGCAATCATTGATAGGTTTGAGTATGGATCAGGGTTCTTTATTCCGCATAAGTTTGGTTCGGTTATCAGATGATCGTTTCCGTATGTTTTTCACGAATCATCATATTTTATGGGACGGTTGGTCTTTATCACGTTTGTTTGGTTGTTTTGTAGAGAATTACCAAGCGCTTTACCAGGGAGGTGATTTGCCATCACGAGCAACGGATCATTATGGTGATTATATTCGTTATTTAGCGAAAAAGAATCCTTTTGAGTCCTTATCATATTGGCGCTCTTATATGGGAGCAATTGTCAGTCCTACTTTCTTGCCTTTTTTACGAGATGTAAACCAGCGCAATAAGGTATCAGGTAATTCCTTTGAGGAGTTTTGTGTTCCTTTATCATTAAATGATTCTCTTCACGCTTTTACAGACGAGCATCGCATAACGGTTAATACATTTGTTCAGGGAGCTTGGGGTTATTTATTATCAAAGTATACAGGTCAAGATTCGGTTTGTTTTGGAGTTACAATTTCAGGACGAGATCCAAAGCTAAGCAATATCACAGATCGAGTAGGTCTTTATATTAATACGATTCCACTATGCATGAGTATTCGTTCAGATCAAGATGTTGTTTCGTGGTTACAATCAATTCAGAGTTCACATACGATCTGTAGAGAAGAACATGGTTATGTTTCTTTAAGAGATATTATAGATGAGAGTCCTGTTTCAGGAGAATTATTTGATAGCCTAGTTGTTTTTGAGAATTACCCTATAGATGCATTGAATACAGAAGAGTTATTGGGCTTTGGTATAGAGAATATCAAGGGAGAAGAAGCTACGAATTACACGCTTTCATTAAGTTTTTCTGAGAATGAATCAGGATTATCCTTTAAGATAATGTACCATAAAGATTTGATATCGAATAGTGTTGTTCAAATGATTGCAGGTCATTTACAAGAATTGATGAAGCAGATGCTAGTACCAAATGTATTGATAGACGATTTGTCATATTTAACTATTCATGAAAGGGATAAGTTAAGCTTATTTTCCAATACTTTGGAGGTGCCTAATCAACATAAATCAGTTATAGGTATGTTTTTGAATCAGGTAAGAGAGTTTCCAGATAGGACAGCTATTACCTTTGGAGAAGAGTCGATGAGTTATGAAGAATTGCATGAATGTTCTGATAAGGTTGCGTGTTATTTACAACAACAAGAATCAATTATAGAAGGTAGTATTGTTGGTGTTTATATGGAGCGTTCAATCGATTTGATCGTTGGTATTTTAGGGATTTTAAAAACAAGAAGTGCTTATGTTTCTTTAGATCCTTCTTATCCATCAAACCGATTGCAAACAATTATCTCAGAATCTAGATTGAGTACGGTACTAACTTCTGTTGATACTAAGTTAGATTTAGAACTTCGCTCTAACGTTATATCTTTAGTAACTATAGATTCAATTTTATTAGCAGAAGCGTTATCATCACTGAGTTTAAAGATTCCTTATTCTGAACAAGATGCAGTTTATATTCTTTATACTTCAGGCTCTACAGGAGTCCCTAAAGGGGTAACAATGTGTAATACTTCTTTGGTAAATTTATTAGAATGGCAGGAATCTCAGTTTGAGAATAAGTTGAGTCGTAAAGTTTTACAGTTTGCAAGTATTAATTTTGATGTTAGTTTTCAAGAGATAGCGAGTACGCTTTGCTTTGGACATGAGTTAGTTATGATTGGTTCAGAGGAGCGAAAAGATATGGAGCAACTTATACAGGTAATTAATATACATGCTATTACGCATTTGTTTGTGCCTTTTGTAGTCTTGGAGAGTTTAGCATTGAGTGCAAGATCAAATGGATTGTGTCCGAAGAGTTTGGAAGAAATTATTACAGCAGGAGAACAGCTACGTCTTCATTCTGAAATTAGGGATTTTATTGATGAGATAGGATGTAAGTTAATCAATCAATACGGTCCATCTGAGACTCATGTTGTGAGTAGTTATTCTATTACTAATATTTTAACGGCTAATTCACTGCCTTCAATAGGAAAACCTATTTCAAATACGGAGCTTTTAATATTAGATGATTCTCATGATCTTGTTGCTGTAGGTGTTATTGGTGAATTATGTGTTTCAGGAATTTCTTTAGCAAATGGTTATTTATACAAACCAGAGTTAACGAAAGAGAAGTTTGTTGCCCACCCATTTAAGGAGGGTGAACGCCTTTATAAGACGGGCGATTTAGCGAGATGGTTTTCAGATGGTACGCTTGAATTTATAGGCAGGAAAGATGATCAGGTAAAAATACGAGGCTATCGAGTAGAGTTAGGAGAAATTGAGACAGCTTTAGACCAACAGGAAGGGATTGCTCAATCTGTTGTTATATTGCGAGAAGATGATAAAGCTCACAAAGCGCTAGTAGCGTATTTGGTGCTATCTCAGGAAGTAATTGATTTTTCAGAATTAAAAAGTTCTTTACAAGACATTCTACCCGATTACATGCTACCGAGTGCGTTTGTTGAGTTAGATGAATTACCATTAACACCCAACGGAAAGGTTGCAAAGCAATTATTGCCTGCTCCAGATTTAGAGGCATACGATACAGAAAGTTACATGGCGCCATCGACTCCAACCGAAGTAGCATTAGTAGGTATTTGGGAAGATTTGTTATCTGTTGATAAAGTAGGAATTCATGATAACTTCTTTGCTTTAGGGGGGCATTCTTTATTAGTGATTAAGTTGCTTTCAAGAATAAAAGCTTCCTTTGCTGTTTCCTTGTCTGTATCAGATGTTTTTTCTGCGAGTAATTTATTTGAGTTATCAGCTGTTATTGAAGCTTCTGATCAGGTGCTTACCGAAGTGGTTCCTATTTTAGAAAATAGGTTAAAGGTTCCTTTATCTTCAGAACAACAAAGGCTTTGGTTTTTATCAGAACTTGGTCAATCAGATCAATACATTATTCCTATTTCTTTAAGGGTTCGTGGGGTTATTGATAGCGTTATTTTAGAGAAGAGTCTAAATTATTTAGTGGCACGTCATGAGTCTTTACGTACTACATTTAGAAAAGATGAATCGGGGGTGGTATTTCAAGAAGTTCGTGACGCTTTACAATTATCTGTCATAGAAAAAGATATGGTTCATCTAGATGGTGAAGATAAAGAAGTACTTGTAAAGAATGTTTGTAGAGATTTTCTAATGCGTTCTTTTGATTTAGAGCAGGATGATTTGATAAGAAGCATGCTGGTTCGTATATCAGCAGAAGATTTTATCTTTTGCTTATCGGTTCACCATATTATTTTTGATGGTTGGTCTTTACAGATTTTAATGAAGGAATTAGCTTCTGTTTACGAATCGTTTCTTGAATCCGCCTTACCCGTATTGCCTGATTTGCGTTATCAGTATTTAGAATATGCTAACTGGCAATTATTAAATGTATCCTCGGGTTACTTATCTTCAGGCTTGTCTTATTGGGAAGAGCGTTTATCAGGTCACATAAATTTATCACTCCCTGTAGATTATAAAAGACCCAATATGGCGAGTGGTTCGGGTAATACTGTTCAGCGAGAGATAAGTTTTGAATTGAAGTCATCATTAACAGATTATAGCCAGGGTTTAGGCGGTAGTTTATTTACCGTTCTATTAAGTAGCGTTTACTTGTTACTGCACAAATTCAGTGGTCAGGAAGACATTTGTATAGGTATTCCAACAGCGAATCGATCAAGGAAGGAATTTGAGAGTATTATTGGTTTTTTTGTAAATACTTTTGTTAGTCGTTTATCTTTTTCATCATCAGAAAGTATACGTGTTATTTTTGAAAGAGTTTTGACGGGGTTGCTAAGTGATCGAGAATATGAAGGCATTCCTTTTGATAAGGTAGTAGAGGCTTTACAACCAGATAGAGATACTTCAGTGACTCCCTTTTTTCAAGTTCTTGTGAACTATCTTGTTTTTGATGGAGGTTTTCGTCTAGGAGATACAAATGTTTGTGGGGAGTCTATTGATTACAATATTTCAAAGTTTGATTTAGAAATAGAGTTTGTGGATTATCCAGGTAATTCTTTGGCTATTTTATTGAATTACAACACGGATATCTACAAAGAGTCAACGGCTGAAAGAATGCTAGATGGTTTGGTATATGTTTTAGAGCATTTTGTGTCTAAAGAGCATCAAAGTTTAAGAGATTTTAGTATTGTTTCTGCTTCGGAGAGCTCATTATTATTGAAAGATTTTGCTTTTTCAGGTATTCTTTATTCAGAGGTAGAGGTTAGTGTTTGTGAGCTGTTTCGTCGTCAGGTAGCAAAGCATCCAGCTACCGTTGCAATTGTTTTTGAAGAAGAAGAGTTGACGTATCAAGAATTAGATGAACGAAGTACTCAGTTAGCTTTATACTTACAACGTATAGGAGTAGAACAGGAGACTCTTGTTGGTGTTTTTATGGATAAATCTATAGAGTTAATGATTAGTATTTTCGGAATATTAAAGTCAGGAGGAGCTTATGTTCCTTTGAATACGGAGTATCCTAAAGAAAGGCTCAGTTACCTTATAGAGGATAGTATTTTCAAGGGTAATAAAGAAGGAGCTCTGAAGCTGATATTAGTTCAATCAGATTTAGAACTCCCATCATTATCATTTGAAGATAAATTGACGAGTGTTGTCATAGAAAAGGAATGGGCAGCTAATCGCACTATTATCAATACAGAAGGGAATTTAAAAGAATCTTTAGTAGGAAGTAGTTTAGCCTATGTTCTTTATACTTCAGGATCTACGGGCAGGCCTAAAGGAGTGATGGTTGAGCATCAGAGTATTGTTCGTTTAGCTATAGATAGTCAGTATTCAGTATTGGATTCTTCAAGTGTTATTCTTTCAACAGGCTCATTATCATTTGATGCAACTACTTTTGAGTTTTTTGGAGCTTTGTTAAATGGAGGTAAGCTAGTGTTATCAAAGAAAGAGAGTTTATTAAGTAGTGATTCTTTTTCAAAGTTATTGAAATCTCATTCAGTAACTATTTGTTTTTTAACTACCAGTTGGTTAAATCAATTGATAGATACCGATATAGCTATATTTAGTAGTCTTGAGACTCTTTTAACAGGTGGTGAGCGAATGTCACCCTATCATATAAAAAAGTTAAAGGACCGCCATGTTAATTTGCGAGTTCTCAATGTTTATGGACCTACAGAGAATACAACATTTACCACATTTTATACCATCGATAAAGTTACAGGGGATGTCCCTATTGGTAGGCCAATTAGTGATGATCATGTTTATATTTTAACTACTGAATTTGAATTGCAACCAATAGGTGTTTATGGAGAATTGTGCGTTGGTGGTAGAGGTGTTTCAAGAGGGTATTTAAATAATCCTGATTTGACAAGAGATAAGTTCATACGCAATCCATTTGGTGAGGGCGTTTTATATCGAACAGGAGATTTGGCTCGATGGAGAGAGGATGGTAACCTAGAGTTTATGGGGCGTAAAGATCATCAAGTAAAAATAAGAGGTCAACGAATAGAGTTGGAGGGGATTGAGGTGCTGTTAAACAGCGTGTCTTTTATTGAGGATAGCGTTGTTGTTGTTAAAGAAGATTTAGGAGGTAAAGAATTAGTGGCCTATTGTTTAGTTTCAGACGAGCTAAGTTTTGATCGAGATTATATAAAGAACCAATTATCAGCACTATTACCAGATTATATGGTTCCCAAATTTATCATTAGTGTTGAAGAGATTCCTTTAACATCCAACGGTAAGAAAGATCGAAAATACTTTGAGGAAAAGTCGATTGAATTTATGGGAGAAAGTTACGTAGCGCCATCAACCCTAACTGAGATTACATTGGCGGGTATATGGGAAGAGTTGCTATCTGTTGATAAAGTTGGGATTTATGATAACTTTTTTGCCTTAGGTGGACATTCTTTATTAGTGATTAAGTTGCTTTCAAGAATTAAAGTTTCGTTCGAACATAAAGTAACTGCTCAACAAGTTTTTCAATTTCCGGTACTAAAAGATTTGTCTCGTCTAATAGAAAATTCAGAAGAATTAATTATTCCTTCAGGGTTGGTGAAGATTAGTAAGCAAGATAATGTTAAAAAAGAAATGATTTTTTGTGCTCCAGGGGCAGGAGGCAATATTGTGTCTTTTTATGCTTTGGCCGAAGTATTGGAAAATGATTACACCGTTTATGGTTTTCAGGCATATGGATTGGATGGTATAACAGCATCTCATACGAATATCAAGGAAATTGCTACCCAAAATATTAAAGATATGCAAGCTGTAGATCCAGAAGGGCCGTACCGTTTGGCAGGGTATTCCATGGGGGCCAGTGTGGCACATGAAATGACACTTCAGCTTCAAGAAAAAGGCTTTGAGGTGAGTGAAATTATTTCTTTTGATGGTTTGCCGAACGCTGGGATTATGAGCTCCGAAGAGAAGACTTCCATCGAGGTTGCTTTTATCAAAGATCTTATAAGTATTTATCAGATGCTTGTTGAAGCATTTATAGAAGAGTCATTTTTTACGAGTACTATCGAGGAAGAAGAATTAAAATCTTTAAATGAATCAGAGCAGTTAGATTTTATTTATTATCGACTTGTAAGTTTAGGATTTGATGCTATGAGTAAAATGGAGTTTCATAATTTTGTATATATGTTTTTAAAGCATCAAGGTATTTGGAAGGAATATTTGCCTAATGAGAATCGAAAATATCATGTTCCTGTTACCTTATTCAGAGCAGAAGAGGGAGCTATTGGTGTAAAAGATGAGGATTATGGATGGAGTCATATGACAGAGAAAGAAGTCACTATTTATAAATTATCAGCTTCTCATATGAATCTTTTAAATCCACCACATGTTTATAAGATAGCAGAACAACTAAAAGAAAATAAGTACAAGAGAGAATTAAGTAATTCAGTTTTGATGGATAAATAAAAATAGTAGGTCTGCAGTAATACCATGCTGCAGACCTCTAATTTTTGTTTGACGGGATCATTTTATTCATAAGTTAAATCTTTTTTCTTTAAAATTGGTAGGGCATAAAATTTTAGTTAATACAATTTTAGGGCATGTAGTTTTCACCTTTTACTGGTTTAAATTATAGTATAAATACTTGTTTTTTTTGTTATTCTTTTAGGGTATTTTAGAAAATATTAACCAAAATTTATAAAAATGAGTACAAGGAAAATAATACTGCTGATTGTCTTTATTTTATCTTTTTATTTAGAAGCTGTTTCACAATGTAGGATTTATCAAAAAACAGGTGTTTATTACACAGGTAATCCTGAAGGAGGGAAAGAACTAGGTTTTATCGCTAAAGATAGAGTTTATAAGAAGACTAGTGATTATCATAGAGGAAATCCTGAAGGTGCAGAAGAGTTAGGATTCATAAAAAATGAAAGGGTTTATCAGAAGACAAGTGACTATCACAGAGGAAATCCTGAAGGTGCAAAAGAGTTGGGGTTCATAAAAAATAAAAGGGTTTATCAGAAGACAAGTGACTATCACAGAGGAAATCCTGAAGGCGCAAAAGAGTTAGGTTTCTATTCCAATAATCACGTTTATCAAAAAACAAGTGATTATCATAGAGGGAACCCCGAAGGCGCAAAAGAAATAGGAGTTCTAGGTCAAGCAGGAAGTGATGGAGCAAAAGGAGCAGCAGCTCAATTATTGTTATTTGCTGATTAATTTTTCTACTACATAGAATAAAGATCGTTTTTATAAACGATCTTTATTAAAATTAGAAAAAAGTTAGTTTTGTAGAAAACGAGGCAGAAATTAATATTTTCCACCCCGATTTATTTCCACCCCCTAAAATGCAAATAATTATATTTTAAAGTTTATTTATTGAGTAAGATTACATGTAAAATTAAATTTGTTTTTCTTTTAAGCGGTTCATAAAGATGATTTTACTTATTGGTTTGTTTATCAGTTGTTTATTTTGTTTATACATGTTGTAATATATCTAATCAAGACAAAAGTTTCTAATTAGACAATTATCATATGCCAAAACTGTCGATTATTTTAAAGAACGACGGTACTTTTAATTTATATTTGTGCTAGATTGAGTAATTGTTTATACAAATATACAAACAAAATTATATAAAACAAACATATTTCTAAATTTTAAAGAAAAAAGTTATTTTAAATGATTGATTTTACTGATGATACTTATAAGAGAGTTCTGAAAATAATTCAGATAAACAATATGAACATAAGATCCTTTGAAGAAAGGATTAGTGTTTCAAATAACTCGATAGGTACCGCTATTCGAAGAAAAGCATCATTTAAAAGTAATGTACTAAACAAAATTCTAATTTCGTTTCCTGAAATAAATCCTACTTGGCTTCTTACAGGTAAAGGAACAATTTTTTTGGAAAAAAACTTGGATAATTTTGTTAATGAACCTTCCATAAGTTATGAGAATCCAGAATTAAATCTCCTTATCAAAGAAAAAATTGTAGAAACTATCCTACAAAATAAAGAAATAGCTGATTTTCTTGTGAAGAAAATTAATCAAATTTTAAAAAATTAAATATTTTATTTGAATTTTCTATCGTGTTTTTGGTATAAAAATCTTACAGTTATTCATTTGAATAAACACTTTTAGATACAATAATCTTTATTTAGAATCTATATTTATTTTACCTGTAATCGATTTGAACTTTAAATAACTATATAATAATCATTTTGTTTTTAAAATAGTGATATTTTGAGTTTTAAGGTATTTGTAATTAGTTTATTTGGACAGATAAAAAATCCACACAAGATCCTTTTTGCCATAGACTTTAAAAATTAAAGATTAATGTGTTGAAAAGAATTTTTTATAAAGGAAAAATAAAGTTTCTATTTATTTTTGAAATAAAGATGGCTTTCAATATAGATAGATTTGTATTAATTAAAAATCGAACATATTATGAAAGAAATCTTACCATTTCATTTAGCCATTCCTGTACAAGATATAGAGAAATCTAAAAACTTTTACAAAGAGGTTCTGGAATGCTCTGAAGGAAGGAGCTCTAGTACTTGGGTAGATTTGAATTTTTTTGGACACCAATTGGTTCTTCACAAAAAAGAGAATCTTGATAAAAAGGAAGAGAATACGACTAATTTAGTAGATAGTAAAAATGTTCCTATTCCGCATTTCGGAGTAGTTTTAACTATATCCATTTGGAAGAAACTTGCAGAAAACCTTAAAAATAAAGAAGTGAAGTTTATCATTGATCCTTACATACGTTTTGAAGGAGAGGCAGGAGAGCAGGCAACGATGTTTTTTTTAGATCCGTCAGGAAATGCTATTGAGTTTAAAGCTTTTCAAGATATAGCAAACCAATTATTTGCAAGATGATAGATAATTTTGAAAAACATTCCGCTATCGTATGTATAGATTTTCAAAAAGAATATCTATATACTACTTCCGAGAAATTTCCCAATAGTATTGATGCTCAATTCCCACAACTATCTAATAATGTTAAAAATTTACTCTCTAGAGCAAGAGATAGAAATATGTTTATCATTCATGCGAATGAGAAAGATGATAAAGAAAAAAGCAAATGGATGCCTTGGTGGTATACGTTACACCCATTAGGTTTTGGTGATGGACATGGTGATATAGCTCCTTTTGCGAAACCCTTGCCAAATGAAGTACTACTTACTAAGCATACTTTTGATTTATTTGCCAGTGTGGGGGATGAATTTGATATTTATGCCCAAAAACATCAAATAAATCGATTGTATTTCTGCGGAGTACTCACGAAGGCTTGTGTTATGTTTTCTGCAAACTCTGCATTTTTAAGAGGTTATGAAGTATATGTTTTAGAGGATTGTTGTGGAGATCGATCTGTTACAGAACATAAAGCAGTATTAGATCTGTATGATCAGTATCATATAAAAGTAATTAATTCGAATAATTTATTTCTTTAACAATAAATGAAGAGTATTTTAATTTCGCTTTTTAATAAAGACGAGAGTATTTGGGTAACGTATTTAGAAAAGTACTTGCCTGGTTATAAAGTGTACAGAGCAGAGATAGATGCGTATGATCCCGAAATGATTGATTACGCTGTCGTTTGGAAGCCAAAAGAACATTTTTTTGAAGATTTAAGGAATTTAAAAGTTGTATTTAATACTGGGGCAGGTGTTGATAACCTGATGAAGTTTAGTCAGCTATCTGAAGTGCCGATAATAAGAATTGTCCCTGAAGGTTTAAAAGATTCTATGCTGCAGTATATACTTTTTAATGTATTGTACTACCATCGGAATATGTATGTATTAGAGGAAGCACAAAAACAACGAAATTGGATTGCTTTACAAGAACCAAAAGCAGAAGACCTAAATATAGGAATATTAGGATTAGGATTTATTGGTAGTGAAATAGCTAGTTTTTTAGGGACTATGAAATATAATGTTTTAGGTTGGAGTAGAACTAAAAAAGCGATTAAAGGAATAGCTACTTTTTCAGGGAAAACAGGGCTTAAAAATATGGTTAAAAAGAGTGATATCTTGATTTCACTTTTACCATTAACACAAGAAACAAAAGGATTAGTTAATAGAGATTTACTAGAAGACTTACCCAAAAATAATTTCTTTAAAGGAGCATTTTTTATTTCATGTGGTCGAGGAGGAGTACAAAAAGATAATGATATACTTTGGGCATTAAATAATGGTGTTTTAAAAGGAGCAACTTTAGATGTTTTTCAAAATGAGCCTTTGCCTAAAAAATCCCCTTTGTGGAGCCATCAAAAAATAAGAATTACACCGCATTTAGCGGCTCTAAATAACCCTGAAGATTCTTGTGGATTGATAATGAGGCAGATAATGAAGGTTGAGAAAGGTGAGAAGTTGAATAATATTGTTGACTTTAGAAAAGGGTATTAATATTATTTTAAGTAGTTGTCTTCTATTGAAATTTCTGATAAAATAATATGAGACTTAGTATCCCCGTATTTCATTAATTTATCAATTATTTCTTGTAAATGAAGCCTGTCCTTAAGAACTAAAAAAAGCATGACGTTTTGCTCACCAGTAATTCGATATGCTTTTTTTACTTCAGGAAAAGTTTTAATAATACTCAAGAAACTTTTTAATTTTCCGTGAAATAAATTAACTGTCATGAAAGTTTCAATATCATAGCCCAATAGTTTATAATCTAGTTTGATATCATAAGATTTTATAATACCATGGTCTTCCATCTTTATAATTCGTTCCTTTAGTGCAGGCGGGGATAGATAAACCTTTTTAGCCACCTCTGAATAACTCATTCTGGCATTTTCTTGGAGTATATTTAAAATTTTTTTATCTATTTGATCCATTATTTCTATTACTAAAAATTAGTACTTAAATGTAAGCTAAAATAACAAATCAATTACAAGTAATATAGGTGTCTAATATTATATTATGCTTAATATTTTTTTGTATGGTAAGAAGTAATAGTCAATATGTAAATTATTAATTGTAGTACTAATTTGCTTTTAATTACGTGGTGAATAAAAGCCTAATAGAACATTTACTATGTTACAAAAATTTATTACTCAAACTGAAATTGAGTATTTTTTACTTATTTGAATAAGAAATATTCCATTAGGTTTGAAAATTTAAGCAGAAGTTATCTCTACTCTAGGTGAATGTTTTTATTTAAGCAATTGAAAGTCCTCCATCAACATCTAAAATAGTACCTGTAATATATCTAGCATCCGTACTCGCCAAAAAAAGGATGGCACTAGATATTTCATCCACATCAGCTCGTTTTTGTAAAGGAATGTTGGGAGTTTGACTTTTTAAGATGTTTATAACTTTTTCTTCAGGATTGGCAACTGACATAAAACCAGTTTTAACACTTCCAGGACTTATCGCATTCACGCGTATATTAAATTCACTAAATTCTTTTGCAAAAATTTTAGTAAAACTCTCAATGGCTGCTTTAGAGGCAGTCAAAACAGAAGTTAATGGTAAACTTTGCTTTGTTAAAAAAGAACTTGTTAGTACAATATTTCCTCCTTTTTTAATGAGACTTTTAAGTGCTGATAAACTGAAAAAGGTTCCTTTAACATTAGTGTTCATTACTAGGTCATAGTCTTTTTCACTAATCTCATCAATTTCCCCAAACTTTCCAATACCTGCTGTAATAATTAAGATATCTATTGCTGTATGATTGTTTTCGAGTTTTTTTTTCAATTCATATATACTCTCTTTTTTAGTGATATCAACTTTAACGTAGCTAATGTTGTGTTCATTTTGAATAGCTATATTTTTTTGCGCAGATATTAATTTATTTTTATTACTTCCAGTAATAATAACTGTTGCATTAAGTTTTATAAATTGCTTAGCCGTTTCAAGTCCAATACCACTGGACCCCCCGATAATTAAAACTGTTTTGTTGTTAAAATCCATGAGTTATGATTTACTAATTATTTCTTTGGTAGCACGATAAGCTGATTTTACAGCACCTTCCATGTAACCTGGGTTTACTGTTGAAGTTTCTGCTCCTGCGAAGAATAATTTTTGTCCCATTTCTGGACTTATTATTTCTCTATCCCCATTATGTTGATGTGCATATAAGCCTTCATTTATATTAGTTAATTCTTTATTCATACTCTCAATAGCCCAAATGGTATCTTTATAAGAGACATAATTTTTCGCTTCGTTTCCAATTATCCTACTTAAATCTTTAATAACTTGGTTTTTTCTCTCTTCTTCACTCGAGTTTAATTGGGAAGGAGATAAATTCAAAAAACCAACTAATCCGTAAAGATTACCTTTATTGTTTACATGGTCTTGGAACTCTCTTACAATCCCAATATTACTAATACCATAACCAGCCAGACCTTTTGCTCTCCAGAAAGGTTCTTTATATTCTATGGAGAACTTTACTGAATCAGCCATCCATGTATGTGTTTTTAACCTGATTTGTTTTGAATTTTCTGATAAATTTGGTGAAAAATTTATTGTTGATGCTAATAGTCTAGGAGGTATCGTTATCACAACATTTTTGGCTTTAAATATCCTTTTATCGCTGGTAATTATTTCAATATGATCATCATTATCTTGAATAGTAGTTACCTTACTGTTTAATTCAATATTTTGAGTCCCTATCAATTTTTCAAGAGACTTGATAATTTCATATGTTCCACCAGCTACTTTATGATATTCTTGTCCTCCCATCATTTGATGCACATCAAATACTTGAGTTTTATCCATAAAGTTCATTTCATAAAATCCCTTACCAGTTATATATTGAGGATAAAGTTCAATATTTAAGCTCTGTATTAATTGTTTTAAAAAAGGATCATTGAAAACCCAAGTAGCACCCATTTCTAAACCAAATCCAGATGCACTTTTTACGGTTTTTATGCGTCCCCCAAGTTGGGTGTTTGCTTCTAAAATTTGTACTTTTAGATTTTGATCTTTTAGAAGATGCGCAGTTGTCAAACCAGCAAGTCCACCTCCTATAACTATTACATCTTTCATAATTTTAAACTAAAATTGTTTTCTATAATTTAAGAGTTATTGTCTCTCCCAAGCCTGCATAAATGTACCTATTGTTAAAAGTTTTCTCAAAAAACGTCATAGCTCTCTCTCCACTACAATGACTAGGAGCAGCATATTTAACATGATACGTTTTATCTAGTTTAGTAATTAATTGATTTAGTTCACTATCTTCTTTTTGAAGTAAATGAAATCCTCCCGTAATAAGGTTTGTTTTAGGATTAATTTTTTGAGATTCTTTTATAATATTTTCGAGACCTGTATGCCCACAACCTATAATTATATTTTGTCCAGAAGGAGAATCTATTGCAAGAGATATTTCTGATAACTCGAGAGTTCCCTTAAAATCTGATACTAGGAAAATAAGATGAAAACCAGGGATTATCTCAGTATTTTTTGTAATTAATTTGATGTTAGCTTTAGACCAAGCTTTACCAAAATGCATTATTTCTTCAGGATGTCCATTATAGTATTGTCTGTGTTTTGGAGCATTGGGATCTTTTTTATAAAAACTACTAGGTAAACTAGCTCCATAAATACCAAAATTTTCTGTTGGAGCATAAATTTTAATAGCAGGGTTCTCTTTTAATAAAAAATCCATGCCTCCCATGTGATCGCTATGCCTATGAGACAGTACAGCAAAATCAATATCTTTTATATTTATGTTTAATTTTCTAATATTTGTTTCAAGTACTTCAGCATTGTTGCCAAGATCAAATAAGATTTTTTTTCCTTTATATTCTATGATACTTGAATATCCCCAATCCATAACCAAATGATCATGCTTGGTAAAAGAATCATTCAAATTTGTGATTTTTAAAGTCTCTGTTTGTTTGTTTGTTTGTGATTTACAACTAATGTTGAAAGTCAAAAAAATCAATAATATCGTGTTTGTTAAAATATGTTTCATAGTTATACTTTTTATTTTAGAGATGTTGTTTTGTTCCTACTGCTAAAGGGTCTACGATTTTTTCACCAAATTCGTTTATGAAACGATTAATAGCTCTCCATCCAGTACAATGTCCAGGAATTATAACTTTAAAATTGAATTGTTTTAATTCTTCAATGGTTTCATCAATCAAGTTTTCGTTGGGGTATACTAAATGTAATCCACCTACAAGAGCGTAAAGAGGTTGGTCTTTGAAAACTTCTGCGGCATGTTTACATACGTTTACAATTCCAGCATGAGAACACCCTGTGAATATAGCTATTCCTTTATCTTTGATATTAACAGCTAGGAAACGTTCATCTTCAATATCTGGGTCAGGTGTCCAATTTCCCTCATCATCTTTTTTGTAATGATTAGATAAGCCATTTTCAAAACTGTTTCTCGGTATTTCTCCGCTGACATAGAAATAATCATCTACGATAGTTTCTTCTTTTGAAGATGTTTTTACATCGGCTCCTTTTTTAGTTAAAAAATCAACAGAAGGAACATCTGTATAAGGTAGCATATTACCATCTGGTAATTTAGCTGCTCTTTTAACAAAGGCGCCTGGGTGCACATATAAAGGAACAGGATTATCTTTCTTATCGGCTTTAATCAATTCTAGAGCTTTTGGTAAAGCTTCAGCATGATCAAAATGGCCATGAGATAAAACAATAGCATCTGTATTTTCTAATGATACTCCCATATGGTTTGAATTACGTGCTAGACCAGATGGATCTGGACCTGCGTCAAATAACACAGATTTAGTTCCATTTTCAGTTTCGGCTTCTAAGAACAACGATAATCCGTGATGCGCAGAGCATAATAAAGGTCCACTTCCTATTTCTAATCCGCTATCCATTAATACCTTTAGTTCGCTGTCTACATGATCTGGCCGCGAAGAAAACATATCAGTTGTATTGTCTATTAAAACACTTACAGTTAGGTTTTTAATTGATTTCATTGGTTGAGAATTGATGTTTGTTGTTTTTTAGTATTAAATTATCTGATAATAACAGAGAATACACTCTTTTATTATCAGATATTTTTTATTTCCATTCGAAAGGAGTAGACTTCCAGTCGTATCCGTTTCCGTTTTTTAATATTCTCCCAAATCCAGGAAAATTGGTATGTGAACCCGCTACTAATAAATTATCAGTGGCTACTTTATCCAAAATCATTTTACGAGAACTTCTTACTGCATCTGGATTTACATCAACCTTAGAAGTCCATTCAGGATGTGGTAAATGTACCCATGGATGAACAAATGTATCGGCTAAATATACAAATCCATCACCCTCTATTGCAAAATGACCTGGAGTATGACCAGGAGCTTCCAGCATAGCAAGTCCGGGAGCTAGTTCTTGCCCCCCTTTTTTTACTGTGAATTGATTTTTCATGTTGTTTATTACAGTTTTAGCAGAGTTGATGAAGAAATCTTTCGTTCCTTGATCTACATTGATGTTAGATAGGTCGATTGTGTTATCATTCCAAAAATTATATTCTTTTTCAGACAAGATAATTTCTGCATTTGGAAAAATAGCTTTTCCTTCTTTATCAAATAAATACCCAAAGTGGTCAAAATGTAAATGTGTTAATATTACTCTATTGACATCTTTTTCTTTAAACCCTGCTTTGTGGAAATTTCTTAAAAAATTTCCAACAGTATCGTAAATACCTTCACTCGTTCCTACATCAATTAGAGTAATATCATCATTTTCTTTGATAACCATTGCATTTACTTGAACAGCTGTTGTATCAGAAGAAAAACCATTTGATGTTGTCAGCTGATTTAAGGATGTTTCATCTGCTTCTTGAGCAAAAAAAGAATTAGGAAAATATAAGGAACCATCGCTGATTACTGTTATTTCCTTATTTCCAATTTTTTTTCTGTAGAATCCATCTCCCTGTCCGTATTGTAAAGTAGGAGTAATCAAATCTTCATTATCATCATCACTACATGAAATTAATGCTGTTGGAGCTGCTATTGCTGCGCTTGCTATTATAGAGGTTCTTTTTAAAAATGATCTTCTTTGGATATTCTGTTTTTTCATAATTTGAAGTATAAGAATTTAATCGATTTTTAAATAGAAGAGCTTTATTAAAAGTCTTTCTATTTTCACAATCTTGATATTTATTTTATTTTTTTAATCTTTTAGCAAGAGCTTTAGCCAAAGGAGATGCAGAAGCTGGGCTCTGCCCGGTCATAAGTGCTCCATCAATTACTACATTAGGTTCCCAGTTAGCTTTACTTTTATAGTTAGCTCCTCTTCTTTTTAATTCTTGCTCAAGAGAGAATAACAGATGTCTGTCTAATTCAATTTCAGCATCTTCAGCATCTTTAAAACCTGTTAAGTTTAGTCCCTCTACTAAGTACTTACCATTTGATAATTTCACATCTCTTAAAATAGCTGGAGCATGACATACCATTGCTATGGGTCTTCCTGTTTCATAAAAGTCTTTTATTAATTTGATCACAAATTGATCAGAAGCTAAATCCCAAAGAAGCCCGTATCCTCCAGGGAAGAAAGCAGCATCAAAAGTATTGTAATCAATATTTCTTAGTTTTCTAGTTCTTTTAGCGGCAAACATTGCTACAGGATCATTCAAGAATTTTTTAGTATACTCTGTAGTGAAAGGGACTTTCATACTCAGTAAGTCAATAGGAGCTTCACCTCCATCAGGAGAAGCAAATACAACTTCATATCCAGCTTCTGTAAGAATATAATAAGGAGCAGCCAATTCAGTGAACCATGTTCCAGTTTGTTTTCCACTTAACCCCATATCGTCAAAAGAAGACATAACAAGGAGTACTCTTTTTTGCTTGTTACCTGTGTTTACTTTTAAAGTTGTTTGTGCGAATGTATTTGTCACTAAAAGCGTGAATACAAATACGAGGATTGATTTTATATTTTTCATTTTTTCTAATTATTACTGGTACAAATTTACAGGTGAATACCTTGTTAAAATGGTAATTTAAGTGCTATGAATGGTAAGATTATTTTTGTATTATTTAATGAGTTTGTGTTATAGAACTGTTCTTGTTTTGTAAATAGTTTTTTAATCTTTTTATCGTTTGTTTGTTCAATGTCAGTAATATAATTAAGTAAATAGAAAAGGAAAGCTTGGTGATCATTTAGTGTTAGATTTAAAATCATATGAGCTTAAATAGCTTTCTTTATATTTCTTAAAAAGAGAAAAGCTTTTAATAAAGCTTTTCTCTTTTTACAATTTTAATATTTGTTTTTCATTTTATTTTTTCAATCTTTTAGCAAGAGCTTTAGCCAAGGGAGGTGCAGAAGCTGGGCTTTGTCCGGTCATAAGCGCTCCATCAACTACTACATTAGGCTCCCAGTTAGCTTTACTTTTATAGTTAGCTCCTCTTCTTTTTAATTCTTGTTCAAGAGAGAATAACAGATGTCTGTCTAATTCAATTTCAGCATCTTCAGCATCTTTAAAACCTGTTAAGTTTAGCCCCTCTACTAAGTACTTGCCATTTGATAATTTCACATCTCTTAAAATAGCTGGAGCATGACATACCATTGCTATGGGTCTTCCTGTTTCATAAAAGTCTTTTATTAATTTGATCACAAATTGATCAGAAGCTAAATCCCAAAGAAGCCCGTATCCTCCAGGGAAGAAAGCAGCATCAAAAGTATTGTAATCAATATTTCTTAGCTTTCTAGTTCTTTTAGCGGCAAACATTGCTACAGGATCATTCAAGAATTTTTTAGTATATTCTGTAGTAAAAGGGACTTTCATACTCAGTAAGTCAATAGGAGCTTCTCCTCCATCAGGAGAAGCAAATACAACTTCATATCCAGCTTCTGTAAGAATATAATAAGGAGCAGCCAATTCAGTGAACCATGTTCCAGTTTGTTTTCCACTTAACCCCATATCGTCAAAAGAAGACATAACAAGGAGTACTCTTTTTTGCTTGTTACCTGTGTTTACTTTTAAAGTTGTTTGTGCGAATGTATTTGTCACTAAAAGCGTGAAAACAAATACGAGGATTGATTTTATATTTTTCATTTTTTCTAATTATTACTGGTACAAATTTACAGGTGAACACCTTGTTAAAATGGTAATTTAAGTGCTATGAATGGTAAAAGGGCAACTTAAAGTAATGTGCTTATAAATTATAAAAGTTATTCAGGTTTAATTTTAAAAAGAATCAATGTTTTTTTCTTGAAAAAGGAAAATATTATAAAGAAATGAAGGGAAAACTAAAAAGTTTTCCCTTGATGTTGAAGTATAACTACTTCATATTGAAATCAATTAATCTATTTTTTAAATTATATCCAGTTTAGCTGTCATTTTAACTTTGTTTGTTATTGAATAATAATTAGGAGAAAGTTTAATGACTTGATCAGCGATCTCTTTTAATTCTTCAGAACTTCCATCACCTTTTACAGTAAATAGGTATTCAGCTGAGTCAAATCCAGCAGGTATTTTTTCATCAATACCAAGAAAACCACGTAAATCAAGTTCTGTTTTAATATCAAGAGTAAGATTATCTATTTTTATACCTTTAGATGATGCTATTGCGATAAATGTTATCGTCATACAAGATGATAACCCAGCAAGAAAATAGTCTAAAGGAGCTGGTGCAGAGTGTTTTCCTAGAAGTTCCTCTGGTTCGTCAACAAAAAAGGAGAAATCATGTTTAACAGTAGAAGAACCCAATTTAAAATCCTTTGTTTGAATTTTTATTTCTGTACCAGATTGCCATATTGCTTGGATACTACTTTTTAAAATTCCATTATTATAGTCCTTTTCTACTGTATTTTTAAAATTTTGTAAAGCCTCTGTGTTAATGTTATTAATCATGATATTTTTTATTTTATTTTTTTAATCTTTTAGCAAGAGCTTTAGCCAAAGGAGATGCAGAAGCTGGGCTCTGTCCGGTCATAAGTGCTCCATCAATTACTACATTAGGTTCCCAGTTAGCTTTACTTTTATAGTTAGCTCCTCTTCTTTTTAATTCTTGCTCAAGAGAGAATAACAGATGTCTGTCTAATTCAATTTCAGCATCTTCAGCATCTTTAAAACCTGTTAAGTTTAGCCCCTCTACTAAGTACTTACCATTTGATAATTTCACATCTCTTAAAATAGCTGGAGCATGACACACCATTGCTATGGGTCTTCCTGTTTCATAAAAGTCTTTTATTAATTTGATCACAAATTGATCAGAAGCTAAATCCCAAAGAAGCCCGTATCCTCCAGGGAAGAAAGCAGCATCAAAAGTATTGTAATCAATATTTCTTAGTTTTCTAGTTCTTTTAGCGGCAAACATTGCTACAGGATCATTCAAGAATTTTTTAGTATACTCTGTAGTAAAAGGGACTTTCATACTCAGTAAGTCAATAGGAGCTTCACCTCCATCAGGAGAAGCAAATACAACTTCATATCCAGCTTCTGTAAGAATATAATAAGGAGCAGCCAATTCAGTGAACCATGTTCCAGTTTGTTTTCCACTTAACCCCATATCGTCAAAAGAAGACATAACAAGGAGTACTCTTTTTTGTTTGTTACCTGTGTTTACTTTTAAAGTTGTTTGTGCGAATGTATTTGTCACTAAAAGTGTGAATACAAATACGAAGATTGATTTTATATTTTTCATTTTTTCTGATTATTACTGGTGTAAAGTTACCTTTGATTATCTTGTTAAAATGGTAGTTTTTGAACAATAAATGGTAAGATTTGTTTTCTAGGTGAATATGGTTTTCAATGAGCATATTAATACCATTTATAACTTGAAAATGCCGGGCTAAAACATTCTTTTTTCTCTTTCTACTTCAAAAAAAACGAGCTATTGTTATGTTTTAATTTTATACAAATAAAGATAATATCCTCTTTTCCTTTTATGGTGATTTGAAATGGTGTTATTCTTTAATTATAGGGCATAGGATTATTCGATGTTAATTAAAATAAGAAGAGAACGATCTTATAAAATATCGTTCTCTTTCCATAACAGACTTACTTATATATTGGTAATAGAGGTGTTTATTTAATTTTTCCTATTTATTTAATAATTTTATAAATCAAGAATTTTTTTGAGCTTAGTATATATATCATTAGGAATAGGATCTATCCCTTTTTCATAACTTATAACCTGTTGTTTACTTATACTTAAGCGTAGAGCAATATCGTAAATAGTAAGCTTTTTTAATCTTCGTTGTTCTTTTAGAAAATTGTTTTTATTAGTGTTAATGTGATTTTTATTTTCCATTTTCTTTTAGTTTTTGAAGAATAATATTTTTGTAAATGAAAGACTACCTTCAACAGTAAATTTAAAACTTACAATCATGTTAGTTTTGTTGAGGTAGTCTTTTAAGTTTAGATGAAAAATAATATTCATCTAATATTTATCCGGCAAATAATGTAGTTTTAATTAAGCCTTTAAAACATCCGAAAGAGCTTCTGCTAATGGTGCTGCTGAAGCAGGACTTTGACCAGTCATAAGTGCTCCATCAATCACTACATTAGGTTCCCAGTTAGCTTTACTTTTATAATTAGCACCTCTTCTTTTTAATTCATCTTCTAATGAAAACAATAAATGGTGTAATAATTCTATTTCTTCATCTTCACTATTTTTAAATCCAGTAAGGTTTACACCTTCTACAAGATATTTTCCGTTAGATAATTTCACATCTCTTAATATAGCTGCAGCATGACATACCATAGCTACTGGACGATCTGACTCATAGAAATCTTTGATAAGCTTAATTACGTGTTGATCAGAAGCTAAATCCCAAATTAAACCGTATCCTCCTGGGAAAAATACAGAATCAAATGTATTATAGTCTATATTTCTTAATTTCATTGTGTTTTTTGCAGCAAATACAGCAGCATCATCTTTTACAAATCTTTCGGTGTACTCAGATGTAAATGGAGCTTTCATACTTAATAAATCAATAGGAGCCTCACCACCATCAGGAGAAGCAAAAACTACTTCATGACCTGCTTCAGTTAAAATATAATAAGGAGCAGCTAATTCATGAAACCATGTCCCTGTTAATTTACCGCTTAACCCCATTTCGTCATAAGATGACATTACTAATAGTACTCTTTTTTGTTTGTTTCCAGTATTCATAATATTTGTTTTAAATTATTTTATTGTTTAAATTATGTTTCAAAATTACTTTGATATTGTTTCTTAAAATGGTAAAAAAAGGCTTTTAAATGGTAAGTTTTATCAAAGTTTAAAAATGATTTTAGCTGAAAGTGAATCCTTTTTAGATTAAAATTATGTTTAGGCTATGCTATTTAATCTAAAACTATCTTTAATAAAATAACTATTTGCTACAAGTCTTTTTTTTAATGTTTTAAGTTGTGATTTCTTTATATGTAATAGAACTTTTTTTGTGAGATATAAATTAGTTTGTTATTATTTTTGGTTGAATAATGCTAATTTTTAAGAACCTTTTGAGCTATCTCCTCTTAATTTTTTACTTAGGTAAAGTTATGTTGGATTTATTGTTTAAAATGGTAAATAAAGTCTTTTAAATGGTACTTTTTTTAGGAGGTATCTTAGATTTATTATAGTGCATACCTATTCAATAATTATCTTTTTTATTTCTTGATTAAGCCATTTTATTCCTTTTGCCAATTTTTATTTGTACAACTATTGATCCCATTATCATAAGTTTTATTTAACCCCATTCAATACATACCTTTATTATTAAACTTACTTTTTTTGGGCTACGATATGAAAAATATGCCAGTGTTTTGGGTTTCTTGTATTTAAAGGATCGTCATGTTCTTCCTCTCTTATGATTTCAATAGAGAAATCATTAAGTATTTTTAGTACTTCGTTATATGAGTGATGAGAACGTTTTGGTTTTAAGGCCCAAGTATCTCTATCGCCGAAGAATTGTCCTGTGAATCTTCCTCCTTTTCGAATTGATTTTTTAATTTTATTCCAAAATAAGTTGAAGTGTTTAGGTTCACAAAACGGTAATGCAAAACTTGCATTTATAAGATCACACGGAGGTAAGACCATTTCTTCAAAACTCACTTCCTTTGTCTGTAAATTAGCTTTTAAACCTTTAGGTACTCTCGACCATAAATATTTTGATGCTTCTGGGTGATTATCTGTCGCTAAAACTTTCCAGCCTCTTTTTAGTAGTTCAATAGAATCTCTGCCTTCGCCGGCTGCTAAATCAATTGCAAAACCATCAGTAATTCCTTCTTTTTTAAATAGGTCTAAGCCTTGTAAGAGTGTTTCACGCGCCCCTTTTCCAACCACAGATTTATAGTATCCTGACCAATCCTCAATCTCTGAGTAGTCTTGAGCCCGCATTGGAGCCAAGTTACCTGCAACTGATTTCATTTGTTTTAATTTCATAATCTTTATTACGTTTTAATTCTGCAAATGGGACTATCCACAATGCTTTACCTCAAAAACAAAAGTATTATTGCTATTTAAGTAAAAATGGTAATAAAGGAGTTTTTCATGGTAAGTTAGAAAACAACCATTTAATTAAAGTACGGTATGTTTTGGATCTTGAAAAATAAAGATTATCAGTTGAATAAGTTCTTATATGAAAGTTTTTAATTTTTTATAGAAGGTAGTTCGTTTTATTTGCAAAACAGTTTTTATAATTGTTTTGGGAACCCCGTTTTATTGTAATTTTTATAGAATACTTGCTCTAAATTCTTTTGGAGATATTCCAACTGATTTTTTAAAATATTTAGTAAAATAAGTGGCCTGATCAAAACCTAAATCATAAGCAATCTCCTGTATTGAAAGTCTTCTATTAGCTAAATTACGTTTAGCTTCAAGTATTTTAATATCTTGTATAACCTTCGCAGGAGTCGCATTTAAGTGCTCTTTGGTAACTTTAGCCAGCCTCTTTTTATTACTATTTAATAGTTCATAGTAGGTTTCTAATGATAAAAATTCATTCACGTTTTTATATACTTCATTTTTAAATTGATAGGCAAGTTGAAAATCTTCATTAGTTAAGGAATCGTTTTTTGTCAAAGAAACCTTAGTTCTTTCAATAGAAAACAATATACTTCTAAAAAGAGAAAATATTTGCTCTTTTAAATACTTGTCATTCATTTGTATTTCCTCTCTTATTAACGAGCAAACAGTTAAAAATCGCTTTTTTTCAAGGGAGTTTATAGTCATATGAGGAACATCAATTTCGTTGAAAATAGTTAAAGATATTCTTTCCAGTAGCTTATGATCAAATTGGTCAATAAAAAAACTATTAAAATGGATAAGCGTTCCCTCGTTTAACGAGTCAGGACAAAAATTATGAATTTGATTTTTAGAAATAAAGAAAAGGGAATCTTCTTTATGTTCAATAACCTCATAATCAACATAGTGTCTTCCTGGAGTTTCAAAGAGAATAAGCTGGTAAAAAGAATGCTTATGAGGAATTGATGCATGTGTTTTGTTTTTGTTGAAGTAGCTTCCTCCGTCATTTATTTCGAAATGAAGTTTAGTAAATCCTTCTCGATGTAGATGGTATTGTTTGATAACTTAAAGTTTTAATATTGAGGGGTGAAAATACTAAAAATTGATATAAATTTTTAATATAGAAACGAGTATTTTAAATGAGATATTATATTTCTTTAAAGCTTTTGTCTACTTTTCTTAGGGGTGATTTTTTTAATCTTTTAAATTTTTGAAAGGAGGTTCAAGTAAACCTTTTTTGCTATTGATATTGTTTATTTCTTACATTTTAGAGTAAAGCTTTTACATTGTAAATTTTAGCAATATTTAGCATTTATTTGAAAAAATATAGGTTTTTATTTTAACTAAAGTTTAAGTTTTACACTAATTCTTTTTAGTTAATTTTGCCTCGACTCAAAAGACGTTTTGAGTTTCTTTTTCATAGCAATTTTCCCGCTCATTTTTGAGCGGGTTTTTTATTAAGTAAAAAATTACTCAGAAGAGAAGGGTTCGGTAAAAGTTATTTTAAGATTGTTAGAACTTGGGAATTATATAAAAACATAGAATATCATTGATTCTTAATCTTTCCTACTACTATAAAAAATATTCCCTATTGATAGTCTTATAAGTTTTTTAACTATAAAATTCCCTCTCATGCTATGCTAATAGGTGGTAATTTTTCTGAGTTCAATAAAAAATAGCATCTTTTTTAGCACGAAAAGGAGTAGAATTTATTTTTTTGAAGTAAGGTCTACATATTTTAAAAAACTAAAATTCGTCTGAAAATAAGTAATTATAAGCCTTTACATTATCTAAGTATGCACCATCAAAGCCGGCATCTATAATTTTTTTAATGTATGAATTATCATTACCATATATTATTGACTGCCACTCTTTAGACCAATATTTTACGAATATTTCATTCTCATATCCTTTATATGGTTTAACTAACCAATGCGGGTTATTAATGCTCCAATTATTATTAAAGTAATATCGATATTTTTCTGCTGATCCAATATTCATGTAGGAAATAACAAGGCGTTTTCCTCCGTTCTGTTTCTTTTTAATTTTACGAAGGTCTTCTTTTGTTAATGGTTGTTCATGAAAAAAAAGATCAATGAGAATCACATCAAAATTGGTGGTTGCTATGTTGTCTAGTAATTCTTGTTTTGTATTGTATCTACTTGAGTTTATTAGATACAAATAATTTTGAGCATCTTTTAAAGTTAAAATATCATTTTTATTTTCCTTACTAATTCTACCTGGTATGTGCGTATAGTCATAATTAAAATTTAAACGAGGAAAACATAAAAAACCTTCATTTCTATTTTTATTAATAGCATCCCCAATCAAAGAGTTATCAGATAGATAGTCAGAAACAAGAACTCTTTTACGTTCTGAAAATTTTTGCAGCATGGTAAGTCTATCATATATAGGGAGTTCGTGTCCATCGTAGAAAAGCGCTTCTATGCCAAAACCATTTATTGCATTTGTAAACTCTAGGTTTAATTCACTAGAAGAGTTGTACTTCGTAAAAGCAAGTTCAATACCATTTTGAGGAATAACAATAAAGTTTGATTTATTTTTTTTTGCATATTGAGATATTTGAATAACAAATTCTTGCATGCTTTGCTTGGGGTTTTCAGGGAATTCTGTTTCGGTTTTCGAACAAGAAGAGAATAAAAATAAAACAAATACAGGTGTAATTAATAATTTTTTTAGAGTAGCCATGTCGGGGGATTAAAGAGGTTACGGCGTAAATTTACTCAATATTAAGATTACAATATTTGCGATTTTTGCATATTCTAATCAAATTCTAGAAAATAATAGCATTCTACATTATCTAGATAAGCTCCATCAAAGCCTGCTTCGACAATTTTCTGTACGTAGGAATCTTTGTCTTCAAAAATAATTTTCTGCCAAGATTTTTTCCAAAATTTAACCCAAAACTCATCTTCATAACCTTCATAGTTTTTTTTGAGCCATGAAGGAAAACCAATACGCCATTTAGGTTTCCAGTAATACCTGAATTTTTCTGCAGCTCCTATGTTAATATATGATATAACAAGTCGTTTACCTCCGTTTTTCTTTATTTTTAAACTTTCGATTTCTTGTTTGGTAAAAGATGTTTTATCGAAAAATAAATCAATTAAAAGAAGATCGTAATTTGTATTTTTTAATTTATTTAAAACAGCTTCTTTTGATTCAAAATTTGAATAATTGATTAAGTAAAGAAAATTACAAGTCTGAGATAAAAAATTAATATTAGTGTCATTTTCATTATTAATATTATCTGGCACTATTGAGTAATCATAGTTTTCTTTTTCTCTTGGGAAACTTGTAAATCCCTTTTTTTGGTTTTTTCGAATAGAGAGCTCTGCAGTTTTTTTGCTTTTAGTGTAGTCGCTGACAAGAATTTTTTTGGTTTCTTTTAATAAATTTAGAGCTGTTAACTTTTCTTCTGTATTTGAATCTTCATTGGAGTAAAATAAGCTCTCAATACCAATGCCGTCAATTGAGGATAAATATTCTTTATGCATCCCATTGGATACTTCGAGTTCATTAAAACACAATTCAAGCCCATTTTGAGGGATTATACTAAATTTCGGATTTAATTTTTTTGCAAATTTTGAAATATCTATTACAAAAGATCTCATTTTTTCGGCGGTTCGATCTATTTTTTTTGACGTAGTGTAGTCGTTTTTATTTTCCAAATTATAATTAGTATAACTGAAGAAATAAAATAAAGGGAAAGCAAAAAAATATGTCAAAACGATTTTTTTCAAAGAAAAAGAGGTATAAGTTATAATGATCATTAATTTAATATCCAATATTAATTAAAAGATTTAGCCTTCACAAAAAAAATAAAAAATAATTTAAAGTAAAGAGGCTTGCGATAACTATATTTTGAGATGAGTATGTTTTTTTCTTATGAACAAAATCATTTAATAGTAAACTGTAAAATTGAAAAATGGATTGTCATCAGCCTAATTTTTATTTGAAGGCGGCAGATATTTGGGGATAATTTGTTCTTGGTTTAACATTCTAATTTTAATATTTTAATGTTAATTTTAAGATTGTTTTCATCAATAATAGTATAATTCCATAAAATTAAAGATTAACAAGAACCTTAGATTCAGGATTTAAGACTTAAAAGATTTGAAATTAAAAAAACAATGTTTCTTAAATGTCTAAAAGTCTTGGTTCTCAATAAGAAAAGTGGTAATTTTGCCCCCGATTTTAAAGAAACAGAGTTTAAGATGAACATAACAAAAGAAAATGTAGATGCACTAAATGCAATTGTAAAAGTTGATATTGTTGCAGACGATTATAAAGATAAAGTAACAAAAGTTTTGAAAGATTACCGTAAAACTGCAAACATACCAGGCTTCAGAAAAGGGCATGTACCTATGGGGATGGTCAGAAAACAGTACGGTAAAGCGGTTATGATTGATGAGGTGAATAAACTTTTGCAAGAATCATTGAATAAATTCTTAGTTGAAGAAAAGTTAGACATCTTAGGAAATCCTTTACCTAAGGTAGATGAAGGTTTTTCTTGGGATGCAGAGCAGTTTTCTTTCGAATTTGAGTTAGGTTTGGCACCAGAATTTGAACTAGATTTAAAATCAAATAAGGTGAAGTCATATAATATTGTGGCAACAGAAGAACTTATAGAAAAAGAGTTAGAAAACATACAAACTCGTTATGGAAAATTAATCTCTCAAGAAAAAGTAGAAGAAACTTCTAATGTTACAGGATTATTTGTTAACGAAGAAAAAGAAATTAATAAAAAATCAACATTTTCTGTAAGTGATTTAAAAGGAAAGAAAAACAAAGAAAAGTTAGTTGAATCAAAAGTAGGTGAAGTTGTAGTTTTTGATACAAAGAAACTATTTGAAGATGATCATAAATTGCAAAATTTGTTGGGAGTTTCTAAACAAGATTCTGAGGATTTGGATGTTAAAGTGAATTTTACTATTGAAGAAATTAATATAACAGAAAAAGCAGAATTTGATCAAGAATTATTCGAAAAATTATTTGCTGATGGTAGTGTAAAAACAGTAACTGAGCTAAAGGAAAAAATTAAAGAAGACGCTGAAAAGCAATTCCAACAACAGGCAGATCAACAATTACTCAATTCAGTAACAGAAACATTGGTTGAAAATACAAAATTTGATTTGCCAAAAGAGTTTTTACAAAAATGGCTCCAAACTGCCGGAGAGAAGCAGTTGACTGCTGAAGAAGCAACAACAGAATATGAAAAATCTGAAAAAGGACTTCGTTATCAGTTGATTGAGGGGAAAATCATGAAAGATCACGGCATAAAAGTAGACTATCCTGAATTAGTTGAGTATGCAAAAGGGTTTGTTAAAATGCAAATGGCTCAGTTTGGAAATGCAAATCCAGAAGAAAAAGAACTAGACGATATTGCAGGAAGAATTTTATCTAATCAAGAAGAGGCTCGTCGTTTACAGGAGCAATTGGTTTCTCAAAAATTAGTAGGCTTTTTTAAGGAAAATATGGAGTTTGATGCTAAAGAAGTTTCATACGAAGAATTTATCAAGGAAGTTTATAACGTCGATGCAAATAAATAGAAGAAGCTAGATTTATTAAAAAAACCTGAACATTTGTTCAGGTTTTTTTAGTCAAACACCTTCCACATTATGTTTGTGGAATACTTCTTATATTTACATTTTATAACCAAAAAACTTTTAACAATGGATTACGGAAAAGAGTTTGAAAAATATGCAACAAAACATCACGGAATTAGTAGCACTTATTTCGGAGAAATAACGAGTAGCCTTACGCCATATATTATGGAAGAACGCCAATTAAACATCACTCAAATGGATGTTTTTTCTCGTTTAATGATGGATAGAATTATTTTTTTAGGTACTGGGATCAACGATCAAGTCGCAAATATTATTCAAGCTCAATTATTATTTTTAGAAAGTGTTGACGCTACAAAAGATATTTCGATTTATATAAATTCTCCAGGAGGAGGTGTTTATGCTGGTTTAGGTATTTATGATACAATGCAATTTATAAAACCAGATGTTGCCACAATTTGTACAGGAATGGCTGCCTCAATGGGTGCAGTACTTATGTGTGCAGGAGAAAAAGGAAAACGATCTGCTTTACCTCATTCTCGTATCATGATTCACCAACCTTTGGGCGGAGCTCAAGGACAAGCTTCTGATATGGAAATTACTGTTAAAGAGATTGGTAAACTGAAAAAAGAATTATATAATATTATTTCACACCATTCTGGTCAGACATATGATAAAGTGTTTGAAGATTCTGATAGAGATTATTGGATGAAAGCTGAAGAGGCAAAAGAATATGGAATGGTAGATGAGATTTTAACAAGAAAATAAACTATTGAAACCAGTCAGATAGAGGCTGACTAAAATTGATAAAATGTCGAAAGAAGAAAACTTACAATGTTCCTTTTGTGGAAGAAAAAAGCCTGAAACCGATCTGTTGATCGCAGGTCTTGATGCTCATATTTGTGATAAATGTATTGAGCAAGCTTATGGAATTGTTCAAGAGGAAATTGCCGAAGCAAAAACTAATAATTTATCTTCCGATTTAACGCTAAAGAAGCCAAAAGAGATAAAAGCATTCTTAGATGAATACATAATTGGTCAAGACGAAACTAAAAAGGCAATGTCGGTAGCAGTATACAACCATTATAAACGGCTATTGCAAAAAGTGGATGATAATAATGGAGTTGAAATTGAAAAATCAAATATTGTATTAGTAGGTGAAACTGGAACAGGAAAAACATTAGTTGCAAGAACGATAGCAAAAATGTTAAATGTTCCTTTTTCTATAGTCGATGCAACAGTTTTAACTCAAGCAGGATATGTTGGTGAAGATGTTGAAAGTATTCTAAGTCGTCTTTTGCAGGCAGCAGATTACGATGTAGATAAAGCTGAGAAAGGAATTGTTTTTATTGATGAAATTGATAAAATAGCTCGGAAAGGAGATAATCCTTCGATAACTAGAGATGTTTCAGGAGAAGGGGTACAACAAGCTTTACTTAAATTATTAGAAGGTGCGGTTGTTAATGTTGCCCCTAAGGGAGGAAGAAAACATCCAGAGCAAAAGTTTATAGAAGTTAATACAAAAGATATTTTATTTATTGCAGGAGGTGCGTTTTCAGGAATTGATAGAATTATTAGCAAGCGTTTAAATATGCAAGCGGTAGGGTATAGTGCCTCTATTGATGAAGATAAAATAGATGAGAGTAATTTATTGCAATACATAATTCCTTCAGATTTGAAGAGTTTTGGTTTAATTCCAGAAATAATTGGAAGATTACCTGTGTTGAGCTATATGAATCCTTTGGATGTTAAAACGCTAAGAGCAATTTTAACAGAGCCCAAAAATTCAATTATTAAGCAGTATCGAAAACTTTTTTCGATGGATGGTATAGAATTTACCATAACAGAAGGAGCTTTGAATTTTATAGTTGAAAAAGCAATTGAATATAAGTTAGGAGCCCGTGGTTTACGTTCTCTTTGCGAAGCAATTTTAACGGAAGCGATGTTTGAGCTACCAAGTACGGATGAAAAAAAGTTTACTGTTGATAAAGAATATGCTGAAGCAAAAATTACTAAAAATGCATTAGCAAAATTAAAGGCGGCTTCATAAAGTTAGTTTAATATAAAAAATAAAAAGAGTCTTAAAAGGAGACTCTTTTTATTTTTTATAGATTATACTTAATTCTTTTATCCAGGTACTTAGCTCTCTTAAATTAAGCTTGTACTTGCGTTGTATTTCTTCTTTTTTATGTAATAAGTACGTTTGATTTAACACTTTCATTTCATATTCTGAAACTACAGCCTGTTTAAACTTCTTAAAATACTCTTCTGTGTTATTTTCGTTCTTTATTAATGCAAATTTTCCGTATTTAGATATCCAATTATCAAATTGATCAAGATTTAAATCATATTTCTTAATAATTTTTTCTTTTTTACTTTCTAAATAGTTAGTGTCTAATACCAGTGCTTCAAATTCTTCAACAGTTGCTCTTTGAAACTTTTTATGAAGATTATTTGGGTTATCAATTGCATATTTTGATTGATTTAATTGATCAATATGTATTTTTCCTAGTTGGTTGATCCAACTAGTAAGTTTCTGAGGGGTGATGTTATATTTTTTACTTAAATCATCAATTTGATTCTTCAAGTAAACAGGGTCTAGAACTAGTTTGTCAAATTCATTGACTACAGAATATTTAAATTTTTCAAAATAGTTTGATGCTTCCCCGTTTCCATTTGCAGTTTTATTAGGGAGGGTAGTAGTATCATTACTTTTTGTTATACCAACTATATTTAAGCTACTATCCTCCATTTCAACTTCAGACGTTTTGTTGACTTTTTTAGTCGTTTTTTTTATTGAAGACCCGCTTTTTTCTTCGTAGGATAGTTTCTCATCTTTATACCAATTATCAGAGAATTTATTGAATGTATTTTTTGAAACTAAAATTTTACCCTCTTTATTATTACTTATATCCATATTGATTAAAGAAGAACATCCACTTATATCTATGGTATTAAGTTCATTACTACTACAATATAAATCTTTTAGTTCTGGTTTATTTCCTAGTACGAGTTTGTTTAGTTTATTATAGTCACAGTTTAAAGAGCGTAATAATGGCGTATTGCTAATATTTAATTCGGTTAATTTATTATTGCTACAGTTTAAGAATGAAAGGTTCGGGTTATTCGATAGATCAATCTTTTGAATCTCATTATCTGAACAATCTAGTCTTTTTAAGTTTATAAAATGCTCAATTCCCGTAAGATCCTTGATTTTATTTTTAACATTGGGTAAGTACTTATTTTTTAAGGGAGAATTAATGTTTAAATTGACAATATATTGAGCATCACTGACTAAAATATTTCCGTTCAATCCATTTGAATCGTAATTCAAGTCAATTAAAGCTTCCTCTAGTCCTAAGTCTGGAATTTTTATTGTTTCCTGTGCAAATGAACTCATAGTAAATATAAGAAATATATACACATAGTATTTATTGGTTAACTTCATAATATCTAGTTTTTTGGGGTTAAATTTATATATTTATCAGGTCTTAGACAATTAAAAAAGGTTAAGGTTTATATGTAGGGAACAAAACGACTATCTTTGCAAATTATTTCAAAACCTTATGATAACTCAACAAACTATTGACAAAGTTTTTGATGCAGCCAGAGTGGAGGAGGTAATAGGAGAGTTTGTACAACTAAAAAAAACGGGAAGTAACTTTAAAGGTTTAAGCCCGTTTACAGATGAAAAAACACCTTCTTTTGTGGTTTCACCAGTGAAGCAAATTTGGAAAGACTTTAGTACTGGAAAAGGAGGGAACTCAGTTTCTTTTTTAATGGAACATGAACACTATTCATATCCAGAAGCAATTAAGTGGTTAGCAAAAAAATACAATATTGAAATAGAAGAAACTGAACAATCAGATGAGCAAAAGAAGCAGCTTAACGAAAGAGAAAGTATGTTTTTGGTTTCAAAGTTTGCAAAAGACTACTTTAACGACTTATTGATGAACTCTCAAACAGGAAGAGCTATAGGTCTTTCTTATTTTAAAGAAAGAGGGTTCAGAGAGGAAATTATTCAAAAATTTGATTTAGGATACTGTAAGGATGAATGGGATAACTTTACTAAAGCGGCAATAGCCAAAGGGTTTGATATAAAATATCTAAAGGCTACAGGATTAACTATTGTAAAAGAGGGTGGAGATGTAGCAAAAAAATTTGACCGGTTTAAAGGAAGAGTTATGTTTCCAATACATAGTATGTCTGGAAGAATCCTTGGCTTTGGAGGACGAATTTTAACAAATGACAAAAAGGCAGCTAAGTACTTGAATTCACCTGAGAGTGAAATTTATCATAAGAGTAAAATTCTTTATGGACTTTATCATGCTAAAAAGGAGATAGCAAAACAAGATAATTGTTTTTTAGTTGAAGGATATACGGATGTCATTTCATTTCATCAATCTGGAGTTGAAAATGTAGTAGCCTCTTCAGGAACTGCATTAACTCCTGATCAAATTAGATTAATCAATAGACTGACCAAGAATATAACTGTTTTATTTGATGGTGATGCTGCAGGTATAAGGGCATCTATAAGAGGAATAGACCTAATCTTGGAACAAGGTTTAAATGTGAAGGTAGTTTCTTTTCCAGATGGAGAAGACCCTGATAGTTTTGCAAAAGGACAATCTAGTGCTGACCTTAAGAGATATCTTGATGAAGAAGCTCGTGACTTTATTGAATTTAAGGTTTCATTATTGATGAAAGATGCTCAAAATGATCCTATAAAAAAGGCAACTTTAATAAGAGATATTGTTACCAGTATATCTAAAATACCTGATGGAATTCAAAGAGAGGTATATGTTCAAGAATGTGCAAGAATAATGGATATTTCTGAACAGGTTTTATTTGATGAATTGGCACAATTATTGCATAAGGTTGTAGGGAGTAGAAATTCAAAGTCAAATTTTTCAAATTCAGTAAAAACATCAATAGCTGAAAGAAGTGATACTCAAAAAGGAAGTAGATTAGAAATTCTGAGAGCAAAAGGTATAGGTAAACAATTTCAAAAGGTAGACCAAGTATCAATATTAGAAAAAGAGATCATAAGAATTTTATTACTTTACGGTAATGAAATTGTTGATTTTGTAAATTGGGTTGATGCTTTCGATAAATATGGAAGACCTATTTTGGAGAAGGAGGAATATCAAAGTACCGTTTTTAACGAATTGTATTTGAATTTACAGGAAGATGAAATTGAATTCTCTAATGAGTTATTTAAACTAACGTACCATGCATTAGTTAATCAACTTAATCAAAGAGAAAAAATAGTAATAGATGAACTAATTATGCACGAAAATGTTGACATTTCGGGATTGGTAACAAATATACTGATGGATGAAGAACGCTATGTTTTAAGTAATTGGGAAAAGAAAGAGGTTTTTGTTACGGAAATAGATAAGATTTTACCGAAGTTGGTAACAGATGCAATATTGAATCTTAGAAGAGTTTTGATAGAGAAAAAAATAAAAGGAATTTTAGAAGATATACAAAATCAGAAAAAAATACCTGATTTAGAAGAGGTTAGAAATTACACAGAATTGAAAAAGTTATTATTTGAAAAATTAAATAGGGTTATCTAACTTATTTTTGTTTAACTTAAAGATAGAATTTTTTTAAAACTAGATTTCTTTATATTTTTGCCGAAAATTAACAAAAGAAAGAGCAATATAAAATCAAATATCATGAAAAAGGTACTACAAGTCGTTGAATTATTTAGATTAATTTTTATTCTTCCCTTTAAAATATCTAAAGGGAGAAAAAAGCAAGCCTATAAAAAAATAAAACAGCAAATGATATCTGTTAACTTACTTTAGAAAATCAGGAATTTTACAAACGGGAATAGGGTTAATTTTATGTTGATTTATATTATTTAGCCGTGTGTAAATTTTGTAAACTTCTAATTGACGCCCCGTAAAGTCTTTTGCATTTTTATTTCTAGCCTGCATAGCCATGGCCCATTCAAGTTCATCGTAAGTAGCACCAATTTGATCTTCATCTGTTCTACTATCACCAAATAATCCATCAGTAGGTTGCGCTTTCTGAATTGAATCAGGAACATTTAATTTTGTTGCTAGTTTATAAACTTCTGATTTTAAAAGATCTGCGATGGGGCTTAAATCAACACCACCGTCCCCATATTTTGTAAAAAAACCAACTCCAAAATCTTCAACTTTGTTACCTGTCCCAGCTACTAATAAACCGTGTAGTCCTGCAAAATAGTATAAGGTAGTCATTCTAAGTCTTGCTCTTGTATTTGCTAAGGTTAAATCTAACTTGGGAGAAGAAACTGTTTCAGGAAGGGCCGTTTTAAATTCTTCAAAAGTACTTGTTAAATTTACGGCAACATTACTAACATTTTTGTAGTGTTGTTTTAAATGTTTTATATGCTCGCTGGCACGATTAACTTGACTCTCTGCTTGATGAATAGGTAGTTCAACACATAGTGTTGATAGACCAGTTCTAGCGCATAATGAGGAAGTAACAGCACTGTCAATTCCTCCTGATACTCCAACAACAAAACCGTTTACTTTTGCATTATTAGCATAATTTTTTAACCAATTAACAATGTAGTCTATAACTTTAGGAGTATCCATAAAAAATCTTTTTATTTCGTGTGAGTTCTTATTAGTGAACTAATTTATTAAATTCGACGTTTAAAAGTTAAATGTAAAATAATTATAATTAATGCGAAAAATTATAGCTCTTTTTTTAATTTTTATTGGAATGTCCTGTAATAATGAAAAAAAATTAGAAGTTGATACGTCAGAAATTAAAGTTGATTTTAAAATAGAGCGGTTTGACAAAGATTTTTATAAAAGCAACAAAAGTTTAACTGAGCTTAAAACCTCTTATCCTTTTTTATTTCCAGAATCTATAGAAGACTCTGTTTGGGTTAATAAAAGAAAAAATACTGATGAATTAGAACTATTTGATGAGGTACAAAATGTGTACGAAGATATAGGAGAGGTTCATAAAAAAATAAAAAAGTTATTTAAGCATGTTAAGTATTACAATAGAAGATTCCATGTTCCTAGAGTGATTAGCATACTTTCAAATATAGACTATCAAAGCAGAGTCGTTTATAGGGATAATCTATTACTTATTTCTTTAGACGTATATCTTGGTAGCCAACACAAATTTTATAGTGATTATCCATCCTACATAAAGCAGAATAATACAAACGAATATATGATTGTTGACATAGCCTCAAAGATTATAGATCAACAATTAGTTTTGAAAAGGAATAGAGCATTTGTCCATAAAATGATTTATCAAGGAAAAAAAATGTATTTAAAGGATGTTTATCTAACGATGATACCTAGTTATTTAAAAATTGGTTATACCGAAGAAAAATTTGATTGGGCGCTTGAAAATGAAGAGCAAATTTGGCAATACTTTATAGAAAAAGATCTTTTGTTTAGTACGGATAAGAATCTAGATAGAAGGTTTCTTGATATAGCTCCTTTTTCTAAGTTCTATCTGGAACACGATAACCTATCTCCAGGAAGAATAGGAGAATTTATAGGTTGGCAGATAGTTAGATCATTTATGAGAAATAATGATGTATCTTTGCAAGAGTTAATACGTATAGAAGAAGAAGAAATCTTCAAAAAATCTAAATATAAACCAAGAAGATAATGAGTGTTGTACATAAATCAAAAATAACTTTTACCGTGGGGTTGGATGAGAATAGAGTACCTGAACAAATTTCATGGAATGCGGAGGATGGAGGTATAAATAATGAATCTTCAAAAGCTGTTATGTTGTCGGTTTGGGATCATAAAAAAAAGGATACGTTACGGATGGATTTATGGACTAAAGATATGCCCGTCGATGAAATGAAACAATTTTTCCATCAAACATTGGTTTCTATGGCAAACACTTTTGAAAGAGCCACAGATGATGATAAAATGAGTGCTACAATGAGGGATTTTTGCGATTATTTTGCAGAAAAATTAGAAATTATAGAGAAGAAATAAAAAAGCTATTATAAATAGCTTTTTAATATTGCTTTATTTGCTTAATAACGGATTTGTAGTCATTCTCATTGTTTACGAAATCAAGGCAAGAAACATCTACAATTAAAATATTAAGATCTTGTTGTTGTGTATTTATAAAATTGATATAGCCGTCGTGGATTTTTTGTAAGTAGCTCGATTCAATATTTTGCTCATAATCTCTTCCTCTTTTTTTGATGTTTTGAAGTAGTCTATCCGTATTTTGATATAGGTATATATAGAGATCTGGTTTGGTAATTTCTTTATAAATCATATTAAACATTTTACGATACAGTTTATATTCATCATTTTGCAATGTGATTTGAGCAAATATTAAAGATTTAAAAATATAATAATCAGATACTATAAAGTTTTTAAAGAGGTCAAATTGAGCTAAGTCATCTGATAATTGCTGATATCGGTCAGCAAGAAAACTCATCTCAAGAGGAAAAGCATAACGTTCATTATCATTGTAAAATTTAGGTAAAAACGGGTTGTCTGCAAATCTTTCGAGAACTATCTTTGCATTAAATTCATCAGCCATCATGTTTGTTAATGATGTTTTACCTGCACCTATATTCCCCTCAATGGCTATATAATTATACTTTTCTGTAATTGGAATTGGTCGACTAAGTTTATTTGTTATGGGGGTTATTTTAGAGTCATCATTACAGTTATCCAAACAATTGGATATAGTTGTTTTTTGTATAGGGTGTAATATTTTTCCTGCAATTTCTACAAGAGGAGCAAGGACAAATTTGCGTTGTAGCATTCTCGGATGAGGAACAATCAAGTCTTTTGTAAAGATTATTTCATCTTCAAATAAAAGTATATCGATATCAATATTCCTGTCAGAATATCCGCTTGATTTACTACGTTTTCTACCCAAGTCAATTTCGATTTCTAGAACTTCATTGATTAAAGTCTCTGGTGGAAAATAGGTAGATACTTCAATACATGTGTTATAAAAGTTACTGCTTTCAAATCCCCATGAAGGTGTTTCATAAACAGAGGCTATTTTAAGGATAGAGCCTATTCTATCCGCAATCATATTTATAGCACTCTGAAGATTATCAAGTTTTTGTCCTTTGTTTGTGCCTAACGAAAGATATGTGATTCGTTGTATTTTCAATAGATCAAGGTTTAATTAAAAAGAATTGATTTTAGCTTACAAAGAAAAATAAAAGGAGATTAAATTACATATGAAAATTTACTTTTTTTGAGTAGGGTATTTACGTTTTTGATTGTTTTAATAGTGAATTTCTTAATAGAGTAAGGTTTTTGAGAGATCTTGGTTGGGGAATCGAGATCTTAAATTTTAACAAAAATCTCTTAATTTAAAAAAGGCTACTTTTATAGTAGCCTTTTTAATTTTTATATCTTAAAGAAATTAATCTTTCTTAACTTCCTTTTCTTTATTTTGTTCATGCTTAGGTTTTCTCTCTGGCCTTGGAGGTCTTTGAAGTAAAGCTTTCCTTGAAACTTTTTCTTTTCTAGTTTTTGGATCAGTACCAAAATATTTTACGTCAATAACGTCACCAATTTTAACAACATCAGTAACATTATTTGTTCTTTCCCAAGCCAATTCAGAAATATGAAGTAATACTTCATTACCAGGTGCTTCTAAATATTCAACAACAGCTCCAAAATCAAGAGTTTTAACCACTTTTACTTCATAAACACTCCCTTTATCTGGTTTGAAAGTTATGGCTTTTATTCTTGATAGTACCTTATCTATTCCTTCTTGATTAGTTCCTAAAATTTCAACAATACCTTCTTCAGTAACTTCGTCTTCATTTATAACAATAGTAGTTTCTGTTTCTTTCTGTAATTCTTGAATATGTTTTCCTCCAGGACCTATAATTGCACCTATGTATTCTCCTGAAACTCTTACGGTTACCATTTTAGGGGCATGAGGTTTAACATCTGTATTAGGCTCAGCAATAGTACTAGTCAATTTTTCTAAAATATGTAAACGACCATCACGTGCTTGTTGTAATGCTTTAACTAATATTTCATAGGAAAGTCCTTTGATTTTAATATCCATTTGACATGCTGTAATACCATCGGAAGTTCCTGTAACTTTAAAATCCATATCACCTAAATGATCTTCGTCTCCTAATATATCTGATAAAACTGCATAACGGTCACCATCAGAAATTAACCCCATAGCAATTCCAGAAACTGGTTTTTTTAATTGAACTCCAGCATCCATCAATGCCATTGTACCAGAACATACCGTTGCCATAGAGGATGATCCGTTTGATTCTAGAACTTCCGAAACAACACGTACTGTGTAAGGACAATCTTCAGGAACCATACCTTTTAATGCACGTTGAGCTAGGTTTCCATGCCCAATTTCACGACGAGAAGTACCTCTTAATGGGCGAGCTTCACCAGTTGAAAATGGAGGGAAATTATAATGTAAATAGAATCGTTCCTCATCTTGAATGGTAGGAGAGTCTACCATATTAGCATCTCTAGAAGTTCCAAGCGTAACAGTTGCTAATGCCTGGGTCTCTCCACGCGTAAATATTGAAGATCCATGAGTTTTTGGCAAATAATCAACTTCACACCAAATAGGTCTTATGTCGGTTGTAGTTCTACCGTCTAAACGTAGTCCTTCGTTTAACGTTAAATCTCTAACAGCCTCTTTTTGAGCTTTATTAAAATATTTTGAAATTAAATTTTCTTTTTCTTCTAATTCTTCTTCACTATAGTTAGCTATGATATTTTCTTTTACTTCTGAGAAAGCTAATCCTCTTTCCTGCTTAGAGGTACCTTTTTTTGCAATATCATAACACTGTTGATAAGCAGCTTCTCTTATAATAGCTTCAAGTTCTTCATCTGATTCTTCAGGTTCATATTCTCTGGTTTCTTTTTTACCTACGGCTTCAGATAATGCTATTTGTGCTTGGCATTGTACTTTAATAGCTTCGTGTGCAAATCGAATAGCATCCGCCATTTCCTCTTCAGAAACTTCATCCATTTCACCCTCAACCATTGCAACGAAATCAATTGATGCTCCAACCATTAGGTCAATGTCTGCTAATTTTAATTGATCAAAACTTGGATTTATAACAAATTCCCCATCTATTCTTGCTACACGAACTTCTGAAATAGGAGCTTCAAAAGGGATATCAGACAATTGAATTGCTGTAGAAGCAGCCAGTCCAGCTAAAGCATCAGGCATTACATTTTCATCATGAGACATAAGTTGAATCATAACTTGCGTTTCAGCATGATAATCTTTAGGGAAAAGAGGACGTAGTACGCGATCAACTAATCGCATTGTTAAAATTTCTTCATTACTAGGTCTAGCTTCACGTTTCATAAAACCTCCAGGATATCTTCCTGAAGCAGCAAATTTTTCTCTATAATCTACTGTTAACGGTAAGAAATCCATATTTGGATCTGATGTTTTAGCAGATACTACTGTAGCAAGTAGCATAGTATCACCCATTCTAACAACAACAGAACCATCTGCTTGCTTTGCTAATTTTCCAGTTTCTAAGGTAATGGTTCTTCCATCTCCAAGTTCTATGACTTGGCTAAATACTTTTGGAATCATAAATGTTTTCTAAAATTTTAATTTGTTGTTTGTGTTGTTGTATATGTTGCTGTTTCAATGGAAGTTTGAAATCTTTTTTTGTTTTGAATTTGTTTTAAAGGTAGGTAAAATATTTGAATTGATTGCAATTAAAAAGAGGCAGGAAGTTCCTGCCTCTTTAAAAGGATTATTTTCTAATACCTAACTCTTTAATTATCGCACGATATCTGTTTATATCTTTCTTTTTTAGATAGTCTAGTAAACTTCTTCGTTTACCTACCATTTTTACTAATGAACGCTCTGTATTGAAGTCTTTACGATTCTTTTTTAAGTGCTCTGTTAAATGGTTTATTCTAAATGTGAATAAGGCGATTTGACCTTCTGCTGTTCCGGTGTCATTATCTCCTTTACCGTGTTTAGCAAAAATGTTTTGTTTTACTTCTTTTGTTAAATACATGCCAATATTATTTAAATGATTATTATGTACACAATGATAAAATCATTGAAGATGCAAATGTACAACTATTTTTTAAAAGATAAATCACTAGTAGGAAATTAAAACGTAGAGCTAAGTGTTTTATATACTTAGAATTTTATTTTATTAAGTGATTTTATTTCCTTTTTGATTTTAAAGTGTTGTTATATAGTTGTTTATTCTTTTTTTAAGAAAAAGAATTACAGTTAAATTGGGATAAAATTCTTAACTTGCACCCTTATGTTTTATAAACATAAAATTTTAATTTTTTAGGGGAAAAAGAAAGCCAGCTTTTGCTGGCTTTTGTTTTATGCTCTTACTGGTTGATTTTGAATTAAGTCTATATACAAGTTAACTTGTTTTTTTAAATTTTTTCTTTCGTATATAGCATCTAAGAACCCATGCTCTAATAAAAATTCAGAACGTTGGAAGCCTTCAGGTAAATCCTTTCCTGTTGTGTCTTTAACTACACGAGGACCAGCAAATCCTATCAAAGCATTCGGCTCAGCAATATTAATATCACCTAACATAGCAAATGATGCAGTTGTTCCACCCGTTGTTGGATCAGTACATAAAGAAATATAAGGAACTTTTGCATTAGCTAATTGAGCTAATTTTGCAGAGGTTTTTACTAATTGCATTAAAGATAAAGAAGCTTCCATCATTCGGGCTCCTCCAGACTTTGAAATCATTAAAAAAGGAATGTTGTGTTCAATGGAATAATCAATAGCCCTTGCTATTTTTTCACCCACAACACTTCCCATTGACCCACCAATAAAAGAAAAGTCCATAGCCGCAATCACCAGCTCTTTTCCTAAAGATTTTCCTACAGCTGTTCTAACAGCATCTTTTAAACCTGTTTTCTTTTGAGCACCTTTTAGTCTATCTGGATATTTCAATGTATCTTCAAATTTTAAAGGGTCTTTGGATGATAACTTGGGATTTAGTTCTGTAAAGTTGTTGTTATCGAAAAATAATTCAAAATATTCTTTACTACCTATGCGAACATGGTATCCGTCTTCAGGACTTACATATAGATTTTTCTTAAGTTCTTCAGTATCTATAATTTTTCCACTAGGAGTTTTGTACCATAGTCCTTTTGGAGTGTCTTTTTTTTCTTCTGTTGGAGTTTGTATTCCTTTGTCTTTACGTTTAAACCAAGCCATAAATTATATAATTAGTCTTTAGTTATTTTTTATTGGTATCAAGACAAAACTTACTTATAATAAAAGTGAAGTTTGTAATGCGTTTTATTTATGCAAATATCTAAAAAAAATATTACGATAGGGTATTTACATTATTTAAATCCTCAAAAGCTTTTTTTAGTCTATTTCTAAATGTAATTTCGCCTTCACGAATCCATTTTCTTGGATCATAATACTTCTTATTAGGAAGATCATCTCCTTCCGGATTCCCTATTTGAGACTGTAAATATGGGCTTTTTTGTTTCATATAATCTCGTACACCTTTTGTAAATGCATACTGTAAATCTGTGTCAATATTCATTTTTATAACACCATAACCAATAGCCTCACGAATTTCGTCTACTGTTGATCCAGAGCCACCATGAAATACAAAATCTATTGTATTATTAGGAACATTATATTTTTTAGAAATATATTCTTGTGAGTTTTTTAAGATTTTTGGAGTTAATTTAACATTTCCAGGTTTATAAACTCCATGCACGTTACCAAAAGCGGCGGCAATTGTGAATTGATCGCTAATTTTCATTAACTCTTCATAAGCATAAGCAACTTCTTCGGGTTGCGTATAAAGTTTAGAACTGTCTACATCTGTATTATCAACGCCGTCTTCTTCTCCCCCAGTAATCCCTAATTCAATTTCTAATGTCATACCCATTTTACTCATTCTAGTCAGATATTTTTTACAAATAGCAATATTTTCTTCTATTGGTTCTTCGCTTAAATCAATCATATGAGAACTAAATAGTGGTTTGCCTGTTTTTGCAAAGTGTTTTTCACTAGCGTCTAATAGTCCATCTATCCATGGAAGTAACTTTTTAGCCGCATGATCTGTATGTAGTATTACTGGAATGTTGTATGCTTCTGCTAATAAATGTATATGCTGTGCACCTGCAACAGCACCGACGATCGCTGATTTTTGCTCATCGTTTGTTAAACTTTTTCCAGCATTAAATTGAGCTCCACCATTTGAAAATTGAATAATTACTGGAGAGTTTAATTCTTTTGCTGTTTCTAAGACCGCATTTATTGTATTCGAGCCCACAACATTTACCGCGGGTAACGCGAAGTTTTTTTCTTTTGCTAGTTTAAATATCTCTTGAACTTCTTTACCAGTTGCAACTCCAGTTTTTATCATTGTGTCGTTTTTTTAATTTATGTAGATTCTGAGAAACAAATCTACACTTTTTTAGGAAATAATGTATTTTTTTGATTATTGGTTTTTTTACTAGAATGGATAGTTTATCCCAAAACTTACTTGGGAAATATTGAAGCTAAAATTACTGAACCAACGATCTGATTTTTGCTTATAAGGCTCGCGTATTTTAAAACCATGATCTAATCTAAGAACAAGAAGCTTTAAGTCAAATCGCAAACCAAAACCTCCACTAAAAGCCAAATCTGTTATGGATTTAAAACTATCAAATTTTGCATTAGTATCAATGAATTCTGATCCTGTGATATCCCAGATATTACCTGAGTCTATAAAAAGAGCTCCATTTAAAGATCCAATTAAACCAAAACGATATTCTAAACTACTAATAAATTTTAAACTTCCAATATTATATTCTAAGCCAGGGGGGGTAGTTCCAGGCCCAAGGGAATAAGCCCTCCAGCCTCTTATGTCGTTTTGTCCTCCAGCAAAATAGCTTTTGGTGAAAGGTATGTCGGAATTGTTATAAGTGAAAATAGCGCCTAAAGAAGTTCTATGTGCTAAAACAGAGTTTTCCCCTAAGCTCCAATATTTTTTATATTCAACATCTGTTTTGAAGTATTGAGCGATTGGAATTTTGAATAGGGTGTTTTGATTGTTGGTATTCTTTGCTTTAGATAGTAATCCTAAAATATTACCTGCATTAGCTACACGAATTTTAAAAAAAGAAAAGTTTTGATCTTTTAAATTTTTTTGATTGTTGTACGTAAAACTATATGCTATTTCAGGAATCAAAAAGTCAGATGTTATGATATTAAGACGTTCTCTAATATTCAGGGCAGTTAAACGTTCTGAAGGGTTGGTAATAGCAAATTGGCTATTATTTAATATTTCTGTTAAAGAATTTCTTATGCCTTCATAATTAGAGAAAGTATTGTCAAAAAATACGTTACCGTTGGAAAACGTAGTATAAATATCTCTTAGTTTAGAATATTCTGATTGATAAATAGAGAAGTAATTATTGGTATTTAAATTTCTAATGTATTGAGTATTCAAGAACTCTAGCTGTATTGTCTTAGTAGCATTAAATTTCCACTTATAATCAATACCAATATTTAGATTTTGTCGATCTAGTCCAATATTTTTTTGAAGACTAATTCCTCCATGAAAATTGGTTTTGGGAAACATTCTTTTTGGAACAAGTTTGTGGAGATTAAAAGGGGCAACAAACCTAGGAATTTCAAGAGATATATCTCCACCGACCTCCCATCCAGGGCCATTATTAGAATTAAAATAGGCTCCATGAGCTGAAATTTTAAAAATTTCAGCACCTTTAAAAGTATTTCTGTTAGTGAGTGAAAATCTACCAGAGATGTCAAAATTACGAACGTTAGATCTTGATAATTCAGAATCAATTCCTAAAGTGTATTTTTCAGCAGGAGTTAAAAATATATTGGCTTCTAATTCATGATCATTTATTTCTTTAAATCTTATTGAGGTTGATTTAAAGTTTTTGAGTCCTCTCAAATGAGTTCTTGTTAGGTTTTTAAGCGTGTCACTGTAAACGGCACTAGGTTTTATGAATAGTGATTGTGCTAGGTATTTTGGGTTGTACTTTAATTTGTCGAAAGCATAAAAGTTGATTCCTTCGTATGAAAGTGTATCATTTATAATGTTGTCTTTTTTATTGTAAGTATAGTCTGTAAAAACATTAATGTTTTTTATTCTTTGTACCTTGTATGGCTTAGAAATATATTCTCCATTTGATTCGATAAGCCTATCAGTCAAAACTAATTCAATATTTGTTTTGTAGGCACTTGTATCTTCAACCCAATAATTTACACTTCCGTTTTTGTCAAAATGATAAAGACCGTTGTTTCTAAAAAGCTTTGTTAGTCTTATTGTTTCATTAACGAAATTAGCATCATCATATTTTTGATTTGATTTTAGAAAACTATAATCTTTGTTCAGATTATAAATAGAATCTAAAACAGGTGATTTTATAGTTTTAAAAATTGTATCTAAAAACAATGGTTGTCCTTTTTCTATCTGATAAGTTAAACTTCCCTTTTTTCTAGATATTGAATCTTTCTTAACTTGTATTTTTGCCTTGAAATAACCGTGATTTTGATAATAAGTTTTTAAATTTCTTAAGCTAATATTTGTTTTTTTATCATCGATAATAATAGGTTTTTGACCGCTTTTTAAAAACCAGTTATTTAGTCCGATAGCTGATTTTGCAACAGCAATACTTTGTTTTTCAGAAAAAAAACGTTTAAAAAAGTTATATGTTTTTGGATATTTTTTACCCCAATCGCTTGGCGATGTCGGTCCTTCAGGGTTGCCTAAGTTATAGAAGTTCAATGCTAATGGAAGTCCAAAGGTTTTTTGATTAGGACGTTGAATTAGTAATTCATTTAGTTCATTTTTAGATGTTTTTACACTATCTAAATAAATAGTATTTTTTATTAAAAGTAATTCATTCTCTTTTAAGTGTTTTACGGTATTACATCCTACTAATATTGCAAATAGTAAAAAATAAAAAGAGAGTTTTTTCATTAACTTTGTTTCCTGAAATTGATAATCAAAAATACTATTTTTTTTGAGGGTTAAAGTGTTAAATTTTAATTAATGGGCTTAACAAAAAGTAATATAAGGTTGATAACTAGTTTACAACAGAAAAAATATAGACAAAAGCATAAGTTATTTATAGGAGAGGGAATAAAAGTAGTGAGAGAACTGTTGGCTTCTAATTTGAAGGTAAATAGAATATATTGTACTGATAATACTTTTAATTTTGTTCAAGGAGAATTGGTTACAATTATATCTGAAGGCGAACTGAGAAAAATAAGTAACTTAAAAACACCAAATAAAGTTCTTGCCTTGTTTGAAATTCCGAAATACGATTTACCAATGATTTCTGGTTTTACTGTTGCTTTAGATGGAATTAATGATCCTGGTAATTTGGGAACAATAATTAGGTTGTGCGATTGGTTTGGCGTTGATAATTTAATTTGTTCTACCGATACAGTAGATTGCTATAATGCTAAAGTTGTGCAAGCAACAATGGGATCTATAATTAGGACACATATATACTACACAGATCTTATAATGTTTCTAAAAAACACAAAACTTCCTAAATATATAGCAGATATGAATGGAGAAAATATTTATACTTCTGATTTACCCCCTGAGGCTATTCTTATTATGGGGAATGAAGCAAATGGAATTTCAAAAGGGGTAAGGGCTATTGTTGAAAAGCAGCTAACAATTCCAAAATTTGGTGATTTAAGGGAAATAGAAAGCTTAAATGTAGCTACAGCAACTGCCGTTTTTTTAAGTGAGTTTCGAAGAAGGTAAACCTATTTTTTTATTTCAAGGCTAAATATTGAGACAATAGAGCTAATTCATTTTACTTAATAAAATTGTAAAACCATTGTGGTTTTTTCAAGATACTGCTGTTTGTCAATTTATCCTTAAATAAAGAATAAGAGCCGTAGTTTTACTTTAGAATAGCTGTTAAATAACTACTCAAATTCAAATTAATTAACTGGATTTGTTATTACTTTAAATAAATAATATATGATAAAAAACTATTATTGAGGTTAAATTTTTCAGTTACTTTTATTTATTTTTTTAAAAAACATCAAACTAAAGTATTTACAATTACTTTAATGTAGCTTAATGTTTAAAATAAACCGTTAATTTGTGCGTCTATTTTGTCAACTACCTTTCCTAAATCTTCTTGATTTTCAACAAAGTCTAAATCATCAACATCTACAATAAGGAGTTTTCCTTTATTGTAAGTAGAAATCCAAGCTTCATATCGTTCATTTAATCTACTCAAATAATCAATACTTATAGAATTTTCGTATTCTCTTCCTCGTTTATGAATTTGTTCTACTAAAGTAGAAATATTTGCTCTTAGGTATATTAAAAGATCAGGGGGAGTAACTAAGTTTTCCATTAACTCAAATAATGAAGTATAGTTTCCATAATCTCGATTAGTCATAAGGCCCATTGCATGAAGGTTTGGAGCGAAAATATGAGCATCTTCATAAATGGTTCTATCTTGGATAATATTTTTGCCAGTTTTTCTAAATTCTAGAATCTGGCGGAATCTACTATTTAAAAAATAAACTTGTAAATTAAAAGACCAGCGCTCCATTTCAGCATAAAAATCATCTAAATAAGGGTTTTTATCAACGGATTCGAAATGAGGTTTCCAGTTGTAATGTTTAGCTAATAATTTTGTTAATGTTGTCTTTCCGGCACCAATATTACCCGCAATGGCTATATGCATAACTTACAAATTTCTTAATGTAAAATTACACAAAAAAATGGCTAAAGAAAACGTTTAACAAATCAATTTATACCCAAAACCTCTAATATTAACGATTTGGATATTAATATCTCCTTGTAATTTTTTTCTTAACTTAGAAATGAAAACATCCATACTTCTAGCATTAAAAAAATCATCATTTCCCCATAATTTGTTTAAAATAAAAGATCGATCGAGTATTTCATTTCTTTTTTGAGAGAGGTGGAATAGTAGTTCTGCCTCTCGGTGTGTAAGGATGACTGTAGTATCTTCGAGCTGTAAAGTTTGTTTGGTGAAATTAAATGTATAGGCACCTATGGAGATTTTTTCATGGTCTATTTTTAACGTATTTCTGCGCAGAAGAGCATGTACCCTAACAATGAGTTCCTTCATGGAAAAGGGTTTTTTTAAATAATCATTGCCACCATGACTAAAGCCTTCTAAAACATCTTTAGTTTGTGATTTTGCCGTAAGAAATATAATAGGAATCTGATTGTTTTCTTCTCGAATTTCTCGTGCTAGTGTAAAGCCATCTTTCTTAGGCATCATGACATCTAGTACTAAAATATCAGGATTTTTTTGTTGGTATAGCTCCTTGGCTTTTATACCATTTTCCGCAAGATAAACTTCAAAGTCTCTAGTCTCTAAACTTTCTTTTATAATTTGTCCTAAACTAGGTTCATCTTCTGCCAAAAGAAGTTTTATCTTATTCATCATTGGGGATATTAATTTTAAAAATGGTGTGTTTAGCGTTAGATATCAGGTGGATATTACCTCCATGTTTTTCAATTATTTTTTGGGTGTAATATAAGCCGATACCAAACCCTTTTACATCGTGTGTATTTCCTTTAGGAACTCTATAAAATTTATCAAAGATTCGTTCTTGTTGACTTTTTTCAATTCCTTTTCCATTATCCGCTACCGAAATTTCAATAGTATTTAAAACAATATTTACATTTATTTCAATTCGTCCCCCGCCATATTTTATCGCATTATCGATAAGGTTCGATATCGCATTTTCGAAATGAAAAGTATCTATTTCTAAAGTAAAATCGTTACTGCTCGAAGAAAAAGAAATCTCTTTACTCTTGGCTAATGGTTGGTATTTTTTAGCAGTTTTCTCCACCAAATCGATCAGATTAATTGCTTCTTTTTTTAGAAGTAATTTTTCGCTATCTAAAGTGGCAGTTTCCAGTAACTTTTCTACCATTTGATGTAATTTTTTCAATTGCAAAGATGATATGGAAAGGTATCTTTTTGTTTTCTCTTTGTCTTCGATTATATTGAAATTATCAATGGCCTCAATTGCAGTAGATACCGTAGTTATTGGTGTTTTGAACTCGTGCGTTATATTACTGATCAGATCGTTTTTTATTTCTGCAAGTTCTTTTTGCCTGTTAATTATTTGTAACAAATAAAATAAACTGGCAATTACAGCTAAAGATAAAACCAATGATAATAAAATTCCGGTAGAGCTTCTTTTTAAGGTTTCATAGGTAGGACTCCCATAAAATAAGATGAGTTTTTCATTTAGACCTAAGAAAGTAGATTTAGCTGCTGCTTTTAGGGTATAGTTGGGTACTTTTACCTCTTTGGGAGGCTGAATTTGTTTCCCGTTTTTTATATGTGTTACATAATAGGGAGTTTTAATTCCTTTCTTGTTTAAGGTTTTTTGTAATATAGAATCCAGAATTTTATGATTAATGGAATCATTTTTAATAGAGATTAAAATAGTTTGTAACCCCTTTATTAAATCTTTACTGTCTTTAGCTTTTTTTTCTGAAAAAATAAAAACATCTGAGTTTTCATTTTTAATATTGGTAGAAATATTCTTTTTTGTAGGGTTAGCAAAGTTAGAGAAGTGCTGTAGTTTGCCTAAATCTTTTATTATAGAGTCAAAATTATCATGACAGTCAAAATCGAAATGAAATTTTTTTTTTGCAGTCTTATAAAATAAGGTGTCTATGTGTTTTAGTTTATCCAAATCTTTAGGATCGGTAGAGGTAAAAGAAGATTGTATAGATATAAAATCTGATTTCTGTTTTCTTTTGGGCATAATTTTTCCGATAATGGAATCCCAAGGAATTTCTCTTTTCTCCTTATTATCTTTATTACTAGATGTAACAATGGTATATGAATTTTCTTTCGAAATTTTAGCAAAGTATTCTTCGATGGCGCTATCTATACTTTCTTGGATTTCATTAACTACATACTGTTTGTTCTGTTCGTAATTTTTATAATTCCAGTACAACTGTACCGCTATCGTTGTAATGATAGTAGCCGTTATTAAATAAAGAATCCAGTTGTTTCTTGTACTTTTCATGGTTCAAAGATAGGTACTTATCTCTTACTTTTTCTAAGGCTTAACACTAGTTAACACTAGTTAACCCAAAAGAAGAGGAACAAAATTCATATTTGTAGCATGAAAATAAATAAAAATCAAATATGATACGATTAATACTAATGCTTTTTCTTTTAATCCTGAGTCAAATCGGTATTTGTCAGTCTGAAAATGCAAATCTTTTTAAAGAAAATGAAAAGAAGTTTTCTGTAGACCATTTAAAATATAAAGTAGATTCTATAGAGGAACTTGTATCAATCAATTGGGAACATGTCCAGCAATTATTTGAGAATAATGAATCGAATAAATTAGTGTCTTTGAAATTTGAAGTTAGTATTCCTAATGCTTCAGGCTTTCCAAGAGATGTCTACAGTTTTAAGGCATCCGATTATACGATTAACTTAGATAGATTGTTAAATCGATCTAAAAAAGGAATGCAAGGAATAATACAAACAATACATAAATATAAGAGATAGAAATCATGAGAATACAATTTTTCACATTATTAGTAATGTTAGTTTTAGGGGTAAATGCACAAGATTTTCAGGGCAAGGCTACCTATAAAACACATAGGAAATTTGAAATGAATTTAGGAGGAGATGGACAAAATGGACAAGGAATGAATGCAGAAATGCAAGCGCGAATACGCGCACAGCTGATGAAGCAATTTCAAAGAACATATACCTTAAATTTTACAAAAACAGAATCTACCTACAAGCAGAATGAAGAATTAGATGCGCCACAAGTTCAAACGAGCGGGATGCAAATTCAAGTCTCTGGATTGGGGGGAGGAACGGATGTGTATTACAAAAATACAGCAGAAAAGAGGTATGTCAATAAAACGGAAATTAGTGGTAAACGTTTTTTGATCAAAGACAAACTGGAGCAGCCTAAATGGGAAATGTCAGGAGAAACAAAAAATATTGGAAATTATACTTGTTATAAAGCCACTCAAAAAAGAGAAGAAACTAGAACTTCATTTTCGATAACAGATGGGGAGAGAGAGGAAAAGGAGGAAAAAGTCACGGTAGAAACTGTAGCATGGTATACTCCTGAAATACCAGTAAGTAACGGTCCAGAATATTTTTGGGGTCTACCAGGTTTAATTTTAGAAATTCAAGATGGTGACCATACGATCGTTTGCTCAGAAATCGTGTTAAACCCTGAAGAAAAAATAGAAATAAAAGAACCTAAGAAAGGAAAAAAGGTGAGTCAAGAAGAATATGAAAAAATTATGAAAAAACACTCGGAGGATATGATGGAACGATTTAAGAACCAAAGAGGAGGTGAAGGTACCATGATATTCGAAAGTCGATAGTGATTAAACCTTTTATGTTCTTCGTAGTCTTAGATAGAACAGCAAAATAATACTACGAAGAACATGAAAACAACACTATGGTATACCTTTCTTTTTGTAAGTACCATAATTTGGTCGCAGCATTCCTTCCAAGGAAGAGCGTCGTATCAATCTAAAACATCTATGGATTTGGGAGAGTGGGGTAAAAAGATGTCAGAGGAACGAAAAAAAAGAGTTAAAGAACGTATGGCGTCGTTTTTAGAAAAGTCGTATACCTTACATTTTACAGAAAAGGAATCGGTGTATGCCGAAGATCAAAAGTTGGAAATACCAGGAAGTGGTAGAGGATTTCGATTTGGTGCATTTATAGGTGGCGGAAGAAAGTATAAAAATTTTACAAGTGGAGTGTTCTTAGAATCTATTGAGTTTTATGGGAAAAATTTTTTGGTGGAAAATAGTGCAGACAAACCAAAATGGCAATTGGAAAACGAAACGAAACAGATAGGTAAATATACTTGTTTTAAAGCTACTTTAGTAAAACAAGATGACCGTATGGATTGGAGTAGAATTCGTGGTAGAAACCAAAGAAAAGGTAAAGAGGAGCCTTCTTCTTCATCCATACCTGCAAAAAATAATAAGGAGCAAAAAGACGAAGTAGTAGTTACCGCATGGTATACACCCCGAATACCGGTAAGTAATGGTCCAGGAGAATATTGGGGTTTACCTGGACTTATATTAGAAATTAATGAAGGGAACACTACGATCTTATGTTCTGAAATTGTTATGAATCCTGAAAAAAGAGCAGAGATCAAAGCTCCTACCAGAGGGGATGAGGTGTCGAGAGAAGAATACAATAGAATTGTAAAGAAAAAAATGAAGGAAATGCAAGAAATGTTCCAAAGAAGGCGTCGAAATAATAGAGGAGGAGGGAGATAATCGGGCTACGCCTAAAGGATAAAAAACACATAAATTTTAGAATGAAAAAAATATTAATAGTGGTCATTTGTATGGCGACCTGGACAAGTATTGCCCAAATTACTATGCGGGGTATCGTAAAAGATAGTATAGGAGTTGGCCTAGAAATGGCAAATGTAATAGCTATCAACAAGCAAACAAAAAAGTTAGATTCTTATGGGTTTACCGACAGTAAAGGGAACTATAAACTAAATCTAAAAAAGAATGCAAACTATACTGTTAAAGTGAGTTATGTAGGAAATAAAACAGTTAGTAGAGATGTTGCAACCAAAGAGGAAAATCTTCAAATGGATTTTACATTGGAACCGGACGATTCATTAGACGAAGTGAATGTTACCTATAAAATGCCGGTAACCGTAAAAGGAGATACCATTGTTTATAATGCCGATAGTTTTACATCGGGTACAGAGAAAAAGTTGGGAGATGTGCTTAAAAAGCTACCAGGTGTTGAGGTGAATGATGAAGGGGAAATACAAGTAGAAGGAAAAAAAGTTAGTAAAGTTATGGTAGAGGGGAAGGATTTTTTTGATGGCGATAGTAAACTTGCTACGAAAAATATCCCTGCAGATGCTATCGATAAGGTAGAGGTGTTAAAAAATCATAGTGAAGTTAGACAGTTAAGTGGTGTAACGGATAATCAAGATAATATTGCTATCAATTTGAAACTAAAAGAAGGAAAAAAGAATTTTTGGTTCGGGGAGGTTTCTGCAGGCTTAGGGATAGCTACTGAAGACGAACGCTATATAGCACATCCTAAATTATTTTATTACAGTCCTAAATATAGTGTTAATATCATAACCGATGTTAATAATATTGGCGAAGTACCTTTTACTATTCGCGATTATTTCAATTTTACTGGAGGATTTAGATCTATGGGAAGTACTAATGGAACAGAATTCAACGTCGGTTCTAACGACATTTCTTTTCTAATGCTTAGAAATAATAGGGCGAAAGAAATCGAAACACAATTTGGTGCAGTTAATTTTAGCTATGCACCAAAAAAAACATGGGATATAAGTGGTTTCGCTATTTATTCTGGTAATCGTACAGACATGGAAGAAAACACAGAAAGATTGTATTCAAATACCAATATCGATCGGAATAATTTACCTCCAATCTCGGATAAAATCATTGATACAGAACGCACTAGTGATGTAACTACGCAAAGAAGTAATATAGGACTTTTTAAATTAAGCTCTAGTTACAAGCCTAATTCGGATAATCAGTTCGATTATGATATCTTAACTAAGGTCTCTGATCAAAAACAGAATATTTCTACACTCTCTACCCGAACCTATTTAAACGCAGATGAAGAAATTGTACCGATACACCAACGTACAGAACAATCTCCTTTTTCTGTGAAACAAAATTTGAATTATTACTATACGTTAGACAATAAAAATATTTTTGCGCTAGAAATGCAGCATCTATGGCAAAATGAAGATCCATTTTATAATGCCATTCTTGAAGAGCTATCTTTTGCCAATTTAATAGGTTTGGATATTTCTGCAAATCCTTTTAATGTGGAACAAGAAAAATTTGTAAAAACTAACAAGCTAGATGGGAAGTTGGATTATTACCATATCTTAAATGCAAAGAGCAATCTAAATTTCACACTAGGAACTACTTTAAGTACCCAAAAATTCAATTCTACTATTTTTGAAACGTTAAATGGTAACCGTACACCCATAACTAATACAGATGCTGTGAATGACGTTGACTTTTCTTTTGAAGATGTATTTTTGGGATTACACTATAAGTTTGTTTCGGGTATTTTTACTTTTAACCAAGGATTCACGTTACATAATTATCTAAGCAAGAACACACAGTTAGGAACTGAGGTGAAGAATGAATTCACTCAAATTTTACCCGATGCCTCGATAAAAGTGAATCTTAAAAAGTCGGAAACGTTACAACTAAGCTACAGAATGCAAACGACCTTTACCGATGTAAATAGCTTGGCAAAAGGATATGTATTCAATAATTATAATAGTTTATATGCGGGGAATAGAGACTTAGAAAATGCACTATCGCATAATATAGACTTGAGTTATTTCAGCTTTAATATGTTTAGTTATACTAATATTTTTGCTGTGATAAGTTATAATAAACGAATCGACGATATTGCGTCGAATACAGCGTTTTTAGACGTCAACCAAATAAGAACTTCCGTAAATTCATTATTTCCAAATGAAACAATTTTTGGGAGATTTAATTATGACAAAAGTTTTCGAAAGTTTAAACTAACCATAGGAGGAGATATTACGTATTCTAAATCTAATAGCTTGATAAAAAATGGTGTAACTGGAGAGGTTACGAATAGGTTGTTTAAAACGTTCCGTCAAAGTTATCAAACAAAATTTAGTACAAATATTAGAAATGCTCCAAATTTTGATATTGGATATAATGTGCAAATTAATAACTCTGATATCGGAGGAACCAAAAATATATTTACTACCCATAGTCCATATCTTAATTTAGAAGTACGTTTTTTAAAGGAGTTTAATTTTACTTCTAAATATACATTTAATCAAGTCGTAAATCAAGGTCAGGTAATTGACGAATATGGCTTTTTACGAGCGGATATAACGTATCAGAAGAAAGATAGTAGTTGGGAATATAAAATAGGAGTTACCAATATATTGGATTCTTCTGGTTTAAATCAAAATAGCAGTAATGATATATTTGTTAGCAATAGCACCTACCTAATACAACCTAGAATTGGAGTTTTGAGCATAAAATATAATTTGTAATCCATATAAAATTAATTAATAACCTTAAGAAATTAGATTTCTTGAGGTTGTTAATTAATCATTAGCTTTTGCATTGTTCTATATTTCCCATTTTGGATTTCTAAAAGATAAACTCCTTTACTCACGGAATTAAAATAGATATATTCTGAAAATTGCTTTGATTTTTCATTAAAGCTACTTTTATCTATTAGTCTGCCTCTTAAGTCATATAAATTCAAATAAATTTGAGAAGGATCTTTTTTTTCAAAGGACAGTTTGAAATTACCGTCTGAAGGGTTCGGGAACAGTCTAAACTTATTAAAAACGAAATCTTTTGTGGAAGCAGTGGGCTCATCAATTATTATTGTATAATCTTCTACCTCACCATCAAAATTTGTTTCACAAGGCAAGGGAATTTCATCTCCTTGATATTTTGTTGAAACCCTCATTGTAGTACTTCCAAGAATAGCATTGCTTGGTATTGTTATTTCAAGAGGACTATTACTTGTCGCTCCGTTGGCACTATTAAATGTTTGTCCTAAATCATATTTTTCGTTTTCTTCTAATACGCAATTTTGATTCCAATCAAACCATACATATGTTGCAGTAGTAAAACTACCGTCTGTATTCGCATTTACAGTTAGTAGATATGAAGATTCTTTGTTTACATTTGTAGAAATAGACTTGAAATCACTGTAGCCATCAACATCTTTACTAGAAGTTTCGTTTTGAATAGTATTAAATTTAACAAATGTTGTTGCAGAGTCATATGTTAAGCTTCCATTAGATAAGCATAAAGTATTAGCAATATTAATTTTAAGTTCTAAATTTCTCTGTACCGAATTGGAATTCGCGTTAAGTGTCATTATATATTGATCAGGTGTCACATTATTAAGACCTGCCAGAGTTACTTTAATGGTACCATTTGACCGTATTGAAGATGGGGTTATATTCACTTGTGCTCCATTTGGAGCGTTAGAAACGGATAGATTAACAGTTTCGTTAAATCCATTAATTGCAATATAATTAATATCAAATGTAAAGCTAGAGGTAGCTGTATTGCAAATAGCGGCATCCCCAGTATTATTTTTTAGTACGTAAGTTGGAGTTGAATTAATTAAAAATTTTGAAGTTATATTATAAAAAATATTGTCGGCAGCTTCGATCATTAAAACAGCTTCATCCGTATCAGGAACAGAGGCAGGAATCATTATTGTCTCTGCCCCATCATTATCAATATTCGTAGCTAAATCAATATCAAAAGACGTACCTCCATTAGTAGATAATTTAATATTCACTTTTTGACAATTAATGGGAGAAGTGTTAGTTTGACCAACAACCCAATTGATAGTTCTTACACTATTTTGGGCCCAGTAGTTCTGATCCTCTATTGTAAAAGGAGGTGCATCTACTACAGATACTTTAATATCATCCCTTGCAAAGGCTCCAGCTCCAGAATTATTATCTCTTACCGTAAATGAGAAATTCATTTCTCTTGGTACCGAGGGTAATACTTCCCATGTATTGGAGTTACTACTATTTAGAATTGTTTCAAAACTAGGGAAATACCTGTAAGGAACGTTTTTTGAAGGCAAAGATCTAAACAATGGACCGCCCGAATTTGTAGCCAAAGGAGGCATTGTAGCTATTTCTGTATCGATTTGTTCCCAGTTATATGTTAAACCTGAGTTACCATCAGTATCTGTTCCAATACCCTTTAAAATGAAAGGTGTTGATTTAGGAATTGACACATTATTGCCAGCGTTTGCAGTCGGAGGAGTATTATTCGTATTTGTTTCTATTGCACAAGAACCATTAGATAAAATAGTATTCCACATTTGTTCAATACTTATAGAATGAAAGTAAGCATCACTATTGTTTTGTATATTTGGAGAGCATATGCCTGCATAAGCCATAATTGTAGAGCCACTTCCAGGTTCAACAGCATTTTCACTAGATCTATTTCCAGTGCAGGAATTATTAAATGTATGAGAGGCACCAAACTGATGTCCAATTTCATGAGCGACAAAATCAATGTCATATGGGTCATTTATGGGTTCTGATTGTCCTGTTACACCTTCAGCTTTTCTACTTGAACTGCAAATAACACCAACACCAGCTAGTCCGCCTGCTCCAGTACTGAAAGTATGACCAATATCGTAATTTGCTGAACCAATATTTGAATCACAAACTACTTGACTTTGATCGATGAGAGTATCAGCATCATCATTGTCTAAATTATCAGTTTGAGGATCTAAGAAAATTAGTTTATCGTTATCATTTACAATAATCATTCTTACTGACAAGTCTCTTTCATAAATTTGATTAACTCTCGCTATTGTTGTATTCATGGCAGAGAGTACAGCTGCTTTTTTATCATTATCTGAGGCATTGGAAGGTATGTTTTGATTTGTTAAATGAAATTGAGAATATTCTCCGGTGCTAGCGATGGCAATTTTAAAAGTTCTTAATATTCCATCACTGTTACTCCTTTTTTTAGAGTGACTTGAAGTGGTTCTGTCAAATTTTAGTCTATTTTTATTTGTTATTTTGCATTGAGGTTGATTTTTATGGTTTTCAATATCGCTTTTTCGATAACCAATGAATGTTTTGTTGTCTTTTGTATAAGGATCTATATACAAGGATTCTTTGTTTGAATATGAGATAAGAAAATGTAGACCGTCAGACCCAATAGTTATTTTTGTTTTAATATTAGGATTATCTATACCTTTCCCAGTGTATGTTTTAATATTCGGATATTTTTTAGCCAATCTCTCCTGAAGTATAGGGGTTTCTTTTATACTAAATCTTATTTTTTTTCCTTGGCTATCAGGAAGTATCACGGTATTTTTTGAAAAGCTACTAGATTCTATTTTTTCTTTAAACTTGTTAATGTTAAGAGAGAATAATTGATAGTCTTTTAAAGTTTCTTTTCTTGGATAAATTTCGGATTTTCTCAATTGTTTACTTTTTTCTATTTTTTTCCAGTAATTTTGTGCATTAATGATGCCAATTGAAGCTAATAAAAGTAACAATGTTGCGAATTTTTTCTTCATGTTTTTTGTTTCAATCTAATTTAAAAGAGTGTTTCAATCAGGAAATGGGTCTAAAGTTAAAACTATGAATAAATATATTTATTTGAAAGATTTATTAAAAAAAGATTTTAAAGAAGTATGGGATTTACAGACTTCCTTGTTAGACAGTATTGTACAAAAGAAAAAAGAAAAAAGAAATTCTAGTAACAAAGAAATTGTAACCCCGAATTATTTCTTATTTGTTGAACATCCTCACGTATACACTCTTGGGAAATCTGGTGACCTCAGTAATTTATTATTAAATGAAGATCAATTAAAAAATAAGTCGGTAACTTTTTATAAAATAAATAGAGGAGGGGACATTACATATCACGGTCCTGGTCAAATTGTAGGGTATCCAATTTTAGATTTAGAAAATTTTTTTACAGATATTCATAAATATTTAAGACTCTTAGAAGAGGCAATTATTTTAACACTTGCAGATTACAATATTAAGTCTGAAAGGAGTGAAGGTGAAACAGGTGTCTGGCTAGATGTAGGAACTCCTTTTGCAAGAAAAATTTGTGCGATGGGAATAAGGGCCAGCAGATGGGTTACAATGCATGGTTTTGCGTTAAATGTAAATACGGATCTTGGCTACTTTGATCATATCATACCTTGTGGAATAAGGGGGAAGGCGGTTACCTCAATGCATGTAGAACTCGGAAAAAAAATTGAAGAGGAGGAGGTTAAGAAAAAAATATTAAAATATTTTAAAGATTTATTTAAGGTGGAAGAATTTATAAAAAAAGAGGTTGAATAACAACCTCCTTTTTTTAATTATAGATTAACTTACTTATTTTAAAGCTTCGATCTCGATAGACATTTCCATTAAATCATTAATGAATTTATCCTTAAGGGCTGCATCAAATTTTTTTGAACTGTAAGTAATACCAAAATCTGTTCTATCGATGCTAAAAGTATCGCTTTTCAAAGTGGCAACTCCATCATTTTCTGTTACTGTCATTGGAATTGTAATACTTTTAGTAATATCTTTTAAGGTTAAATTTCCAGTAACATTAATTTTACCTTCATTTTCTTCAGAGCTTACTATTTTAAAACTAGCAGTAGAAAATTTATCAACGTCGAAAAAGTCAACACTTTTTAAATGACTTTCTAGTTTTTCTTTGCCATTTTCAGCTTGTAAGTCAGCACATGAAATAGTATTCATGTCTATTGTAAACTCTCCAGTTTTAAGAGTGTTATTTTCTATATTAAAAAAACCATTTTTTATCAAAACTGCGCCATTGTGAGTTCCTGTTGGTTTTGAACCTTTCCAGTTTACTACTGATTTTGAAACATCAACTTTATAAGAGCTATTAACCTCTTCAGCTTTTTCAACTTCTTTAACTTCCTCCTTTACTTCAACTTTATTTTTTTCATTTTTACATGCTACAACAGTAAAAGCTGCTAAAGCCATTGATAGAATTAATTTTTTCATGATATAGGTTTTTAATAATTAAGTTTTTATTTTTAATTTAGAACAAATATAAATAAAAACAGTTTTAATACTTGTTATTTTTTATTTATCAGCTGATTAATAACATATGAAGCAGCCTGCAGACCAAACGCAGCTGGCATATAACTTATTGTACCGTAATAAGATTTTTTGAAGTTTGTTCCATCTGTTAGTTTTAAGCTTTCCGGAATTTGAATTTCATCTGAGTAAACAGCTTTAATACCTTTGTCTACTTTTCTTTCTTTTAGCCTTTTTTTTAAGTTTTTCGCCATTTTGCAGTTTTTAGTTTTACTGATGTCTTTAACTTTTATTTTTGATGCATCTAGCTTTCCTCCGGCTCCCATAGAGCTTATAAGCTTTACCTTTTTTCTTCTTGCAGCAACAATAAGGTTTACTTTTGGAGTTATACTATCAATACAATCGATAACATAATCAAAATTTGGCGATACAATTTCAAAAGCTTTTTCAGGCGATATGAATTCTTCTATTACTTTTAATTTGATGTTAGAGTTAATATCTTTTATTCTTTCTGCCATTATAAAAGCTTTTGATTTTCCTATAGTGCTATTTAATGCTGGTAGTTGGCGATTCTTGTTTGTCTCATCAAAAATATCACCATCGACAATTGTTAATTTATTAACTCCAGCTCTAACTATGAATTCTGCTGCAAACGAGCCAACACCACCTAAACCAACGATTAATATATTGGCATTTTTAATTTTTTTCAAGCCTTCTGTACCAACCAATAACTCAGTGCGTTCTAACCAACTCATAATGTGAAAATTTTATTAAAGTTTTTATTTATCTGTTCTATAACAGAGTTAATGTTTTGTTTTTTTATAGTAGCAAAAGTATTGTAAATATCAATAATAGATTTTTTTGAACTATCACTTTCTAGTAAAATTTTTGAAGAGTCAATTTCTTTAACAATCAGTTGAAGATTTTTATTTACACTAAGAGCATTACCGAAAGATAAAAAGATGTTATTTTTAATTAAATCATTCGCTATTTGATGATTTTTATTAAATCCATGGATTATCCACGGCTGTTTTGGGTTAAGCATTTTCTTTAAATTAATTATGTCATTATAAGCTCTGACACAATGAATAATTAATGGTTTATTATGTTTTTCAGATATTTTAATATGCTTCTTAAAAACACTAAGTTGTGTTTTATATTCTGTTGTAGCTAATTTGTCTAAACCGCATTCTCCTATTGCTAAACAGTTTTTTAGGTTTATTTTTTTTTGTAAAAATTGAAATTCTTTTTCTAGTTCCTCTTGAGAAATAAATCTAGGATGAATACCTACAGAAAAGTACTGATTAGAAGATACGTCTTTAGGGTATTCATTTACAATTGAAATTATATTTTTTTGACGTTTTGGGAAGTGGGTGTGGACATCAAAAAAAGACATATTAATTCTTGTTTTTTGAGTCAATTATTATAGTTACTGGACCATCGTTTATAAGAGCTACTTTCATATCTGCCCCAAATTTTCCTGTTTGAACCTTTCTACCTATTTCATTTTCCATCTGTTGAATGAATTTTTTGTAGAGGGGAATAGCTATATCTGGTTTCGCTGCTCTAATATAACTAGGACGATTCCCTTTTTTTGTAGAGGCATGCAAGGTGAATTGACTTACAATGATAATATTACTTTTTTTATCAATTAGGGATAGGTTCATAACACCATTAGCATCATCAAAAATTCGAAGGTTAGAAATTTTTTTAGACAACCATTCTATGTCTTCTAAAATATCATCATTTGCTATTCCTAGTAAAACCAATAATCCATCATTAATTTTAGCGACTCGTTCTCCATCGATAGTCACGCTTGCTTTCGTGACTCTTTGTATTACTGCTTTCATTATTTTATAAAGCTATGTTATATGCTGTGTTTATTTCCAAATATCTGTTCTGTAATTCTCTTCCTCTCCCTCTATAATTTGCAAGTAGCTTTTATACCTTGACCAAGAAATCTTTTCATCTTCAAGAGCTTTTTTAACAGCACATTTTGGTTCATTTAGATGTATACAATTATTGAATTTACAGTTTTCTTTTAGTTTGAAAAATTCTGGGAAATAATCACCTAATTCATCTTTTTCCATATCTACAACACCAAATCCTTTTATTCCAGGTGTATCTATAATTTTAGCTCCAAAACCAAGCTCGAACATTTCGGCAAAAGTGGTTGTGTGTTGTCCCTGCTTGTGTTGTTCGGAAATTTCTTTGGTTTTTAGTTGTAATAAGGGTTCTATAGCATTCACTAATGTTGTTTTTCCAACACCAGAATGACCTGCAAACATGCTTACTTTATTTTTCATAAGTTCTTTGATGAGGTCGATATTCGTTTGTTTTATTGCAGACACTTCAATGCATTGATAACCAATGGTTTCATAGATATCTTTTAAATATAAAACTTCGGCTTTTTCATCAATTTCAAATGTGTCAATTTTATTGAAAATTAAAATAACGTTAATAGAGTAAGCTTCAGCTGTAATTAAGAATCGGTCAATAAATGTTGTTAAGGTAGGAGGGTTATTAATTGTTATAATCAGAAATACTTGATCAATATTTGCAGCAATTATATGAGTTTGTTTAGAAAGGTTAACTGACTTACGAATAATGTAGTTTTTACGATCTATAATTTTAGTTATAACACCTGTCTCTTCATCCGTTTTAATTTCAAGTTTAAATTCTACTTTATCTCCTACTGCAATCGGATTCGTACTTTTTATGCCTTTGATTCTAAATTTTCCTTTAATCCTACACCTGTAAAGATTTTTCTCAGATTTTACCAAATACCAACTTCCTGTTGATTTATATACGATTCCAGTCATAAAACAAAGATGAGAATAAAAAATGAATGTAAGGTGTTTATTTTTATTTTGAATTTTTAGCAATTAACTATTTTAACAGGATAGGTGAGTGGTAAATGTTAAGTTTTTTAGTTAATGTAATATTTTTATAGTCAGTTTAATTTGTTAATATTTTGATTGGGCAGTATTATAGTTCTAATCTTAAAAGCACTAGATTTGTTTATTAAATTATTTTACAAAATGAAAAAACTATTATTTGCGCAAATTTTATTTGTTTTTGTTTCATTATCTACCTACGCTCAAAAGTATGAATATAAGATTATTACTACTGTTGAGTCTATTATTCCAAGTGGATTAGGAAGGTCTAGAATAATATCTTCAAATGAAGATAGAAATTACAAAGACTTTACCACTGAAAGATCTGAGGAGGGAGATTCAAGAAATAAGTCTGAAAGATCTAAAATTAGGGTAAAGAATTTTGAAGAAACAAAATTACTTAACTTCTTCAATCTTGGAGGTATTAGATTTCAAAATATTGTGGCTAATGATGCAGTAATTTCTTCTAAAATCAACACTATGATCGATGAGGGTTGGGATTTAGCTTTTGTTAATAGTGGTACGGAAAGTTATGGAGGTAAAGGTGATAAAAATGGAATTTTTATCACAAGGTTTATTTTTAAGAGACTTAAGTAATAAAACTAATAAAGGCTGTCTTGTTTTAAATTTAGACAGCCTTTAAATAACAGTATTGTTTATTTCAGGTAGCTGTTGTTAAACACTTTCTTTTTTTAAGTTTTTTATGATTTTTTCCTGATGATTAATACTTTCTTGGTGTATTGCTTTAAACATTTTTAAAACAAATTCTTCACTTAAATCTCTGTCTTTTCCTTCAAGTATCATATTACCTAGAATTTCATTCCATCGTTTCGATTGCAATACAGCAACATTTCTTTCTTTTTTAAGTTGACCAATTTTACCTGAAACTTTCATTCGTTTTCCAAGAATATCAATTAGCTGATTGTCCATTACATTAATTTGTGCTCTAAGATTTTCAAGATTTTCCTTATAACTTTCATCAGTCGTTGTTTCTTTTCGTACCCTTAAATTTACCATAATTTGTTTTAGTGAATTAGGTGTCACTTGCTGAGCTGCATCACTCCATGCGTTATCAGGATCAACATGTGTTTCAATCATAAGTCCGTCAAAATTCAAATCTAATGCTGTTTGGGAAACATCAAAAATCATTTCTCTATTTCCTGTAATATGAGATGGATCGCAAATTAAAGGTAGGTCAGGAAATTTATTTTGAAATTCAACAGCAATTTGCCATTCAGGAATATTACGATACTTTGATTTTTCATAAGTAGAGAACCCTCTATGAATTGCCCCTAATTTTTTAATTCCTTTTGAATAAAGTCTTTCAATACCTCCAAGCCATAATGCTAAATCTGGATTAACAGGATTTTTTACTAAAACAATTTTGTCAGTTCCCTCAAGTGCTTCTGCTATTTCTTGCATTATAAAAGGACTTACGGTTGATCTAGCTCCTATCCAAAGTAAATCAATATCATTTTCAATTGCTAGTTTTACGTGGTTAGCATTTGCTACTTCTGTACAGGTTTTCATTCCTGTTTCTTCTTTAACACGATGCATCCACTTCAACCCTAAAGCACCTACACCTTCAAAATTTCCAGGGCGGGTTCTTGGTTTCCATATTCCAGCTCTAAAATAGTTTACATCAGAGTTCTTTAGCTCGTGTGCTATTTGTAATACTTGATCTTCAGTCTCGGCGCTACAAGGTCCAGCTATTACCAAAGGGTGAGACAACTTCATGTTATCTAACCATGTTCTGAGTTGTTTAGAATTTTTCATGTATTGTTCTTTTAGGCATTTGAAAGAATACCGTTTAAAATTTGTTTTATGTGATTTGTATTTTGCATTTCTGCATGAATTTGATCGAAATTATTTTTCTCCATAAGTTCTTTAAAGTTTTGTAAGTTTAATATATATTCTTCAAGGATTTCAATAACATTTACCTTGTTTTGTTTGAATATTGGAGTCCACATTTCAGGTGAGCTTTTAGCTAAACGAACTGTTGAGGCAAAACCACTGCCAGCCATATCAAAAATATCGCGTTCGTTTTTTTCTTTTTCGATAACTGTTTTTCCTAACATAAATGAGCTTATATGTGATAAGTGCGAAACATAAGCAATATGTTTGTCATGTGATCTAGGGTCCATATAGCGAATACGCATACCAATTTTTGTAAAAATAGAGAGCGCTTTTTCTTGAAGTTTAAAAGCTGTTTTTTCTACTTCACAAATAATGTTAGTCTTCCCTCGATACAGGTCTTTAATTGCAGCTTTTGGTCCTGAAAACTCTGTTCCAGCAATAGGGTGAGAAGCCAAAAAATTTCTTCTTTTTGGATGATTTTCTACGCTTTTACAGATATCAACTTTCGTAGAACCTACATCGATAACAACAGCATCTTCAGAAATTAGATCAAGTACATCTTTGATCAGATTTAAGGATGTGTCAACAGGAACAGAGATAATTATTACATCAGCATTATTTAAAGACTCTAGAGATGTTTTTTTTTGAATAATACCAAGCTCAAGAGCTTCATTTAAATGATTCTCGTTGGTGTCAATTCCAAAAATAGTAGCGTCTTTAAATTCTTTCTGAATATCAATAGCTAAACTACCACCGATTAGTCCTAAACCTATAATATATACTTTCATCTAAAATCTTGTTATAGCTTCTTTTATTTTAGTTTCTGATAGACATAATGAAAAACGTATGTACCCTTCTCCTTGACTTCCAAAAATACTTCCTGGAGCCACAAAAATATTTTTATCATAAAGTAAGTGGTCAACCATACTTTCTGACGACTTTCCATTTTGTAATTTAGCCCATACAAACATGCCAATTGCATTTTTATCATACTTACAGTTTAAAATATCGGACAGTTCAAAAATTAATTTTTGTCGCCTTTTATATATTTCATTTTGCTCAGAAAACCAATTTTCTTTTAATTCAAGCGCCTTAATAGCTCCTTTTTGAATTCCATAGAACATGCCTGAATCCATTTGAGTTTTTACTTTTAGTATTTCGTTTACAAAAGATGGGTTACCTATCAATTTACCTACTCTCCATCCTGCCATATTAAATGACTTACTTAAAGAGTTTAATTCTAAAGCAACATTCTTTGCACCTTCAATCTGAAAAATACTTTGAGGTTTTTTGTTAAGAATAAAACTATAAGGATTATCATTTACAATGATAATTTTATGTTTTTTACCAAAAAGAACTAGCTGCTTTAGAGTTTCTTCTTTTGCTTTCGCTCCAGTGGGCATATGTGGGTAATTAACCCACATTAGTTTAACTCTTTTTAAGTCTAATTTCTCTAGTTCGATAAAATTTGGTTGCCATCCATCATCTGATTTTAAATTGTAGAAAATAGGCTCCGCACCAACTAATTTGGTAACGGAACTATAAGTTGGGTAGCCTGGATTTGGTATTAACACATGATCCCCTTCATTTAAAAAAGCTAAAGAAATATGCATAATTCCTTCTTTACTTCCCATTAAAGGTAGTATTTCCTTTTGAGGGTCTATTGTTACGTTATACTTTTTTTTATAAAAGCTTGCAATTGCATCACGAAATTCAGGAAGTCCTTGATAACTTTGATATTTGTGTGCATTTTCTTCTGTTAGACTATTTTGAATAGCATTTATAACAGCTTTAGGTGGGTGCATATCTGGGCTTCCGATTCCCATATTAATTATTGGTTTCCCTTCTGATGTCAGTTGGTTTACTTCTCTTAATTTTTTTGAAAAGTAGTATTCTTGAACGGTTTTTAAACGATTGGCGGCTATTATCATATTCTTCCGTTTTTATATTCACCTAATATTTTGAAGTTATTAGCCATTATCTCAATAATTGATTTGGCTTTAATATAATTTTCATATCGTTTGAAAGTTACATCAACAAAAAAAGCATATTTCCAAGGTGTTTCTACTATGGGAAGTGATTGTATTTTAGTTAAGTTCAATTGACAATCGCTCATTACATTTAAAACAGTAGCAAGACTTCCTCTTTGATGTTCTAATTCAAAACGTAATGAGGCTTTATTTATTTGTTTGATATTGTTAATTGGTTTTTCGATTTGCAGAATAACAAATCTTGTCTCATTATTTTTTATCGTTTGTATTTCATCTTCTAGTATTTTTAAATTAAAAATTTCGGCAGCTATTTTAGGTGCAATAGCTGCAACTCCATTTAGTTTTTGATGTTTAATCGTTTTCGCAACAGCAGAAGTATCAACATCTTCTACTAACTTAATGAAAGGGTGTTTTTTAAAGAACTCTTTACATTGCAGTAGAGCCATTGGATGAGAGCAAACTTCTTTGATATCGGTCAGCTTTTGACCAGGTAATGCCATAAGATGATGATGGATAGGTAAATAGTATTCTCCTGTTATGTTTAGGTTATATTTGTCAATTAAGGCGTAATTAGGAATAATAGATCCGGCTATGGTGTTTTCAATTGCCATAACAGCTTCATCTGATTCCTTTTGTAAAAGACTGTCAGTGAGAGCATCAAAGGATAAACATTCATTAATGAAGATTTCATTATTGTAATGTTTCTTTGCCACTATATGGTGGTTGCTTCCTTGTATTCCTTGAATGGCTATTTTTTTCATTATAAAGCAAAAAAAAGTCTCGATTACATCGAGACTTTATATTTAAAATTATTATTTCTGTTTTAACAATATGATATAAAGTCTCTCCTTTTACTAAAAAAGTAAAAGTAAAAATAGAAACCTTGCCATATGTTTTGTAACATGTTTGTCGTCTTTTTGTATGAGAAACAAATCTTATAATTTAATTTCATATATCCAAATTTTATTGATGTTTTTTGTTTATTGCGTAGGTATAATTAAGAAATCGAATAACTTTTATCTCAGTTTTTATAATTTTGGTTATAAATTCTTAAAAAAGGTCTAAATTAAGAAAGCACTGAAGATAAATTCAGTGCTTTCTTGGTTTAAAGTTATATTTTAAATATAATTATTTAATAAACTTGGAAATCAATGTTTTTTGACCATCATACACTTCCAAAATAAACATTCCAGGATTTAATTTAGATATGTTTATTTTATTAGATTCCAAGTTTCCAAATTGAACAGTACTTCCATCAGGAGTTGTAATATTGTATGTTTTGCCTCCAGTTTTAGAAGCTACAGTTATTTCTATAAAATCAATTGCTGGATTTGGGAATACATTTAAATCTAATACTTCTTGATTGATTATTGGTTCACCTGATAAAACAAAATTTTGTGATATTGTTGATATGTTACTAGAGGCTTCTTTAATGTTTATCATATAATCTTCAACTTCTCCATCTGCAAAATTTTCACAAGATGTTGGATTTCCACCATATTTCATAGAAACACGCATTCTTGTTTGTCCTAATTTGGCATCAGAAGGTATTGTTATTGTCGAAATTCTATTTCCAGAAGAGTTAGAGTTTCCACTGGCAATTTTCTCTCCTTTATCGTTAAAATCACCATCTCTATTGTAGTCTATCCATATTGTAAAATACTCGTTGTAAGCAGTGCTTCTAAATCCTGCGCTCACTACTAGTTGGTTAGAGCTACCTCTTGTAACATTTGCAACTTTTGATGTAAAGTCTCCATACCCTCTATTCGTGCCAGAGGCATTAGTCATTCCACCAAAAGAAACATAGTCAATCCACTCATGAGAGGCTCTATTACCATTAGATTGACAGTAGTTTACTTGTGATGGTTTGGTACTAAATTTTATAGAAGAACTGTAGTTAGATTTTCCTGAAGTACATTTAGAACGTATTTGAATTTCGTACTGGGTTGAAGCAGATAAGTCACTTAAAGTACTTGATGCAGAAGACACTGCTTTATTAGTCCATAAAGATGATCCAACATTACGATAACGCAAATCGTAAGTTGCACCAGGTAAAGTAGTCCAAGAAATTGTAGCTTGTGTGCTGGTAACTGATGAAGTTGAAATCTCTTTTGGTCTAGTAGCATTACAAGTAACATTGGTTCCAGTAATACCTGTTACTATTAAGGAGTAGTTTTGGCTTCCACCTGTCAAAGAACCTTTATGAGATACGGTAATAGTATATTCTCCTGAAGCATTATTGATATCAATTCTTTCGTATGGATCAACATTATTGTCTCTTCTTGCTGATGAAGTTGGACTTGTTAGTTCATAGGGTAAATAAGTGGTTTCTCCTTTAGAAACTCTAATGTCCAAATCATTTACTAATACAGGAGTAGTGGAGTTAACAGTGGTATTAGCAATACCAGGTCTGTCAGTCCAAGAAATAGAAGCTAATAAAGGACTTGAACCGTCAGAGTTTACCGTAATAGTATATGTTTGACCAGAAGTTAATGTTAATTCTTCAATTTTAGATTGATTTCCTTTTTGAGTTATTGTCTCTGCTGCTTTTTTAGCATTTAATAACCCCCATCCGAAAACAGCATCAGGTCCAGAAAAACCAGCATCGTCGGCAGTATGTAAAGCCAAGCCTTTTAAGGTCGACGCTCTCATAAAATCACCATTATTTAAGTTTTTATAATGTTGTTGAAGGAGTAGTAATGATCCAGTTACGTTAGGAGCAGCCATTGATGTACCATCGATACTAAAGTAGTCATCATTTATATTTCCGTCAGAACGATTATCTCCCCTAAAAGCATCCCAGCTAGGGAAATGAAAGCTAGAATAGACTGTCGTCCCATTACCAGTGATATCTGGTTTTATACGCATATCATCAGTTGGTCCCTCGCTACTAGTGCTGTTTATTGATACAGAAATTAGGTTTCCACTAGAATCAATATTAGCGTCTTGGGCATTTGCTACTACTAGATTGTTTTTTGATGTTGCATGACCTGTTAGTTTATCCCAGCCAAATCCTCCTCTTGGATTGCTATTTAAAACATCATCATTTCCTGAATTACCTGCAGCTACAACCATTAAATAGTTTGGAGCATTGAAGAGTATTTCATCCCAAGCTCTAGATTCTGCTATATATCCTCCAAAATAGTAATCGGCCAATACTGGTTGGTTTGTTATTGGGTCTCGGGGGGCAATTCCATAAGAATGATTGGAAATTAACATTCCGTTAGCAGCAGCAGCTGTTGCTTCTGGTTGATCATTATTCCAATCACGACCAATTACTTTCGAGTGTGGTGCCATTCCTTTCGCATTTGCAACAAAGCCAGATGCCATAATAGTACCAGTCACATGTTCTGCGTGAAAATGAAGGGTTGATGTTCCGTCTCCAATAGAAAATCTATTATTACCTCCTGCTCCATCATATTCTTGATGAGCTTGATTCGCGACTCCTCCATCCCATACATGTGCAGTCATATCTTGTCCCATTAAATTTAGACCTAATGAGCCTCCATTATTTAAATGATTAGTTCTTGTAGATTTTGAGGCATTTACATTAAAAGTAGTGTAATAAATTGGTTTTTCGTTAACTACTTTTTGAAGTTCAAACATGCGACCATCCTTTGCGGAGTACTTAACTTTCCAGTGTCGCTCCTTAGCTATTTTCAGTGCTTTTTGTTTTTCTTCTGAATTTTGTTTAGAAAGGTTTTGTTTTAAGGTTCGAAGTTTATTTAAATTGTATTTACTGCGAATTCTTCTTGCTTCAATTTTGCTTTGTGCTTGTGTTTGATAAGATAAACCTATAAGTACAGCTACGAGTGCAATTTTACCTAAGTATTTATTTTTCATTTTAGAAGGTTTTTTTGGGTTATTTTTTACATTTATAATTTATAAACAGATATTTATATATATTTCCGTATGTTTTACAAGGCCTAATAATAGATACGAACTATTATTCGTATAATTATTACTATACATTTTGTTGTATTTATTTTTAAATTGAACAGTAAATGGGTATTATTCTTATTACCTTTTTAAGACTTTAATAATAGAATTATACACCGGAAATTTTGAAATTCCTCTTTTACTTATATCTATTAGATGGTTTCTTAAATTGCTAGTTTGAATAAGTTTTTTTGAATAATAAGTCTTGAGTGACTTGTTTTTGATATGAATCTTTTTACCAACTTGATTCTATTTAGTAATTCTATTTGATTGAATAGACTTTTAAATAGAGAAAGGTTTATGAACCTATTTGAGTATTTATTTTTCATTTTATTTTTCATTTTATTTTTCATTTTAGAAGGTTTTTTGGAGTTATTTTTTTACATTTTAATTCATAAACAGATATTATACATGTTTTCGTATTGACTTTTTAAGGCTCAATATTATATACGAGCTATTTTTCGTATAATTATTACTATACATTTTGTTGTATTTATTTTTAAATTGAACAGTAAATGGGTATTATTCTTATTACCTTTTTAAGACTTTAATAATATAACTATACACCGGAAATTTTGAAATTCCTCTTTTACTTATATCTATTAGATGGTTTCTTAAATTGCTAGTTTGAATAAGTTTTTTGAATAATAAGTCTTGAGTGACTTATTTTTGATATGAATCTTTTTACCAACTTAATTCTGTTCAGTAATTCTATTTGATTGAATAGACTTTTAAATAGAGAAAGATTTATGAACCTATTTGAGTATTTATTTTTCATTTTATTTTTCATTTTAGAAGGTAACTTTGTTAATTAGCTCGTCATCGTTTAGGTTGAATATACAGCTAATCGTACATAATTTTGATTCTAAAACTACAAAAAAAGTATTGTTGTTTGTCTGTTTTTTTTTTATTTATATTTTTTTTAACAGAAAGGAATATTGTAAGAATGATATTCATTCATCAATATGATCTCAAAAAACTGAACTCTTACTTTAATTTTTCGCCATTAAATTTGGGTTAATAATTAAGTTTTTTTTATTTCAATTATTTAATTAGTTACGATTAATTGTTTTTTTGTTGGTTAATAGAGCAGATAGAAGGATAAAATAAACTATGAGTATTTCTAGTATAGAGTTTAAATAAAAGTAAAAAATTGTAAAGGGAGAAAAAAATTTAATTAAATAAGAAACTACTTGTTCTTGGCAATGTAGTCGAACAGATATTTATGATAATTTATTAAAAAGTAGGAATGAGATGACTGGTATATTATTGAATTTTTATAAGAGGCACAATTATTAACTGTGTTTAAATAGTAAAAACTTCTCTTAATAAATAGAGAAGTTTTTTGCGGTCTGGACGGGACTCGAACCCGCGACCCCATGCGTGACAGGCATGTATTCTAACCAGCTGAACTACCAGACCGTTGCTTTAAGCGGTTGCAAATATAAAATTGTTTTTTTTATTTGCAATAAATATTTTAAAAATATAATTTCTTTTTTTAAGAACTTTTGCGGTCTGGACGGGACTCGAACCCGCGACCCCATGCGTGACAGGCATGTATTCTAACCAGCTGAACTACCAGACCGTTGCTTTAAGCGGTTGCAAATATATTATAATTTTTTAATTATGAAAGGAAGTTTTATAAAAAATTTCTTCTGCTGATTAAATAGGTCAAAAGTATTTTATCATAACCCTCGTGAATGTTCACAGGGACATAGTCTATTTTGTATTGTAAGCATTTGTTCTTTAGATTTTCGAAAAATACGTTGACAAGATTTTTATAATGAGTTTTTATGTTTTCTGGGTATATATTAATTTCTTCACCCGTTTCAACATCCTGATATTTTTTTGGCGTATTCTCAAAGTTAAAATTGAATTCAAGTTCCATATCATAGGTATGAAATAAGACGACTTCATGCTTGTTGTACTTAAGATGACGAAGTGCGTCAAATAATTCATCTTCATTTTTAGTAGTTTGAAACATATCAGTAAACAGAAATATTAATGATCTTCTATGAATTTTTTGAGCGATTTGATGGAGGTATTCATAAGTGTCAGTTGAGAAAGAAGACTTAGCCAGCATAAGCTTTTCCAGTTGATTTACGATCATTTTACGATGACGTTCACTTCCTTTTTCAGGAGTGTAAAATTCATAGTGGTCTGAATAAATACTTAATCCAATGGCATCACGTTGTCTCTTAAGTATTTCAGATAAAGCAGCAGCAGCCACGCATGAGAATCCTACTTTATTCAAATTATCATGAGTTGTATTACTACTGAAAGGAAAATGCATTGAGGCGGAATTATCAATGACTATGTGACAACGTAAATTTGTTTCTTCTTCATATTTCTTGGTGTATAATTTTTCTGTTTTTGCGAATAACTTCCAATCTATGTGCCTTGTACTCTCGCCTTTGTTGTAGAGCTTATGCTCTAAAAACTCAACGGAAAATCCATGAAAAGGACTTTTATGTATGCCCGTTATAAATCCTTCTACGACATGTTTTGCTAAAAGGTCTAGATTTTTAATTTCAGGAAAGTTAGAGTTGTTTAAATCAATCATAATCTTCGAAAATAATGAAAGAATAGGAGATAGTCAAATACTTCTTTAGTCTGTTTATATTTCAAAATTTGATTTTTAAGGTTAAAACAACTTGTTTTTAATGGTTATTAGGTATTTGATTTGTAGGGTTTTCCCTTATTTTTTTTTAAAAAAAAGTATTTCATATTTGTTCACTTAAGAACAATTACAAAGAATGATTATGAACAAATTTTTTACTTTTATTTTGCTCCTTTGCGTTGGAGTAATTTACGCAACAGAACTTAGGGTCGCCGACTCTGCTTTTAAAAGCTATCTCATTCACGAGTCTGGAGTTGATATTAACCACGATGGTAAAATTCAATTATCAGAAGCAAAATGCTTTTCAGGAGCGCTCTACATTCAGGGTAGAGGGATTAAAAACTTGAAAGGGATTGAAGCTTTTGAAAACTTAACAGGATTGTGGTGTAATGATAACGAAATAACCAGTCTTGATTTATCAAGAAACAAGGCGTTAATATCGATTTATTGTTATAATAATAAATTGAGACAGTTACATATTGGTCGAAACAATGCTTTAAAGTACCTATATTGCTACAATAACCAATTAAGACAGTTGCATTTATGGGGTACTCCATCATTGACAATGTTGCATTGTTATGATAATCAACTTCGTTGGTTAGGAGGGCTTTCATTTAATAAAAATTTAACTGACCTTTATTGCTACAATAACGAATTGTTGTTTTTAAATGTATCAAAGGCAAAACAGCTTGAGCGTCTTTACTGTTATAACAACCAATTAAGTCATCTTGATGTATCAAAGAACAAAAATTTAACAGATTTATATTGTTATGAGAATAATTTGGTAAACCTTAATATTGACGGTGCAGATTCTCTTAGATTATTATACTGCTATAACAATGTTTTAAGACAATTAGATGCTTCTTCTAATTGTTTATTGGAACATCTTTACTGCTATAATAATAGCATTCAAAAACTTAATGTTTCTGGAGCAACTTCACTTGAATTACTTTATTGTTATAACAATAATATTAAAACGTTAGATGTTTCAAATAACAAAGAATTAACAGATTTATTTTGCTACAACAATGAATTAAATATTTTAAATATGAAAAATGGAGCAAATACAAATTTAACTTCATTTAGTGCCACAGGAAATACAGATTTAACCTGTATTCAAGTTGATGATCAAGCATATGCTGAATCCGAAGGTTGCTGGTATATTGATTGCACAGCATATTATAGAGAGAATTGCTGTGATGATGATGCAGTATTTTTTAATGAAATTACAATAGGTCCGAACCCAGTAGTAAATGTTTTGAATATTTTTGATAAGGGAGCTTATATAAAGAATGTGAGAATATACCCTTTTTCTTCAAAAGAAGAGATATTATGCACAAAAGATAGAAAGATAGACTTAACTAATTTTAATTTATGTAAAGGTCTGTATCGTGTTCATATTGAGGGTAGTAATAATAAATCTACTACCAAATTGATTTACAAAAAATAAGAGAAAAAAAACCTTCAGAAATCTGAAGGTTTTTTTTCTCTTATTTGTCTAAACTGATTAGAATCAAATCTATTATTTACGTTGTTTTTTTGTTAAAAAGAATAGAAAGGTTTTGCGAAACATATGAAGTTTAAACTATACTATATTTTTTATCATGCTTATTAAAAAAATAAACTGTTTAAATGATTTTTAGGTACGTTGTAATTAAAAAACAAGGGTAGCTTATTGATTTTTCTTATTTAATTTTAAGAAATTTTTTCTGCATTTTTATCTAAAAAACACTGTTTTCTTTTTTAATTTTAAATCTTTATTCTTTTATTGTTTGTGCTCTTTTTAAATTATCCGTTACAATTAGTAGTTTCTTTAAAAGAATTGGGTTATAGTTTTTATTTAAACTAATAAATTTATCAACTCGCTCAAGAGCATCTGAAGAAGAGTAATGTCCGATAGAATTTGATAGCCATCTCTTTGGGAAAAAAATATCTCCCGTTAGTTGAACTTCTTCTAAAAGATCTAAAATCTGAGGTAAATATTTTGTTGAAACTCCATGACGCAAAGGATGATTTATATTGGTTAAAGCATCACCTACCCATGATTCTTTTTCTCTATTCTCTGCCTTGTTTAAAGAAATCATAAAATTATCTCTTACATTTTCATCAGAAGATAATGAAGGTAATAACCATAAAAATCGTTCTTTTTTATCTTTATTAGATATTTTTTTTAATTGTTTGTCAAGTATGCTTGAAGCTTCAGGATGCTTGTAGATAGCTAATTTAATGGCTAAATTAGTAAAATCATTTTCGTTTAAATTAAGATTTTTAATTTCAATCTTACGTTCCCAAATAAGATATAATATCTCTTTACCAGATTTATGATTTGATATATTTTTTAATATTGAAAAAAGAGTTTTTTGAATATTATCAGGGCCACCATTAACTAGTCTGCTATAAAGTACCTCCGAAATTTTCGAGTATTTTTCTCTTGTTTGATTAGTTAAGAAAGTCCAGTATATGGTGTTTACTCTTCCACAAATATAATTCAATATAAGTTCATTTTTTTCATGTTTTAATGCATAAATATAGGTTTCTAAGGCGTTTGTAACAGGTATTTTTCCTAATAGCATATTTTCATATAGGTTAATGAAACTATGTCCTCTTGCAACATCATTTTTTATTGAATTAATATCTAAAAGACCAAAGGGAAACACACCATATCCGATCCCATTATAATTATAGATAATCTCCCTTGGTTTGGGTAGACCTTTTGCATTGTTAATTTGAACTAGTTCTTTATTTAAGTTTACATCCAAAATTTTGATTTCATCATCATATTTTAGTCCAATACTGAAAAATTGATTCCATACTTTACTGCTTTTATCCTCGGCTTTTTGCTTCACGAAAAAATCTTTTATTTTACCATTTTCATAAATAATAGAGTCTGATATTATTGGTCTTCCTGATGACTTTACCCAGGTATTACTCCATTCTTTTATATTCTTTTCGGATAAATCATCAAATATATTAACCAAATCACTCCAATCAGCATTGCTATTGGCGAAGTTTGCTATGTATTTTTGAATTCCTTTTTGAAATTGAGAAGTTCCCATGACCAACTCCAGCTGACGCATCATAATCGGAGCTTTATTGTATATTATTCGACCATAAAGACCTCCTGCATTCTTTAGATTATCGAGATGCTGTTTTATTGGATTTGTTCCCTTCGTTCTATCTTCTGAATAAGCACTTGGGTAATGAGACATTAAAAAGTTTAGATCATGATTGATTTTTGGAAATACTGGATTCATAATCTTATCTGCCATAAAATTAGCAAAAACTTCTTTTAACCAAACATCATCAAACCATTTCATTGTTACTAAGTTTCCAAACCACATATGCGAGGTTTCGTGTGCAATTAGCTTAGCTCTGCGTAATTTCGAAGTTATAGTGGCACTTTTATCTAGAAATAAAAGGCTTTGTCTATATTGAATGGCCCCAGTGTGTTCCATACCTCCATACTGAAAAGGAGGTAAGGTAGCAAAGTCCATTTTTTGAAACGGAAATTTATGATTTGTATAATCCTCTAAAAATGAAATTGAGTTTTGGTGAGTTTTAAAAATAGTTGGTATGCTTTCATTAATCTTTTCTTGATTCGTTTCTCTGTATAGAAACCGCATTGGGAAAGGACCGTTTTGATCAGTTTTTTCAATAAATTCTCCTGCAATAAATGAAAATAGATAAGTACTCATTTTATCTGTTTTTTCATATTTATATTCAGTAAATTCATTTTTTGTAATTCTTGATTTTTCATGAGCTCCAGTTAAAACTTTCCAGTTTTTGGGTGCTGTTATAGTCAAGTTGTAGTGCGCTTTTAAATCAGGTTGGTCAAAACAAGGAAATAGGGTACTTGCTCTGTCTGGAACAAGTAAAGTGTATAGATATTCATCATTTCTGTTAAGGGATAATTCGCCAGCTAAAAAACTGATGTTTATTTTGTTTCTTCCAAATTTCAAGACTTTCTTATCAATAATTAGATGTTCTTTTTTGTGATTTATTTCACTTCTTTTTTGGTTTACATTAATTTCTTGAAGATGATTGGTTTTCTCATTAAAATCTATTATGATATCATTTACTGTGTCTTTGAGTGTAAAATTTATTTCAAGGTTAGCATGAATATTTTTCTCCTTCTCTTTTGGGATAGAAAAGTTTAAATTATAAACAACATCGCTTAGTTGTTTTTTGCGGCTTTTAGCAAGTGTTAGAGAGATACCTTTTGAAACCTCTTTACTTTCTTGAGCATTTTTGCAGTTAATAATCAGGATAAATGATAAGATAAATAATAGATAACGCATAATTTTTTGCAAGTAGTTCATTAAAGGATAAAAATAATAAAGGTTTGGTAAACACCAAACCTCTGTTATTTAATTTCTTATTATTGTAATTCTTACAATTGAGCATCTATCTTTTTTTTGTAAACATCTTTAGAAGCAACACCTACATGCTTATCTACTTGTAATCCATTTTTAAATATTAAAACTGTAGGAATGTTTCTAACATTAAGTTGTCTAGCAATATCAGGATTTTCATCAACATCTACCTTGCCAATAATAGCTTTTCCTTCGTATTCTGAGCTTATTTCATCGATGATTGGGCCTATCATTTTACAAGGTCCACACCAAGCAGCCCAAAAGTCAACTAATACAGGTATATCTGAGTTTAACACAACTTCATCAAAGGAAGCGTCTGTAATTTCTAATGCCATCGTATCTAATATTTTATTTATGGTTATTATCTTGATTAAGATACAAAAGTAAGCATTTATTTTTCCTATGCAATTGTTGAAAAATTACTTTTTATTATTAACTTATCAATTGTTTTTATGATAACTTTATTTTTAATTCTCTAAATAATATTTATTTTTGTTTTTGTAAAAACAGAGGAAAAATTTGTCTGATTGCAACCTCATAAAAAAATGCTAAAGCAGTAACATACTTCTTTTTGCAGCAATCATAAATTTTTCTATTTTAGAAATTTAAAAAAGTAAAATATGTCATATTTTTTTACTTCAGAAAGCGTTTCTGAGGGACATCCTGATAAAGTTGCTGATCAGATATCTGATGCATTAATTGATAATTTTTTAGCCTTTGATTCCAATTCCAAAGTTGCTTGTGAGACTTTAGTGACAACAGGACAAGTAGTATTGGCAGGAGAAGTTAAATCAAATACATATTTAGATGTTCAAAAAATAGCAAGAGATGTAATAAATAAGATTGGCTACACAAAGGGGGAGTATATGTTTGATGGAAATTCATGTGGAGTTGTATCAGCGATTCATGAACAATCAGATGATATAAATAGAGGAGTTGATAGGCAAGAAAAAGAAGAACAAGGAGCTGGGGATCAGGGAATGATGTTTGGTTATGCATCAAATGAAACTGAGAATTACATGCCGTTGGCACTTGATTTATCTCATTTAATATTAAAAGAATTAGCTACTTTAAGAAGAGAGAATAAAGATCTAACATACCTACGTCCAGATGCAAAAAGCCAAGTTACCATTGAGTATTCAGATGATAATGTCCCTCAAAGAATTGAAGCTATTGTAGTATCAACACAACATGATGATTTTGATGAAGAAGAGATAATGTTAAAAAAGATTAGAAAAGATATCATTGAAATATTAATTCCAAGGGTTCAAAAACATTTACCTAATGAGATAAAAGCTCTTTTTAATGAAAAAATCAAGTATCACATTAACCCAACAGGTAAATTTGTTATAGGAGGTCCTCATGGGGATACAGGACTTACAGGTCGAAAGATAATTGTAGACACATATGGAGGAAAAGGGGCACATGGAGGAGGTGCTTTTTCAGGAAAAGATCCAAGTAAAGTAGATCGATCTGCTGCTTATGCGACTCGTCATATAGCCAAAAATTTAGTAGCGGCTGGAGTTGCAGATGAGGTTTTAGTTCAGGTTTCTTATGCTATCGGAGTTGTTGAGCCGATGGGTATTTTCGTAGATACTTACGGGACCTCGAAAGTTAATTTAACAGATGGAGAAATAGCTAAAAAAGTTTCAGAGCTTTTTGATATGAGACCATATGCAATTGAAAACCGATTAAAGTTAAGAGCACCTATATATAGCGAAACTGCAGCTTATGGGCATATGGGGCGTAAAAATGAATTAGTAGAAAAGACTTTTGTTCAGCCTAATGGGGATAAAAAAACACTGAGTGTTGAATTATTTACTTGGGAAAAATTAGATTACGTAGAAAAGGTAAAAAAGGTATTTAGATTATAGGTCTATAACGTAAAAATAGATAGTATATCGCAAAAAAATAAATCTTAACTTAAAAGCGTTATTAGAAAGAAAAAAGAAGCATTTTTCAAGAAAAAATGCTTCTTTTAAATTAACCAAACTATATTTATACTTTCTATACTCTATGCAATAAAGATACTACGGTACTTCGTTTTTTTATTTTAAAATTAGTCTAGTAACTTGTTTTGATGGTTAATTAGTTCTTATTTATTGAGGGAACCGTTTAACTATAGATGAATATTTTATTATTATTGAATTGTTAATTTGAGTTCTTAATTTATTTTTTTGACAACCAATATCCTCATGTTTAATAGTTCTGTTAACTAGGTTATCAAAAACAGTTTGCTTGTGTATTGAACTATTTAAACAATAACTATATCCATTCAAGTATTTTTGAAAATGCCTGTCATTAATCTAAGAATAAAAACTTTTTAAAACTGCTTTTACTTGATAAATGATGGTGTTAATCTTAAAAAAAATAAAGCAATTACTTTTTAGTTGAGTAATATTATACTCCTTTTTTAATGGCTTTTATCCAGTCCATCTATTTTTAGTTACATTGGCTTTTGTGTCCATGTGACTCACAAATATTTTGTGTAATTCATCTGATAAATAATTGTCTATGGTTTTAAAATAGGTGTATTTGACTCCTCTCGTATCTCCTTTTTTTATTGCTAAAACAACTTTTTTTCTTCCTATCATCATTGCTTTTTCCTTTGTTTCAAATCTTTTTTACCTATACAAATTTATCAACCAAAATATCTCCTACAATAGGATGCTTCTCACTGTTAGAAATAGCTAATCAATTTTACACATAAATAACGAAGAGGTATGTCTAATTAATATTTAAACGTCTTGCCATCTGAAGAGCAGAAGTGCTTTTAGTAAAAGTGCTTATCTCAAAAATAATAGTAAATTCCTTGCGGAGTCCAAACTTTATCTTGTGAAATAAAGTATTGAGGTATGATAGGACTCTCTATGTGATGACATAAATTACAATCTTTAACAAAATTAGATTTACGAATAGTACATTTGTATTGATCCATGCACGATATCTTTTACACCTCTATTTTATTATTTCAATAGTTATAAAATCCAGAAAAAAGAAAAGAAGTAAAAACGGTCCCCTGTTTTTTACTTCTTTTCAGTAATTGAAATACAAAAAATTAACTATATATTAAATATATTTCTCTTAATACGAAAAAACATATTCTTTAGATTAACGAACGATATATGTAGCTAAATAGTGAGATGATTGATATAAGAAGGAAGAGGAATTAAAGTAAAAATTTACTTTCATAAGTAGGTTTTTACTTTAGTCATAGATATAGAGTGGAATACTTTTTTTTTGTTTTAAATATTTTTTATTGAACAAGTTGTTTTCAACGAAAATAATGCAGATATAACTTATGAAGATGTAAAAGAATTAATATTTAAATTATTTTCTACAAATTCATATAAGTAAAAACATATCTGCTGAAGAACATTATATAATTAAAAAACACATTTTTTACTATGCAAAAGAATGTGGGAGGTGTGACAGCATAGTTTGGTGAAAAATGAATATTATTTTATGGTAACAAAATTTGATATGCTTTATATTTTACGCTCGACTACATAACCAATCATTTTTACTAAAGAATTTTTATATTCGGAGTTAGGAAAATTATTTAAGATTGCTATAGCTTTGCTTTTGTAACTATGCATCTTATTCATAGTATATTCTATACCTCCATTCTTTTTTACAAAAGAAATAACCTCCTTGACTCTTTTTTTATCGTGATTATGTTTTTTTATAGAGTTGATTAACCAGTTCCTATCTTTTTTAGAAACGTTGTTCAGTGTATAAATTAGAGGTAAAGTCATTTTTTGTTCCTTTATGTCAATGCCTGTTGGTTTACCTATTTTATCTTCTGTATAGTCGAATAAATCATCTTTTATTTGAAAAGCAATTCCAATGTATTCGCCGAACTTTCGCATCTGTTGTACAGTCTTGTTATTAGCGCCAACTGATGCTGCGCCAATACCACAACAAGCAGCGATTAAAGTAGCAGTCTTTTGTCTTATAATTTCAAAATATACTTCTTCTGTAATATCTAGCTTTCTGGCTTTTTCAATTTGTAGCAGTTCTCCCTCACTCATTTCACGTACAGCAATTGAAATGAGTTTTAATATATCAAAATCTTCGTTATCAATAGATAAAAGAAGTCCTTTTGAAAGTAAAAAGTCTCCAACTAAAACAGCAATTTTATTTTTCCAAAGTGCATTAATTGAAAAAAAACCTCTTCGTTGATTACTATCATCAACAACATCATCATGCACTAAAGTTGCTGTATGAATTAATTCTACAACAGATGCTCCCCTATAAGTTCTCTCATCAAAACCTCCATCGGAAACCATTTTAGCTACTAAAAAAACAAACATTGGGCGCATTTGTTTGCCTTTTCGTCTTACAATGTAGTAGGTAATTCTGTTTAGTAATGGAACTCGAGATATCATGGCGTCTTTGAATTTTGTTTCAAAGAGTTCCATCTCTTTAGCTATGGGTATTTTAATTTGCTCTACGGGCTTCATATCGACGAACAAAAATAAGAATAAATTTACACTTGATTGTATTTATGTGTTTTATAAGTTAACCTCTTTCTATATTTTAAAATATTTAAAAGGGGATGAAGATTTTTTGATAATTAAGTTTATTCAAAAATGAAGTTGAAATATTTCGTTCATAGAGATGTTTCTTTTACATGATTGTGTAAAAGAATTTTAATGAGAATTATTATTCCAAATTTATTTGACTATGACTTATTAGCTAGCTGACCACAAGCAGCATCAATATCTTTACCTCTTGATCTTCTTACATTTACAATAATATCATTCATTTCAAGGTTTGAAATATAATTATTCAAAGTCCGTTCAGAAGCTTGTTGAAACTGACCATCATCAATAGGATTGTATTCAATCAAATTCACTTTACAGGGCACATATTTACAAAAAGAAACTAACGCATCAATATCCTCTTTTCTATCATTGATTCCATTCCAAACTACATATTCATATGTGATTTTTCTTTTTGTTTTAGCATACCAGTATTCTAATGAGTCTTTCAGATCATTTAAGGGAAATCGAGTATTAAATGGCATGATAGAGGATCTAACACTATCAATGGCAGAGTGAAGTGACACCGCTAAATTAAAACGAACCTCATCGTCAGCCATTTTCTTTATCATTTTGGGAACCCCTGAAGTAGAAACGGTTATTCTTCTTGCTGCCATTCCTAGTCCTTCAGGAGATGTAATTTTATCAATAGCCTTGAGTACATTATTGTAATTCATCAAGGGTTCTCCCATCCCCATGAAAACAATATTTGATAATTTATGATTATGATAAATTTTACTTTGTTTGTCAATTGCTACAACTTGATCATATATTTCATCTGCATTTAAATTACGCATTCGTTTCAATTGAGCTGTTGCACAAAATTTGCAATCTAAACTACATCCGACTTGACTAGATACACAAGCAGTTGTTCTTGTTTCTGTGGGAATTAAGACAGATTCAACAATTAATCCATCATGCAGTTTTATTGCATTTTTGATGGTTCCATCATTACTACGTTGCATGGAATCAACTTCAATATGATTAATAACGAAATTTTCGTCTAACATCTTTCTTGTAATTTTAGAAAGGTTTGTCATGTCATCGAAGCTATGTGCAGCTTTACTCCATAGCCATTCATAAACTTGGTTTCCTCTAAAAGCCTTATCATTGTTTGAAACGAAAAACTCCCTTAGCTGTTCTTTGCTTAGTGAACGAATGTCTTTTTTTTTATTCAATTTATTATCTTAAAGTTGAAAGTTATGGCAAAGGTAAAATAAAAAACTGGTAATCTTAGAGGATTACCAGTTGATCATATTTTTAAATATTTGGCTGCTTTATATTATTAGCATAGCATCTCCGTAAGAATAAAATTTATATTTTTCTTTAATTGCTTCATTATAGGCATCCATCACGAAGTCATGACCTGCAAATGCTGAAATCATCATTAATAGGGTTGATTTTGGTGTATGGAAATTAGTAACCATACAATTTGCTATACTAAAGTCATAAGGAGGGAAAATAAACTTATTTGTCCACCCATTGTAAGGGTTTAACCGTTTACTTGCAGATACAGAAGATTCTACAGTTCTCATAACTGTCGTTCCGACCGCACAAACTCTTCGTTTTCTATCTAAAGCACTGTTTATAATGTTGGCACTTTCGTCAGGTATAATGATTTGTTCTGAGTCCATTTTATGTTTGGACAAGTCTTCTACTTCTACAGGATTAAAAGTACCTAAACCAACATGTAATGTCATTTCAGCAAAATCAACACCTTTGATTTCTAGACGTTTCATTAAGTGTTTAGAAAAATGTAATCCTGCGGTTGGTGCCGCAACAGCTCCCTCGTGTTTTGCAAATATTGTTTGGTAGCGCTCTTCATCCTCTGGCTCAACATCTCTTTTGATATACTTAGGCAAAGGAGTTTCACCCAACTCAATTAATTTGTGACGAAATTCTTCATATGATCCATCAAATAAAAAACGTAAAGTTCTTCCACGTGATGTCGTATTATCAATTACTTCAGCTACTAAACTATCATCATTACCAAAAAATAATTTATTTCCAATTCTGATTTTACGAGCAGGATCTACTAAAACATCCCATAATCTATTTTCAGCATTTAATTCTCGTAGAAGGAATACTTCAATTCGTGCACCTGTTTTTTCCTTATTCCCAAACATACGAGCAGGGAAAACTTTGGTGTTGTTAAGCATCATTACGTCACCTTCGTCAAAATAATTGATTAAATCTTTAAATAATTTATGTTCAATTGTTTGTTTTTCTCGGTTTAACACCATTAAACGTGCCTCGTCTCTATGCTCTGAAGGGTATTCTGCCAATAATTCCTTTGGCAAGTCAAAATCAAAATTCGATAATTTCATTTGTAAAAATTTCTAAACGAGGGGCAAATATACAATATCGATAGGGGGGATGTCAAGCTATTCTATATTTATTTTGATGAAACCATTTTGTTAAAAACGTATCTTTGATTAATAACTATATCTTTTCAACTTTTAATCCAATTTTACTCATATCAATCCAAAAATTTCTAAAAGATTTACTTACGACTTCAGCATCATTTATTTTTAATGTCGTTTTAAAAGCTAGAGGAGCAAAAGCCATAGCCATTCTATGATCATTATAGGTTTTAATATCTATATTTTTGTTAATCTTATTACTTGCTTTTAATTCTAAGCTATTATCAGTTACTTTAATGATAGCTCCAAGTTTAGTTAATTCTTCTCTAAGAGCTTCTAATCTATCCGTTTCTTTGATTTTTAATGTATGCAATCCTGTTAAAGAACATGAAATACCTAAACCAAAACACGTAACTGCAATTGTTTGTGCAATATCAGGAGCGTTATTTAAATTTATACTTAATGTATTATTTGAATGGATAGAGGATTTTATCAGTGTAATACTATTTTTTTTAAAAAACGTTTTTACACCGAAATGTTCATATATTTCACCTAAAACAGCATCACCTTGCAAGCTATCTGCTTTATATGCTGTTAACGTAATACTTGAATTGAGTTTACTTAAAGCTATTAACGAGTAAAAATAAGATGCTGAACTCCAATCTGATTCTACTGTTACTACTTGATTTACTATATTCGATTTTGGATTTATAGTAATTAAATTGTCTTTGAAACTGGTTTCAACCCCAAGTTGATTAATTAAATTCAATGTCATTTTTATGTAGGTAACAGATGTTACTTTATCTGTTAACTTAATATTTAGACCATTTGGTAAACTAGGGGCAATAAGCATTAGAGCAGATATATATTGACTGCTTACATTACTATTTATAGCGACTTGATTTTTTTTTAGTTTCTGTCCAATAATTTTTAAGGGAGGATATCCTTCTTTTTCAAGGTAAGAAATATTAGCACCTAAAGATCTTAAAGCCTCTACTAAAACTTTTATAGGGCGGTTGTGCATTCGTTCAGACCCTTTTAATATTTTTATAACGCCTTCTTTAGAAGCAAAAAAAGCTGTTAAAAATCTCATTGCAGTTCCTGCATGACCAATATTGATTATTTCGTTAGTTGAGAGAAACGCTTCTTGTATGTGTTTTGTGTCATCAGAGTCAGAGAGGTTATCAATTTCTAAGTTAGGGTATAACTGTTGTAAAATTAAAAGTCTGTTCGACTCACTTTTTGATCCTGATACTGAGATTTTGGCTTGAATCGTAGAGTTTTGTGTTTGTAGTTGTAAGTTCATGATAATTAGGTCATTTTCTTATTAGTAATCCAAATTCCATAAATAAAGCTAAAAATTATTTTGAAGCCCCAAAAACGAATCCATTTTCCATTAGAAAAATTGATTTCATATACATTATTAAAATTTCCGGAGAAAATATCTTTAGAGTTTGTAAAAACTAAAGAAAAGAGAGTGACAAAAATAAAAAAAGGAATCGTTACTCTAATTACATTTCTCCAAAATAAAGGTTGTTGCATTTTTTTTAATATGCTCATTTATCTTAGTTTTTCGTTATTATGATGGCGATCATGGTCTCGTTTAGCTTTGATGTTAAGTTTTTTATCAAAAGCATCTTGAAGATTAATTCCTGTCTGATTAGCCAAACAAAGAACAACGAAAATAACATCAGCTAATTCTTCTCCTAAGTCCTTTTGCTTATCACTTTCTTTTTCACTTTGTTCACCGTAACGACGCGCTATAATTCGAGCAACCTCACCAACTTCTTCAGTTAGTTGTGCCATATTTGTAAGTTCATTGAAGTAACGAACTCCATGATTTTTAATCCAGTTGTCTACTTGTTTTTGAGCGCCTGTTATATCCATTTTAATAGTATTATTTTTCTAGTTTTCTTTTTCAAATATAAACTTTCTCGTGGCTAATTAATTCTACAATGTGTATTTTTTCTATTTTACATAAGATTCAATCATCTTGATAACATTAGCCTTTATTTACTTGAACTATTGTTAGGTCTTAACTTATAATGTTCTCTTTTTGTGAGATGTGTTAAGATTATCAATTAAGACATACCTAGCAATGATAGTAATATCATAATATTCCATGTACTGTTATAGCTCATTTTATGAATAAGTTGCATTTCTGAATTGTGGGAAAATATACGTGAAGCAGAAAAAGCAATACTGTAATATGCCATATATTCTCCTTGCTTTCCTTTTTTAGCTCTTTCCAAAGCGAATGCATTTGAAAAAGGAAAAGTAATCATTTCTCCTAAGGTCATTATAAGCATTCCAATAATTAAAATACCTGTTCAGTTTGTAATATTTAAAAGAGTAAAACTGATTCCTGTTAAAAATACTCTAATGAACATTAAAAACACTTTACTATACTTTGTGTCCTCTAGCCATTTAACTAGAGGCATTTCAAGGATAAAAATTAAAAAACCATTCAGCTCCATTAAAATACCAATTTCTGATTCCGATAAATGATGCCTATTTTTGTAATATAGAGGTACAGTAGAAAAATATTGTAAAAATATAAAACTAAACAAAAACATTGAAATAAAGAAAAATCAAAAGATTTTATCCGAAAACACAGATTGCGGGTTTTTAGTGGTTGTTTTATCTGTAATTTTTGATTTTTTAGGACTTAAAACTTTAACTAATAAGGTTGAGCCAAGTAAACAAGTAATGCCGTCAATCCAAAATAAACTTATATATCCAAACGATGTTATGATCAATCCTCCAATAGCTGGACCAGCAGAAAATCCAAGATTTATAGCTAATCTAATTAATGTTAATGAACGTGTTTTGTTTTTAGGTTTACTATAGCTATTTAATGGAACAAACATCGCTGGTCTAAAACTATCTGCAATTAGTATCACAAAAAAATACCAAAGCGAAATCTAATAAATGAAGTTACGAATTGAAGCGCAAAAAATAATATCCCTGTTAAAAATAAACTAAATTTCATTATTTTAAAAGCGTCTATTTTATCCGTCATTTGTCCACCTATCCATGAACCGAAGACAGAGCCGACTTCAAAAAATGTCATTACCCAACCAACATTCCAAAGAGAAAAGTTTAATTTTTTGGTTAAATAAAGTGATAGAAAAGGAATAACCATCGTGCCTGCTCTATTGATAAGAATAATCAAAGCTAGCCATCAAACCTCTCTTGAAAGTCCTTTAAATGTACCAATATAACTAGAGTAGAGCTTTTTCATAGTTTTTAAATTAATTTTAAGTAATTGTCTGAAAGTAAAAAAGCTCTACGCTGGCGTCGGACTTTTTAGTATTGTTATAATTTATGTTGAAATATTTATAATACGTAATAAGCCCGCAGATACTTACGATAAATAAATGAGCAGAATTGTTTATAAATATTGAGAATATTCATTTGGCTTAAATTTTAAATGTATAATATATATAAGTTATTTATAAAGAGAGGAATATTAAAATACTAATTAATAATGGCTCCCTAAAAGTTGAATTTATCTAAAACTTTAAAAAAATAGAATAATCACTTGGTCAGAATGATACTAGAGAAAGAAAACTTTCTGATTACAAGGTTTTAACATGAATTTCATTATTATTCAGTCCAATAAGTGAACTCTCTATATTAATGAAGCTTTAGTTGTTATAGTAATTTGGTGCGTTTTATCGATTTGTCTTATGACTTATCGATAACTTATTATGCTGAAATAGTACTCTATGACATAAATATTAGTATTTTAAAGTTTAAAATGATCGATCCATCGTTTATTTATCACCATTCATAGAATAAAATATAGGTGCTATTCACCTAAAAATAAATTCAATTTAACATATGATAAGTGAAAATGGACTTTTTTTAAAAGTTGAAAAGTATGTTTTTTTTAGATTTAGAGGGTAGATGAAACATAAAGTAAATCTCGACTAATAACTCCTGAGATCCCTAAAAAGAAACATTTACAATTATACATATTTAATCGAAAGAAAGGAGCTGAATTATAAAAATGAGATCCGAATAAGCTTTTAAGAAATATTATACTAGATATAAATATTATCAGGTGATTAAGTCTTAAGAGAGCGGTAAATACGATAATTTTTTTCTCTCTGTTGTTTTTCAGAGATGAATTAATTTTCTTGTTGTACTTTGTACAATATAGGTTTACTGGGTGTAGCATCATTTTCAAAAGGAGCAACCATTAAGTTTAAAACATAGGCTCCATCCTTAATAGTATTAGAGACATAAATAAACTCTGTAATAGTTGCATCAAACCTGATGTTTTTTTTGGTATTCCAAAAGGCATTATGTGCTAATAATTCACCGTTATCTCTTTCTTTATCTATAGAAGGTAAATCAATAAGTAAGTGTTTTATGGATATATTTTTGATATATTCGGCAGCTTCTAAGGATAAATAAGGTGGATTTGTATTAGAGTATCTGGCAAAAGTTTTTTTATCTGAATTGGGTATGGTTCGAATGACTAATGCCTCAATATTTGTATTTTTGATACTTTCTATTATGAGTTTTTTTGTAATCACAAAATCTCCATTTTTTTGTTGTTGAGGCTCGACAGTTATCAATTCGGTAATGAAAAAATAACATGATAGGTTTTTATTGATAGAATGTATTTTTTCTGTGATATGGCCAACACATTCGGTATGTGTTATGTGTGCATGCGGGTTAAATACTATATTATTAAAATTAACTGGACCACCTTGTGCAACATTTCCAGTCCAGTTACCGGACTTTACAGGTTTTATTTGAGGATCTTCCAAGTACCAAGCGTTAATATTTGGTTTAGACATATCAATAGGAATTGAAATATCTAGTGGTTTTGATAAATCAATCTTGAATGTTTTATTTTTGTATTTTATTATAGCGATCATAAGTGCTTAAAAATAATTAAATTATAAACAAATCACTAGCTAAACCATCTGAAAGGAATTTGCCTTTTTCTGTAGTTTTAAGAATTTTTTTACCAGCCTCGTTAATTTCAATGTTAAGTAAGCCTTCATTGATGAATTTTTGAGCATTATTGATAAGCTGAGTATAGTTCATTTCGCCAAACTCTTCTCTTATTTTTATTAAAGATACTCCCCAAATAGTTCTGAGCCCAGTCATTATATATTCATTAAATTGATCTTTTACACTTAACTTTTCTATTTCAGAAGGAAGTTTATTTGCTTGTATATCTTTTATATACTTTATATTGTTTGATACGTTCCAGCTTCTTTGTATTTTATTGAATGAATGTGCAGATGGTCCGATACCTAAGTATTTTTTACCAAGCCAATAGCTAGTGTTATGTTTTGAAAAATATCTGGGAATACCAAAATTAGATATTTCATAATGGATAAACCCTTTTTTTTGAGTTTCATTTATTAGAATATCAAAATGATCTTTAGCTACTTCTTCTTTAGGTGAGGGATATTTTCCATTACGAATAAATTTGTCTAAAATAGTTTTAGGTTCTACTGTTAAAGCGTAAGAAGAAATATGTTTAATACCGAAATCAAAAGCGATACTTAAATTTTCTTTCCATCTTTGATTGCTCATTTTAGGAATTCCATAAATTAAGTCTATTGTTATGTTTTCAAAATATTTAGTAGCTAAGGTTAGGCAGTTTTTAGCTTCGATAGCGTTGTGAGCTCGATTCATCATTTGTAAGTCTTGTTCAAAAAAAGATTGAATACCAATACTCAATCTATTAATTCCGACAGACATATATTCTTTGAAGATATCTTGTGCTTTTTTATCAACGAATTTACTTGTTAAATCATCAGGGTTAGCTTCGAGCGTTATTTCGAGATTATTTTTTAGTGAATAATTTTGTTGTATTGTATTAATTATTAGTTGAATCTCTTTAGGTGATAGCAAGCTGGGCGTACCTCCACCAAAATATATAGTTTCTATAGTTTCATTTACTAATTCATTTTTTCGTAAAACCAACTCTTTTATTAAACAAGAAATAAGATCATCTTTTTTTCTTAAAGAAGTTGAAAAGTGAAAATCACAATAATAACAAGCTTGTTTACAGAAAGGGATGTGTATATATATTCCAGACAAAATAATGATATATTTAGGTTTTCAGCGTATTAAATATTTTTATAGCGACTCTTTCGAATAGATTTTTTGCTTAGTTTATTTTTTTAGGATTTTGTTTGATAAATGCGGCCCACCCTGTATAATTTTTACCACCAATTTTACTTCCCGAGTTATAGTGATGACACACAGCTGCAGCTAAACCATCCGTAGCATCGAGATTTTTAGGTAATGACTTTAGGTTTAATAAAGATTTTAACATTAGGGCTACTTGTTCTTTACTTGCATTTCCATTACCAGTAATTGCCATTTTTATTTTTTTAGGCAAATATTCCGTAACGGGTATTTGTCTTGAAAGTCCAGCTGCCATTGCAACTCCTTGAGCTCTACCGAGCTTTAACATTGACTGAACATTTTTCCCGAAAAAGGGAGCTTCTAAGGCAATTTCATCAGGTTTATAAGAGTCAATTAGTTCGATTGTTCGCTCAAAGATTAGTTTTAATTTTAAATAAGGATCCTCATATTTTTTTAAAATAAGTTCATTCATTTGAATGAACTCCATTTTTTTTCCAATTATTTTTATAATTCCAAATCCCATAATAGTGGTTCCTGGGTCAATCCCTAGTATAATTTTTTCTGTAGTCAAATGATCTGATTTCGTGTTAACAAAGCTAATTAAATATATTTTTAGTAATTATATTTGAATCAATAACTTTTCTAAATATATTACATACATTTTCAAACTAGTGTTCATAAATAGACCTTCTAGAAGAGGTTATTTAATTTCTATGGATGTAAATTGAAATGTATTTCCGTTGAAAAGTCCTTTATCAGATAATTTTAAGGAAGGAATTACTAAAAGAGCCATAAATGATAAAGTCATATAAGGTGCTTTAAGTGTACAACCCATTTTTTTAGCGATAACATCCAGTTTTGCATATGCTTCACCTATTACTTCCGCAGGTTTATCACTCATAATACCGGCAACTGGCAACGGAACAACTTCAGATATATTTTTAGTAACAGCACATATACCACCTTTATTATCTATTAATAAATTGACCGCTTTACAAATCATTTCATCAGACACACCTACTGCAATAATATTATGAGAATCATGCCCTACAGAGCTAGCGATAGCTCCTTCTTTTAATTCAAAGTTTTTTATAAAACCGATTGAGGGTTGTGTGTTTTCATAACGATTTACTACGGTTATCTTTAGGATATCTTTTTCTATATTAGAAACTAAGTTTCCATTTTCGGTTAAGGAGTCTAACTCGACTTCATTAGTTACTAGTTCCCCGTCTAGGGCTTCAATAACTCTAATTTTATCCGCTGATGAATGAAACTCAAACTCCTCTTGATTTTTCTTTTCAACAGTAAAATTATTCAGAATTTCAAAAGGAATATCTTTAATAAATGATTTTCCGTTTTCACTTACAAGATCGCCATTAATATAGGTTTTTAATACGTTAAAATTTTTAAGATTTTCAACAATAATAAAGTCAGCCTTATCTCCATTCTGTAAAAGCCCAACATCAAGTCCATAATGTTTTACTGGATTAATACAGGCTACTTGCAATATTTTAAAAATATCAATATTTTTTTGAACAGCTCTTTCACATAGTTGATTGATATGACCTAAAAGTAAGTCATCAGGGTGTTTGTCATCAGAACAAAACATCATGTTTTTGTAATGTTCCGGTAATAAGTCAATTAAAGCGTTAAAGTTCTTTGCAGCACTCCCTTCTCTTATAATGACTTTCATTCCTTTTTGAAGCTTCTCAAGAGCTTCTTCATAAGAAAAACATTCATGATCGGTATAAATACCAGCTTGAATATATTTGTCAAGTTCTTCACCTCTTAAACCAGGTGCATGCCCATCAACAGTTTTGTTATAATATTTAGCCCAATGAATTTTTTTTAATACCTCTTCGTCTTTATGAATAACTCCTGGATAATTCATCATTTCTGCTAGGTACCTAATATCTGGATTAGCCATCATATTTTTGATATCATCTGAGTTAATGACTGCCCCAGCACTTTCAAAAGATGTTGCAGGGACGCAAGAAGGGGCTCCAAAATTAAATTTTAGAGGTACTTTTTTCCCATTCTCAATCATGAATTCAACACCTTTAATACCAAGAACGTTGGCTATTTCATGAGGATCAGAAACAGTAGCGACAGTTCCGTGTGTTAAAGCGATTTTTGAAAACTCTGAAGGAACTAGCATTGAGCTTTCAATGTGAATGTGTGCATCGACAAACCCCGGAATTATATAAGTTTCGTTAGCATGTTGTTTCTCTTTGATTGAGTTAATGATGCCATTTTTAATTTCTAGCTCTCCTTTAAATATCCTTCTATTTTGTATATCTACGATATTTCCCTGTATAGTCATGTACGTCTTTTAGTTAAACTTTAGATCTTTTTGAAATTTAATCTTAATCCAGAAGCGAAACTAAAAAATAATCTTTTAACAAAAGATAAAAAATAGAATGTAAATAAAAGAAGCATCCTTTTAAGGATGCTTCTTTGTTATTATTTTTTTATTATTGGAGGTCCACCTGCTAAAATTTCTTCATTGGCAAACTCCTCAAACTGTTTGAAGTTTTTTCTAAATGAGTCAGCTAGCTTATGTGCTGTTTTGTAATACTTATTATCGTCATTCCAAGCTTGTCGTTGACTTAATAGTTCTGATGGTACTCCTGGACATTTTCTAGGCTGCGCCAATCCAAAAATAGAATGAATGTGGTAATCTTCGTATGTGATTTCTGAGGGTAAACCACCGTTTAGAGCAGCGTTAATCATGGCACGAGTATATTTTAGTTTCATTCGATTTCCAACTCCATAAGGTCCTGCAAACCACCCTGTATTTACTAGCCAAACATTTACACCTGTTTCTTTCATTTTCTTACTTAACATTTCAGCATATCTAGTTGGATGTAATGGCATAAAAGGGGCTCCAAAACAAGCAGAAAAACTTGGTTGTGGTTCAGTAACACCGGCTTCCGTACCCGCTACTTTGGCTGTATATCCTGAAATAAAATGATAGGCTGCTTGACCAGGTGTTAATTTGGATATCGGAGGCAATACACCAAACGCGTCAGCAGTTAAAAAGAAAATATTTTTTGGATTAGTTCCTATTGAAGGGGTTTTTATATTTTCTATATGATGTATTGGGTAACTTACACGAGTGTTTTGAGTTATTGACGTATTTGAAAAATCAACGATTCCCTTTTCATTAGTAACTATGTTTTCTAATATAGCTCCTCTTTTTATAGCTCCGTATATTTCTGGCTCTTTTTCTTCTGATAAATCAATTACCTTAGCATAACAACCTCCTTCAAAATTAAATACACTGTTTTCAGAAGTCCATCCATGCTCGTCATCTCCAATCAAGCTACGATTAGGATCTGTTGATAATGTTGTTTTTCCTGTTCCAGATAACCCAAAGAAAATGGAGGTGTCACCTTCTTTACCTACATTTGCAGAGCAATGCATAGGTAATGTATTTTTAAAAACAGGTAAAATAAAATTTAAGGCTGAAAAAATTCCTTTTTTTATCTCTCCAGTGTACCCTGTACCACCTATTAAAGCAATTTTTCTGGTAAAATTTAAAATAGCAAAATTATGTTGACGAGTTCCATCTTCATCAGGATTGGCTATAAATCCAGGAGCATTAATAACTGTCCATTCTGGAGAAAAATTCTTTAATTCTTCAATTGTAGGACGCAAAAACATATTATACGCAAACATATTACTCCACGGGTATTCGTTTACGACTCTTATGTTAAGCTGATAGTTTTTGTCTGCACAAGCGAGGCTATCTCTTACGAAAACTTCTTTACCAGAAAGATAGCTGGTTACCTTATCATATAATTTATTGAACTTTTCAGATTCAAAAGGAATATTAATATCACCCCACCAGACTTCATCTTTAGTTATGTCATCTTTAACGATAAAGCGATCCATTGGAGAGCGACCTGTAAATTCACCTGTTCTTACAGCCAGAGCTCCAAAGCTTGTGTTTTCTCCTTGTTCTTTTTCGATGGTAATATCATGTAACTCGTCTGAAGTCAATTGATAACGGACAATGGCATTCTTTATACCAAGATTGTCTATCGAAATCGTTTTCGCATCAAGATTTGTCATCTCTAAATATTTTAGTTGTGTTTTATTTAAAGCAAAAATAGTTCTTTTTGTTAAACGAACTAAAACAATACTGTTTTTTATTATTTATTCTTTATCAAAGTTTTTGAAACAAAAAAAATAGATTATTTGTATATTTATTAGAAAAGAAATTCGCCAAACAATAACATCTCAAGTAAAATAGGAAGCACTATTTATGACTAGATATTAGTTGAATAAAACGTTCCTTTTTTTTCTTCATTTTGATACAAATAGAAATCTTAATTACAACTATACTTATGTTTTCATAATCTAAACAAAGAAAAAGACTCTCTTTTATTTTATCTAATTTTTAGTAGTAACATAAATTAGTTTTGTGATGAAATTTACATTATCCCACAACTTAAAATCATAAACTTTTTGACTTTAACATTTTTTTAGCTAGTCCTTTTTTTGAAGGAGATTTGAATTTAATTCTTTGTTGCATAGTGTTTAAGGTTTTTGGGAGACCTTTGTTTGAGTATAACTCTCCTTTTTAGAGTAATAATAATGAAGAATCTACAGCGTTGCAATTAAGGATTGTTTTTTAACGATAAATTAGAGAATAATTCAATATAATATTAATTAAACCCTTCATTATGAAAAAATTTAAACCCGCGTTAGTAGCTATTGCTACAGCTATGATTATTACTTCATGTCAAACAGAAGATACCAATGACTTGAAAGAATCAAACCTTTCTGAGAAAATAATTAATCCTGAAAAGGCTTTCCCAGCATCAATAGGTAAAGCACAAACAATGTATTATGGTACTAGCAAGTTAAACTTAGAGAAGATAAATGATGTCTATGTATTAGATGGCGATATCCTTTTTAATTCGAATCAATTAACTCAAGCTCCAGATGAGGTTGGAGAACCTAGTCTAGAAGAATCTTCAGTAAGATCTGTAGGAAGAACAGGAGGAAGATGGTTAAATAACACAGTTTATTATGATATAGAGCCTAGTTTGGTTAATCAAGGACGTGTTACCCGTGCAATTGAACATTGGGAGGAAAATACAGCTTTAAGGTTTGTGAGAAGAACAAATCAATCAGATTATATATATTTTAAAACAGGTGGTGGGTGTTCATCTTTTATTGGAAGATTAGGAGGTCGTCAGCCTATAAACTTAGCGCCCAGCTGTTCATTAGGAAATACCATTCATGAAATTGGTCATGCAGTAGGTTTATACCATGAGCAGAGCAGAAAAGACAGAGATCAATATGTTACCATAAATACGAACAATATTATAGATGGTCGTAAGAATAATTTTCAAACTTATGTAGAACAAGGAGGTGATGGTGATGAATATACTTCAGAGTTAGATTTTGGGTCAATAATGATGTATGGACCTAGATTTTTTTCGAAAAATGGTTTACCAACCATAGAAAAAAAAGATGGATCAAGTTATACAGTTCAAAGAGATGGGCTTTCGGCAGGAGATATTCAAGGGATTAACCAAATGTACCCGGCAGCAGGAGGAAAAGATAGGTGTGTAGGGGTAAGTTTATGGAAGAGAGGTGATTATAGTATTGGTTCAAAAGTGATCTACAAAAATTATTTATTTGAAAGAGTATCTGGTGGATGGAATCCTTTAGGAAAATGTGGTTCTTAAATTGGATCTCTAATCATTATTAATATTTTTTATTAAAAGATTGCTCTAAAGAGCAGTCTTTTTTTTGTAGTTGTTAATTACTAGTGAGTTGTTTGATAACTATTTTTAAAGTTGAATTAGATGAAACTTGTCAGGTAATAATAGTATTTCATTAATCTAAAGGTCTTAATTAAAGTTTATATTGATTTTCTCTATATAGTATTAATAATATTAAAATATACTCTAAATAGTTGCCTAAATTTTCTAGTTACATTTATAAGCTTTAGATCCCTAACAAATAATTCTATTGATATGATATAGAATGTTACTTTATAGTTTTCTTGAAAAAGTAAAATGCAGTTAAAAACCATCCAATGATAAGAAATAGCCCCCCTAAAGGAGTAGTAAACCAAATTAGTTTTGCAGGTATTTTTAATAATTGAATAGCGTAAATAGATCCTGAAAAGAGAAAGATTCCAATGAATACTATTTTTGATATTTTATTTTTTTCAGTTACTTTTAAGTATTCATTTGTATTTATAAAAATTACTAATAGCACATGGTAGATTTGATATCTTACAGCTGTTTCAAAACTATTTAAAGCCGCAGGAGATAATTTATCCTTTAAAATGTGACTACCAAAAGCTCCTAAAATAACCGCTATTCCACCGAGTATAGCACTTGTTGTTATATTTTTATACATTTAATTGTTTTTTGTTTGAAATTAAACTTTTTTAACGATATTGTCAATCCAAAATAATAAAACAAAAGTACACTTAAAATGAGAAATATATTGATTATTGGAGCAGGCAGGTCGAGTTCATCACTTATCAAGTATTTGACTAATAAATCAGTTGAAGAATCTTTGCGCATTACGGTCGGAGATGTATCACTTGAGAGTGCATTAGCTATAACAAAAGGAAAAGATAATGTTTCAGCTATCAAACTTGATGTGTTTAAAAAAGAAGATAGAGAAGAGGCTATTAAAAATGCTGATATAGTTGTTTCTATGCTTCCAGCTCGTTTTCATATTGAAGTAGCAAAAGATTGTGTTAAATTTGAGAAGAATATGGTAACAGCATCTTATATTTCAGAAGAAATGAAGTCACTGAATGCTGAGGTCGAAGCTAAAGGTTTAGTTTTTATGAATGAAATTGGACTTGATCCAGGTATTGACCATATGAGTGCGATGCAGGTAATCGATAAAATAAAAGATAATGGAGGTAAAATGTTATTATTTGAATCATTTTGTGGAGGACTCGTAGCTCCTGAAAGCGATACTAACTTGTGGAATTATAAGTTTACTTGGAATCCGAGAAATGTAGTTTTAGCTGGACAAGGAGGAGCTTCCATGTTTATTCAAGAGGGGACTTATAAGTATATTCCATATCATAAATTATTTAGGAGAACTGAGTTTTTAAATTTAAATGGAAATGGAAAGTTTGAAGCCTATGCCAATAGGGATTCATTGAAATATAGAAGTATTTATGGTTTAGAAGATATCAAAACGATGTACAGAGGAACTATAAGAAAGGTTGGTTTTTCCAGAGCATGGAATGTATTTGTTCAGCTAGGAATGACTGATGATAGTTATACCATAGAAGATTCAGAAGGTATGAGTTATCGTGATTTTACAAACTTATTTCTAGGGTATTCACCAAGCGATTCAGTTGAACTAAAATTTAGATCTTATTTAAAAATTGATCAAGACGATTTGATGTGGGATAAATTTTTGGAGTTAGATTTATTTAATGATAACAAAAAGGTTGGCTTAAAAAATGCTAGTCCAGCAAAAATATTACAAAAAATATTGATGGACTCATGGATGTTGATGGAAAATGATAAAGATATGATTGTAATGCATCATATTTTTGGATATCTAATGGATGGAAAGAAAAAACAGATAGAGAGTAGCATGGTAATTAAAGGAGATGATCAGGTATTCACAGCTATGTCTAAAACTGTTGGTTTACCAGTAGCTATGGCTACACTTAAAATTTTAAATAAAGAAATTACGTCTCCAGGTGTACAATTACCTATTCGCAAAGAAGTGTACCAACCTATTTTGAAAGAATTAGAAGAATATGGAATAACCTTTGTTGAAAAAGAAGTTCCATATTTAGGTTACAACCCAAATAGTATCAAAGGATAGTTATTAAATGAATTGAAAATATTACATTTTCAAATAAAAGTCTTTTGTTAGTTTGGTGTAGGCATCTGTATATTGATGCCTTTTTTTTTCAATAGTTAATTCCTCTTCAGTGTAGGTTAATTTATCAGAGGAGAATTCAAGTAAACTTCTTTTAACATCTGAATTAATATTTCCTTTTACACGGCACACACGTTTTAAGTTTAGGTTATAATCAGCCGCTAATTTTATAAATGCATTTTCTTCTTTAAATGGAATTATTACCGCTAGAATTCCATGTTTACTTAATAACTTACTACTTCCTTTTATTAAATCATGAAAAGGTAAAGATTCAGAGAAACGAGCTTTGTTTCGTAATTGATCTTTTGTTTTATAATTCTCTGTGTAAAATGGAGGATTGGAAACTATTAGGTCATAAGTTTCTTCCTCTTCTATTATTTCTTCAACAAGATTACTGAAATCTCCATGATAACAGAATAAACGATCTCCCCAGTCGGAACGCTCAAAATTTTCGACAGATTGTTCGTAGGCAAATTCATCTATTTCAATAGCTTCAATGGTTGAAGCATTGGATCTCTGTGCTAACATTAGAGAGATAATTCCTGTTCCTGAGCCAATGTCTAGGATAGTATCTGGAGAGTGTTTTAAAGAACACCATGCCCCAAGAAGTACAGCATCTGTTCCTATTTTCATGGCACATTTATCTTGAAGTACAGTAAATTGTTTAAAAATAAAAGGTTTCATAAATAGCGTATTTGTTCTTTTTAGTTTTCTATAAAAAGTACCCTAGAAATTTTTCAGTATTAAACCATAATAAAAGGATCAAAGCAAGTAACATTACCAATAACAAACCTTTTTTTGGAGTTGTTTTTTTTCTATTTCCAAATCGTCTTTTAAATTTCATTTTAAATGGTTTTATTCGCTTGATAATGCTTAACTTAAACTATATACAAGTGAAAATTGGTATTTAAGGTAGGTTTTTTAATTGTGTTTTTATTTATTTTTACAAATATAGTTACTTGAACTGATTTCAGAAAGTGTTTAAAGATCAGTATTTTTAATTGCCCTAAGCATTTCCCTCTTACCGGGAGGTCCTGGTAGTCTTTCCACTTTAAAACCAGCGGTTATCATCGCACGTCTTGTACTTCCTTTTGCAGAATAAGTTACTAAAATCCCTTTATTTTTTAAAGCTTCAAACATTTTTTTAAATATACTTTCAGTCCAAAGTTCGGGCTGTACACGGGCTCCAAAAGCATCAAAATAAATAAGGTCAAAAACATCAGATTCGTTTATGTCTTCAAAGAACTTTTGCTCTTTTTTTAAAGTGAATTTTTTTGAGATTTGGTGTTTCTTCTCCCAGGAAGTGTTATGTATTTTCTGAAAAACAGTATTACTTTTTTCCGCCTTTAATTCAGTAACATAGTTTAATTTATCAATTTCATTACTTTTCACCGGATAAGCTTCAATACCAGTATAGTTTATGTTTTTATTTGATTCTAAAAATGTAATAAAACAATTTAAACCAGTTCCAAAACCTATTTCAAGTATTGAAATTTCTTTTTTATCAATAATATTTAATCCATTTCTAATAAAGACATGGTATGCTTCCTGTATAGCACCATGTTTGGAATGATATTGTTCATTCCATTCAGGTAAGTGAATGGTGGTAGACCCATCCGAAGTTATAATTATTTCTCTTTTCAACTCTTAATTTGTTATATTGATTAAAATGTGAATTTACAATAATGGAATGCATCATTGATGAGTTTTTATTTTTATTGAAAGTAATAAGTCCTGTTAATTTTCTAATGCCATTAATACGCCACTTGCCTCAAAGGCATAAGTAAATTCTGGTTTTGTGATTTTTGATATTTCTTCTTCCGTTTTTCCAGCATCCTCAGCATAATGCTTTAATTCTTCAATAGATGTTTCATTTACAAAAGCTTTTCCATTTATAATTACCTTTTTATTTTCAGAATTAAGAGGTACAAAAAAAGAATAGTTTTTGAAACGAACCAAAGACTCTTTATTTCTTCCTAGATCTAATCGCATCCAACATCCTTTTTTCTTACAAACAGAATTGATTGTAGACATGAATTTTACTTTAATAGTGTCTTTCATAGCTAATCCCTCATATTTGTCAAGTAGCTCATCTTTACTTAAAACTGCTTCATGAGAGAATTTTTCTCCTAAAAAGGTAACGCTTTTGTCTTTCATTATTTTTGATAAATAATCTTGTTTACTTGTTGTTTTACAAGATGTAATAGAAATAAAAGTAATAATTAATAATAGTTTCAATGTTTTCATAACTAGGTGTTTATAGTAAGGTTTAAAGCAAAGATATATATATTTACTTGAATCTTAAAGTAAATGGTTTTTGTACTAGTTGTTTTTGTAAATTTGTGAAAAACTAAAAATTTAATTTTTATGGAAATCAAAATTCAGCAGGTAGAAACTTCAAAAATAGATAGCATAGATTTTAATAACCTGTCTTTCGGTAAAGTGTTTACTGACCACATGCTTGTTTGTAGTTATTCTAATGGTGAATGGGAAAGTCCAGAAATTATTCCTTATGGGCCAATGACTTTTGAGCCATCAGCAAGAGTTTTTCATTACGGGCAAGCTGTATTTGAAGGGATGAAAGCTTACAAAGATGATCAAGGAGATATTTTCTTGTTCAGACCAGATGAAAGTATAAAAAGATTAAATATTTCATCAGAAAGAATGGCGATTCCAGCATTACCCGAAGAAATATTTAATGAGGGATTAAAGAAATTATTAAAGATAGATACAGCATGGATTAAAAAAGGTGAAGGTAATTCTTTGTACATACGTCCTTTTGTGATTGCGACTGAACCAGCAATTTCAGCATCTCCATCAAATGATTATAAATTTATTGTTATTTGTTCTCCGGCCCAATCATACTATGCAGGTGAAGTTAGAGTGGTTGTTGCAGATAAGTTTAGCAGAGCTGCTAGTGGAGGAGTTGGTTATGCAAAAGCTGCAGGTAATTATGCTTCTCAGTTTTACCCAACAAATTTAGTTCAAAATGAGGGATATCAACAAATTATCTGGACAGATGCAAATACTCATGAGTATATGGAAGAGGCAGGTACAATGAATATCTTTTTTAGAATTGGAGATAAGTTAATTACAGCACCAATTAGCGATCGAATATTAGATGGTATAACAAGAAAATCCATTATTCAGTTAGCAAAGGATAGCGGTATAGAGGTTGAGGTAAGAGGAATAAAGGTTTCTGAGTTGAAAGAGGCAGCAAAACAAGGGGAATTAAAAGAAATTTTCGGGTCGGGTACTGCTGCAGTTGTAAACCCAATAAAAGGATTTAAACACAAAGATTTTGAATATGAAATTCCTGAAATAGCTTCTACTTACGCATCATTTTTTAAAGAAAAATTAATAAATATTCAATATAACAATTCTGAAGATACATATGGTTGGAGGGTAAAAATTTAATTTTTAAATTATTTTCTCTAAATTTAGCTCAGTTTTATTAAACTTAGCACTCTTCTCGGGTATGAAAAAAAATATATTAATAGTCCTTTCTGTTTTATTTGTGTTTTTTACAGCTACAATTATAGCAGTGCGTTATTTTGATAATGAAAACAATCATCAGGTAAATAACAAAAATGATAAAAAATTAAATAAAATGATAGAGGAGGAGGAGCTACCTCCATCTCAAAGTAGTTTTAAGATATGGAATCAATACATTAAAAATAATATTGATTTAATGTCTAGTTTTCAACCACAGGATGAAAAAGGAAAAGTGATTGAAAAAGAAAATTTTTTAGCAACTTTAGAAAACGGGCTGTATTTACCTGAGAGTATTGACACAAATGATATAATACCAATTTACCAACTTACCTCTTTACATTCAAAAGCAGAAGAAAAAATACAGAGAAGCATAAAAAGTTTAGCGAAAAAAGCAATGCATTACTTTAAAATGGAAGGAAGTAGATTGCCTGAGCATGATTTCATAAGTTTAGAGGGAAAAAGCTTTAACGAAGAGCAAACGAAGGGTAAGTTAATGGTTATAAAGTGTTGGTTTATTACTTGTAGAGTTTGTGTAGAGGAGTTTCCTGAACTTAATGAGTTAGTTGATAAGTATAAAGAAAGGAATGTTGTTTTTGTAAGTTTGGCATTTGACGAAAAAGATAAGTTGCAGAAATTTTTAAAGACGAAGGAGTTTAAATATGCAACTATTCCCTCTCAAAGAAACTACATGAAAAAGTTGAAATTGAAACAGTATCCAACACACATAATTGTAAATGGAGAGGGGGTAATCGTTAAAATGGTAAGTAACGTAAAAACTCTCGCAATGGAGTTAAAAAGACTTGATAGTGAGTTTTAATGTTTTAAAGCTCTAAAATTTTTTTAATATTAGGTTTGAAATAATTAGGTCCCTTTAGTACTTTACCATCTTCTCTATAAATAGGTTTGCCATCTTCATTAAGTTTACTCATGTTGCTTCGTTGAATTTCATTAAAAACCTCTTCAATTTTATTTTGCATTCCGTGCTCTATGATAGTACCACATAATATATAAAGCATATCTCCAAGAGCATCAGCAACCTCTACCAAATCATTGTTTTTAGCTGCATCTAGGTATTCTTCATTTTCTTCTTTCATCAAATTAAAACGTAGTAGTTTTCTGTCTTCGCCTATATTTGCTATGGGTTCATTTTTAATTCCTAAGCCAAAAGCCTTATGAAATTTATGAACCGAATTAATTTTATCTTTCATTTTTGTTAAGTGTGTTATTTATTTGATGCCTAATTTTTTTTCTGTCTCATTTAAATCAAACTCCAACCAGTTATCAATATGATGTTTTATTCCTATTTTATTAAAGTCTTCAAGATTTTTTTTATTTACTCCTACAAATTCAATATTTAAGTTTTTTGCAGTTGTAGCATCCCATAAACCATCTCCAAAGGAAATAATATGTTTAAAATAGCCAACTCCGAAGTGCTTTTTTGCTTTGTTTATTGCAGAGGTTACAATGTCTTCTCTTGTGAATATGTTGTTAGAGGATTCTAAGACTTCTGTTATGGTTTTTATTTTAGCTTGTTGTAATTTAAGTAGGGCAGGTTTTAATATTGAACCTGTAGCGAAGCAAATAGCGTAGTTTGTCTCATTAATAAAAAAATCAATAATTTTTTGTGCTCCTGGAATTTCGGGAGTTTCAGGAAATGATAAAAAATGTTCAGTCATCACCTCTTCAAATTCAGGAATAAGGTCGAAATTAAATTTTTTATTGTAAGTTTTTTCATAATTAACTGAAAAGATGTAGCTATCCGAAGCATTTTTATAGGTTCTCCAGTCTGTATTCACTTTCGAGATTCCAAAATGGTTCATAGCATATAACAATGCGTCTGTATGTTTTTCATTACTTATGGTTAACGTATCATCAATATCTAATACAATTAGATTTTCTTTGTTCATTTAGTAAGTTTTTAATTTTTTGAGTGACTCTATTTTCAGAATTGGAGTCGTCTTGAATAATAAAGATGTTTTATTTTAAAATTTATAATATAAACAATATATCAAGATCAAATCATTCTTTAACTTTGCTAAAAATACAATTTTATGTTTACTCCAGGACGAATAATTTTTGCAAGTTTATTTCTTATAGTGTTTATAACAGCCATGGTTTTAAGTTATAGAAAAGATGCAAAAAGAAATAAAAAACATTATCAAAATGGGGCCTTGTATACCGCAATGGGAATTTTGGTGACACTTCTATTTTTATTTTTGTTTAAATACATAAGTAAAAACTAACTTATTTCCTCGACATCACTGAGTTTTTGATGGTCTAAAACCGTATAACCATCTTCATTAAATCCTGAAGATCGTTTGTATTTTACATCACTTACTAGATCTGAAAAGTCATATGAGGTAGCTTGATATACTACTTGTCCAAAAGATTCTTCATGATACTTTAAAAGTGCGTATATTTTAGCATCTAAATTTTTAATTTCTATTTTTGAATATTTGAAAAGTGGACTGTCTTCGTCAATTTCATGAACGATTGTCCATACAGTTGGTAAATACATTATTTTATCTCTTTCAAGAGACAACTCATAATAGTTTCTACTATAACTACCATCTTCTTTTTTTTCATTAACAGAGAGAGTAACTGTTATTTCTGGTTCAAGCATTACTGTTTTCCTACTATTCATTAACCTAAACATAATCGCTTTTCCTTTTTTAAAATCACGATAAATAAAGTTTTTACTAAATAAAATAGAAGCTTTTGCTCTCGAGAATCGACCATATAGAAGCCCTGTGAAAAAAGAAAAGCTAAATAAGCCAACCATAGCTTCAAAGGCAGCTATAATATTTGCAGTAACACTTTTTGGTGCAATTCCACCATAACCGACAGTTGTTAAGGTTTGAGCACTAAAGAAAAATCCATTTAAAAAATCGTCAAATATGTTTCCTTTAGAAGGGGTTATTTGATCAATACCGATAGCTACGTAAATAAAACCAAATAAAATATTTAAAGAAATATATCCAAGAAAAACGAAAAGCAAAAGTTTATACCAAGGCATATCAATAAAGTATGTAAATAAGTCGTTGGTATTAAATTTTTTATTGACATGAATTACATTTAAACTACCATCTTTATTGATGATTCCACGAATATTTTTTTGAGAGTTATATCCAAATCCAGGATCTTTTGATTGATGAACCATGTTATTAATATTAAAATTTACAACCGATTCGTAAAATGAATCGGTCGTAAATTTATTTTAAAGAATACCTTTTATTTAATAGGCAAAAAACTATAGTTTTTAGAGTAGAAGTACATTTGATCTTCAAATGTTTCTTGTTGTGTTAATTTTATGTCTATTATATTTCCTTTATCGTCTTTTTGTGCTTTCAAAATAGGGTTTATAAAACCGCTGTAAGGAGCAGAGGTAAATTTGGCATTCCTGTTAAGAACTTCCTTGTGAATATTTTGATCTACTTTCACACCATACCCTTCAACAAGAGCTTTTGCAGCATTAAAATCACCTTCTGATTTTATTCTTTGTGCTTCTTTTAAGAGTCTTCCAAATATTTCACGAAGCTTTTTGTAATCGTTGATATTGTAAAATGTTTTTCCATTTTTCGATATCTTTTCAATAACATTTTCCTTTTTTCCTTGCTCAAATGACCAAGCAGATACCCACTGACGATTTACCATATGGTCTTCCTCAATATCATCTCCTAGATTTATTCTAATTAACTGTGTCATTAAGCCGTTTCTTATATAACCATCATAAGCAGCTTTACCAACTTTTTCCCAGTTATCAACTAGTCCTAACTCTTGTAACTTTGGATCCATTAAATAGTAGAGACCTACTAAATCAGCTCTTCCTTCTTCCATGGTAGAAGCATAATTTTTTAACGTCTCTTTTGGTTGGCCAATACCATCATTTATTTTTCCAGAAGCATGACCAATTACCTCATGTAGTGCCGTATGGAGCTTATCAGCGAGTTTACCATATTTAATTTCTAAATCAATTTCTTCCTGATCAAAAGCGAATTCTTTTAACCTTCCTGTTCCTCCAGCATTATTATATGAGCCAATTATATTTCCAAGTGAAACAGATTTAGATCCATGTTCTTGACGAATCCAATTATTATTGGGTAAGTTTACGCCGATTGGAGTACTTGGAGATGCATCACCAGCCTCTCCAGCGACATTAACTGTCTTATATGAAACACCAACAACATTCTCTTTTTTATGTTTTGGGTTTAGAGGTGATTCGTTTTCAAACCATTGAGCATTGTCAGATAAAACTTTCATTTTTTTTGACATATCGAAATCTTTAATTTGAATTATTGATTCGTAAGATCCTCTATATCCTTTTGGATCATTGTAAACTTCAATAAAACCATTTATCCAGTCAATATTTCCTTCTGTAGCATTAACCCATGAAATGGCATACTTATCCCAAGTGTCTAAATTTCCCGTACGATAATATTCAATTAATAAATTCAGTGTTTTAGCTTGTTTGTCATTTTCTGCAACAGTACTAGCTTTTTCCAACCAGTAAATGACTTTATCAATAGCTTCACCATAGAGACCTCCAGATTTCCATACTTTCTCAACAAGTTTACCATTCTCACGAACTAAAGTTGAGTTTAATCCGGCTTCTATGGGAGTTCCTTTTGGACCTTTGTATGCTTTACTATAAAAATCTTCTACATCTTTACTAGTTATGTCTGGACCATAAAAGTTTACTGCTGATGCTAATACATTATCAACCCCAGCCTTTTTATTTACTTTTTTATTATCTTTTTCATTGAAAATAACTTCAAATGCTTCCGAAGAAAGAGAAGTTTTCGTTTGATTCAGTAATTCTTTTAAGAAATCAGCTGAGAATTCAGGTTTAATTTTGTCGTTTGAATAGTGATGGTGAATTCCATTCGAAAACCATACTCGTTTTAAATAGGTTTTAAAAGCTTTATAATTAGTTGTTTCTCTATCTCCAGTAAAAACCGTATTAATTGTTTCAAGTGCATCTCTAATCTCAAGGTTATGTCGATAGTTTTGATCCCACATAATATCTCTACCAGATAAACCTGCTTGTGTTAGATAATACACCAGCTTTTTCTCTTTCAAAGTTAACGCTTCAAAACCTGGGATTTGGTATCTTAAAACTTTAATATCGGCAAATTGCTCAACTACATAATTAAATTCTTTTTTGGTTTCTGTTGTTTTCTTGATTTCTTTTTTTGTATCGACACCACAAGATATCAAAAGACTAGTAGTTGCAATACAAAAAAGCGTTTGTTTGAGTTTCATTATTAAATAAATTAATTGTTTTCTATAATTGATGCTAAAGTTACAAATTTTGAACTTCCTTATAACGAAAACAATCTGTTGTATGATCATTAACCATTCCTGTAGCCTGCATAAATGCATAAATAATTATTGGACCGACAAATTTAAATCCTTTCTTTTTAAGATCTTTTGATATTTTGTTTGCTAACTCTGAAGTTGTAGGAACCTCATTTTGAGTTTTAAAATTATTTTGAATTGATTTTTGATCAACAAATTTCCAATAATAGTTAGAAAAAGATCCATACTTTTTTTGGATTTCAATGAACGCTTTGGCATTTGTTATTGTTGCTTTAATTTTTAATTTATTTCTAATGATATTAGAATCATTTAGTAATTCTTCATATTTTTCCTGTGAATAACTTGAAATTTTTTTATAGTTGAAGTTATCAAATGCTTTATTAAAGTGCTCTCTCTTTTTTAAAATGGTAATCCAGCTCAATCCTGCTTGGAAGGTTTCTAAAATTAAAAAAGCAAATAAAGTATCATCATCATAGACAGGAACACCCCATTCTTCATCATGATACTTATTATACGTTTTATCGTCAAGCACCCATGAACACCTATTTTTCATAATATTGTTTTTTTAGACAATGAAATCATCTTAAAAAGTAGTATTTTTTATTTTTGTTAAAGTAAAAGGTTTTTGGTGAAAACTCTAAATTTATTTTTAGTTATTATTTTAGTTGTAATGCTAACTAGATGTGGTTCTGCTTTTATGAATTCTAGTATAAAGAATAATGAAAGACCAGTTGCTATAGTTAATGACAGCCTAGAGTATGAAATTATTATAGTAGATGTGGGATTTAATTCTTATTTGAATACAATTGCAAGGCCTAGAGGGTTTCATTCATTAAAATATTTGGAGATTAAAAATAGGTTTTTGGTTCCAATTTGGAACCAAAGAGTAGCTAACCCAAGTCAATTTAACCCAGTTGTTTACGAAAATAGAATAGAATATGATTTTTACACAGAGTATGGGTATGAGGTTAATTACCTTTTATTTCAGTATTTTCAATTTATCCAGTATAAGTATCGAATTATGTTAAGGTAATTTTTACTCGTACTAAAATAGTATATTTGTGAATAAAATTATTTTAAATGAAGTTTTTAAGAAACTTATTAGCGTCAATATTAGGTTTTTTTGTGGCGCTTTTTCTGATACTGATGCTTTTTGTATTTATCGCTACTATTGCAGGATCATCTAAAGAAGTTATTGTAGAACCAAACTCTATTTTAAATTTAGATTTATCTTTAAAAGTTAAAGATTATGCTCCGAAAGAAGATAATCCGCTAATTGAGGCTTTGGAAATAGAACCGAGTTATTTAGGTTTAAATACCATTATAGCAGCTATAGAAAACGCTAAAAGCGATTCAAGGATAAAAGGTATTAGCATAAATACATCAACAGTAAACGCAGGTATTGCTCAGGTGCAAGCTATTCGTAATAAATTAAAAGATTTTAAAGAAAGCGGAAAGTTTATTTATGCCTATAATGAGTTTTATGATCAAAAAAATTATTATTTAAGCTCTGTTGCTGATAGTGTCTTTTTAAACCCTGTAGGTTTCATCGACTTTAAAGGGCTCTCTACGGAAATATTATATTACAAAGATTTTCAAGATAAATTTGGTGTAAAATTAGAGGTAATAAGGCATGGAAAATATAAAAGTGCCGTTGAGCCTTATCTGAGTAATGAAATGAGTGAAGCTAATAAAGAACAGACAATTTCATTTTTAAAGTCTATTTGGTCTGAAGTGATTGAAGGAATTTCAGAAAACAGAAGTATATCTGAAGATCAGTTAAATGTTATCGCAGATAAGGTGGAAGGTAGAGATGCTAAATTATCACTTGGAAATAATTTGATAGATCAAGTAATTTATAAAGATCAATACGAGTCGAAGTTAGCCTCTATGATAGGGGAAAAACCAGCACATATTACAATAGAAGACTATATCAAATCAGGAAAAGGAAGAATTAGATCTTCTGCAAAAAACAAAATAGCTGTTATTTATGCGCAGGGACAAATTTTATATGGAGAGGGTAATGAAGATGTTATTGGTCAAGATTTGATTAACAAAGCGATAAGGAAAGCAAGAAAGGATTCAAATGTAAAAGCAATAGTGTTAAGGGTAAATTCGCCTGGGGGTAGTGCTTTAGCTTCTGAATTAATTTGGAGAGAATTACATTTAGCAAAGAAAGAAAAACCATTGGTTGTATCTATGGGTAATGTTGCAGCATCAGGGGGTTACTATATTGCTTGTAATGCTACTAAAATTATTGCGGAACCAACAACAATTACAGGCTCAATTGGTGTCTTTGGATTATTACCAAATGCTACTAAACTCGCTAGTAAACTGGGGATAAATGCGGAGCAAATTTCTACAAATAATAGCCCAAATTATAGTTTGTTTGAGCCGATGAGTAAAAAATTTTATGAGGTAACAAAGGATGGTGTAGAAAAGACATATGATCTTTTTGTAGATAGAGTTTCAACAGGTAGAGGGATGCCAATTGAGCAGGTTGATAAATTAGCCCAAGGTCGTGTTTGGACAGGGAAAGAAGCAAAAGAAAATGGATTGGTTGATGAGTTAGGAGGTTTAGATAAAGCTGTAAAAATAGCAGCGGAAATAGCAGGGGTAGAAGATTATAGAATAAGAAATTATCCTAATTATAAAAAAGACATAAAAGAATCTCTTAAAGCATTCCCTTTTGCCAGATTAGCAAAAGAAGAAATTTTAAAAGAATTGTTAGAAGAACAAGAAATTGAGGCTTACAAGAATATTAGAGAATTTAAGAGTTTAAAAGGAATTCAAGCAAGAATGCCTTTTTTATACGACATAAAATAAAAGTATGATTGCAATAAAACACCATTATAGCCAGCTATAATGGTGTTTTTAAAACTATTTTAAATAACAATACTTTGTAATTAAATTTACGAAGTCTATATCAATAATAAAGTATAATTCGGTTTAGTAATAAGAATAAATAACCTCTACTATTATCTGTATATTAGTACCTTATGTTGTGTTTGCTTTAATAGGATGATTATCGCTGTCGTATCCAAGAAGTAATGTGGTTTTATTATTTTTCCCCATTTTTTAAACTATTTCTGTAGACTGTATATTTATTCCAATATTTAAATCTATATAATTTAATATGCCAATACCTCCAGCTGATTTTAAGGTGTGAAAAAAGGTTAGGATAATTGTCGTAAGTAGTTTTGACCGTGACATCATCTGTGATAATGCTCCAACTTCCATTTGAATATATTTCATATTCACAACGTTATGAATAATTATTTTATTTGGATTTCAATTGTAGTCATATTCCGCAATGGTATCCTCTTTATGTTGATTATATGAGATTTGGATACAATCCTGAAATATTTAAGTTTTCAAAGGTGTTATTATTTCCGTCAAATTTAGCACAATATCACTATAAATTAAAGATTTAGACTTATCCGAATTTGAAGCGATAATCTTTTCCAATTTATGGTTTGTATTATATATAAAATTAATACTTGCTGATTTAGTATTATGATCAAGACTTACTGAAAGTAACTGATTTGAGTCTTTTTTTAGTTGTATTTTTATTTTGTTATTCGAAGTTCTCTGTTTGCCCAAGAAATTAACTATAGACAATCATAATCCAATATTAATTGAAAATTTTATATTCTTCAGACAATATATTATTGATAGATATATTTGACACACTTTTATTAATTATGCTAGAGGCGTGAACCGCACTTTCTATTACTACAAAATATAATAATCTAAACATAAAAGATTCGAATGAAAGAAATGAAAAAATAGCATCTCAGCAACTTTAAGTTATTAAAAAGTTTGGTGTGAAATAAAAAACCTGCAGTTTATTACTGACAGGTTTTTTATTTTTAATTTTGCCTTATGAAAAAAGTATCCAGACAAAAGTTAGATTAATCGGACTTTTCTTACATCATTCCTGGCATTCCACCACCCATTGGAGGCATTGCCGCAGCTGGCGTATCTTCCTTAATATCAACTAAAGCACATTCAGTTGTTAAAATCATACCAGATACTGAAGCAGCATTTTCCAAAGCAACACGAGTTACTTTTTTAGGATCAATAATTCCCGCTTCTAACATATTTACATAGGCTTCAGATTTTGCATCGTACCCAAAATCAGTAGTACCTTCTAATACTTTATTAATAACTACAGATCCTTCACCACCTGCATTCTCTACAATGGTTCTTAATGGAGATTCAATAGCTTTATTTACAATTTGTATACCTGTAGTTTCGTCTAAATTATCAGTAGCCAAAGATTCAAGTACTTTTTTAGCTCTTACCAAGGCAACACCACCACCGGCAACAATACCTTCTTCTACAGCTGCTCTTGTAGCATGCAAAGCATCGTCAACTCGATCTTTCTTTTCTTTCATTTCAACCTCTGAGGCAGCACCTACATATAAAACAGCTACACCACCAGCTAGTTTAGCTAAGCGTTCCTGTAATTTTTCACGATCATAATCAGAAGTGGTCGTTTCTATTTGAGCTTTTATCTGATTAACTCTAGCTTTTATTTGAGCTTCATCACCTGCTCCATTTACGATTGTAGTATTGTCTTTATCAATGGTAACTGTTTCTGCAGTGCCTAAAAGATCTAAAGTTGCGTTTTCAAGAGAAAAACCTCTCTCTTCTGAAATAACAGTTCCACCAGTTAAAATAGCAATATCTTCTAGCATTGCTTTTCTTCTATCTCCAAAGCCAGGAGCTTTTACAGCTGCTATTTTTAATCCTCCACGTAATTTATTAACGACAAGGGTAGCAAGAGCTTGCCCGTCTACATCTTCAGCAATGATTAATAAAGGTTTCCCAGACTGCGCTACAGGTTCTAAGATTGGAAGAATTTCTTGTAAGTTAGATATTTTCTTGTCAAATAATAATATATAAGGACTTTCAAGATCAGCAATCATCTTGTCAGCATCGGTAACAAAATATGGAGATAGGTATCCTCTGTCGAATTGCATTCCTTCTACAACATCCACATATGTGTCAGTTCCTTTAGCTTCTTCTACAGTAATAACACCCTCTTTACCTACCTTCCCAAAAGCTTCTGAAATTAAATTACCTATAAAGGCATCATTGTTAGCAGAAATAGAGGCAACTTGTTGAATCTTCTCAGATGAATCACCAACTTCTTTTGATTGTTTAGAAAGATCCTCAGTTATGGCATTGACAGCTTTTTCTATCCCACGTTTTAAATCCATCGGATTAGCACCAGCAGCAACATTTTTTAAACCTTCTTTAACAATTGATTGAGCAAGAACGGTAGCAGTTGTAGTACCATCTCCAGCCAAATCATTTGTTTTAGAAGCTACTTCTTTTACCATTTGTGCCCCCATATTTTCAAGAGCATCTTCTAATTCAACTTCTTTTGCAACAGAAACACCATCTTTAGTTACATGCGGAGCTCCAAATGATTTTGAAATAATTACATTACGCCCTTTAGGACCTAATGTTACTTTTACTGCATTTGCTAATGCATCAACACCACGTTTTAAACCTTCGCGAGCGTCAACATCAAATTTTATATCTTTTGCCATTGTTGTTTTTTCAATTTTTGAACCTTGTGGGTAAGAAACACAAGGTTTTGGTTAATTTAGTCTTTGTTTTTTATGAGTCATTTTAGATTATAGCGAATACATCACTTTCTCTCATAATAAGGTAATCTTTACCTTCATGCTTTAACTCAGTACCAGCATATTTACCATATAATACGGTATCACCAACCTTAACGGTTAAGGGCTCGTCTTTGGTTCCATTTCCAACCGCAACAATTGTCCCTTTTTGCGGTTTTTCTTTAGCATTGTCAGGAATAATGATTCCTGAAGCAGTAGTGGTCTCTGCTGCAGCTGGCTCAACAAGAACTCTATCTGCTAAAGGTTTAATGTTTAATCCCATTTTATATTTTTTAGTTATATTTTTTGATTCAGATTTTATATTGACAGAAACTATGCCATTAAAACCATACTGACAGAATTTCAAGTATTCTATTTTTAAAATAAAAAAAATGTCAACGATTATGACACGTTGACATTTTTTTATTCAAACAAAGTTTATTTTTTATTGAACACTATCTTTAGTAGTTTTTGTGTCTGTTGCATCTGATGTGTTTGAACTTTCTGTTGTAGTTTCAACATTACTTAGCGTTTCCTCTAATTGAGGAGCATTCTCTCCATTTCCTCTTGGAATAGCAAAATTGGCTAATAAAATCAGTGCAAACATAGCTATAGCTAAAGTCCATGTTGTTTTATCGAGAAAGGTGTTGGTGTTTTGAACACCACCAATATTTTGAGCACCTCCTCCAAAAGAAGAAGACAATCCACCACCTTTAGGGTTTTGTACCATCACAATTAATATGAGAGCAACCGCCACAATCAATATTAAAATTAAAAGTAAAGTATATGTTGTCATTATTTATGATTTTGTAATATTTTTATTTTTTTTATCTGGTCTGCAAAGAAACCACTTTTTTCTGGATATTTCAAAATTAATATCTTATATGCTTTGATGGCACTTTCATATTTTTTTTGTTCAAGGTAAACCTTTGCCAGTGTTTCGGTCATTAATTGATTATCTTCTTGAACTTCTACAGTCTTTAAATTAGGATTATTTATTTTTGAAGGTCTAGATATTTTTGGGTTATTTTCAATGAATTTATCTATAATTGAATTCTGTTGCCCCCCTTCGATAATCTGTTGAATATTTGAATCTCTAACAATTGTTTTTTTTGAAGAAAGTTCTAGCCATTGATTAAAGGAAAAAGTTTCATTTTTAGTAAAATTAATAGGTTTTCCTATAGAGAGTTCCTGAATTGATTTTTCTATATTTTCTTTTTTTTGAGTAGCAAAGCCTTTTAAAGAAATAGGTTTTTTTTGATTGTTTTTTTTATCTTTTTCGAAATGCTCTTTTTGAAATTTTTTTGACGTAATTAAATCAAATAAAATTTTTCTGTCGGTAGTATGTGCAGCCACAATTTTAAGTTCATGATTATATTTATAGCTTTCCTTGTTTTTAAGACTTTTTAGGTATAAGACTCTTGCTGATTGAAAATAAGGATGTTTTAATATGATTTCCTTTAGATTATTATGATCATTCTCACTAATTGCATTATTAGCTATAATTTTTTGTATGTACCTTGTTGTGTTTTTCACATTAATTAAATTTTACCATTTACCAACAGAAGCATTAAATATATCTTGAGTAATTCTTTCTATAATTTCGTCAAAAGCGGCATCTAGTTGGCTGCCTGTAAGCTGCACAGCAGCCGCGTAATCGTAGTAAAAGGAAAATTGTTTTTCAAAATTTTTCTTCTCATCTAAGTTATTTGTATATCGTGTATTTACAACTATAGTTAGTCTATTTTGTGCAGCTGTTTGGTTTGCCTGAGCGGTCATAGGAGTTATTCTATAATCAACAATTTCTCCATCAAAATGTAGTTGGCCATTTTTAGAAACTAAAGTTAAATTAGTTTGCCTGGTGAATAGATCCTGAAGATCTTGAGTAAATTTTTGTCCTAAACCAGGTTCAATGATTGGTGCCTCGTTACGAAAAAAGTCTATTTGAATAGTTTTTGCATCACCAACATCTCCTCCGGTAAATGAATAAATACCACAAGAAATAAAGGTTGTTATGATGAGTATCGAAAATAGAAATTGAAATATTTTTCTCATAATAATCTATCTAGTTTTTGTGAAGTTAGAGGTCGTACTGTTTAATTTTTCTATAAAGTGTTCTTTCGGAAATCCCTAGTTCTTTTGCTGCTAATTTTCTTTTTCCATTATTTTTTTCGAGAGATTTTTTGATCATTTCTACTTCCTTCTCCTGTAAAGAAAAATTTTCATCTTCTTCGATTGTTTCAATGAAATCATAATTATTTTGATTCGATTGTTGCGGTATTTGAACAACTTCAACTTTTGGAACAACTTCAGTCTCTTGCTCTTTATAAATTTTTTGGATTAAGCGATGATTTTCTTCTCTAACTTGTTTAGAGTTCCCATCTTTTAATAAGTCTAAAGTTAATTTTTTTAGATCATTAATGTCGTTACGCATATCAAACAAGATTTTGTACATAATGTCTCTTTCATTGGCAAAATCATTTTTTGAATCATTATTTTTAATAACAGCAGGTAAGTTACCTTTTAAATCTGGAAGATATTGGATTATTTTCTCTGAAGTAATGTTTCTATCTTCCTCGACTACAGATATTTGCTCTGCAATATTTTTTAACTGACGAATATTACCAGGAAAGCTATAACTTACCAAAGTTTTGACAGCGTTATTTTCTAATCGAATAGCGGGCATTCGGTATTTTTGAGCAAAGTCTGCTGCAAATTTTCTGAAAAGAAGATGAATGTCTTCACCGCGATGTCTAAGTGGGGGGAGGGAAATCTCAATAGTACTAAGCCTGTAATAAAGGTCTTCTCTAAATTTTCCTTTTGAAATCGCTTCATGCATATTGACATTTGTCGCGGCTACAATTCTTACATTCGTTTTTTGAACTTGAGAAGAGCCTACTTTGATAAATTCCCCATTTTCTAAAACACGTAAAAGACGTACCTGAGTAGTAAGGGGGAGTTCTCCAACTTCATCTAAAAATATAGTTCCACCATCAGCTACTTCAAAATATCCTTTTCGCGTTTGAGTTGCACCCGTAAAAGATCCTTTTTCATGTCCAAACAGTTCACTATCAATAGTTCCTTCAGGAATAGCTCCGCAATTTACAGCTATATATTTGGCATGCTTTCTATGTGACAACTGGTGAATTATCTTTGGAACACTTTCTTTACCAACACCACTTTCTCCAACTACTAAAACAGAGATGTCAGTAGGTGCAACTCGCAAAGCTTTTTCTATAGCTCTGTTTAATTGAAGATCGTTACCAATAATTCCAAATCGTTGTTTTATTGCTTGTAAATTTTCCAAAATTTTTAGTCTTTAGTTTATTCTAAATCTATTTTAGCTTACGTTTCTTAATGCGAGTATTTTACTATCTATGTATATTAATAATTGTATTCTATTGAACGAGATTTATTTCCTGTAGCAGTGTCAAACACTTCTGCACTTACTGGATATCCATTTGAATTATAAATATATTCAAAGTTAAATTCAGGGCTCTTTGTAACGGTGTTATTACCAAAATTTACAATTAATGAAATAATATCTTCTTGTAAAATATTAAAGTCACCATAGATGGCGAAATAAGCTATGTAGCTTGATGTATAATGACTCTTTAACGGATTATTTTTATCGCTATACTGTATATTTAAGTTTTTCTCAATAGCTCCAAATCCATAATCAATCTTGGAATAAATAAATGTACAGTTATCATTATTGTCATACGTAAATTTCACTAAAGCTTCATTTTCATTATTACTTAGATTGATTTTTGTTAATTCATTAACTAAACCTTTCTCATTTAGTAAGAACGTAATCTTATAAGTATCATCAGAATTATCATCAGGTATCACTGATGAAATAGAATTGTTAGTGTAAGTGAAGGTCCTCGTATATTCAAATGTATCTTTTTTGTAAACTAAAGAAGTTAGTTTCCCATTTGAGTCATAATTGAAATTGTAAGATTGTAAAAGGTTTCCCAACCCATTGAGATATTCGAATTTCGACATTAAATTATTTTGGTATTCAAAATTGTAGAAAACAAAATCATTAAAACCAGGACCAGTTCTTATACTTTCAATAGCTTGAGATTCGTTAAAATAATGAATGAAGCCTTGATCACCTGGATATATTATTTTGTAATTTTTTAAAGATGTTCCTTCATTCACTATTTTATTGCTTTCGTTACTAGAGCAAGAAACTAGTACAATGACGATAATCATAATGTATAACTTTTTCATAATGTATAAATTTTTATTAAAATTCTAATTGTTATCTGAATATCCAACAGCAGCGCCTTTTAAAGTTGTAGATGTACAATCTTCAATTTTTACATTTACAAATTCTCCCATTTTATAATGTTCTTTTGGGAAAACTACTACTGTGTTTTGGGTATTACGTCCTTTCCATTCGTTAGCATTTTTTTTAGAAGTTCCTTCAATAAGTACTTCTTGCACTTTTCCAACATGTTCTTTTGCTCTAAATAAACTGTGGTCTTGTTGTAAATTGATGATTTCTTGTAATCGACGTTTCTTTACTTTTAATGGAATATCATCTTCCATTTTCTTTGCCGCTAAGGTCCCAGGTCTCTCAGAATAAGCAAACATGAAACCGAAACTATATTTTACTTGTTCCATTAAATCAAGCGTATCCTTATGATCTTGTTCAGTTTCACCGCAGAAACCAGCAATCATATCTTGACTCAAGTGCATTTCGGGTATAATTTTGTAGATATTTTTCACCAATTCTAAATACTCTTCACGGGTATGTTGACGATTCATAGCTTTAAGCATAGCATTACTACCACTTTGAATAGGAAGGTGTATATATTTACAAATATTTTTATGTTTTGCCATCACATGAATTACATCTAATGTCATGTCTTGAGGGTTTGATGTAGAAAAACGAAAACGCATCTTAGGAAACTCATTGGCGCACATGTCTAATAAACTTGCAAAATCAACGGCTGTAGCTTTTGCCATTTCCGAGGCTTTTGTAAAATCCTTTTTTAGTCCGCCCCCGTACCAAAGATATGAGTCAACATTTTGACCTAACAAGGTAATTTCTTTATAATTTTTTTCTTGCATTGATCGAATTTCACTAATGATACTTTGAGGATCACGACTACGTTCACGACCCCGAGTGAAAGGAACAACGCAGAAAGTACACATGTTATCACATCCACGTGTTATTGAAACAAAGGCTGACACTCCGTTTGAATTTAATCTTACAGGGGAAACGTCTGCATAGGTTTCTTCTTTAGATAGAATTACATTGATAGCATCTCTTCCTGCCTCTACTTCTTCTACTAAGTTAGGTAGGTCTCGATACGCATCTGGTCCAACAACAAGATCAACAATCTTTTCTTCTTCTAGAAATTTAGTTTTTAATCTTTCTGCCATACATCCTAAAACACCAACTTTCATTTTTGGGTTGCGTTTTTTTGCATGGTTGTACTTTTCCAGTCTATTTCTAACAGTTTGTTCTGCTTTTTCTCGAATAGAACAAGTATTCATTAATACAAGGTCTGCTTCTTCTATGTTACCAGTGGTATTGAAGCCTTGTTCAGCAAGTATAGAGGCAACAATTTCACTGTCGTTCATGTTCATTTGACATCCATAACTTTCAATAAAAAGCTTTTTATCATTACCTTTTCTTTGATCAGTTAATAAAGGTTTACCTTGTTTTTTTTCATCAATTACTTTCTCAACGTGTTCCATAAATCTTAAAAATCGTAGTAAAAATAAGCCACAAAGATACAACCAAAATAGAAATAATATGACAAGATGACAGAAATTAATTTGATAATATTATCCTTTTAAAAAGTAAAATTATTTTAAAAAAGGTCAAAATCAAAAAAAGTGTCTACTTTTGCGAACTCATAAGAACCGCAATTATCTAACCTGGCAATTTTAATAGTAAAGAAATATGGCAAAGAATTTAGTTATAGTAGAGTCACCAGCAAAAGCAAAAACAATAGAAAAGTTTTTGGGAAAAGATTTTAGGGTGGAATCTAGTTTCGGACACATCGCAGACTTACCGTCAAAGGAATTAGGAATTGATGTTGAAGGTGATTTTAAGCCAAAATATATTGTCTCTACAGATAAAAAGGCGATTGTAAAAAAACTAAAGGATTTAGCAAAAAAAGCAGAAACTGTTTGGTTGGCTTCCGATGAAGATCGGGAAGGAGAAGCAATTGCTTGGCACTTATATGAGCAATTGAAGTTAAAAGATGCTAGTACGAAAAGAATTGTTTTTCATGAGATTACAAAAAATGCAATATTAAAGGCTGTAGACAATCCAAGAGGGATAAATTACAATCTTGTTAATGCTCAACAGGCCAGAAGAATCCTAGATAGATTAGTTGGTTATGAGTTGTCTCCAGTGCTTTGGAGAAAAGTGAAAGGGGGGCTATCAGCAGGTAGGGTTCAGTCTGTAGCAGTAAGATTAATAGTTGAAAGAGAAAGAGAGATTGAAGCCTTTAAAGCTCAGGCTTCGTATAGGGTAGATGCAGAATTTATGAGTCAGGAAGGAAAAAAGTTTAAAGCTAAACTCGGTAAAAATTTTGCATCAAAAAAGGAAGCAGAAGAATTCTTGAATTCTTGTTTGAGTGCTGTATTTGATGTGGATGATTTGCAAAAGAAACCTGCGAAAAAATCTCCAGCAGCACCTTTTACGACTTCAACATTACAACAAGAAGCTTCTAGAAAATTAGGTTTTCCTGTAGCCAAAACGATGATGATGGCTCAAAGATTGTACGAAGCGGGTCTCATAACATATATGAGAACAGATAGTGTTAATTTATCTAACGATGCTAAAAAAGCCGCAGAAAGTGAAATAACAAGTTATTATGGTTCTGAATTTAGCAAGCCCAGAAACTATTCTACAAAATCTAAAGGTGCGCAAGAAGCGCATGAGGCTATTCGCCCTACCGATATGTCACGCCATGAGGTGGCTGTTGATTACGATCAAGACAGGTTGTATAGTTTAATCTGGAAGAGAACTATTGCTTCTCAAATGAGTGATGCTCAGTTAGAAAGAACTTCACTTAGGATAAAGAATGATAAAAATGATAAAATATTTTTAGCCAATGGGGAAGTTATTAAGTTTGAAGGTTTTCTCAAAGTTTATTTAGAGGGAACAGATAATGAAGAAGAAGAGCAAGATGGGATGCTCCCTAAAATGGTTATTGGCGAAATCTTAGCAAATAATTTTATTTTAGCTACTGAAAGGTATACAAGACCACCCGCAAGATATACAGAGGCAGCACTTGTTAAAAGATTAGAAGAATTGGGGATAGGTCGTCCCTCTACATATGCACCAACTATTTCGACAATACAAAGAAGGCAGTATATAGAGAAAGGTACTGTTGAGGGGAAGGAAAGAGGCTATAATCAGTTAAAATTGAGTTTAAATGAAATTTCTGAAAAAAAATTAACAGAAAAAGTAGGATCTGATAAAGGTAAATTAGTTCCTACAGATATTGGAAATATTGTTAATGATTTCCTTGTAGAAAATTTCAAATCAGTACTGGATTATGGATTTACGGCTAAAGTAGAAGATGAATTTGATGAAATAGCATCAGGGAAAGAAGATTGGACCGCTATGATAAAAGATTTTTATAAAGGCTTTCATCTGCATGTAGAAGATGTTGCAGCAAACGCAGATAGAGCAAGTGGACAGCGATTATTGGGGGTTGATCCTGATAGTGGTAAGAATGTTTACGTGCGTTTAGGACGGTTTGGAGCAATGGTGCAAATTGGTGAAGCAACAGATGAGGAAAAGCCTAAATTTGCTAGTTTGCAAGGAGAGCAAACAATGAGTTCTATAACTTACGAAGAAGCTATGGATTTATTTAAATTGCCAAAAATATTGGGAGATTATGAAACTAAAGAAGTTGTTGTAGCAAATGGCCGTTTTGGTCCTTACATTAAATTTGATGGGAAGTATGTTTCTCTTGATAAAGGAGAAAATCCAATGTCTGTTGATTTAGAGAGAGCAATCGAATTAATTGAAGATAAAAGAAAGGCAGATGCTCCTATAGGACATTATGAAAAAATGCCAATACAAAAAGGTGTTGGACGTTTTGGTCCATTTATAAAATGGAATTCAATTTTCATAAACGTAAACAAGAAGTATGATTTCGATAATCTAACTCAATCAGATCTGGAAGAATTAATTGAGGATAAAAAACGTAAAGAGAGAGAAAAATTAATACATAATTTTGAAGAAGTTGGCATTAGGGTTGAAAAAGCTAGATGGGGACGATTCAATGTAATTAAAGGTAAATTGAAGGTAGAGCTTCCTAAAACAACGGAAATAGAAAAGCTAACTCAAGAGGAAGCAGTAAAAATGATAGAAGCAAAAGCACCTAAGAAAAAAACGACCAAAAAAAAGAAATAAACATTTCTATGTTGAAATAGTTTTTTTATTATATTGCGATACTTTTAATCCCCTTAAATAATGGTCGAGTTCTTTTCACCACTTGAAAATTCGGATGTTACTACTATTTTATCTAACCATGTTACCTCATTAGGAAATTCGGTTAAGTTTCATACTGAAAACAATTTTCCTGATGTGACGAACATAAAAATAGCAATTTTCGGTGTTGTTGAAAGTAGAGGAGGGCAGCAATGTGATTCAAAAGAAGGTCTTTACTTCATAAGAAAAGAACTATATGAGCTTTTTTCTGGAGAGTGGACGCTTTCTATTGCTGATTTAGGTAATATTGAACAAGGTAATACGGTTCAAGATACTTATTTTGCTGTTTCAAAAATAGTTTCTTTTTTGGTGAGACAAGATATAATTCCATTGATTATAGGAGGTAGCCAAGATATAACTTATGCAAATTATAGAGGGTATGACGACCTTGAACAGACAGTTAATCTAGTTAGTGTAGATAGTCGTTTTGATATTGGCTCATCAGAAGAAAATATCCTTTCCAGGTCCTTTTTAAGTAGAATAATTATGGAAGAGCCTAACAATCTTTTCAACTACAGTAGTATAGGATATCAAACATATTTTAATTCTCAAGAAGAAATACAGTTGATTGATAAGCTCTTTTTTGATGCCTATCGATTAGGAGAAATAAAAGATATAACTTTGGTAGAGCCAGTATTAAGAGATGCTGATATTGTTAGCTTTGATATTGGAAGTATTCGTCAAAGTGATGCTCCCGGCAACTTATATGCTTCACCAAATGGAATGTATGGAGAAGATGCATGTGCTGTAGCCAGATATGCTGGAATAAGTGATAAGGTAACTTCGTTTGGTGTATATGAGTATAATGCTGCTATTGATGTAAATAAACAAACAGCAAAATTAATAGCGCAAATTATATGGTATTTTGTTGAAGGTGTCAATAAACGTGCCAATGATTATCCTTTTACTACTAAAGAAAGTTACGAGAAATATACAGTAATTCTTGACGATGATGATCCACTTAATTTTTACAAAAGTGATAAAAGTGGACGCTGGTGGATGGAAATAAATTTAATATCGAATAATAAACATAAAAGACATGCGTTAATACCATGTAGCTATCGTGATTATAAAGAAGCTCTGAGGTTAAAAATACCTAAAAGATGGTACAAAGCTTTACAAAAGCTTACTTAAGATGTTATTTATAACTCGAAATTGTTTTTTAATTTTAAAAAAATAATAGGTTTACGCCTCTTTTTATAAGAAAAGAATAAAGTATGAAGAAATTAGCAGTATGTGCATTATTAGTATCTATCGTATACGCCTGTGGTTCTAGTGGCGATAGAGGAGAATTGATTGGTGTAAAGTCAAAAAGAAAGTGGTTTGCCGAAAAACCATTTGGAATGGCTAAAATACCTGGAGGCTCTTTTACTATGGGTAAACAAGATGAAGACCCCTTAGGAGCATTGAATGCTCCTACAAAGACTGTAACAGTTCAGCCATTTTATATGGATGAAACTGAAATAACAAATAGCGAATATAAACAGTTTGTTTTTTGGGTGAGAGATTCAATCACTAGAACAAAATTGGCTATGCAGGCAGAGTTCGCTTCCTCTGGAGAAGGAGAAGATAAAGCAGAAGGTATTCAAAGATATGCATATGCTTCAAAAGATACTGTCAATGAGACTGCTTACGAAAAGTACATGCGAGAAAATTATTATGAGTTAGGAGAAGGTCTAGACTCACTTAAACCATTAAACTGGGAAGAGGAAATAATTTGGTCGAATCAAGAATTCCCTGATGCAGATTATGTAGAAGTAATGGACTCGTTATTTATTAAGAAAGATGAATCTTTGAATGGTATTAGAACATTTGATACAAAGACATTAAACTATAGATATTATTGGTTTGATAATGAAAATGCTGCCAGATTCGGTAAAAACAGAAAAGAGTTTTTGAAGGATGAGGTAATCAATGTGTACCCAGATACGACTGTTTGGATTAAAGATTTTAATTACTCATACAATGATCCAATGCATCAGGAGTATTTTGCTCACAAAGCTTATGAAAATTATCCTGTAGTCGGCGTAAACTGGCCTCAAGCAAAAGCTTTCTGTCACTGGAGAACACAAAACAAAAACAGTTATCAACGTTCAAAGAAAAAGCTAGGTTTAGTGCCTGCATTTAGGCTTCCAACAGAGGCGGAATGGGAGTATGCTGCGAGAGGTGGTCTTAATTATGCAAAGTATCCTTGGGGTGGTCCTAATACTACAAGTGATAGAGGATGTTTTTTAGCAAACTTTAAACCTGTAAGAGGAGATTATGCTGCAGATGGGGCTTTATATACTGTTGAGGCTGTTTCTTACAATGCAAATGAATATGGCTTGTATAATATGGCTGGAAATGTAGCTGAATGGACAAATACAGCGTACAATCAAATGTCTTATTATTATGGATCAACTATGAATCCAAATGTAGAGAACAGAGAGAATACTAGAAAAATTATTCGAGGTGGATCATGGAAAGATGTAGCTTACTTTTTAGAAGTAAGTTCAAGAGATTGGGAACATGCGGATACAGCGAGAAGTTATATCGGATTTAGAACGGTACAAGATTATTTAGGAACAAACAAAAGTCAATAATAAAAAATACAACTTAAATATTAATTAAATTCCCTTTAAATTAAAAATTATGGCACAATCAAAAACAACTAAGAAATTATTTAACATGGCCTATGGTTTAGGTGCGGCAGTCGTTATCGTTGGAGCATTATTTAAGATCATGCACTTTAAATTCGGACCTATTACAGGTGGGCTTATGTTAACGATTGGTATGGCTGTTGAAGCTGCGGTTTTTGCCCTTTCCGCTTTTGAACCAGTAGAAGAAGAACTAGATTGGACTAAAGTATATCCTGAATTGTCTATGGGTGGTGTTTTAGGTGGAAAAGAAGCTGCACCAGAAGAGGCTCAAAGTATGTTGTCTCAAAAGTTAGATGATATTTTAAGAGAAGCAAAACTTGATGCAGGTTTAATCTCCAGTTTAGGTGATAGTATTAAAAATTTCCAAGGAGCTGCAGAAGGATTGACGGCTACTTCCGAAACAGTAGCGTCAACAAATCAATATAATGAGCAAATGGCGATGGCTGCTTCAAAAATGGAATCATTGAACAGTTTATACACAACACAAGTTGATAATGCCTCTAGACAAGCTGAAATTAATTCAGCGATGGTAGAGAATACAAGAAGGTTACAAGAGCAAATGGACTCTTTGGCGACAAACCTTTCTTCTCTTAATGGTGTATATGGTGGAATGTTATCTGCAATGTCTAATAAATAATTAGAAAATATTCTAATTATTAAACTAAAAAGTATTTTATAATTATGGCAGGAGGAAAATTATCACCAAGGCAGAAGATGATTAACCTTATGTATCTTGTATTTCTTGCGATGCTTGCAATGCAGATGGATAAGAAAGTGTTATCGTCTTTTGGCTTCATGAAAGAAAAAATAGAGGACTCAAATGCATTTGCAGCTACAACAAATGAAAGTTCACTTAAGGGGTTGGCTACAAAAGCAACAGAACAACCAGAGAAATTTGGAGAGTTAAACGAAAAAGCTCAGAAAATAAGTGAGTTGTCAAATGGCTTCTTTGATTACTTGAAGTCTTTGAAAGAAAAAATGTCCGAAGATATCAGTGAAGAAGACAAAACCAACTATGAATCTCAGAAAAGTCCAGATAAAGTAGATGCTTTATTATTCTCTGGAGATAAGTTCACTGAAGAAGGAAATAAATTTATTTCTGAAATCAATAACTATAACACTGAAATCAAGGCAGTTTTAGGAGAAAATGCTTCTCCTCAAATATTAAAAAACTTAGACAAACGATTTAATACTGATCCAGATAAATCAGCAGAAGGTCAAGAGATTTCGTGGTTAAAAGGAAGATATGAAGGTATGCCTTTAATTACTTCTATAGCAAATGTAAGTCAGATTCAAAGTGATATCCGAACTACAGAAGGTGAAATATACTCTTCATTAGTTGGTGGACAATTAGAAACAGAAGTTTCTATGAGTAACTATAATGGGATAGTTGCACTTGACAAAAATGCATTTTACGAAGGTGAAAAAGTAACAGGTTCAGTTGTATTAGGAAGATACGATCCTACGTTAAAGCCGACAAGAGTTGAGTTTAATGGAGATAAAGATTACAAAAATTTTAAAGATGGTCATGTTGTTGTAGATATGGCAGCAGGGAGTGTAGGAGATAAGAAAATAAAAGGTACAATTTTCTTTACAGAAAATGGTGAAGAGGTTCCTGTTCCTTTTGAAAGTACTTATTCGGTAATACCAAAACCAAATAATGCTGTTATTTCAGCTGATAAGATGAATGTAGTTTATAGAGGTTTAACTAATCCATTAACAATATCGATACCAGGTATTCCTGGTAATAAGGTTACAGCAAGTGCTCCTGGTTTAAGTAGAGTTAAAGGTAACAGTTATGCAATGAGACCACGTTCAGGTAATCAGGTTGTTATAAAGGTAAGTGGTAAATTACCAGATGGTAAACCTGTAAGTTCATCAAAGAAATTTAGAATAAAAGATATTCCACCGGCAAATGGTATGGTAAGAAATCAGTTTGGAACAGTGAAAATGCCAAAGGCTAGTGTAGCTAAAATTGTCGTAGGAGCTGGACTACCAGATTTTTTATTCGATTTAAAATTAAATGTTACAAGCTTTAAAATAAAAATTCCAGGTCAAATTACAATACCAGTTACAGGAACACGTTTAAATTCTAGAGCAAAAAGTGCTCTAAAGAAAGCAAGAAGAAATGATTTAATATCTATATTTGATATTAAAGCTACTGTTTCAGGGTCTAACTATAAATTAAAGAAGGTTTTACCTGTGAATATTGAGATTACAAATTAAAAGATAAACAGATGAGTATGAATTGGAAGCGTTTTTATTTGGTTGCATTAACACTTGTTTCAACAAGTTACGCAAGTGCCCAAGCAAACCTTTTAAATGCTAAAAAGGTAAGCGAAATAGGATTTAAATCGGATGCACAAATTGCCTCCGAAGATGACAAACCATTACCGTATGGAAATATCAGTGATAGAGATGTATTGTGGTCTAAGGTAGTTTGGGAATACGTTGATCTAAATCAAAAGATAAATTTACCTTATTATTATCCAATTGATACGGCAAGTACTGGAAATAATAGAAGGTCTTTATACGATTCTTTATTAAAAGGTATACGTACTGGAGAAATTACTGAAGTTTATGATGATTCTTATTTCACATCTAAGATAGGTATTGATGAAATCATTGAGAAAACAAGTGATTCAAGAGACGATGGTTACGGTAATATTGATTTGTACGAGATTAAGTCTGAACAAGTAAAAGGATATATGTTGAAAGGAATTTGGTATTTTGATAAAAGGCAAGGAGAGCTTAAGTATCGTCTTTTAGGCGTTGCTCCTATGGGGCCAGATGTACAAGTTGTCGGAAGAGATGAAATTGATGATGGAGATAATACCTATGCTTTGTTCTGGGTTTTTTATCCTGACGCAAGGGAAACTCTTCATAAATCAAAAGTTTTCAATCCTTTAAATTCAGCAAGACCTATATCTTATGATAATCTTTTAAATGCGCGTAGATTCGATGCTGTAGTTCAGAAAGAAGAAAATATGTACGGAGATAGACAGATTAAGGACTATGTAAGAGGAAATTCTTTATTTCAATTGCTTGAAGCTAATAGAATTAAAGAAGGTATAAGAGATAGAGAAATGGATATGTGGAATTACTAATTTCATATTTAACAAATAAAAAAAAGAGTATTTACATTGTGAATACTCTTTTTTTTATTGGTTATTTTTGTCAGATGAGTAATAAAGTCGATTATATTGTTGTTGGTCTTGGTTTAGCAGGAATTTCATTTTGTGAAAAGCTTTTAGAAAATAATAAATCATTTATTGTTTTTGAAAATAGTTCTCAAACATCTTCGTTGGTTGCCGGAGGAATGTACAATCCTATTATTTTAAAAAGATTTACACCTGCCTGGAATGGACACGAGCAGTTACAATATGCCATTCCTAAATATCAACAAATAGAAAATAAACTGAATATTAAAATTGATGTTAAAGTCAAAACTAAAAAAGCTTTTAATACTATTCAGGATCAAAATAATTGGTACCTAGCTCTAGATAAGCCAAATACAGGGTTGTATATGATTTCAGAAATCGAAAAAAATGAAATAAAAGGAATTATCTGTAAGAATGGCTTTGGAACACTAATTGGTACAGGTAGAATCCAGATGAGAGCATTTATTCATTCGTATAAAAATTATTTGAAAATTGAAAATAAATTAGTCGAGGATGATTTTATTTATGAAAAACTTGAGATTAATGAAAGTCTAAAGTACCAGGATTTAATTGCAGAAAAAATTGTTTTTTGCGAAGGCTTTGGTTTAAAAAAGAACCCTTTTTTTAACTATTTACCACTCAACGGTACTAAAGGAGAAACGATCGATATTTTTGCTCCAAAATTAGCTATTGATTTTGTTTTAAAGTCTTCCATATTTATTATGCCTTTGGGAAGTCATACTTATAAAATAGGAGCGACTTTTAATTGGAAAGATAAAACTACGGTGCCTACACAAGAAGGTGAAAATGAATTGATAAGCAAATTGAATAAAGTAATTAATGTACCTTATAAGATCATAGACCATTCAGCTGGTATAAGACCAACTGTAATTGATCGTAGACCTTTGGTAGGAACACACCCATTACATAAACAACTTGCCGTATTAAATGGATTGGGGACAAGAGGAGTCATGATTTCTCCAACCATAGCTAACAGCTTGTTTAATTATATAGAAAAAGGAATCCCTCTTGAAAAAGAAATATCTATCGAAAGATTTACTTAATTATAGTTTTTCTTAAGAATTTTACTGTTATTTTGTTGTTTGTATGAAACAAATAGATTAATCCATATAATTCTTGAAAGTCTTAGACTCACAGGAGTCAGCAAGAGAGAAACAATAACAATGGATATAAAGCTATGCAAAATAGAAAGCCCAATGAATACTTTTGCTATAATAAATATTGCAACGAAAAGAGCGACTGCTATGGCATAATTAACATACATAGCACCAAAAAAGAATGAAGGCTCCATCATATATTTCAAGTTACATTCAGAACAGTTGTCATGGAGTGTACTTATTTTTTTGGGATTAAAGGAAATTTTATATTTGAAAAAATCGCCTTCATGACATCTTGGACATTTATTTCTGAAAATACTGTATAGTTTGCTTCCTTTTCCGATCATAATAATAGGTATTTGAGTTAAATAAACTATTTGGTTTTTGTAAGTTTGTACGCATTTAAAGTATAAGTATAGAATCGCTTGTAATACGTTCTACAAAATTACATTAATTTAGTTCAAAAAAATGTTAAACGTACATAATTTAACGGTTTCTTTTATGGGAACCGATTTGTTTTCTGGAGTAACCTTTAAATTAAACAAAGGAGACAGAGTTGGCTTAATAGGTAAGAATGGTGCTGGAAAATCAACCTTACTTAAAGTACTTTCAAAGGATATAGAAAATAGTGGAGGAACAATAGCATTTGATAAAGAAGTAAAAATTGGTTTTTTAAGACAAGATATAGATTTTGTTCATGGCAGGACTATCTTGGAAGAAGCTTATCAAGCTTTTATAGAAATAAAAGATATTGAAAAAGATATAGAGTTTATCAATAAGCAATTAGTAGAAAGAACAGACTATGAAAGTGAATCCTATAGTCAATTGATTGTTGATTTGAACGAGAAAACGGAACGCTATGAGTTAATTGGTGGGTACAATTATCAAGGAGATACAGAGAAAATATTACAAGGCTTAGGTTTTAAAAGAGAAGATTTTGAAAAATTAACTGATACTTTTTCTGGAGGATGGAGAATGCGTATTGAGCTGGCAAAATTATTACTGCAGAATAATGATATTTTATTATTAGATGAACCGACGAATCACCTAGATATCGAATCAATTATTTGGTTAGAAAATTTTTTAAAAGGTTACCAAGGAGCAATAGTTCTAGTTTCTCACGATAAAATGTTTCTAGACAACGTAACCAATAGAACAATTGAAATTTCTTTAGGACAGATTTACGATTATAAAAAGCCATATTCAGAGTTTTTAAAACTTAGATCAGAGATAAAAGAAAAGCAGTTACAAGCACAAAAAAATCAGGAAAAAGAAATTGAGCACACACAGAAGCTAATTGAGAAATTTAGAGCCAAGGCAAACAAAGCTTCAATGGCGCAATCACTTATCAAAAAATTAGATAAAGTTGATCGAATAGAGGTAGATCAAGACGATAGTGCTGTAATGAATGTTAAGTTTGAAATTTCAAAAGAACCAGGCAAAATTGTTGTAGAAGCTGAAGGTTTGTGTAAAAATTATGGAGAGAAAAAAGTTTTAGAGAATATTGATTTATTAATTGAGCGAAATAGTAAAATAGCGTTTGTTGGTCAAAATGGACAAGGAAAATCTACTTTAGCTAAAATGATGGTTGGAGAAATTCCGTTTGAAGGACACCTAAAGCTTGGACATAATGTAGAAGTAGGATATTTTGCACAAAATCAATCGGAATATTTACCACAAGAAAAAACGGTACTGGAAATAATGGAAGATGCCGCTAATGATACTAATAGGATAAGAGTAAGGGATATGCTTGGAGCCTTTTTATTTAGCGGTGAAGCAGTCGATAAAAAAGCAAAAGTACTATCAGGAGGAGAGCGAAATCGTTTGGCATTATGTAAGCTATTATTGTCACCATTTAATGTCTTAATAATGGATGAGCCTACAAATCATCTTGATATTGCATCGAAAAATGTTTTAAAAAAAGCTCTCATAAATTTTAATGGTACTTTAATTATTGTCTCGCATGATAGGGACTTCTTACAAGGTCTAACAAGCACAATTTATGGATTTAAAGATAGAGAGATAAAAGAGTATTTAGGAGATATTGATTACTTTTTAGAACAACATCAGATAGAAAGTCTAAGAGAGGCAGAAAAAAAGACAGTTATTAAAGAAGATAAAAATTCATTTAATAAAATAGCTTTTAAACTATCAAAAGAACAAGAAAAAGAGCTCAAAAAACTCAAAAACAGATTGAATAAGATAGAAAATTCGATTCAAGAGCTTGAAAAAGATATAAAAAAAACAGACTTAGCATTGGCGGAAAATTATGATAAAGTTTCCTCCAAACCTGGTTTTTTTGATGAGTACAAGGCAAAAAAAGCAAAATTAGATGAATTAATGGAGAAATGGGAGAAAATAGAGGAAGAGGTTAATAATTATTCTTAATAGATGTTTGAATTTCATGATAAGATCATAAATCAAGAAATAGATTTACCTGTATTAAAGCAAAATCAAGTAAGGCTTTTTATAAAAAGAGAAGACCAACTCCATAATAACGTTTCTGGGAATAAATATAGAAAACTTAAATATAATATACTAGAAGCTAAAAAGTTAAAAGCTCAGACAGTTTTGACTTTTGGAGGAGCTTACTCAAATCATATTGTGGCAACTGCAACAGCAGCCAAAAAATACAATCTTAATGCAATTGGAATTATCAGAGGTGAGGAGCTAGGAAATAAGATTGAACATGTTTTAAAAAATAATAAGTCGTTAAAGTTTGCGTATGAGCAAGGAATGAAATTTAAATTTATTTCAAGAGAAGATTATAAAACCAAAACAAATAGTTTTTTTTTAGAAAAATTAAGGAATGAGTTTCGTGATTTCTACCTAATTCCTGAAGGAGGAACTAATAGCTTGGCTGTAAAAGGTTGTGAAGAGATTTTATTAAATGAAGATAAAAAATTCGATTATATTTGTTCATCAGTTGGAACAGGCGGTACAATTGCTGGTTTAATTAATACAGCTGATAAACATCAAAGAGTAATTGGCTTTCCAGCTTTGAAAGAAAACTTTTTAGAAGACGAAATTAAAAAGTATTCAAAAAATAACACTAGCTGGTATCTAAAAAAAGAATATCATTTTGGAGGCTATGGAAAGTTTAATAAAAATTTAATTGACTTTATTAATGACTTTAAAAAAAAGACGTTGATTCCATTAGACCCTATTTACACTGGAAAAATGCTTTATGGAATCATTGATATGGTAGCTAAAGGAGAGTTTATAAAAGGGACAACAATTTTAGCAATCCACACAGGAGGTTTGCAGGGAATTGAAGGTGCTAATGAAAAGTTAAAGAATAAAGGAAGAGAATTAATAGAATAGAAGCTTTTATGAATAAGTTTTTATTTGAGAAAACATAAAGGTTATTGAATGTATACGATGAAATTAAAAATAAGTATCACAATTTTGATAGTTTCCTTATTATTATCAAGTTGTGGGACAAAAAGAAGAACAGTAACTTCAGGCAGAAAAATTGTTATTGAGCATAGAGAGAAACAGCCTGAAATACCTCAATTGGAGCAAGTAAAAAAGGTTTCCACTACAACTCCAAGAAATACAGATGAGTATATTTTAAAATTTGCTTCCATTGCAATAGATAAAATGTACGAACATAATATTCCAGCAAGTATAACCTTGGCTCAAGGTATTTTAGAATCAGGAAGTGGAAGAAGTCCCTTAGCTATAAGATCCAACAATCATTTTGGAATAAAATGCCATAAAGGATGGAAAGGTAAAAGCGTTACTCATGATGATGATGAAAAAGGAGAGTGTTTTAGAAAATATAAATACCCTGAATCATCATATGAAGATCATTCGCAGTTTTTATTGACAAGAAAACGATATGCTAGTTTATTTAGATTGAAACATACAGATTACAAAGGATGGGCTTACGGATTAAAAAGAGCAGGTTACGCAACAGATAAAAGATACCCACATAAGTTAATTAGCCTTATTCATAAGTATAATTTAATGAAATATGATAGAAAAAGACCTACCAAAAGTAAATTAACTAAAAAAGAAGGTTCTTATCATGTAAAAAAAGGAGATACTTTATATTCAATTGCACGAAAGCATAATATCTCTGTGCAAAAATTAAAGCAAATTAACGGTTTAAATGATAATCAAATTAGTATTGGACAGCAGTTATTAATCAATTAACTAGCTCTTTTGATAACTTAGTATCAGTTTTTAAGCCTCTGAAAATAAAATAGTAATATTGTTTTACAGGTTTAAGTGGGTTAATATCATGTGATTGTGTTGCCAATTGTAATTGTTTTTTGCTTTTTAAAAAAGAGAACTTTACCCTTTTCATAATAATTTTTTTCATTCAATTTACTTTCATGTTATCTTATTACTCCTGATTGTAATGTTTTGTTTTACTAGCATTGTTAAAACGCAACTATGTTTTTATTAATAATTATAATTTCATTGTTATATAATGTTATTAGATGAAGTATGTTGTTATTATGCTTTATGTTAACCTCTAGTAATAAAAATTAATTTTTAATAATTTTATTTTTATTCCAAGTTAGATTCTTTATAAAGTTAAAAATAATTCACCATAATATTCACTATCTCTGTCTGTTTTGAAGGTGGCAATGTAGGTACTTAAAAATGTTATCTAAATCATTAATAAATGAAGTTGCTTTCCCAATAAAGGCACTTTTAAAATACAAAGCTTCTTAAACATATTTGCATGAAGAGATAATGGATTATCTCTTTTCGAGAAGGAATTTAAAGAAGAATTACCAAATTGAAGGAAAGCAGAAGCTTGATTATAATGAAAAATATTTACTTTTATTATAGGTAGTATTATTCAGTTTTTTAACGCGATATAATTTCTTCAAACCATAAACAAAACGTTTCAACTATTTTACTGTTGCCAAAATCACATTTCTATATCTGTAAAATTAGAGTGTGATAGATTATTAAGATAAAATTGATTAAGAGATTTATATTGATCAAAGAGTTCATTGAGATTATTATTCTATACTTCTTATATTTTTGAAACCTTTTATCGAAAATGTTGTTTGAAAAGAGGTACCTTATAAAAAGGAATAGGATATTTAAAGATTAACAAAGAGTAAATAGGCTGTTAGGGTTTAAATGTTTTATTTGGAGATAATGTTTAAGAATAAATAAAACTATTGAAGAAAAAATCTAAAAAAAAGAAAGAAAAATATTGAAGTTTTTAAAAAAAATAAAAGAATATTCTTATTGTAATACTTCATAAATCATATTTAGTTAACATAAATCCTAGTACAAAATATAATAAAAGAAAAGGAATAAGTGTTATTTTGAGAAATGGAAAAGAATTATCAATTTCTTCATGTAGAAAATCAAATTTGCGTTTTTTTTTTAAGTAATTTTATTTTGAAAAATGATAGTTATTATGTAGACAATTGTCGATATTTGGTAGCAAAACGTACTTTACTAACAAAAAAAACACATGAAAATAATAAAATCCGTGAAAGGAAAAGCTCCTCAAATTTCAAATGATTGTTATATAGCTGAAAATGCCACAATTGTAGGAGATGTTAAAATAGGAGAAGAATGTAGTATTTGGTTTAATGCTGTAATTCGGGGAGATGTCCATTATATTCATATAGGAAATAAGGTAAACGTTCAAGATGGAGCTGTTATACATGCTACCTATCAGAAATCGCCAACAAATATAGGAAACAATGTTTCTATAGGTCATAATGCAATCGTTCATGGTTGTACAATACATGATAATGTTTTAATAGGTATGGGAAGTGTTATTATGGATGACTGTATAATAGAATCAAACTCTATCATTGCAGCTGGGGCTGTTGTTACCCAAAATACGCATGTTGCGAGTGGAACCATATATGCAGGGGTTCCTGCAAAAAAAGTTAAAAATATTTCTCCTGAACATATTTCAGGCGAAATTAATAGAATAGCCAATAATTACATCAAGTATGCTAGTTGGTTTAAAGACTAAATAATTTAATTAATCCCCCAAAGATGAAAGAAAAAAGAACCAAAATTAAAGATGAGTTAACCACACAATTTAAAAACGCTTTTAAGTATGACAGTAAATTAAAACCAAGAGGAATTGGCATAGAATGTGAAATTCCAATTGTGACTTCCGATGGAAATATAGCTCCTTTTATAGTGATTAAACGAATGTTCAACTATTTGCATAAGGAAGGTTTTGAGTTGGTAAGAGATAAACAAAGTAGAGAAATAGAGTCAGCTAGAAGAATAAATGCAGATAGTATAGAAAAGTTTGATAGTTTTTTTGATACTATAACAACAGATGTTGGTTATAGTATAATAGAGTTAATTTTAGCACCTCAAAAGAATTTATTTATTCTTCAGGATCATTTATCTAAATTATTAAACCTACTTAAAAAATTTTTTAAAACGCAAGATTGCTTTATGTTAGGATATGGAATTCAACCATTAGGAGAACCTTCTGAAAAAATAATGATGCCCAAAGAAAGGTATTTTTTTTACAATAAATTTTCTTCGAATGAATTCATTTCCCAAAAGAGTGGATCAGATGCCTGTCTTTTAACAATTACAGCATCTAATCAATGTCATATTGAAATTGAATTAGAAAAATCAATACCAGCTGTAAATACACTGAACGCGTTATCTGCCTTGCAAATAGCGTTATGTGCAAATTCACCAATATGGCTAGGTAAAGTTGAAAAAGGAATTAAAGCTAATAGAGAAAACCTATGGAAACATTGTTTTCCAAATAGAAAAGAACAAATAGGAATACCACCTAGATTTAATCAAGAATCTGATTATATTCAATATTTACTTGACTTTAATCCCTTCTTGATTGAAAGAGAAGGACGATTTTATAAAATTTTAAATAAATCTACTTATCAAGAGTATTTTGAGAATGAGGAACCTTGTTTTGCAGAAGCTTTTAACGGAGAGGTTATAAAGGTGACACCAAAAATTGAAGATATTAATCAGTTATTTTCATATAGTTGGTTTAATACACGATTGGTTCCAAAGCATGGTACAATTGAGAGTAGAATGTGCTGTCAACAACCACCCCATGAGACCTTATGTTCTACAGCATTAACTCTAGGTTTAATAGAGAATCTTAAAAAAACACAAGCTTTTGAAAGTCAATATTCATTTGAGTTCTGGAAAGAACTGAGATTAAACGCAATTAAAGATTCATTAAATGTATTCATTGATAATATAAGTATTATTTCGTTAATAAAAGAACTACTTGATATAGCAAAAGAAGGGCTTATAAAAAGAGGGAAAGGGGAAGAACATTTTCTTGAACCGTTGTATACTAGACTAGAAGAGAAAAAATCTCCTGCTGATGCAGCAATTGAGTTTTTTAAGGACAAAGGAATAAAGAACCTTGTTAAAGAACTTTCTTTTTAGATGAATATTAAAATTAAGTCATCTCCCGTAATAGGAGGGCTTGACGGAGCATTTAAGTTAAAGAGAATCCCTGATCAAGTTTACAGAAGAATTTCTGATTATTTTGAATTGAATTACCAATTTAAAAATGGCAAAGAAATGCGATTGGGGAACTATTACCTATGTCTAGATAAAAAAATATCAGATAGCTTCGTAGCATTTATAAAACAGATTTTAGAAAGCAATTTTTCAGAAGGTGTTTTTCCTGAAGGTTTCAAGCCATCAAACGAAACATTAAGTGATGATGAAAGAAAAGGGAACTTTACCTTTGGTAGTTTCGATATGGCTGTCACTGAAAAAGGGCTGCAGAATATAGAATTTCAGGCGGTTGCAACTTATCCAATTAGCGCAGCTAAAATGAATACTATTTTACTGGATTCAATAGCAGAAACAAATGCTTTTGCCTTCCCTGACGATGTAAATATGAGATGGAATGATTTTATTCAGCATTACACTAACATATTTAGTAGTGAAAGCAATCATGTCGTCTTGGTAGATAGACGAATTAACCAACAAAAAACTAAATTTGAGTTTTTTGCAACTTCTAAAGAATTAGACATTCCCTTAAAAATTATCGATGTTAAAGATATTTTTGAAAAGAATAACTGTTTATATTTCAAAGAGGGTGAAAAAAATAATAAAATAACCACTTTTTATAATAGAATTTTAATAACTGAGGCATTATACAAAGACAATTACCCATACAATACGAACTATTGGAAATTCAGATTTGATAAAAAATATAATGATTTAAAATATATAAATCACCCATTAAAACAGTTTCAGATTTCAAAAAGATTATGTCCTTACATTAAGCATAATTATAATCCAGAATGTTACGAGCTTTCTGATATTAAGCATCTTTTTAAACAAGGAGAATTAGATTATAAAAAATTTATTTGGAAGCATAAATGGGGTGCGGCAGGAAGTGATCTCATTTTTGAACCAAACGAAAAAGAATTGAAAAAAATTGAGGATAAAACAGAGAATTATATTGCTCAAAACAAGATAAAATATAAACTTTTCAAGACAGATGATCATTTTGAAAAAATTGTTGAACTAAGATTTATGACAGGTGTTTTTAAAGGTAAATTAAATATTGTTCCAATGGCACGAGTTGGTCATGTTGAAAAAGGCAAGGGAGGCTCATTAAATTATAAAATACATTTTTCTGATAATAATAAAATGGGCTTTGGGTTTAGTCCTGTGATTATTTTTGATAATTAATAATTTTCTTGAGTGTTATTTTTATAAACTTAAGAAAATTATTCTTATTAAGATTTTGTTTTCGCCGGATCACTTTTTTATCGACTCTTTATTTTATTTATTTTTTAAACCAGTAGTCACTTTCTTTTTGAAATTTTATTCACTAGTAAAGGTATGGTTTTGTTTTTTTAAATATGGATGGGATCTAATATTAAACTCAGTCTTTTTTAAGTTAATTCGTTCCGTCGCCCTAATGTCGTCAAATTTTTAACTTATGTCTACTGTTATTTCGTTCAATATTGTGTTTAATACCATGAAAATACTACAAATGATTTTATTCTTTGCTTTTTGGAAGTTATCTCTTGTTGAATTAACGTTAAATACCCATTTCTTAGATTGATTTTAAAACTTCTATCGTGAATTAAATATCAGGGCATAAAATTTAATTACATTACTTTGGCAAAGCTTAATTAAAAAGGTTTAAATTTGAAAGCTATATTAACTTTATACAAAGTATTAATTCAAAACAATAGTTCCGTATCCTAATAATTATAATCTTTATTTTGTTCTATGGTATTTTGTGGGAATTTTAATTTAGTTTAATTCATAATGAAACAATTTTTTAAAGTACTGATCAAGTCGTTTGTAGTCTTATTTGCAATTCTATTAGTTTTTTTCTTTTGGGCATCTTCACCAACTCTTGATGAATCTAGTTATGCACAACTTTCAAAAAAAACATGTCCAATTTCAATCGATAATGATTCAATTTATAGTATTGTAACCTACAATATTGGTTATTTGAGTGGTATGACTAACAATAAGGCCGTTATAAAACCAAAAAAAATGTTTGAGAATAACTTAGAAAAAGTTCTTACTGAATTTAAAAAAGTAAATCCAGATATTATTGCCTTTCAAGAAATTGATTATGATGCATCACGTTCCTATAATGTTAATCAAGAACAAGAAATTTTGAATTTAGGTTATCCTTACTCTGCAAAAGGAGTTAATTGGGATGAGCGATATCTTCCTTTTCCTTATTGGCCTCCAAGCGTACATTTTGGAAAAGTAGTTTCTGGCCAGTCAATAGTCAGTAAATATCCATTAAAAGATTATGAAAGAATTATTTTAGAAAGAGTTTCAGACAGTCCCTTTTATAGAAAAGTTTTTTATCTAGATAGACTTTTACAAGTTGTAAAAGTAGTTCTAGAAGATCAAGAGGTTATCATTATGAATGTTCATTTAGAAGCTTTTGATAAAGGAACTAGAGAGAAACAACTAAATAAAGTAATTGACTTATTCAAGCAATATGCAAAGACAAATCCTACAATATTGCTTGGTGATTTTAATAGTGATCCGAATTATGAAGATGCTGTAATTAAAAAAGTATTTAGCATTCCAAATATAGGAAATGCTGCATATAGTAAAAATAATTATGAATTAACTTTCGATTCAGAAAACCCATTTGAAAGATTAGATTATATTTTTTACACAAAGAAATCAATTGAATATATAGATGGAAAAGTCTTAAAGGCTTTTGGAAGTGCTTCTGATCATTTACCATTAGAAATGAAGTTTAGTTTAAAAAATAAAGATTAAAAAGGGGGATTAATTAAAAAAAATAAAAAATATTTGGAAATTTAAAATTATTTTTAAAATATTTGTACTTGTAAAAGTTCAATGACTTATCTAACGATGTTATCAAGAAAGGTGGAGGGATTAGACCCTATGAAGCCTTAGCAACCCTTAGCTTAAAGCAAAGAAGGTGCTAAATTCTACCCGAAATAATAGTTTTAGGATAGATAACCCGAAAAAAGATTCAAATTACTTAAAAAAGAATCTTTTATTTTCTTAATAACATTTTTCTAGTAAGCAACATCTCATAAAAGGTGTGTTTTGACTTTTGTTTTAATTATTTATTAACTCAAAAACAGGAAAAATGAGTACACAAAAATTCGCAACAAACGCGTTGCATGCAGGACATGATGTAAAACAAAATGGAGGAACTAGAGCAGTGCCTATTTATCAAACTACTTCTTATGTATTTAATGATTCGAATCATGCTGCGAATTTATTTTCGTTAAAAGAATTAGGATTCATTTACACAAGATTAAATAATCCAACTAATCAAATATTGCAGGAGCGCTTAGCAGCATTAGAAGGAGGTATTGGAGCGGTTGTTTTTGCTTCGGGTACGGCCGCTATTTCAACAGGTTTATTAACTTTATTAAAGGCAGGAGACCATATCGTTGCTTCAAGTAGTTTGTATGGAGGTACTTATAACCTATTAAAAGTAACATTACCAAGATTAGGAATTACAACAACTTTTGTAGATGCTTCTAATCCTGAAAACTTTGGAAATGCAGTGCAAGAGAATACCAGAGCATTTTTTGTTGAATCTTTAGGGAATCCAAAATTAGATGTACTTGATTTAAAAGGTATTTCAGCTCACGCTGAGAAAGTACAAGTGCCATTTATTGTTGATAATACAGTGGCGACACCAGCATTATTAAACCCTATTGAGCACGGAGCAAATATTGTGATCCATTCTTTAACAAAATATATTGGAGGTCAAGGGAATTCTCTGGGAGGTGTAATTGTTGATGCAGGAACTTTTGATTGGTCAAATGGTAAATTCCCTGAGTTTACGGAGCCTTCTGCTGGATATCACGGATTAGTATATCATGAAGCATTGGGAGCGGCATCGTATACATTTAAACTAATTTTAGAAGGGTTACGTGATTTCGGAGGAGCCTTAAGTCCGACAAACGCTTTCCAAATAATCCAAGGATTAGAAACTTTAGAAGTAAGAATAAAAAAACATAGTGAAAACGCTTTAGCCATAGCTAAGTGGTTAGAAGAGCAGGAAGAGGTAGCTTGGGTAAATTACCCAGGATTGGAAAGTAGTAAGTATAAATCTTTAGCTGATGAGTATTTACCAAAAGGTCAAAGTGGTATTGTTACCTTCGGAGCAAAAGGAGGTTATGAAGCGGCAAAAACTATTGCGGATTCTACACAACTATTTTCTTTATTAGCCAATATTGGCGATACAAAATCTTTAATCATTCACCCAGCAAGTACAACACATCAACAATTAGCTGATGATGAACAGGAAAGTACTGGAGTTACAAAAGACTTAATACGTTTGTCTGTTGGAATTGAAAATGTTGAAGATTTGAAAAATGATCTTAAAGAGGCATTTGCTAAAATATCTAAAGAAATAGAAGCATAACGAATTGTTTTCTAAATACAATCAATGAGTTTAAATAAAAATTTAAATCACGTAACAGTTGAAAGTTACGTTACAGAAAGTGGTGCTCAGTTCAATAATTTACCGTTAAGTTATCAGTTGTTTGGTGAAGCACTGGGTACTGCACCTGTAATTTTAATAAATCATGCATTAACTGGGAACAGTGATGTTGCCGGAGAAGATGGCTGGTGGAAAGATTTAATAGGAGAGAATAAAGTAATTGATACCAATGAGTATACGATACTTTGTTTTAATATTCCTGGAAATGGTTATGATGATTTTTTAATTGATGATTATAAAAGTTTCGTAGCAAGGGATATTGCTAAGATTTTCTTATTAGGGTTGGAAAAACTTAAAATAGAAAAGTTGTTTGCTCTTATAGGAGGATCATTAGGAGGAGGAATTGCTTGGGAAATGGTAGTTATACAACCAAAAATAACTGAACACTTAATTCCTGTTGCTACGGATTGGAAATCGACAGATTGGTTAATAGCCAATTGCCAAATTCAAGAATTGTTTTTAACCAATTCGAACAATCCAGTGCATGATGCACGAATTCATGCCATGTTGTGCTACAGAACGCCAGAGTCTTTTAAGAAGCGTTTTCAACGAACTAAAAATGAAGAATTACAAATTTTTAATGTTGAAAGCTGGTTATTGCATCATGGAAAAAAGTTACAGGAACGCTATCAGTTGGCTTCCTATAAGCTCATGAATCAATTGTTAAAAACTATTGATGTAACAAAAGGTAGAGAAGGACTGAATGTATTAGAAACAATAGAAGCCGATATTCATATCGTTGGAGTAGATTCTGATTTATTTTTTACTGCCGAAGAAAACAGAGAAACACAAAAAGAATTAGCAGCAGTGCATCCAAATGTAACTTATGATGAAATTAATTCAGATCATGGACATGATGCATTTCTAATTGAATACGAGCAACTAAAAAAGATTGTTGAACCTATATTCAATAAAAATAGTACAAATAAAAAAATGAAGGTTTTAAAGTTTGGCGGAAAGTCATTATCGAATGACGGAATCCATGATGTAGTATCTATTATAGAACAAAAAATTAACGAAGGAGAAAAAATAGCAGTGGTTGTTTCTGCAAGAGGTAATGCAACCGATACTTTAGAAAGCATTTTAGAAAAAGCTGCTAAAAATGAAGTGTATACTGAACAGCTTGAAGCCTTCAAGAGAGAGCAAACGTTAGTAACCCCGCTTATTGATTTTTCACAAGAGTTTGATCGTTTGGAAAGGTTATTCGAAGGAGTAAGTTTATTGGGTGATTATAGCTCAAAAATTAAAGATGAGGTTTTAGCACAAGGAGAGTTGTTGTCTATTAAAACCGTTTCTGAGTTATTGGAGCAAAAAGGGATCAATGCAAATCCAACGGATGCTAGAGTGTTACTAAAGACCGACGAGAACTTTGGGAATGCCCAGCCAATTAATGAGGTTTCAAAGGAAAAAGTGACAAAATATTTTGAAACTAATAATGGAAATACAGTAAATGTTGTCACTGGTTTTATAGCATCAACATTAAACGATGAAACCACAACTTTGGGAAGAAACGGAAGTAATTATACAGCCTCTTTATTAGCGAATTACTTAAATGCAGGAGAATTACAGAATTATACACATGTTGATGGAATATTTACAGCGAATCCTGATTTAGTAGCAGATGCTAAGAAAATTGAAGAATTATCATTTTCAGAAGCGAATGAGTTAGCCAATTTTGGAGCGAATATCTTACACGCAAAAACTATCATTCCTTTATTAGAAAAAAATATCAACTTAAGAATTCTTAATACATTTAAACCGAATGATAAAGGAACATTAATAACCTCTAAATCTAGTCAAAAAGGAATTAAGTCATTATCAATCTTAGATAATGTGGCTTTATTAAACTTCGAAGGGAGAGGATTATTAGGGAAGGTTGGAGTAGATGCTCGAATCTTTAGAGCGTTAAGTAATCAAGATATTAGTGTAAGTATTATTTCACAAGGTTCGTCTGAAAGAGGAATTGGATTAGTGGTAGATAAAGCAAATGCCGAAAATGCTGTAAAAGCTTTAGAGGTAGAGTTTGAAAATGACTTTTATACAAAAGACGTAAACAAAATTTCTATTCTTGAAGACGTTTCTGTAATTTCAATTGTAGGTCAAGATTTAAGTGAGTTCCATCACCCGTATAATGCTTTAATTAAAAACCAAATTGTACCGTTACTTTTCAACAATACGATTACGGGTAAAAATGTAAGTTTAATTGTAAAAAAGAGTCAGCTTCATAAAGCTTTAAACGTTATTCATGGACAGGTTTTTGGAGTTGCAAAAAAAATAAATATTGCGGTATTTGGAAAAGGGTTAGTAGGAGGAACGCTTATTAATCAGATTTTAGACAGTACTAAGAGCATTTTAGAAAGAAAGAAAATTCAACTGAATGTATTTGCTATTACAAATTCAAAGCAAGTATTATTGTCTACAAATGGAGTAAATGGAGAATGGAGAGCAGCGCTAGATACCAGTGAAAAGAGCGATACCATTGTTCAAAGTGTAATTGATTATGCGAAAGAGCATCATCTAGAAAACTTAATCGCAGTTGATAATACAGCTAGTTTAGATTTTACAGCGAATTATATTCCTTTAGTAGAAGCAGGTTTTGACTTGGTTTCTTCTAATAAGATAGCGAATACAGTTTCTTATGATTTTTATAAAGAGCTACGTAAAACATTAGATTCAAATAGCAAGAGCTATTTATACGAAACGAATGTTGGAGCTGGATTACCATTAATAGATACCATAAAATTATTACACGATTCAGGTGAAAATATTACTAGAATTAGAGGTGTGTTCTCTGGATCATTAAGTTATATATTCAATAGATTTTCTGCAGATGAGGTTCCGTTTTCAACAGTACTTCAAGAAGCAATTGATAAAGGATTTACGGAGCCAGACCCCCGTGAAGATCTGTGCGGAAATGATGTTGCTCGAAAATTATTGATTTTAGCTCGTGAGTTAGATTTAGAAAATGAATTTGAAGATATCACGATTGAAAACCTTATTCCAGAAGCATATAGAGATATTACTGCGGATGAATTTTTATCAGACTTGACTAAGTTGAATCCATTCTTCCAAGAAATAAAAGAGAAGCAAGAAGAAAGTCATGTTTTAAGATATATTGGAGATTTACATGGAGATTTGCAACAAACAAAAGGGCAGTTAGATGTGAAACTGGTTTCTGTTCCTCAGAACTCCCCACTAGGAAGTTTAAAAGGTTCTGATGCGATTTTTGAAATCTACACAGAATCCTATGGAGAACAACCAATTGTTATTCAAGGCGCAGGAGCGGGAGCCCAGGTTACAGCGAGAGGAGTTTTTGGAGATATTCTAAGACTAGCAAAGAGTGGTAATTAAGACTTAACGATAAATAATAATTGAAATTATAAATAAAATGATGATAAAACTTTTACTTAATTGAGTGAAAGTTTTATCATATTTATTGTAGGTTTTTAAAGATTAATAAGATACGAAACACGAAAAATAAGATGAGCAAAAATTTTGAAACAAGAGCAATACGAACTCAGACTGAAAGAACTCAGTTCTCTGAGCATTCTGTTCCTTTATACTTAACTTCAAGTTTTACGTTTGATGACGCTGAAGACATGAGAGCTTCTTTTGCCGAAGAAAAAGAGAAAAATTTATACAGTAGATTTTCCAATCCGAATACAACAGAGTTTGTAAATAAAATAGTGGATATGGAAGGTGCTGAAGCAGGTTATGCTTTTGCTACAGGAATGGCAGCCGTTTTTTCAACTTTTGCAGCGCTTTTAAATTCAGGAGATCATATTGTCTCATCTCGTTCGGTTTTTGGATCAACGCATAGTTTGTTCACAAAATATTTTCCAAAATGGAATATTGAAACAAGTTATTTTAAAATAAATGAGCCTGAAACAATAGAAAGTCTTATTCAACCTAATACAAAGATATTGTATGCAGAAACTCCGACGAATCCTGCTGTTGATATTATAGATTTAGAGATATTAGATGGAATAGCAAAAAAGCATAATTTATTATTAGTAATTGACAATTGCTTCGCTACTCCTTATTTGCAAAATCCAATTAAGTATGGAGCGGATCTGGTTATCCATTCTGCAACTAAGTTAATTGATGGACAGGGAAGAGTGCTTGGTGGAGTAACTGTAGGTAGGTCTGATCTTATTAGAGAAATTTACTTGTTCTCAAGAAATACGGGGCCAGCAATGTCACCTTTTAATGCTTGGGTATTATCTAAGAGTTTAGAAACGCTTTCCATACGAGTAGAAAAACATTGTGGAAATGCATTAAAAGTGGCAACATTTTTAGAAGGACATGATCAAGTTAATTTTGTGAAGTATCCTTTCTTAAAATCACATCCACAGTATGAAGTAGCGAAGAAACAAATGCGTTTAGGAGGAAATATTGTAGCCTTTGAAGTCAAAGGAGGAATTGAAGCAGGTAGAACATTTTTAAATAGAGTCAAAATGTGTTCATTATCAGCAAACCTTGGAGATACCAGAACCATCGCGACGCACCCAGCATCTACTACTCATAGTAAATTAAGCGAAGCCGATAGATTAGAAGTTGGAATTACAGACGGATTAGTACGCTGTTCTATTGGTTTAGAGAATGTAGAAGATATCATTGAAGATTTAAACCAAGCTTTAAGTTTTTAATATTTATATTTCATAAGGTAGGCCTATAAGCTTACTTTATGAATATATTTTTATTAAATTCTCAATAAAAATAGTTAATGTATTTTTAAAATCTACTTGGTATACATAGTAGATAATTTTAATTACAATGAATGTAATATGATTTTCTGAATAAAGTATGACTGTTTTCATTTCTATTTTATAAGCTTCATAAAATTCATTCCGAAATGTTTTATTAATCTCCTTTCGTTTTTTGTGATTTTATAGATTTTCAAATAGTTCAGTTAAAAATATAATGCATGTAAAATTAATATTATTTACCTCTTATATAGTACTAATAATTCATTTTTAACTATTATTAGGCTATAAATCTTCTAAACAGTTTTTTGATGCAACCTTGAACTTATTTTTAATTATTTATTCTTTTTTTAGACACATCGTTTCTTTTTTTTTCCAAACATTACATTGTAAATACTTCATATTGTTTTTAACAACGGACTAAAAGTACTTTTGTCAAAACAATAAATATAATTCTCTTGATAAAGGGATAATAAATTTTTGATGCTATAATTAACGCTTTATTATAGTTGAAATATCTAAAAAAAGTATGATTTTTTTCTTTATGTAAAGAGGGATAATTTAAGAATTATCATAGCTATTATTCTCTTTTTATTCTTAAATAGAAGGTAAAAGAAATATCTTATAACGATAATTTCAACTTATAAAAGGTATAGGTAGCTAATTTTTATTTTTTAACAAATAACATTCTATAATATTATAATGGGAAAATTAGATCTTACTTCTATAGTAGAGAAGTCACAAGCAGAATCAGGGCTTATTTTCGATTCTGAAGGTCATATGTTAGATTCATATAAAGTATCAAATGAAAATAATGTTTCAGCAATGATAGGGGTAATTGTAACGATGTCAAATGAACTTCTTCAAGATACAATGGAAACAAAGATAGGAGATGATACTAACGCTATTTCTTTAGCTTCGAAAAGTGGATTTATAATTATTGAAAAAATAAGTAAAGATCAATTTATTTGTTTGATAACTAAAGATCTTTCAAATGCTAATTTTATGAAACTAACATTACGAAAAATAGTTTCAGCATAACAATAAAAAATTTTATTAATTCAATCTTTTAAATATGAAAGAAATTTTAAATGACCTAATTACAAATTTAAAAGTAATAGATGGGTTTATCGCAGTATCAATTACAGATGTATCTTCAGGTGAAGCTTACGATTCTTACACAGCTAATAAAGAATTTGACCCAGATTTAGCTTCTGCTTACAATTTAGAGGTAGTAAAGGCAAAGTTAAAGGCGATTGAAGCTTTAGGTTTAAATGAAAACATAGAAGACATTACGATTACATTGTCATCTCAGGTACATATTATCAATATCGCACCGAGCGGAAGTTATTTTATTTATCTAGCAATTGATTCAAAGAAAGCTAATGTAGGAATTGCTAAGGCTTTATTAAATAGGCATAAAGTTAAATTAAATGAGACTCTATAGAGTTAAAAAATGAAAAACACAAATCATTTATCGATAGACAAATCTTTAAAAAAACATTTGAATAACTATCTTAAAACATTCAGGAATTATAGAATATCAGATAGAGCTACTTTGATGAATAAAGAAAAGAATAAGAAGGTTTTTCTTGATGTATTATTTAAAGAATATGATAGTTTGGGAGAAATGATGAAGTCATTGTTTTAAAGAAAATAGATCTCTAAACCAAAAAAGGTGATAGGTGTGTAATTAAAAAAATATTTCTTGAAGAGATAACGAATAAATAATAAAATTTGATACTTATTAAATAAGTAATCATATTTGGATCAAAGTTAGCTTTATGAAATATATCTTATAATTCATAAGCCTTTTGCAAAGAACAATAAGGCTTATGGTTTTAATTTCTAATTAAAATATTCTTTTTTAGTTTAAACTTTCTAAAAAAATATGTTTCTATTTTTTAATTTAATTCTAAAAATGATTTACTTTAAAGATTTAGTGTTTTAGAATTAATATGTGTTTGAAAGCATGCTACAAATAGAATACTTCTTAAGTATATATTTCAGAATAGTATCGCTAATAAACTCTATTAATTTTAGTTGAAAATTGATTATTAATGACAATTGAGAGACGAACAATTTATTTATAATTTGAAATAATCTAAATTATTTGAAAGCTTAAAAATTTTATATTTGTAGCATGCTTTCAAAGAAAACTAAATATGGGATTAAGGCACTTACTTTTATTGCAAGGCAAGAAAAAGGAGTAAAAGTTCAAATAGCGACGATATCTCAACAAGAAAATATATCACATAAGTTTTTAGAAAGTATACTACTGACCCTTAGAAAGTCTGGAATTTTAGGGGCTAAAAAAGGAAAAGGAGGTGGCTATTATTTGTTAAAGAATTCTGGAGACGTTAAAATGACAGATGTTATTCGGACTCTAGAAGGTCCAATTGCCATGGTTCCATGTGTAAGTTTAAATTTCTATGAAAAATGCGATGATTGTCCAGATGAGGAAACTTGCTCTGTACACAAGTTAATGATTCAAGTACGTGATAATACGCTGAATGTTCTTCGAAATACTACGTTGGCTGATCTAGTCTAAATTTTATTCTAATCTTATCTAATTGTTAATTTTTTATTTTTTTCTTTCAAATTAAAGAAGAGTTTTTATATTTGTCAACTTAAAACCTACTATTCCGATAGGGTAAAAGGTAAAATTAAATGATTTTAGAACAAACAATAGAAGATAAAACAAATTATAAGACGGATAAGAAGTCCGAAAAACCAATTAGAAGTGTTGTAAAATCAATTAGTTGGAGAACTGTAGGAACCCTCGATACGATTTTGATTTCTTGGATAATTACAGGACAAGTAAAAACAGCTTTATCTATTGGAGGAATAGAATTAGTAACAAAAATGCTCTTATATTTTTTTCATGAGAGAGTTTGGAATAGTATAAAATGGGGTAAAAAATGAATTTAGAAACGATCGATTTAAAAGCAGTAAACGAACAATTAAAAAACAAAACACCTAAAGAGGTTGTGAAGTGGGCTTTGGATATGGGGCTAAAACCTGTGATTACTACAAACTTTAGACCTTATGAAGGTGCTATTCTACATTTAGTTACTTCATTAAATAATGATATTGAGGTTATCTGGTGTGATACGGGTTACAATACTCCTCAAACATACAAACACGCTGAGGAGCTAATACACAAGTTACAATTAAACGTACAGTTATATGTTCCAAAGCAAACGGTAGCGCATAGAAATGTAATCTTAGGATTACCAACTGTTGATGATCCTAACCATGCTTTATTTACGGAGCAAGTGAAACTAGAGCCTTTTAAAAGAGCGATGCAAGAGCATAAACCAAAAATTTGGTTCACTAATTTAAGAAAAGGGCAAACAGTTTTTAGAGATAGTATTGATGTTGTTTCACAAAGTAAGGATGGCGTAATTAAAGTAAGTCCTTTTTATAATTTTTCAGATGAAGAATTAGATGAGTATTTAGAAAAATTTGACATTCCAAACGAGTTCAAATATTTCGATCCAACAAAAGTAGAGAATAATAGAGAGTGCGGTTTGCATGTTTAAAAAATAGATTAGGAAGATGAATACGAAAGAAATTAGAGTAGGAGCCTTAGAAAGTGAAGCTATATATATATTAAGGGAAGTAGTCGCTCAATTTGAAAAACCAGTATTATTGTTTTCAGGAGGGAAGGATAGTATAACACTGGTGAGACTTGCTCAAAAAGCGTTTTATCCCGGTAAAATTCCTTTCCCATTAATGCACATCGATACAGGACACAATTTCCCTGAAACGATCGAGTTCAGAGATCGTTTAGTTGATGAGCTTGGAGTAGAGTTAATCGTAAGAAATGTTCAAGATAACATTGATGCAGGAAAGGTAAAAGAGGAAACAGGAAAGTACGCTAGTAGAAATATGTTACAAACAGAAACTCTTTTAGATGCTATTGATGAATTTGGTTTTGATGCTTGTATTGGAGGAGCAAGAAGGGACGAAGAAAAAGCAAGAGCGAAAGAACGTATTTTCTCAGTTAGAGATGATTTCGGTCAATGGGATGAAAAAAATCAACGCCCTGAATTATTTGATATGTTAAATGGACGTATTGATTTGGGACAAAACGTTAGAGTTTTTCCAATTTCTAATTGGACAGAATTAGACGTTTGGTCGTATATACAGCAAGAAAGAATTGAAATACCTTCAATCTATTTTGCTCACAATAGAGAAACTTTTGTTAGAGACGGACTTATTTGGTCTGCTAACGACGAAGTAGTCTATAGAGAAGACGATGAAAAAGTAGAAGAACGTATGGTGCGTTTTAGAACGGTTGGCGATATGAGTTGTACAGCAGCAGTATTATCGGTAGCAACTGATATTGATACAATAGTTGATGAAATAAGAGTATCAACAATATCCGAAAGAGGTGCAAGAATCGACGATAAAAGGTCTGAAGCAGCAATGGAGAAGAGAAAGCAACAAGGATATTTCTAAAAAAATAAAACGTAACTAAAAACAGAAACAAAGGCAATGAATGTATTGAAAATAGCAACGGCTGGAAGCGTAGATGACGGAAAAAGTACGTTGATAGGACGAATTCTCTATGATACGAAATCTTTAACAGATGATAAATTAGAAGCAATTGAAGAAAAAAGTAGACAAAAAGGGTTCGATTATTTAGATTTTTCACTGGCAACAGATGGATTGGTAGCTGAGAGAGAACAAGGAATTACGATTGATGTGGCTCATATCTACTTTTCTACTCCAAAAACTAGTTTTATTATTGCTGATACTCCTGGGCATATTGAATACACTAGAAATATGGTTACAGGGGCTTCAAATTCACAAGCTTCAATTATTTTAGTAGATGCTAGAAACGGAGTTGTAGAACAAACTTACAGACACTTCTCTATTAATAATCTTTTAAGAGTGAAAGATGTAGTTGTAGCGGTAAATAAAATGGACTTAGTAGATTTTTCGAAAGAGAAATTTGATCAAATAAAAGGAGAAATTGAGTATTTAGCAAGCAAAAGTGAGTACCAAAATCAAAATATAACATTCATACCAATTTCAGCATTACATGGAGATAATGTCGTGGATAGATCCGATAGAATTGATTGGTATAATGGGCCAAGTTTATTAGATCATCTTGAAAATTTAAATCCAGAAGATGTTCAAGAAGCTTCTCAAGTGCGTTTTCCGGTACAAAATGTGATCAGGCCTAAAACAGAGGAGTATCATGATTTTAGAGGATATGCAGGTAAATTATACGGAGGTGATTTAGCGATAGGTGATGAGGTAACCATCTTACCATCAGCAATAAATTCTAAAGTTAAAAGTATTCATTTCTTTGATAAAGAATATGAAGTAGCAAAAAGAGGAAGTTCAGTAAGTATAACTTTAGAAGATGATGTAAATATTAGTAGAGGTGATATGATTGTAAAGGCAGGTGAAGAGCCAAAGGTAGTGAAGCAATTGGATGCAACAATTTGTTGGATGGATAAAACACCTTTACAAGTGTCAGAGAAGTATTACATCAAACATGGAGTTAACGATGCTCAAGTAAAAATTATAAATATTTCATCAACTATTGAAACTGATTTTTCAGGAAAGAAAGGGTCTTCTGATCAATTAACCTTAAATGAAATTGGAGAAGTTTCGCTAAAAGTAAGCAAACAACTATTTATCGATAGTTATAAAAGTAATAAAGCTAACGGAGCATTTATTTTAGTAAACCCAAAAACTAATAACACAGCAGGGGTTGGTTTTATTAATTAAACGAGTGATCTATGGCAATTATAATAACCGATGAATGTATAAACTGTGGGGCGTGCGAACCCGAATGCCCAAACACAGCAATTTACGAAGGAGCCGTAGATTGGAACTATAGTGAAGGGACTTCCTTAAGTGGAAATGTGGAGTTCCCTGGAGGTAAGGAAGTTGATGCAAATGAGGCTCAGATGCCAATTTCAGATGAGTATTATTTTATCGTTGCTGATAAATGTACAGAGTGTAAAGGATTTCATGAAGAACCACAATGTGCGGCAGTTTGTCCAGTTGATTGCTGTGTGCCAGATGAAAATAATGTAGAGACGGAAGAAGATTTATTAGTAAAACAAAGCTTTCTACATCAATAGCCTTTGTCCTAGAAACCATAAAGAATAATAAAATTTAATTTCAAATTACAGAATATAATTAGCTATTAACTTGTAATTAAAATACTTTGAGAACTAATAATTTTTCAAAGAAAACTAATAAAAATCATGCAGAGTTTTAGATCAGAAATAGAAAACCCAGTTGTAGAAAAAGACATTCTAGAATTAGAACGCAAGATTCGTTTATTTAAAGAAGGTCAAATTGATGAAGAGCGATTTAGAAGTTTACGGCTAGCTCGTGGAGTATACGGACAGCGTCAATTAGGCGTTCAAATGATACGTATTAAATTACCGTATGGTAAAGTAACAAGTGAGCAACTTCATAGAATTGCTGACGTTTCTGACGAGTATTCTCGAGGTCGCTTACATATTACAACACGTCAGGATATTCAAATTCATTATGTGAGTTTAGATAGAACGCCAGAATTGTGGGCACAACTAGAAAAAGACGATATTACATTAAGAGAAGCCTGTGGAAACGCAGTACGTAATGTAACAGCATCGGAAACTGCAGGAATCGATCCTAAGGAACCTTTTGATGTTACTCCATATGCACACGCAACTTTTGAATTTTTCTTAAGAAACCCAATTTGTCAAGAAATGGGAAGAAAATTTAAAATGTCATTCTCGTCTACAGAAGAAGATACTGCTTTAAGTTTTATGCATGATTTAGGCTTTATTGCCAAAACTAAAAAAGTAGGAGACAAAGAAATCAAAGGATTCAAAGTTTTACTAGCTGGTGGTTTGGGGTCTCAACCTCGTCAAGCTGATGTAATGTATGAGTTTTTAGAAACGGATTTATTAATTCCTACTATTGAAGCAGTATTAAGAGTTTTTGACCGTCATGGTGAAAGAGCAAAACGAGCGAAAGCAAGATTAAAATTCCTAGTAAAAAGTTTAGGTTTAGACGGTTTCTTAGCATTAGTTGAAGCAGAAAAAAGAGCTTTAGCATATCAAACATATCCAGTTGATACCTCAAAATTTGAACAAGAATTAATTTTTGGAACGGATGAAATTCCGTCAGTGGTTATTGAAAATATAGAAGAATATAACGAGTGGAAAAAGACCAATATTTTAAAACAAAAACAAGAAGGTTTATACGCTATAGGAATCAAAGTTCACTTAGGAGACTTCTACACAGATAAAGCTCGTTTATTAGCTGATTTAATCAAGAAATATGCGGCGAATGAATTACGTTTTACTTTACGTCAAAATATTTTAATTCGTCATGTAAGAGAAGAGTTTTTACCCGTTTTTTATGCAGAATTAAAGAAGCTTGGTTTTACAGATGTTGGGTACAATACCCTTTTTGATATCACGGCGTGTCCAGGTACCGATACCTGTAATTTAGGAATTGCGAGTAGCACAGGAATTGCGGCCGAATTAGAACGAGTTTTAAAAACAGAATATCCACAATACGTAAACAATACAGATATCACAATTAAAATTAGTGGGTGCATGAATGCTTGTGGTCAACATAATATGGCTCATATTGGATTTCAAGGAATGTCGGTAAAAGTAGGAGCTTTATTAGCACCAGCTTTACAAGTGTTAATCGGTGGTGGTATTGTTGGAGACGGACAAGGTCGTTTTGCTGATAAACTTGTAAAAATACCAAGTAAAAGAGGTCCAGAAGCTTTACGAATTTTATTAAATGATTTCGAAGCTAATAAAGAAGAAGACGAAGAGTTCTTAAGTTACTATGATAGAAATGGGAAAACATATTTCTATAATTTATTAAAAGAATTATCGAATACTTCAAACCTAATTGATGAAGACTTTATCGATTGGGGACATAATGAAAAGTATATAAAAGCTATAGGGGTTGGAGAATGTGCCGGTGTTGTAATTGATTTAGTAGCAACTTTATTATTTGAAAGTGAAGAAAAAATTGAAAATGCTATTGAAGCTTTAAAAGAACAACAATGGGCAGATAGTATTTATCATTCTTATGCAGCGATCATTAATACTGCAAAGGCATTGTTAACTTCTGAAGGAGCTAAAACAAATACTCAAGCTGGAATTATAACCAATTTTGATAAGGTATTTGTTGAAACCAATAAGGTAGAATTATCAACTGCATTTGAGGAGTTGGTATATCAAATAAATAAAAATGAGCCTACTGAGGCTTTTGCAAAAAAATATTTAGAAGAAGCTAAAGCTTTCTATACAACAATCGATGTTTTTAGAAAAGCGAAGGTTGAATTAGAAAAATAAACATAGTAGGATGTTATTGTGTTAAACAATTGATTTTTAGTTGTTTTAACATTGTTTTCTTGCATTTAAATTGAGTAAAAATGAGTAAGCAACCTAAATTAACAGTAGTAGGAGCAGGACCAGGAGATGTTGAGTTAATCACGTTGAAAGCTATAAAAACATTGAAACAAGCTGATGTTGTTTTATATGACGCTTTGGTGAATCCAGAACTTTTAGAGCATGTGAATCCAATGGCAGAAATGATTTTTGTAGGAAAACGTAGAGGTTGTTACCGATATCAACAAGAACAGATTAATGAGTTAATTGTTGCTAGAGGTCATTCTCACGGACACGTAGTGCGCTTGAAAGGCGGCGATCCTTTTATTTTTGGTCGTGGTGCCGAAGAAATGGAATATGCTGCAGAACATGGGCTTTTAGTTGAAATGGTTCCAGGAATATCGTCGTCATTGGCGGTGCCAGCTTATCAAAATATTCCTTTAACAAAAAGAGGGGATTCTGAAAGTTTTTGGGTAATTACTGGAACAACAAAACAACACAAATTATCAACTGATGTGGCTTTAGCAGCCAAATCGAATGCAACTGTAGTCGTGTTAATGGGAATGGGAAAACTATCTGAGATTGTTGCTTTGTTCAAACAAGAAGAAAAAAACGAATTACCTGTAGCTATTATTCAAAATGGAACCACTCCACAAGAGAAAATAGGAATTGGAACCGTTGAAACTATAGAGGAAGTTGTTGCCGAAAGTCAATTGAGTAACCCTGCGATTATTGTTTTAGGAAGCGTGGTAAAGCATAGAGAGCAATTATTGAATTTGCAAGAAGAGGTGGCCTTAAAAGCTGTAGTTTAATGGAACAAGATAGAAATAATCTGTATCCAATTTTCTTAAAAGTAGAACAATTGGAAATATTAGTAGTTGGTGGGGGATTTGTAGCAGAAGAAAAACTTTCTTTTTTGTTAAAATCAAGCCCGAATGCAAAAGTAACTATGGTTGCTCCTTTTTTTAGAGAAACAACTTTAGAAGAAGCTAAAAAAGGAAATGTAGCCATAATTAATGATGTATACAATCAGAAATATTTAAAGGGTAAACATATGGTAGTTGCTACTACTGATGTACCCGAGATTAATATTAAGGTATATGAGCACTGTAGAAAACGATCTATTTTAGTAAACGTAGCTGATAATCCGCCGTATTGCGATTTCTATATGGGAGGAATTGTAACGAAGAAGAATGTAAAAGTTGCGATTTCAACAAACGGTAAATCGCCGACAACAGCAAAACGTTTAAGACAGTTTTTTGAAGAAGTAATTCCAGACGATATCAATCAATTTGTGAAAAACTTACATAATTACAGAAAAACGATTAAAGGAGATTTTGAACAAAAGGTAGATGAACTAAATAAGTTAACGGAAAATTTAGTAGCGAATCGAACAAATTATTTAAATCAAGATAAAATCAATTAGAATATTACTAATTTTCATTTAGTAAGTTAAATAAAGAAAAATGATAAAGACAGATATATTAATCATCGGAGCAGGTCCAACTGGCCTATTTACAGTTTTTGAAGCAGGATTATTAAAATTACGTTGTCATTTAATTGATGCATTACCACAACCAGGAGGACAGTGTTCTGAGATTTATCCAAAGAAACCGATCTACGATATTCCAGCATACCCAGAAATCTTGGCAGGAGATTTAACTAAGAACTTGATGGAGCAAATTAAACAATTTGAGCCAGGATTTACGTTAGGAGAGCGCGCTGATACTATTGAAAAACAAGAAGATGGTACGTTTATCGTAACAACGAATAAAGGGACAAAGCACCAAGCACCAGTAGTAGCAATCGCTGGAGGATTAGGTAGTTTTGAGCCTCGTAAACCAAAACTTGAGAATATTGAGAAGTTTGAAGATAATGGAGTTGAGTACATGATTAAAGAGCCTGAATTATATAGAGATAAAGATGTAGTGATTGCAGGCGGTGGTGATTCAGCATTAGATTGGTCAATTTTCTTAACAGATGTAGCAAAATCAGTAACGTTAATTCATAGAAGAAATGAGTTTAGAGGAGCTCTCGATTCAGTAGAAAAAGTACAAGAGTTAAAAAACTTAGGGAAGATAAACTTAATTACGCCAGCAGAGGTGAAAGGAATCTTAGGAGATGATAAAGTAACTGGGGTTGCTGTTGAGCAAAAAGATAGAGAGCCATATATCATTGATACGGATCATTTTATCCCATTATTCGGATTGGCACCTAAATTAGGCCCTATAGCTAATTGGGGATTAGAGATTGAAAAAAATGCTATCAAAGTAAACAATGCATTAGATTACCAAACAAATATTCCTGGAATTTATGCTATTGGAGATGTTAATACATATCCAGGAAAATTGAAATTAATTTTATGTGGTTTTCATGAGGCTACTTTGATGTGCCAAAGCGCATATCAAAGAATACATCCAAATAAAAAATACGTGATGAAATATACAACAGTTGGAGGGGTTCAAGGTTTTGATGGTACAAAGAAAGAAGCACCAAAAGCAGTAGTTAAAGCAATTGAGTAATGGAACAAGATATTAACATAAAAATAATTGATCGTGAAGGTGTAATGCATGAGGTATTAGCGCCGACAGATATGGCAATGAATCTAATGGAGTTGGTACGTTCTTATGAGTTGGCTCCAGAAGGAACAATAGGTGTTTGTGGAGGAATGGCTATGTGTGCTTCTTGTCAATGTTATGTTAAAACAGCACACAATTTACCAGAAATTACAGATGATGAGGATGCAATGTTGGCCGAAGCATTTGATGTTAAGTCCAATAGCAGACTAGGATGTCAAATCCAGATAACACATGAGTTGGAAGGTTTAGAAATAGAATTAGCACCAGAAAGTTAATTCGGTTTTCTTGTATAACTAAAAATATAAAATGAAGTTTAAACATTATAACTTATCAATAAAAGACGAAATAAAAAATTTTGCAAAACAGCTATTTTATTCTCTATTCGATGATGTTTGTCATAAAAAAGGAGCACATTTAAAAGATAGTTTTATAAATATTTTAGAAGTGCTTCAAATCGATAATGCAGAAAATATCTGGAAAGACTATCAAGAATCTTTTTGTAACATAAGAGAGCAATTAGATTTAGATGCTCAAATTTTTGAAAAAACAGATCCAGCTTGTAAAAGCTTATTAGAAGTGTATTTGGCTTATCCAGGGTTTCATGCTATTGCAATCTATAGATTGAGCCATAAGCTATATAAAATGCAAATTCCTATTTTACCAAGAATAATGAGTGAATATGCGCACAGTTTAACAGGTACAGATATTCATCCTGGAGCTACTATAGGAGAATCATTTTTTATCGATCACGCAACAGGAATTGTTATTGGCGAAACAACGATAATTAAAAATAATGTTAAAATCTATCAAGGAGTTACATTGGGAGGTTTACAAGTTAAAAAAGAATTAGCATCTGTTAAAAGACACCCTACTATCGAGAATAATGTTACTATTTATGCAAATGCAACTATTTTAGGAGGAAATGTTTCTATTGGAGCAGATAGTATAATTGGAGCAAATGTATGTGTAACAGAATCAGTTCCTCAAGGATCGATAGTTACCTATAAGTCAGAATATAAAATCACTACTAGAAAGTCATATGCCAAATGATTTTTGTGTGGTAAATACGAAAATATGAAAACTAAAACAATTACCGATAGTATTGGAAATACACCGCTAGTAGAGATTAACTCATTGCATAATAATAAAAATGTTAAAATATTATTGAAACTGGAGGGAAATAATCCAGGGGGGAGTGTCAAAGATAGAGCTGCCTATAATATGATTGCCGAAGCGATTCATAGAAAAAATATAAAAAAAGGAGATTATTTAGTTGAGGCTACTAGTGGAAATACAGGAATAGCGCTGGCATTAATGGCTAGAGTTTTGGGTGTTAATATGGTTTTAGTAATGCCAGAGAATGCAACTGAGGAAAGGATTAAAACAATGAAATCTTATGGAGCTCAGGTCATTTTAACCTCAGCAGCAGGGGGTATTGAAGGTTCTAGAGACAAAGCTTTAGAGCTTCGTTATAAAAAGGGATACTTTATGCTGAACCAGTTTGAAAATAACGATAATTGGAAGGCGCATTATAAAACAACAGGTCCAGAAATATGGAGAGATACAGAAGGGGAAGTAACTCATTTTATATCTGCAATGGGAACAACAGGGACGATTATGGGCGTTTCTTCATTTTTAAAAGAACAGAATCCAGATATTCAAATTATAGGAGCACAGCCAAAAGAAGGGTCAAGGATCCCTGGTATTCGAAGATGGTCTCCAGAATATTTGCCTACAATTTTCGATAAAAATAAAGTTGATCAAATAGCAGAAGTTAGTTCAGATGAAGCTATAGAAATGACTCGTAAATTGGCTCGTAATGAAGGTATAATGGCTGGTATGAGTAGTGGTGGAGCCCTTAAAATAGCTTTAGAAATTTCAAACCAGATTGATAAAGGAATAATTGTAGCAATTGTTTGCGACAGAGGAGATAGGTATTTATCTTCAGGTTTATATGATTACACTATTTAATAAAAAATAGTAATAAGGTGGATACTGAATTTTTAATGTTTATTTGAAAATATATTAGTGCTATCTTTTATTATTCGAAAAAATTATGATTTTACCCTTTTAAGAAACTAACTGATTTGTAATTGTTTTAAACAATAAGCTTTCATTATAAAGAATAATTCATTAAATTTGCTCTAATTAAGTTCATTTAACTCAATAAGTGTTATCAAGAAAGGTGGAGGGATTAGACCCGTTGAAACCTTAGCAACCCTTTGAATATCAAAGAAGGTGCTAAATTCTACTGTTAAAACAGAGAGATAACGAAAAGAAATACTTTTCTCTTTTCCTGATGACACACAACATAAAATGTCAGGAATGTCAAATATTTTTAAAGAAATACGTAACAGAATTTTAGTGCTCGATGGAGCAATGGGTACTATGCTTCAACGCTATCAGTTCACAGAAGATGATTTTCGTGGCGAACGTTTTAAGGATTATCCAATACCTTTAAAGGGTAATAATGATTTACTGTCAATTACGCAACCAGAGGCTGTAAAAGAGGTACATAGAAAATATTTTGCTGCAGGAGCCGATATTATTGAAACCAATACCTTTTCAGGAACAACCATTGCTATGGCAGATTATCAAATGGAGGATTTAGTATACGAACTAAATTTTCAGTCGGCAAAACTGGCCAAGGAAGTAGCTGATGAATTTTCAGTAAAAGAACCTCAGAAACCAAGGTTTGTAGCAGGCTCTATTGGCCCAACCAATCGAACAGCAAGTATGTCACCCGATGTTAACGATCCTGGCTATAGAGCTGTAACTTTTGATGAATTACGTATTGCCTATAAACAACAGGCTGAAGCTCTTATCGAAGGCGGTTCTGACATCCTTTTGGTTGAAACAGTTTTTGATACTTTAAATGCTAAAGCGGCACTATTTGCTATTGAAGAAATTAAAGCTCAAAGAAAAATAGAAATACCTATTATGGTTTCAGGAACTATTACGGATGCCTCGGGAAGAACTCTATCTGGACAAACTGCAGAAGCTTTCCTTATTTCTATCTCACATATTCCTCTTTTATCAGTAGGTTTTAATTGTGCTTTGGGAGCAAATCTATTACAGCCTCATTTAGAGTCTATTGCTCCTAAAACTAGGTTTGCAGTTTCAGCACATCCCAATGCTGGGTTACCAAATGCCTTTGGTGAATATGATGAAACACCAGAGGAAACAGCTGATCAGATAGAAGAATACTTAAAGAAAAGTTTAATTAATATTATAGGAGGGTGCTGTGGAACTACTCCTGATCATATCAGGGAAATAGCCAAAGTCGCTGCTAGATACAAGCCAAGAGAATTTAAATATGCTTGATCAATGAAAAAAGCTTAAAAATATGTTTAAAATGCTTATTGATGATTATATAATATGAAGTAAGTGTTTGGTGATTGTAATAGGTAGTATGATCACTTTTTTGAATAAAAAAGTACTTTATTAAAAAATAGATTATTGTGTAATGAGTAAAGTTGAAAGTAAGTATATGAAATTATCTGGGCTAGAGCCACTAATTATAACCCCTGAAAGTAATTTTATAAATGTAGGGGAAAGAACTAATGTAGCTGGATCCAGAAAATTTTTAAGACTAATTAAGGAGGAGAAGTTTGATGAAGCATTGGTAATTGCGAGACACCAAGTTGACGGTGGAGCTCAAATTATAGATATTAACATGGATGATGGTTTGATTGATGGTAAGCATGCAATGATCCGTTTTTTAAATTTGATTGCTTCTGAACCAGACATAGCTCGTGTGCCAATTATGATAGATAGCTCGAAATGGGAGATTATAGAAGCGGGGCTTCAAGTCGTTCAAGGAAAATCAGTAGTTAATTCAATTTCATTAAAAGAAGGAGAAGATAAGTTTATTTGGGAGGCAACACAAATAAAAAGATATGGAGCTGCAGTAATCGTTATGGCATTCGATGAAGTGGGACAAGCAGATACTTTTGAGCGTCGTATTGAAATTGCAGAGAGGTCATATAGAGTTTTAATTGATCAAGTAAATTTTCCACCTGAAGATATTATTTTCGATTTGAATATTTTTCCTGTAGCCACCGGGATGGAGGAGCATCGGAGAAATGCAATTGATTTTATTGAAGCGACCCGTTGGGTTCGTCAAAATTTACCTCATGCAAGTGTTAGTGGTGGGGTAAGTAATGTTTCCTTTTCATTTAGAGGAAATAATACGGTAAGAGAAGCTATGCACTCTGTATTTTTGTATTACTCAATAAAGGCAGGGATGAATATGGGAATTGTTAACCCTGCAATGTTAGAAGTCTATGATGATATTCCAAAGGATTTATTAGAGCATATAGAAGATGTAATTCTAGACAGAAGAGATGACGCTACAGAAAGATTACTTGATTTTGCTGAATCAGTAAAAGGAAGGAAAAAAGAAGAAGATCACACAGCTTTAGAGTGGAGGAAATTACCATTACAAGATAGAATTACTCATGCTTTAGTAAAAGGAATTGATACTTTTATTGTCGAGGATGCTGAGGAAGCTCGAAAAAGTGTCGATAAGCCATTATTAGTTATTGAAGGGCATCTTATGACAGGCATGAATGTAGTTGGAGATTTATTTGGAGAAGGGAAAATGTTTTTACCACAGGTGGTAAAATCTGCCCGTGTAATGAAGAAAGCTGTTGCTTACTTAAACCCTTTTATAGAAGCTGAGAAAAGTGAAGAACAAAAAGCTTTAGGGAAAATTTTAATGGCTACAGTAAAGGGAGATGTTCATGATATTGGTAAAAATATAGTAAGTGTTGTTTTAGGATGTAATAATTATGAAATTGTTGATCTAGGAGTAATGGTACCACCTGAAAAAATAATAGAAACAGCAAAAAGGGAAAATGTTGATGCAATTGGTTTGAGCGGTTTAATTACTCCCTCACTAGATGAAATGGTGTATTTAGCGAAAGAAATGGAACGACAGAATTTTGAAATTCCATTGCTAATTGGAGGTGCAACAACATCAAAGGCGCATACAGCAGTAAAAATAGATATACAGTATAAGAATGCGGTGGTTCATGTAAATGATGCTTCAAGAGCGGTAACAGTCGTAGGAGATCTATTAAATAAAAACACCAAAAATGATTACGTAGCAAAACTTAAAAACGACTATGAAGAGTTTCGAAATAAATTTTTGAAAAGAGGTAAAGAAAAGCATTATATATCAATAAAAGAGGCCCGAAAACGTAAATTTAAGATTGATTGGAGCTCAGTTAATATTTCAAAACCAAATGAATTAGGTGTTCAAAAGTTAGAGCAAGTAAGTCTGAGGGAATTAGTAATGTTTTTTGATTGGAGTCCTTTCTTTCGTTCGTGGGATTTACATGGTAAATTTCCCAATATATTAGAAGACGAATTGGTTGGTGAGCATGCGAGTAATTTATTTAAAGATGCTCAAGAAATGTTAACTCATATTATCGACAAACAATTATTGAAGCCCAAGGCAATTTTTGGGATTTTTGAAGCGAATAGTATTAATGATGATGATATTCTTGTCGAGAAAAAAGGAAAACAAATAGCTGTATTTAGAAGTTTAAGGCAACAGTTGAAAAAAAGAGAAGGAAAACCAAGTTACGCATTGGCTGATTTTATTGCACCGAAAGATTCTGGTAAGCAAGATTATATTGGCGCTTTTTGTACAGCTATTTTCGGAGCGGATGAGTTAGCTCAATTCTATAAAAATAACCATGATGATTACAATGCTATAATGGCACAAGCTTTAGCCGATCGTTTTGCCGAGGCTTTTGCAGAATATTTGCATCATAGAGTAAGAACAAAACATTGGGGATATGCGGTAAAGGAAGATTTATCAAATGAAGAATTAATAAAAGAAGCTTACAAGGGAATTCGACCAGCCCCTGGCTACCCAGCCTGTCCAGATCATCTGGAAAAAGAGACAATTTGGAATTTACTGCAAGTAGAAAAAAATATAGGAGTAACATTGACAGAGAGTTTAGCTATGTGGCCAGCAGCTGCAGTTTCGGGATATTATTTTGCAAATGAGCAAGCATCATATTTTGGCCTGGGAAAAATAGTTGATGATCAGGTAAGAGATTTTGCTTTTAGAAAAAATATTACGTTAGAAAAAGCAAGAAAATGGTTACACCCTGCAATTGCAGATAATTAATTTTAATAAAATAAAGCGCAATAAAATAGTTAACAAATAAAGCTTGTATTCCTTAAAGGTAAAGTGCTTGTAAGTTAGAATTTTAAATAGACATAACCAATAAAATAGCTCTTTATAAAGAGACATATATGAAAGTAACAGAACACATAGATAATGCTAAAGGAGAAACCTTATTTTCTTTTGAAATTGTACCTCCTCAGAAAGGCCAAAATATTGACGAATTATATAATAATATTGACCCATTGATGGAGTTTAAGCCACCTTTTATTGATGTAACAACCTCAAGAGAGGAGCATATATATATACCAAAACAGGATGGCTTATTAGAAAAAAAAATAACAAGAATGCGTCCAGGTACCGTCGGAATTTGTGCTTCGCTAAAGTATAAATACAATGTTGACGCAATACCTCATGTGTTATGTGGAGGGTTTACAAAAGAAGAAACAGAGTATGTATTAGTTGATTGTCATTATTTGGGGTTAGATAATATTATGGCACTTCGTGGTGATGCTAGGAAAGATGAACAATATTTTAAGCCCTCAGAAGGAGGAAATAATTATGCTTGTGATTTAGTGGAGCAAATAAATGATTTAAATAAAGGCAAATATTTACATGAAATTATTGAAACACCTTATAAGGCTGATTTCTGTATTGGTGTCGCTGGATATCCTGAAAAGCATTTTGAGTCACCTAGTTTAACAACAGATTTAAAAAGATTAAAACAAAAAGTAGATGCTGGAGCCGATTATGTTGTAACTCAAATGTTTTTCGATAATAAAAAGTATTTTGATTTTGTTAAAAAGGCAAGAGAAATAGGAATAAATGTTCCTATTATTCCAGGTATAAAGCCCTTAGCCATAAAAAAACATTTACAAGTTTTACCGCAGATTTTTAGGTTGGATTTGCCAGAGGAGCTTGTAGATGCAGTTGATTCATGCCAAAGTAATAAAGAAGTAAGACAAGTAGGGATAGAGTGGGCAATTCAACAAAGTAAAGAACTTATTAAAGGAGGGGTACCAGTACTTCATTATTATTCAATGGGAAAGTCAAGTAATATAAAAGCAATAGCCAAGGAAGTTTTTTAAGAAATCAAAATACAATTGCGAATAATAAAAAGATTTTATTGATCGATCGAATGATTATTATTTTTGTGTTGTTTTTGCTTTAAAATAGGAACTGCGCATTAATCTAGTTCATAGTATATAGTTAGAAGTTTGGTTAATACGCAGAATATTTATTAACAACCTTAACTTGCCCCTTAAACAAGTAAAAGCTGAACTTTAAAAATACATAAAATATTTTTATTAATGGTTAGGAATATCGTTTATGTTTAATATTAAGGGAGCTTTTATTATTTATAGGAAAACTTTAATAATATTAAGTAATTGATAAAAAGATTGTTGCTTGGGTTTGTTCAATTTTTTTATTATTAAAGACGAATTATTTTCAATTTAAATCGTACAAATACAAAGTTTGAAAAGTTCAAGAAAAGAAACTGCGCATTAACTTTTAATTAGAGTAATTTCTTAATTATACTGTTTGGTTAATACGCAGAAATTTTAAAATGCTCATACAAATTTGAATAAATAAAACGAAATAATAAATAGGTGATATTACTGAAAGTGTATCAGTAGATTTTTGTTTTTTAAATAGTAAAACTACTATTTGTGATTTTCAATCATTGAGACTAGGAATTAGTTTAATAAATGACTTCAAAAAGAATTGTATGTCTAATGTTGAATTAAAAGGGATAACTTACAAAAGTTAAATAACTATTTATTTTAAAAAAAAGCTTTGTTTAAGTAAATCAATTGTTTAGTGTTTATTGTAAAATAAGTGATGAATGAATTAGTAAAATTAATTTTAAATCAATATTTTTGATTACATAACTAAACCCATTACTATGATTTCAAAAACTATTAGTTCGTTATTTATTTTATTAGTGTTCGTTGTTTCTTGCAAACCAAAATTCAACGTAGAATTACATAAAGAATTAATGACAGTTCATGCTGACTTAGAAAAAGAACACGCAAAATTTAAAGAATCTCATAATGTTCTGAAAGAAAAACATAAAGTATGGCAGAATAAACATACATCTCTTCCAGAAACGGATTCACTTCACATTCAAATTGAAGAAAAGCATAAAACCTTAATTGAAAAACATGAAAAAATTATAGAAAGTCATAGTGTTTTGATGAAGAAGCATGCTGATATTGAGAGTAAGCATGAAAAGGGTACAATGACTGATGAAGAAGTAAAAGCAGAACACGAAGTGCTAAAGACCGAGCATGCTAGCATGCTTGCGGAGCATAGGAATATGGAGCAGGAACATAAAACTATGGAAACTGAACATGAAAAAATCATGAAGGAACATCAAAATCAAGAAACTAATTAATTCATAAAATAGATTTTCTATTAAAATTTTTATAAGATAGTTAATAGAGAGTAGTTCAAATATGATAAAACACCTATTTTAGGTGTTTTTTATTTTTAGAAAATAAAAGAATACATACCATGGTCAAAATGATTTTAAAATAAATAAAAAGGTTAGTTTATTATAAATAAGAACTGCGCATTAATTTAGTTCATAGTACAGATTGAAGTTTGGTTAATACGCAGATTTAAGATGTATAAGATACTCAAAGATAGTGAATTAAGTTATATGACGCAATTAGGGTTTTTACTGTTTTTTACTAGTGTTAACCATTAAGGGTTTTTTGTTTTTTAAATATATTCTAATGCTCTGAATATAAATTTAGACAAGAATGAAAATCGGTTATATTTAAAAAAATTACCTCTTTTTCCATTTCATATATCCTCTTACCATTAACAAGAAGTTAATGAAATGCATAACTGATAAAAACCATAATGAAGCCATTATGCATACAATAGTAGCCAAAATTTGCCCTAAAGCCATGACTGAATAACCTTTTATACTTTTTTGATTAATTAACTCAAAGGCAACTAAAATTAATATAGCCGATAAAATTTCTATGATTGTTTTTGGGAACTCAAACTCCATCTTTCTAGTTGTTTTAATTATTAAAAGTCTACAAAAATAAATATAAAGAATAATAGATAAAGTGTTTTTATTTGATTAAATAAGCTGAAGTACGTATAATAAACTAAGTTTTTTGTTACTTTTTAAATAATAAATACTGAAAGTAAAACACACCATTATTAACAAAATTATTAAAAATGACAGAAAACTGATTTACAATTTATAGGGTGATCAAAATAAAATTGTTTGACTCTTGTATGCATAAAACTGCGCATTAAACTATTTCAAAGTGTAGTTAGAAGTTTGGTTAATACGCAGTAGCAAACTAAATGAACCAAATAATTAAGATACTTAAATATACGAATAATAAAATGATAGTAGAAATAAAAATAATAAATAAGGAATAATTGGATAAAATACTAGATTTTTGAATCGAGAAAAACAACGAATATTTTTATTTGATACGATGAATTTAAAAGAATTGTTCGTTAGTTCGATATTATTCAAAAAGATATTTTTTTTATGAACTAATATAATATTTGATTAGCGGGGAATGATTATCGTGTGATTTTTAATTCATTCATTTTTTATGATATTTTTATTATTTTATAGAAAAAAATTAAATAAATTTGCTGGTGTTTAATAGTTACTGCGTGTTAACCAAACTTTCTACTATCTATATCCGACAACTCCATGAAGTGAGTTAATGCGCAGTTTTCCAAAGAGGCTTTATCGTATTTATTTGTCTATATATTTTTATTTAATAGTTCCTATATTTATTTTCATTATAACTTGACTACCATTTTAGCATAATTGCTTTTAGATGTTAATTTTAAGTAAATACATAAGCTTTAACTTTAAAACAAGAATGAATAGCTAATTTTTATTGAAAGAGATTGTTTGTTTTAAAAATAGATGGCTGGCAACACACTTTTACAGAAATTTAAAAATTTATTTATCTTTTATACTATCGTTTTAAAATTAAAAATTTCCTAAACTATTTTAGTCTAGAACTATACCTTATAAAACGATCATTAAATTTTTATTTACAGTAGCTATGATATCAAAAATAGTCAATAAGACTATGTCCTTAAAATCAGAAGAGCTCAGTTAAGAATTCTTCTGATTTTGTTTATCAAACAAGTTTTATTCTATTCTAAGAGGAAAAAATAAAACTCCTTGTTTTTTGATTTTACGTAGTTTCAACTGGTTTAATTTCAGTCACTTTCCATGCTAAAGTACCAGTATCGGGTTGCTCAATTTTCCAACGTATAACTTCAGTACCACCTGTCCCTGCTTCTGACTCTTGTTTATTCACTTTTACTTTACTTGGACTTTTCTGAATTTCCAAAATACAGTACATTCCAATTTCTACTGGTATTTTTCCAAGCGCTTTAACAAGAGTTCCATCTGATTTGAATACTTTATTAGTGTATCTAATCGTAAAACCTGAGTTTGGAATTACTGTTTCACTAACTTCTTTATCCTTGTAGATAAATAATTGGCTAGCGATAGTTTCTTCAGAGATAAAAAAACGACTCCCTGAAGCGCCTCCACAAACAAGGCTTCTTGGTATAGCGTGACTATCTATCATTGTCGCCTTTTTATTCCAAGAGCTATGTTTCGTTTTACCTTTTAGATTTCCTTTATTTTCGACACTTTCACTAATCTGACCATCCTCTGGTAAAATTCCGCCAATATCCTCATTGTTCTTTTGTCTAACATTTGCAACCGTTAATTTAAAGTTAGTTTCTTTGTAGCTAGCCGCAATAAAGTTTACTTTTGTTCCGGTAGGAATTCTTTCGTTAATCATTTATGTATTTATTTTTTGAAAATAATATTAATTTAATCTTAATCATTTTTTGAATCAAAAAAATGTATTAATTCGAAAAATTATTGTTATTTTTTATTTTATTAAACGATCCCTACCTCCTCCAGGCTTGAAGGTAGCTCTCATTCTTTCTACTTGCCCAAAAGTAAACATATGCATGCATTCATCATTTACATAATCCATGTAATTCATGAACATTAAACTTGTTTGGTATACTTCCTCTTTACCGCTAATTTTACAAACGATATCTTTTATCAAGGGATATGATGGACAATCATAATTGGGGTTAGAGGCATTTGGAGTATCATCTACGCCATCACCCAATTGACAGTATGTTGCTCCGCTTTTTTTATCGTTAGGTCCCCAGATATGAGATAAGTTTAAATAATGACCAATTTCATGTACTAATGTTTTACCTTGAGTATAGTCGTTTTTAAAATTATGACGTCCAAATGCTTTATATGTAACGACAACACCGTCATTAGAATCTCTTGTTTTGTATGGGTTCCAGGCATATCCTAAAATAGGATTGTCACTATTTGTTCCATAAATAGTATTGCATACATATACATTTAAGTACTTTTTGGGTTCAATAATTTTAGATCCTTCTTTTGGATTTTTTATAAGCTCTTCTGTTTTGTGCCAATTAATAATATTAGACTCTTTATTTATAATCTTATGAGTAAAAAATTCAATTTTAGGATTTGCCATTAAATCTTTAAATTCATCTGGAATATTTGATTTATCTAGCTTTTTGGGGTTATAGGCATCGTTTAAGGCGTTAATTTGGGATTGTATTATTTCTTTAGAAATTTTAGGCATATCTCCACTTCTCACAATATGAAATATAATTGGGACTTTTATAACGGGTAGGTCTTTATTATTTGACTTATTAAATTGCCCTGTTAAAATTTCCGTTTGTTTTTCAAGATGCTTTATTTTTTCTGCTTGCCCTTTGTTTTTGACTATTAAGTCTTGATCTGTGATTTCTTCATATCCGCAACTTCTTTGGATATATGCATAAGGGTCTTCATTTGTATTCTCAAATTGATTGCTTGTTTTTTCGCATGATACTAATGAAGTTAAAAGTAATAGAATGTGAAATAGATTTTTTTTTGTCATTATTTGTATTTTGAGGGCAAAGCTATTTTGTTTCTTGTGATCAATATTTATTATTAAAGCTCAATTTTATTTAAAAAATGATTTTATTTTGAATCGTATTCATAACATGTAGTAAAAGTAATTTTATAGTATTTTGATAAGTAATTGCCCACAGAAACACTTATTACACTGACAAAAAATAGCAACTATTTTAATTTTTTTTTAAAAGCTAAGGGGTAAAATATTTATTATTAACTAACAAACGTTTTAAAAAATAACGGTATTTATCCTTTTTGTTTTTTTGTGCATTCAAAATAAAAAAGATCGTAGATATTCTGTATTCGAAATTTATTAAGAGACGGAGGTTCTTCCAATTTGTATATATGAATGTAAAATAATTCTATATGATGACTAATTTTTTAAACCGTAGCGGTATTTTTTATAAGATTATTATACCTAAAGTTAGTTATGTAATTGATTAAGTTATGTAATAAAATTAATATTGCTTCATTAAAGGTCAATGAAGCAATATAGGTACAAAATATTTAGGGCTTATTTTTTTATTTTATTAGACGATCTCTTCCTCCTCCAGGCATAAAAGTAGCTCTCATTCTAGCTACTTGACCAAAAGTAAACATGTGCATGCAAGAATCGTCAACATAGTCCATGTAATTCATAAACATTTCATTAGTTTTAGACTTTTCTTCAATATTTCCAGTTCTGCAAATAATATCTTTTACAACAGGGTATGTAGGACAACCAAAGTTAGGGCTTGCAGCATTGGGAGTATCTTTTACGCGGTCTCCAAGACGACAATAAGTTGCACCTTTTTTATTGGTAGGTCCCCAGATATGAGATAAATTTAAATAATGACCTATTTCATGGACTAAAGTTTTACCTTGATTATATTCGTTATTTAGATTGTGGCGACCAAAAGCTCTGTATGAAACAACAACCCCATCATTAGAACTTCTGGTTTTATATGGGCTCCATGCATATCCTAAAATAGGGTTATTAGTATTTGATCCATATATTGTATTACATACATATACATTTAAGTATTTTTTTGGATCAATAATATCAGAACCTCCTTTTTTAGAATTTTTTATAAACTCATCTATTTTATACCACTCAGTAACGTCAGATTCTTTGTATATAACTCTATCAGTGAAAAATTCAATTCTTGGATTCGCCATTAAATCTTTGAAAAATAATGGAATATTTGATTTATTAAGTTTTTCGGGATTGTAAGCAGCGTTTAAAGCATCTATTTGTGATCGGATTAATGCTTTTGAAATTAAAGGCATTTTTCCGCTTCTTACAATATGAAAAATGATAGGAACCTTTATAATTGGTAAATTGGTTTTATTTTTTTTTTCAAAATTACTAGTTAAATTTTTGGTTTGTTTTTCCAGAGCTTTTATTTTATTTAGGTGGTTGTTATATTCAGTTGTATTTTCTATATTTTTATCTATGTTTTCTTGATGTCCACATCTTTTATAACTATTCAAGTATGTAGTTTCATCGATATTTTTCAAATTTTCATTGGTTTTTTCACATGAAGTTAACACAGAAAAGAGTAATAGAAAGTAATTTAATTTTTTTATCATTATTTTTATTTTGGCAGCAAAACTAATTTAAACACTACTTTATCTTTTATACATTTTACCTATGTAACTGAATTTTTTTAATAGCCAATGAAAATATGTATTTGAGAATATAAAGTGTAGCAGATTTATTTACCTACAAAAAAGGATCATAGAAAAACTGCGCATTAATTTATTTTCATGAAGTGGTTGGGTATAGGTAGTTAGAAAGTTTGATTAATACGCAGGATTATTATTCTTGAATAACTAAAATTAAACAATAATAATTTTAAATAAAACAAGTGTTAATGCTGAAAAACACACACTGTATTAATACTAATTTAATCAGGGGAACCCCACTGTGTAAAATCTCTTTTGGATATAATTCAAATATTCAAACTATGAATTATTAAAAGTATCATTGAAAAAGATTTTTGTTTAAATGAAAAACATATTTGATTGATGACTTTTTATGCTATAAGTTTAGTGTTATAAAATTTTTATTTTTGTTAAAAAATGATACTAAGTTATAATTTTAGCCTATTTGAAAAGAATAAAAAAATGATAAAGCCAAAGAAATTAAAAAGAGGAGATAAGGTTGCTACAATTTCACTTTCTTGGGGAGGGGCGGGAGATATTCCAAAAAGATATGCTGAAGGGAAGAAGCAATTAGAAAATATTTTTGGTTTGAAAGTAGTTGAAACAACAAATGCATTAAAACCATCAGAATGGATTTATGAAAACCCTCAAGCTAGAGCACTTGATTTAATGGAAGCTCTTGAAGATAAAAGTATCAAAGCAATAATTTCAAATATTGGGGGGGAAGATAGTATTCGAACATTACCATTTATTGATTTGGAATTAATAAGAAGCAATCCAAAAATATTTCTAGGTTTTTCAGATTCAACAGTAACTCACTTTTGTTTTTATAAAGCAGGAGTTACATCTTTTTATGGAACATCAACTTTAGTTGGTTTTGCTGAAAACGGAGGGATGCATCAATATCAAGTGAGCGATATAAAACGAACTCTTTTTTCAAGCAAAAAGATTTATGAAATAAAACCTAATTTAAATGGTTGGACTTCAGAAAGACTTGAATGGAAGGATGATAAAAATCAATTTATAAAAAGAAAGTTAGAAAAATCAAAAGGATGGCGTTTTCTTCAAGGAACTGGTAAGGTAAAAGGAGTTTTATTAGGAGGGTGCTTAGAAGTTATGGAGTTTATGAAAGATACAGATTTTTGGGTAAAACCTGCTGATTGGAAAGAAAAAATAATGTTTATAGAAACATCCGAAGCAAAAATGACTCCTGTTAATTTTAAGTGGATAATGCGAAATTATGCAGCTTCAGGAATTTTAAAAAATATCAAAGGATTAATCATGGCAAGACCTTATGATGATTTATATTGGAAAGACTATGATGCAATTTTATTACAAGTAATACATGATGAAGAGGGGCTAATTGACTTGCCAATAATTACAGGAATGGACTTTGGGCATACGTGTCCAACATTTACAATACCAATAGGGGTAAAAGCGGAAATTGATTCAGATAAACAAGTATTTTCAATTTTAGAAAGTGGAGTAGTTTAGTGGGTATGTATTTTCTGAATTGAAGTTAAAAACATGATTTTTTGAAAAAATAAAAACTGCGCATCAATTCATTTCTTTCGTAGTAAAGTTTGGTTAACACGCAGCGTATTTAAGATCAATATAAACTCTAATCATCCCAAAAGTGGGTAACTAGTAATCAAAACAAATATAGGTAAAAAAGAAGAATAAATAGAAAGTACTTAATTATTATTTACTTATTAATTGATTTTTAGAATCTTAATGTGTTGTTAGTCATTTTTTAATTAGTCAAATAAGATAGTAATCAACTTATTAAAAAATAGTTGTTTTACTAGTTGTTTAATAAAAAGTAAAAGAGAAAAAGATAGGTGTATTTATGATAAACAGAATTAGGCGGTTTACAATTTCACAAAATAACTAATGATCTACTTTTTAAATAGATTGATATTGTTTATTTATCAATTAGCGTTCTCTATAATTTATTTATGAGTTCTATAAATCTTTGTAGGATATTCTTGGATATTTTTTATATGATTAATATTCTATATTTGGCTAGAATTAATACTTATTTTATTCTCTTTTGATAAGAAAAAATAAGAGGTTACAAAAGTATAGAGGTGGTATAGGGGTTTATAGTTAAAAGGAATTAATAGTAAATAAAATTATTAGTTTTTTATTTATAAAACTTCTTAGACTATTTATTTATATCCTGATGTTTTTTGTAAAATTAGTTTCTAGTGATTTGCATTGTTTTGATTTTTAATTATGCATTCAATATTGTATTTATTGAGTTTAAGAAAATAGACTCTGTAATTTATTTTTCTAAAGGTAGTGTTAAATTATAAGATAGAACTTAGGTTCTCTCAGTATAAAATAAAAAATAGACTTACTTTTGCCTCCTTTTTTAAACGAAATCTACTTAGGTTAAAAAAAATGAGAACAATGAGAAATAAAAAGAATAAAAATTATGATAACTAATATTGATAAAGAACCTAGAGAGTATCTAAATGAACTTTTATTATATGCTAACTCTATGATAGAAGCTTCTGATAATAAAGGCTATGAAAACCTTGAAGAATCACCAGAATTATCAAATACATGGTATAATGTAAGTGAAAAATTTCAAGCTTTAATAGCAAATATAAAAATGGTTGAAAAATTACCTGATGTTGAAATTCCTGATTTAATTGAAACACTTGAAGATACTTTAGAGGAATGTAAAATTGCTTATAAAAAAGTAGAATCCGGAGAGGTAGAAGAGGTAAATAAAAAGTCTAAAAACGAGGATAAGAGTAAAGAACTTAAAGTCAATGGACTTTCAGCTAAAATTAACGCTTTACCAAATAGAGCAACTATGGCAAAGAAAGGAATCAAAGGAAATCAAAGTATTTCAAAAGCGAATAAAACTAAATTAACGAGCTTTTGTCAACAAATGATAGACTTAAAAGAAGATATGCTTCATAACGATGGTAATGCATTGATTAAATGGATGGAGTTATTTAATAAGCTTTTAGATTTTATACAAAATTTAAGTGAAATAAAACCAGGAGAGTATATGGCATTAATTCAATTGAGAGTTATTGATTCAGTAGGAGACATTGCCTCAATAGTTGATGGGGGAGAAATATGTAATGAAGAATTACCTCAAAGAATTTTAGAACAACTAAAGTAAAATTTTAATAAATAAGAAAAACTATCTGTCAATGAAATTATTTTTCAAGACAGTTTTTCTTATTTATTAAAAATAAGTTTAAATAATTCTTCATAAGTATTTATTATTGGTTTGGTAATATTTAATTATGTTGTTTAGCAGGAAGTTGATCACCATATTTTTCTGCAACAAAATCTCCCCAATCAGCAATAGATTTTATTATAGGGATCAGAGTTTTTCCAAAGTTGGTTAATGAATAGGTAACTTTTAAGGGCGGTTTAGTTGTATGAACTGTTCTGTTTATTAAATTATCTTTTTCAAGAGACTTTAGCTGTAAACTTAGCGTTCTTTCAGTCACTGTAGGCATAAGCTTTCTTATTTCATTATATCTTAATTTGTTATTCATTAAATGAAATAAAATAACTGTTTTCCACTTACCTCCTATAATTCCCATCGTTAAACTTGCGCAACATGGATATTCGTTTCCTTTAAACTTTAGCATTTTAATATAATTTAAGCTATTATTTTTTATTGTCATTACAAATATAAAACAAGAATTCAGTTTAGCACTATAAAAAGTATAGTGTTGTTGAATTGTAAATTCTTTATTTAAAGATAGTTCTTATTAAGGTTATTAATTTCTGAATTTATTTACTTAGTTTATTGATTTTTAACAAATAACATCAAAAAAACATAATAAATATAAAGTTTAAAATACTGCATCGTGTTGGATTGCCTCAATGAGGTCGGAATAAAATAAAGTAAAGCGAGCATTATTAAAACTTACAGCTATAATAAAAAGTATAAAGGTTGAACTAATTAGGGGCTTTGTCAAGGTAATAAAAACGAAATTGATAATTTAATTAGAATTAAATCTAATAGATAATTTTTTTGATATAAAATACTTCTATAGTATTGCAAAGCTTTACTAATTATTAGTTTTTTGCATGACAAATATTTAAAAAATGAAATTTGATAAAAAAACACATTGGGATAAGGTTTATAAGACCAAAACATCAGATCAAGTAAGTTGGACTCAGCCTATACCTACAACATCACTAAACTTTATAAAATCATTTGGATACAATAAAAATATTAAAATAATTGATATTGGGGGAGGGGATAGCCTTCTTGTTGATTTTTTACTAGAAGATGGTTATACAAATATTACTGTACTTGATATTTCATCAAAGGCAATTGAAAAAGCCAAAAATCGTCTTGGTGTAAAAGCAAAAGAAGTAAATTGGATCGTTAGTGATATCGTAAGTTTTGAGCCAGAAACCAGTTATGACATTTGGCATGATAGAGCAACATTTCATTTTTTGAGAGAACAACCAGAAATAAATAATTATTTAGAGCTATTAAAAAAATATGTTAAGGGGCATATTGTGATAGGAGTATTTTCAGAAAAAGGTCCATTAAAATGTAGTGGATTAGATATTGTACAATACAGTGAACAAAACTTATTAATAGAAATAGAAGATGATTTTGAGAGGTTAAATTGCTTTACTGAAGACCATATAACACCCTTTGAAACCAAGCAAAACTTTTTGTTTTGTAGTTTTAAGAAAATTGAATGATGATTTGTTTTTTATGTTTATTTTTTTAATTTGTAATATAATTTTAAATAAACCAAACTTATGAACAAATCAGAATTAATAGATCAAATAGCGTCTAAAGCCGATATTTCAAAACAAACAGCCTCGTTGGCTTTAGATTCTTTTATCGATGGATTAAAAGAAAATTTAAACAAGGGGGCAGAGGTTAGGATAGGAGGGCTTGGAACTTGGTGTGTTGCAGACAGAAAAGCAACAGAAGGAAGAAACCCGAGAACAGGAGAAAAAATTTCAATACCAGCACACAAGGTAGTGAAATTTAAAGCTTCAAAAGAGTTAAGAGAGTGCGTCAATTAAGTTTTAATTTCAGCGAGAATTATAAATATTGTTGCAATGTTTCTGTCTATTTAAAAAGTATTTCAAAAAACTTAAAGTATTTTAGTTAACTAAGTTACAGTTATGAATTTACAACTACTGAGTTTTTTTAAAACAGTAAAAGTTTTACTGTCAGATAATTGTTAATTATAGAATTCTATTTTTCAATGAAGAAAAACTTTTTTAATTTTCTGAAAGAGAGCTGATCTTTGAAGATTTCTTTTTTTAAGGTTAAAAAGAAACAAGTTTAGAAGTATCATATAATACCTCTAAACTTGTGTTCTTAATGCTACTTGTATTTTTCTTAAATTGCTAAAGCACCTGCTTCTGCTACCGTATGATCATTTTCTACTGTGCTTCCACTAACTCCGATTGCACCAATAACATTACCGTTGGCATCTTTTACAGGTACTCCTCCGGGAAATGTAATTAATCCGTTATTTGAATGCTCGATATTGTATAAAGAACCACCTGGTTGTGATAATTCACCAATAACTCCAGTATTCATATCAAAGAAACGTGCTGTTTTAGCTTTTTTAATAGAAATATCTAATGAACCTAACCAAGCTCCATCCATACGAGCAAAAGCTACCAAATTTGCGCCTGCATCAACAATTGCAATATTCATTTTTGTATCTAATTCTACAGATTTATTTTTAGCTGCTGAAATCATTTCTTCAGCTTGTTTTAATGTAATACTCATTTTTATTTATTTTAATTATTTTTAACTTCTGATGCAAATTTACAAATATATTTAAGTTCGTATTTTGTTTAAAAGTTCATTTGGTTATGAAAAAAGCTCATTTTTGTTAAGCTATTAACCCATGAGGATCAATTACAAATTTTTTGGCCACTCCTTTATCAAATTCAGCATATCCTTTTGGAGCATCCTTTAAACTTATCACCTCTACATTAACCGCCTTAGCAATATCAATTCTATCATATAAAATAGCGTTCATCAATTGTCTATGATATTTCATTACCGGACATTGCCCTGTATGAAAAGAATGCGATTTAGCCCAACCTAAACCAAATCGGATTTTTAGACTTCCTTGTTTTGCTTCATTAGCTTTAGCTCCAGGATCTTCAGTAACATATAGTCCTGGAATTCCTATTTGACCGCCAGCCCTTGTTATTGCCATAGCCTGATTAAGAACAACAGCAGGTTTTTCTTCAAAAGATTTTCCACTATGACTAACAGCTTCGAAACCAACACAGTCTATGAAACAGTCTACTTCAGGAATACCTACGATCATAGCTATTTGCTCTTCTATTGGAATGCCATTTGCAAGATTAATAGTTTCACATCCAAAAGTTCTTGCATGCGCTAATCGTTCTTCATTTAAATCTCCAATAATAACAACTGCTGCACCTAACAATTGACAACTAGCAGCTGCTGCTAAGCCAACTGGACCAGCACCAGCAATGTATACAATTGAACCTGCTTGAACCCCTGCTGTAACTGCTCCATGAAATCCTGTTGGCAGAATATCTGAGAGCATTGTCAGGTCTTTTATTTTTTCCATAGCATGATCCTTATTAGGAAACTTTAATAGATTAAAATCTGCATACGGAACCATAACATATTCTGATTGACCTCCTAGCCATCCGCCCATATCTACGTAGCCGTATGCTGCTCCGGGTCTTTCAGAATTTACGTTTAAACAGATGCCCGTTAATCCTTGTTTACAGTTTCTACATCGTCCGCAAGCAATATTAAAAGGTACAGAAACTAAATCTCCTTTTCTAATGAATTCAACATCATTTCCGCATTCGATAACTTCACCAGTTATTTCGTGTCCTAAAATTAGACCAGGTGAAGCAGTTGTTCTACCTCTTACCATATGTTGATCTGAACCACATATGTTTGTTGAAACTACTTTTAATATAACTCCATGTTCGCATTTTCTGTCACCCAAAGCTAATTTAGGGTAGTTTATTTCTTTCACTTCTACTTGTCCTTGGCCTACATAAGTTACGCCGTGATTTTTGCACATAGTAAATATTTTTTAAGATTGTTATAGCTCCAAAAATATTCTTTCATCGCTAAAAATGCTTATGAATAAAGGTCAAATTAGATCTCTGAAGGATTTATCCCAAAACGTTTTTTAAAAGCAATACTAAAGTTTGATAAGTTATTATAACCAAAATCAAGATAAATGTCTGATGGAGTTGTGTTTTCGTCAGATAATAGCTCTTTTACTTTTAATAAACGTTTTTCTTTAAACCACCTTCCTGGAGAGCACCCATATTCTTTAACAAACCGTCTTTTAAAAGTCGACAAGCTCATATTACATAAAAAAGCAATCTCTTCTAAAGCCAAATTGGAGTGTATATTTTGATTGATTACTTTTTTAAAAGGAGATATATCTTCGTTTACAAGCGAATGTAAGTAAGCTTCAAATGGCTTTTTATATTTATTTAACAGGTATAGTAGTAACTCTTCAAATTTAACAGATAGTAAATTTCCTATAAATAACGGAGGAGCAGTCATAATTGTTGATAGTGAATTCAGATAGGTGTCTATATAAGAGTCATTTCTTATAACAAAGTGTGAAGGTGTAATTTCTTTTTCTGAAGTTGAATTCACATGTTTATTTAAAAAGTCTTGTAATCTTTTTTCAGAGAAAAATAATAACTTACAGTAATAATTTTCTTTTTCCTTATCTATGAGTTCACTCCAAATACAATTTCCTTTTTTTATAAGTAATGATTGACTATTATTAATTTTTATGGAATCTTCCGCTAGATTTACTTGTTTCTCACCTGTCTGCAAAAAACTAAACATATGTCTCGTTAGAGTTACTTTTGTTTTAACGATATTATGTTGCATTTTTAAATCATATACGAATAAGTCTTTTAAATCGGTGGCTTTTTCAATATATATTTCAGGAATATTTTCTATTGGCATTTAAATTATTTTAGGGGTTAAATAAATTCTCTGTAAAAATAAAAAAACAGTCCATTTTCCATCTACAAAATTCATCATTATGTAACTTTACGTAATGATTTAACAGAAAAGATGAAATTATTACAGTATGAGATATTTTTAAGGTGTTTTTTTTTGGCTTATTCAAAAAAACATCTTAAAATTAATTTTTTGTTAATTCTTTGTGAAGATAAATTTGTAGGAAATGGAATTTTAAAAGTTTTGAAAATTTTTATAAAAATTGATAAAACTGCGCATTAACTTCTCTCATGAAGTTATGGGTATAGATAGTAGAAAGTTCGGTTAATACGCAGAATCCTTAATAAAATTCAAATTTACGTATTTATAAAGAAAAATATGATAGATAATACTACTAGTTTTTATTAAGTATAAACCATTAAGTAACTTCAAAATATTTATTGTTCTAATATAAAAGAATATTATTTTTACTTAAAAAAAATCAAATTAAACTTTTTTCACAAAAAAAGGTCAAAGTATAAAGTTAAAAAGTGAAATAAAAAATGATAGAGAAATTAAGCGTAACATTTGTGATTCTTATATTACTATTTTCTTGTTCTAAAGAAGACACAAATATTGTTGATTCAGGAATAAACCCTCCAAATATCCTTTTGATTATTGCTGATGATTTAGGCAAAGATGCAATAAATGGATATGCAGAGGGAAGTATCAAGCCAGCTACACCTAATATTGATGCGATAAGAAAATCGGGATTAACTTTTACTAATTTTTGGGTTTATCCTACATGTACTCCAACAAGATCTTCAATTATTACAGGTAAGTATGGCTACAGAACAGGCGTAAAATGGGCAGGAGATATCTTAAATAATACGGAAGAAATTTTACATCATTACATTAAGGAGCAAACCAATAATCAATATCAGACAGCTTTAATAGGAAAATGGCATTTGGCAGGAAATGTTAATACAACATTCAATCCAGAAGTTCTAGGAATGGATTATTATGCTGGGTTATTATCTGGTACAGGAGATTATTCTGCATGGAATTATTCAGAGGATGGAGTTGTTTCTGTTGAAAATGAGTATATAACTAAAAAACTTACTACTTTGGCTAAAGATTGGATAAATAATCAAACAAAACCATGGTTTTTATGGTTAGCATATACAGCTCCACATACTCCTTTTCATATACCTCCCAATGAAATGCACTCACAAGGAAACTTACCAGAATATATTCAAGGAATTGACCCAATTCCATACTATATGGCTGCAATTGAAGCAATGGATTTTCAGATAGGAAGATTATTAGAAAATATTTCAAAAGATGTAAAAGAAAATACAATTATTATTTTTATTGGAGATAATGGCACACCAAATCAAGTAGCTCAAATTCCTTATACAAATGATAAAGCAAAAGGAAGCTTATATCAAGGGGGAATTAATACACCAATGTTCATTTCTGGCGCAGGAGTTAATCGTCAAGGTGTCGACAATAATCTAATTAATGGGACAGACTTGTTTGCAACCATTGCATCATTATCAGGGATAAATGTTGATGTGATTTATGATAGTAAGAGTTTTACATCCTTGTTAAAAGATAATATTGATATTAGAAAATTTCAATACTCTGAAATGAGTAACGAAATTGATGAAATTTGGACTATTAGTAACGGAACCTATAAATTGATTGAAAATAAAAAAGGGAATATAGAATTATTTGATTTATTGATTGACCCTTATGAAGAACATAATTTAATAGGTAAAACATTAAATAGTAATGAAATTGATGCGAAACAAGAATTGGAAAACGAATTGTTAAAAATACGAAATTAAAAGAATAAAAAATATCAGTAAAAAGTATTATAGAAACAATAAAAATAACACAAAGTCAAAAGCAAATGATTATAACTTTGCTTTATAGTTCAATATAAAGTAATAATCGAAACAATATGAAAAAAGTAATTCTAATAACAGGAGCATCTTCAGGAATAGGTAAGGTAACAGCATTACAATTAATTAAAGAAGGACATATAGTATACGGGGCTGCGAGACGTTTAGATAATATGAATGATTTACTTCATGCAGGAGGAAAGTCTTTACAGTTAGATATTACAGACCCAAAACAAATTCAGTCAGTAGTTAGTCAGGTGATTGAGGAACAAGGTAAAATTGATGTATTATTTAACAATGCAGGATATGCTGTTTACGGTGCTCTTGAAAATGTAGATCTTGAAGATGCTAAAAGACAATTTGAAGTAAATATTTTTGGTTTATCGGAAATCACAAAGGCTGTTTTACCTCATATGAGAAAGCAAAACAGTGGTACTATTATAAATACGTCATCAATGGGAGGAAGAATATATACGCCGCTCGGATCATGGTACCATGCAACGAAACATGCTCTTGAAGGCTTGTCTGATTGTCTTAGACTGGAATTAAAACAATTCAATATCAATGTTGTTGTTATTCAGCCTGGAGGTATTCATACAGAATTTGGAGATGTATTGACCGGTCCTCTGGTAAAAAGAGCAAAAGGTACTGCATATGAGGAGATGACAAATACCGTGGCAAATGCTACAAAAAGAATGTATGACAAACCAGGAGAACTTTCGCCTCCTTCAGTAATTGCTGATTTGGTTAGTAAAGCTGTTAATACATCAAAACCAAAAAATAGATATGTTGCAGGAAAGTTTGCAAAACAAATGATGTTTATTAGAAAATATTTTGGAGATAATGTATTTGATAAACTTATTATGAATACGGTTAAATAATTTATTTCTACATAAAAAGTATAATGTATGCGGTGCTAATTATTAAGTGCTAGTTTGTTTATGAGTTACTTTTTTCTCGTAATTGATTCTTTATTATAATATGTAATTACATACAATTATTGAAAATACAATAGTTCTAAATTGATCTCAAGTAGGTATGGAGTTAATATTCATAAGTAGTCAGATTATTAAATTTTAGTTACTTTATATAAATTTTTGCTGTATTATAAAGTCTGTTAATAGATATTAAGAATAGATTTTTTTTAGAGAAAAATATAGGTTTATAGGATTGATTAGTATTTGTTAGTTTTTTAACTTGAAAAAAGAAATTTTGGAAAAAATAATGTTAAAGGATTTTACGAGAAGAACAACTCGAGAAATCACATAAACAATAATCGCTTTTTAAAAGCAGAATATCAGTATGCATAAGATAAATTTTTATAATTAATTTTAAATAGATGGATTTAGATTTTATAGAATATATAAATAATTGGGTAAAGAGTGAGGTAATTCAAGGTAGAATAATGATAGGTATAGGAATTTTATTATTATTTGCCTTTTTCGGAATATTGCAGAGTCAGAATGAATTATTAAAAGGAACATTAATACCGTTAGGTTTACTGATTTTACTTCTAATTGGTTATGGAAGTTATATATTATACAGTCGACCTAACCATGCTGAACAAAGTATTTTACTTTATCAGAAACAAAAAACAGAAGCCATTGAAAAAGAAAGAATAAAACATATAAATGATAATAAAGCAGGGAAGTTTCTAATGAAATTTGTTTATCCAGTATTTATGATATTGTTTGCAATACTATTAGTGTTTATTGATAATAGATACTATCAGGGTATGAGTTTAGGTTTTATCTTACTGTTTTTATCTACTTACATAGCTGATTATGGTTTTGTTTCTCGTTCAGATGAATTTTTAACTTTTTTAAATAACTTTTAACTTAAAAATTAAAAACGATAGAATTCAAGCTACTATAAAGTACAATGTACCTATTTGCGTTGAAATACGAATTTATTTAGACTATTTTGTTTAATCTGTTTTATAAAGAAGTAGAAAAGAAAATGGTATTTTAAACTGTAAAAACAATTGTTTCCAGAACTATGAGAATAACATTTATCAACTTTTAAATAGAAAAAAAGACCTTACAATACCAATAAATACTAATACTTTACGCTGTTTATTATCTATTTTTTAAAAACTTTTTTCAGAGATCAAGGGCTTTTTTTGATATACTAAAATTTCAAAAAAATTTTTTTTTATGTAAGGTGCTGTATACTAGGTGTGGTTAACAATAGTGAATATTTTACATTTATGATTAACCTTTTGTTAACAATTATTAGAAAAAAATATATATAAATTTGATCAACTTTAAACCCCTCAGAAAATGAAAAAAAGAAAATTACTTTCTTCTACTAAGCATAAAATCGTACTTATCACATCTGAAATTTTTTCTATAAAGAAGGCCTGATTGTTGGCTTTTAAGAGTGAGAGCTTTGTTTATATAATAAATATTTAAAAACTGTTTTCCTGTTTAAAATCACATTAATGCGATTCGAATTCACCATAGTTTACAATTGATTATTTAGAAACAAGGACGACTGTTTTAAAAGTTAAAATTAATAAGTAGAAATAATAATAATTATTTAGTTTAAATTTTAATCCCCTTTAGAATGAAAACCCTTTTATATTCCGTTATATTAATGACTTAGTATCTATTTACTAAATTATGATAATTAAAAAACAGAAACAGATTTTTTAATGAATACATTATAGTAAATAATAAAAACGACACAGTTTAAATTTTAATCCCCTTTAGAATGAAAACCCTTTTATATTTCTTTATATTAATGACTTAGCGTTTGTTTACTAAATTATGATAATTAAAAAAACAGGAACAGATTTTTTAATGAGTAAATTATAATAAATAATAAAAACGACACAGTTTAAATTTTAATCCCCTTTAGAATGAAAACCCTTTTATATTTCTTTATATTAATGACTTAGCGTTTGTTTACTAAATTATGATAATTAAAAAAACAGGAACAGATTTTTTAATGAGTAAATTATAATAAATAATAAAAACGACACAGTTTAAATTTTAATCCCCTTTAGAATGAAAACCCTTTTATATTCCGTTATATTAATGACTTAGTATCTATTTACTAAATTATGGTAATTAAAAAAACAGAAACAGATTTTTTAATGAATACATTATAGTAAATAATAAAAAACGACACAGTTTAAATTTTAATCCCCTTTAGAATGAAAACTCTTTTATATTCCATTATTAATGACTTAGCATCTATTTACTAAATGATAATAATTAAAAAAACAGAAACAGATTTTTTAATGAATACATTATAGTAAATAGTAAAAAACGATTCAGTTTAAATTTTAATCCCCTTTAGAATGAAAACCCTTTTATATTCCGTCATGTTAATGACTTAGACTTTCTGTACTATAAAATGATAATTTTATAAATAACAGATTTTCTGAAAATAACGACTACACTTAAACTTTATAAACTATTAATTTTTTAATAAAAAATACCCTTTAGAAAATGAAAAATAATTTATTTATCGCCATGGTTATGGTAAGTATTTCTTTGTTCTCTCAGAACAAAAATTTTTGGAAAAAAATTACACTATCAAAAAAAGCAATAAAAAAATCAGTAAATAACAAAAGTCTACCTACAAACAATATTTTTAGTCTGGATATTAATGCCTTGAGGGAAACTTTAAAGAAGGCTCCTAGCAGAGGTGTAAATGGAAGGTCTTCTCATCTTGTACTCTCGTTCCCAGATGAAAAAGGAAAACTTGAAGATTACAGAATTTTTGAAGCTTCTGTATTACATCCCGAATTAGCTGCTAAATATCCTGAAGCTAAGTCGTACGCAGGAGTAAATATAGCAGATTCAGGAGATAGAATTAGATTTAGCGTTTCTCCTGCGGGAATGCAAAGTATGCGTTTAGGAGTTGATAAAACAACCGTTTTTATTGAACCATACTCAAAGCAAGAACAAACCTATGCAGTTTTTGATAGAGCAGATAGACCAAGAAGTATTGGAGGGTTGAATTGTACAACCGATCCAAGTACTCAAACGAAAAACAAAAAAACAGGAAATGTAAATAAAAATGCGAATGATAGTGTTTTAAGAACTTATCGTATCGCTATTTCAGCTACTGGTGAATATACCAACTACCATGGAAGTAAAAGAGAGGCTCTATGGTCTATCAATAATACAATGACAAGAGTTAATGCCATTTATGAAACTGATTTTAATGTTACTATGATTGTAGTGCCAGGCACAGAAAGAGTAATTTACACGGATGCATCTGATGATCCATATAGTACTGGTAGACTCAATGGACAATTGCAAGCAACGCTTACAAGTATTATTGGCGAATCTAATTATGATATAGGACATTTATTTCATAAAGCAAGAAAAAATGGAAATGCTGGGTGTATAGGTTGCGTTTGCGTTGATGGGCAAAAGGGTAGTGCTTTTAGTAGCCATCAGAAGCCTGAAGGAGAAGAATTCGATGTTGATTTTGTAGCTCATGAAATAGGGCATCAATTTGGAGGTAACCATACATGGACCTTCGGCGGAAATGAAAGAACAAATGTACAAATGGAGCCGGGGAGTGGTTCTACGATAATGGGGTATGCCGGAATTACAGGAGATACTGATATACAAAAAAATAGTGATCCATATTTCCATGCTGCAACTATAGAACAGATAACAAATTACGTAAAGTCAACCTCTTGTCAAACAGAAAAAAATACTGGTAATAGTGTTCCTAGAGTAGAAGCAGGTCCAAATTATACCATTCCAAAAGGGACTCCGTTTGTTTTAACAGGAAGTGCTTCAGATGCCAATTCTAGAGATGTCTTATCATATTGCTGGGAGCAGTTTGATGAAGATAACGCAGCAACAATAAGCCCGAATAAAAATTCTCGTATGGGTGTTGCTTTTAGATCATTTCCGCCAACAAGAAAAACATTTAGGTACTTTCCAGATTTGGAGCAGGTTAATCGTGGAGCTACTGCTGGTCCATGGGAAAGTTTATCTGATGTTAGTAGAGAGTATAAATTTAGACTTACAGTAAGAGATAATAGAGAAGGCGGAGGAGCTAATAATAGTGATGATATGAGAGTAACTGTAAATGCAAACGCAGGCCCTTTTAAAATAACTTCACAAAACATAAAGGTTACTTATACTTCAGGGAGCGAGCAAATAGTAACTTGGAATGTTGCAGGAACAACAAATAATGGAATAAATGCCAAGTCAGTTGATATTTTGTTATCAAATGATAATGGTAGAACATATGAACATACTTTGGCTAAAAATGTTCCAAATAATGGTTCTCATAGCGTTGTAATTCCTGCAAGAGCAATTGGTAGATTAAATAAAATTATGGTAAAAGGGAGTAACCATATCTTTTTTGACGTATCAGATGAAAGTTTTAATGTTGTCGAGGGGGATGAAACAGAAAAACCTAAAGGAAGTTGCGAATCTTTAGATTTTAATGAATACAAAATTAATTCTTTTTCCAATCAAGATAAGGATGGAGATTTTTCTCTGCAATCTAATGGAAGCTCTATTAGCTTAAGAAATAATACATGGAAGTACATTAATTACCCTTACACTATTACTGCAAATACCGTTATTGAATTTGAATTTAGTAGTACATCAGAAGGAGAAGTTCATGGAATAGGTTTTGAAGATGATGATAGATTAACACCAAATAAATATTTTAAGGTTTTTGGAAATCAGAATTATGGAGTAGCTAATTTTAATAATTATGTACGTGGAACTAAAACTTTTTTAATCCCGGTAGGAGATTCATATACTGGAAAAATGAATAAAATCGTTTTTATAAACGATAATGATAAGGGATTAGGGAATAATTCTACATTTTCAAATGTTAAAATTTATGAGAAGTCTTGTCAGGAAAGTAAGCTAAAAGCAACCATAACTTTTGGAAATAGAGTCGATATCCTTGGAGACGAGAACGAAGAGTCGATATCTTTAATAGAAATAGCTCCTTCACCTGTTAAAAAAGGAGGGTACATAACTGTTTTATCAAGGACTAATCAAGATTTGTCCAATACTCCTTATGAAATATTTGATCTAAATGGTAAATTCATCACGAAAGGAATATTGAATAAAAAAGTATCAAATAATGTTATAGTGTATCTAAAAAACATAGAACCAGGTGTGTATATCATTAAGTTGAAAAATGATTTTATAGATACATCGAAGCGTTTTATAATAAATAATTAATCTTCTTATCGATTAATTGAATTTTATATTTTTATTAAACCTAGAAAGGTCAGAATTGTACAATTCTGACCTTTTTAAATACATGAGAAGTTTGAAAATTTCTAATTCATACTCTTTATTAAAATTTTAAAAACAAGGGTTTATACAAAAAAATATTTTTGAGTTAAAAGAATAAAAGTTTTTTTAAATCAGATAATTTTGGATTCCTCTATATTTTTTTATGTTTAACTCTTTATTAACAGTTTAATTGTTTTAAATTATTTCACTTATTACGAATTTTGTTGATCTAAAGAAGTGAGTTCAAAATAAATAGAATAGAAATAAAAAATAAGAAGACTTTATAAAAGTATTAAGAGTGTTATGATTTTCAATTATCATAGCAAAAAATAAGCTTTTTGAGTTAAAAAGACAACCCTTTATAAAATGAAAAATAATTTAGTTATTGTCATGCTGCTGATGGCAAGTCTTTCTTCGGTATCTCAAAATAACAATTTTTGGAACAAAGTTGTTCCATCAAAAAAAATAAAAAGCAGAAATATTATTGATAAGAAATTACCAATAAATAATATTTTTAGTTTAGACATTGAGAGCTTAAGAAAAGCCCTTACAAAAGCACCTTTGAGGAGAATTACATCAAAATCTTCTGATTTAATAATTTCATTTCCTGATGCAAAGGGTGTCTTTGAAAATTACAGAATTTTTGAAGCTTCTGTGCTACATCCAGAACTAGCAGCTAAATATCCTAATATAAAGTCTTATGCAGGAATAAATGTAGAAGATTCAGGAGACAGAATTCGTTTTAGCATTTCTCCAAAAGGGCTTCAAAGTATGCGTTTGGGAGTTGATAAAGCAACCGTTTTTATAGAGCGCTATTCTCAAAAAGAGCATATTTATAGTGTTTTTACCAAATCAGATAAGCCAAAAAGCTTTACAGGTTTTAACTGTACAACTGAACCAAAGATTAATAAAAAATCAACAAAAACAGTAGATCTCAAAAGAAATGCGAATGATGGTATTTTAAGAGTTTATCGGATTGCTATTTCGACTACGGGAGAATATACTAAATATCATGGGGGTACTAAGGAAGGGGCTTTGGCTGCTATCAACGCTACCATGACAAGAGTAAATGGAATTTTTGAAACAGAATTTAATGTTACGATGGAGATCATAGCAAATACAGATGCAGTTATTTATACAGATATGAATAACGATCCTTATTCAGCAGATTTAAATACCGAAACTCAAATAACATTAACAGGGGTAATTGGTGAATCAAACTACGATATAGGACATTTATTTCATATGGCATATCAAAATGGACAGGCATACGTAGCTAGCGTTTGTGTTGACGGAAAGAAAGGAGGTTCCTATAGTTGTCATCAAATTCCAGAAGGAGATGTTTTTGATGTAGATTACGTAGCGCACGAAATTGGACACCAATTTGGAGGAACTCATACTTTTACTTTTGACGAAGAATACCCAAGTAATGTACAAATGGAACCAGGGAGTGGGTCAACGATAATGGGTTATGCTGGGATTACATTAGATACTGATATACAGTCGCATAGTGATTCTTATTTTCATGCGGCAAGTATAGAACAAATAACAAATTATATAAAATCAACTTCTTGCCAGACAGACATAAATACAGGAAATAGTGCTCCAGAAGTTAGTGCAGGAGTAAACTATATTATACCAAAAGGGACTCCGTTTGTTTTAACAGGAATGGCTTCAGATGCTAATGCTTCAGATGTTTTATCATATTGCTGGGAACAGATTGATGAAAATGGCGCAGCACATACATTTCCAGATGCAAGTAAGACTTCAGGTGTTGCATTTAGATCTTACGCTCCAACAAGAAAACCTTATAGATATTTTCCTCATATGGATATTATTAAAAAAGGAGAAACACAATCGACTTGGGAGGTGATACCGAATGTAAATAGAGAATTAAACTTTAGATTAACAGTAAGGGATAATAGAATTGGTGGTGGAGCTAACAATAGTGATGATATGAAGATAACTGTGAATGCCGATGCAGGGCCTTTTAAAGTAACTTCGCCGAATACTGAACTTAGTTATCCAGCAGGAAGTGAACAAGTAATTAGATGGAGTGTTGCTGGTACAACTAGTAATGGAATTAACGCTAAGTCAGTTGATATTTTACTATCTACTGATGGAGGAGAAACATATCCAATTGTATTAGCAAATGGAGTTTTAAATGATGGATCTTGTAAGGTGTTGATTCCAAATTTATTAGGAGCTAAAAATAGGGTTATGGTAAAAGGAAGTGATCATGTTTTTTTCGATATCTCAAATAGAAATTTTAGTATTATTGAAAGTACAGCAAAACCAAAAGGTAATTGTATATCATTAGATTTTAATGAACATGAAATTAATTCTTTCTCAAATCAAGACAAAATAGGAAACTTTTCTCTTACTCCTGAAGGAAATGCTATTACTTTAAAGGACAACACATGGAAGTATATTAATTATCCCTATACGATAACACCGAATACTGTAATTGAGTTCGAATTTGATAGTACTTCAGAAGGAGAAATTCACGGAATTGGTTTTGAAAATGATAATGGTTTAACCCCAAATAAATACTTCAAGATTTTTGGGCGCCAAAATTTCGGAGTAACTAATTTTAATAATTTTGCTCAAGGTACAAAAACCTATGCTATTCCAGTGGGAGATTCTTATACAGGGAAAGTAGATAAAATTGTTTTTATAAATGACAATGATGAAGGTTCAGGAAATAACTCTACATTTTCAAATATAAAGATTTACGAAAAATCTTGTTTAGAAAGTAAGTTTAAAGGAAATATAATTTTTGGAAGCAGAATTGATATTTTGGGAGATGAGTATGAAGAGGGACTAACATTTTTAAATATAGCACCAAACCCGATAAAAAAAGGTAGTTCTTTAAAAATTTTGTCAACCACGAATAAGGATTTGTCAAACTTTTCTTTTATCGTAAATGATATGCTCGGTAGAATATTAATAGAAGGAATATTAGATAAGGGCAGAGTTACTAATTTGGAAAAAGATAAAGCAGAGGTTAATATTGAAAAACTAAACTCGGGAGTTTACATTATTCGATTAGAAAATGGTAATCTAAATGTAGTGAAACGTTTTATAGTAGAATAAATTGATAGAAGTCAATAACAGTAAAATAAATTTAAGGAAAGGATTAGAGTCAATGGATTCTAATCTTTTTGATTTATTCAAGTAAATGTTGAATTTTAAATAAATGATAATCAGTTATTTTACTGGGGTGTTAATTTTTCTTTTGAACGTATTTTAAACTTGTCTCATCGACAGATTTTATTAACTCATCTAATATTTTATCAAATCAATTTGGCTGTACGCTATATTTGGGTAAAATAGTTTGATATTTCAATTTTAGTTAGTTTGTATTAGTTTGGAGAGAAGAGTCTTTTATATAAAATAGCCTCTTCTCTTTATTATTTTGATATTGTAAACATGAATTTTTTTGAATTATTTATTGGATAAGTAGCTATTTGTAGTAGATAATTTTCATTATCTACATATTTCTGTTAATGGTTTTTACAGGTGTTTTATTAGTGTTTTTACCTATTTTTACGCAAGAAACTTTAAATTATATTTGAAAACGATAGAAGGGTACTGCGTATTAACTAAGCATAAAATTTATAAACAATGATTTAATTAATACGCAGTTTATTTTTTATTTCGCTTCCTCAAAAAGATATAATCTTTGTTTTTACGATTTTTTACTTCTTATCTTCCATTAGAATTATTATATTTACTTTTTATATTTGTTTTACTGCGTATTAACCAAACTTTTCATACTACTGTTTTTCTTTTAAGATGTTAGTACGCAGTTTTATAAAAGGTTATACACTTAATTTATTTTTTCTAAATCATAATTAAATTATCGCAAATGGAGAAACCCCTTCTTGTGACTGACCATCTTAGCAAAAATTTTTAAAAGCTATGTGTTAATGTCTTTGTAGATTATTGTAAGGAACATATTAGGTATATAAGTTTTTAATTATTTTAAAATTTAACCTCCCTTTTTAGATTACAATATTATGTTAATAAATCCATTCGTATGCTAGTATGAATATTTGAGTTCGTACAATTTTTATAGTATAATATTGGGGTTTCGATATTTTGTTGTTTGATATAGTTTTCTTTAAGTTTAATATCATTCTATCGTTTTTTTTAAAGAAAAGTTTAACACTTAATTAAACTCAATCTTTAGTACTATTGCAGCTTTTTAAAACAGTGTTTTGAAAAATTAATGTAATTCACAATCCTTAATAAACAATAATGCGAAAACAAATATTTAGTCAATTTTACATACGCTTAGTATTCTTTGTACTGTTTTTTATGAGTCAATTTTTAATAAAATTAAAAGCACAGGAAATAGAACAATTTGATCGAGGTATAAATGATTTTAGAACACTTTCTTATGCTCAATGGTATGTTTTAAATACCCATTTTCCTGCGAGTCAATTATATATTGATCAATGTCACGAAACAATGAATGAAGCATTAGTCAAAGCGACAGCTGAAGACAATAATGAGTTGTTAGCTTCGAACATGATTAGAACTTCTTTTTCTAATAACGAAAAGCTATTTATTGAAACAGCTTTATTTTTTTCATACGCTAATGATAAGATACCTAACTATCATGAGAATAAATTAACCTTGGAGGAGGTTGATAAAGCAATAAAATACTACAGTCGTCACCTTAAAGCTCAGTATCATTTTATAAAGGCAATGCAATTAATGGCCAATGTAAAGTCTTATCCTACAGCAGAAGATGTTGCTAAAGAGGCTCTTACTAAAGTTGGTTTAGACCCAGACTTATTGTATGTTTCTATCTACAATTTTTATTTATTGGGTGATAAAAAAGCGTATCCATTATGGAAGTATTACTTAAGATCAACTGCAGCCACAGGAAAATATAATCCTGTAATTGTACCTGATTACCCTCAGGACTCTATTAATAGCCGCAATATCGGTAAGTTCAAAGAGATATATTATTCTATGGAACTTGCTTCAAAACATTATAAAGATGTTACTAATAAGTTCGCTAACTCTCAGTCTTTTGACATAGACAAAAACTTTGAAATGAACTATATTTATGCAAGAATACTGAGTGACGACGGAGTAAGTGATGAAGTAGCTATGATGATAACAGAAAAGCCAGAGACAGCGCACTATTTAAGAGCGGCTTATTATGGAGATTCTGATAAGGCTTTGGTTTATCAAGATACAAGCATTATTGATTCTCAAAGAAAAATTTATCTTTTGCAAATCAATGGTATACAGTATGATATTTCTGTGTTTCAAAGTTTAAATGATTTTAAGTTAGCCTTATATAATAATCGCTATTTCTATGCTCCTCTGTGGACAAAAGTTGAAGAGGGAGATACCTATAGATATATTTATAACAACTTTAAAGAATATGCATTAGAGGATAATAGTGTATATATATGGGATCAGGCTAGATGGGAGCAAGGAATAAGTTTGGTACCTATAAATAAAGATTACCCAATAAAAGATTTAGTCAGTAAAGAATATAATTCCTTTATTAATACAAATTTAAATGAAATAACAGATATTGGAAGTGCTGCAAAAACTATTGTTAAAGAAATTGTTTCATATATTCCCGTAATTGGTCAGCCAATAGATTTTATTTGGAATTGTGTTGAAGGAAACGTTAAGGAATTATTACTTAATATTGCATTTATAACAGGAGAGATTACAGATGATATGGTTTCTGTTAATAATTTTTTTTCAGTTGGAAAAAGAACTGTTCAAATAACAAGAAACCATACAAGAAATATTAGTGAATCAATACATAGGTCATGGATTCGCAACCCTATTCGTTTGAAAGATGGACGATATGGGTATTTGGCAGGACCAACAAAGTCTCACGTTTTTCCTGGAATGGTACCAACAGTTGGAGATTTTGCTAAATTAAAAGCAAACTCAGCGGCTCATACCATTGAAAGGCATGGTTTTCATATTACTGAGGAAGCATTAAAAAGAAGAGCTACCGAAGGTGTTGCGCCAGATGGTTCATCCATTGCTAAATTACAAGGAGGGAGACGAATAGGAAATATAATACCTCCAATGTCATCTAAATTTATAGATGCCGGTAGTATAAAAAAGGCATTAAAAGCAGTAGATGAATCCACGGAGGTTTTTAAAGAAGCTTTAAGAATAAGTGAGACCGAACTTGGGAACGGAGAAACTGTGACTCAGTTTAAATTCCAAGTTGATCTAGGAGAAACTATCGGCTTAGGTTATAAAAAACCTGTGGGAGCACCGAATTATATTTTAACAGGTCAAAAGTTATCAGGAACGCCAATAAAGGTTAATGATTTAACCAAAATAGAAGTTCGTTATAAGTTAAATCGTACTTTAGGTAAATATGAAATAAATACAATGTTTCCAATAGAATAATTATGGTCAAATATAAAAAATTGAAATATTCAATCAAGGAGTTTTCGGCAGATTGGGAATTAACAAATGAAGAGTATGAGAATAATTTTAAAACTCTTTTAGAAATAAATCAAGGTTTAGCAGATGAAATAAAGGAAGAACTTATTCAAGCCTTACAAGATCCTGAATGGAGTTGGGTAAAAATAGGATATGATACCAATTTTATAGGTTCAGATGATTCAGAGGAAAATGTTTGGTTAACTGTAAAATATTTAATTTGGGATATTATTGCCCCTGATGAAGAGCCTCCTGCTAATAGGTTTGTCTAGTTTTGGTAATTTATTCATATTCGTTTTACTATTTTTCTTCTAGGCTTTAAAGTGGTGGATAACTTTATGATATAGACATTCCATTACTTTTAAATTTGGAGGATCGGGAGAAAAATTAAATATTGTTTTTATGCATGCTGCTATTAATAGAGTCAATAGTATTTTTATAAAACAATATGAATTAGAAGTAATTCGGTTAAAAGATCTTGATAATGTAGAAACGGTAAATGTTAAAACGGCTATCGAACATCAAATTGATATTTCCAGTTATTCAAAATTAGCTTAGAGTTTTTGACCATAAGAGTTTTCGATGATTAGCTGATTTTTACATTGGAAACATTTTATAAAATGAAAAAAGCTATCAGAACAATTAAAGGGGAAAAATATTGTGTTGGGGTGTTTTATTCTGATAGCTACAAAAAATTAACTATTAAGGGATAATTAATATTAGGGGGTTGATTAATTACACGGCAAATATATAAATGAATAGAGAAGGAATAATCAATGTAGTGTTTGTGAAGATGTAATTTACTTAAAATAGAAAAGAGATGTCCAAAAAGAGAAAAATAACTAACAAATTAAGTGTTATTTATATTTTCATTTTCAAGTATTTTTATTGGTTTGTTTAAAATAGACTTTACAAACATGAAGAATTATATTTAAAATAAGCTAATACATTTTTCTTTGATGAAGAAAAACAAAATTATGACCTGCTTGAAAAATAGAAAAAGCTATCAGAACATTAGAAGGGATGTAATCACATTTTGTATAATTTTTATTCTGATAGCTTAAGACAAAAACATAAATTACTCCAAGGAATAATTAACACTTAAAGGAAACGGCTGAAGATTTATAAAATTGTAAATGAATTAACTATTTTATTAAGCAAGAGATTTAATAAACATAAATTTTGTTTTAGAAATTAAGAATAGGTTTTGTAAAGAGGATTGCCTTCTTGTTGTATTATATTAAAAAAAATAATTATTAAATAAAGAGAAGAAAAAATAATCTAATTCAATCTTGATTTATAATAATTAATGCAAAAAAAAGAAAAGAAATGTCTAAAAAGAGACAGTCCTCTATTAATCATAAAGTCTGTTTGATGGAATTTATTATTACTTATCAAAATAATAGTTTTTATAATAATATAAGAAGCTACCAGAACCCTCTAAGATGAATTTATTTAATTCGTTTTTATTCTGATAGCTTAAGACAAAAACCATTATTTCTCTAAATGAACTAACATCAAGGAAATTAATAATATCATAAATTTATTACTACATTAATTGATAATACTAATTGTTGTGTTAATGAATAGGAATTTTACTTAAAAAATAAAAGAGATGTCTAGAAAGAGAATATTGTATGATAGGATATTATTTGATACTGAGAAATATAAAATTCATGAGCTTATTTCACTTTTAATTAAGGTTGTTTATTTGCCGTAAGGAGGGCTATAAGTAAACATTATTAAAATTCTTGTTGTTGGCTAATAGTAAGGTTATTAAGGTTAAAATTTTTATTAACATAGATCAACCTTATTTCGCTTCTGCTTATTTAAATTTGAAGTAATAAAGAAGAAAAACAAATATGAATAATTTTGAGTTTAAAAATCCGACAAAAATAATTTTTGGTAAAAATCAAATAGCTAAAATAGCTAATGAATTACCTAGAAATGCAAAAGTACTATTGTTGTATGGAGGAGGAAGTATCAAAAGAAATGGAATATATGATAAAGTTAAGCTAGCTTTATCAGAATTTGATGTGCTAGAATTCGAAGGAATACCGCCTAATCCAGAATATCAAGTTCTATTAAATGCTTTAAAAATTATTAAGGAAGAGAAAATAACTTATCTATTGGGTGTTGGAGGAGGATCAGTAATTGATGGAACTAAGTTTTTATCTGCCGCGGCATTATATGAAGGTAAAACTCCTTGGGATATATTAGAAAAAAAAATAAGAACTATAAAAGGGATTCCTTTTGGAACTGTACTAACATTACCAGCAACTGGTTCTGAAATGAATTCGGGAGCTGTTATTTCAAGAGCTGAAACTAAGCAAAAGTTATCAATGGGTGGTTCTGGTTTATTTCCTGAGTTTTCTATTTTAGATCCTGAAGTCGTTTATTCAATTCCATATCATCAAATATCAAATGGTTTGGCAGATTCCTTTACACATGTTTTGGAACAATATATTACATATCCAATTGGTGCAGTTTTACAAGATCGTTTTTCAGAAAGTATTTTACAAACAATTATAGAAACAGCACCAAGAATACTAGAAGACAAAACTGATTATAAGGCTGCATCTAATTTTATGTGGTCTTGCACTATGGCATTAAATGGGTTAATTCAGAAAGGTGTCCCCACAGATTGGGCAATTCACGGCATGGGACATGAATTAACAGCTCTTTTTGGAATTGATCATGCTTGCACATTGGCAATTCTCACTCCAAGTCATTACTATTACAACTTAGAAACTAAGAAAGAAAAGTTAGCACAGTATGCAGAACGTGTATGGGGAGTGACTTTTGGAAGTATAGAAGAGAAAGCGATAAAGGGAATTGAAAAAACAGAACGTTTCTTTAAAGATATAGGGATTTCTACAAAGTTATCTGATTATACAAATAATTATAAAGGAGCAGCACAAACTATAGCTAACACTTTTGAAGAAAGAGGATGGGTAGGAATGGGTGAACATAAAAAGATATCGCCTAAAGATATTGAAAAAATTATTGAAATGGCTTATTGATAATTTAGTTTTAAAAATGGTTTTGGAGTATTAAATAAACTCTGAAATTGATAGAATAATCAAAAAAGATAAAAAGCCATCAGAACTAAGAAACTGATATTGATTTGTTCTGATAGCTATGACAACGTTATATTACAAATGTATAATTTCATTACTAGAATAAATTTAATGTAGTACTAGTGAAGTACATATTTATAAAGTAAAAAAAGAAATAGTAAACATAAACTATCTGCTACAGCATTCTAATTATTAGAACTAGCTATAATCAAGGGCAAAACTTTTTTAAATAAAATAGGGCTTAGTAATATAGGAATAGTTTAGCATTCAAATTAAGAAAAGAAACTATTGGACTTTAAAATAAAGACTAAAATAAAATACTGAAAATTTGGTTAAACCCTTAAATAAGGGTTTACCAAACTTCAAAGCGGGAGACTTGCTTGCATGTCATATTAAGTTATTGTAATAGAGAGTTCTGAGGTTTTTATATACTCTATTTAAGTTAAAATTTTGTGTTCTAAATTAGAAATAGAAATGGAATTACGTAAAGTTTATAGTTTAAGGAAAGCATGTGTATTTTTAGCTCTACTAGTATTGATGATATCAAGTTCCATAATTTTGAAATTAATAATCTTTTTAAAAGGTTAATCGATTATTTATCAAATAGTATAAGTGAGATGTATCTAAGTAAATTATTCTCAACGTTAATAAAAAAATACGTCTTAAAAATAAAATAGATTAAAAAACTATTTTAATTGCCTTGTAATTACCGACTAGTATTTAAGGTTAAGATAAGTTTTTAATAATTATTTTGTTTAAATAGATCAATTGACAATGTAACCTTTTTGATTTTTTATTGTATTTATAATAACAATAGCCAAATTAATTTTAATAATTATGTTAGCGAAATACAGTATTTTTTTCTTTTCTCTTGGAGTATTATCCATTTTTAGTTGTTTAAAATATAAACAGGATCATAATAAAATAGCCTATACTTTATCATGGGACGGTAAATCTTCTGAATTAAAAGTACATTTAAAAATTCCTACAAAGGGGAAAAAAGAAATTATACTAGTTCATACTCCTGACCCTTTTGATACCGAATTTGAATGTATTTCAGAGTTTACCATAAAAGAGAATATTCCATTCATTAAAGAACATAATAAGTATACAATAAAGAATAAGGATCAAAAAAAAACCATAGAAATTAGCTATCGGATAAATGGTAAAAACAGATATGAAGAAAAACAAACATTGAAGAGTAATGATGTTTTTAGAATGTATTTTCTTCCTAATATAAAAGAAGAATATTTATCCCTATCAGGAAATCATTTTTTATTGAACCCTAAAGATGATGAAATAGCTTCCCTTTTACATACTGTTTCATGGGAAAATGTGCCAGATTATTTAAATAAGTTTGACATTATTGGTAATAAATCAGTAAAAACAGAAGAAATAAATAATTCCATTTTTATTTATAGTAGAGATTTAAAAGTTGAAAAATTTGATAAAAATAATATTTCCCATTATCTAATTGATATAGATAAATTAACACCATATAACCAAAAAAAGGTTAAAGAAGCAGTAAAGGTATTAGTTCCAAATACATTGCGTTTTTTTGATGATTATGATTTCCCATATTATATAGCCTATATTAGACAACCACCTGTAGCTAAATTAACAAAAGACATCTTAGGTAAAAGAAAAGGAGCCATGTCTGCAATGGCAAATGGGAATAGTTTTACTGCTGGTGTCATAGGTGAAATAGGAGAGCATGAATCTTTAATAATCCTTCATGAATCACTTCACAGATGGTTTAAATCTCTTGGGAAAACATTTGAACACCTCTGGTTTAATGAAGGGTTCAATGAGTATGTAACTTTTTGCATGGCAGTAGGATTAGATTATATAAGTGGAGAAAAATTTGAAGAAAATATTAATAGTAATATGAGGTATTATTATTCAACATTAAAGAATTTTCCAGAAAAAAGAAATAATGATTATGTTAGAAAAAATGTAGAAAAAAATCGCAGTTTAATGGGAGCTAACTATGTTAAGGGGTTTATTTTTGCTTTTTATTTGGATAATAAAATAAGATTAATCAGTAATGGATCAAAAACATTTCAAGATTTAATGATTGATTATGCAGTAGTTAGAAAAAACACAAAACTTCCACTGGGACAAAACATTAGTTTGGTAGCTTTTGAAAAAATAGTCGCAAACTATTTACCCTTAAAACAAGTGCAAGCTGATATTAAAAAATATATGATCAATGGAGAATATATAGATTTTAGTAAGGAAAAATTGATAAATGGCATAACTTTAAAAACGAAACCTATAGTTAATCATAAGAATGGGGAAACAGATACAATTCCGTTATTTAAATTTACTTCAAAAAATGAAATCAATGAAATGTTTAAGTTTTAAAAATTTTTTAACTAAATATTTTGTGTAATAACTTAAACATAGTACTTTTTCTAAACTGATTTACTTTTATGAAGTAAGTGAACTAGGAATTGAGCTATTTTAAAGGTGTAGTTGCAAAAAATGAAATTTTTTTATTTTTTTTGCGAAAAATCAAAAACACTAAGACTTTTATTACATGATTTAACTTTTTAAGTTGTTATTTTTCAGTATTGTAAGTTTGTGTAATAAATTATTAGATATGACTGATAAATTTTATAAAAATACTCCGAGTAAAAGTATTATTAATGATGAAGTAATAGATAAATTAAGAATGAATGATGCTTTTGATTTTCATAAATCTTTGAATGTATATCAATCAACCCCATTAATTAAGTTATCTGAGCTATCAAAAAAATATAATGTTGGAAATATTTTCGTAAAAGATGAATCTCATAGATTTGGTTTAAAGGCTTTCAAAGTTTTAGGAGCCTCTTACGCAATAAATCGTCTTTTAGCAAAAGATCCTTCTATAGAAACATTTTGTACAGCAACAGATGGAAATCATGGGCGTGCTGTAGCCTGGTCGGCGAAGACTTTATGTAAAAAGGTTATTGTTTTCGTGCCTCAAGATACAACAATTAAGCGTATTCAAGCTATCGAAAAAGAAGGAGCTAAAGTAATTCAGGTGAAAGGAAACTATGACGATGCTTGTAAACAAGCTAAGCAGATGAGTGAAATTTATGGTTATACACTCATACAAGACACTGCATGGGAAGATTATAAAGAAATCCCCAGTTTAATAATGGCTGGCTATTTAACAATGTTTAAAGAACTAGAAGAAAATCTAAAAACTGAAAAAGTAAAACAATTTGATGTTATTTTTTTACAAGCTGGTGTAGGAAGTATGGCCGCTTCTGGTATTTATTATTTTCTTAATAAATATGAAAAGAATAAACCTAAAATAGTTGTGGTAGAACCAAAAGAAGCTGATGGTATTTTGGAGTCATTTAGAAATAATAAAATATCAACATCAAAAGGAAATAGTAATACGATTATGGCAGGTTTAAATTGTGAAACTCCCTCTGTAATTGCATGGAATTTACTGAAAAGTGGTACGGACTATTCTGTTAAAATTGATGATGCGTATACAAAACAAGCTATGCGAGAACTTTACTTTCCAGAAGGCTCTGATGAAAAAATAATCTCTGGTGAATCGGGGGCCAGCGGTTTTGCTGGTTTTTTAACCATTGTAAATGAAAAAGACTTTTTATCAGTTAAAGAATCTTTGCAAATAAATAACCATAGTAATATCCTTTTTTTTAACACTGAAGGTAATACAGATGAAGATGTTTTTGAACAAATAATTAGTCCAAATTTCACTAAAATTACATAGTTTTTATAATCACAAATAAATCATCTATACTTTTGAAGATGTATGTTGAAAGTATATAAAAGTTTAATATTCAGAAATGCATAAAGTATTAGTTGTTTTGAATAAACATGTTGGATTATAAAATACACTCATCCTTGAAGTATTTATGAAGTTTAATTAGTTTCTAGTCTCCGAATCTCTTTTATCATAAGATAATGTAAAAAAACTAGTGTTTAACTTAAATTTAGCAATAAAGGAAGTGAAGATGTAACTTTTATCACATACTTCATTTTTCTTTTAGCATTAATTTTGGCCTGAATTTAAAATTAATAATGATTTTCTACAAAAAGATTAGGGAGTTTAGATACACGTATAGGTTTTGAAAAATACATACTGTTTAGTGTAAAAAAAGTATTCGTGAAAACTTTTTTCATAAACTCTTGATCTAAAAAATGTAGGAGATGGAATAATCAAATTTCATAATGAATAGAAAGAGGTTAGAAATTAAGAGCCGGATGATAGTATTTTTTATACTATTTATACAACAAATTTTTTCACAAAATATAAAAGGAAAAGTAATTTCTGCTGATAGTATACCTATTGAAGGAGCCTATATCTTAAATAAAAATAGTAATCATCATACACATAGTAACATAAAAGGTAATTTTGTGCTGTCTAATGTCAAAATAGGAGATACACTTATTTTTAGTCATATTAATTATATTAATAAACAAAAAATAGTAGATAATTTAAAGTCAATTTTTATTTCCATGAGAGATGATATAATGTCTTTGAAAGAAGTCACCATTGGTAAAAAAATAAATGCGCTAAACATAATTACAACAATAGATAGTCAAACGATACCAGTAAATTCGTCTCAACAAATTTTACAAAGAGTACCTGGTTTATTTATTGGTCAGCACGCAGGAGGAGGGAAAGCTGAGCAAATATTTCTTCGTGGCTTTGATATAGATCATGGGACCGATATAAATATTACCGTAGACGGATTACCAGCAAATATGGTATCGCACGCACACGGCCAAGGCTATGCAGATTTACATTTTGTAATTCCAGAAACAGTTGAACGAATAGATTTTGGCAAAGGTGCATATTATGGAAATAAAGGAAATTTCAATACAGCAGGTTATGTAAATTTTCAAACTAAATCTAGATTAAAGGATAATCTTATTAAGTTAGAAGCTGGGCAGTTTAACACACAACGGTTTTTAACTATGCTTAACGTGTTAAATTCAAGTAAGAAAAGTGCTTATATTGCCTCAGAGTATATGTCGACAGATGGTTATTTTAAAAGCCCACAGAATTTTAATCGCCTTAATTTATTTGGAAAGTACACAGTTGAGCTTACAGATACAGATAAAGTAGGAATTACTGCATCTCATTTTATGAGTAACTGGAATGCTTCTGGACAAATCCCTGTACGTGCTGTAGATAATGATTTAATAACAAGGTTTGGAGCAATAGATGATACAGAAGGGGGAAAAACAAGTCGCACGAATGTTTTATTTACATACGATAAAGTAATTTCGGATAATACATCAATTAAGAATAGTATTTTTTATAATACTTACGATTTTGAATTATTTTCAAATTTTACATTTTTTCTAGAGGATCCTATAAATGGAGATCAAATTAAGCAAAAAGAAAAACGTAATATTTTTGGAATTAGTAGCGATTACAAAAAAAACTTCACCAATTTAGATGGAGATATTTCAATAGGAATTAGTGTTAGAAATGATCAGAGTTTTGGTAATGAATTATCAAAAACTTTAAATAGGAAAACTGTTTTGAATAGTATTCAATTTGGAGATATTAATGAAATAAATTATAGCACTTATGTAAGTACGACTTTTAACTTTAACAAGGTTAATATCAATCCCTCTTTACGATTTGATTATTTTAATTTTCAATATAAAGATGCCTTGCAAACCAATTACCAAACATTTTCTGAAACAGCTAACATCGTAAGTCCAAAATTAAATGTTTTTTATAATTACAATCAAGACTTGCAATTATATTTAAAAACGGGTAAAGGTTTTCATTCAAATGATACACGTGTAGTTGTGTTAAAAAAAGGAAGAGATATTTTACCTGCTTCTTATGGTTTTGATTTAGGATTTCTTTGGAAACCAACTTCAAGATTAGTAGTTAATACAGCATATTGGTATTTATTTTTAGAACAGGAGTTCGTATATGTTGGTGATGCAGGTATTGTAGAGCCCAGCGGAAAAACAAATCGTCAAGGTATTGATTTTAGTTTTCGTTATGAGCTTATAAATCAGTTGTTTTTTAACGTTGATACCAATTACGCATATTCAAGAGCCTTGGAGAAAATAAAAGGAGAGAACTTTATTCCTTTAGCGCCAGACTTTACGTTAACAGGAGGTTTAAATTATAAGATAAAATCAGGTTTTAACGGAGGTTTACAAGTAAGGCATATCGGTGATAGACCTGCGAATGAGGATAATTCTATTATAGCCAAAGGGTATACAATAACAGATTTCAATTTAGGATATAAATTTAAAAATTTAACATTTGGTCTTCAAATTCAAAATATGTTTGATGTAGTTTGGAATGAGACTCAATTTGCGACAGAATCTCGTTTACAAAATGAAATCGTTTCTAAAGAAGAAATCCATTTTACACCAGGAACACCATTTTCTTTAAGGGGGTCTTTTACGATAGCTTTTTAGAAATATTAGATGATATATTGGGATAGTAATAGAAAAACAAAAACTCCTGAAGAACTATGCTTCAAGAGTTTTTTGAAAAAAACAAAAATATTCAGCCGATTTTTTTCAGTTCGTTTAAGACTTATTTCATATTTACTGCCTCGAACTAAAATTAACAACAAGTTTCCCCAAACTTATTTTGTCTTTATCCCCTTAATAATAAGAATGTCAAGATGACATACAAGTGCAAAGAAACAGGTTTTTCTAGACTAAATTATGTGACTTTTATCACAATTCTTATAATAAATAAGGATCGTTGAAGACAATGTGTTTTTAACACATTAGCGAGATATATCATATACTATAAAAAGAGAAGAAAGTTAAAAACTTTTATAAAGTAATTTAATTATAGGGTTGAAAACATATGTTTAGAATTATTTATGAAAATTTTATAAAGAACTAGATCGACTATAAGCTCTGAAAAGGAGTGTATTGACAACGTAAAAGAATTGGTAAAGAGTGCTCTTTATAAAAGAGTTCAATAAAAGTTTTAAAAATGTGTTTAAAGCCTAAACAAAATAGTAATTTTTAAATTTATTTAATATGAAAAATAATATGGTTGTATTGCTTTTAATATTGACATCAATATATCAAGTAAATGCACAAAAACAATTTACGAATGAACAAGAAGAAGAAAACGGTTTTAGGATAATTGGGATTATTGGACATACTCTTGTTAATAATAAAGGTTTGAATAATGTCATGGTACCCTCCTGGGGTTTGGATGTGGAGTATTGGTTTAATGAGCAATGGGGGATAGGATTTCATAATGATATTGAAATAGAAACTTTTATTATTAAAAATTCAAAAAATGAAGTGGTTGAAAGAGTAAATCCACTTGTTTTCACCTTAGACATGTTGTATCATTTTGGAAATGGATTTGTTCTTACTTTGGGACCTGGAGTTGAGATAGAAAAGGAAGAGTCTTATTATTTAGGAAGAATAGGTATTGAGTATGAAAAAGATATTAATAAATCTTTTTATGTCTTACCAAATATATTCCTTGATCAAAGATTTGATGGTTATAATACTTGGAATGTTGGATTAGGAATTGGGGTGCGATTATAACATATTATTCAAACTATTTTTTAGCAAATCTATTATATTTTTAGCCGTGCTAAAATAATTAGTACAATAATATATAAAAGTAATTGTTTATCGTTATTGTAAATATATTCCATCCAACTGACTGATTTTTATACCTAAGCGAATGCTTAATGTGTTGAAAACGAGTTTAAATTGATGTCGGTTGGATATGGTTATAAAATTATTTAGATGTCAAAAGATATATTTTATAAAAAAACATCTATTTATAATACTAGATACTTTTTTATACCAGTTATTATTGTTTTTTACTCTAAAAGAAAAGTGTAGAGTATAAGTTATCTTCTATTTAAAAATATAAGATTCTAACAGTTTTTTTGACCTAAGATTTGTGTTTAATTATCGAATTTATGGTTCCCTATTTTATAAAAAAGCGGAAAAACACTAAATAGCTGTCGGTTATCCCATTCTTAATAATCTTTTTAAGAGGTACCTTTATATTGTTGTTTTTTCAAGCACAGAAAATAAAGAGAATTTAAATTTTATTATTATGGGGAAATTATTGATAAAAAAAATGAAATTATTTTTAGGTCGCTTATTATTGATTTTAGGTGAATTTGGCAAAGGAGCGAGCTACGCTTTAAGACATTAAAAAACGTATCGAATCAAACTAATTTTAAATAAAACACTCTCAGAATATAATTCTTGAGAGTGTTTTATTTTTTAAGATATTTAGAGTTGTGGAAGTGTTGGTTTAATAAATTTATACTTAGGTTGAATTTCATCTCAATAGAGTTTAAAATATAAAATTTTATATTTTTTTTTAAAAAAAGAAAAATGATGTGCTTAATCATTTTAGGTAGTTCAATAAATTATTGAGAAAACGAAATGGGGTAATTAATTTTAATAATTATTAATTAGGCTATTTCGTTTACTACGATAGAATATAGAAATGATGATTATATAGATGTTTAATTATAAAATTATAAAGCATTGATGTTTATCAAGGCTGTTTACAGGTACTCAATAATGGAAAAAGTGTTTTTCGATTGACTTATTATAAAAAGAGTAAGAAGAAAATCATGTAGAAAAAAATAACTACGCTAAGTCGTTCTTATTTAAAAAATCCATAAGAGTATTTTTTACATTTGTTATAAGAACAAAAGATATTTAAAAATCAAATACAAAGAGAATGTTTATGTTGTTGTAAATTAATAACAAAGAGTTAAATGTATAGGGGGTATAAATGGAATCGAAAAAGATATTAAGTAACCAATTAAATGGTCACTTGAAAGCTATCTTCGAAAAAATAAAAATTTTACCAAGGAGGAACGGTAATGAAAATACTTATTTTTGAAAAAATGTTACAAATCCTTGTTATTAAAATAGTTCAATAAATTAAGAACTGCGTATTAACGATCACATGAAGTGTTGGATATAATAGGTAGTTTGAAAGTTTGGTTAATACGCAGTATTCAAAAAAATATAACGCTAAATTATACAAAAAGATTAAATAAATAAATAGTAGTACTACTGAAAGTATTCTACTTATTTCCCCTTTTAATAAAGGATGTTTAGATAATTTTAGGTAGATGGTTTTACTTCTGTATTTGTAGTTTTTTTATAATAAAAGAACTGATAATGATACTTTTAAAGTCAATAAAAAAAGGGATACAAATCTTAAGAAAGCTTCATTTATGTAATCAAATAATTTACTCCGAAAAGTAAAGAGAAATACTAATATTGAAAATGAACTATATTTGAATTGATAAAGTACAGATTAGTATTATTTATCATTAAAAGTATGAATTTTATGAAAGGATATTTTTAAAATTTAAACCTATCTTTTATTGTAAATAATAAAAGAAAATAAGAGCATAAACCTTTGATGGTCAAACAAACATAAAAAAGTAATTTTATTAAAACCAAATGAGTAAAATAGGGACACTAATTTTTTATTTTATGATGTGTAATTCTTGGAGTCAGGAATTGGCATTAACAAAAACATTTCCAAAAATAGAAATCATTGAAATAGATGAAGATAATCAACCAAATTTTGTTAAGTATGCCCAATTTCAAATTGAAGTACCTCTAAAGAAAGATAGTCAAACGGGGCTTTTTACTGTTCAAAATCCAAAACAACACACGAATAAAATAGTATCCTTAGTTAAAAAGAGTATTGAAATGAATGTGAATGTTCTCATATTCCCAGAATTGACAAGCAGTTTGCCAAAAAGCGAAAGGAATGAGTTAGAGGAAATCATATTAGAATTAGCAAAAAAACACGATTTATTTGTTGTATTGGGGAGTTATTATGATGTTACTAATAAGAGCCGAGTTTTAATAATTACTTCAAGAGGTATTTACAGAAGCTATAAAATAAAGTCTTCAAGATTTGAAGCATCTCCATTAAAAGGAAAAGGAATGGATTTAGGTGATTCATTGCTTGTATTTCAAACAAAATATGGAAATATATTGCCTATTACTTGTGTTGATCTAATTTCTGATGATATTCAGTACATTTCTCGTTACCTTAGTAACAATCAGATTATTGAGGTCTTAGTTAATATAAACTGGAATCCCGCAACATGGGAGTTCATGAGAGAGGTTTCGGCAATGGTAAATAGACATCCTCTTTTTGCAAGTATTACAAATAATGTAGTTGATATAACTAAGTTAAAGAGTAGGAAAACGAAAACATTTTCCTCTGGATGTAGTTTTTCAGGATACGGAGATTATGGAAATACTTCATTATTTGGATCTATTAGAAAAGATCAAAGGAAAAAGTTGTTGCCTTTTATTTCGAATTGTTTTAAACATTTTGAAAACAAAGAACTATTACCAAGTTATCAAAATTTGATTTATAATATAGAACCAGGAAAGGAAGCTATTTTAATTTATGATCTGAATTTAAGGGTTATAAGAGTACCCGAAAAAACGCAAGCACCTGATCAAGGATACCCTCTTGTAAGAAACATAGAACTAATCGATTTGAAAAGTACAGAATATTAATCATTTATTTTCAAGAGTGATACGAATTAAAAGTAAAAGGTATTAAAACAATCAAATCATTGAAGATAATTACAAAAAAAAGCCGTCTTATTTGAAACGGCTTTTTTTATATTTACTTGTTTTTTAGGTGTTTATGGTAGAATCCCATCATTGATTTATACAATGCTATGGTATTTTCTTCTTTACTAAATCCATGTCCTTCGTCGTATCTGACCATGTAGGGCACATCGAAACCTTTATTTCTTAAGGCACTTACAATTTGATCAGATTCATCAATATTAACTCTTGGATCATTGGCCCCTTGCACAACAAAAAGAGGTTTTTTTATTTTATTAATTTGGTATACAGGTGATACCTCATTCATAATAACCTTTTCAGTAGCTACATCTGAATCATACCATATTTCTTTTATAATTTTTATATAAGGTTTCCAATACGCAGGTATACTTTTCATAAAGGTGAATAAATTAGAAACACCTACATAGTCTACACCACAGGTATATAAATCAGGTGTTTTTGTTAAACCTCTTAAAACGGCATATCCACCATGACTAGCTCCATAAATAGCTACTTTATTTTTGTCAACCCATCCCTGATCAATAACATATTGAAGTCCATCTTCTACATCATCCATCGCTTTTCTTCCAATTTGTTTAAAACCGGATTCTAAAAATTTTCTTCCATAGCCACCAGAAATTCTAAAATTTACTTGAAGTGTAGCATAACCTCTACTAGCAAATAATTGTGCTTCTGGATTGAATCCCCATGAATCTCTAATACCTTGTGGACCTCCATGTGGATTAACAATAACGGGGACTCTTTCCCCTTTTTGTGCTTCTTTTGGCAATGTGATATACCCATGAATTGTAAGCCCATCCCTACTTTTAAAAGTAATAGGTCGCATTTCTGCCATATCTTTTTCGTTGAGATTAGGCATTAAATTATAAAGTAGCTTGAACGAATCCTTATTAGCATCATATGAATAGTAAGTTCCATATAGTTTATCACTTTGAAGGAAAATTAAATACTTACTTTCATCGTCGGTAACATCTGCTATAGAATAACTATACTTAGGAAACTGAGAAGTAATTCGCTTGTGTAATTTCTTGTAATAGGTGCTTACTGGAATAATATGGTCTTTCTCCCCTTCGTAGTAAAAATAGTCCAATTCATAATTTCTTTTTCTTGATAGAGACAAACCAGAAACATCATAGTTTTTATTAGAATATAATTTTTTTACAATTTTATTTTCTTTTAAGTTGTATAAGTATAATTGTGTTTTATCACTATCTAAATTTGAATAAACGTAGGCTTCATGTTTATTATCAGAAGCATAGTTGAAATTAATGATTGAAAATTTATCTTTCCAACTAAGTTTTTTTATAATTTCATAATTTTTACCATCGAGAGTATAATACATATCTACAAATACACCGTCTCTAAGTTTTGAAAAGCCTCTCAAGTTACCATCTTTATCAAAATCATATCCATCAATTGGATTAGCTAAATCTTTATTTTTGTATAGTTGTTTTAATTCACCGTTATTAATATTTATTTTGTAAGGTTCAAAAATGCTGGGATTATTTTTGTTCATTGAAACAATCATATGATCCTTATCTTCTTTTAAGATGTTTAATATTCTAACCTTAACACCATCAAAAGGTGTTAATTCTTTTTGATTTTTACCATCTATATCTACGGCAAATAAATGGTAATCTTCGTTCCCCCCTTTATCCATGACATATATTAATCTTTGATCATTTGCCCAGGCAAAACCTCTAATTAATTCCTCTCTCTCTTCAATAACTCTTTTTACAGTGCTCGTTTCAGTATTTTTTACATATATATGATTTTTTTTATTAGTATCTTTTTCTCGATATGACATATAAATACCGTTAGGCGAAAAACTAAAGCTTCTTGCCTTTGGTCTTGCAAAGTAATCTTCTACAGTATATTTGTAATTACCCGTATCAATATTCATTAATTTTTTTAACTCGTTTTCCGCTGTTGGTAAATCTGTGTTACCTGGAAGTGTTTTAACAGTTTTATTTAATATTAATTGAATTTCGCTAGGCCCTTGAAAAAGGGTTCCTTCAAATTTGTTTTCTTTCAGTTTCCCAACATATTTTAAGCTAGCTTTATTGAATTTGATAGTAAGTATGTTGTTTTCAAAAATTGTTTTATCCATTGGAATGCCAGTAACTCCAAGAGAGGGGCTATCCATTGTTGATGAATATGCACCGGCTTCAAACTTTACGTTAAAAAGTATGGGGCTACTATTCTCTTTAATGGTAAGTTTTCCTTCCCATGAGCCAGAGATATCTTGAGCATTTATTGGAGAGAATATACTAGAAAAAAGGAGTAATGTCATTAGACATTTCATAATTAAAGTTTTCATTGTTTAGTGAATTAAAAATTTTACTAATTGTTTAAATAATTTACTGTTTTTTTTAGTAAACTGTAATTCAGTCTATTATTCTATTAGATAAGAAGGTTTTTATTTTTTTTTGTTACATAAACTGTATTAATTAACAAAAAATTAAGAATTCAAGAAGGTTTCTTAATTTAGAAAAAAAATAAACTTTTTAATCTTTTGATTAGAAAAAGTCTTCTTTAAAATTGGTTAGTTTTTAATTTGGTAGTGGTGTAAATAAAAATTAATAAGTAAGCTAATACATGCTCTATTATTTGCATTTATATCTTAGCATAATCTCTGATCTCTAAAAAATAATTTCACCACAAAAAATTAATAAAAATCCAACAATTAACATAAAAAATAAATCGATAGAGTATGGCTATGATTCAAATCATATTTAAAATATATTTTAATGTATAATTTTAAATGATTACAAAATAATATTTTATGAAAACAGCCAATACCTATCAAGATATCTTATTTAACGCGAAAAGACCTATCATTAAAGTTTTATTGGAAACCGATTTTACTAAAGAACTAAGAATTGTTATGCAAAGAGGAACTATTATGAAAGAGCACAAAACCTCATACCCTATTGTAATAGAAATTTTGGAAGGAGATATTAATTTTGAATTAAAAGACGAAACAAAACAATTAGTAAAAGGAGCTTTAATTGCTTTAGACGGTAATGTAGTGCATGGTTTAAAAGCCAATAAGAATACCATTATTCGCTTGACTTTGACAAAAAAAGATACTGCAACAAGAGTAGAAAAGATAACTCGTAAATAAAATATGAGAAAAAAAATAGAAAACATTAATTAAGGACATTGGATACTTGTTAAGGTAAGACAAAATATTTTGTGTCCTGGAGGTAAAGAGTTTATGAAAAGCGAATATGAAATTTACAAATTAATTTAAAGGACGATGTTTTCGAGTTTGTAACAGAATTAGGTAAAACGGCTTCTACAGTCTTATTATATAACTCTGAAGCTTAAAGAGGTCTTGAAATCAATGAGGAAGTAGTTTGTATTCTTGATAAATTTTTTATAGGTAAAGAGCGGAAAATCATTCAAGCTAACGAAATTACATCTAAGTTGGAGTATAGTATTTGTAGAGGCAATTTTTATGGTAAAAGCTGATCTAAAGAAAATTGAAATTATAAGGTAAACTCATAGAATTTTGATAATTAAAGAACTATATGTGGTATGTATGAATTATTGTTGAGTCCAACACAGCTATATAGGTAAAAAAAATAAATACAAAAAGAATTAGCTAGGGTAATAAAAGTAAATTAAAGACCATTAATTATTATTGAATAGATATTTTTATTAGAAGAAAAAGGCTTCAAGGTTATACAAATAGAAATATGCTCGATACGTTTACTTGAATTTATATGAACCATTAGTGATGAGGGGGGGGCAGGTATTAAAAATTATTTACAGTATTGCACATAAAACAAACATAAATAAAATGGATTTTAGCAATGCAAAAGTTTTTAGAAAATATCAATTTTATTTAAATGTGATAAGTTTAATAGCTGAAAAAATAACGAGATGTAGCTAATATTTTAATGCAAATGATTCGAACAGGATTCTAAAATCATTGCTCTAATTAATTATTTATAGCAAGTGAAAAACAACTAAAATTATCATAGGCTTTCTTTTGAAAAATAGCTTGCTTTGTCCAAAAAAAAACACTAAAATATAAATTAAGGAAAGTAATTATTATTCATATCAATATAGGAAACTATAAAAAGTGTATGATGATGTTATTTAATCCCATATTTAAACCTAAAAAAATAAGTATTCATAAAATTTTTTCAGCAATTAAATACTTCAATTTTTCTGTTAGCTTTACTAATCTTAAATATTTTAATAGTTTTTATATCATGTAAATAGTGCTGTATTTGAATCAAATACCTAAATCATTGTAATTTGTGGTAAATGATGTTTTTACTGATTTTTTTATAGAAATAGTATAGAAAATTCCCTTAAAAATTAAAAAATGTGGTTTTCTGCAATTTATAACGAAGTAAACCGCATGTTTGATTTTAAAAATAAGTTGATCTTGTCAGCAGGGTATGAGCAAAAGCTTATGTATAATTTATAAAAAATAGATAGTATGAAACAAGTAATTAAAATGTTAGTTTGGGTAGGAATGCTTCTTCTTTTAGCAAGAGCTTATTATTTGATTATTCCTCAGATAGTTGGGAATATTTCATCAGCAGAACCACGTAACCCAAAATTAGAGATATCGGAGACAAGTGAAATTGGATGGTGGCCTTATCAGGAGTCTCTTACAATCGATTCTTTTACGGTTGAATTCGTTGAAAGTAAACTTAATTTAAAAAATAGTAAATCATTAATTAGGTATACTGTTAAAGGTAAATTAGTCAGTCAAGGTCATTTAAAACCATCAATCAAAAATATTCATGTTTCTAAAAGGTTTATAAGAAAGAGTGATGGAGAGCTAAATTCTAAACTTGATGCAGTTATAGAAATTACCCCAGTAATTCAGGTAATTAATGATAGAAATTACAATGGAGAAGTCTTGGATTTTGAATTCACTAATGAGTTGAAGTTAGAATCATTCCATTGGGGAAATAACTGGGTACGTTTTCAGTGTGTTGATAAATGGAAAGATTTAATTATGAAACAAAGAAAATTAACAATGTTGTTGCAGTATTATTCGCAAGTAGATGATTATGGGGTGTATAAACGTTGCGGGTGATTGCTTAATTCATTATTTAGAATACACTTAATTAAAAAATCTATTATGTGACATACATTTTGAGTTTTTTGTATTAAAGTGGATTACCTAAACATAGAATATCAAACTTAGCGTCCTAAAAATTATAAGTTGAACACCTATTTCTTATAAAAACTTTGCATAAGGTCATCAGAGTCCTGAGTGTTAAAGTTTTTATAAGAAATAGGTGTTTAAATTTATTATAAAATCATTTCAAAATATTATAACAATTTAATTTTGAGGAATAATGAAATTCTTTTTTATGTTTAATTTCGGTAAGCTACAAGAAAAAATATTTGAGAATAGAGCAACAAAATGACGTGATAAAAATGTAAATAAGTAGTACTTTAGAGGCTTAAATAAAATAAAAAATGATTAGTAAATTTAAAAAACTATCATCAACAACTTTGTTGATGATTTTATGTCTTATTGCTATTTCTTGCAGTAAAGACTTGCCAGACAGTATTATCGAAAATGAAAATTCTTTTGAGCAACATTCAAATTATGGTGCATTAAATGCAAAATATAATAAAAATTATGATGGACCAACTTCGGGTGTTGAGATCGAAAATCCTGCTAAATATAAAATTTGGTTAGAAAGATCCTTGGATCAAGGAGTAATAGCAGAGATTATGGTAGAGTCTACAGGCGAAATTATTGCTGATATTTCGACGGATATAGGAAAACAAAATGTCTATACTATTGAAAATAGAACTACTCCCGTAGTTGTAACAGATGTTAAAGGTCTTAATTTACGTAAAGAAGCACTTAAACTTGCTAAGGAAGCTATAGAAGATGCTGTAAATGAAATACATAGTCAAGCTATTCGGCCAGTCAGTAAAAATGGATTGAAATTAAAAGTTATCAAAGCAAAGCATAGTATTAAAGAAGATCGTAATACTGGAAGGCCTGGTGTGCAAGTTACACTTGGGGCTTCTTGGTCTGAAATGATTAATGACGCTCCACGCCTTGTAGGTGTTCTTAAAGATGCCAGAGGGAGGTGGATGGATCAGTATAAAACCTACAGTGAATCTTTTAAGAATAAATATCCTAAAAGTGGTAGAGGCGCTGTTGAGGTTTATGGAATGTTGGCTTCACTATTACATTATTATATGATAAGAATTGATAATTCGAATAAGAAAATAGCAATACAAAATAAGCTTGATTATGATACTATGGGGTCTCCTGGTATTGGAGGTAAAGGGGTGGATAATGACGAGTTAGTGAGACGCCCAAATATAGTTGATGCTAAGGAAAAAAATGCTTGGGGGTTATTACCAAAGACACCTCCTGGTAAATGGTTAGAGGGATTAAAGGATGAGCAAGATATATCAAATATAAAGACTGAATTAAGAAACATCCCTCCAGGTATTAATAAAACAGCTTGGAAGGAAATTAATACAGAACTTCTTAAAGGTAACATGATTGCAGGTCATAAAGTTCCTGAATTTACGATTAAAGGTGAAGTAGCATTTGCATTTGAAATTCGAACGCCAAGTTCAGTTGATAGACAACCTTATGGATTGTAAAATAAAAGTTATACACCAGATCTGATTCACTTGGTTATTATATGATAAGTTTTCTTAGAATAAGAAAAATATAAAAAACATCTTTTAAGAGGTGTTTTTTATATTTAAAAGTACATCTACAGCTTACATTATTTCATCAAAAAACTACCTTATATATTAAAAATTAATAAATTTTATCATTAGGCAATTAAAATAAAATCAACTGCTATAACAGGGCTAGTTAGATGCTGTGATTTTTGAGTTTAAAATATTTCATAATATCTATTTTTTAAAAGTGCTAAAAGTTAATGAAATTATAATTTTATACTAAAAAACCTTTTCAAACAAAAAATGATTTTTAAAACACTATTTTTGTCCGCAAATAAAATAAAATAAAAAATGATTGGTAAACTTAAAATGCTATCGACAGTATTGTTGATGGGTACAGTGATTGCAGTTACTTCTTGTAGCGATAATTTAACAGAAAACATAACAGATTCTACAAAGACAAAAAAAAATCTAAGTAATCAAAGAGGAAAGGAAAACAAGGACAAGGTTCTGTTTAATTTTAGAAATGATCCAGAATCATACATCAAAGAAGTTGACTTTATAGTAGAAGCAAGGAAGAGTTTTAAAAATACTCCTTTGATAGATAAAAGAACTGAATATGGTGGTCCTTGTACTTTGACTGCTGAAGATTCAGAAAATAAGGACGTATTTAGAGTCCATGTAAAAAATGGTGGGAATGATTATTATTTTCCATGGGTAAATAGAGGAGTAGGTGAAGTAAAAGTTCCTAAAGACGCTCCGAATGGAACAATCGTTACTACTGGGGGAATGAATGGTTGTGCACTAGTAGTAACAGAAGTGGGTAATCATTTTATATTTTATCATGATGCCGATTCTAACAGTTTAGGCGTAATTAAGGAAGCACAAGGACAAGAAGTCTTTAGGCTAGAACCAAAAGATTATGATCCCCTGGACACAGGCGTTAAATTAATGGAACAGAACCCAGGATCAGGAATATATTTTACTCATCAGTTTATGATTGTAAAGCACAAAGATAAATGGAAAGTTTTTACTAGTTCTATTCTTCTTGGCCCTGGAATAAATTTACCTGTAATAAGACCGTTTGCTGCAACAGCTTCAAAATATTTTGGTAGTTTTTAATCATAATAGATAATAGCTAAATTTTATATCCCGATTAAAAGCATCATCACATAAAAAAAGCGCCTTAAAAAGGCGCTTTTTTTATGTGATGATGCTTTTGAATAATTAATAATTAAATTAGATTTTCTCATAATTTAAAAAAAGTAAAAGCAGTTATTGATTTAAATTAATGGGACGTTTTAGGTTAGTTGTATAATACAAATAAAACCCGCTCAAAATTGAGCGGGAAAATTGCTATGAAAAAGAAAAGTCCAAAGACGTCTCTAAGGACAGTCTCAAATGTATTATTATTCTTTGGATAAAACCAATAAATTTGGCTATAATTTTCAAGAGGCTCAAAAATTAAATTAAGCCCAATTTTAAATCACCTAATTACTATGTTTTTAACAGGCAATAAATTAAAATAAACGAGTCCAAATTACGAATGACAAGCATCTGTTTCTTCATTTTTTATTATTAATTCTTTAAAAAAAATGATGTTAAATAAACATTAGAATTTTAACTGGTTTTGATAAAATGAATACTTATTAGTAAAAGTATAAGCTCATATTGAAAGCATGAAAAGTTATGTTTTATTAAAGTATGGTTATAATAATAGTATCTATCACAACAAAAAAACAGAAATACTGTTATACAGATTTTAAAGTAAAATCAAGTCTTTTAAAACATATATATATTATTTATCATGATTTGGAGTATTTTAATGTTATTGATTGTATTCTTGTTTTTTTTAACAAAATCAAAAATAGAGTATTGTAAATTAAGAAATCATTCCAAAAAAATCGAAGTAGAGGTTGTAGAATATAGAAAAGAAAATGGAGGAATGAAAAATGAACGAAAAAGTTTAAGCTATCCCTATGTGAGAATTAAAACAGAAAAAGATGAGTATGGCATTGTCAAATTACAATTTGCAAATAATTTTAAAAAGCCATTTAAAATAGGAGAAAAGATATTTGTTTTTTTGTATTTAGGCGATTTACTATATTGGAATGCTTATGATAATGAGATATATAAATATTTACCAGAAAGTTGGAGGATTACTAAATAGAACAATTACCAGATAAAATAAAAAGTGAAGCAATAAGTATAAATTTTTAGTTTTCTCTAAAGAATTATCTGCAAATTATAATTCGAAAAATTGATAAAATTCTAACTAATCATAGTCCATTTGTTAGGAGCAACTAAATTGATTAGCCTACAAGAGTTACTTAGAGAAAGAATTAAAGGTATTTTTGTTTGATCAAAAATTAAGTTTTAAAGATTTTTCCATAGGTAAATCTTATTTAGATGAATATTATGAATTTGCTTTAATGATAATGATTGCTTTTAGTATATTAATAAGAGTTTAAAAATCAAAATTTTGTATTGAACTCAGGTAGTAATAAACAAATTTAACTTACAGAGCCCAATTTTTCTAAAAGTAAAACTTCTAATGGTAGAAGGCTGTAAAATTTTAGAGTTAAAAATAGAAGTATCAAAACCTATTTATTAGTTGTACTTTATTTAACTTAAATAGTTAGGTGGAATATTTTGGAGAAAATTCAAAGACAATGTTTTTGAAAAAAAGTTGATGATAAAATGATTTTTAATTACAAAGTTTACAAGTTTTATAGATGAACCATATAAACATATAGACTATAAATAAGTTTTTCTTGTCATCTTTTTTAAATTAAAAACAGCTAATAACCCTAGGCTTAATGACGTAAAACCCGAGGTATAAAAATAGTGATATCACTATTTTTTTTTTCATTAACCTTTTGTAGGTTTGGAATAATGCAATAAAAAACATGATTTTTTTAAATTAATGGCATATAAAATAAATACTAAATTTTAATAAAATACTTAATATAAAATTAACTTTTTAAAATTATTTCTATATAAATTATAAAAGATTTTATAATTTAAAAATAAGAGAGGAGGTACATTAATCTTATCTCATAGTTTATTGAATAGAAATGTTGTGTCTTTAAATAGTTTAAAATGATGATATAAGTTGGTACGTATAAGTTGTTCTAAAAACATAGCTGAATTAAGATCTTCAACAATTATAAAATAAAGACTTAATATTTTGTATACGGGTAACATAATCGAAAAAAGAGGTGATAAATAATTTGAATATCAATAAAATAAATATAAAATTTTCAATTTTTTAAGTTTGCCTGATAACCAATGAGAATGGCAATCCATCTCTGTTAAGTCGCTTTTAAGTATCACATCATCAAAAGTATGTCATGTTAATATAATCATATTGTAGTTTTATATAGAAAAATGATGCTTGTATGTACATCAATTTCTTATATATGGTTTTTTATCATGTAGATGATATTTCTACTATACTAAAATCAAAGTAAAAGTCATATTTAATGAAGCTTCTCAAGTTTAAAAAAATAATTTTTGCGAGTTGAGGGATGAACAGTTGTGTTGATAATTGATAATATTTTAAGTGAAATATAAGAAAATCTACAGGTGGTTACACCTTATTATACCAAGGGGTTAAAAGCTTAAAATTGAAAAAGAACACTAATAAATTAACTGTTTTTCATTTTAGCGGTATTAAAAAGCTATATAAAACTGATTATAATTCTAAATACAAACTATTAAAACAGCTGTAAAGATAAATAATATACGTGTCGAAAGTCATTTTTACTTTCACAAACTATAAAACATTAACGAGCCATATGACCAAACTTAGTAATACAAACGATAATAAAAAAAAGGCATTAAAAAAAAATAAAAGCCTCACAAAATTTTCTATTAATGACACATTGGTTTTTAGACAAAAAACGAACTATCAAAAAAAAACCATTAAAATAGACTCACTAAGAAACATAAAGAATGAGTCTGATGACAGTATTAATTCTGGTAAAAGAGAAAAAATTAGTTGGCCAACTAATGCCCTTCCGTCTTTTGTGCAAGGAAAGAATTTAATGATACCATCAGATCATAAATATAAATTAGAGGACTTATTGAATAAAGCTGCCAACCAGCCCTTAACAAAAGGGATCCACTTTATAAATAGTGAAAATAAGGAACGGTTTATTAGTTATAATAGTCTTTATTTGGAAGCTCAGCAAAGGGCTTATGGGCTCCAAAAAAAAGGTATTCAAAGTGAGGATGTGGTTATAATGCAATATCATGAAAATGATGAGTTTTTAATCACATTTTGGGCTCTTATTTTTATAGGTGCCATCCCTACTCCTATGGGGGTTTTAAAAGACTTAAGAATAGAAAGTAGTGATGTAAAGAGATTAAAAAATGTTTCAGAACTATTAGATTTTCCTAAAATATTGTGCGATGAACTTCAAGAAGAAAAATTAAAGAATGTATTACAAGTTTGGGATGAGCTTTTTGAGAAGGATTCTAAAAACCCAGTTGTTATTAATACTGATTCATTAAAAAAAGAAGGGATTTTAGAGCCTAATTATAGAATTGATAGCGATTCAATAACCTTACATTTACTTACATCTGGAACTACTGGTAAACCAAAGTGTGTGCAGCATAGTCATAGAACATTATGTACCCATGTAGTTATTAATTCACAGGGTTTTGAATTAGAAAGTAACAGTGTTCATCTTAATTGGATGCCCCTAGACCATGTTGGAGGTATTGTTATGTCTCATTTACAAGCTTTGTATAAGCAATGTATTCAAGTACAAATTAATGTAAATCTCTTTGGGGCACAACCATCAAGATGGTTAGATTGGATAGAAAAATATAAAATAACACATACATGGTCTCCTAATTTTTCTTTTAATATCATAACTCAGCACATAAATAGTCAGAAAGAAAGAAAATGGAATTTAAGTTCTTTGAAAAGCATTTTAAATGCAGGAGAGCAAGTAACTAGCGCCGTTTGTCATGATTTTTTAAAGGCATTAGCTAAATTTGGTTTAAAAGATTCAGTTATGCAAGCAGGTTGGGGAATGTCAGAAACCTCTTCTGTCATGACAATAAATGATAAAATAACAGCTTTTAAAACAAAATCAGGAATACAAGGGATTGTCGGTTTTACAGAAGAAGGAGTAGTAATACCATCAGAAGAAGACTCTATAAACAAACAATTACTAGTTGAAATAGGAGAGCCTTTACCGGGAATTAGTATAAGGATAGTTAATGATAATTTACAGATTGTACCTCAAGGGGTTAAAGGACGGTTACAGGTTGCTTCTCCAACTCTAATGAGAGGTTATCGTAATAATGAAAAAGCAAATAAAGAAAGTTTTGTAGGTGATGGCTGGATGGATACTGGCGATGTTGCTTTTATGATAAATGATAGGCTAACTATTTCAGGAAGGGAAAAAGATATGATTATAATAAATGGGATTAATTATGCCTGCTATGATATTGAAGAAATATGTGAAAGTGTTTTTGGAGTAGAGGAAAATTGGTCCGTAGCCTGCAGTATTCCAAATGAAGAGGATGGGTCGGATGTTCTAGCAATATTTTTTGTTTGTAGTGGTACAGAACCTACTTTTATGACTGGTGTAATTACTCAAATTAAAGAGAAAATAACAGCTCAATTAGGTATTACACCAGAGTTAATAATTCCTATTGAAAAGAAAGATATTCCGAAAACAAATATTGGCAAAAAGCAAAGAGCAGCTGTTATAAGAAGTTATTTAGATAATAATTTTATTGAAGGAGAATCTTTTTATCAAACTAATAATAATTCAAAGAATACTATTCCAAACTGGTTTTCGCATATAGATTGGCAAGAAAAAAAGCTTATTAGAAATACAACTAAATCGAAACTACTAATTTGTTCTAAAAACTCGGATTGGAAAGACATAAAAAAAGGAAAAGTATTTGAAAATTGGCAAGGTTTAGTAAATGAATTAAATAAAAATGAGGAAAGTAAAAATATCGTAATTGATTTTACAGATAGAAAAGAGAATTTAGAATTCCAATTTTTAGCAATGTTAAAAGTATTTGATAAGGTGCAGAGCAGCATTGATAAAATATTGGTAATAACTAAGAATTTAATACCACATTTACAAAAAGATAGTACTTCTGGAATATCTGGAGTTTCGGGATTAATTAAAACATTACCACATGAGTTTGAACATATTAGATTAACCACTCAATTAGATGTTGATATTTTTAATAAAGACACTATAAAAACAATCATAAAAGAAGTAGAGAATGAAGAAGAAAACTGTTTGGTCTTAATCCGGAATAAACAGCGTTATGAGTTTGGATTAAAAAAATCAAGAGCTATTGAAGATGGAAGTTTTATAGATAAAAAATTACCACTTGAGCGAAATGGATTTTATTTAATTACTGGAGGGTTAGGTGGAGTTGGATTCCGTTTAGCGCACTTTTTAATTAAAGAATACAATGCCAAAATTTTAATTTCTGGTAGAAAAGCAAAAGAAGAATTAAAAGGAGAAAGTTTAAGTAAATGGGTTGATTTACAAGAAATAACAAGTGAAGTCTATTATACAAATGTTAACCTATCTTCTTATGAGGATCTTGAAAAAGAAATAAAAAACCTAGAGGCTAACTATAACCAAACTTTAGATGGAATATTTCATTTTGCAGGAATAATACAAGAAATTCTGTTGAAAGATTTAACAAAAAGTCAGTTAGAAGAAATGTATTTAGCTAAAGTGGAAGGAACAAAAAACTTGAGTAAACTGCTAGATTGTAGAAAAGAATGTTTATTAATCACTACCTCATCAGCTAGAGCGATCAAATCAGGAATGACAGTAGGAACCTACGCTGCTGCAAGTGATTTTGTAGAGAATTATACTACGAAACTGCATCTGGAAGGCAAAAAAGCCTATTGCTTTAGTTGGAGTTTATGGGATGGTGTCGGTATGGGAAAAGACTTAGCGATTAAACAAGTTTTAGCTTCTAGAGGGTATTTGCCTATGCCCGTTGAAAAAGCTTTTGCATCAATGCTAATAGGATTAAGGTTACATCAACCAGTAACCTATATAGGTCTTGATAGCAATGCGCATGAAATAGCTAGCTTATTAAATGAAACAACTGAAAGAAATGAAATTAAAACATTACTTTTTACTACGGATGACGATTCCATAGAAATTACTGAGGTTTTAAAAGAGTTTAGGAAAGATAAAAAAAGAGCAAAATCATTTCATGTTTTAAGAGTTACGCAAATACCTTATAAGGAGAATGGGGAAGTTGATTCGGAAAGAATTAATAGTTTATTAACGGCGAAACAAAAACAGTTTCAAGCACCCGAATCTATAACAGAGCAAAAATTAGCTGAAGTATGGAAATTAATTTTAAATATAGACTCAGTAAGTAAGACGGATAATTTTTTCTCATTGGGAGGAGATTCTTTAAAAGCAACAAGTTTAATAACCAAAATAAAAGAAGAATTCAATACAATTGTTAAAATTGAGCAATTATTTGAACTGGCAGAGTTGCAATCATTAGCAAAATTAATAGAGACGAACTCAGAAGAAAGTAATCAACTAAAGATTGAAGTAAAAAGAAGAACAAGTTTTCCTTATAAACTACCAATGTCATTGGCACAAAAGAGACAATGGTTTACATATATGTATGCACCAGAAAGTCCACTTTATGTAAATGCATTTTCATTACTATTTAACGGTAAGTTAAATGTTGAAATACTGAAGTCTACATTAAATATTATTGTAAAAAGGCATGAAGGGTTAAGAACTAATTTTAACATTGACTCAGAAAGTAATTTATGGCAAATTATTAAAGAGCCTTATCTTATTAATTTATCTATTATTGATTTAAGCCCTTTATCTATTCAAGAACAAGAAAAGGAGATCAATAAATTAAGAGAAGAGGAGAGTAATAAGGTTTTTCTTTTAGAAGAAGACAAAATGTTACGATGTAAGCTCATAAGAATTTCAGAAGAAAAGAATGAGTTGCTATTTTCAATACACCACATTGTCTCTGACGGATGGTCTGCAGGTGTTTTTGTTCGAGATTTACAGGCTTTATATGTAGCAAAAGCTAACAATTTAAAATTAGAGCTACCTGAATTAGCATTTCAGCCAGCAGATTTTGGAATATGGCAAGAAAATAATTGTAATATGGGAATTTATGATGAATCCATATCCTATTGGAAAAATCAATTGTTAAATACACCTAAAGTATTAGATTTTCCTTTTGATTACATACGCCCTGCAAGCCAAACATATAATGGAAGTGCCCAAATTTTATCATTAGACATAGATTTAAGCAAAAGGTTAAAGGCGTTTTCAGAAGAGAAAGGATGCACTTTATATATGACCATGATTTCTGCTTTTGCAATTTTAATCAAAAAGTATAGTAGGCAAGAGGAAATAGTTTTAGGGTCATTAATTGCTAATCGTCAAGATGCAACTATTGAGAAGCTTATTGGTTTTTTTGTAAATACATTGGCTATTAACTTTGACATGTCTGAAAACTTGAGTTTTGAGGAATTTTTACAGCAAACAAAAAAAGTAATTTTAAATGCATGGAAGCATCAAGATTTACCATTTGATAGATTAATTGATGAATTAGATGTAGAGAGAGAAGCCTCAATGCATCCATTGTTTCAATTTTTATTTGTTCAACAAAATGCACACGAGCAAAAAGTTGATTTAGGAGGGCTTAATGCCGAATTTATAATTCATGATCAAGAGGCAACGAGATTTGATTTAGAGTGTCATGTTTTTGATAGAGAAGCGCATGTAGATGTAAAAATTATATATAATACAAACTTGTTTAATTCAGCTACTATACATCAATTTTTAGAGCAATATGAAACAGTTCTAAATGCTGTTATAACTTCACCAGCGCTGTCAATAAATGAACAAAGCGTTTTACCAAAAACGCAAGAACATATTATTTTAAAAAAATGGAACAAAGAAATAAACTTTAATACTAAAGAAGCAACTGTTCAAGAACTTTGGTATGAACAGGTAGAAAAAAGAGGTGATGCTATAGCATTAAAAGGCTTAAAGAGAGAATATAGTTATCAATGGGTAAATACGTTTACCAACACAATTGCTAGCATAATACAAAACAAAGGAATTGAAAGCAAAACACCAATAGGATTATTATTCGATAGAGAAGACGAATTGTACCTCTCTATATTAGCTACTGTGAAATTAGGAGCAGTTTATATACCTATAGATCCAAGCTATCCAGAGGAAAGGATAAAGTGGATGATTGAGGATACCAAAGTTTCAATGATTTTATGTAGTTATCGTTTAGTAGATGTAGCTAAAGAACATAGCTCTGAAATTTTTGTAGTTGATGCTGATCTTATTTATGATAAAGAATCACTTAACGTAAACGATATAGTTGCCACAACAGAAGATCCTATATATATAAATTATACTTCAGGATCAACAGGAAAACCGAAAGGGGTGGTAGTACCTCAAAGAGGTATTTTAAGAACAGTAGTAAATAGCGAGTATACTGATTTTCATGAAAACGATGTTTTTCTTCAATTAGGAAACACAACTTTCGATGCCTTTACATTAGAAATATGGGGTGCATGGTTAAACGGAGGAAAACTTGTAGTTATTTCAAAAGATGACATATTAAACATACAAAAGCTATCAGAAATTATAGAGAGTGAAAAAATTACAGCTGGCTTTATGACTGTCACTTTATTTAATTCTTTAATTGATTTTAATCCTAAAGTTATCAAAACCTACGAGAAATTATTGATTGGAGGAGAGGCGATATCTGTTAGTCATGTAAGAAAGGCTCTAGAATACTTACCAAAAGGATTAATGAATGGATATGGTCCAACAGAGAATACTGTTTTTACAACCACATACCCGATTGATAAAGTTGTAGATAGACAGGTTTCTATTCCTATTGGATATCCTTTAAGGAATTCTAGGGTTTATATTCTAAATAAAAATAAAGAATTAGTACCACCAGGTGTTCCAGGAATTATCTATGCAGCAGGTAAAGGTATAGCTCTATCTTACTTAAATAACCCAGAAGCTACTCAAGAAAAATTTATTGAGGACCCTTTTGTAAAGCAAGGATTAATGTACCATACAGGAGATCTAGGAAGATGGCTTCCAGATGGTAGCATTGAATACTTGGGTAGGTTAGATAAGCAAGTAAAGATTAGAGGACACAGAATTGAATGTGGTGAAATCGAGACTAAAATTAATGATCATATAGATGTAAAAGATTCAGTAGTTGAAGTTTTTGTTGATCCAGCAGGAAATAAAAAATTAGCAGCATGGATTGTATTTAATAAGGAAGATAAAATAAATGAAATTCAATCTTATTTATTAGAAGAACTTCCGGGTTATATGGTACCAAGTTATTATACAACTATTGATACAATACCGTTAAATAATAATGGAAAAGTAGATAAGAAACAATTGCCTAACCCAGAATTAGGTACCATAAATGATCAAGTATTAGTTATGGCAGTAACAAAAGAACAACAAATATTATCTGAGGTATGGAAGAAAGTTTTAGGACTAAATGAAGTTAGTATAAAATCTGAATTTTTCTCATTAGGTGGTGACTCTATTGTAGTGGTGCAGATGATATCTAAATTAATGATAAAGGGGTATCAAATAAAACCAAAGCAAGTTTTTCAATTAAAAACTATTGAAAAGCTTGCAGAAGTAATGTTACCTGTAAGCAACAGATATTTAAAAGATCAAGGACAATTAAAAGGAAAAGTTCCTTTAGGTCCAATTCAAGAATGGTTCTTTGGTTTTAATAAAGAGGATGTTAGTCATTGGAACTTACCTGTTTTAGTCTCTTTAAAAACTAAGCCATCAGAAGAGCGTCTAAAAACAGCTTTAAATAGATTGGCAATACACCATGACATGTTAAGAGCTAAATATAAAAAAAATGGAAAAGAAAATTGGGAGCAGTTCGTATCAGAAAATATAACTCCAACTGTCATTGAATTTGTTACTTTAACTAATATCAAAAATCAAGAAAAGAAGCTATTAAAGCATGCAGAAAAAGTTCAAGAATCACTAAATATAAAAGAAGGAGTGTTATGCAAAGCAGTTGTATATGAGGTGGATGAAAATGATTTTAAACTGTTTTTATGTTTGCATCATTTGGTGGTAGACGGAATCTCGTGGCGGATTTTAATAGAAGACTTATTTTTATTATTAGAGAATCCGGAAGCAAAATTACCTCCTAAAACATCTTCTTTTAAGTCGTGGCAAGAAGCACTAAATAATTATAAAAGTAAACAGTTTAAAACACAAAAAAGATATTGGGAAAAGGTACAAGAGCAAATAGAAAATCAACAACTTTTAACAGAAATTAACTTTTCAAATAAAGATATAGAAGGAGATGCTTTTGAAGAAACCATACACTTAACCCGCAAAGAAACGAGTCAATTAATTAATAAAGTTCATCAAGTTTATAAAACAAATTATAATGACATTTTACTAATGGCTTTATCTAAGGCTATCCATGAGTTAACTTCTATCAATGATTTTATTGTAACTTTAGAAGGGCATGGTAGAGAATATATAAAAGATACTGTTGATGTTAGTAGAACAGTTGGATGGTTTACAACTGCTTATCCAGTAATTATTGCAAATAAACATGAAGCTAGTTTAAAAGAACAAATTCTAGGTGTTAAAAATATTCTTGGAAGCATACCAGAAAAAGGATTAGGTTACGGTTTATTAGAGAAAAAAGAGAACATTAAAACCCAAATTTGTTTTAACTATTTAGGCAGGTTAGATCAGTCTGAACGATCTTTTGAATTAGCACCTAACGCAACAGGGAAATTTCACGCTCCGACAGCAGTTAGGCCTTATCCAATAGAATTAAATTGTTGGATAAATGATGCAATTTTTACAGTAAAAGTTACAACTCCAGGTTATACAACGAAGTATAAAACATTAGGCGAATTATTTATAAAACATCTAAGGTTAATAATTAATCATTGCATAACAACAACAGAATTTAGCTATCAGGCAACTGATTTTAGTGGTGTGGAACTTTCCGAGAAAGAACTAAACTTACTGCCTTCAGGTATTAAGGATGTGTATCCTTTAACAAAAAACCAAGAAGGTATGTTGTATCAACATATTAATTACCCAAAGGCAAAAGTATATTTGACTCAAGTAAAGCAAGAGTTAATAGGTAAAGTAAATAAAGAAATTTTTCAAAAAGCAATTGAACAGGTTGTACAAAGTTACGACAATCTTAAAACTCAGTTTATTTGGGAAAATTTCAGAATTCCAGTTCAATTAATACATAATAATGTCAAAGCAGATATTAAATATACAAATTTTAGAAATAAAAAAAATCAACAAAAATATTTGCAAGAATTTCTAGATAATGATTTGAATAATTCATTTAATCTAGCCAATTTAACTACTCCAAGATTTAACCTTTTAGAATTAGAAGAAGAGCAGTCATTATTAGTTGTAAGCTTCCATCATATCATCTTGGATGGTTGGAGTTTATTTTTAGTTTTAAATGCAATCATAGATACCTATCATAACTTGTGTAATAACAGTAATTATGTACTGACAATTAATGCTAAATTTAACTTTAAGAACTACATATTAAAATACGGTAAAACCACCATCAATGAAGCGTTTTGGCAAAGATATTTAAGAGGGGTAGAGCCAATACCTGAGTTATCTTCAGAAGATAGAGAAAAAGGATTGATGAATAAAATTCGACAGGAATCAATTACTATTCCCCCTCATGAAACAGTGCAATTAAAAAAAATAGCTCAATTACAAGGTGTAACTTTAAACACAATGCTTCAAACAGCTTGGGCATTAACATTAGCTCAGTTTAAAGGTGTTAAAGATATATTATATGCCACAACTTTTTCAGGAAGGCTACCAGATTTTGAAGGAATAGATGAGGTTTCTGGGATGTTAATTAACAGCTTACCTTTAAGAGTAAATTTACATAATCAATATGAAACTATTTTAGAATTATGTAAAAGAATTCAGGGAATTGTGTTTGAGTTAAATGATTATCAGTTGGTTGAATTGAATGATGCCTACAGCGCGGCTAAGCTAGATGTATCAAGACAATATTTTGATTCAATTTTAGTCTTTGAAAATTATGTTAATGAGTCAAACACTGACCATAATTTGATTAAAATAGGAGAGACAACGGCTTATGAACATACTAATTTCCCCTTAAGTCTTGTCATTATACCAGAAGAAGATATATTGATCAGGTTATCATATCAAAGTCATATTTATTCAGAACATACTGTAGTTAGGTTACTAAATCAATTGAAAGTGATGTTGTATCAAATAGCAGAAAATATGAATGACTCGGTATTACGAGCACTTAATTTAACTCAAAATGAGGATACTTTTATAGTTGATGCACAAAACATAAGAATACACACTTTATACGAAGATCAAGAGGAAATCTATAGTATTCTAGACAAAGAAGAAGGAGCTCAGGTTTTTATATTGAATGAATCATTAGAAGAAATCAAAAATACAGAACAAATAGGAGAAATTTATTTATTAATAAATAATCCCATTGAAAGTTGTGGAGATTGGGGAGAATGGATGGAAGAAAATAAGATAGAAAATCCAACATTTAAAGGTTCATATTTGTATCCAACAGGAGATACAGGCAAGTGGAATAAAGATTCAACAATACAAATTCTAGAACTAGATGAGTACTAGATTCAAAAATATATTGAAATCATGTCTCTTTTTTCACCTATTTAGTAGGTGAGCTGAAGAGACCTGATTCAATTTTAACCAAACACAATCTTAAAAAATTACTACTATATGATGTTAACAACAAAAGCTAAAAAAGACACTAGTCTTATAAGGATTCATGGAAAAAGGTTTGATCTTTTGAAAATGACTTACAAGTTAATCGCAACGACTCAGATAAAAAATGCCTATCTTCTTCCTATTAAAAAAGACAAGGAAATCATAGCTTTAGTAGCTTGTATTGTTTCTGAAAGATTACTAAGTATATCAGACCTTACAAAGATTGATGACTTTTATAAGTTAAAAGATAAATTACATATTATTCATAAAGATACATTACCACTAACATCAAGTGGTAAAATAGATACGTTATTATTAAAACAGGATCTAGAACAACATATAAATAACCTTATAGCTACAAGTTCCCATAATTTGTTATTGAATGATAGTTGTTTATTACTAAAAGAAGTTGCAAACTATACCCAACCATTGCATCAATGGGATATTTCCTTAAATCCATTTAAAGAAGTTACATACACGCATAAAGAAGATTATTTATATAACGGAGATAAAGCTGAAAGCATTCCTTTAGCACACACCATAGGTCCAGAACTTAAATTACCAGAAGGCGCTCCTAAAACTCTAAAAGATGCATTAATTGGTACCGCTAAAAAATATCCACAGAGAGGTATTCAATTTATTTTGGATGATGGAAGTAGAGATTTTATTAGCTATGAAAGTTTATTAGTAAAAGCCCAAAAAGCATTAGCTGTATTTAGAAGTAAAGCAGTTAAGCCAGGAGATACTGTCATTCTTAACCTGGTAGATAATCGATTCTTTATAGAGGCATATTGGGGATGTATTCTAGGAGGTTTTTTACCCACTCCAGTGGGCGCCATCAGTGAATTTAAAAAAGAAAATGCCATAGTCCAAAGATTGGCAAATGTATGGAGGTTACTAGATAAACCTTTGGTAGTAGTTAATAAAGGCGATTTAGAAAAACTAAATTCTATAAAAGAAATATGGGGAGAAGAACCGCTAGAAGGAATAGAAGCTGAAGATTTTATGAAGGCAGAAGCTGATGAAGATGTGTTTGAGGCACAACCTGAATCACCCGCTATTCAATTGTTAACTTCAGGTAGTACGGGTGTTCCTAAGTGTATTTTACATAGAAACAAAACATTGGTGAATAGAATGTGGAGTAGTAAAACACAAGATTTTGGAAAAGAAGATGAAATTTCATTAAGCTTCCTTCCAATGGATCATGTAGGTGGATCACTAATGTTTTCTGCCAGAGATATTTATTTTGGATATCATCAAATAAATGTAAAAGTAAATCGATTCTTAGAAAATCCCACAAGATTGTTAGATTGGGTAGATGAGTTTAAAGTAACGATGACTTGGGGAGCTAATTTCGTTTTTGCACTTGTTAATGAACATGAAAATGAAATTCAAAAAGGAAGCTGGAACTTATCAAGCTTGCATCACATTATGAATGCTGCTGAGGCAGTGACTACAAACGTATGCCAAAAGTTTTTAGAGTTATTAACACCTTTTGGGCTCCCAAAGAGCGCTATGCAACCGAGTTTTGGTATGTCTGAAACAAGCTCATGTATATTAGTAAGTCATGAAATGAGGGCAGGAATGAAGTCGACAGGCGTAGCAATCGTAGAAAAAAGTTCTATGAATGGTTTACTAAAAGTGGCAACTCCAGATGATATAGAAAAAGGAATTGATGAAAATATTTATGCTTCTTTGCCTCATTGTGGTAAGATAGCGCCTGGTTCTGAAGCAAGAATTACTGACAAAAAAAACAATGTAATTCCAGAGGGAGTAATTGGTCGTTTACAGATTAAAGGAGCTACCATAATGGATGGTTATGTAGATAACCCGAAAGCAAATAAAGAAGCTTTTATAGGTAATGGCTGGATGAATACAGGTGATTTAGGTTTTATCTTAAATGAGAATGTATACATAACGGGGAGAGAAAAGGATTTAATTATTATCAATGGTGCTAACTTTTTATCTTTTGAAATAGAAGCGGTAATTGATGAAGTTCCTGGTGTTAAAAATACATTTTCGGCAGCTACAGGCATTTTTGATCCTTTAGAGGAAACAGAAAAATTAGTAGTGGTATACGTTCCAGAAGGAGAAAAAACATTGAATGAAGAGCTTATAACAATTGAAGCTGTAAAGAAGAGTATTTTAAGAAGTTTTGGATTAGAAGCGAGTTATATCATCCCTTTAGCAGAGGAAGATTTTCCTAAAACAATAAGTGGAAAAATACAAAGAGCTAAAATTAAAAACCGTTTTACTACAAACGAATACGACAAAACGATTAAAGCAATTGATGTATTAGAAAAAAATAAAAGGACAATACCACAATGGTTTGCAAAACCATCATGGCAGCTTAAAAAGTTAACGAACTTTAAAACAAAATCGCAAGAAGGAAAACGATTGTTGTTTGTAAATCAAAATGTTCATTCTGAAGATTTTATAACTGAGAATACGATTGTAATTCAAAAAGGCGAAGACAATGGTATTAAAGATACTTTACAAGGACAAACTTATATTATCAATCCATCATCAAAAGAAGGTTATAAATTGATAAATAATTTGTTGAAAGATGAAAAAATAAATGAAATAATCTACTTGTGGTCATACCAAAAAGAAGCGGTTCCTGTTAATAAAGTGCTTGGGAATCTTCATCATATGCTACAAAGTTTAATACCTTGTTTTACAGAGCATGTAAGGTTGTTAATTATTGTGGAAGATAGAGGGGAAGTAAAGCAATATTTAGGAGAAAATGAAGCCTTATTAGGGTATATAAAAACACTAAACGTTGAGCAAGAAACCGTAAAAGCGCAATTAATTAGTTTAGATAAACTAGATAGGCAAGCTTGTGAAGATATCCAAGATGAAATTCAACAGCCTATTATAGATGAAATTATATCATGGAGAGATTACAATCGATTTGTTTTAAAAATTGAAGCCTTAAGAGAAAAAGAAATAAAAACAAAATTATCATTTGCTGATACAACACAGTTTTACAATCAACAATGGTATATAACAGGAGGCTTTGGTGGCATTGGCGAAATTTTAGTGCCTCATCTACTTAAAAAATATAAGCTTAAGCTAGTTGTTTTGGGTAGAAAAGCATTATCAAGAGAAAGAGGCGATTTATTACAAAAATGGAAAAAGTTAGGAGATGTTTCTTATGAAAAAATAGATTTTGGAAGTGAAAAAGGAATAGAAAATGTAATAGTTAACTCAAAAAAAGAAATAAAGGGCTTCTTTCATTTAGCAGGAGCCTCATTAATTGAAAGCTTTGAAGAACCTCAAAACTATTCAGTGCTGAAACAACCATGGAGCTATATAGAAAGACAAATAAATGTAAAAGTCAGTATTACGGATAAAATTATAAAAGCATTAGGAAAACAAAAAAATAAAAGTCTATTCGTGCAATTTTCGTCTGTTAATGCCTTTTTTGGAGGAAATGGTTTTAGTGCATATTCGGCGGTTACATCTTATCAATCGGGGCTTTCTAATCAATCACCATTTGAAAAAGTATCAATTAAATCAATAGATTGGAGTGCTTGGGCAAAAATAGGAATGAATAAAGCTAGTGAAACTTCACTTTTAGCTAAACAAAGAGGATTCTTAAGCATAGATACTTCCAGTGGTTTGATAAGTTTTGATGTAGCAATGCAACTTGAAGAATCAAGAATTATGGTTGGATTAGATTTGAATAATAAATATATTAAACAAGAAATAATCAACAATGAAACAGAAATAGTTCCGGTATTATATACTACAAAACCGAATGTTCAAGAACTATTGTTACAAAATATAGCTGACCAAAACATAGTATCATGGTTTCAAAATGTTCAAATATTACAGCTATCTAAAATGCCCAAATTAGCTGATGACACCATTAATTCAAAAGAATTATTACGTCTTGATACTAAACAAAAAGTTAGAGAAGTACAAACTTTAGAAGGAGAATTACAAATAGCAATGGCTAAACTTTGGTCAGAGGTTTTAGAAGTACAAGTTACCGATGCAAAAGCTAATTTTTTTGATTTAGGAGGGCATTCAATAAAGGCAATTCAGTTAATATCAAAAATTAACAGTGCTTATAAAATCAATATAAATATGGCACAGCTATTTGAAAATGCTGTCCTTCATAAATTCGTTGATTTTATATCAGGACAAAAGAAAGCGAGTTATAAAAAAATAGCTCAGTACGGTAAAGCAGATAACTATCCATTGAGTCATGCACAAAAAAGAATTTGGACACTCATTGAACTAGAAGGACAAAGTAAATTATATAATATTTTAGGTGTTTGGCAAATTAGCGGCAGTATTAATGTAGAAAAATTAGAAGTCATTTTAGGTATTGTGCTAAGTAGACATCAAAGTTTACAGCTAGGATTTAGACAGGTAAATGGCGAACCAGTAATGTTTGAAAAGAAAAATGCAAAAATACCTTTGGAGTTTATTGATTTCTCTACAGTACCAGCTCAACTAATAACACAAACTTTAGATGATTTAATAAGCCAAGAGAGTGGTGTTGAATACGACTTAGAAAAAGGAGATTTAACACGTGTTAAGTTAGTGAAAATAAAAGAAGAAGAGCAAATATTATTAATAGGTCAACATCATATTATTTCAGACGGCTGGTCATTAAATCAATTGATTGAAGAAATAAATAGTTTATATAATAATACAGCAACAGAGGTTACAGAAAATAGTATTGACTATACAGACTATGTATATTGGGAAAAGGAGCAAAATACTAGTGATGCACAAAATTATTGGAGTAATAGGCTAAAAGATTACTCTAATGTATTGGAATTGCCAGTTGATACTACTAGACCAGCTTTGTATGAATACAAAGGAGATACTCAGATAATTAATTTGCCTCAACAATTACAAAAGGATTTAAGGTTATTGGCAAAAGAAAAACAAACTTCTTTGTATAATGTATTGTTTACGGCTTATGCCATCTTTATCAGTAAAATTACTAATGCGAATGATTTGTTAATAGGTACTCCAGTTGCAGGAAGAAACCACAAAGATTTGAATACTGTTGTTGGCATGTTTGTAAATACATTACCGATAAGAGTTCAAATAGATAATCAATTGAGCTTTGAAGAAAACTTAAAAATAAATACAGGTATACTTCAGCAAGACTTAACCCATGATAATTATCCTTTTGACCAACTATTATCAGATTTGAGTATCGTTAGAGATTTAAGTCGACCTCCACTAATCCAAACATTATTTGGTTTTTTAAGTGCAGATTTATCTATTGATTTTGCAGGCTGTAAAGCGACACCTTTACATGTTAAACACAAAATATCAAAATTTGAATTATCAGTTCAAGTACTTGATCAAGTAGATCAAATAGCTGTTAGCTTTGAATATAATACAAGTTTATTTAAGCCTGACACCATTGATAACTGGCAAAAGCTATTTGTTCAACTATTGAAAGAAATTACAGAATCTTCTTCATTACCTGTATTTAAATACACAATGCTTTCTAACAAAGCCAGCATACAATTAACAGAGACATTCAATCAAACAGAAACACCGTATCCTAAGGAAAGTACAATTTATGAACAATTCTTATTACAGGTAAATAAAAATCCACAGGCTATAGCTGTGCAATTAGAGAATAGATCGGTAACTTATAAAGAGCTAGATGAAAAAGTAAATAAATGGTCCAGAAGTTTACAGTCGCAAGGTGTTGAATGCGGACAGGTATTAGCAATATGTGCTAAAAGTTCTTTAGAACAAATAATTATTTTATTAGCCACGCAACAAATAGGAGTAACTTATGTAGCATTAGATTATGAATTGCCTTTAGAGAGAAGACAGTTTATTTTAGAAGATTCTAACGCTAAATTCTTGGTAATTCAACCTACATTAATGAATAGTATACCTTGGAATAAGGTTCCAATGATTGCATTAACTGAAGAACCCAATAAAAAAGGTATATTAAAAGCAGATTTAACACATGTTAAAGTTACCAGTGAAAGCAATTCTTATATCTGTTATACCTCAGGCTCAACAGGAGTTCCAAAAGGAGTAGTAGTGCCACAAAAAGCTGTTTTACGACTAGTTAAGAATACAAATTATTACAACGTAAAACCAGAAGATAGGTTTATGACAGTAGTAAATTTTGCTTTTGATACATTTACTTTTGAGTTTTGGGCTGCTATTCTTAATGGAGCGTCATATCATATACTAGAAAAAGAAGAAAGATTGAATCTTAAAAACCTGTCTAATTTTCTCATTGATAAAAAAATAACAGTAACCTTTTTTACGGTAACACTTTTTAATCAATTAATAGAACAATATCCTACCTGTATTAGTCATATGAAATGTGTTTTAGTAGGAGGAGAAGAGTTGTCAGTTTATCATATGAAAAAGGCACTTGAGTACTTGCCAAAAGGGCTATATAACGGTTATGGGCCTACAGAAAATACGGCTTTTTCAAATATATTTCCAATAACAGAAGTAAGTCATAAACAAAATTCAATTCCACTTGGAAAACCAATAGCTAACAGTAAATGTTATGTCTTGGATGACTTTTTACAACCTTTACCAATTGGTGTAATAGGTGAAATTTATTTAGCTGGAGATGGGTTAGCGACGGCATACTTAAATAGACCTACTTTAACGGCAGAAAAATTTATAGATAACCCTTTTGTTCCAGCAACAAAAATGTATAAATCTGGAGATTTAGGAAGGTGGACAAAAGATGGCTTTCTTGAGTATTGGGGAAGAATTGATAATCAAGTTAAAATACGAGGATATCGAATAGAGTGTGGAGAAGTGGAGCAAGTAATAAGTGCTATTTGTAAAGGGAAAGATGCAGCGGTGGTTCCTCAAGTAGATAAAAAAGGACATAAAAGATTAGTAGCATACTATACCGATAGTAAAATTTCAATTGAAACGATAATTAAAAGTTTAAAAGAGAAGTTACCCTCGTATATGATTCCTTCAGCTTTTATGTATTTGGACGAACTGCCGAAAAATGCAAACTCTAAATTAGATAGAAAAAGATTACCTAAAATTGAAGTAGCAAAATCTTTGGGGGAGATGGTTGCCCCAAAAACAAACTTGCAGGAACAATTATTTACAGTTTGGAGTGATGTTTTGGGTAGTAGTACATTTGGTATTGAAGACTCTTTCTTTGATTTAGGTGGAGACTCTATTTTAGCAGTTAGCTTAATCGGTAAACTTCAACGAGAAGGAATTCCATTAGACCCTAAAATGATTTTTATGTATCCTACTATTCAAGAACTCTCAGAAGCTATTGAGCAGGGTAAAAATAAAATAAAGCGAACTAGAACAGAAAAGGATTATCTAATGAAATTATCTTCTGGAAGTCAGGATAAGCCAAGAGTTTACTTTTTACCACCAGCGGGAGGAACCTTGATGGGATATATAGAGTTAAGTAGAAATTTAGAAAATGTTGGAGATGTTTATGGGCTTCAAGGACCTGGTTTATTTGAAGATGAAGTACCACAGTTTTTAAGTTATGAGCAAATGCTAGATATATTTGAAAAAGCAGTAAAAGATCACTTTAGACCGGGTGTAGATTATTTTGCTGGGCATTCTTTAGGCGGACACTTAGCCTTTGGACTTACACAGCGAATGGAGAAAAGGGGAATTCCAGCAAAAGGGCTACTCATTTTAGATACAGTTCCAAACATGTATGTTGAGGCAGAAGAAAAAGTAGAAATGTCTCAAGAAGAGTTAAAAATGCTAGCACTAGTTTTAGGAATGGGAAATATGGTTGGAATGCAACCAGACGATTTTAAAAATATGGATTATGAGTCGGCAAAAAAAATCATTATAGACAAAGCAAGAGAAGATGCAACAGTAAAAGAGTTTATGAATAATGAGTATTTAGATAAATATTTACAAATACAAATGAATCATATGCTTTTATCTCAAATGATGGAATTAGATACTACGCCAGTTCATACAAAAGTAACTGTATTTAAAACGGCATTTCACAATGAAGATTTTGAAAACCGATTTGATGAATGGAATGAATTAGCGATCAATCCAGTGCATATAATTCCTGCAGAAGGAAATCACGTAACCATGATAAGACGACCTCATGTGGTTAAGTTAGGAAATCAGATCGATGCACTTCTTCAAGATTTGACCATGGAAATTTTAAACGAAATATAAATTATTGAATACTAAAACATAAAGTAAACTACAGAAACTACTGTAGTTTACTTTAATATAATAGATGAAAATTATAAATAAAGTAAACTATCACACCTATATAATGTGTGGTATTTTAATAGTGTTCTGTAATAATCTATATGGGCAAAAAAAGGTGGAGTTTTCAGGACAATTATCAGGACTGGTAAATTATTCTCCCAATAATGAGATGAATATGTTTCTGGGGACAAGGTATATTCCAGAACTACAATTCAATAAAAAATTAGATACCATTAGCGATTTAAATATTGAAGCTTCGTTAAATGTATCTAGTAATTTATTATTTAAACCTTTTTATAAGTCGGTAACAACGAACGAAATTAATCCATATAGGTTGTGGATTCGGTATTCAAGAAGAAAATTTGAGGCTCGATTCGGACTTCAAAAAATTGATTTTGGATCAGCTTCTATTATTAGACCTTTACAATGGTTCAACCAAATAGACGCAAGAGACCCTTTACAGTTAACGAATGGTGTTTACGGAGCTTTATTCAAATACTATTTTAAGAACAATACTAATATTTGGGCTTGGGTATTATACGGAAACGATAAACGCAGAGGTTTTGATCTTTTTATCAGTGAAAAATACCAGCCAGAATATGGCTTTAGAGCGCAATTACCAATAACAAAAGGAGAAATAGCCTTATCATATCATAGTAGAGGTGTTTCTTTAAACTATAACCTACCAATAGATAATAGTCAAGAATATAGGTTTGGAGTTGATGTTAAATGGGATTTCATTGTAGGTGTATGGATAGAAGCTTCCCATATAAAGCTGCAAAAAAATATCGGAATTTTAACCAATCAATCTTTAATTAATGTAGGAGCTAGTTACACGTTTGGTTTAGGAAATGGATTGAATACAAATGTTGAGCATATGATCAATACCATAGAAGATGAAAGTTTTACTTTTCAAAACAATAACCATTTTACAGCCATTACACTGCAATACCCCTTTGGTTTTTTTGATAGCCTAAATCTTGTTAGCTATTTTACTTGGAAGGATAATTCTACCGTAGTTATGTTAAACTATCAACACCAGTTTGAAGCAGTAACAGGATATTTAATGGGGTATTACAACCCAACCAACGCTATAAACCTACCCGACAATCAATTTATAAATGCCTTTTCAGGCTTTGGAATACGATTAATGGCGGTTTTTAACCATTAAAAAGAGATGATATAACACAATAAATATATACCAATGCAAGACCAAAACATAGTAATAAAATTAAACAATATGTCTAAAAGCTTTCAAGTAGGAGGCAAGGACTTTTTAGCATTAAAAAACATAAATCTCAGTTTTCAATTAGGAGAGTTTACAGGATTAGTAGGGCCAAGCGGTTCTGGAAAAACAACATTACTCAATATTATAGGGAGCTTAGATAAACCAACAGCGGGAGAAGCAATTGTTTTAGATAAAAACATAGCCACTTTATCACACAAGGCAGCTGCAAAATTGCGTAATCAAACGATTGGATTTGTATTCCAAAGTTACAACTTATTGCCTATTTACACGGTATATGAAAACGTAGAATTTGCTTTAATTCTACAAAATAAAAGTGCTACCTACAGAAAAAAACAAGTTTGGGAAGTATTAGAGCAAGTTGGTTTACAAGACTTGGCAAATAAAAGACCCGATAAGCTTTCCGGAGGCGAATGTCAAAGAGTAGCAATCGCTAGAGCCATGGTTAAAAAACCTAAGATTTTATTAGCCGATGAACCAACGGCAAATTTAGATGCAGAAAATGCTCACAGAATAATGCAAACGCTACAAGAGTTAAATGAAAATTATGATACCACTTTTATTTTTTCAACACATGATGAAAAGGTAATGCAATATCTAAAAAGAAAAATAGTCTTGATAGATGGGGTTGTTGCGAATAATAGTGTTCAAAAAATAAAAATATCAAACCATGAAATTAGCACTCAAATTAGCCTTTAAAAATTGCATTAAAAGTGGTGTCAGAACTTGGTTAAATGCAGGAATTCTCTCCTTTGCTTTTATTTTAATTCTTTTCTTCAATGGATTAATGGACGGATGGAATGAAGAAACTAAAAAAGAAACGATTGCATGGGAATATGGAGAAGGTCAAATTTGGAGTAAAAAGTACGATCCTTTGGACCCTTTTTCATTGAAAAACTCAGTTACAGAAATGCCAGAAGAATTAAAAGGTGTAGGAACTCCAATACTAATTCAGCAAGGTAGTATTTACCCTCAACAAAGATTCATTCCTGTTCAATTAAAAGGAATCGACTTAGAGCAACATATTTTAAAAATTCCAACAGAGATATTGGCTCAAAGTAAGGCAGAAATTCCTGTATTAATAGGAAAAAGAATGGCAAAAATAACACAACTAAAAGTAAACGATCAAGTACTTCTTAGATGGAGAGATACGCATGGGGTTTATGATGCGAAACAGCTTACAGTGGTAGGAATATTTGATACAAATGTGGGAGCTATTGACAATGGTCAGCTTTGGATGTCATTAAAAACATTACAAAAAATGACCAGATTAGAGAATAAAGCCACTATTTGGATAGCAAATAACAAACAAGCGAAATACCGAGTCGCTGGATTAAAGGCATGGAAGTTTGTTGGGTTGAAAGAATTATTAAAAGATATTGAAGAAATGGTTGAAATTAAAAAATCTAGCAATGCTATTTTTTATTTGATGCTATTATCGATTGCTTTATTAGCCATTTTTGATACCCAAGTACTGTCCATTTTCAGGAGACAAAAAGAAATCGGTACTTATTTAGCATTGGGTTTAACCAAAACCAAAGTAATGCTCATATTTACATTAGAAGGTGTGATGTATAGTTTTTTGGCAATTCTCTTAGGAGCTGCCTATGGGATCCCTTTGTTATGGTATTTACAAAAAAAAGGTTTGTACATACCAAACTCAGATGATTTAGGAATGGCGATAGCAGATCGTATTTACCCTTATTATACGGTAGATTTAATCATACAAACTATTCTTTTAATCGTAATTTCTGCAACCATCGTTAGCTATTTACCAGCGCGAAAAATAGCAAAGTTAAATCCAGTCAATGCACTAAAAGGAAAATTATTATGATACAATTTTTTCTAAAAGGAATTATAAGAGACAAAGGAAGAAGTTTACTTCCGCTTACGATTATAGCTTCAGGAGTAGCACTAACTCTCCTATTAAGTGGTTACATACGTGGCGTTATGGGAGATATGGTAGAACAGAATGCAAATTTTGATACAGGACACTTAAAAGTAATGACCAACGCCTATGCAAAAGAAAGAGAGCAATTACCTAATGATCTTGCTATCCTAGCATTGGATTCTTTAAAAGGCACGTTGCAAAATAAATACACAAATATAACTTGGGTAGAGAGAATAAAGTTTGGTGGCTTGTTAGATGTACCTGATGAAAATGGAGAAACCTTAAAACAAGGACCGGTATCTGGTTTGGCTATTAATTTGAATACAGAGCAATCCTCAGAAATAAATAGACTGCATATCAAAGAAGCTATTGTAAAAGGGAAATTGCCCAATACTAAAGAAGAAATTCTTTTGGGAGATGCCTTATTTGAAAGGTTATCATTAAAAATAGGTGACAAAGTAACCTATATAGGAACGACTATGAACGGAAGTATGACTTCCTATAATTTCAGAGTTGCAGGAACACTTCATTTTGGTAATACGGTCATGGATAATAGTAGTATTCTGATTGATATTAAAGGAGCTCAAGTAATGTTAGATATGGAAGATGCTGCAAGTGAACTTTTAGGATATTTCAAGAGGGGGGCTTATAATGATCTAAAAGCTACCAATATTGCCGCTAACTTTAATGCAGCATTTTCGGAATCAAAAGATGCTTTTGCTCCTATCATGGAAACCTTAAAAAATCAAAATAATCTAGCTGCTTATATAGATTATACCGACCTATATGCAGGTTTGTTTATTATGTTATTTGTAATCGCGATGTCGGTTGTATTATGGAATACAGGACTTCTAGGAGGGTTAAGACGATTTCAAGAATTTGGTGTGCGATTGGCTCTGGGTGAAAGTAAAAATCACTTATATAAATCGTTGCTAATAGAAGCTTTTTTAATAGGTATTATAGGGTCGGTAATAGGAACAGTAATCGGAGTAGGAATGACTGTTTATTTGCAAGTGTATGGAATAGACATTTCGCCTTATTTGAAAAAAACATCCATGATGGTGCCATCAATCGTAAGAGCAAAATTTACTATAGATTTACTTTATATAGGATTTATACCAGGAGTATTAGCCATCATGCTAGGCAATATTTTATCGGGCATGGTAATTTATAAAAGAAAAACAGCTGAATTATTCAAAGAACTCGAAGTATAAAACAAAGTTAATATAAACAGAAAATAGTTGCAACACATATCGAAAGAACATTCAATAAATACCTCACCTGGTGAGGAAAAAACAACAAAATCATGAAAAAAATAATAAGCCTATTTATGCTAATAGTAACACTACACATATTAGGGCAAAAAAAAGCAGTAACAGCTGATCAAATACTAGCAAAAGTAGATGGAAACATAGTGTCTAAAGAACGTATAATACAATCGCAAATGGTTATTTATGGGAAAAGAAGAAATAGAACCATTGTCTCCAAAGGCTATTCTAAAGGGAATGAAAAATCGTTTATCGAATACTTACAGCCAAAAAGAGAAAGAGGTACTAAGATGTTAAAGTTAAAAAATCGTTTATGGATATACTCTCCTTCGTCAGACAGAACTATACAATTGTCAGGTCATTTACTACGACAATCGGTCATGGGATCAGATTTATCTTATGAAGATGTGTCAAGTAATGAAAAATATAGTGCCTTGTACCATTCAAAATTAATAGGGGAAGCTACTTTTAACGAAAGAAAAGCCTGGGTTATTGATTTGGTCGCTAAAAATGATGAAGTGAACTATCAAAAAAGAAAAATATGGGTAGACCAAGAAAGATTCATTCCTTTAAAAGAAGAAATGTATGCTAAAAGCGGACAAAAGCTTAAAGAAGTAAAGGTGTTGGATGTAATGAAAATACAAAGTAAGTGGTATCCTAAAGTAACCAATTATAAAGATGTACTAAAAGAAGGAAAGGGTACAGATTTTATCATTGAATCTATGGAGTTAGAAGCAACAATATCAGAAGATATTTTTAATAAATCATCATTAAAAAAATAAACGGACGTATGAAAATAATAGCATTTCCTTTTGCCGGAGGCAACAGTTATTCTTTTAAATTTTTAGAGACAGAGCTACTAAAGCATAACATCGCTATGGAAACCATTGAGTACCCAGGAAGAGGCAATAGAGTATCGGAAGCGTTAGTAGGCGATATTGAAGATATTAAGAAAAAAATAATGGCTCAAGTACTTCAAAAGGTAATGAATATTGGTGATCACGAACCCTACGTATTGTATGGTCATAGTATGGGAGGGCTCACCGCGTATTTAATTGCACTCGAATTAATGAAAACGAAATTACCTGCACCAAAACGTTTAATAGTATCAGGAAAAAGTGCTCCTGCTATTAAATACAATAGAGGAATTAGTAAAATGACAAGTGAAGATTTTTGGAGAACCATGCAGGCAATTGGAGGAACTCCTGAAGAATTATTGCAGAATGACATGTTAAAAAAGTTTTACGAACCCATTATAAAGTCAGATTACAAGGCCGTAGAGGATTTTGAATACAAGCAAGAAAGAAAACTAAAATATCCGATCGATGTTTTTTATGGGAGCGATGATATTTTTCCTTTGGAACAAATGACGCCCTGGGGACAAGAAACTGTTGAAAAGATGAAAACATACGAACTTACTGGTGGACATTTTTTTATTTATGATCACGTACCTGTTTTGGTAAATCATTTTAAATCTGTTCTAGAAGTTGGTAACGAATTGAAGGTATGATTGACTAACAATTACGGGTTGCCTTAACTCTAAAAGTAGTATCAAAAACTATTTTAGCGCTGGTAGTTCTGGTGACAAAAATAAAAAAACGTTTGTACTTATTGGTACATGAGTACAAATGTTTGTTGATATGGTTTTGGTTTTTAAAAGCTTAGTGTTTTAGGCAGGTTTAGGCGATTTTTTTAGACAAAAAGTGCTTAAAAAAAATATGAAATAGGCTATATTTACAAGAAAAATATATGTAATTCTGCATATCTGCTAGTTAATTCTTATAAATAGAATAAAATATGAGTTCGAAATCGGATGCTTCTACTAAAATTTTAGGCTTTAAATACCAAGAAATGGTTGCTTTAAAGGAATGTTTTGAAGCAAAAGATGGGACAAAAATTTATTTAGAATGCCTGGGAGATGTTTCGGACGGAAAAATATCAACAGAGGTTAAACACTCTATCCAAGATGATAAAAAATTAATCGATACCCATATTGACTTTTGGAAAACTCTTTACAATATAATTGAAGAATATGATACTTTTCGATTTTATGATAAATTCATTCTTCATACAACAGCAGAAATAAAAAAAGGATCAATATTTGAGCACTGGGAAACTTTAGATAAATATGCTAAAAAAAAGAAAGTAATTTCTATTGCATCAAATAAAACAATAAAAAAATATTCTAATAAAGTAAAAAAATTTGATTCAAATGGATTAGAGGACATTCTTGATAAATTTAAAATAAAGGACAATCAAAAATCAGCAAAAGAATATTATATAGATGTTCTTGTTAATCATATAGCAATCATAAGCATAATACAAGAACCATACAGAAAGCCTTTTTTATGTTCTTTACTTGGTTATATTTCAGTCTCGTTGATAGAATCTGAAGGATATAAATGGGAGATTGATATTGAGTCTTTTAGAGAAAACTTTCGATCATTTGCCAAACAATATGAAATTCAAGATCTAAAATTCCCAATTTCAAGTGTAACAGCAGATAAAACCTCCAAAGGTAATTTTCATTTCGTGAAAGCATTGGAAGATATAGGATATGAATTAAAAATAGGTTTGTCAATGAATAATTATTTAAAAGCATCAGATAGTCAGTTCAAAATAATTAAAGCAAGAAATAGTTTGAGTGAAAATCTCGAAAATTACGATGAAGATATTAAGGACATAGTTTTAGAGCTTAAAATTAGCCATATTGATCAACTTACTTCCAAATCTGATATAAATGAGAAGTCAAGACGTTTTTTTGATGATGGTATTGAACAAGTCTCTTCTAAGACAAAAATAGAAGGGATTACAAATACAAGAGCATATTATCCTAAAGGTCGATTATTACATAACATAGAAGTCAAAAACATAAATATTAATTTAGATACGAAAAATGAAAGCAACTGATTTAGAAAGATTGGTTTTTTCACCGTTTCATACAAGTAAAATTTTACATTACTTTTTAAGTGGTGCCAAATCTGTTAATTCAAAATGTATAAAAACGGAATTAGTATATCTTTTATTACCTTTTATCTATAATAATCAAATTCAAAGTAAACTAAAAAATTTAAAAACAAATTCTAAATTCAATGCTTTTATTGTCAACACAGATTTTGATATTTTCATTAGTTCTCTAAATCAAAGAATAAATGATTATCGTAAAACAACAAATACTGCTATTATTATTCTTGCAAATGAAATTGACTTAGATATAAATGAATTTTTGATTTCAAATATTGAAATTCATTACAGAGAAGAAAAAGATATATACTTAAAACCTATTTATAAATCAGCTTATAATTTAGGTGTTATATTAGGAAAAGAACAATATTTATCGGTATTTAAAAAGCTTAGAATTACAGAGATATGAGTACAACTATAAAACAAATAGCCATTTTTAATGATACTGGGAATAAGCGTTACATTCCTTTCAATGATGGTTTAAACATCATAACTGGCGATTCTAAAACTGGTAAAAGTGCACTTATCGAAATAATTGATTATTGTTTGTTTTCATCAAGGTCAAGTGTTCCTGTTGGTAAGATAACTGATTTTGCAAAGTTATTTGTAGTTGTTTATAAAGTAAACGAGTTTTACATTGTTATTGGTCGTCCTGCACCAAATACAGGGAATATGAGAAGTGCTTATCTAAATATTGAAACTGATTATAAAACAATTGAAGATATTAATTATGATTATTTTAATGAGATATCATTAAAACCAATTAAAAATGATATTCAAACTGAATTTGAAGAAATACTAGGTTTGTCGTTAAAAAATTTGGAATCAGATTACGAGAATTTCGGTAAATTATCGATTAGAGATACTGTTTCTTTTCTTTTCCAGCATCAAAACTTAATTGCAAATAAACATTCACTATTCTATAGATTTGATGAGATAGCCAAGCGTAAAAGAGTTATTCAAGCCTTACCCGTATTATTAGGTATAGTAGATAGTGAATATTATCAATTGGTAAAACTAATTAAAGAAACTGAAAGAAAAATAAAAGCTGAAGAAAAAGTTTTAGCTCGTATTCAGGAAAATAAAACGAACCAAATAGATAATATTAGAGACCAAATACAAATTTACTATACAATGTTAGACCTTACTCTAGAAGAAGGACTTTCATTACGTGAATTAAAAAAGATAGGTCTTAATCTCCCTATTCCACCAAAGATACTCACAGACCAAACAAAATCATTTACTAAACTAGCTCATTTAGAAAACGAAAGAGAAGTGCTCTATGTTGAGAAAAATGAAATTGAAAAAGCTATTTCCAGTCTTCTATCAAATTCAGAAGATAGTTTAGCTTATGCAAAACATTTACGACAAACAAAGGCTAAACAAAATTATAATACTTCAATTGATGAATTAGCTTGTCCGCTTTGTGACAATTCAGTTTCACATATAAGTGAAAATATTAATAAATTAAATGAATCTAAAAACAAATTAATTGAAGAATTAACTAAAGTAAATACCTTTTCAAAGGACAGTACCCAGATAATTGAGAAATTTAGAAAAGATAAAAAAGTTATTACAACCAAAATAAAATTAATTTCCAAAAATATTGAAATACTTACTAAAGAAAATATTGATTTAGAAAAAATAAAAGGAAAACGAGAATCAATAATACACCAAAAGGGTGTATTAGAAACGACAATCAAACATCTTTTAGAATCTAATGATTTAGCCAAGTTTAATACTGATTTAACTACTTTAAAAGAACAATTAAAAGAGTACAATAAAAGAATTTTAAAATATAATGATATCAAGCAATTCAAGGTTAAAACAGAATTATTCATAAAAGAACAAATGGATAGAATTGCGAGTAAACTAGATTTTGAAAAGGAACTTAAACCCATTGATTTTTATTTTAATATTGATGATTTTAGTTTTTATCATAAACACAAATCAGATAAGATAAGATTATATGAAATGGGAAGTGGAGCAAATTGGTTGGCTTGTCATCTTTCTTTGTTTTTATCTTTATTGCATTTATCTTGTAGCAATTCTGAATCTATAATTCCGTCATTTTTAATAATCGATCAACCAAGTCAAGTATATTTTCCAAGAACAGCTAAAAAAAGTGAATTAGACTCTGAAGACGCTAAAAAATATGATGAAAACATTGAACAAGTAATTAAAATATTTAAAGTATTAAATGAAGAAATTGAATTGATATTTAAGAATACAAATGTAAAGCCTCAAATAATTGTATTAGAACATGCTAATGAGAAGGAGTTTGAGAAATACATAATTAGAGATTGGGTGAAAAGTGAAGGTAAAGGATTAATATGAAAACGTCATATAATATAACATTGTTTACAATAAATAGCGGTTTTAGTACCAAAATATAAATGTAAAACCAAGGCTTTTTAAAAAAAGAAGAAGTTTATGTGTAAAAATTAATTGCTGTTCACACGCGAGATTTTTAGCAATAGCCTAAAATTCGAAAATTATACGCTTTGATACCAAATACTATAATTGATTAATTTAGTGGTTTTTCAATAAAAATAACTTATACCAAAGTATTCTTTATAATTCCGTCACCAACAGAAAACTTTGAGTAGGATATAGATTAGGCTAAGTTAAAACCTTAAGAATATAGCATACTATCATAATAAAATCATAAAAAAGATAAGTCTGTAACAAAAGTTACAATTACCAACATAGAAATAGCGTTTCTTTAGCTAAAATTTAAAAAATAAATAGCATGAAAGAACTTTGGAACTTTTTTTCAAGAGAGGAAACAGACTATCAGTACAGCCCAACACTTTGGACAAAACGTTTACCAAAGGAGGAATTACTTCCTACGCATATTGATAGTACAACAAATAGCAGTAATCAATATAGGGAAGCCATGGGTAATCAGCTTCAAACAGTGCCTTTCGGGAAAGGTGAATATGCTGGTCAGATGGATGTTTTTCGTCCAAATAATCTTCCTGAAAACGCCCCAATTGTTATCTACATCCATGGCGGATGGTGGCAATGGTTTTCAAAGGAACAATTTTCCTTTTTAGCAGCACCTTTCAATAAAAAAGGAATGGCGGTATATATGCCAGGGTATCGTTTGGCACAAGATTGGGAAAATGATGGGCCCATAGAGTCTATCGTTGCTCAAATGGAAGCTGCAGTAGCAGCCATACTGCAAGAGGCCTGTGATAAGAATTCGCCAGCAGTATACCTTATAGGGCACTCAGCAGGAGGGCATTTAGTATCGATGCTGCACCAAACTGATTGGAGTACCTACAATGTACCCAAAGAGGCACAGAATAAAATAAAAGCTGTTTTTTCTTTAGCAGGAGTGTTTGATCTTCGTTTTTTGCTTAACAGTTACGTCAATGATGTAATTAAAATGTCTATTCAATCGGCTGAGAAAATGAGTCCCCAATTACGAGAGAGGAATATAAACTCATTGTGTCCAATTCATTTAGTCTTGCCAGAATTTGATACTGCCGAGTTTTTTAGGCAAACAAAAGAATATCAACAAAAACTATTGCAAGAAGAACAGATCTGTCATTTACACGTGGCTCATAATAAAGATCACCTGAGTATCATAGAAGACCTAGAAAATGATCAGGACGAACTTTTCAATTACCTATTTCAGCACATGGAGAAAAGTAGGCAATAATAGCGTCAAAACTTAGATCACACTCATGGTCGGAACGTAATGCGTACCACTCTTTTGAAAGAATACAATTAGAAAACGTTTTGTAATTTAAAAATACAATTAAAAAAAATAAGCAGGAAGCCCTATAAAGCTTCCTGTTTTTTGCACCATAGTATCCTTGTAAAAGTGTTTTCTGAAATACAAAAAATATGAGTGAAAAAGTGCTTAAAAAAAATGAATAAAATTACACTCAGAAACAGTTGAAATACAATCTGAATTGATTACTTGACGCATTGGTATGTGTTTGTTTACAAGTATTCAATGTTAGTAACAAAATTGAATTGCGTTTATAAAGTATTTCCTATAATTAGATTCTTGTTATTTGGCTACATTTGTTAAGAAGAAAGCTATGTAAAAGTTAGATGCCTTACTAAATGATATTAAGCTTAAACATTGTAGTTTAGATAGATATATGAATTTTTTTCCTGATTGTTAGTAGAGAATGTAAAATAGTACATAAAAATGGAAAGCATAAAAGGAGCGAGAAAATCATACCATAGCTAATAAAGCAAAAATGATTAGCTAAAATTTTGAAATTTAATTATTATGAAAAATAATACAACAACCAGTCGAAGAAATTTTATAAAGAAAAGTACATTATTTGCTGTGGGAGCAGGAAGTACAATTGCTTTTCCAACACCTACTTTTGGAAATCACAAATCAGATTCAGAGAAAATTAATGTGATAGGGCCCAAAGAAGGGTATAGTTCACAAATAGGGACATTAGTTTCTATGATGAACTGGATGCGAAATACAATTTTAATGCCTGTAAAGGGAATGTCTGTTGAAGATTTAGATTTCTTAATAGATGATAAAGCAAATTCTATTGGAGCAATGCTTTGGCATTTAGCAGCAACAGAAAGGTTTTACCAAATTCACACATTCGAGGGGAAAAAATGGGGGGATTGGAGTTTGAAAGATAAGAAAGAATGGGAAATTGCATCTGGCCTAGGAGATAAAGCTCGACAAAAAATAAAAGGGAATAGTTTGGATTTTTATCTCGAAAAATTAGAGAATACAAGAAAAAATACACTTCAAGAATTTGCAAAACGCGATGATAATTGGTTAATGAAAGTTGATGAAGATTGGTTTTGGGGACCAACGAATAATTATTGTAAATGGTTTCACGTTTGCGAACATGAATCAAATCACAATGGACAATTTAAGTTTATAAAGAGTAGATTGCCATCAAGTAAGGAGGAATAAAATCTGTTTTTTTAAAAATCGTACTGAATAGGAGTACCGTAATTAAAGTAATTGATCATTTTAAATAAAGAGTCTCCTGGTGTTTCTATGGTAAAATAAAACAATACAAAAGTTGAAATCTTAGACTTGAGAAACTAGATAAAAAGTCTTAAAATAACCTGCTATTTTTAATAAAAAAAACCCGCTCAAAAAACTGAGCGGGAAAATTGCTATGAAAAAGAACTCAAGACGTCTCTTGAGTTTTGTAAAGTTACTGTATTTTTTGCTAACAAAATGCAACTAATTTCCTAAAGGAGCTTTTTTTTAGCTTTTAAGGTAAAAATTACTATAAAATTATATCATTTATAAGGTTATTGATTGAAAAAGAGAGAGGTATTGCTTTAAATAAGTAGCATAATAACGATTAATGGTTATAACAAGAGGTTTAATTTATTATAAGTAATTACTTTACTGTCTTAATATCATTTTAAATAGTGTATGCGTTAACAAACGCATTTAAAATAAAAGGTGTCGGAATTTAGTTTTTTAGATTCAGGTTAATTAAAATAATTTAAAATTTGTTGCCTTAGTTTTTTATTTAGCAAATCCCTTTGCTGAATAGATTCTAAATATGAGTTTTTTCTTTCTGTTTTTTTAGGTTAATACTCTGAAAAATGCACATAAAAATGATGATAATTAAAATGTAGAGGTAGTCGGAATTAGCTTGTTTAGATATATTCGCTATTTAATAAAAAAACTAAATGAAAAATTAGCAGTAAAGCGCTGGATTGAAGGGAATGTCAATATTTCTCACATACCTATTTTATAAAATAATAAAAGCTTCTCAATAAATTTATTGAGAAGCTTTTGTGACCTCGGCAGGATTCAAACCTGCAACCTCTTGAGCCGTAATCAAGTGCACTATTCAGTTATGCTACGAGGCCATTTTGCGGGTGCAAATATATAAATATATTTCAATTATTGAAGACTAATTTTCAATTTCTTTTTTAAAATTTTCAATAATTTTTTTAGCATTCTCTAAATCAGTATTTAATATGTGCAACTCAACAGAATCACCAGTAGTACCAAAACCAGCAAGCCTTGCCGATTCTTTTTCATCTTTAACAATGAACCTACTTTTGTTTTTTTCTAAAAGTGTGGCTAGGCGATTTACTAAAATGCCCGAACCAGTGTATACTCTAATATATTCTTCCATAATAATGATTTTATTTTAATGAATTTATAGTGACAAAAGCCCTCCATCCAATAATAGCTAGTTGAAGTTTTGAAGCTGAAGAAATGTCCAACTGTTTTTTTGTAAAGGAAGGCAGTAGAATTTTATTTAATTTGGCTAGTAATTTAAATGTGGTTGTTTTCATTTGGTGAATTTGATATAGTTCAAAAATAGTCAAAATAACTTTAGAATAGGCGGGTTTATCATCTCTTATGTATAGATTAACAGCCCTTCCTAAATTGAAGCTTTTCTAAAATGAATAAAATATTCTTCAGAGTTGTTACTGTTTTAAAAACAGTGTTTTATGTTTTGTTATATGGATGTATTTCTAGATAAAGGTACCCAAAAGAATCGTTTAAAACATACTGTTTTTGCAGAGTATTATATTTATTTTGATATTTTCAATAATATGTTCTCTAACAAAAAATACTGTTAAACAAATCATTTAAATATGGACTCTTTATAAAAAGACAAGCTAGACTACAAATCGATTTTTAATTCTAAAAAAGATAGCTTATTAAATTGATAATAGCTATAATTAATCTTAAGGTAATGTGAATCATAGGATTGGTTGGTTTTAAAGTAAGTTGTTCTTAATCATTGTGTTAATTCTTGTAAAGATAAGGTAAAGCCGACAGTCTGTACAAATGAAATTGAAAGTATTTTTTAAATGACATCCATAAGTGCAGTTAAATTGATGATGACCGCTTTATTAAGTTTATTATGTGTTTTTTGAGATGGATTGTGTTATTTGATCAGTACTTTTTTTAATTGTTTAACCAAATAAGAAAAACATTATTTTTCGAAATTCCATCCTATGGTATTTTTTAGCTAAGTAAGTACTAAAAATAGTTAGCTAATTGGAGTAGGATTTTACACAATTAAGAAAATCTTATACGTTTCAAAAACCCTATCTTCGCAAAAAAATATTCAATGAGCATTGTATATATTGTCATAGGTTTAACGCTGTTAGTTTTTGGAGGAAATTGGCTTTTAAAAGCTGCCGTAGGTCTTTCATTAAAATTGAACATACCGAAAATTGTAATTGGAATGACTGTTGTTTCTTTTGCTACTTCAGCACCTGAATTAATAGTAAGTATTAAGTCAGCCTTAGAAGGAGCTACCGGATTGGCTGTTGGAAATGTAATTGGTTCTAATATAGCAAATTTGGCATTGGTATTGGCGATAACAGTTATTCTATCGCCCATTCAAGTGGAAAAGAGTTTTTATACAACAGATTGGCCTATAATGATGATTGCTTCAGCAATGCTGTATTTTTTTATAGCTTACGATCATACAATTCAAACCTACGAAGGTGTAATTTTATTTATAACATTACTACTTTTTCTTATTTATTTATTACGTTTTCAGAAACAAGCAGTAGTAGACGAAATGCCTGAGGATGATGAGGCGTTACCAGTGCCCAAGATTATTTTCTTTTTAATTATTGGTGGATTCGGCTTATGGGGAGGCTCAGAACTTCTCATCAATGGATCCGTTACTTTAGCAAAAAGTTTGGCAGTAAGTGATGCTGTCATTGGCGTAACCATAGTTTCTGTGGGAACAAGTATTCCGGAGTTGGCTGCTTCTATTGTTGCTGTGCTTAAAAAAGAAAAAGCGATATCGTTAGGTAATTTGATCGGTTCTAACGTATTTAACATTTTAGCAGTATTGGGAATTACTTCTATTATTACACCTGTTTATGTGAAAAAAGAAGCAGTTAGTTTAATCAACCACGATATTTTTTGGATGTTAGCTATCTCATTCGTCATACTTCCACTAGTTTTTATTCCTAAAAGTAAAAAACTTAGTTGGAGGGATGGTTTGTTGTTGTTAGGAGCCTACGCTACTTTTATTTATTTAACCATTGTTTAGGAGTCAAAAAGTATCGTTAAAATATAGTTATAAAAAAACCGCTGATTTCAGCGGTTTTTTTGTTTGTATAAATAGTGTTATGCTTTAACTTCAATGTTAGCACTTTTCACAGTGTCAACAATTCTTCCAGCTACTTTATAAGGGTCTGCATTAGATGCAGGTCTTCGGTCTTCTAACCAACCTTTCCAACCTTTTTCAACAGTAATAATTGGAATACGGATAGAAGCTCCACGGTCAGAAATACCGTAGCTAAAATCATTAATAGAGGCTGTTTCGTGAAGTCCTGTTAAACGTTGATCGTTATATTCACCATAAACAGCAATATGTTCTTTTGTTACCGGACGAAAAGCTTCGCAAACCTTTTCATACACTTCTTGGCTACCGCAGGTTCTTAGTAAAGTGTTAGAGAAGTTTGCATGCATACCAGAACCGTTCCAGTCTCCTTTAACTGGTTTTGGATGGTACTCAATATAATATCCGTACTTTTCAGTTAATCGATCAAGTAAATAACGAGCTACCCATATTTCATCACCTGCTTTTTTGGCACCTTTAGCAAACAATTGAAATTCCCACTGACCAGAAGCAACTTCTTGATTAATTCCCTCGAAGTTTAATCCTGCAGCAATACACAAGTTAGCATGTTCTTCTACAAAATCTCTTCCGTGTGTGTTTTTACCACCCACAGAGCAATAATACATTCCTTGCGGACCAGGATAACCACCAATAGGGAAACCTAGCGGAAGTTGTGTGTGAGTATCCATGATAAAGTACTCTTGTTCAAAACCGAACCAGAAATCGTTATCATTGTCATCAATCTTTGCACGGGCATTTGTTGGATGCGGAGTTCCGTCAGCCTTCAAAACTTCGGTCATTACCAAAAAACCATTTTCACGAGCTGGGTCAGGATAAATAGCAACTGGCTTCAATAAACAGTCTGAGTCACCACCTTCTGCTTGTTTTGTTGAAGAGCCGTCAAAAGACCAAACAGGGCAGTCTTCTAATTTCCCACTAAAATCTGCGACAACTTTAGTTTTACTTCTCATGTTTTGAGTTGGATAGTAACCGTCTAGCCAAATGTACTCTAATTTTGATCTACTCATTGATTTTACTTTTTGTACTATAAAATATTGTTGTTGTGTTGTTAAGTGCAAAAATCAGTATTTTTTGTAATACCCCCAAATTTTTAGGGGTTGATTTTTAAAAATAAGTAAATTTTTTAATTGACCCTTGTTTTTTTGGGGGTGTAATTTAATATTTGTTATTTTTGATGTCTTAATATTAAGATTTTGTTATGTCGGTAAGTCGTTTTAGTGCTCTGAAAGAGGTTTTAAATAGAAAAGTTATCCCGGTTGAAGATAAAAAGAGAAGATCAGAGTTGTTTGGTGAGAATGTTTTTAATGAAAGGGCCATGCGTCAACACATGACAAAAGAAGCTTATCAAAGTGTAATGGATGCTATTGAATATGGTATTAAAATCGATAGAAAGATAGCAGATCAAATTGCCGTTAGTATGAAAGAATGGGCGCTTGCAAAAGGAGCAACCCACTATACACATTGGTTTCAGCCTTTAACAGGGGCTACAGCCGAAAAGCACGACGCGTTTTTTGAAACTATTGAAGGGGGAGGAGCAATGGAGCGTTTTGATGGAAGTCAATTGGTGCAACAAGAGCCCGATGCTTCTTCATTTCCTCATGGAGGAATACGAAATACTTTTGAAGCGAGAGGGTATACGGCCTGGGATCCTACCTCTCCTGCATTTATATACGGTACCACATTATGCATACCTACTGTTTTTGTAGCGTATACAGGTGAAGCATTAGATAATAAAGCGCCTTTGCTAAGGGCTCTTCAGGCAGTTGATGAGGCGGCAACGGCTGTTTGTAAGTACTTTGATAAGAATGTTACCAAGGTAAATGCCACCCTGGGATGGGAGCAAGAGTATTTTTTGATTGATAAAGCGTTGGCGGCTACAAGACCTGATATTATGATGACTGGTAGAACGCTTTTGGGGCATGCTTCTGCGAAGGGACAACAGTTAGATGATCATTATTTTGGAACCATTCCTTCAAGGATCATGAACTTTATGCGTGACTTAGAGCAAGAGTGTATGTTACTTGGAATACCGGTAAAAACACGTCATAATGAAGTAGCTCCGAATCAGTTTGAATTGGCTCCTATTCATGAAGAAGCAAATTTAGCGGTAGACCATAATTCGTTATTAATGGATGTAATGGAAAAGGTTTCACAACGCCATAATTTTAAAGTGTTGTTTCATGAGAAGCCGTTTGCAGGAATAAATGGCTCAGGGAAGCATAATAATTGGAGTTTGTCAACCAATACAGGAGTTAATTTATTAAGTCCAGGAAAAACCCCTATGAAAAATTTACAATTTTTAACCTTTTTTGTAAATACAATTAAAGCGGTTTGCGAATACGAGGAATTAATAAGAGCTTCTGTGGCCAGTGCAAGTAATGATCATAGGCTTGGTGCAAATGAAGCGCCTCCAGCAATTGTATCCGTATTTATTGGGTCTCAATTATCCAGTGTATTAGATGAGCTGGAAAATGTAACGAAAGGAAAGTTGTCTCCTCAGGAAAAAACGGACCTAAAGCTTAATATCGTTGGTAAAATTCCTGAAATTCTACTAGATAATACGGACAGAAATAGAACTTCTGCTTTTGCTTTTACGGGAAATAAATTTGAATTGAGAGCGGTTGGATCACGATCTAATTGTGCGGGGCCTATGACCGTGTTAAATACTATAATTGCGAAACAACTTAAAGACTTTAAAAATGAGGTTGATGAATTGGTTGATGGTAAGAAGTTAAAAAAGGACGAGGCAATATTTAATGTTTTAAGAGAGTATATCAAGGCTTCTAAAAAAATTAGATTTGAAGGAGATGGTTATGGGGAAGCATGGGAGAAGGAAGCCAACAAGCGGGGGTTAAGCAATAATAAAACAACTCCAGATGCTTTAAAGGCTCAGGTTTCTAAAAAAGCGATTTCATTGTTTGAAGAAATGAAAGTTATGAATAAGGTAGAAGTACAGGCAAGACACGAAATTGAGTTGGAAGAGTATGTAAAACGAATTCAAATTGAGAGTCGTGTGTTAGCAGATGTAGCTCGTAATCATGTAATTCCAACAGCAATTCAGTACCAAAATACGCTAATTAAAAATGTTAGAGGGCTAAAGGAAATTTTTGAAAACGAGTACGAGTCGTTTGCTAAAGAGCAAATTACATTAATAAAAAAAATATCCAATCACATTGCTGAAATTAATTCTACCATTGAATTGATGACAGAAGAAAGAAAAAAAGCAAATAAGTTAAAAGGTCAAAAAAGTGCAGATACCTATACGCAGAAGGTAAAACCTTACTTTGAGATAATAAGATACCATGCTGATAAATTAGAGTTGTTGGTTGATGATAATCTATGGCCTTTAACCAAATACCGTGAGCTTTTATTTATGCGCTAGTTAATTTAGGGCAAGTTTTTATGTTTACGTAGTTTACAAGGTAAAAAACATAAAAAAAACTTATCAAGTTTTAATTCTTGATAAGTTTGAGTGAAAACCAGCCAAATGTAATCCATTTGCTTTTATTATTTCAAATGTAGGTTGCATGAATGGAAGCGTTGTTTTGATTTTCGTCAATTTGTTTCAGTTTTTATTAAAGAGTTTCTTAAAAACGACAAGTAGTTGCTTTTTTTAAACGGTTAAATTATTTAAAAAAATAAGACAAGAATAATTGATTAGTTGAGTTAAAAAAAACTCCGATGAAGGAGTTTATTTCTATTTTAAAATAGCGTGTTATATACATTTTTGGAATGTATAAATATTTGAGATTCCCGTAACAAATATTACTTAAATTTAAATCAAAAAATACACAAAAGAAACTAGTAAAAACAGGTAAAAGTAACTAGGTGTTTTTGCTAGGTTTTAGCAAGGGTAAACACTTAGTTAAAAAAATGAAACCCACTCAAAAAAATGAGTGGGAAAATTGCTATGAAAAAGAAAGTCTTAAGACGTCTCTTAAGACGAGTGCAAATATCAAGAAGAAGAAGAAGTCAAACAATAGGTAGAATTACTAATTGATGCTCAGTGTAAAGCTGGTTTAGGTTAGGGTAATTGAGGGGTGTCTTTTGTTAAGTTATTTAAAGTCAGTGGTTTTTTTATGGTGGGTGCGATTTTTCTCTTAAATAATAAAGAGTATTCTCTTTGAAAGTTTCATGTTTTAAATTAATTTCGCGCAAACAAAACAACAACACATGAGTCAAGAAGTATCGAAAAGATATGCACAACGTGGCGTTTCTGCGTCAAAAGAAGATGTGCATAAAGCAATTCAGAATATCGATAAAGGATTATTCCCAAAAGCATTCTGTAAAATTGTTCCTGATTATCTTTCCAATGATGAAGAGTACTGTTTAATTATGCATGCTGATGGTGCGGGTACCAAAAGTTCATTGGCGTACATGTATTGGAAGGAGACTGGAGATATTTCAGTATGGAAAGGTATTGCTCAGGATGCATTGATAATGAATATAGATGATCTATTGTGTGTAGGAGCCACTGATAACATTATGCTATCTTCTACCATTGGTAGAAATAAAAACTTAATACCTGGAGAGGTGATTGCTGCTATTATTAATGGCACAGAAGAGTTGATAGAAGAGCTAAAGGAGTTCGGAGTAACTATTCATTCAACTGGAGGTGAAACGGCAGATGTGGGTGATTTGGTAAGAACAATCATTGTAGATTCAACGGTTACTGCTCGAATGAAGAGGGAAAAGGTGATTGATAATGCGAATATACAGCCAGGAGATGTTATTGTAGGATTGGCTTCTTTTGGACAGGCAGCTTATGAAAAAACATATAATGGGGGTATGGGAAGTAATGGTTTAACTTCTGCACGTCATGATGTTTTTCATAAATACTTAGCAGAAAAATACCCAGAAAGTTATGATGCATCGGTGCCTTCGGATTTAGTATACGCAGGAAATATAAAACTTACAGATGCGGTTGCAAATGCACCCATTGATGCAGGAAAATTGGTGTTATCTCCGACAAGAACGTATGCGCCAATTATTAAAAAGATTTTAGCAAGTTACACATCGGATAAGATTCATGGAATGATTCACTGTTCGGGAGGAGCACAAACAAAAGTTTTACATTTTACAGAAAAGAACCATGTGATTAAAGACAATATGTTTGATGTTCCGCCACTTTTTAAATTGATCCAAGAACAATCAAAAACAGATTGGAAAGAAATGTATCAAGTTTTTAACTGTGGGCATAGAATGGAGTTGTACGTATCGCCTGAAATAGCGGAAGATATTGTGGCTATTTCTAAATCTTTTAACGTAGAAGCTCAAATTATAGGAAGAGTGGAAGCATCTGACACCAAAAAGTTAACTATCAAAAGCAATTACGGTACTTTCGAGTATTCGTAAAAGAAATGAATTTCATATATAAAAGAAGAGATCCTTTAGAAAGGATCTCTTCTTTTATATATGAAATAACTGAATGAAGTAACTGAATGAAATTTGAAAAAGGATTGTTGAAAAGAATGAAAAAGTGAAGGGGTGGGTGTTGTGGAAAAGAAAAAATGTTAGTGAGTACTAAGAATACCATTTGCAATTTGAAATTATCGAAACAGATTGTTCTTTTTTTACTATTTCAACACCAAAATAAATAATAAAAAAAGCAATTTTTTTGCACTTAAATAAAAACAGAAGTTCTCTTATTTTTATATGTTTTTCTGTGTTAACTATATAAAAAACATTGTGCTGATTTATCGTTTCTAAAAGATGAAAAATAAATCATGGTTTAAGAATTTTTATAGGTGAATTTTTTGTAGAGTTGTTTGCTTAGTTTGTGTTAATATATATAGGGTAATTACAAAGCTCTCAAAAAAACAGTTTAGTTGTTTTAAACAAATAATTGGTATTTAGTGTGTTAAAAATATTTTTATATTTGCGCTCGGATATAGATGGATGTTTGCCATAAAAATATAAATCACCATACCATAGTTAAAATCGTTATGAACACTGTTTCCCTAAAATGGTTTTACTAGGGGGTAAAAATATCAAAAATAAAATAGATGAAAACAACAATGAAAATTGCTGCCATTGCTATGATGGGAATATTTTTAAATTTAAATGCTCAAAGTCATCATTTCGAAATAACAAAAAGATCGTCATACTTTCAGAATGATTCACCAAATCAAGTGGCATATATAGATTTTGGAGACGTTCAATTTTGGGGATATATGGAAGTAACTCTTACAGGCTCATGGAATCATCAAAATACTATTGGTAAATACACTAAGAGATATGAAATTGGTAAGAATGTCGGTAGACTATATCGAGCTACAAGCGAGGTTCCCACCTCTTTTGGCCTAGTTTCCAGTCAATGGAAATTAGGAGAAGCTGTATTAAATGATCATAATCACTTGGTAATACCTATTTACCATTTGGTAAGTACTGGTAATAAAATAACCATTAATATTAAAGGTGTTTCTACTTCAAGTTTTAATACAGAACAGGTCAAAATTACAGACCCTACTACAATAAATAATTCTGAAAAAAGAGATTATATAACTTTAAAAAATCAAATGAGTGTTTTAGGAAAAGTAGGTGTTGGCATAGTAGAACCTCATGAACAATTACATGTCGATGGTAATGGAATTTTCCAAAATTACTCGCCTTTATTGAAACTTAGAAGAAATACAGATACTGGCGGATTTATTCAAGGAATACAAACTCAGTTTAAAGATGGAACTCCAAACTTTTATTTTGGTAATTTACATTCAGAACAATGGATTATATCTAAAGGCGAGTACAATGGATCAAGATTATTAACGGTCAAAAGTAATGGTAACGCTGCTTTAAACGGTAAGTTTGAGGCAAAAGAAATAAAGGTAACAACTTCGCCAACTGCCGATTTCGTTTTTGAAGAGGACTATAAATTACCAACTTTAAAATCAATCGAAAAGCATATAAAAGAAAAAAAGCATTTACCAGATATTGCATCCGCAAAGGAAATGGAGAAAACAGGCGTTAATGTTGGGGACTTTCAAATTCAATTGTTGCAAAAAATTGAGGAGTTGACATTATATACCATTGCGCAAGAGAGAGAAATTAAAGAGTTAAAAAAAGGAAATTCAAAGATTGATAAACAACAAAAAGAGATCAATGCTCAGAAAAAAGAGATTGATGAATTAAAAGCGTTAGTTCAGAAATTATTAAAAGAGAAAAACTAAGCGTTTAAGCTTAAACAAAGTACAACCTTTATTAAAAAAGAGTTTGTGTAAAATAATAGATAAATGAAAATTAATTGCTAAATAAACATATTCAAACTATATGAAAAAATCAAAGTGCAATATTAAGGTGTTTAAAATAAAGTGTATAATTCAATTTATTTGGATGATTTTCTTTTTTAAGAATGCTTTTTCGCAAAGTAAATTATCAAAATTTTCTTCTGATCATTTTTACGATAATGCGGTACAAAAAATAACTTCACCAGATGCAAGTGCATTTCATGAATCAAAAATAAGTTCTTTAAATGGCGCTAGCGGTAGAGCTAGTATTAATGTACCTTTATATCAAATTAATCAAGGAGGGGTAACAATTCCAATTCAGTTAAATTATATTAGTTCAGGAGTTAAGGTCAATTCTTTGGCTTCAAATGTAGGTTTAAATTGGTCATTGGATGCAGGCGGTTCAATTACAAAGGTAATAAAAGGATTTGAAGATTTTTCTATGGTTTTTGCAGATGCTTTTCGAGATAAGTTTCCAGATGAACCAGCAATTACAAATGAATGTGGCGATACGCAATTATGTCAGTTTGAAAGAAAATTAAAATATGACGATTTTGATAGAGCAAAAGAAACTTTGCGTGGCTCAACTATAAAGTCAATAGGTTGGTTAGTAGGGGGGAAGGATCAGTCAATACAAGATTTTTTTGGTTATGAAAAGAATAGTAAAGATACCATTGTTACAAAAGATTTATTTAAACGTTTGGTTACAAAACAAGACCCATATCCAGATTTGTTTCTTGTCAATGCACCTGGTCTAAACACAAAGTTTACACATAAAAAAGATAAAACACCATTTGAAATAGATTATCAGGGAAATCAAATAGTTACTTCTATAGGAAAAAGTAATGTAATTCCTTTTTTAGATGTTTTTGAAAATACGAATATGCCTGCTATAATTCAAAAATTTCATGGAAGTAAGCCCAGAGCTATTACATGTATTAATAATATCGAGATTACCAGCAATAACGGAATTAAATATGGTTTTAGTGTGTTAGATGCTAATCAATATGTTACAAGAGGAGCTTCACGACAAGAATTATCTGATGGTGACGCTCATGTAAGTTCTCAAGAAATTACAACATATCATTTAAGTTATATAAAAGATAACAATGGCGATAAAATAGAATTTAAATACCAAGCATATCAAACGGCGCCAAGAATGTATAGTAAGTCTCAAAATTATGAGATTACAACGAATGAAAAATTTTATCCGTTAGGTTTACCTAATATAACAGAGGTGTTTTATCCGCAGTTACATCGTTTAACTAAAATTAAATTTAAAAATGGGGTGGTTGATTTTATATACTCACACAAACGAAAAGATGTAATTGGAGATAGAGCATTAACAAATGTTATTGTTAAAAATAACTCAAGAAGATTAATTAAAAAGTATACATTGAATTATGACTATTTTGTTGCAAATACAAATAATTGTAATAAACCAGAATGTTTACGATTAAAACTTAAAACTGTACAAGAGGAAAATATTTTTGGAGAAACGTTACCTCCTTATCAATTCTTTTACGATGAAACAAGACTGCCTGAATTTGGGGCGACTACAGTAGATTATTTAGGGTATGCAAATGGCATTAAAGATTCTTATGAAAATGACAAACACCCTTCAGTTTATATGGAGCCACCCACTTTATACTTTAGTTACAATAAAAAAAGATTTAGTTTTTCTCCTTTTAAAATATTTGATGATTCATATAAAACCAAAGGAAGAGATATTTCTTCCAACCTAAAATATACAAAAGCAGGTACTTTAGTGAGAATTAAAAAACCTACAGGAGCAAATCAATATTTTACGTATGAATTAAATACTTTTTCAACACCTACAGTTAAAAATATTTCAGCTGCTGGTTTGCGTTTGAAAAAACAACGTATTGAAGACGAAAAAAAGCATGTTAAACTATTGGAAGAGTATTTTTACGAAGATGAAAAAGGGTACTCTTCAGGTGTTATCAATAATTTACCGCTTTTTGGAGACATAAGGGTGACCCATGATTTTGCAAATAATTCCAGATTTGATGTACAAAATGGTATTAAACAGGGTAAGTTAGATATTCGGGTTTACTCTTCTTCTAAAAATCAAGTAAAATTAGCTGATGGAAATAATATAATTTATTCAAGAGTAATAGTGAAAAATGGCATCAATAATGGAGTCACTGAAAAAGAGTTTTCAACGGCTAATGAGTTTCCTGTTGAAGAGCCCGAATTACAGGATTATTTTGGAGGAGAGATATTTGATAAAGAAATAAAACGTTCTTTTGAAAATGGAGCTCATTTTTCTTTTTTAAATAATAATGATGTGAAATTAGGAAAATTAACCAAAAAAACAATAAGAGATGCTGAGGGTAAAATAGTTAAAAAAGAAACACATAATTATACCTATCAATTGTTTGATGCGATGAACCAAACAGTAGAAATGTCCAAGTCGCAAATTGTTCCTGTGTCGGGCCCTCGTGATTTTAAATTGAAATTTTTTCCGAAAATATTTTCCCATAGAAACTTAAAAACGGTAAGTGAAAGTAAAACGCATTATACAGATGGAGTAATAGATAGTAAAACAGAGATGGTTTATGATCCTTTGTATCCTTTTGTAAAGAAGCGTAAAACACAAATAGCGAAAGAAGAAACGTTGGTTGTTAAAAATTACTATCCAAATGATGTAATAAATAGTGGTTCAATTGGACATGAATTACTTAGTAATGAAGCATTGAATGCTATAAATCTTTTAAAACAAAAAAGACGTTTAGGTACCGCTGTACAAACGGAAAGCTATAGAGACGATCATTTACTAAGCACTCAACGGATAAATTTCAAAAACTGGGGTAGTGGAATTATAGCGCCAAGAAATGTAAAGATATCTAAGGAAAATAATGCTTTAGAGACAGGCGTAAAGCAAACATTTGATACCAATGGAAACTTGGTTGAAATTGCAAAAAACAAAGGAGTTCCCGTATGCTATATTTATGGTTATAATAACAGTTTTCCTGTAGCTAAGGTAGAAGGGGCTAGATTGGAAGATATTCCAGAAACGTATATAACTGAAATAAAAAATGCATCTAATAGAGATTACGATAGAACGTTGGATACGAAAAATAAGCAAGGAGTTGTAACCTCTTACGTAGGCTATGAAGGACAATTAAGAAAAGCATTGAATAAATTGTATAGCTTAAGCTCTTTGGCAAAAGCAGTAATAACAGTTTACACTTATGACCCGTTAATTGGTATAACAAGTACTACAGATACTAGAAAACGTACTACTTATTATGATTATGATACATTTAATCGATTACAATATGTTAAAAATCAAGAAGGAGAGGTATTAACACAATATTGTTACAATTACAAAGGAGAGAAAAAGGAATGTAATAAGGAAAATAATAGTTCAGGAAATGAAGTGAATAGCGATCCTAAGAATACAACAGATGAGGTGTCTGTAAGTATAGGAAACCTTAAAGAATACATGATTCCTTACCCTGCAAACAGATATGCGCCAAAATACTTTTGGAAACCTGAAGATATGTCGAGCGTATTAGCTTTTGATATTGTAAAAGATCAATTAATAAGCTATAATAATCTATTTTACACACCAACAATGATATCACGTCATGAAGGTGATATCATACCCGGTTCTATAGATGATCTCAATCGAAATTTTTATACATTAAATGATTATTTTCAAAAAGGTTATTTTCAAATTCTAAGAAAAGGTTATTCTTTTGCCTTGAACAATATAGAAAATTTAAAAAATATACCTGATTGTTATTACGTAAATGAAAAAATAAGAAAATGTAACTCTTTGCCCAATCAAAATAATTCTGAAGAAAATTTGAAATACAATTGGTACATTATTTCAGAAGGAAAACGTTATTCTTTGGCAAAAACCCTGGTTATTAAAACAGTGTTTTTTGTGCCAGCATGTTTGGATAATAAATTAGGAAAAGTTGTCTGTGAAATTTATAGAGATGATATAAGCACATCAAGTCCATATCAGACTATTGTATCACATGAAATATTATTTAAATCAGGTTTTAGAAAGAATGATAATAACAATTGGTGTCGTTTTAACATACCAATAGAAGAACTTCAAAAAAATAACTAAAAACTATGAAAAAAGTAATTTTATTAATAGCTATTGCATTGATTAATAGTTTTTCAATTTTAGCACAATTTAATAGTTTACCTCAAGCGATACCTGTTAAGCCTTTAGAATCAGTAGGTTTAGATGTTGCTTACAGGTTTGATATAGAAGGACCAATTACGGTATATGCATCTAAAATTGCTACTTATAAACTAGTAACGAGTATTAAAAATGTTGATTCGGTTGAATGGGCTGTTTTTGGAGGAGACATTATTAAAGAAACAAAGGATGAGATAACAGTTAAATGGACAGGCATTGAGTATATTATTGATCCAGTAACAGGGAATCCCTCGGTATTTGGTACTTCAAATTTAGCCTATGTGGAATGTTCAATTAAGGTATCTTCACCCACCCCTAATAGTCTCCAAATGCCTTTTCCATATAAGCATCTTCGTGTAAAATTTGATGAAGATTATGTACCTGTTGAAAAGCCTAAAAAACCTTTTATTAAAGCTCAATCTTGTGATAAAGCCATTATTCAAAAGCTAGCAGAACCCAATGATATAAAATGGTATTGGCAGGGAATGAATCCTTTGGGTACTGATACCTCTAATTCGAGCACAACTTTTGAAGCAAAAGTTTCAGGAACTTATTATTTAAGAGCGATGAGAAGTAATGGCGTATTTAGTGAAGAATCAAGTTCTGTTGATATTTTATTAACTGGTTGCGAAAAATATACTTCTGATGATGAAAATTATATTCATAAGATAGATTATCAGAGAGGGTATCAAGAAGAAGAGCTGACTAATTCAACTAATGAAAAGGTAGAAAGTATTACTTACTTTGATGCATTGGGTAGGGCTAAACAGATTGTAGGTGTAGGACAAAGTCCAAAGGGTAAAGATATAGTTTCGCATATAACATATGATGCAATGGGAAGGCAGGTAAAGGAATACTTACCTTATACATCTACTCAAGATAATGGAGCTTATAATAACGATCCAGAAAAATCGATTATTGAAACGTATACAGCTAAATTTTCGGAAGATATTAAAAAAAGTAACCCAAATCCATTCTCAGAAAAAAGGTATGAAAAATCGCCTTTAAATAGAGTGTTGCAGCAAGCTGCTCCTGGTTATGATTGGCGTATGGGGGGAGGTCATGAAATTGATTTCGAGTACCAACCTAACAAGGAAGAAGATCAGGTTAGGGAGTTTTCAGTAAGTATAAATAGTAATGGTAAACCTGTTTTAAATCAAGAAATTATAAAGTTCACTGAAGGCCAATTGTATAAAGTGATCACCAAAGATGAAAATCACAATGGAACAGCTAATAAGTTACATACCACTGAAGAGTTTAAGAATAAACAAGGTCAGGTAGTTTTAAAGCGCACCTATGCAAAAATAGATGGAGCCGAAGTGGCTCACGATACGTACTATGTTTATGATGATTATGGTAACCTAACATACGTTTTACCTCCTAAAGTAAATACCTCTAGTACTATTTCAATGGATCAACTGTCTGAGTTATGTTATCAATATATTTACGACCATAGAAATCGCTTGATAGAAAAGAAAATTCCTGGTAAAGGGAAGGAATATATCGTTTATGATGCCTTAGACAGACCTGTGTTAACTCAGGATGCTATGCAACGATCGTTAAGGCAATGGATGTTTACCAAATATGATGTGTTGGGAAGAGCTATTTATACTGGAATTTATACCCATGCAAGTGTATTGAGTCAACAAAAAATGCAGCATTATTTTAACGAAGAAAATTTACAAAATAGCACCGCTGATGATAGTAAAATGTATGAAAAAGAAAGTTCGACTGAAGCTTTACACTATACAAATACAAACTTTCCAAATGTAAATATTGAAGTGCTAACGGTAAATTATTATGATAACTATTCTTTTGATAAAGTAGAGGCACTATCAAGTATTACTGCTTTCGGAATAGCCAATACACAAAATGTTAGAAGTTTAGCTACTGGTTCAAAAGTAAAGGTATTAGGTACTGATAAATGGATTACCACTGTTTCTTATTACGATGAAAAAGCAAGGCCTATATATGTTTACAGTTATAATGATTATCTTGAAACTACTGATATTGTTGAAAGCCAATTGGATTTTGTAGGTAAAATAGTAAAAACCAGAACAACGCATATCAAAAAAGGAAAAGAGGCGCTAGTAACTATTGATAAATTTACTTATGATCATGTAGGTAGGTTGTTGTCTCAAAGCCAGTGTTTAGGGAATGCTAGTTTAACCGATTGTACTGCTGATGCGAAGGCATCAAATAGTGTTTTCCAAGCACCTATGGTACTAACGAATCACCGAGTTATATCAGATAAAAACTCCATAACATTGAAACAAGGATTTAGTGTAAAAGCAGCTATAGGTAAATCGGTTAGTTTTGTAATAGCCAAAGGGAGTGCTAATAGCATTATTAATAATACTTACGATGAATTAGGGCAGTTAAAAACGAAAGAAGTTGGGGGTGGATTGCAAAAAGTAGACTATGCTTATAATGTTAGAGGATGGCTAAAAAAGATCAATGCAGATACTCATAATGACAATGATTTATTTAACTTTACCATTAAGTATAATGATATTGATCAGGTGAACAAGCGTTTATATAACGGAAATATTGCACAAACAAACTGGGCTACTGCAAGTGTAAATGACACGCAGAGCCCCGTTAGCAATTCTTATACCTATAGCTATGATGCTTTAAACAGAATTACCACAGCTTTAGGAAGCAACACCTCAAATTACAATGTTTCAGGGATTACGTATGATAAAAACGGAAATATTTTAACACTTAATAGAAATGGTTGGCAAAATAAAGAAAGTTTTGCTAATATGGACCGATTAAAATATACCTACAATGAAAATAATACAGGAAATAAACTTATTAAAGTAGAAGAACTTTCTGGTGGAAATAAAACTTTTGGTTTCAAAGAAGGTAGTAATTCAGGAAATGATTTTGTTTATGATGACAATGGTAACATGATTAAAGATTTAAACAAAGGGATATCCAATATTACTTACAATCACTTAAACTTACCAACAAGGGTTACCATTAACGGCAAGCACATTGATTATGTGTATGATGCCAGTGGTGTTAAGCTTAGAAAAAAAGTAGAAAATACCACCACAGATTACGCTGGTAATTATGTGTATAAAAACAATACTTTAGAGTTCTTTAACCATCCTGAAGGTTATGTAACCAAAGACAATACAGGCTTTAAGTATGTGTATCAATACAAAGACCATTTAGGAAACGTTCGATTGTCTTATACTGATAATAACGGAGACGGCGTAATTTCAGCTAATACGGAAATCGTTGAGGAAAGTAATTACTATCCTTTTGGACTTAAACACAAAGGATACAATAACAACGTCTCATCCCTTGGGAATAGTACTGCGCAGAAGTTCAAATACAATGGTATTGAGTTAGAAGAATCGTTAGGGCTGAATTTGTATGAAATGGATTTAAGAAGCTATGATCCTGCTATTGGACGTTTTAACGGTATTGATCCTGTTACACATCATTCACAAGGAACAAGTGTTGCTTTTGATAATAATCCTGTTTATTTTGCTGACCCAAGTGGGGCAGATTCTATTTATAATTCTGATACAGGACAATATGTAATAAATGGGAAAGTTGTTACATTTGATGAAGCTCTTGCCTACGCTAAAAATGGAGGAAATGCTGATGGGAGTAATAATAATAAACCTGATAGTATTGCTAATGATAATAAAGAAGAAGCCCAAGCAATAGCAAATGATCTTAATAGAATATTTAAGGATAAGTTTGGACAAACACCTTTCTCTATTGAAAAATCTACAAGACTAGAATATAAATGGACTTTTTCACATTATTTCTTAGGAGGAGATCCAGAATATATAAAAGTAGAAACTTATAAAATTGTTGGAAGTATGGGGTTTGATTGGGATCAGCATTATTACGTAAGAATGTTGAAGGATATCATTGATGCTCATTCAGATATAGTAGTTGATATTGTTCCTGATAAATCAGATTATGATGGAGCTACAGGACATGGGTTAATGGTTGATTATTATGGAGGTCATACAGAATCACATCAATTAGTTATTTTATCTGATCTTTTAAAAATTTATTCAGGTAACTCTAGTCATTCAGTAGGAGGTGTAGCATTACATGAATTGTTAAGACATATACACCCAGAAGGAGATATCGATAATTCTGTAAATAGTATGAGAAAATATTTTAATCTAAAAAAAGGAAAAGAACATCACGGAGTTAGAGTAAAAAGTAATTATGGGATAAAACGTGATAGAAAAAAATTAGAAGAATTAAAAAATAGAAGATAATGGAGAACAGGATGTTTAGATTTACTATTTGTTTATTTTTTTTAGTAGTGAGTTATTCTTGTAAAGAGAATAAAAATATATCAAGTGATTTGTTTAATACGGACAACCTTAAAATAAAGATAAATTCTGTTTACGATTTAGATAATCAAGGTTTTATTCCTGAGAAGGGTAACATCTCTATTCTTAGCAAGAAAAATAAAGATACTATCATTAAACTTGAAGTAAATTTTGACCTTAAATGTTTAAATTCCAAAATATGGAAAGTAAAACTTAACTCTAATGACCGAATAGATATTGGAAATTTTCTACTTAAATATGATGTTCATTTACTAGGGCCATCTGGGTATTTTAATGATGAGGCTTATCAGGTACTTGCTATAAATTTTAAGACTAATAAACTTTTTGTTTGTACCGTTAGTAACGAAGAAGGAGGTTTTTATTTGACCATCAAGTATTATATACCCCGCTGATTGACATTTAGCGAAAGCGTAATGGCAATTAGTTAAAGGAAGTTTAAATAGAAAACGGTAGTATAAAAGCCATTTATTCACGAGAATTCTATTTTTAAAATCGGAGTTCATCAATTCACTTTGTTCGGGTGCAATGGCAAGTACTATATTAAAATAATAAAGATAAAGCCACGTTATAAGAGATTATAGCGTGGTTTTTTGCTCTTCAATATATTTTTTACAACATTAATTATTGCGACACCAACGCTTAAAGAATCTTAGTAAAGATGTTTTTTAATATCCAAGACTTAGCAACCGAATTATAAATAAAAAGTTGGTTCCATACTTTAAAAATGAAGAAAACCTTATTATATAATTGCGGTAAGTAACATGAACATATTATATTTTTGATCTATTTTTAAGAAAAAAGAATTAGATGCAAATACAGCCTACAGAACATCAGGTTCAATTAGTAAAAGATTTGATTAAGATAAAAAAAGAGATTTGGAAATCAGACTCAAGAGAAGAAATTATTAGCTTAGGGCAAAAGGCAATTGATCTATCAAAAGTAGTTATTCCAAAAACTTTTGTTCATTTTGATGGAAGAGAAATGATAAATTACAAAGGAAAAGAAAGTTGTATTGAAATAATAAACTATGATATTGCAGATATTGGTAAAGGTAGTTATAGTAATTTGGAAGCCGAACAAGATGCTCTTATTTTATCATTACACTTATTAATAGGATCGTTTGTAAGTTCGGATGATTCGAAAATGATTGAAGGTTTAAAGTGATGAAGTTAAATTGAAAAAGACATCAAAAACACACTCAAAAACACTTTAATTAAGGTGTTTTTTTATGTTCAAGATTTAGCAACCGAATCATAAATAAAAAGTAGATTCTATACTTAAAAAAATGATAAAGTTATTTGAGATCATGGTAGTAAATATAATAAACGTTTATAGTCTTTTGTAAATGGTTGTAAACGTTTGTATTCGGATAAAAGAAGTCTTTAAACTGTTTAAATTGTTGGTTTTTTCAAGGTTTATTAATAATTTCACGATAAAGAAGAAATATACACAATTGTGTATATCCACTAGTTGTGGGTAATGTAACAAGAGTAATAAGAAGTAAATGATTACAAAGTTTAAAACGATAAATAATCTTGCCGTATTTCAAGATTTTGATTGGAATTCAACCATTCGAGATAAAGGCAACAACATTGTTCTCTTTAAACCAATCAACATTATTTATGGTCGAAATTATTCGGGGAAAACTACCCTTTCTCGTATTGTTAGAGCATTAGAAACTGGAAATTTATCCGAAAAGTATGAGAACCCTCAATTTGAAGTTAGTATCACAGATGTTGCAGATAGCACACCTAACAATTTAACTGGACACGGAAAAAAAATCAGAGTTTTTAACGACGATTTTGTAAAAGCTAATCTTCGTTTTATAGTAAACCCAGATGAAAGCATTGCTCCATTTGCTATAATTGGTGGTAATGCTACAATAGAATCTGAAATTAAGGAACTAAAAAGCAAACTAGGTAAAAATGAAAACATTGAGGAAGAAATCGAAGCAACAGGATTTTACCTTGAATTAAAAAATGTTTCTGCAACGGCTAGAAATGCGCAGCTAGCATTGGAAAAAGCAAGTAAATCTTTAAACGACCAATTAAGTTATAAAGCAACTAACAATCCTAATGGAATAAAGTATAAGTCTGATAAGTATGGTGACCAAAACTATAATATTAACAAATTAAAAAAAGATATTGAAACTGTTGTAAAAGCCTCTTTTCAGCCTTTAACTGATGATGAAGTAGCCCAAAAACTTAATTTGCTTCGGGAGAGAACAAATCGAGATGTTCCAGAAATTTCAAAACCAAATTTAGAATTATCTACACTAAATTTAAAGGCAAAAGAACTTGTAACAAAGTCAATAAGTAGTTCTAATAAAATAGATCAGCTTCTAAAAGATGCTATTCTCAATCGTTGGGTTAAAGAAGGACGTCAACTGCACAAAGAAAAACTTGAACAATGTTCATTTTGCGGTAACGATATATCTCAGGAACGTTGGAAAGAGCTAGACAGTCATTTTGATGAAGAATCTGAAAAATTAGAAAAGGAAATTGACTCATTAATTACTAAGACGGAACATTCAATTCAAAATATTGACTCAGAGCTTCAAATAAACAAAAATGTGTTTTATTCAAAGTTTCATTCAGATTTGGACACTCTGATTATAAATAGGCAACAAACTATTAATTACATAAAAAATGAATTAAAAATTGTAAAAGAAAAACTTCAAGAACGTAAAGATGATTTACTTAATCCGAAAATATATAATGATATCACAGATTACAGTAAACAATTAGAAGATTGTTGGACAATGTTTGAAACTCTCAGAACGGAAGCAAACGAATACAGTAATTCTATAGGTACAGAAAAGGTAGAGGCGAAAAGATTATTACGATTAAGAGAAGTCAGTGACTTTAAAACAAACATTCATTATGATAATACAATAGCAGACATTCAATCTTTGAAAGAAACTTTTCATAGTGAAACACAAAATAAACAAGCTGTAGAAGAAAAAATCAAACAGCAAATTGCTCAAATTGAAGATAAAGAACGTTTGATACAGGATGAAGAAAAAGGAGCACTAAAAGTAAATGAGTATCTCAATAATTTTTTCGGTCATGACTTTCTATCATTAAAAGCTTTAGAGGAAACTGATGATTTTGGGGGTAAAAAAATAAAATTTGAAATTGTTCGAAATGGAATCAAAGCTCATCATTTGAGTGAGGGTGAAAGCAGTCTAATCGCTTTTTGTTATTTTATGGCAAAGCTTGAAGATGTCGAGACGAAAGGCAGTAAACCAATTATTTGGATTGATGACCCAATTTCAAGTTTGGATAGTAATCATATATTTTTCGTTTATAGTTTAATTAACGCTGAGATCATTTCAAAACAAGAATTTGAACAAATATTTATTTCTACGCACAGTCTTGATTTTCTAAAATACTTGAAAAGACTACCAAGTGCCTTAAATAAAAATCAGTGTAGCTATTTTTTAATCTCGAGGGCAAATGAAATTAGCAAGATCAATATAATGCCGAGATACTTAAAAGATTATGTAACAGAGTTTAACTTTCTTTTCCATCAAATTTACAGATGTTCGATTGTAGATGCTGAAGATGAAAATCAACACAATTTATATTATAACTTCGGAAATAACACACGAAAATTTTTAGAAGCTTTTCTATATTACAAATATCCAAATACTAATAGCGATATCGAAAAACTCACAAAGTTTTTTGGAAACAATAGACAAGCATCAACGATGACAGATAGAATCAATAATGAATTCTCGCATTTGGAAGGGCTGTTTGAAAGAAGTATGACACCTATAGATATTCCTGAAATGAAAAAAACAGCAAAATTCATTTTAGATAAAATCAAAGAAAAGGATGAAGAACAATATGACGCTTTATTACTAAGTGTTGGAATTGAAATGGAAAACGCAGTATAAAAAAACTACCCACAACAAAATTTATAGTGCATACCTCGCGGGATACGCACCATACACAAGCCGTTGCCATTCATATAGGAACACACTTAGAATCAAAAATAGATGATTAAAAAAATGCAGGAATTGTCTCTTTATTAATAGCATCTTATCTTACAATATACGCCCTCTTAAAAATACTAATCAAACCTACTCATTTATGGTTAGGTAGTAAAAAACTTTTTAGTGATAATTTTGAAACATTTACGATAGTTACATTGGTGTTTTACGGAGTATATCTTTTTATTATTTTCTTACTATTTAAATTTGGAATTAAATGGACAAAACTATTTAAAAGAACGGAACTAAATTAAAACTATATCACTGTATTTACTCCCGCTCCCGCACTGCCAGTTCCGTTATACGGAAAATCCTTTCGTGTGGATGTTATGAGTAAGCAATACAGAAATTAAAATTAAAAATACTAAAGATAAAGCCAGAGCAGGGATGTTGTGGTTTTATTGTTTTTTAGGAGTAGGCTTTTTGGGTTTTAACCCTGTTGATTGACATTTAGCAATAGCGTAATGGCAATTTAGTTACAGGAAATTTAAATAGATAACGGTACTATAAAAGCCATTTATAATTAGGAATAGTATCGTTTTAAAATTATAAGAATAGAGTTACAGCAGTAATTCGTAAAAATCAATTAAAAAGAAAATATGCACGTTTTAATAGAAGTATACGATGATTGAATAAACTTGGGTTTTTGATCAAAATAGAACAATATAGATTTGTCTTAAATATAAAATAATACAAAAATGGATAAATTTTTAGAACAAATGATTAACGAGATATATGCTGATGCAAAAGTATCTCCATCAGAAGTTATTAAATTAAATAAGTTTGCCGAAGAGACTATTGATAAACTGATAAGTTTTGAAGGTGGCGACGGTGTTTCAAGTGCTATGTGTAGATCTTTTCAAGTGACTAATCAGCTTGTTCAGAGTACATTATTGAAGATGCGTAAAAACAAAGAAACTGAGGAAAGAAAAAAAATATTTAAGAAAGTAATTGAAACTCAAATTGAATTATTAAAGGCTAATATGGAGTTGTTTTCGTAATTTGAAATCCGCTTTTAATAGTAATGAGTTAATAATTAGCGATTAATTTAAGAGTAATAAAAACCAACAAAACCACAACAGTAATGTTGTGGTTTTGTTGGTTTTTAGGAGTAGATTTTTCTGGTTTTAACATCGCGTAAAAAAGATATTTAACAAAGCAAATGAGTAATTTTTTGTCAAGTTCAAAATCCTATGGTTTTGGTTTATGATGACTTTTTTTTGAAGAGCCTTTGAATTAGTCATCTTACTTTAGAATAAGAGAGCATTAGTTTTGCAAGTGCTATCTTTATTTTTTTAGAAGATTTTTCAGAAATATACTTAAGAATATGTGTGTAGAAAAACGTTGTTTTTATGCTTTTCCATAGTTTAGAAAGTAAATAAATCCTTTATTTTATGGTATTCCATCAAAAGAGATAGAAATACTAGCTGATGGTAAAGTAAACAAAGTAATCAAACCATAACTTACCAAAATGAAAACAACCAACTACGATAAAAATCTTTTTATAATAGCCAGTTTATGGAATTTCGGAGCAGCCATACCTAGTTGGATCGGAATGCTATTGATACCAGATATTTTATTTCCGTATTTTGGAATGCCGATAGCCACATCTCTCTTCCCGTTTAATGCAATGTTTAGTTTGATCATTGTTTTTGGAATAGGCTACCTCATGGTTAGTGAAAATGTAACCCAAAACCACGCAATTATATTTACAGGTATGATTGGGAAAGTCCTCTTTTTTTGTAATTGCCTTATAGCCTTGTTTATCCAACAAGGAAACTTACTATTGATGTTTACAGGGGTAGTAGATCTTATTTTTGCTGTATTATTTTTACAGTTTTTACGTAAAAATAAATATGCATTTATTAAAAGAACAGAAAAGACCGTAGCGATAAAAAGCTAAAAAGAAATATTATTTTAAAAAATGATATCTTGAGTAAGAATACTTTATCGAAGTATTGATAAAAATAAAAAATGCCGTATAAAATTTATACCGGCATTTTTTATGATAATGAAATACTGTTTAAGCACGTATTTTTTCTGAGTTTAAAAAAGCTTTTAAATCACTATAAGTATTGATGAATTTAGCCTCTTTTTCTTTATGTAGAATTTCTTCAATTTGTTTCGGAATCTCTATATTAACAGAAAGGGTTGGTTCTACAACATCCAAAAATTTTACAGGATGAGCGGTTTCTAAAAAAATACATAAACTATCGGCATCATTTTTCTGATATTCTTTAGCTCCTAAATAACCAACAGCTCCATGAGGATCAGGTATATACCCCTCTTTTTGATGTATTTTTTTCATTGCTTCACGAGTTTCATGATCATTAAAAGCATAAGAAGAAAAGGTTTTTCTTAACGAAGAAATATCATTACCGTACAACTCTTGGATACGAATAAAGTTACTTGGGTTTCCTACATCCATGGCATTTGAAATGGTCATTTTAGAAGGTTTTGGTTCATAAACTCCTTTGACTAAGTAATTAGGAACGGTATCGTTGATATTAGTTGAAGCAACAAAATGTTTGATAGGAAGTCCTAATTTTTGCGCCATAATCCCTGCACAAATATTCCCAAAGTTACCACTTGGTACAGAGAAAACAACCTCTTTATGTTGCTTATAAACCTGTTTGTAGGCAAAGAAAAAGTAAAACATTTGGGGTAACCAGCGTGCTATATTAATAGAATTTGCCGATGTCAACACCCGGTTAATTTCAGTATCTAAAAAGGCTGTTTTAACCATTTCCTGACAGTCATCAAAAACACCTTCTACCTCAAGAGCAGTAATATTTTGCCCAAGTGTTGTCAATTGTTTTTCTTGAATATCACTGACTTTACCACTGGGGTATAAAATAACAACTTCTACACCCTTCACCCCCAAAAAGCCATGGGCTACAGCACCACCAGTATCTCCAGAAGTTGCTACAAGAACCGTTACTTTAGCATTATTATTTTTATTGAAATACCCCAAGCACCGCGCCATAAAGCGTGCTCCTACATCTTTAAACGCCATAGTAGGGCCATGAAATAATTCTAACGTAGCTGTATTTTCATCAATTGGAACAACAGGAAAATCAAAAGATAGTGTATCCTTAACAATTTCTTGAAGCGTTTCTTTAGGAATAGCATCTCCTACAAATTGTTGAATCGCTTTAAAAGCAATTTCTTCATTAGAGTATTTATCCAGATTAGCGATGAACTCTTTTGCTAAAGGTGTAATTTTTTCAGGAAAATACAAGCCTCTATCGGGAGCTAAACCGTTAACTACTGCTTCTTGAAAGCTAACATTAGGTGATTTTTTATGTAAACTATAATAATTCATTTTGCTTTGTTTATGTAATAAAGTTAGTTTAACTAGCGATGAGTGTTTTGACACCTTCTGTATTTATTTTAGACGTAAATACGTTAAAATCGATATTTGTATTGCTGTAAGTTGCGTCAATTGCGTTGGCCACTTTTTGAGCAACAACATCACCTTTACAGATTGCAAAAATAGTAGGACCAGATCCTGAGATGCCAGCTCCCAACGCTCCCGCTTTAATCGCTGCTGATTTTACAAGATCAAAATGAGGAATTAAATGCTTTCTAGCAGGCTCAACAATTACATCTGTAAGCGAATTGCTAATTAAATCGTAATTGTTAGAATACAGTCCGCTGACCAGCCCTCCAACATTAGCCCATTGCGTTACGGCTTTTTTTAAAGACACTTCAGTAGGTAAAACATCTCTTGCGTCTTTCGTTTTTACCTCAATTTGAGGGTGTATTGCTACCAATCGTAATTGATCAGGAACTGGAAGTTTTACAATATCCAAAGGCTGATAACTTCGTATCAGCACAAAGCCACCAAATACGGCAGCAGCAACATTGTCAGCAATAGCAGTACCACAAGCTGCTTTTTCGCCTAACATGGCAAACTTTGTTAATTCTAAATTAGAAAAAGGAGCTCCTAATAATTGATTAACACCATAAGCAGCCCCACTTGCACTGGCAGCGCTACTTCCTAAACCACTTCCAGGAGAAAACCCTTTATGCATTGTGATTTCAATACCAAAATCAGCAGGATGTTTCTCTAGCATTGCAAGTGCTACCACACCAGCTACATTTTGAGTTGGATCTAAGCTAAGGCCTTTTGTTCCTGAAATTTCGGTAATTTCGATGCCTTTCTGCGAGGTTTTTCGAAAAGTCATTTCGTCACCAACATTCTCTACAGCAAACCCCATAGAGTCAAAACCGCAAGAAACATTGGCAACAGTAGCCGGAGCAAATATTTTAATAAAATTCATTTCTTTAAAATTTCAAAAGGACATACCCTAGTTTCTACCTGTTCTAATAACATCTGCAAAAATTCCTGAAGCAGTTACATCGGCTCCAGCACCTGCCCCTTTAATTTGTAAAGGTTGAACAGGGTAACGATCTGTATAAAAAAGAACAATATTGTCACTACCCTCTAAATTGTAAAAAGGATGGTCACTTGGTATTTCTTGTAATCCAACACTTGCTTTACCATTTGCGAATTCAGCGACATACTTTAAACGACTGTTATTATCGGAAGCCTCTTGATAAAGCTTTTGAAAATGTGCTTCATACTTTAGTAGACTTTTATAAAAATCGTCATTATTAGTAGTTTCAAGTGATTCTTGAGGTAAAAAAGCTTTATTCTCAATATCAGTTAACTCTAATTCGTACCCGCTTTCACGCGCTAAAATCAATATTTTTCTGGCAACATCAATACCGCTTAAATCAATTGTAGGATCGGGTTCAGTATACCCTTGCTTTTGAGCATCTTTAACAACATCGTGAAAACTTGTAGTTGGATTAAAATTATTAAATACAAAATTTAAGCTACCAGATAGAACGGCTTGTATCTTTGAAACTCGATCTCCAGAAGCTATTAAATTCTTTAAAGTATCAATTATAGGAAGTCCAGCTCCAACATTTGTTTCAAATAGAAAAGGGGCGTTATACTTTCTTGATATTCTCTTTAAGCTTTGGTAGTTTTCAAGTTTTGAAGCACAGGCGATTTTATTACAAGTAACTACAGCAATATTATTTCGTAAATAGTTTTCATATACTTCCGATACCGCCTTATTGGCAGTATTATCAACAAAAACAGCATTTCTTAAGTTCAATGCTTTGGTTCGTTCAAAAAATTGTTCCAACGAAGCAGATTCTCCATTTTCCAATGTATCGTTCCAATTGTTCAGGTCAATACCATTTGGATCAAATACCATTTTTTTCGAATTAGATAAACCAACGACTCTAATATTCATTTTTAACTGCGCTTTCAAATAATCATTTTGTTGATGTATTTGTGCTAAAAATCGTTCACCTACATTACCAACACCAGTAACAAATAAGTTGAGCTGTTTTATTTTATCTTCAAAAAATTGTTCATGAAGCGTATTTAAAGCCTTTTTAGCATCATGACTGTCAATAACAGCAGAAATATTTTTTTGAGAAGCTCCCTGTGCGATAGCTCTAATATTAACATTATTTTTACCCAAAGTACTAAACATTTGACCACTTAGTCCTTGGTGGTTTTTCATATTATCACCAACCAATGCTATAATTGCCAAACCTTGCTCTATGGTTGCAGGGTTAATTTTATGTCTTTCAATTTCAATTTCAAATGCTTTATTAACAGCATGAATGGCTTTTGTTGCATCTTCGTCATAAATACCAACACAAATAGAATGTTCGGATGATGCTTGCGTAATAAGCACCACATTAATTTGGTGATTTGATAAGGTTTCAAAAAGTCTTTTTGAAGTGCCTGATACGCCAACCATGCCACTGCCTTCAACTGTTAGTAAAGTGATATTTTCAATATGCGTGATTCCTTTAACTGGCTTTGCATTAACAGAGTTTTTAGTGATTAGGGTACCTACGTTTTGAGGATCAAATGTATTTTTGATTACAATAGGAATGTTTTTCTCTAAAACTGGTTGAATTGTTGGTGGATAAATTACCTTGGCGCCAAAATGCGATAATTCCATCGCTTCCTGATATGAAATTTGAGGTATGGAAAAAGCCTGTTTTACAATACTCGGATTGGCAGTAAACATACCACTCACATCAGTCCAAATTTGAAGCTCATCTGCATTTAAAGCAGCCGCATAAATAGCCGCTGTATAATCAGACCCCCCTCTTCCTAACGTTGTTGAAAGCCCACTTTCTGATCTTGCAATAAAACCAGGTAATAGCGTAACTTGGTGTGTATTGTTCTCAAAAAAATCGCGACAATTTTTATTTGTTATTTCAAAATTAACTTGAGCTTTATCAAATAAGTTAGAGGTGGTAATAATTTCTCGACTATCCTTATAGGCGGTGTTTACGTTTTGTTTAACAACTTCAGAAATAATATATGAGGAAAGAAGTTCTCCAAAGCCACTTACCGTAGCCATTGTTTTAGGTGTGATATCTTTTAATAAATAACACCCTTCTAATAAGGTTTTTAGCTGGCTAAACATATTTTCAACGGTATTTCTGACGCTAGTTTGTTTATTTTCAGGAACTAACTCTTGAATAACTTGAAAATGATGTTGCTTAACTTCCTCATAAAGTTCTAGGTAATTAGGTTTATTATTTGCTGCATTATTGGCTGAACTAATTAGTTTATTCGTAGTTTTTCCAAAAGCTGAAACGACTACAGCAACCTTTGTTTCTGATGCAGCGTTATGTATGATTTGAACTACTTTGCTTATATTTTGACTATTTGCTACTGATGAGCCTCCGAATTTTAAAATTTTCATTTTAAAAAGTGATAAAATTGATTTATTATTAAAGAATGCTTGTTTTTTTTTTATTTTTTGTTAAAAAAATAAATAGTACGTAAAATGATATGTATTAATGCAACCCCCTAAAGGGTAATCCCAGTAGAAATAATAATTGTGCCAACAAAAGACACTCGCATAGAAGCGCTTACAACAGCTTGAATATGTCTTTTGTTAATTATCATGACTGCAAAAATACAAATGCTTTTTTAATTATTTAGCATATTCTTTAAATTTTTCTTGAATTATTTGTGATACGGTCTTGTTTTGTATTTTACTTTCAAGCCATGAAAGTATGTCAAGGTACAAGAAGGCTCGTTTTTCATATGGGTGATTTTCAAAAACTTTTAACCGGTCATATATTTTTTTAAATTCATTTTTGATTTGATGTGGGTAAACATCTCCTAAAGCTTTTATGGAAGAAATAAACTCTTTTTGCACTTCTTGTAAATTTTCCATTTTTATAAGAAAGCGGTAAGTGTCTTTAAATTGCATTTCTAAATGATAATCTAATCCTGATTCATAATGAGCAATTAGGCTTAAGACTCTGGCAAAACATTGTAGGTCTTCTGCTACATGTAAATTTTTAGAGTTTATAATTTTATTCAAGTAAAAAATGCACTCTGTATTTTTTCCCATTCCAAAATACAGACAAGCAATCTTATAATAAAAAACAACAATATGGTGGTTGTCTAGTAAATTTCTATAGAGTTCTATCTTTTCATTTATAATAGCTACTAAATATTCTCCTTCAATAAAACTACCCTCAAAAAAATGCAGATGAAGTTTATTTGTATAATAGTACTGAAACATTAAAATTTCAGTATTACTATTCTTAGGGATTACATTATTTTCGATTCCTTTTTCTAGGAACGAAAATTCTTCTTTCAGTTTCTTATAGTGTTTTATAAAAAATAAACTTTCTAATAAATAATTAACACCTTTAAGATAGAATACTGGATGTAAGGTTATGTTTTTGGGAGCCTCTTTAAATAAGTTAATCCATTTATTAGCATATTTATAGCTTTGTAAAAAGTCTTGAATTAAAAAGCTATGCCATAAATTAGCTTTGTAGAGCCAAAGTTTTTCCCTAAAACCAAGTTTGTCAAAGGCGTATTTAGGCAATCGTGCATTAAAATATTCATTTACCTTTTTTAGTTCATCATCATTTCTTACATACCCTTTTTTTAATAGGATTCCATATAACTGTAATGATAAGTTAGAAAGTTTACTTGTTATAACATTTTGTTGACTGATTCCCTTAGCTTGTATGGTTAATTCATCGGCTCTAGTATTGATGCTTCTTGTAATGTATTGGCTTTCAATAAGTTTTTCGAATTCAATAATTTCATAAGCCATGTTTTTTTCTTCACTATCTAAAGCCATATTTTTTGCTTTATCAAGTAACTTTAAGCTTTGTTTATAAAGTCCTTTTAAGTACAAAACAGTAGCAAAGTCTAATTGCTCTCTAATTTGAATTCTAATATTTTTATGAACAGGATTAAGCCGTAAACTTGTTAATATTTGTTTGTATAAATGTGCTTTCAGATTTGATAATTGTTGCTTGCTTACAATGCCAGTTTTAATGATCGTTTTTTCGTCGTATGTTTTTTGCTTTTCTAAAACTTTGAATAAAGCAAAAAATTTAGCATCAATATTTCCACCAAGTCTTCCTATATATAGATTGAATTGTCTTTTTTCTGATTTAGATAAAGACTTTATTAGTACAAAAAGAGAATCCGTTTGCTGGTTGGTTGATGTAATTGTTTTATTCATAATAAACTGTATTACAGTTATTTAAGTTTTTTTTTAATTAATTAAGTTTCGTAACTATCCCTTTATTTAGGGTGCTGTTACAAAATCCAATATATACATTTGATTTTAGAAACAGATCAAAAGATTTACAATATGTCAAAGGATAAAGTACAAATTTTTGATACCACTTTAAGAGATGGAGAACAAGTGCCAGGTTGTAAGTTAGATACAAAACAAAAACTTGTCATAGCAGAAAGACTCGATAGTTTAGGGGTAGATGTTATAGAGGCAGGTTTTCCAATATCTAGCCCAGGTGATTTTATTTCAGTAAGGGAAATAGCAAAAATTGTTAAAAACGCATCTGTTTGTGGGTTAACAAGAGCTGTTAAAAAAGATATTGAAGTGGCTGGACAAGCCTTAAAAATAGCTCAAAAACCGCGCATACATACAGGAATAGGAACTAGTGAGTCGCACATTAAATATAAATTTAACATTACGAAGGAAGAGGCTATTTTTAGAGCAAAAGAAGCAGTAGCTTATGCTAAGAATTTTGTTGATGATGTTGAATTTTTTGCCGAAGATGCAGGAAGAACAGAAAATTCATTTTTGGCTAAAATATGTGAAGAAGTAATTAAGGCAGGGGCAACAGTGTTAAATATTCCTGATACTACAGGGTATTGTTTGCCTGATGAATATGGAGCAAAAATAAAATATTTAAAAGATCATGTTAAGGGAATAGAAAATGTAACAATTTCATGCCATTGTCATAACGATTTAGGTTTGGCTACAGCCAATTCTATAGCAGGTGTTATGAATGGGGCTCGACAAATAGAGTGTACTATTAATGGAATAGGAGAACGTGCAGGAAATACAGCTTTGGAAGAAGTTGTGATGATTCTTAGACAGCATCCGTTTCTAAATTTAGACACTAATATTAATTCTAAGCTGTTATATGATACCAGTTTGATGGTTCGTGAAAAAATGGGCATGGTTGTGCAACCCAACAAAGCAATAGTAGGCGCAAACGCTTTTGCGCATAGTTCAGGGATTCATCAAGACGGGGTTATAAAAAATAGAGAAACGTATGAAATTATTAATCCCGCGGATGTTGGTGTTACTGAAAGTGCTATTGTTTTAACTGCAAGAAGTGGAAGGGCAGCCTTAGCATACAGAGCAAAGAAAATAGGTTATGAATTAACAAAAGTACAACTAGATAGTGCTTATGAAACTTTTTTAAATTTTGCTGATAAACAAAAAGAAGTAATTGATGAAGATATTCATTTAATTATGCAACAGGTTAATAAAATTTCAAAAATAGCAATAGCTTAAATGGGAAAGACATTATTTGATAAGGTGTGGGATGAACATGTAGTTGAAACAATACCAAATGGACCTCAAGTTTTATATATAGATAAGCATTTAATCCATGAGGTAACAAGTCCTCAGGCATTCAAAGAGTTGGAAGATAGAGGTATTTCAATAGCGCGTCCAGATAAGATTGTTGCCACAGCAGACCATAACACTCCTACGGTAGATCAGCATTTGCCTGTAAAAGATGCACTTTCTAGAAATCAGTTAGAGCAGCTTACAAACAATTGTAAAAAAAATAATATTAAACTTTTCGGACTTGGGCACAAATACAATGGAATTGTACATGTTATGGCGCCAGAATTAGGAATTACCCAGCCAGGTATGACCATGGTTTGTGGTGATAGCCATACTTCGACTCATGGGGCGTTTGGAACCATTGCTTTTGGAATAGGAACAAGTCAGGTAGCACAAGTTTTTGCAAGCCAATGCTTAATATTAGAAAAACCTAAAAGTTTGCGTGTTAACGTAAATGGTAAATTAAAAAAAGGGGTACTTCCAAAAGATGTTATTTTATATATCATTGCAAAATTAGGAACCAACTCAGGGACAGGATATTTTTGTGAATATGCTGGTAATGTTTTTGAAGAAATGTCTATGGAGGGGAGAATGACAGTATGTAACATGAGTATTGAAATGGGTGCAAGAGGAGGTATGATTGCTCCTGATGAAACCACATTTGAGTATGTAAGAGGAAGAGAATTTGCTCCTAAAGATGATGAATATGAAGCTAAATTAGCTTATTGGAAAACACTTAAAACAGATGAAGATGCTTGTTTTGATCAGGAATATTTCTTTAAGGCAGAAGATATTGAGCCAATGCTTACCTATGGAACAAATCCTGGTATGGGACTTAAAATTTCGGAGGTAATTCCAGAAGAAAATGATGCTTCCTTTGAAAAGGCATTGATGTATATGAATTTTAAGAAGGGAAAAAGCTTGATTAATACTCCTGTGAACTATGTTTTTATTGGAAGTTGTACAAATTCAAGAATAGAAGATTTTAGAGTTGCTGCGAGTTATGTAAAAGGAAAGCAAAGAGCTTCCAATGTAAATGCTTGGCTTGTTCCAGGCTCGCAACAGGTAGCAAAACAAATTAAAGAGGAAGGGCTTCAAGAAATATTTGAAGAAGCTGGTTTTAGATTGCGTCAGCCTGGATGTTCAGCTTGTTTAGCGATGAATAATGATAAAATTCCTGAAGGAGAGTATTGTGTATCAACATCAAATAGAAATTTTGAAGGTCGTCAAGGCCAAGGAGCACGAACTATTTTAGCAAGTCCTCTTATGGCAGCAGCAACTGCAGTAGAGGGTAAAATTATAAATTTCACCAAAAAATTAAATTAAATGGATAAGTTTGTTAAGTTAGTTGATACAGGAGTACCTTTGTCCATTGAAAATATAGATACGGATCAAATCATTCCTGCACGTTTTTTAAAAGCTACCGACAAAAATGGGTTTGGAGATAATGTTTTTAGAGATTGGCGTTATCGCAAGGATGGAGATTTGAATACTGATTTTATTTTAAACAATCCAATGTATAGAGGAAGTATTCTAATAGCAGGAGATAATTTTGGTTGTGGATCTAGCAGAGAGCATGCTGCTTGGGCATTAAGTGGATATGGTTTTAAAGTTGTTGTAAGTAGTTTTTTTGCCGATATCTTTAAAGGAAATGCTTTAAATAATGGGATTTTACCTATTCAAGTATCGAAAGATTTTTTGTCTAGGCTTATGGATATAGTTACAATTGATCCCACAGCGAGAATTATAGTAGATCTTGAAGAGCAAACATTAAAAACACCAATCGGAAAAACTAAATTTGAAATCGATTCTTATAAGAAAGTTTGTTTACTCAATGGATATGATGATATTGATTTTCTAATAAGTAAAAAAGATATTATAAAGAAGTTTGAAGAGGAAAACTTAAAACAAACAGTTTTAAGTTGATTGATAAAAATTAAAAAATAAATGAAAGTAAATATAGCCATAATTCCGGGTGATGGAATAGGACCAGAAGTAACTGAGCAAGCTAAAAAAGCTTTAAATGCTATAGCTAATGTTTTTGATCACACATTTTTGTTTAAAGAAGGGTTAATGGGGGCTTGCGCTATTGATGAAACAGGGACTCCCTTGCCAGATAAAACATTGAATTTATGCAAAGAATCAGATGCAGTGCTTTTTGGGGCAATAGGTGATCCTAAATATGATGAAGATCCAACATTAAAGGTTCGTCCTGAACAAGGGTTGCTAAAATTAAGAAAAGAATTGGGACTTTTTTGTAATATAAGACCTGTGAAAGCATACGAGACTTTAATTCATAATTCGCCATTAAAAGAAGAACGTATTAAAGGAACGGATATTAGTATATACAGAGAGCTGACTGGTGGAATTTACTTTGGTACAAAAGAATTAAGTAAAGATGGAACCATCGCAAAGGATGGTTGTACATATTCTGTTGAAGAGATTGAGAGAATTGCACATTTGGCATTTCAAGCAGCCCAATCAAGGCAAAAAAAATTAACTTTAGTTGATAAAGCAAATGTACTAGAAACATCAAGATTGTGGAGAAAAACAGTTACTTCATTAGCAGTCCAGTATCCTGATGTTCGACTAGATTATTTATTTGTTGATAATGCAGCTATGCAGTTAATATTAAATCCAAAACAATTTGATGTCATTTTAACTGAAAATTTATTTGGAGATATACTCTCTGATGAGGCTAGTGTTATTGGTGGGTCGATTGGTTTATTAGCATCAGCATCTATTGGTAAGAATAATGCTTTATTTGAGCCAATCCATGGATCATTTCCCCAAGCTAAAGGAAAAGATATTGCAAATCCCTTAGCATCCATATTATCAGCAGCAATGTTATTGGAGCATCTCGGATTACACGAAGAGGCAGGAGCTATTGATAAAGCAGTTCAAAAATCACTAGAATTAGGGATAACTACTGAGGATATAAATTTTGAAAAACCGTTTTCAACAAGTAAAGTTGGAGATTTTATTGCTGATTATGTTAATAATCAAGAAGATACGGATATTAATTTTCAAAATATCCATATGGGACAGAGTACTATAATTTAGATTCTTTTAAAGATATTTAACACAAAAGCTTATTCATTAAAATTATTTTCAATGAGTAAGTTTTCTTTTTTTAATTACTTTTATGAAGTAAATGTGTTTAATTTATATTTTTTTATTGTTTTGTTTGTTAATATATTAACATAACGTTGTTTTTTTTACATTTAAGTTACTTTTATGTTTAATTTTTGTGTTTTTTTAAGTTAAAGTTATGTTAAGGTTTATTTTTTAGTTAAGAATTGTGTAGTTTGGTTTCGATTTAAAACCCATTCTAAACAATTTAAACGCTAATATTATGAGCAAAGCTAAAATGGCCCTATACTTGGGGCTGATGGCAGGGGGAATCCTTGCGTCGTGTTCTAGTGAAAATGAACAAGTAAATGATTCTAATACTGATAATCAGGCAGTCGAACACCCTTGGACCAAGACCGTACCACAAAAAGTTGTTGATGCGGCGGCAAAACTAGAATTAAACGTCAACCATTTACGATATGACACTTTCTATTTCCCTGATGGGACTTCTGAAGATCGATTGTATGTTGAGGAAGACATTGCTATGACGGAGCAAGAAATTTTAACACTTGCAGCATCCAAAAAAGAAGACAAAACACGTCAATATTCGACCAATAATTTAGTCTCTCAAGGAAGAAATATTTCGATTATAGGTTACACCGGTGGTGGTGGGTATGGTCTTTCTTCAAAAGAAAGAGAAGGTCTACAGTGGGCTGTTAACAACTATAATAGGTTAGGGCTTTCAATAAGATTTACATTAACTTTTGGCACAAATTATAATTCAAAAGATATGGTAGTTTATCACAACCCGAATAATGGAGGTTCTGGAGGTCAAGCTGGTTTTCCTAGCGGAGGCCGTCCTTATAAGTGGATTCAAATTTATGGTTTACAGAATTATTCAACCAATGTTAATGAGCATGTAATTACTCATGAAATTGGTCATGCAATTGGATTTAGACATACGGATTGGTTTAGCCGTCAAAGTTGTGGTCAAAATTCAAATGAAGGATCTGCTGGTGTAGGGGCAAATCATATCGCAGGTACTCCAACAGGTTATGACGCAACTTCTATAATGGTTGCATGTTTTAGTACAAGTGCAGATGGTGAATTTAATAGTAATGATGTAAATGCACTAGAAAGATTATACTAGTTTTTAAATAGATTGTTATAAAAATTTTAAAAAAAGGAGCTCTTAAAAAGAGCTCCTTTTTATTTAACCTTAAATATAAAAGCCCCCCAGCTTTATTACTTAAATTACCTTTTTGACACATAAAAAAAAATAAGTCACATAAATATTTAGAAAAAAAGTAAAAAAAATATGAATTAATTAATAATGGGTGTTTTTTTTTGTTGATTTTTGTTTCGAAATTAAAATTCATTCTATTACCTAACCATAAAAAGATTAAACATCATTTAGCTTTCTATGTATTTGATCTAGGCTAAGATTATGTATGCTTCCTGTATGAATGTGTTTTTTTGATGTATCGGGAATATAAGATCCTTCAGATATTTCATTACCTATTTTTCTGTAGGCTTCTCTGAAGCTCATCCCTTGTTCTACTAAATTGTTTATGTTGTCAACAGTAAATAGATACTTGTATTTTTCATCATTTAGATCAATGTCTTTAACAATGATTTTCTTAATACTAAAATTAAAAATATCTAGAATGTCTTTAAAATCCTCAAAAGTACGTATCATATTTTCTTTTAGTAATTGATAGTCTCTGTGGTAACCACTCGGTAAATTATTAGTTAATAGGAGTGTTTCACTGTAAAGCGCCTGAATTTTATTGCACTTTGCTCTTATCAATTCGAAAACATCAGGATTTTTTTTATGAGGCATTATACTGCTGCCAGTGGTAAGCTCATCTGGAAAAGAAATAAAGTTAAAGTTTTGACTAATATAAAGACATATATCCATCGAAAAACGAGCTAATGTATTTGCTAGGCTTCCCAATGCCATTGCAGCTGTACGTTCACTTTTTCCTCTGCTCAATTGTGCGGCAACAACATTGTATTTTAACGTATGGAAGTTAAGTTCTTTTGTGGTAAATTCTCTATCAATCGGAAATGAACTACCATAACCAGCAGCAGAACCTAAAGGATTTTGGTCTACTATTTTCAAAGCAGCCTTAATAAGATGTAAATCATCAACCAATAATTCTGCATAGGCAGAAAACCAGAGCCCAAAAGAAGAAGGCATGGCAATTTGTAAATGAGTATAGCCTGGTAATAGTTGATTTTCATGATCTTTTGAAAGCGTTAATAAGGTTTCGAAAAGTATTTTTGTTTTTTGTATTATAATCTTAAAATTATCTTTGTAATATAGGTGTAGGGCAACTAATACTTGATCGTTTCTTGATCGAGCTGTGTGGATTTTCTTGCCAATTTCACCACAATATTTAATAAGTTCATGTTCTATCTTTGAATGTATATCTTCAAATGTATTATCAATACAAAAGGTTCCGTTTTCAATTTGATCAGATAAGTTTTTTAATCCTTCTAAGAGCTTAAATTGCTCTCGCTCTGAGATAATATCAGTTTTTGCTAGCATTTTAGCGTGAGCTATAGATGCTTGTATGTCATATGGTGCGATAAACATATCTATTTCTCTATCATTTCCAATAGTGAAATTTTCTATTTTTTTATCCATTTTTATGCCTTTATCCCAAAGTTTCATTTGTTTAATTGTTTGTGGTTAATATTATGTTATTTTAGTAAATGTTGAATAGAAATAATTTAAGCGATTACTCAATGATAACCTTATTATTGATTTGTTTTTACTTTTTGTAATCAATCTATATTAGTACTTTTTCAAGTAATTTTATATACAATTCAATTCCCTCTTTGATTTCATCCAAGAAAATATATTCGTTAGCGCTGTGAGAACGTTTGCTATCTCCAGGTCCAAGTTTTAAAGAAGGGCAATTCAATACTGATTGATCAGATAATGTGGGAGAACCATATGTTTTTCTTCCTAAATTAATGCCAGCCTGAACCAACGGATGGTCTTTTTGTATTGAAGAAGAATTTAAATTCAAACTCCTAGGAGTGATTTTATCACATGGCGCATTTTTTTGCAAAAAATCACTGATTTCTTGGTTGGTATATTTGTCATTAACTCGGACATCGATTACTAATGAAACATTTGCAGGAATGGCATTATGTTGTTTTCCAGCATTAATTTGTGTTACTGTCAATTTAACATCACCTAAGGTTTTGGAAGTTTTTTCAAAACTTATGTTTTGAAACCATTTTAGAGTATTGATAGTATTATAAATAGCATTGTTATTGTTGGGATGTGCTGCATGACTAGGTGTTCCAGTAATTTCAGCGTCAAAAACGACTAATCCTTTTTCAGCAATAGCTAGTTGCATTTGTGTAGGTTCTCCTACTATTGCTACATCGATATGAGGTAGTGTTTTTAGCAAGCTATTCAATCCATTTGGACCGCTGTTTTCTTCTTCGGCAGTTCCAGCGAATATAAGATTATAAGATAGATTATGTTGTTGATAAAAATAGGTGTATGTAGCTAATAATGATACTAAACAGCCTCCTGCATCATTGCTACCCAAACCATATAATTTGCCCTCTTCTATAATAGGTGTAAAGGGGTCTTTAGTGTATCCGTTATTTGGTTTAACTGTATCGTGATGAGAATTTAGTAATAATGTTGGTTTTGATGAATCGAAGTCTTTATGAATAGACCATACATTATTTTTTGTTCTTGTACATGGAATGTTATGGTATTTAAACCAAACTTCTAGTAGCAAGGCGCTTTTTTCTTCCTCTGATGAAAAAGAAGAGACTTCTATTAGGCTTTTTAATAAGTCTATAGCTTTTTGGGTAAGTTCTTGTATCATGATAAATGCAATGATGTATGCTTTTTTTGGCTATTTGTAATCATATCGATAGTTCCAATATTTACTTTAAGTACTTTATTTTTAAGTGCGTGAAAACAGTTGTCCAGTTTAGGAATCATACCGTCAGATATAATTTGTTCTTTTTTGAGTTTTAGATAAGTTTTTAAGTTAATTTTTTCAATTATAGAATCAGATTGATCAACGTTTCTTAGAACTCCATTTTTTTCGAAACAGTAATATAGCTCCGTAACATAGTTCTGTGCTAAAGCAATAGCTACTTCAGAAGCAATTGTGTCAGCATTAGTATTTAATAAATTGCCATTATTATCATGTGTAATTGCACAGAATACAGGTGTAATGTTGTTTTTTAATAATAATTCTATTATTGATGTATTTACTTTAATAACGTCACCAACAAAGCCAAAATCAATAGGTGTTGAAGGTCTTTGAATTGAGGTAATGGTATTAGCATCAGTTCCACTTAAACCTATGGCGTTTAACTTGTTTGATTGAAGTTGAGCTACAATATTTTTATTGATTTTGCCGGCATAAACCATCGTTGCGACATCAAGTGTGTTGGCATCAGTTACTCTTCTACCATCAATCATTTTCACAGGAATTCCGATTTTTTTAGATAGTTCAGATGCTAGTTTTCCTCCACCATGAACTAAAATTTTAGGGGTCTTTATTTCTGAAAAGTTTTTTAAAAAGATATCGAGAGTTTTTTTATTATTTACAATGTTACCGCCTATTTTTATGATTTTTATAGTTTTCACTTTATTTCATTTTTTTGTGTTAAAAGTTTTTTTAAAACTACTTGTGCAGCATAAACTCTATTATTTGCTTGTTCTGTTACTAGAGAGTTCATTCCATCAAGTACAGCGTCTTCTGCTACAATATTTCTGCGAATAGGTAGACAGTGCATGAATTTGGCGTTACCTAAAGTTTTATTAGTTATCATCCAGCTACTATTGCTATGCAGAACTCTACCGTAATTTGAAAAAGAACTCCAATTTTTTGCGTATACAAAGTCAGCATCTTTAAGAGCTTTTTTTTGGTTGTATAAGATAGGTATATCCCCTGTTATATTAGGGTCTAGTTCATATCCAGGAGGGTGCGTGATCATAAAATCAATATTTATTTTTTTTGCTAAATGAATAAAGCTATTTGCGACAGAATGTGGTAGCGCTTTTGGGTGTGGAGCCCATGACAACACTACTTTCGGTCTTTTTTTAGTTTTTTGCTCTTCTAATGTAATGCCATCAGCTAATGCCTGTAAAGGGTGATCTGTAGCGCTTTCCATATTTATAATTGGTACTGTAGCATATTTTTTAAAGCTATTAATAATGATTTCTGAAAGGTCTTTAGTTTTATCAGTTAAGGTAGGAAAAGCCCTGACAGCAATAATATCTGCGTATTGAGATATAACTCTAGCAGCTTCTTTGATGTGTTCAGAAGTATTCAGATTCATTTTAGTACCGTCTTCAAACTCGATATTCCAGGTGTTTGCTATATTTAAAATACTAACTTCCATGCCTAAGTTCTTTGCAGCTTTTTCAGTACTTAATCGTGTACGTAAACTGGCATTAAAAAACAACATGATTAAGGTTTTGTTTTTTCCTAATTCTTTGTATTGAAAAGGATTTCTTTTAAGCTGGATAGCCTTATTAATTATAACATCAAGATTTTGAATGTCATTTAAGTTAGTGTAATGTTGCATCGTTAATTAATTTTTTGTTTTGTACTTATGGTTCTTTTTAGAGCATTAATAAAAACATCAATATGTTTTTTTTGTATTGTTAGTGAAGGAAGTAATCTTAAAAGGTTTGGGTTTTTTGAATTTCCAGTGAAAATATGTTCGTTCAATATCAAAGATTTTCTGATAGAATTTACAGGGAATGAAAACTCTATTCCTAGCATGAGACCTCTACCTTTTATGGAATTTACCTCAGGAATTTCATTCAATTTTTTGATAAAGTATTTTGATGCTGTTTTAACATTAGTCATTAAATCTTCTTTTTGTAAAACATTAATAACAGCTAGTGATGCTGCGCAGGCGAGGTGATTGCCTCCAAAAGTAGTTCCAAGAAGGCCAAAAGAGGCTTCGATTTTTGGATGAATTAAAATACCACCGATAGGAAACCCGTTTCCCATTCCTTTCGCCATAGAAATAATATCAGGCGAAACATTATGCTTTTGATAGGCAAAAAAATCTCCTGTTCTTCCAAACCCTGATTGAATTTCATCCATAATTAGTAAAGTATTGTATTTTTTACTTAATTTCTCCAAGCCCTTATAAAATGAAGTTGAAGCTTCATTTAAACCACCAACACCTTGAATGGTTTCAATGATGATAGCGCATACGTCATTATTCTGTAAGGCTTTTTCTACACCATCTAAGTCCTCAAATTCTAAAAAGATAACTTCTTGTTGCCTATTTATAGGGGCAATTATCTTTGGATTGTCTGTTGCAACTACCGCTGCTGAAGTTCTTCCGTGAAAGGAGTTTTTAAAAGCAATAACTTTCTTTTTTCCAGTATAAAAAGAAGCTAATTTCAAGGCATTTTCATTAGCTTCTGCTCCTGAATTGCATAAAAATAGTTGATAGTCTTTACAGTTAGAAATTGTTGTGATTTCCTTAGCAAGTTTTGATTGTAAAGGATTTTGAATAGAGTTGCTGTAAAAACCAATAGTATTTACTTGATTGGAAATTGCCCTTGTATAGGTTGGATGTGCATGACCAATTGAAATTACAGCATGCCCTCCATACAAATCTAAATATTTTGTATCATTAATATCGTAAATAAAAACGTCTTTCCCTTTAACAGGAGTCACATTAAACAGGGGGTATACATTAAACAAACTCATATTTGTTCTTTTTTTATCGTATTAATTTTATTGAATGAGGCTACCATTCCTTGAATTAAAGCTGCGCTTAAGCCTTTATGTTCCATTTCATTTAGTCCCTCAATAGTACAGCCCTTTGGAGTGGTAACTTTATCTATTTCTTCTTCTGGATGATTTTTAGTTGTTATTAAAAGATTGGCGGCTCCTTCGCAGGTAAACATGGCTAATTCTTGGGCTTCTTTAGCATCAAAACCAAGTTGTATAGCTGCTTGTGTTGTGGCTCGTATTAAACGCATCCAAAAAGCAATTCCACTAGCGCATACTACGGTTGCTGCTTGCATTTGATTTTCAGGGATCACTAAAGTGTTTCCTAATACATTGAAAATTGAAGTAGCTATTTTTACATGTCCGTTGGCATAAGCATTGCTGCAAATGGAGGTCATGGATTTTCCTACAGCAATAGCTGTATTGGGCATAGCTCGAAGAATATTATTGTTTTTACCAATGGTAGCTTCAATTTTCGCTATTGAAAAGCCAGTAATGGTTGAAATTATAATATGTTTATCAGTGAGTATTGGTTTGATATCTAGAAGTATTTTTTCTAGATGCCTTGGTTGAACAGCAAAGATGAGTACTTCTGATTGTTTTACGGCTTCTGCATTGCTAGTACTTAAAAAAACATTTTTATTCTTATTAAATATATCTAATTCGTCTAAATTTCTTTTCGTTAAATAAAGACTTGTGAATGCGTTATTTTGTATTAATCCTTTAGCTATTGACTTGCCTAAGTTTCCTGTTCCTATAATGGCTATTTTCATTGGTATATGTTTAGTTTGATTTTGGTTTATTGTTTTTTTGTTTAGAAATAACTTGCTTTTAACTTTAGTCCAGTTTCTTCTGGTAGATTAAAAAGTAGATTCATATTTTGGATGGCTTGACCGGAAGCTCCTTTTAAAAGATTATCAATCACACTTGTTATTAAAATCTTGTTATCGTGTTTGTGAATATGTATCAGACATTTATTTGTGTTTATAACTTGTTTTAAATGAACTGGCGTTTCAGATACGTGTGTAAAAGGAGTATTTTTATAAAACGAAGTATAAAGTTTTTTAGCTTCCTCGAAACTCCCGTCAAAATCAGTGTATAATGAAACGAAAATTCCTCTTGAAAAATTCCCTCTGTTAGGTAAAAACAGAATATCAGCTTTAATGTTAGATTGTAAGTTTTCTATGGTTTGCCTTATTTCTCCTATATGCTGATGTGTGAAAGGCTTGTAATAAGAAAAATTATTATCTCTCCAAGTAAAATGGGTAGTTGATGACAATGAGGTCCCTGCTCCTGTAGCACCGGTAACTGCGTTAATATGAATATCATTTTTTATTTTTTTTGCATTTGCTATAGGTAATAATGCTAACTGAATAGCTGTAGCAAAGCAACCAGGGTTTGCTATATACTTACTGTTTTTAATAACTTCTTTTTGAAATTCAGGTAATCCATAAACAAATGTTTTGTCTTTGTATATATGATCTTTTTCCAATCTAAAATCATTGCTTAAATCAATGATTTTAGTATTTGAGGAAAAACAAGTTTTAGTTAAAAACTTGTTTGAGTTTCCATGACCTAAACACAAAAACAATAGATCAACGTTTTGATTGATCTCTTTCGTGAATCGAATTTCAGTACTTCCTTCTAGATCTTGATGGATATGTGATATTTTGTTTCCTGCGTTTGATGTACTGTAAACGAAATTAATAACTGCTTCAGGATGTTGTAATAACAATCTAATTAACTCTCCAGCTGTATATCCAGCCCCCCCTATGATTCCTACCTGTATCATGTTTTTAATATTTTTTAAAGGTTTTATGACAGTTGATTTACTTGTTGGTATATTTTATTTTGATTTCCAAAAAGTTTAATAAAACCTTTAGCTTCTTCAGCTGTCCAATCCTTATTTACCTCTCCGTAACTTCCAAATCTTACGTCCATCAGGTCATGAGGAGATTCAATACCATTTAAAGAGAAATGGTAGGGCATTAGAGAAATATAAACATCTCCCGTTACTTTAGACTGACTGCTCTCGAAAAAGGATTCAATATCTCTCATTACTGGATCTAAATATAGTCCCTCATGCAGATGCATTCCGTAAAAATTAGCTAGATATTCTTTGTGTTGCAACTGCCACTTTGTAAGCGTGTGTTTTTCAAGTAGGTGGTGTGCTTTTATTATTATTATTGCAGCAGCAGCTTCAAATCCAACTCTTCCTTTCATTCCAATAATAGTATCTCCTACATGAATATCTCTTCCAATACCATATTTGGAGGCAATTGAATTAAGTTTTTCGATGTTGATGATAGGTTGATTTTTAATACCATTAATTGCGGTTACTTCACCCTTTGCAAAGCTTATTTTTATATTTTGATGTTCAGTTTTCGTAATTTGAGAAGGATAGGCATGTTCGGGTAAAGGCTTTTTTGATGTTAAAGTTTCATCACCACCTATACTAGTTCCCCAAAGGCCTTTATTTACTGAATATTTTGCCTTTTCCCAAGATAGATTAATACCATTAGTTCTTAAATAATCAATTTCTTCTTGTCTAGAAAGTTTTAAATCTCTAATTGGAGTAATAATGTTAATTTCAGGAGCAATGGTTTGAAAAATCATATCAAATCGTACCTGATCATTACCTGCACCTGTGCTACCATGAGCGATATATTTGGCGCCGATCTTTTTTGCATAGGTAATAATTTCAATGGCTTGAATAATTCTTTCGGCACTTACAGAAAGAGGATAGGTGTTATTTTTTAATACATTTCCAAAGACCAAATACTTAACTACTTTTTCGTAGAAATTATTAATAGCATTAATGTTTTTGTAAGTGGAAACACCCATAGTGTAGGCGTTTTTCTCAATTTTCTTAATTTCTTCTTGAGAAAATCCGCCAGTATTTACGCTTACAGCGTGAATTTCATATCCTTGTTTTGCAAGGCTAACAGCACAGTATGAGGTGTCTAACCCTCCACTATATGCAATAACTAATTTTTCCATTTGTAACTGTTTTTTCTAATTTTATTAGGTTATTTCCATTTCTTTTTCTTCCTTATTTTTCAACTGTGTAGTTTTAGGATCGTAGAGCATTCCTGTACATAAGCACATTGTTCTATTGGTTCTTTGTAAGATATCATAATTTACACAGGTTTTACAGCCTTTCCAGAAAGAATTATCATCGGTTAGCTCACTAAATGTAACAGGTTGATAGCCTAGTTCGCTATTCATTTTGATAACTGGTAAACCGGTAGTAATACTGAAAATTTTTGCTTTTGGAAACTTGGTTCTTGATAGTTCAAAAATTTGTTTTTTAATTTGCTTAGCCAATCCAATGCCTCTGTAGGAAGGATGTACAATAAGTCCTGAGTTTGCCACAAATTTTCCATGTTCCCAAGATTCTATGTAACAAAAGCCTGCAAACTTTTCGTTGTCTAAAGCAATTACAGCATTACTTTGTTTTATTTTAGAAATTATGTAATTATGATCGCGCTTAGCAATTCCTGTCCCTCTTTTTTGAGCAGCCTTTTCAATAGTGCTACAAATAATCGAAGCATATGGGCTATGCGATGAATTTGCAATAACAATTTTCATTGGTGTATTTATAATTGAAAATTATTGATTCTTACTTGTTTATTAAATTGATTTTGTTGAGAGAAGAGCCGGACACACCTTAGCTCAATAAATTGAGTATCACCCTTACGGGCGAGGTCGCATTGATAAAGAAGAATAAGTAATGAAGTTATCTAGTATGACAACTTGATTGACTATGATAAAAAGATAAAAAGTTGATTTCAAAATTTGAAAATTAAATTATATAAATACTCAGTGATAAAAAGAAGTGGTTAGCGTAGTGAAAAACACCGCACTAACAAACTGGGTATGATATTATATAATTTGTTTTCTTGCATAAGATTGCAAATTTAGAAAAAATATTTTAATAATTAAAATAAGGAAGTGAAAAATAAGATTCAATTGTAATTTTTAAGAAATAAAATAAAAAATTTTTATTAAGTTAAAAATAATTTGTGTTGTTTGAAAAAAAAAGAGATATTTGCAACATAATGAGTAAAAATATAATAAATATAGTTTCAATTGTCATTATCATTGTGATTATTTCACTTTGTTGATAAGGAGGCGTTTGTTTATAAAAAATATATTGAAAGGCTTCCAAATTTTGGAGGCCTTTTTTAATTAAAGCTAAAATGAGTCAATATTTTAACATTATAAATATCATAATTATCGTCAATATTAACTTGCAGATGGGTTGATACAGATAACTTATGATATTTCAAAAGCCTGTGTCAATTAAAATGATTCAGGCTTTTTTTTGATATATGACCATCATTTATGTTTTTGAGTTAAATTGTTGTTTTTTAGTCTTTTAGGTGTTTTTCTGTATGGCTGAAAATCATTTAAATTATATATGAAAGAATTAAAGTAATGGAATATTAAAATAATTTCGAAAAATTCAAAAAGCAAGGTATGTATTACACAGATGAATCTATAATCTTTTACAATGGAAAGTTCGTTAAGGCGAAAGAGGTTTCTACTAGTACCTATGGTCAAACATTACATTATGGTAATGGTGTTTTTGAGGGTATTCGATCTTACAGTACCTCAATGGGAACAAAAATTTATAAATCAGATCAACATTACGAAAGATTAAAATTTGGTGTTAAGGTCATGGATATTGATTTTGATTATTCTATTCAAGAACTTACGGATATTACCTATAAATTATTAAAATTAAATAATCTGTCGGATGCCTATATAAGGCCTATTGTATTAGCAGGTGAAAATATGGGAGTTTTTTCAGCAAAAGGATCTGATTTGATTATTCAATGTTGGGAGTGGGAAAAGTTAATGGGAGACAGTCTTTTAAGGGTTAAAACCTCAAGGTTTCAGAGACCAAATCCAAAATCATGCTTTGTAGAGGCTAAAGTTACAGGTCACTATATCAATTCTATTTTAGCAAGTAATGAAGTAAAAAAAGCAGGTTTTGACGAGGCTTTACTCTTAGATATGAATAATAATGTAGCTGAGTGCTCGGGTGCTAATATCTTTATGGAAAGAACTGGAGTGATTTATACACCGCCCAAAGGGCATATAATGGCAGGAATAACAAGATCTACTATTATTGATATATGCAAGGAGGAAGGGATTCCTGTGCACGAAAGGCACTTTACTCTTGATGAGTTAAAGCAGGCGGATAATGCTTTTTTTACAGGGACAGCTGCTGAAGTTGTAGGTCTGAAATCAATAGATGAATATGAATTTCCTGTTAAATGGGAAGAGTCTTATGGATATAAATTAATGAAACTATATAAACAAGAAGTGTTAGGACTTCGTGAAAAATGCTTAACAAACTAACAAATGGAGTTAAATAAATTTAGCAAAAGAGTAACTCAAGATGATACCCAACCAGCAGCACAGGCAATGTTACACGCAATTGGGTTAAATAATGAAGATTTAAAAAAGCCATTCATTGGAATCGCAAGTACAGGGTATGAAGGAAACCCTTGTAATATGCATTTAAATGATTTGGCAAAATTAGTAAAGAAGGGAACGAATAACGAAGATTTAGTAGGGTTAATATTCAATACAATTGGAGTTTCAGATGGAATATCAATGGGGACACCAGGAATGCGTTTTTCTTTACCATCAAGAGATGTAATTGCAGATTCAATGGAAACTGTTGTTCAGGCGATGTCTTATGATGGCTTAGTAACAGTGGTAGGCTGTGATAAAAATATGCCAGGTGCATTGATGGCTATGCTGCGTTTAAATAGGCCTTCTGTTTTAGTGTATGGAGGAACTATCGAATCGGGGTGTCATGACGGTAAAAAGCTAGATGTAGTTTCTGCATTTGAGGCATGGGGAGAAAAAGTTGCAGGTAAAATTGATAATAAACAATATCAAAATGTTATTGAAAAAGCTTGTCCAGGAGCAGGAGCATGCGGAGGTATGTATACAGCAAATACCATGGCGTCAGCAATTGAAGCATTAGGGATGAGTTTACCTTATAATTCCTCAAATCCGGCAATAAGCGAGGATAAGAAATCAGAAAGTGTAAGGGCAGGTGAAGCGCTACGGATTTTATTAGAAAAAGATATTAAACCATCTGACATTGTTACTAAAAAATCTCTTGAAAATGCAGTACGATTGGTTACTGTAATGGGAGGTTCTACTAATGCGGTATTACATTTTTTAGCGATAGCAAAAGCAGCAAATGTGAAATTTACACTAGAGGATTTTCAAAGAATTTCAGATACAACCCCTTTTTTAGCAGATTTAAAGCCTAGCGGTAAGTTCTTAATGGAAGATGTTCATCGTGTTGGAGGAATTCCTGCTGTACTTAAGTACTTATTAGAGAAAGATTTACTTCATGGTGATTGTTTGACTGTTACAGGAAAAACATTGGCAGAGAATTTAAAGAGTGTTCCAAGTTTATTAAAAGGACAAGAAGTTATAAAAGCTGTCGAGTCTCCAATAAAAAAGACTGGGCATTTAAGAATGTTATATGGGAATTTAGCCAAAGAAGGGTCTGTAGCAAAGATTACAGGGAAAGAAGGATTGTTTTTTAGAGGAAAAGCTAAGGTGTTTGAGGGGGAGTATGATGCTAATGATGGTATTAGAGATGGTTTGGTTGAGAAAGGTGATGTTGTGGTAATCCGTTATGAGGGACCAAAGGGAGGACCAGGTATGCCAGAAATGTTAAAGCCCACGGCAGCTATTATGGGAGCAGGCTTAGGAAAGGACGTTGCATTGATTACTGATGGTCGTTTTTCGGGAGGAACTCATGGTTTTGTTGTTGGACATATTACACCAGAGGCTCAAGAAGGCGGTGTTATTGCTTTGGTTAAAGATGGTGATATTATCTCTCTTAATGCAGAGGATAATACGATTAATTTAGAGGTTTCAGAAGAGGAGTTAAAGGAGAGAAAAAGTAGATGGGAAGTTCCTCCTTTGAAAGTGAATCGAGGAGTCTTGTATAAATATGCAAAAACAGTTTCATCTGCATCAAAAGGATGTGTAACGGATGAATTTTAGATAAGGAGAATGTTAGTGAAAAAATAAATTAAGATGGCAACAAAAACACAAGAAAAGATGCAAGACACTACAAAGGTAAAAGAGACTATTACCGGAGCTGAGGCAGTTATAAAATCTTTGTTGGCAGAAGGAGTGGAAGTTCTTTATGGTTATCCGGGTGGAGCAATTATGCCTGTTTATGATGAGTTTTATAAGTATCAAGATAAAATACATCACGTCTTAACTCGTCATGAGCAAGGCGCTACACATGCTGCTCAAGGTTATGCACGAGCTTCAGGTAAGGTCGGAGTAGCTATTGCTACATCAGGACCAGGAGCAACAAATTTGATTACGGGAATAGCAGATGCTCAAATTGATTCAACACCAATGGTTTGCATAACTGGTCAAGTGGCTGAACATTTATTGGGAACTGATGCTTTTCAGGAAACTGATATCGTTGGTATTTCTACGCCAGTAACAAAATGGAATTATCAAATAACAAAAGCTTCTGAAATTCCGGAAATAATGGCAAAAGCATTTTATATTGCCAAATCTGGGAGACCAGGTCCTGTATTAGTTGATATTACAAAAAATGCGCAATTTGAAGAATTTGAATTCGATTACAAATTATGTACTTCTGTTAGAAGTTATGTGCCTAAGACAGTTGTTGTAGAAGAGTCACTAAAGGAAGCGGCATCTTTAATTAATACAGCAAAAAAACCAATGGTTGTATTTGGGCAAGGGGTTATTTTAGGTGAAGCTGAGGAAGAGTTTAAAGATTTCATTGAAAAGGCAGGTTTGCCATCTGCTTGGACAATTTTAGGGTTGTCTGCTTTACCTACCTCTCATAAATTAAATGTGGGTATGGTTGGAATGCATGGTAATTATGGACCAAATGTATTAACGAATGAATGCGATGTCTTAATAGCTGTAGGAATGCGTTTTGATGATCGTGTAACGGGGGATTTAAGTAGATACGCTAAACAAGCTAAAATAATTCATTTTGAGATAGATCCTGCTGAAATTGATAAAAATGTGAAAACTGACGTTGCTGTTCTAGGAGATGCAAAGGAAAGTTTGTTGCAAATTATGCCATTTATTAATTCAAATTCTCATGAGGAATGGTTGAAAGAGTTTAGGAATCATGATAAGGTCGAGTTTGACAAGGTTATCAAAGATGTTTTATACCCAGAAAAAGACGGTTTAACCATGGGAGAGGTTATGAAAGAGATAAATAACGCTTCTGGGGGCAATGCGATTATCGTATCTGATGTCGGGCAACATCAAATGTTTGCTTGTAGATATGCTGAGTTTAATCAATCTAAGAGTAATATTACATCAGGAGGTTTAGGAACGATGGGGTTTGCTTTACCGGCAGCAATAGGAGCAAAAATGGGAGCGCCAGAAAGAGAAGTTGTTGCTGTTATAGGTGATGGAGGGTATCAAATGACGATACAAGAGTTAGGTACTATCTTACAGACAAGAGCGGCAGTGAAAATTGTAGTGCTAAATAATGAGTTTTTAGGAATGGTACGTCAATGGCAACAATTATTTTTTGATAAACGGTATGCGTCAACAGAAATGGTTAATCCTGATTTTATAACTATAGCGAAAGGATATCAAATAGAGGCTACCAAGGTTACTAAAAGAGAAAATTTGAAAGCAGCAGTTAAGGAGATGATGCAATCAAAAGAAGCATACTTTTTAGAGGTCTGTGTCGAAAAAGAAGATAATGTATTTCCAATGATACCAACAGGTTCATCTGTTTCAGAAATAAGATTAGAATAATTATGGAAAATAAGCAAACGTATACTATATCAATCTATACAGAAAATAATGTAGGGTTGTTAAATAGAATTTCTTCAATATTTCAAAGAAGACATATTAACATTGAGAGTGTAAATGTTTCTAAGTCAGAGATTAAAAGTGTTTCAAGGTTTACTTTACTGGTAAAGCTAACTGAAGATCAAGTAAAGAAGATAATCGGTCAAATTGAAAAGCAAGTAGAGGTCATAAAGGCTTATTATCATAATGATGATGAAACCATTTATCAAGAATCTTGCCTTTTTAAATTACGTACAGATTTGTTAACAAGTAACGATGAAATTCAAAAAGTTATTAACGGAAGCAAATCAAAAGTAATTAATATAAATAAAGAGTTTTTTGTTCTCGAAAAATCAGGATCTAAAGAGGAGGTAGAAGAACTCTATCATATATTAGATAAGCATGGAATAATGCAATTTGTTAGATCGGGAAGAATAGCAATAACAAAAACAGCAATGCCAGTTTCTAAAATGTTAAAAACATGGCAATAATAACCAACATTAACTATATATAAAAAATGAAAAATTATTTTAATCAATTGTCATTAAGAGAGCAACTGGCTCAACTAGGAAAGTGCAGATTCATGAAGTCTTCTGAATTTGAAGGTGGAATAAATGCTTTGAAAGGGGCAAAAGTGGTGATTGTTGGATGTGGGGCGCAAGGTCTGAATCAAGGGCTAAACATGAGGGATTCTGGTCTTAATGTTTCTTACTCGTTGCGTGAATCGGCTATTAAAGAAAAACGTCAATCTTATAAAAATGCAATTGATAATGGGTTTGAAGTCGGAACTTATGATGAGCTAATTCCAACAGCAGATTTGGTGTGTAATTTAACCCCAGATAAACAACATACAAAAGTTGTAAATGAAGTGATGCCTTTAATGAAAGAAGGTTCAACACTAGCTTATTCTCATGGCTTTAATGTGGTTGAGGAAGGGATGCAGGTAAGAAAAGATATAACGGTAATAATGGTGGCTCCTAAATGCCCAGGCTCAGAAGTTAGAGAAGAATATAAGAGAGGTTTTGGTGTGCCTACACTAATAGCTGTACACCCAGAAAATGATCCGAAGAGTAAAGGTTTAGAAGAGGCCAAGGCTTATGCCTATGCAACTGGAGGGCATAGAGCTGGGGTTTTAGAGTCTTCTTTTGTTGCTGAGGTAAAATCAGATTTAATGGGAGAACAAACAATTCTTTGTGGTGTTTTGCAAACAGGTTCTATATTATCTTTCAATAAAATGGTAGAAGAAGGAATAGAGCCTTCATATGCATCAAAATTGATACAGTATGGGTGGGAAACTATAACAGAAGCTTTAAAACATGGTGGTATTACCAATATGATGGATAGGTTATCAAATCCTGCAAAAATTAAAGCGTTTGATTTGTCAGAAGAATTAAAAGTTATTATGCGTCCATTGTTTCAAAAACATATGGATGATATTATGTCTGGTCATTTTTCTAAAACAATGATGGAGGATTGGGCAAATGAAGATAAAAATTTGTTGAATTGGAGGGCAGAAACGGGTGAAACAGCTTTTGAAAAAACGGCTCCAATAAGTAAAGAAATTTCTGAGCAAGAATATTTTGACCATGGTGTGTTATTGGTAGCTTTCGTTAGAGCGGGTGTTGAATTAGCTTTTGAAACGATGACTGATGCCGGAATTATTGAAGCCTCTGCTTATTATGAATCACTTCATGAAACTCCCCTCATAGCGAATACTATTGCAAGAAAGAAATTGTTTGAAATGAATCGAATCATCTCTGATACAGCTGAGTATGGATGTTATTTGTTTGATCATGCTTGTAGACCTTTATTGGAAGATTTTATGAAAGGAATATCAACGAATGTTATCGGAAGGTCATTTAGTGATTCAAATGAAGTTGATAATCAGAGGTTAATTGTAGTTAATGATGTTATCAGAAACCACCCTGTAGAAGAAGCAGGAAAAGTTTTACGTACCGCCATGACCGCTATGAAATCACTAAAAACAGAGGTGGATAAACCTGTTCTGGCATAATAATGAATATAGAAAGTAAAACGTACTACCCGAAGTTAAAGGATATACAGAAAGCAGCTATCACCTTGAAAGAGGTGGTTGCTGTTACCCCTTTGTTTCCGAATCATACTTGTTCTGTAGAATATGAAGCAAATATTTTATTAAAGAGAGAAGATTTACAACAGGTTAGGTCTTATAAAATAAGGGGGGCATACAATAAAATAAATTCCCTGTCTAAACAAGAGTTATCAAATGGTATCGTATGTGCTAGTGCCGGAAATCATGCGCAAGGAGTAGCTTTAGCGTGCAGTAAGAAGAAAATTTATGGAACAATTTTTATGCCAGCACCTACACCAAAACAAAAAGTTGAACAGGTTAAAATGTTTGGAGGTGAATTTGTTGATATACAGTTGTCTGGAGATACTTTTGACGATGCGTACAATGCAGCAAAATATGTTAGTGATAGTTTGGGGAAAACATTTGTACATCCATTTAATGATAAAAAGATAATTGAAGGGCAGGGAACGGTAGGTCTTGAGATTATTGACCAATTTGAAAAATTCATAGATTATGTGTTTGTTCCAGTTGGAGGAGGGGGGCTTGCTTCAGGACTTTCTTCAGTATTCAAAATAATGTCGCCAGGCACTAAAGTAATTGGTGTGGAGCCAGAAGGAGCACCTTCTATGAAAACTGCTATAGGAAAAGGTAAAAATATAAAATTACCTAGTATAGATAAATTTGTAGATGGGGCTGCTGTACAACAGGTAGGAGACCTTACGTATGAAATTTGTAAAAAGAATTTGGCTGATATGATTACTGTTCCAGAAGGAAAGGTGTGTCAAACGATTTTAGACATGTATAATAAAGATGCTATTGTAGTTGAGCCGGCTGGAGCTTTGACATTGGCGGCATTAGATCAGTATCGAGATAAAATTAAAGGTAAAAATGTAGTTTGCTTGATAAGTGGTAGTAATAATGACATCACACGTACCGCTGAAATTAAAGAGCGGGCTTTATTATTTAAAGGGTTGAAACACTATTTCATAATAAGATTTCCCCAAAGGGCAGGGGCTCTAAAGGAGTTTGTAATGGATGTTTTAGGGGAAAATGATGATATAACTTTTTTTGAGTATTCTAAAAAAACAAATAGAGAAAATGGTCCTGCTGTTGTTGGGGTTGAGCTGGAAAAAATAGAAGATTTAAATCCTCTAATAGAAAGAATGAAAAAACGAAACTTTTATGGAGAATATTTAAACGATAAGCCAAATTTGTTTGAATTTTTAATTTAAAAATTAAAGATTAATCTTTAATTTATAGTGCTTAGAAGCGGGGAGTCGATTTTTTTGTAAAAGAGTTTTAAATAAATAAAAACAGATACATTATTACTTGTTTAATAAGTTTTAGAAAGAACTAACTTATTATTGTTTTTAGATGATATATGGTATCTGGTAATTTCTTTGAAGCGCGGAAAGAGAGAAAAGTAGATATCTTGTGTAATTTTATGTTTTCTGAGAAACTTTTATAAAAGGTTAATATATGGGCGTGTTTCCGAGTTGCTTGCAATTTTTTAAATCTCAACTTTTTTGAAAATGATCAGTTTTATATTTAAAAAAGCAAAAAGCCTAAACAAAGTGTTTAGGCTCTATGTGGTGCCTCCAGGAATCGAACCAGGGACACAAGGATTTTCAGTCCTTTGCTCTACCAACTGAGCTAAGGCACCATTTCGCTTAACGAAGTAGCTTTTAATTCTTACTGAGTGGTGCCTCCAGGAATCGAACCAGGGACACAAGGATTTTCAGTCCTTTGCTCTACCAACTGAGCTAAGGCACCAGTAAGCAACATTCGCTAAGCGGATGCAAATATACAAGGGTTTTTTAATTTACCAAAAGAAAAGAAATAAAAAAAGTATAGTAATTTTGAAACCTTATAAAAATTAAACAATGGACTTAGTTATTGATTCAGGAAATACTAGAGTTAAGGCAGCTGTATTTGAGAGAGGTAGGATTGTTGAACTTATTGTTTTTTCAAAAAATGAAATTTTTGAAAAATTAAAAAAAATTAAAGAAAAATTTAAGGTGGTAAATAGTGTTATTTCATCAGTAGCTGACTTTACTGATGAAGAAAGAGAGCATTTAGACGAACTATTAACCCCCTTATTTTTAAATTCAGAAACAAAAATTCCATTTATTAATAGGTACGAGACACCAAAAACTTTAGGCGTAGACAGAATTGCATTAGCAGCAGCAGCAGCAGATCAATATCCCGGTAAAAATGTACTTGTTATTGACGCAGGTACCTGTATTACTTATGAATTTATAACTAAAAGTAAAGAATATCTTGGAGGAGGAATTTCTCCAGGAATTGAAATGAGATACAAAGCATTAAATAAATTTACTTCAAAATTACCTTTACAAAAAGCATTTCAATTTGAAGGTCTTATAGGGGCAAATACCAGTGATTCAATTCATTCAGGTGTAGTTAATGGAGTATTTAATGAAATAAAAGGACTTATTTATGAATATAAAAGAAAATTCGAAGATTTAACAGTAGTTTTAACAGGAGGGGATACAAAATTCTTGGAAGAACAATTAAAAAGTGTCATATTTGCCCAACCAAATTTTGTTTTGGAAGGATTATACACTATTTTGATTTATAATTTAGCGAATGGTTAAGAGGTTTATATTTGGAATATTATTATTAGTAACAACTACAAGATTAGAAGCACAACGCAGCAACATATCACCATATTCTTATTTCGGAATCGGAGAAAGCTTTGGACAATTAACGGTGGAGCAGTCTTCTATGGGGGGCATTGGCGTTGCTATGAAAGATATCAATCATTTAAATTTTACAAATCCAGCTGCAATTGCTGATTTAAAAATAACTACTTACTCTTTGGGAGGAGAGGCAAGATTTTTAACCTTGAAGGAGTCAAATGCGATGACTTCAGGAAATTCAATAAACTTAAGTTATATTGCCTTAGGTATTCCGTTGGGGAATAAAATGGGGTTAACTTTCGGTTTACAGCCTTTTTCAAAGATGGGATATGCTCTTTTAAACAGAGAATACCTAGGAGATGAACTGCAAGAAGTTTCTCGATTTAGTGGAAGCGGAGGAACAAATAGGTTGTATGCTGGCTTTGGGGCCTATTTGATTAAAGGATTTTCTTTAGGAATAGAAGCTGGTTTTGTGTTTGGGAGTATAGAGAATAATATTTACAATCAAAAATATAATGTTTCTTTAGGTACAAAGCATGAGAGAGAATTAAACATTAGAGGCGGAGAAATTAAGCTAGGTGCTCAATATGAAACAGAATTAAAAAATAATCTAAAACTTACTACTGGAGCGACATTAGCTATGAATACGAATTTATCAGCCACTGGCTCTGAAAGATTATATTCACTTTCTTTATCGAATAATGGTTTAGAGATAGGTAAAGATACTTTATATTCAAAATCAATATCAGGAAATATTAAAATGCCTCTTAGGGCTATATTTGGAGTGGGTCTAGGAAAAAAAGATAAATGGTATGCTGAATTGAGTCAAGAATTCAGAGAAGAATGGTCAACATCGAACCAAATAAACCTATCATCTGGTCGATATCAATATGAAAGTGGAAGAAAACTTTCTTTTGGAGGGTATTATATTCCTAAAATTAACTCTATATCTAGTTACTGGGACAGAGTAACTTATAGAGCTGGTGTTCGGTTTGAGAAATTAGGTTTACTTGTAGATGGACTAGGAACGGGGAAATCCTTAACCTCAATAAATGATTATGGCATAAATTTTGGATTAGGATTACCATTACCAAAATTATTGTCTAGTGTAAACCTTGGATTCGAATATGGTCAGAGAGGAACAATTGATAATAATTTAATCAAGGAGAACTACTATAACATTAAATTGAGTTTATCTCTTAACAGTTTAAGTTGGTTCATTAAAAGGAAGATAGATTAATATAAAACTGATAAATGATGAAAAAAATTACGTATTTACTAACAGGAGTATTTTTGTTCGTAGCCGTAAATGGAGTGAAAGCACAAGCGAGTCAAGAATGTAATATTAAATATAACCTTTTCAAAGGGGATGTTACAAATAAAAAATATAATGGAGCTAAACCACACTTGGAGTATTTATTAACAAATTGTCCTTCACTATCAGTAAATATATATAAATATGGAGATAAGGTTGCTGAAAATAGTGGAGATCATGCATTAGCAAAAAGAATTTATGAAGGAAGATTAAAACACTTTCCAAAGAAAAATCCTGCAAAGGTTCATGGAGATTATGCAAATTATCTTTACAAAAATAAATTGGCAGGAGAAGATGAGATTTTTGTAATCCTTGATAAGGCCTTTAAGCTTGGGGCAAAAAATATGGGAGTTAAGAATATTCTTAGATATTTTGAACTCGTAACAGATAAATATAAAGATTCTGACCCTCAAAAAGTTTTTGATACATATGATGATGCTGTTGAATCAGTTCAGGAAAAATTAGACGATTACAGTAAAAGGTTAGCTATATTGGTGCCAAAAGAAGATGCTGGTACGCTAACTTCGAAAGAAAAAAGAAAACTAAAAGCTGCAAGAATTAATTCAACATCTCTGGGGCAAGTTGAAGGAGGTTTGGATGGTAAAATTTCTGAAATAGCAACTTGTGAGAGATTGATTCCAATTTATACAAGAGATTTTGATAGTAAAAAGACAGATGGAGTTTGGCTAAGAAGAGCCGTATCTCGTATGTATAATAAAGGATGTCAAGACGATCCGCTTTTTGAAAAGTTAGCAGTGGCTTATGCAGATGTAACCCAGTCTGCAGATGCATTTAATTTCGTGGCAGGGGTTTTAGACAAAAATGGAGATAAGAAAGCTGCTTTAGATATGAGAAAAAAGGCTTTCGATCTAGAAACTGACCCAATAAAAAAGGCTAAATTAAAATTAAGAGAAGCCCAAGGTACTTATGGTACTAGAGCTAGATCATTAGCACGTGAAGCATTAAAATATAATCCTAATTACGGTAAAGCATATTTATATATAGCTAGTTTGTATGCTAAATCTGCTAATTCTTGTGGTAGTGATGTTTTTGAAAAAAGAATGGTATACGTTGCTGCTTTAAACAAAGCACAAAAAGCACAAAAAGTAGATCCTGGTTGTGGAGCTGCTAGATATGTAAGGAATTACCGAGCAAATATGCCGACTAAAAAATTAATTTTTCAAAAAGGAGTAGCTTCAGGTTCATCTCATAAAATTGGTTGTTGGATTGGAGAAACAGTACGAGTTCCATAAAAAAAATATGAAAAAAATAATGAAAATATTTATGAAAAACATTGCTATCATTGGTTTGATAGCAATGTTTTTTTCATGTACAAATACAAAAAAAGAAGTTCAAGACTTTCTTGCTGATAAAAATCTACCGATTGCAATTGGAAAAAATATTTATCATGTTTATAAAGATTCGGGTAAAATAACTTCAAAATTAGTTACCCCAATATTACATGATTTTACGAATAGAAAAGAGCATCCTTACAATGAATTCCCGAATGGGATTAAAATTATCACCTACGAAAACAAAGGAAAAGATTCAATAACCATAACAGGTGATTATGCATTAACATATAATAAGACTAGAATTTCCGAAATTAAAGAAAACGTTGTAATTTTAAATCATAATGAAAAATCGAAGCTTGAAACAAATCAGTTATTCTGGGATCAAGAAGAAAAATATTTTTTTACGGAAGACGGTTTTAGATTAACAACTACTACCGATACTATTAATGGCTATGGTTTTGAATCTAAACAAGATTTGACAAAATGGATTGCTAAAGATATCACTGGTCAGATACTTACGAAAGAGTAATAATAAAGAATGATGAATAGACTTTGGAAATATTTACAGTTTGGTTACTTAGTAGTAGCTATTATTTTTTTTGTAGAGGGGTTGTTTAAACTTAAAACAGAACTTAATGAAGCACTCATAATGTTTGGTTTTGCGATATTTATTACACTTATATTTATATTTAAAAGACGTTTTAGAAAGAAAATAATTGATAGAAATAAACTTAATTAACTTTTTTATGGAGTTTAAGGTGGTAGTCATTCTTCTTTCTGTATTATTTTCAGCTTTTTTCTCAGGTATGGAGATAGCTTTCGTGTCAGCAAACAAACTTCATATTGAATTAGAAAAGAAGCGAGATGGTTTTTTATCTAAAATTTTATCGAAATTAACGGAAAAATCTTCTAAATTTATTACTACTATGTTGGTAGGTAATAATGTAGCTTTAGTTATCTATAGTTATTATATGGGAGAGCTTTTAATAATTTGGTTTCAGTTCTTTTTACCAACTGAAAATGTTATTGTAAATAATCTATTAGTGGAAGCAAAGTTACTTACTCAAACATTTATTTCAACTTTAGTTATTTTAGTAACAGCAGAGTTTTTACCTAAAACTATTTTTAGATTATATGCTAATGAAACTTTAAAAATTTTTGCAATACCTGCTTATATTTTTTATTATATTTTTTTCATCCCTACATGGTTCATAACAAAAATTTCTAATTTATTGTTACAAGTTTTTTTTAAGTCTAAGGAAGATTCGAGTCAAAAAGAATTTAGTAAGGAAGAGCTTGGAAATTATATTTCTGAACAGTTAGATGGAGGAATGAATGAGGAAGAGTTAGATTCTGAAATTCATATATTTCAAAATGCACTTGAGTTTCATAAGGTTAAAGCACGAGAAATTATGGTGCCTAGGATTGAAGTAGTAGCTGTAGATATTCATAGTTCAGTTGTTAGTTTAAGGCAATTATTCATTGAAACAGGTCTTTCTAAAATAATAGTTTACAAAAATTCGCTAGATGAAATTTTAGGTTATGTGAATGCATTTGAGTTGTTTAAAAAACCACGTACTATAAAGTCTATTTTATTACCTGTTGAGTTTGTGCCAGAATCTATGGTGAGTAATGATATATTGAATTCATTAATAAAAAAAAGAAAGAGCATTGCAGTTGTTGTAGATGAGTATGGCGGTACTTCAGGAATTATTACTATTGAAGACATTGTAGAAGAACTATTTGGTGAAATTGAAGATGAGCATGATACGATAGAGTTAATAGAAGAAAAAATTGATAGTAAGATCTATCATTTTTCAGCTAGGCTTGATGTGGATTATTTAAATGAAGAATATGGTTTAAATATCCCAGAAGAGGATGCTTATGAAACTCTGGGTGGATTCATAATATACCACACTGAAAATATTCCACATAAAGACGAAATATTAAGAGTATGTAACTTTGAAATTAAAATTTTAAAAGTAAGTGCTTCTAAAATTGAACTTATAAGTTTAGAAGTAATTGAGAATGATTAAGTGTTTATTATCATAGAAGCTACTCTAAAACAGCTAAAAAAACATTGCATTATTAAATGTGATATTGTATTTTCGCACTCAGTTAATTAAATAAAATGACGTATGGCAATTTTATCGAAGATTAGAGAGCGTTCAATGTTCTTGATACTTGTTGTGGGATTAGCATTGTTTGCTTTTGTTTTAGATCCTTCAACTATTTCAGATTTTTTCAATTCAACTAAGGTAAACGATATAGGGTCTGTAAATGGAGAATCAATATCTCGTCAAGAGTTTGCAGAGGCTTTAGACGCTTATAAACAAAATTCTGGAGGTAGAGTATCTGAAATGCAAGCAGCAAAAAATGTTTGGAATAATTTATTACGTCAAAAAATTTACGAAGGACAGTTAGAGAATGCAGGGATAACTGTTGGTGAAGCTGACATTATGAAAGCTTTAATTGAATCTTCAGGTGTTCAAAACCAAGAAAGGTTTAAAACTGAAGGTATTTTTGATAAGACCAAATTTACAGAGTTTCTTGCTACCATAAAAGATGCTAATTCCGATGAATGGAGAGCTTGGCAGAATTATATGGGGTCGTTAAAAGCTAACTTAGAAAAAACTACTTACGATAAATTAGTGTCATCTGGTTTAGGAGCTTCTTTGAAGGAAGGAGAGAATAATTATTTAGCAGAAAACACCAAGTTATCTGCAAAATATGTTTATTTACCATACACTTCCATAGCTGATAGTTTGATTACAATTACAAAAAAGGATATTAAAAATTATATAGATTCTAATGAATCAAACTTTAAAGTTGACGCATCGAGAGATATTAAATTGGTTAAGTTTAACATAGCACCTACAGCAGAGGATGAAAGTCGAATTGAAAAATCTGTGGGAGAGTTGATTGGAGATACTGAAAAAAATGGAATTATAGCTAAAGGACTAAAGAACACAACTGATTACGTAGAGTTCTTTGATGAGAATGATTCTGATATTGTTTTTGATGATAAAATTTTGTTTAAGGTACAAGTTCCTCAGGTAATAGCAGATAAGTTATTCGAAGGAGAACAAGGAGAAGTTTTTGGACCTTATAAAGATGAAAATTACTTCAAATTAACTAAAATTACGAAAGTAACCCAATTGCCTGATTCTGCTAAAGCGCGCCATATTTTAGTTCCTTTCGTAGGCGTTTCAAGTGCTGATCCAACAGTAAAGAGAACAGAAGAAGAAGCAAAGGTTTTGGCTGACAGTTTAATGAATGAAGTGAAAAAAAATCCAACTAAATTTGCCGATTTAGCGAAAGAGTTATCTTCAGACAAAGGATCTTCAACTAATGGAGGTTTGTATGAATGGTTTGGTTATAATAGAATGGTGCCTGAATTTAGAGATTTCGTCTTCGAAGGAAAGAAAAATGATGTAGGTGTTGTAAAAACAGCATTTGGGTTCCATGTAATCAGAATAGAAGATCAAAAAAACTTTCAAAGAGCATTAAAATTAGCAACTTACGGAAAAGAGATTATTGCTTCAGAAGCAACAGAAAATGCAATTTATCAAAAAGCAGAATTGTTTGCACAAGATTTAACAAACGGCAAAAATTATGATGAATTAGTAAAAGAGAAAGATTTATCATCTCAACCAGCAGTCGGACTAAAGGCTTTAGACGATAATGTACCAGGATTAGGAAGTGAAAGAGAGGTTGTAAGATGGGCGTTCGATAAAGATATACAAAAAGGCGATTTCAAGAGGTTTGATGTAAATGGTGGATATGCTGTTGTTATTTTAACAAATAAAACTGAAAAAGGATTGATGTCCGTTGAAAAGGCTACTTCTACAGTTCGTCCTATATTAGCAAATCAAAAGAAAGCCAAATTATTAATCGAAAAAATGGTTGGAAGTACTTTAGAAGAAATAGCAAAAAGTACAGGAGAATCTATTCGAAATGCTAGTAAAGTTAGTTTAAAATCTTCTACGATTTCAGGTATTGGATATGAACCAAAAATATTAGGAGCTATGCTTAACGCTAAAGAATCTGAATTATATAAAAATGTAATTGGAAATAGAGGTGTATTTAGCTTTTCAGTGGACTCGAAGGAATTACCTACAGTCTTACCAAATTATGATACTTATAGAAAAAGACTGGCTAACGATCGTAAAAATAAGTCTTACCAGATTTTCGAAGCAATTAAAAAAGCTTCTGAAATAGAAGATAATGTAGGGAGTTTTTACGGAATTGAACAGTAGTTAATAAAAGAAGTACATTCAAATAAAATAAAAAAGCTCAAAATATATTATTTTGAGCTTTTATATATATATTGTTTTATTAGGTTTTGAGTCTACTATATTATTTGTTATTTTAAACAAATATTAATTTATAAATACAATTGAATTAAATGTTCTTAATAAATATTGCTGATATTCAATGAGATATAAATTGCGAATACTCCTATTTAAATAAATGCTTGATCACAACGAAATAGCTGTTTTAATTTTGAAATTAGCAAAAACCTCTTTTTAAAGTAAACTGATCTTTATTCATAAGTATTCTTTTATGTAAATTAATATTTTTGATAAAATCAAAAATATAGCAACAAATAGGCAAATAAGAGAATGTCATAGGTAGGTTTTATTCTTTAAGGATGAGAAACGACTAAAATCTGTATACCATTAAACGAAGTTTGGGTTTGTAAAGTTTGAATCTGATAATCATAAAAAAACCTTATTTTAAAACACGATATTATAATTCAGTTTTTTATTTATGCTTAAATAATTAATTTAACGATATATAGAACTACCTACCTTTCACCATGTAAGATAAAGCTAATTTCTTTATCGTTGTAATTGAATTGTTATCATAAACCTGATCATATTTTTTGTTACAATATGATTTCAATTGTAAATTAATTAGTTTCTGTTGCAATAAACATTTATAACATAAAATTAATTTACCATGAAGTTAAAATTGTATTTTTTATTTTTTTATAGTAGTTTTTTATTTTCACAAAATTTTCAAGAAAAGCAGTTACCGTCTCCTGATAATATGAGTGTTTTCTTTGGGGGAGATTTAATTGATTCAACTATTCACTATGGTAGTAGACCTTCTAATTTTAATGGAGAAGTTATATTATTTAACCATGGCTATATTGATCTTAATCAATTTTTTTTTATTAATAATAAGTTCTATGAACAAACATATAATGAAGGCTATCAAGTTGTTTTTGTTTCAACTACACGTGGGCAGGGAATGTGGAAAAATGGTGAGTTATTAGCTGAGGCAATTGATATTATATGTGATAAGTATAATGTAAATTCACTTAGTATTATAGCACATAGTAATGGTGGTAAAGCCAGTGAAGTTGCCATGTATGAGTATGATAAAAATGATAAAGTAAAACGTGTATTTGCTCTTGGTACTCCGTATTGGGGTACTTTTATTGCAGATATTTCCCAGCAAAGTTGGTTTAACTGGTTGTGGAGCGTTACCGGACTGAACGATGGAAGTGTAACATCAACTACTTATTATTGCCGTGATGTCATACGTCCCTATTTTGATAATCATCCTAATAATAACCCAGAAAAATTTTTTATTATTGGAGGATCCGGATTTTCAAATGGTACAACTGGTTTAGCTCCATTAATGTTTGTTAGTGGTTCAATTTTATATATGCAAGAAGGGGCTAATGATGGTGTTGCTCCATATAAAAGTACTTTAAGGCCAGGAGCGAATTACTTATTTGAAGAAGGGGAACTTGGGTTAGATCATGTTGATATTATTTATGGACAAAATGTCTGGAAGTATATAGCACCAATACTCAGAGCAAATAAGAGGGAAACAAAATATGTGGTAAACAAACAATTTAAAAATAATAACATAGTTGTCAGCGACTATCAAATTGTTAATTCTGAAAATGAATATGAATATTTAGAATTAGATAGAAATAGTTCTGAAGGAAAGCTCATTGTTTTCCATGAAAACAAAAAAAAGTTATTGTCTTTAAAATCATCAGCTAAAGAATTTATACCTTATAAGTATCCTGAACCTTATGAAAAATCTAATTTTGAAAAACATATTAGTATCTATAAGGTGGCTTCAAGGCAAAAAAAAATAACACTGACTGCAAATTCAAAGTATGTAGCATATTTACATCAAGCAAATAAAGTGCGTATGATTTATGAAAACCATCCTTCTTCTAATCGTATTGAAGTAAAATTCAAGAATCAAAATACTAATATTGAGAGTACAAAAGTTACTGGTGTTATTACCCTTAAAACAGATCTAAAAGGAAATCCACTTTCTGAAAAAACGACTATCAAAGAATTCACTTTTAACAGGGGCACATCTAATTTTACACTTGATATTTCCAAATTTAAAGAAGGAGTATATAGTATTTTTATTTCTGCCGTTCATGATGATTTTAAGCGAAATATTGCTTCTGGATTTACAGTTGGAGAACTCAATAGTATACCAAAAGATAACGATTTTTATGAGGATATAGCTGAAGATAAAATAGATTTTAAGTTAAAAACTAGAATTATTAATGATTATTTATATTTTAAAATCTTAAAAAGACATAAAGAAAATACTGATAATTTTTACAATGTTGATGTATACAACATCAATGGAAAAAGAGTAATGCATAAAGCTAAAAATATAGATAACGAAATTTATAAGATAAGCATGGGAGGCCTAAAGGCAGGAGTGTATATTGTGCAAGTTATAAATAGAAAGTCTTTAAAAAGCTTTAAAATCCTTAAAAATTAGCCGTATTTATTATCGTAAATATTCGAAAATAGATCATACTAAAAAGAATGCTATGATCATAATAATGTTAATCTATTAATTTGGCACTTTTTATTACATCATAGTGATTTATTATATTAATTGTAAAGCCTAAATTTCGAAGAATTTTTCCTCAAAATTTAGGCTTATATTAATTTTAAATAAAAGAATGTACTCTATTGTTTTAATAATTTATAATTATCTAAATATTTGTTGTTTTTAATTTTAAGTATATACATTCCAGATACTAGGTGATTTATATTTAGGCTAAAATTGTTTTTTGTTACTTTTAATTGACGGTTTATTACTTCTTGACCGTTTAGGTTAAATACTTTGAAAGAGGTAGATGAATTTAAATTGTTATTATTGATATTATCAACAGTAAAATTTAAGTTATCGTCAACTTTTCTGTTAATCAGGTTAATTTTAAAAGAATTATTTAGATTATTAAAATCTTTAGGATTAGAGCTAGTATAACCTTTCAGGTTACCTATTGAAAAACCTGATATAATATTTCGTTTAAAATCATCATGAATAGCGGTAATATGAATCGTGTATACTCCTTTATCAAATTCAGATTTATCTAAGTAAAATCTATTTTTTAATTTGTCGTAATTTAATGTTCTTACAATTGTATTTCCTTTTGTAGTTTTACCAGTTATATCTGATTTTTTTGTTATAATTGCATTAATCTCAGTCTTATGAATATTATTTATTTGACGGTCGAAATAAATATTTATTTTATTTAAAATCTTATCATCTTTATAGACCATATTGATTCCTTCAGACTGCGTAAGAAAACCAACGTATTTTGAATTAGTAGACATAGAAAGCTTTCTATTTTCTGAATATATATTGAAAGAACTCACGTTATTACTTCCAGAAATTCTTTTGAATCTGGCATTTTCAGATGATTTTATTGCAAATTTATTATCTGATTTATGAAAGAAAGTTACCAGACCCTTCTTATTATTTTTGTCGAGTTTTAATTCATCGTATTTATTATCAGAGTAGAAGATTTGATAATTACTTTTTATGATTGAAAAATCATTTACAACGTTCTTGTTAGATGATTTGAATTTTGGTGCTTTTCCCGATAAAATGGGTTTAATATGTTGCCAAACCTTTTGACCTTCGGCTACTTCAGCATGATCTAAGTGAAGTTTATCCTTATTAAATAAGTAATTACCATTTGGTCTTTGTGTACTAGTATATGCGGCAATTCCATCATTACTTCCTTGAGCAATTTTTACAATGGATCCTGAAAAATAAAATAGAGCATTTGCTCTTGAAAAACTTGAGCCACCTACAATGTAAAATTTTTCAGGAGCATTATTAGGATGATTATCAAAATAGGGACGTATAACATCACGACAATAGTAGGTAGTTGATGTTGCTGTACCTTCATTGAGTCCTGTATGTTTCCAGAGCCAATTAAACCACCAAAATTGAGATATATCTGCCACATAGGTCCCCCAAAAAGGTGTTCCTAGTGCAAACACTCGTTTTACTTTATCATTTTTATTGTATTCATACATGGCGACTTCACTCGCCTTACCGCCATTACTGTGAGCAACTATATTTAATTGTTTAACCTTAAATTTATCACAAATTTGATCTATCGATTGTGCTAGAATTTCTCCATTTTTCCACATTCCATCACCGCGAGTAGTAGAGACAAAAGCAACCTGGTAACCGTCATTGTATGCTTGTTCGTAAAATTTATTATTAGAAAAATAAAGTTGAGTGAGTGCTGAAAAACCGTGTGTAAAGAGTATAACTTCACCGTTATAATTTTGAGGGGTGGCACCATAATGAATTGTTGACTGTTCTATTGTTTCAGTAATAGATGGAGTAATATTTTCAGGTGGATCTAAATGAACTTCATTTAAATTCTGAGAGAAAATAGCTTTAGAAAAAACAATAAGTACATAAAAGAGGAGTAATTTTAATTTCATAATTGGATTTTAATTTAATAATAGTCCGAAAAAATATGAATTTTACATCCTTTAAAATTGTATATATTGCAAATTAAGTATTCATTTATTGTAAATATTGCAAAAAAGCAATTCTTTATAAAGAATTGCTTTTCTATTATAATTGATTGAAGGTTGTTTATGCATTTAATGCTTTACCGTCCCAGGCAGCTTTTGCAGCTTCTTTTACAGCCTCTGAGTATGTAGGATGTCCATGACATATTCTAGCTATATCTTCAGCTGAAGCTCTAAACTCCATTGCAACAGCCATTTCCATAATTAGATCTGCAGCACGTGGACCAACAATATGTACACCTAAAACTTCGTCAGTAGTTTTATCAGCTAATATTTTTACAAATCCGTCAAGATCTCCACTTGCACGAGATCTACCTAGCGCACGCATTGAAAACTTACCAGACTTATAAGCTGTATTAGCTTCTTTTAATTCTTGTTCTGTTTTACCAATTGCAGCAACTTCTGGCCATGTATATACAATCCCAGGAATAAGGTTATAGTCGATATGAGGCTTTTGACCTGCAAGATACTCAGCCACAACAACACCCTCTTCTTCTGCTTTATGTGCTAACATTACACCTCTAACCACATCTCCAATAGCATATATATTATTAACATTAGTTTGCAGATGATCATTGACATCTATATGTCCTCTTTCAGATACTTTAATGCCAACTTTTTCTAATCCTAATCCATCTGTATAAGGTCTACGACCAACAGCCACTAAACAATAATCGCCTTTGAATTCGACTTCTTCTCCCTTTTTATTAGTTGCTTTGACAATTACCTCATTTCCAACCCTATTAACAGAAGTAACCCCATGACTTACGTTAAACTTAACTCCTTGTTTTTTCAAAACTTTTGTTAGTTCTTTTGAAATATCTTTATCCATCGTAGGCGTGATAGTAGGGGCATATTCAATAACTGTAACTTCAGCACCTAAACGTTTGTATACCGACCCTAATTCAAGGCCAATAACTCCACCTCCAATGACAAGTAAATGCTTAGGAACTTCTTTTAACTTTAAAGCTTCAGTAGAAGTTATAATACGTTCTTTATCTATTGAAATGAAAGGTAGAGAAGAAGGTTTTGAGCCAGTAGCTATGATGATGTTTATTCCTTCAATAGTTTCAGAAGAACCGTCACTTTGGGTAACTTTAATATGGTTTTTATCTTCAAATGAACCGATTCCTTCATAGACATCAACTTTATTTTTGTCCATTAAAAATTTTACACCCCCAGTAGTCTGATCAACCACTGAAGCCTTACGTGCAACCATTTTCGAAAAGTCAAAAGTAGGCTTTTCAACAGATATCCCATGCTCATCAAAATGATGAATCGCATCATAGTAATGGTGAGAAGAATCTAATAAAGCTTTTGAAGGAATACATCCAACATTTAAACAAGTTCCACCTAAGGTTGAATATTTTTCTACTATTGCAACTTTAGACCCAAGTTGAGCAGCTCTGATAGCAGAAATATATCCTCCTGGACCAGAACCAATAACGATTACATCGTATTTCATTTTTATGCGTTTTTAAAAGCCTGCAGCTTAATTTATTTAGTTCTTTTTAAGAAGTACAAATGTACAATTATTTACGATATTATAGCTTTTACTAAAGAATTACTATTTTTAAAGACTCAAAGAAATAAAATCTAAACAAAATGTTAAAAATAATAGATAATACTCTAAATTAGATGCTCTTTTAGAAACATATTAATATCATATATAATTTTGTATAAAGTAGTAGAATGAATATATATAAAAAGTTAGGTGTAGGAGTATTGGGAGGGCTTTTGATTAGTCAATTTTTTCAACCAGAAGATAATTTTGGTGATTATGAGAGTGTTAAAAATTTTTTAGTTGAAACAAATGCCGATTCAAATATTGAATCGATTCTTAAAAAGGCTTGCTTTGATTGCCACAGTGATAAAACAGTATATCCATGGTATAGTAAAATTACACCGATTAATTATTTGATATCTCATCATGTTAAAGAAGGGAAAGAACATATCAATTTCTCAAATTGGATTAATTATAGTATTGATAAAAAAGAACATAAAATGGAAGAGTTATACGAAGAGGTTGAAGAAAAACATATGCCATTAAAGTCATATAAAACTTTCCACAGTGGTGCTAGACTTTCTCCTAATGAAATTGACGATTTAGTTAATTGGGCAAAAAAAGTGCATGGGCAATATAAAAAGAGCTTATATTCTAAATAATTACTTTAAGTTTTTTAATCCAAAATCAATAAGGAATGTTAAACGTTTTTAACTATTTTTCGGGATTATGATTTAAAAAATAAAAATATTATACTGAGTTAATTGAAAAAACATATTGTAATTATTGGTTACGTTTGGGTTGAGCCAGATTCTTCGGCAGCGGGACAAAGAATGCTTCAATTAATTGATGTTTTCTTAAATAAAAACTTTACCATAACTTTTGCTTGCCCAGCGCAAAAAAATGAGCGATCGATTGACTTAACAAAAAAAGGAATTAAAGAAGAATTTATTTCTGTTAATTCAAGTTCATTTGATTTTTTTATAAAAAAAGAAAATCCATCTATTGTACTATTTGATAGATTTATGATGGAAGAGCAGTTTGGTTGGCGGGTTAGCGAAAACTGTCCTGAAGCAATGAAAATTCTTGATACTGAAGACTTACATTGTTTAAGAAAACTTCGTCATGAAGCATATAAGAAGAAAATAAAATTTGATGTATCCCAGTTAGTGATTTCTGATTTAGCTAAGAGAGAAATATCCTCTATTTTAAGATGTGATATCTCATTAATTATTTCTGAATATGAAATCCAACTATTAAGAGAGATTTTTAAAATAGATGAATGTTTATATGTTCATTTACCTTTCTTATTGCCAAATATAGATAATAAAATGCAAAAGGAATGGCATCCTTATTCAGATAGAAATCACTTTATTTTTATAGGAAACTATTTGCATGCTCCAAATGTTAATGCCGTTATTCAGTTAAAAAAGGTCATATGGCCAATAATTAGAGAAAAATTACCTAAAGCAGAATTACATGTATACGGTCCTTATGCACCTGAGCAAATTATACAAATGAATAGTAAGAAGGATAATTTTTTAATAAAAGGAGCGGCTAATATAGCTTTAGAAAGCATTGGTAAGTCAAGAGTGATGTTGGCTCCTTTGATGTTTGGCGCAGGGATTAAAGGAAAATTAATAGACGCTATGTTAGCAGGGACTCCAAGTGTGACCACTGAAATAGGAGTAGAGGGCATGAAGGGAGGTTTGTCTTGGAATGGCTTTGTAGAAAACGATTTACAAGCTTTTTCTGAAGCAGCTATTAGCCTTTACACAAGCGAAAGAATATGGAAGCAAAAACAATTGAATGGGGTAGAAATTATAAATAGAAGATACAACAAAGTAAGTTTAGAGTCTGCATTTTATAAGAATATAGAGAAACGATTGGAATCACTTGAGACAAATAGAAAAATGAACTTCATAGGAAGTATTCTTCAATACAAGACAATGCAGGCAACGAAGTACATGAGTAAATGGATAGAAGCCAAAAATGCAAGGGAGATTAAGTAGCATATTAAAATAATTTTTAGTTTCGTTTTTGTTATCTGAAGAAATTATTGAATTATAAAAACATAACTAGCTGATTTTAAATTAAAATTAAAGTGGTACTTAAACTTGTTTAGAAAAAATAATATAAATATTAACTATTTGTATAGTGCTTTGCAATAGCTTCTTTTCGAAAATCTTTTCCTAATTTACCTGTTTTCATATGGTTCCATCCTGGAGGCATAATTAAGTATTTAAATTTATTCGACCAGTTAGGAGCATTTTTTATGTCTTTATATAAGTCTATCCACATTTTAAATTGTGTAGATTTAAATTGTGTGCTATTGATTTCTCTATCCATTACTCCATATTTAGGTTTTACTTCTCTAATTTCTTCCTGGTAAGTTCCGAATAAACGATCCCAAAATGAAAACATATTTGCATAATTAGTATCCACGTACAATGGATTTCTTGAGTGATGAACTCTGTGTAAATGAGGTGTAATGAAAATTTTATCTAAAAAAGGTGTTTTTTTGAAGAAATTGTCATTAGCATGAGTAAACACTCCATAAAGTCTTGCTGTTATCTCAACGATATAAATCATAAAGGGATGAAACCCTAAAATAGGTAACCAAATTATTATATGAGGAGATATTAAAAAATCAAATAAAGAACCCCTTACAGCTACGCTAAAGTTCATTTCTTCAGGGGTATGATGAACACCATGTATGCACCAAAAGAAACGTACATTGTGACTTAGATAATGAACGAGCCACCAAATTAAATCATATACTATATAGCAAGAAATTAAAATAAACCACTGGTTAGGCAGTGTAAATAACCTAAGATTTTCATAGACCCAGAAGAGAATTTTATATTGAATAATAAAAATAATAAGTAAATAAGGAACTCCAGCTATAATATAATTTACAACATTCATAAATCCTTCTTTTTTGTTTTTAAAAAGTCCTTTTGAGAACAAAAAAATAAAATCGATGGCGATTACAGTAAAAAGAAATGGTTGTGAGAATTTTTCAACTATTGTAAAAACATGTTCTATATTCATTCTTTATTTCATTTAGTTGATGGCAAAACTAGTTAAATTAAATCAAAATAATGCTTATTTAGATTTAATTAACATATTAGTGTTAAATTTAGATAAGCGAATAGCTTGCAACAAAGAGAATAAATAGAAGTAATTAATGTTAAATAAAATCGTAAATAAATGATAATATCACTTAAAATAACAATATATTTGCAACTTAGTTGCTTTAATTAATGATTATGATCCGTAACGATACTATTGATTTTAATAACATAGGGATAATTAGTTCTACTCTGTGTTTTATACATTGTTTAGCCACTCCGTTTCTATTTTTAGCGAAGACATGTTCTGTAACTTGTTGTGATTCAAGTCCTGTTTGGTGGAGGGTACTAGACGTTCTATTTTTACTTTTATCTTTTTATGCGGTGTATTCAGCGACAAAAGAAACAAGTAAGAAATGGGTGAAAATAGCTCTATATATTACGTGGGTGTTATTACTACTGGTGATTTTAAATGAATATTTTCATTTTATATTATTATTCGAAGAAGCTATTTATTTCCCTTCGATTTTATTAATTGTGTTTCATTTTTATAATAAAAGGAGTTGTACAAATGGAAGTTGCAATATTTAACAAGCTAAAAATATGTAAATAGAATAACTATTATTTTTAGATCAGTTAATTTTTAATGTATTTGACTATATTAAGAAACGATTAGGAGTTTGTTATTTAGCTTCTTCTTTTTTTATCACAATTATTTATTGTCTTCTTAGAAATAAAAAAACACCAGGTAAATAATATTAATATAGTTCTATAATTAAGTCTAGTATTCAAAATTATATGAATTATAAAGTAATATTTTTTCTGATGTTTTTTATTAAATTTCCAATAGTAGTAATAACTTTTATGACATTACGGATTGCAAATATGTACTGATAAGCTATATTATTTTACAAAAAATTGAGAAGCTCTTATTGTTGAACCAAGAATGTATCCATCTGGATTGTTCCCCCATTTAAATTTCATGAATCCACCTCCTCTGTTCTGATAATACCAAAATTCAATCGAGTGTTCTCCTTTTGCTAGCGTAACATTACCAGTACTTTTTTTTATTTTTTGATCGTCCCAATTTTCAAGTATTAGAAAATTATCAACGTAAATTCTGGAACCATCACTTGAATGCGATATAAAATTAAATTTACCGGGATTATTTACTTTTAAAATTCCTCTTAAACATATAATGTATCCATTAGTTAAAGAGCTTATATTCTCTCTCAGGCGGTTGTTCAATCTTCCTTTAACACTACCACTAGATGTAGGAATTCCAAGTTTTGTGAAATTACTAATATCTGGTTTGGAAATATTACCAGTTACCCAAAAAAAATGCTGTAACCCCCTCTCTAATTCTCTTCCTGCTTTTATAGGTAACCAGTTGATCCCATTATAATAGTAGATTTTTCTGTTTTCTTTGTTCATAACTAACGAGCCTTCCTTCGGAGTAATAATACTTTTTAGCTCTAATTGTTTATTTATTGAAGGTAATGCAAGAAGTGAATTTCTGTCAATTTGAGCGTAAATTGAAGAAGTTATATTTAGTACAAAAACTAAAGAATAGTATGTGTTAATGGCCCAGTTCATTTTAAGTTTAGTGTTGATTGTTAAAATATTATTTTGAGTATTTGAATACCCATTTTAAATTTTGATTATAATAATCTTTGTAGTTTATAATCTTTTCTTAAAACTTTTGAAAAGTTACAAACACTAGTAGAAGGTTTGCTTGAAATACAAGGGCGGCAAATATAAAAAAAGGCACACTAAAAAATAATAACTACCCTTATAAAATAAGAAAAAGTAGGTGGTTTTTGTTTCTTTTTAACTACCTGAGAGAAATAGAATTTAATCAGTCTTTCATAAAAATAAAAAATCAATAACTGAATTATTGCAATTATTGATTTTTAAATACTGATTATGTTTAAGCTTTAGTCTTGATTAACAATTAAACCAGCCCTTTTAAGTAATGCATTTGAATCAGGTTCTTTCCCTCTAAAGCGCTTATATAGATTCATTGGTTTTTCGGTACCTCCTTTCGAAAGTATATTTTCCTTAAATTTATTAGCGACTTCCACATTAAATACTCCTTTTTCTTTAAAATATTCAAAAGCATCAGCATCCAGCACTTCAGCCCATTTATAGGAATAATATCCAGAAGAATATCCTCCTTGAAAAATATGAGAAAAAGAAGTACTCATACAATTTTCGGAAACATCGGGATACAGTTTTGTATTGGTGAAAGCCTTTTTTTCAAACTCCTTAACAGAGGTAGTTAGTTCTATAGATTGCCCAGTATGCCATTCCATATCAAGCAAACCAAAGCTTAATTGTCTTAAGGTTTGCATTCCTTCATGAAAGCTTGCCGATTCTTTTATTTTTTTTACATACTCCATAGGAATGGTTTCACCAGTTTCGTAGTGTTTAGCAAATAATTCTAGAGCATCTTTCTCGTAACACCAATTCTCAAGTAATTGACTTGGTAATTCGACAAAATCCCAAGAAACAGAAGTTCCAGATAAACTACCATAAGTTGTGTTGGCAAGCATACCATGTAAAGCATGACCAAATTCATGAAATAAGGTGGTTACTTCATTGAATGTTAGTAATGAAGGTTTGGTTTCCGTTGGTTTCGTAAAGTTACAAACAATAGAAACTTGTGGACGCTCATTCACGCCATTCAATATTTGCTGAGCTTTATATGAGGTCATCCAGGCACCATTTCTTTTTCCTGATCTCGGATGAAAATCAGTATACAAATACGAAATAAAATTACCTTCGTTGTCAGAAACAGCATATGTTTTTACTTCCTCATGGTATTTATCAATAGTATGAATTTCTTCAAAATTTAAATTGAATAGTTTATTAGTGATTTCAAACACTCCATTAACAACATTTTCTAATTTGAAATAAGGCTTTAAAAGTTCTTGGTCAAGAGAAAATAATTCCTTTTTTAACTTTTCCGAGTAATATGCGCTATCCCATTTTTCTAACCTATGAATATTATCAAGTTTCTTTGCATAATTTTCAAGGTTTAAAAACTCTTGTTCAGCAGCAGGCTTGGCTTTTTCTAGTAAGTCATTTAAAAAACTAAGTACTTTTTCAGGTGTTTCTGCCATGCGTTCTTCTAAAACGAAATTAGCGTGTGTTTTGTAACCTAATAAGTTCGCTCTCTCATGACGAAGTCTTGTTATTTGTAAAACAATATTTTCGTTATTGAATTCATTTTTTTGAAACCCTTTCTTCCCAAAAGCAATAGAAAGTGTTTTGCGCAGCTCACGATTATCTGCATAGGTCATAAAAGGAACATAACTCGGATAATCCAAGGTAATTACCCAACCCTCTTTGTTGCGTTGCTTGGCTAACATTTTAGCTCCCTCTTTAGCACTTTCAGGAAGTCCCGTTAAATCACTTTCTTTGGTAACATGCATTTCGAAGTCATTCGTTTCAGCAAGAACATTTTCACCAAATTGTAAGGATAATTTTGAAAGCTCAGCATCTATTTTGCGCAGCTTTAATTTACTTTCTTCATTTAGATTGGCGCCATTTCTAGAAAAGCTTTTATACTGCTTATCCAGAAGCATTTTTTGTTCTGGGGTTAAGTCTAAAAAATCCAGTTGATTGTATACTTTTTTCACACGATTGAAAAGCGTTTCGTTTAGAGTGATGTCATTTCTAAATTCACTTAACCAAGGAGATATTTCTTTTGCTATGGTTTGGATTTTTTCATTCGTTTCAGCAGCGTTTAAATTAAAAAATATAGAGGTTATTCTGTTTAATTTGCTACCAACTTTATCTAATGCGACAGTTGTGTTTTCAAAATTTGGTTTTGTTGTGTCTGAAATAATGGCATCAATTTCTTTTTTTGCAATAGAAATGGCTTCTTTTATCGCTGGTTTATAGTCTTTTTCTTGAATTTTAGAAAAGGGAGCAGTATCGAAATCTTGTAATAGTGGATTCATTTTCTAGTTTTTTAAAAGTCACTTTAGGTTTGTTATTCTTACTAAGATACTTATAATCTAATTGAAATAAATTATGCCTATTGCATAATTTGAGACTCAAAATATTTGAGTTCACTTTAGACTTTTTTGTGGTTGAAAGATACTTATTTTCTTACCTTTTTTGAGGCTTTTTCAACCTTTAATTTAAGTCCTTCTTTGTATGTAATTACTTTGTCTAAAACACATTTATCAGAAGCTCCTATAATTTGTGCTGCTAAAATTCCTGCATTTTTTGCACCATTTAGAGCAACTGTGGCTACAGGAACTCCTCCAGGCATTTGAAGAATTGAAAGAACAGAATCCCATCCATCAATAGAATTTCTACTTTTTACAGGAACTCCTATTACAGGGAGCGGACTCATGCTAGCAACCATACCAGGTAAATGCGCTGCACCACCAGCTCCAGCTATAATAACTTGAATTCCTCTTTTATGAGCATTATAAGCGTAATCAAATAATTTATTCGGAGTCCTATGAGCTGAAACAATATCAACTTCTATTTTTATATCAAAACTCTCTAAAATATCAATTGCTTCTTGCATTATTGGAAGGTCAGAGTCACTTCCCATTATTATTCCTATCATAATTTTTTATTTAGCGATAACCTTAATTGTTTCTTTTACTTTTTGAGCAATTTCACGTGCCTTTTTAATATCTGGATTTACTATAGTTACATGTCCCATTTTCCTAAAAGGCCTTGTTTGTTTTTTACCATATAGATGGGGAGTAACTCCCTCAATTTTTAATACTTCCTCTAGGTTTTCGTACACTACATTACCAGAGTAGCCCTCAGCTCCAACAAGATTCACCATAATTCCAGCAGCTTTACTTGTTGTTTTTCCTAAAGGCAAATTCAAAATACTACGAATATGTTGTTCAAATTGACTGGTGTAACTGGCTTCTATAGAATAATGTCCAGAGTTATGAGTCCTTGGAGCTACTTCATTTACCAAAATATTATCGTCTTTGGTTTGAAACATTTCCACGGCTAGTAGACCAACAAAATCAAAGGCATTAGCAACATCTAACGCTACTTTACGTGCTTTATTTGCAATTTCATCATCAATTCTAGCAGGACAGATTACGTATTCAACCTGGTTCGCTTCTGGGTGAAATTCCATTTCGACAACAGGATATGTTTTGATCTCTCCTTTTTTATTTCTGGCAACAATGACTGCTAGTTCATTTTTAAAAGAGATCAATTTTTCTCCAATACATTCTCCAGATGGTAAATTTTTTAAATCGTTTATTGATTTTATAATTTTTACACCTTTGCCGTCATAGCCAAATCGAGCCGACTTCCAAACAAAAGGAAAGTTGATTTTACCTTTCTTAATATCTTTTTCAAGTTCTTTGATCGAATTAAAGCGATCAAAGTTAGCGGTAGGAATTCCCTGATTTTTATAAAAGATTTTCTGAAGCGCTTTATTTTGTATAATTCTCAGGTTTTTGGGTTTTGGAAAAATAGGAAGTCCTTCTTTCTCAAGTTTATCAAGAGCATCAATGTTAATATTTTCAATCTCAATAGTTAGTAAGTCTACTTGTTTTCCGAAGTTATATACAGTATTAAAATCCAATAGACTTCCCTGATGAAACTCATTACATATTTGAGCACAAGGGGCATCTGAATTCGGATCTAAAACTACTGTATAAATATCAAATTTGTGTGTTTCGGTAAGTAACATTTTTCCTAGTTGCCCACCACCCAGAACTCCTAATTTAAAGTTCGAAGAAAAATAATTTTTCACGTTGAATTGTCAGTTATGTTGTTGAAACAACAAAAATAAGAATCTAATTCAAGTAAAATATGAATTTAATTACTTATTTGAAGAGTGCTACCACTTTGAGTAACCGTATATACTCTGGCTCCACCATTGCAATCGTTTTTCCCTGAAATTAAAGAGCCATCTAACATACTATACGTACTGGCATCACAAGAACATTTTAAAACAGGAGGGTTTACTATCATTGGCTCATTACAATTACGATTTGGTGATTTTCTATCAATCGCTATATATGGAGAAAATGTACCACCAGTCCCTTTATTAAAAAGAACAATACCATTCATGCCTCCATTTACGGTTACACTTCCGTTAGGAGTTAATAATCCGTTTAATTGTGGGTTATTTAAATCAAAAGAAAGTGGCTGAATAGAGTTACTGAAACAATTATTCTCAATAATGTTATCACCACAACTTACAAGAAATGCAATTATTAAAATAAAATGAAGTTTTTTCATGTATTAAGCAGATTGGTGTTTATATAACTTTACAAATTTACGAAAATTTTGTACATTTGTAATGCAATCTCATCCCAAAGGGTATGAGATTTTTAAATTTAAAACAGTTATGAGTAACGTATCTTACTACACAGAAGAAGGACTTAAAAAGTTAAAAGATGAATTAGCACACTTAGAGCAAGTGGAGAGACCTCGAGTGTCACAAGAGATAGCAGATGCCCGAGATAAGGGAGATTTAAGTGAAAATGCTGAATATCATGCAGCAAAAGAAGAGCAATCTTTATTGGAAACTAAAATAGCTAAACTTAAAAATGTTGTTGCTAGTGCGAGAATCATTGATGAAAGTGAATTAGATACTTCAAAGGTATTGATTCACTCTATTGTTGTTATAAAAAACACAATAAATAATATGGAGTTTAAATATACATTAGTAGCTGATAGCGAAAGTGATATAAAAAACGGAAAATTATCGGTTAATTCTCCCATAGGAAAAGGTTTACTAGGAAAAAAAGTGGGTGATTTAGCAGAAATACAAGTGCCTAATGGGAAAATGAACTTTGAGGTGATGGATATTTCTCGTTAACCACAAAAAGTTAAAAAATAATTGATTTTCAGGTTCATATAAATCTATAATAAACGTAAGTTAAATATCATTATGGCTAGTGTTTTTACTCAAATAGTTAAAGGAGAAATTCCTTCGTATAAAATTGCAGAGGACGAAAAGTTTTATGCGTTTTTAGATATAAATCCTAATACTCAGGGGCATACGCTTGTTGTTCCTAAAAAAGAAGAAAACAAGTTATTTGATTTATCAGAGAAAGAATACAGTGATTTAATGGCTTTTTCTTATCGAGTAGCAAAAGCAATTGAAAAAACTATAGATTGTGAGCGTGTGGGTATGAGTGTTATTGGTTTGGAGGTTCCTCATGTACATGTTCATTTAATACCCATAAAGAAAATGGATGATATACGTTTTATTTCAAAAGTAAAATTAACTAAAGAAGAGTTTATTACTACAGCTGAAAAAATTAAAAGTAATTTTATTGAATAATACATTAAAACTGGTTTATAGTTGTTTAAACCAGTTTTAATATACTTGTGAGCAAGTATTTTTATAAAATTATTCTGTCATTTGAATTTTTCTACCGTTTAAGGGTTGTTCTTTCCTATAATTATTTACAGGCATTAAAGTTTTTAAAATATTAACCTGTTCTACTGATATTGTAATCGGCTCTTTAAAGATAAACCACTTAACTCCTTCTGTACATGGAGGTGTTGTTAAAGATCCTGTATAGCTATAGTACCCTCTATTTAAAGGAAGATTATGATTTAAATTAAAAGGTTTGTTTATTTTTTTTACTTCACCTTTTTCTAAAGGTAAAAAGCTTTCAAGAAATTCAAAGGGAATACTTGTCTTGCCTTCTTTAGCCATAATAGCCAAAACTAAATACTCTCCTGTAGAATTTGCATGAACCATGTGGATAACTAAAGGATATCTGACGCCATCAATTGTATGTTCTGACGATTCGTGAAAATGAATTTGTTTCAAATTAAAACGTTCATTTTTGTAATTAATATAGTCTCCTTTTTCGAAATTATATTGTATCGAGTGGCCATTATTTTTTACGCTATGTATTTTTGTACTCTTTTCATAATGAATATCTAAAGAATTTAATTGACTATCAATTTTAGCATTAATACTAATTATATTGATTGGAGACTGAAATTTACCACCACATTCGGAGTTTTTTTCAAGTTCAGCCCAGTGCTCCGGACCACTTTCTCCGGAGTAACTCCAAGCTTCTTCTTCTTTATTGGTGTTTTTAGAAGATGTTTTTTTCTTTTGGCAACTAATTAGTATTACAAGTATCAAAAGAAATTGTATGTTATTTTTTAGTCTCATTTTTTTATGTTTTTATTTACCTAATAAGGTTATGAAGTTAAATTTTGTAAGATTATTTTTAGTGTTTTAAACGAAATAATTTTTAAACGACAATAAAAAATAAATAACCTTTTGGAGAAACTATTTAATATGATATAGATGTTTTTATTCGAATTTCGATGTGTTTTCCTTTTAAAAAATTGAAAAATATTTTTGTGAGATGTTATAAAGTTTTCTTTTTCTTCAAATGGAGAAAAATCTAGTACTTGAGTATGGAGTTTTATAGTATCTTTTATTATACTTTCGAAATTCTTTATAAAGTCAGCATCGGAAATTAAAGAGTTGTTTCCGTAGCTAATGGTTCTAGCAATTGATTTCGTGTTGGAAAAGAAAGTTAAAAATAGTAATGTAAGTAACTTTAATGAATGATATTTTAAAGTTTTGTTTTTCATAAGTATGGAGAAATAAAAATATATTGCTCTTATATTTCTCACTACAAAGATATTACCGACTTATTTTAGAAGCAAAAGAATAATTGCAAGTAATTTGTTAAATGTAAGTTAAATTAAATAAAAAATAAAATACTTAAATATTATTCTTTTTCTAAATTTATTTCAAATGTAGTACCTTTTCCAAGCTCAGATTTTTGGACAAAAATCCTTCCCTTATGATAGGTTTCAATTATTCTCTTAGATAAAGAAAGTCCTAGTCCCCAACCTCTTTTTTTTGTTGTAAATCCAGGGTTAAAAATATTTGTAAATTGTGATTTAGGGATCCCTTTTCCTGTGTCTGATATCTGAATGATAACATTCTTGGAATTTTCTGTTATCTTAAGAGAAATGGACCCTTTACCAGCCATAGCATCAATAGCATTTTTGATAAGATTTTCAATTACCCAACCAAATAACTCAACACTAATGCGAGAAGTTATATTTGAGCGAGAAGTATCGAAAAAGAAGCTAATTTGTTTTGAGCTTCGAGATTCTAAGTAATTGAAAACACGTTTCGTTTCATGAATAATATTATTTTTTTGTAAGTCGGGTAAAGAACCAATTTTTGAAAATCGATTGGCTATTATATTTAAACGATCTACGTCTTTTTCAATTTCGTTAACATACATTTCATTCACTTTTTCAAATCTTAAAATTTCAATCCATCCCAATAATGAAGACAAGGGGGTACCTATTTGGTGGGCTGTTTCTTTTGCCATTCCTGTCCAAAGTTTATTTTGTTCTGCTATTTTATTAGATTTAAAAACCATATAAATAATAGTTAGAAACAAAGCTAGAATTAAAAGCAGGGCTAGTGGATAGTATTTTAACTTGTAAAGTAAGTCCGAATTACGATAATAAATGTATTCTTTATACCCAGTATTTTTTATAACAATTGGATCATTTTGCCTTTTCATTAAAGAAAGTTGTTTTTTTAAATACAAAGTATCCTTTGACTTAATTGAGTCTAGATTATTGGTTCTAATAAAATTACCTTCTTCGTCAACAGCTAGTGCAGGAATATTTTTAATACCATCAAAAACCTTTATTTCTAAATTAAAACTGGCATTAGAATCAGGATTTGAGGCCATTTCTTTAATTGCTGATGCATACAATTCCATTTTCATTCGTTCTTCTTCCTTGAATCTCTGGAAGAATGTATAGGTGTTCCATAGTATTAATAGAACAATTATAAAAGATACAAGTATAACGATTCGTTTGATCCAAAAACTATTATAAGAAAAACTCATAGGTCAAATATAAACTATTCTCAGGTATAACTTCTTTAAGTAAACTGTAGTATATTTACACTAAAAATATAAAACGATGTTATCAATAGATCCTAAAAGCATTCCAACTTCAAAATTGCATGGGTATCTTCTTGGGGCTGTTGCACCAAGGCCAATTGCTTTTGCTAGTACAATAAGCGAAAAAGGGGTGCCAAATTTATCTCCTTTTAGTTTTTTTAATGTCTTTGGTGCAAACCCACCAATTATGATTTTTTCACCAGCAAGAAGCGTTAGAGCCAATAAAACAAAACATACTTTAGACAATGCAGAAGAGATAAGAGAGGTTGTTATTAATATTGTTAATTATGATATTGTTCAACAAATGTCATTAAGTAGTTCTATGTACCCAAAAGAAGTTAATGAATTTGAAAAAGCAGGTTTAACAATGCTTCCCTCAGATATAGTTAAACCTTATAGGGTTGCAGAGTCTCCTGTTCAATTTGAATGTAAAGTAAATGATATTATTTATACGGGAAACAATGGCGGAGCAGGTAATTTAATTGTATGCGAGGTTGTTAAAATTCACATTAACGAAAAAGTATTATCTGATGATGGAAGTATTGATCAATATAAAATAGATTTAGTTTCTAGGGCAGGCGGAAATTATTATAGTAGAGCAAGGGATGGTTTTTTTGAGATACCAAAGCCTTTATCAACCCTTGGAATAGGGGTAGATAAAATTCCGTTTGGAATTAGAAATAGTAAAGTATTAACCGGTAATGATCTTGGTATGCTTGGTAATGTTGAAAAATTTCCTACCGATGATGATGTTAATAACTTTGCTAAAGAACATCAAAGGTTTGTTGGTGTATCTGAAGAAAAAAAGCATACTTTTGCACACGAGTATTTACAAAATAATGACGTAGAAAGTGCTTGGAAAGTACTTTTATTAAAATAAATGATTAATGGAAGTAATTGGTAAAATTAAATTAATAAACGGAACACAAACTTTTGGAAGTAATGGATTTAGAAAGCGTGAGTTAGTAGTTACTACTGATGAACAATATCCACAAATGATTCTTATTGAATTTATTCAAGATAAATGTGATTTGTTAGATAGTTATCAAATAGGTCAAGACGTAAAAGTTTCAATTAATTTAAGAGGTAGGGAGTGGATTAATCCTCAAGGGGAGGCTAAATATTTCAACTCAATACAAGGTTGGAGAATAGAGAATTTAGCTCAAGCTTCCTCTAATCAAAGTATTCCTCCAGCTGATAACTTTGCACCAGCACCTGATTTATCATCAGATAATGAGCCTGATGATTTACCATTTTAACATAAAGAATTAAAATAGTTAATTAAAAGAGCCAGTTTAGGCTCTTTTTTTATGCTGAAACCTGAATTATATCGGAAATTACAATTTATTTAACGGAAACTACATTAATTATTAAGAAATAGCTACTTATATTTGAAGTATCCTCATTTAATGAGGGTGTTTTAAGGGGAAATAAAAAACCTTCTAGGTTTATCCTAGAAGGTTTAATGTAAAAGTTATTTTTACATAATATCGAGTTGTTTCTTTTACTAATTATTATTTTCTAATTAACTAGATGTTTCTTCCTGTTTTATATTAACTCACCATATTAAAAATAGCCCAAGCATAAATAGCGAATCGTAAAAAGCGAAACAATCCAAATGTGATGACACCTTTGATAGGATATTTAATCATTCCTGCTGTCATACAGCTTATCGAAAAAGGTAAAGGCAAAAGCGCACCAACTAAGATTAAAAAGCCCCCCCATTTACTTGTGTTTTTTAAATGCTTAGCCATTTTTACTTCTAAGTATTGATTGATGGTTTTTATTTTTCGAGTTGACCTACCAATAAAATAAGCGATAATACCTCCAAGATAAGATAAGAAAGCAAGTATCGAAAGATTAATTACAGGCTCTGTCGTTTTTTTTGACCAAGCAATAAAAATTTCAGGAGGAATTAACCCTAATATAGTTTCTGATACAAAGAAAGTAATTAATACACCAGCTCTAGAGAAGGTTTCTGTCATGGCTTGTAGACCATCATTGATATTATAAACATATTTATTGAAGATTATCAATCCTACGATAACAGCAATAATGGGACCTATAGCTTTTTTTAAACTTTCCCATATAAACATATAGAAACCAGTTCTCTTGTAATAAACATGTAGCCTTTTTGCTTTAGGAGATTTGTTTTTCTTTTTTCCTTTCTTACTATCTTTCATTTTATACCCGTTACACTCGTAATTTACGAGTTTGCAAAAATACAAGGTAATCCTTCATAAATCAAAGAAATAATATAATTATTAAAGGTTAATTGTTATTTATTTCAGTTGATACTATATTTTAGTTACTATATTTTTTCATGTTTATTTTATGATATGAGGTCAATATTTTTATTACGTAGTTTCTTCTTTTAAGTGGGGGTCATAAAGTAATTTTCTTTTTTATGATATTGTGATTTTTAAATATCACCTTTATCGAGTGCAACCGTTTAATTCACTATGTTGAATTGTTACTTTTATTTTAAGATATCTTACAAAATTTGCGAAGCAGCCTCAGCACAACGTTCACCATCCATTGCAGCAGATATAATACCTCCTGCATATCCACCGCCTTCACCACAAGGAAATAATCCTGTAACTTCAGGGTGTTCCAGTGTATTTTTTCTTGGGATATTAATAGGAGACGACGTTCGAGACTCTACCCCAATAATATTTGCCTCATTCGTATAATATCCATGCATCTTTTTTCCAAATGCAGTAAATCCCTTTCTGAGTCTACTTCCAATGGTTTTAGGTAACAAAGAATGAAGTGGGGATGATTTTAGTCCTGGTTGATATGAAGTAGTATTTAAGCTTGATGATAAATTCCCTTCAACAAAATCGGTGAGTCGTTGCGCTGGTGCAACTTGAGATTTTCCTCCAGCATTGAAAGCTAGCTTCTCAAGGTCACGCTGAAATTCAAGTCCTTTAAAAACACCAAATTTTTCATATTTTGGAATGTCTTCATCTACATTGATTTCAACTACAATCCCCGAATTAGCAAAAGCGTTGTTCCTTTTTGAAGGCGACATACCATTTACGACAACTTCTCCAGGGGCAGTTGCAGCAGGAACTATGAAGCCTCCAGGGCACATACAAAACGAATAAACGCCTCTGTTTTTCACTTGATGTACAAGACTGTAAGCAGCTGCAGGTAATAGTCCATTTCTTTGACCATTACAACTATATTGAATTTGATCTATAAGTTCTTGAGGGTGCTCAACACGAACTCCCATGGCAAAGGATTTAGCTTTTAAAAGAACATTTTTGTTATTAAGGAGTTCAAAAATGTCTCGGGCAGAATGTCCTGTTGCTAAAATAACGGCATTAACAGATAGCTCTTGCCCATTTTGAATTCGTATGGCTTTTAGTTTGTTGTTTTTTATGATAAAGTCCGAAACACGAGAATTAAAATGAATTTCACCACCGTATTTTAATATTGTTTCTCGAATGTTCTTAATAATTTTTGGAAGTTTATTCGTGCCAATATGCGGATGGGCATCAATAAGGATTTTTTCAGTTGCTCCATGATATACTAAATTTTCAAAAATACGTCTAACATCACCTCTTTTTAGACTGCGTGTGTAGAGTTTTCCATCGGAATAGGTTCCAGCTCCTCCCTCTCCAAAGCAATAATTAGAGTCTTTGTTGACTTCATGAAATTGATTTATGGCTCTTAAATCTCTTCTTCTATCTTGAACATTTTTTCCTCGCTCTAAAACAATGGGTTTGTAACCTAATTCAATACACCGAAGTGCAGCATACATACCTGCAGGTCCAAAGCCTACTATATGTATTTCTTTTGCACTGGAAACATCTTTATAGTCAAAATGGTATGCTGTTTGTTCAGGAGGGGGTTCATTTATGTAAGTGGCGATTTTATAATTAAAAAAAACTTCTTTTTTTCGAGCATCAATTGATTTTCGATGAACTTTTATACTAGTGATGTTTTCTGGTTCTACGCCTAGTTTTTTGGCAGCCTTTTTTATAAGTATATCCTGTATTGTTTCTTCAGTCAAACTAATACGAAGTTGTAGTTCTTTTACCATATTGCAAAGCTAGTAAAACAATTTAGTCTATTTGTTTATTTTTATCAAATCAAACTTTATAAAATGAATCTTACAGAAACCATAGAAAAAGTCTTCAAAAAGTATTTGCCATCTCCATTTACGATTGCAATTGTTCTAACCATTATCGCTTATTTATTAAGTGTGCTTTTTACAAAACCAGAAAATGTTTCATTATATCCTTATTCTTTAGAAGTGCTTAGTTTTTGGGAAAAAGGTATATGGACAAACGGATTATTGGTTTTTGCCTATCAAATGATGTTAATTTTGGTTTTAGGACATGTATTAGTTTTGAGTAATCCAGTAAGTAAACTAATTGTAAGGGTCACTAAATATTGTACAAATACGGCTGTAAGCGCCGCTATTGTTGCTAGTTTTACAATGCTGGTTGCTTTTTTTAATTGGGGGTTAGGCTTAATCTTTGGAGCTTTACTAGCAAGAAAAACAGCGGAGCATGCGCAAGCAAGAAATATAGCTTTGAACTATCCAATAATAGGAGCTGCAGGGTATGTAGGTTTAATGGTTTGGCATGGGGGGATTTCAGGTTCTGCTCCGATTAAAATTAATGAGGTAGGGCATATAAAAAGCATTATGACATCTGTGTCATCGAAAGATATTTTAAAACAGATCCCAAGCCTCATTGATTATTCAGAGACTGTTTTTAGTTTTTGGAATCTACTTATTTTCTTACTTGTACTTTTATCAGTAACAGTAACATTTTATTTTTTGGGGAGTAAATCAAAAGGCACAACGATAAATTTACCAGTATATAGTTTGTGTCCAAAAGAGGAAGAAAATGGAACAATGAGAACCTTAGATAGTTCTAAATGTTTAGCTTATGGTTTTGGTATAGCTATTCTTATAGTATTTTTTTATCAGTATGGTGCTGCTATTTTAGTTTTAAAAATAACTCCAAATTTAATCAATTTTTTTATGTTAGGATTGGGAATTATCCTGCATGGAAGTTTTAAGAAATTTACAAATGCAATTAACGAATCAATTAGTGATGTATCAGGTATTTTAATCCAATTTCCTCTTTACTTTGGTATTATGGGTATAATGAAAAGCACAGGAATGGTTGTTCTAATTTCTGATTTTTTCGTTTCCATATCGAACGCAACAACACTCCCGATATTTACATTTTTTAGTGCAGGTCTTGTAAATATATTTGTTCCTAGTGGTGGAGGTCAATGGGTTGTACAAGGACCAATTGTTGTTGAAAGTGCATTGAAATTAGGAGTACCTTTGCCTAAAGCAATAATGGCAATGGCTTATGGAGACCAAGTTACAAACATGTTACAACCATTTTGGGCGTTGCCCTTGTTGGGAATAACGAAATTAAAAGCAAGAGAGATACTACCTTATACGCTAATTGCTATGGTTGTTGGAAGTATTGTTTATTTAATAGGGCTTCTTGTTTTTTAGTTGGTTAAAAAATAACTATCGAAAGCTCTATGAGTTGCTTAATTTTTAAAATAGTAATTGAATTTATATGATATGGTTAAGTAAAGAAATTTCATTTCCACCATATAACACCGCTACAGAGGATGGTATTATTGCATTAGGTGGAGATTTATCAGTTGAAAGACTAAAGTATGCGTATCAGAAAGGTATATTCCCTTGGTTTAATGAAGGAGAACCTATTGTGTGGTATAGTCCTTATAAAAGAATGGTTTTATTTCCAGAAGAAATTAAAATTTCGAAGTCTATGAAGCAAGTGCTTCGGAAAAATGATTTTTTAATTACCGAAAATAAAGCATTTGCAGAAGTAGTTTATAATTGTAAATACATTCATAGATCAGATCAATTTGGAACCTGGATAACTGATGAAATGCAGGAAGCCTATTTGAGATTGCATAGATCGGGCTTAGCTAAGTCAATTGAAGTTTGGCGCAATAATAAAATTCTTGGAGGCTTATATGGAGTTGATTTGGGGAACGGTGTTTTTTGCGGAGAAAGCATGTTTAGCAAGGAGAGCAATATGAGTAAATTAGCTTTTATTCATTTAGCTAAAAACTGCAACTATAAATTAATTGACTGTCAAGTTTACAACGATCACCTAGCAAGTTTGGGAGCCCGAGAAATACCAAGGGAAAAGTTTTTAAAATATTTATAGTTGTTTTACACAAAACGTACAATGCTAATAACGCATTATTAGCATTGTGTGTTATAACATATCAAATAATTATTGTTTACTTAGCAATATTAAATTCAATAGTTGAATCTGTGAATACAGAATGTATTTGAGTTTTAAAGTCTTCCTTATTAGCTTTGTAAATGTTGTTAACGAAAGTTTGAGGATTAAGATCAATTAAAGGAAACCACGTACTTTGAACTTGAACTTGAATTTTATGCCCTTTTTTAAAAGTATGAAAAATATCTTGAAGCTTTATATTAACATTGGTTTTCTTGTTTGGGATAAATGGTTCAGGTTTAGAAAAACTATTTCTAAATCGACCACGCATAACCTCACTTCTTACCATTAAATGATAATTACTTAATTTTAGGTGTTTTTGCATTTCATCGTTATTATCTTCTAAGTCATGCGGATGTACATCAATAACTTTTACAATCCAGTCAGCAGCAGTACCCGTTGTAGCAACCTTAAGTTTGGCTAAAATATCTCCTGCTAAAGTAACATCATTATTTAAAACCTCAGTTTCAAATACTAATACATCAGGTCTTCTAGCCGCAAAACGTTGGTCGTCGGTCATATACTTTCTGGGTGTAAAAACTGTTTTAATATCCTCTGAATATGGAACAGGTTTTTTTACATCACTTATAAAGTTGATAGATTTCGATTTTGAGTGGGGAGTTGTAGATAGTTTTTGGTTGTCCGACAAAAAGAAAATTTGTTTGTTCGTGTTTTTTGGAGGCCAGGTATCATATGATTGCCATTTCTTTTTTCCTGTATCAAAAACATAAGCTTCTGGTAATGATAAGCTATTTGTTTCTTTGTTTTTTAAAAAATGGTTGAAAAATTTGGTTTCTATGTTTTTTTGAAAGTTTAAGGATATTGAGTCGCCGAAATAATAATTACCAACCGTGTTTTTGACTTTATCTCTAGACCAACCTCCATGATCCCATGGACCAAAAACTAAAATATTATTATTTTCAGTTTGATACTTTTCTATTGCTTTGTAAGTTTCAAGAGGTCCATATAAGTCTTCAGCATCGAACCAACCACCTACAACCATGGTAGCAACATTAGAAGGCACTTTGTTTAAGTGTTGTATAACCCCTTTACTTTCCCAAACGGAATCATAATTAGGATGCTCGGTAATTTCTTTCCAGAAAAAATCATCAATCAACTTTTTTGAGTCATCTTTATCTATCGAAGTATCGCTGTACTTAAAATAGTTATTCAAGTTTTTGATAGGGCCTTTATCAAGAAAAAATTGATATTGATCTTGGGTTTTCATTTCAGGAAATTGATACCAAGCGACATTAGTAGGTTGATCTTTGTAAGTTCCAAATAATGAAATAGCTCTAAAATAGCTAAGTAAAAACGCACCATTATGATGAAAATCATCGAAGAAGAAATCACCAATACATGCTTGAGGAGAAGCCGCTTTAAGCGCAGGGTGAGCGTCAATTGTTGACATTGTAGCGTAATGTCCAGGATATGAAATACCCCATGTTCCAACCTTTCCGTTATTATTGGAAACATTTTTTACTAACCAATCAATAGTGTCATAAGTATCGGTAGTTTCATCAGTTTGTTTTTCTGTTTTATTGGGAATGTAGGCACGCATATTATCATAAACCCCTTCACTCATCCATCTACCACGAACATCTTCGTAAACAATTATATTACCTTCTTTCATTAGGGTAATATTAGGACCTATTTTATCTTTGAATTTATTTTTACCATAAGGCCTACAGCTATAAGGAGTTCGTTGAAGTAAAATCGGATATTTTTTTGAAGTGTCTTTTGGACTATAAATTGTTGCATGAAGCTTAATACCATCACGCATGGTTATTTTTACTTCTTTTTTCTCATAGTTTTCTTTTACGTAGTTATTTTCGTTTTCCTCTATTATGAGAGATTTTTTATTAGAGGTGCAACTGCAGACTACTAATAAAAAAAGTAGTGTGGAGAAAAAATGTTTTTTCATAATTACTAATTTTTAAAAATACTAACAAAATTTTGTGAAATTAATTTTATCACTTTGATTTTGTAGTGAAGGATTGATAGTTTTGTTTTAAAAACAAAGCAAAACTAAATAATTAATTTTAGTTATATATAAAAGTTAACAGAATAGATAGCTGGTTTATGTTTTAAGGTGTCTTTTTTAGTGTGAAAATTTTTATGAATTATTCTTGCAAGGTGTTTATATTATTAGGAAGTATTTTAAGTAATAAAGGGCAGAAGTATTTATTATGTAGTATGCAAACATAAATCGTATAACACGATTTTGAGTTAAAATTTCATTTTTTAGTATTGTAACTAAGATTTGGCAGTTTTCGTAAGAAGTTGTCTTAGTATATTACGGCTGAAATTTTAAAATAACCATAAATTAAAAAATATTTATTTATTTTAAAATTTTATTTAATTACATTTATCGGATAATAAAAGCAAAATAGATAGATGAAATCAATAATAAACGTTCCCCTAAAAAGTAGTATTAAATTTATACTTGTTTTATTATTCATTACTTTTTCTAACAAAGGATTTTCACAAATATACGAGCCTGTTAAATGGAAGGCTTCTGTTGAAAAAATATCAGAATCAGAGTACAACCTTGTAGCAACTGCCATGATAGAAACGGGTTGGCATATTTATTCTCAGAATGTAAAACAAGGAGGTCCTATTCCAACAACATTCTTTTTTACTGAGAATAAAGGTTTCAAATTAATAGGAAAGGTTACAGAAGAAAAAGGGCATACTGTTATGGATGAAACGTTTAATATGAAAGTTAAATCTTTTTCAAACAAAGCATCTTTTAGGCAAAAGGTACAAGTTCAGAAAGGAACTCAAAAAGTTGAGGGATCAGTAGAATTTATGGTCTGTAGAGAAACACAATGCTTACCACCAACAGAGATTGACTTATCTTTTGATTTGACGAAAGCTAAAGCTCTTAAAAAAAAAAAGACAGTAGCACCGAAAAAGGTTTACTAGCTATATTTTTAATAGCTTTTCTTTCAGGATTTGCAGCATTGTTAACACCTTGTGTGTTTCCAATGATTCCTATGACTGTTAGTTTTTTTACAAAACAGAGTAAAAATAAATCGCAGGGTATAAGGAATGCCATTATCTATGGGGTTTCTATTATTGTAATTTATGTTGTTCTTGGTTCTATTGTTACAGGTGTTTTTGGAGCAAATTCTTTAAATGCTTTATCTACTAGTGTTTGGTTTAATTTGTTGTTTTTCTTTTTACTAGTTGTTTTTGCCATTTCATTTTTAGGAGCATTTGAAATTACCTTACCCAGTTCTTGGGGAACGAAAATCGATACGAAAGCAGATAAAGGAGGTTTAGTAGGCATTTTCTTTATGGCACTAGCTTTAGCGATTGTATCTTTTTCATGTACAGGTCCGATTGTAGGGACATTATTAGTTGAATCAGCTTCAAAAGGAGGACTTGCTCCAATTGTTGGTATGTTAGGATTCTCAATGGCTATAGCACTTCCATTTACTTTATTTGCAATTTTCCCTGGTTGGATGAATTCTTTACCAAAATCTGGAGGATGGTTAAATACAGTGAAGGTTGTTTTGGGTTTTTTAGAATTAGCATTAGCCTTTAAATTTTTATCAAACGCTGATTTGGTTCTGCAGTTGCACTTTTTGGAGCGCGAGGTTTTCTTAGTCATATGGATTGCTATTTTTGGAACACTTACTCTTTATTTATTTGGAAAAATTAGACTACCACATGATGACGCTTTATCACATATTTCTGTAGGAAGGTTAAGTCTTGGTTTGGTTTCATTGTCTTTTACATTATATATGTTACCAGGCTTATGGGGAGCCCCTTTAAATTTAATAAGCGCATTTCCTCCACCTCAGAATTACAGTGAATCTCCATATGGAGTAGGGTATCAAAAAGCGAGCTCAGTTTCTGTTTCTAAATCAAATGATTTTCAAGCAACGTTACCTGATGGAGCGCATTTAATGGCGCCTCACAATATACTAGCATTTAACGATTATGACAAAGGTCTGGCTTATGCAAAGCAGGTAAACAAGCCCGTGTTGATTGATTTCACTGGACACGCTTGCGTGAATTGCAGAAAAATGGAACAAAATGTCTGGGTGAAGGATAAAGTATTATCAGTGCTGAAGAATGAGGTTATTTTAATTTCCCTTTACGTAGATGATAAACGAGCTTTAGAAAATGATGAAATTGTAGCGTCAAAATTGCGCCCGGGAAAAAAGTTAAGGTATATTGGTCAAAAATGGAGCGAACTACAAACCATAAAATATAAAACAAATTCACAACCGTATTATGTTTTAATGGACTTAAATGAAGAAAATTTAATCGATCCTGTAGCTTATACACCAGAAGTAGATGAATATTATAACTGGTTGAAAAAAGGGATAAGCTCTTTTAAATAGTCAGTAATTAAAATATTGATTAAAAATACTTTCTATAGATAGAAAGTATTTTTTGTTAGCTTACTTTAATAGTCGAAAATAAAATAATTTAAAGACGTTATTTTAATGTTTCATAGTAACAACAGTAAATTAAATCAAAACAACGTACCTTTGCACTGGTATGAGAATTAGACGACTTTCAGATTGGTTACCTACCACAAATAAGGAGGTAAAGTTAAGAGGATGGGATGAATTAGATGTAATTCTATTTAGTGGCGATGCGTATGTAGATCATCCAGCTTTTGGACCAGCTGTTATTGGTCGAATTTTAGAAAGTTATGGACTACGAGTAGCGATTGTTCCACAACCAAGCGTTCATGATAATTTACAGGACTTCATTAAATTGGGTAAACCCCGATTATTTTTTGCTGTAACCGCGGGTTGTATGGATTCTATGGTAAGTAACTATACAGCAAGTAAACGGAGAAGAGATAAAGATGCATATACACCCAACGGAGACAAAGGGTTTAGACCAGATTATGCAACTTCGGTCTATACAAAAATCTTAAAAGAAAAATTTCCAGAGGTACCTGTTTTAATTGGAGGAATTGAAGCCTCTTTGAGGAGAGTAACGCATTACGACTATTGGTCTAATAAATTAATGCCCTCTATTTTGGAAAGCTCTGGAGCTGATATGCTGGTGTATGGTATGGGAGAACAGCCACTAAGAGAATTGGTAGAGCTTTTGCAAAAAGGAGTTCCCTTTTCAAGTTTAAAAACCATCAAACAGACCGCTGTTTTATTAGAAGATGGAGAAAAAATTCCCAAAAATAAAAACTGGAATGATATTGAAATTTCTTCACATGAAATCTGTCTGAAAGATAAAAAAGCATATGCCTCGAATTTTAAAATAATAGAACAAGAGTCTAATAAACTTTACGCAAGAAGAATTTTTCAAGCGGTAGGAGACAGGAAATTAATGATCAATCCACCGTTTCCAACGATGACAGAGAAAGAAATCGATGGTTCTTTTGATTTGCCTTACACAAGAATGCCGCATCCTAAATACAATAAGCGGGGTGCAATTCCGGCCTACGAAATGATTAAATTTTCAGTTAATATTCATAGAGGCTGTTTCGGGGGATGTAGTTTTTGTACAATTTCAGCACACCAAGGAAAATTTATAGCTAGCAGAAGTAAAGAATCGGTTTTAAAAGAAGTCGATGAATTAACTAAGATGGATGATTTTAAGGGATATCTTTCTGATATTGGAGGTCCCTCCGCAAACATGTATCAAATGAAGGGAAAAGTACAAGCAATATGTGATAAATGTGTTGCACCTTCTTGTATATCACCAGTTATTTGTAGTAATTTAGATACCTCACATAAACCGTTAACAGAGTTATATCAGGCTGTTGATAAGCATCCAAAAGTAAAAAAGTCATTCATAGGAAGTGGGATAAGGCATGACATGCTGGTACCTGAATTTAATAAAAATGCAGACCATAAGGAATTAGATGCCTATACAGAAGAAGTAATGTCAAAACATGTTTCAGGTCGGTTAAAAGTAGCACCAGAACATACTTCAGACCCCGTTTTGAAATTAATGCGAAAGCCTTCTTTTTCATATTTTCATAAGTTTAAGGAACGATTTGATAAAATAAATAAAAAGAGGAAGTTGAACCTTCAACTAATACCTTATTTTATATCAAGTCATCCAGCTTGTGAGCCAGAAGATATGGCTAACCTCGCTGCTGAGACAAAAGATATGGGGTTTCAGTTAGAGCAAGTACAAGATTTTACACCCACACCAATGACAGTAGCTACTGTTATTTATTATAGCGGATACCATCCTTACACTTTAAAAGAGGTAAAAACACCTAAAACAAAACAAGAAAAGTTAGATCAACATAAATTTTTCTTTTGGTATAAGAAAGAAAATAGAAAATGGATTAAGGATAAATTAACTAAAGTAGGTCGTGCTGACTTATTAAAAAAATTACTCCCAGAAGACGCATCGTGGCGAAAGAATTCACCGAGAAAAGCAAAGAACACATTTGATGATGCTATTACTTTTAAAGAGCATTCAAAATCACCAAGAAATAAATCAAGAAGATTAAAAAAGAAAAGAAGATAGTTTTACTTTTAATTTATATATTTGCCCCGAAATTGTTAAATTAATTATTATGAAAAAGCTATTAGTTGCTATTAGTATTACTATTTTATCTTTTAATTTTCTTAAAGCACAAGAAAAAGGAGACATCGAGTTAGGAGGAAATATTGGTGTTAATTTTTCGAATGTAACGCTTGGACGAAATACTTTTAATAATAGCAATCTAAGTACTGATCATACTACAGGGTTCAATATTGCTTTAACTGGAGAGTATTATTTCTCAGATCGTTGGGGAATTAAAACAAAACTTATTTATGATCAAAAAGGATGGGGTAATGGATTCTTAGATAATTATGATACAGGAGAGCGTGTTATTTCAGATTATGAGCTAAGTTATTTTACGATACCAGTTTTAGCGAATTGGCATTTTGGGTCAAATAGAAATTGGTACCTAAATTTTGGTTTATATGCCGGGTTTTTAATTGATGTTAATTTAAAAGATATCTCTACTAATATTGAATTAATGGAAAGCTTTGAGACGACAGATATTGGTTTAGCCTTGGGTATTGGATATAAGTTTCAGATAAGTGAAAATACACGTCTTTTTTTTGAATTTGATGGTCAAAGTGGTTTCAATTCCATTAATAAAGAAAATAATGGAGAAAATATAACAAACAGCAGAAGTTCTATTAACTTTGGTGCGCTGTTTTTCCTTTAAAAAAGTTAGTATACATTACTCACACCATAAAGTATATAAAATATAACCCCATTTTTTATGGGGTTTTTTAGTTGGCAAGAAGTCAACCTTTAAAATCTATATCTAAATAGGAATCATCAAAAAAATCTAAAATGAATAGGTGTTCTGCTCATAAAAAAAATAAACCATTAAATTTATCATGGCTAATTATAAATAAAAAACTGAATAGAGGAAATTTGTTTATTGTTTGTTTTTGTCAAATTATTATTTTTGATCTGCATTTAAAAAGATTACGCAGTAATGAAAGTTATTTTTCCCTTTTTCATGAGTATTATGATACCGTTTTTATCATATGCACAGCAAGATAATGTTGAGGTTATAGATGCTCAACGACCTACTTTAACAGAATCGTATTCGATTATTACACCAAATAAGCTACAATTTGAAAATGGATTGGATTTTTTTAATCATTTATCAGGTGTTCATTTTACTACTTTTTTAAGAGGTTCTATAACTAATAAAATAGAACTAAGAGTCGCTACTGATTATACAAGTTTAAATACAGCAGGCGTAAAATTTATGGTGATGAATCCTGAAAATACAAGTTATGGTATAGGTACTTCTTTTATTTACAATAGAGATTTAGTAAGTAATAAGAATGATTTCAGGTTGGCAATGTCCAAAAGTTTTAAAAATATATTTGTCAATTATAATCTTGGATATATTGATAATTTTTACAACATATTTTTAATTGGTACTCCTATTGGAAGTATGTTTGAATACTTTATCGAATATTATAACGACAGTGTTTTAAATCGTATTCATTCTGGTATTACATGGATCCCTCATAAAGATATTCAATTTGATATTAACGGGGGCTGGATGGATACTGATTCATGGTATGCAGGTATAGGTGTTTCATTTAGAATAAGGTAGAAAAAGTAAATATTAGATAGCACTTTTTGTGTTTGAAGAATAATAGAAAACTCTTTTTTAGGTCATATTTTAGTTGATCTGTTGGTTTTAATTAGAAGTATAATTTAACATATTAAAAATAGGAGCTTTCAATAATGATTTAAATTATTATCTTTGAGTAATTTAACCCCCCCCCCCCCCCACGTATAATATAATTAGTAATCACTAAAGAAACTTATTGATTGCAATTTTAAAAATATTTAGTATGTTAAATGTAGGGGTGTTCTCTTTTAAAAGTGTTAGGTTAGAATTCAAATCTTTAGTTATATTCTTAACACTATTTGTAAATCAAATAATCGTAGGTCAAATAGATCATTATAATGTTAGCACGGGGTATCGTGGATATGGCAATGAGAACGTAAATCATACCACCAATGTTGTCCTATCGTCTAATCTTCTCAATTCTTCAGCTCCTAGTGGGGGATATCGACTTTCATTTTCTTGGGCAGCCAATAATGGGCAAGAGGGAGAGGCTTGTTACTCAGGTGGAGAAAGCGCTTCTCTAGCTTTTCAGCTATTTGTAAATGGAATTGAATTTTGGTGGGCAAAAAGTCCAAGTAATCAGAATAGGGAGTCGGGAGATAATCAAGTTCGAAATGGTGCTAGTTGGGTTTCTGGTACAACAGGAAATTGGAATATGACTTGTAAATCACTTGCTCAAAATCCTAATATTTCTGCTGAGATTAGACTACCAACATGGGTTAATAAAATATCAAGTATTCAACTAAAATTGCACACTGTGAATCCTAATGGAAGAGGAGCTGATGATGGTATTTTAAGGTTGAATAGTGTTTTTAGAGGAAATGTAACAGGGGGTACTTGCGTTACTCAAACAGAAAATCCAAGAGTTGATACTGGATATCAGGGATATGGTAATGAAAATGTAAATCATACTACCAGTATTCCGCTATCTTCAACTATTACAAGTTCAACAGCTCCTTCTGGAGGTTACAGACTTCGATTTTCTTGGGCCGCGAATAACGGTCAAGAAGGAGAGGCATGTTATTCAGGAGGACAAAGTGCTTCACTCGCTTTTAGATTATTAGTAAACGGAACGGAGTTTTGGTGGGCGAAAAGTCCAAGTAATCAAAATGGAGAATCAGGTGATAATCAAGTTAGAAACGGTGCAAGTTGGGTTTCTGGAACAACCGGTATATGGCCCATGACCTGTAGGAGGTTAGCTCAAAATCCCAATCTTACTGCAGAAATACGTTTACCTAGCTGGGTAACCTCTATCAATAGAATAGAGTTAAAGTTAAATACGGTAAATCCTAATGGGAGAGGAGCTGATGATGGAATTTTAAGACTGGACAATGTTACTTATTGTCGTAAAACGAATACAACCAGCGCTGTAAACGATGGTTATAGTACTGACTACAATAGTATTTTAAAAGGAAATGTATTAGATAATGATAGTGATCCAGAAGGAAATACACAAACTGTAAGAAGCACTCCGGTAACCAACCCAAGTAAAGGGAATGTTGTTTTAAGCTCCAATGGAGATTTTACATATACACCAAGTCAAAATTATTCAGGAACAGATAGTTTTCGTTATCGAGTATGTGACAACGGAAACCCTCAAGCCTGTGATGAGGCAACAGTGACCATTACTGTAAGAAATTTTTCACCTCCCGATTACGCACCAACAATATATACACAAACAACTGTTGTTAATGGAAGTTCAGCTAATATTGATTTTGTTGTTGCTTTCGCTGAATCAAATGGAAATTTACCTAATATGGTTGATGCCATTGAATTTAGAATTGTAAACAGTAATACTTACACTTTAGACTTTGATACTGATTTGCTAGAATTGAATGGATATACTCTTAATAATTCTGACTGGGTATATACATTAGATGGCGGTTTGCATAAATTTGAATATAGAGGAAATGGAGGTGTTTTTCCTAGGAATTCATTGTCATATGTAGGAATAAAAGCCGTTTTTAATTCACCCAATAATTCTCAAGGAGAGGTGCCCTTAAAAGTAACGGTTAAAGGAAGCTCTGGAGGGCAAACCAATACCGTCAATGATAACGATCAGGACGTGATACGTTATAAAAATAAATAGGGGAAATTCAATTTGAAAATAGTTGGTAAATGATCACAATTTGTTACTGGCAAATTTTACAGTCATCTTTATCCTGAATTTCACCAACTAATTTGCCATTTTTATTCATAACAAAGCCGCAGCAATCCATAAACCCTTGTGCTATTAATTTTCGTGCTCTTTGGATTTGTGATTTCGTAGCAGCTAAACTTTGATTGAGTTGTTTAGCAATTTCCTGTTGCTTGAACCCTTTAATATCTGATAGAAATAGGGGCGTACGATATTTTTTGGGGAGATTTTTTAAAATAGCTCGCAAACAGTCTTGTTCAGTATGAGCATGATTTTCCTCCTCAGATGTTTCCTCAACATTGTGCGGGGTAGCTTTTTGACGGGACGTTTTAAAATAATCAATGATTGAATTTCTGGTAATACTAAAAATCCAAGGTTTTAATTTGGTGATGTCTTTAAGTGTATGAAGTTTTGTATGAATTTTTATAAACGTATCTTGCAGAATATCATCTGTAACACTTTGATCTTTTACTTTACTAAAGATAAAACGTTTTAAATCATCTGAATAGTTGCGCCAAACTTGTTTTGTTGTCATTCTATAAATTTACAAAAATACCGTTTATCAAAGCCAAATAGCTTTGATAAACGATGTTTCACACCATTTGATTACGATTTTAGTAATTAATTATATCGGGTGTTGGTTAACAATTACAATTAGTACACGTACAGTTAGTGCAGGTACAATTTTTACAGCTACCATTTGCACATCCATCACAGTTGCAAGAGCATTGATTTTTAAAGGTCATAATTATTGTTTTTATTATTCATATAATAGACGTATACTTTTTTAAAAAGATGCATTTAAAATAAATTTTTTATAGATTATTTTTTGAGAAAGTCGTTAAACCAGCATTTTGTTATGCTTATTGTATTTTGATATTAGTAGCTATTTTATTGTTAGAAAGTATATATGAAGTAAAGAAAGTAATCAAATTGACTAGAGCAAGTTTATTTAACAAAAGGAGGTAGCTATTTTATTGCCTCGTATAGTGAGTGTATTTTTAATATTTCGTGTATGGTGTCTTAGTAGTTCGAAGAATACTTTGAATAAAACACATTGTTATATTTTGGTTTTTAGTCTATTACACATTCAAAGATTCCTATTACTTTAAATGTAGACAAATCTTCATCTTTCAGTACTATATTTTTATATGAGCTGTTAGTAGATAAAGGTTTTAAAATAATCGATTGATGTTTCCAACCATCTTTATCTTCATATTTTTTACTTTCATATTCTTTAACTGTATAACATGAACCGAAATCGGAGTCATACATATTGGAGTTTTCAACTAAGACTATTTTACCATTTCTCGAACCTCCTGAATATTTTCTGAATAAGCATAATGCACCATTTGGAATTATCTTGTTCATAGACTCACCAATTACTTGACATGCAAATAAGTCTTTACTAGGTTTGATTTTTTTAGGAATTTTTAGCCATTCCATATCTTTTACTTGTTGTAATTTACCAAATACACCTGCTGCCACTTTTATGTTATAAAGTGGAATTGAATTTTCAAAAGGCTTGATATTACCAGTTTTTAATAATGTTTTGCTTTCATTCTGATTGGCTTTGTGTTTGTGTATAAAAAAATCAAAATGAGCTTTTAATAAGGGGTCACATACGTAAATGTACGTGCCTTTTATCCCCCTAAGCATAATAGTTTTGTATATATTTATAATAAAAGCTTTTAGTTCATTTGGGTCTTTAATGGATTGCTTCCCGTTTTTATCATAATAATTTTCTTCTTTTACTATAATTTCTTGTTTATCAGGGTCAAATGAAATTTCATTTCCGAAAATTATCCCAGAATAATTTAAGTCATAGCCTTGAGTAGTGTGTATACAGCCAACTTCATTAATTGCACCATCTGAATTAATCCAGTCATTTGATGTACCGTTCCATTTTAGGTGAACATCATTTATTTTGATATCAAAAGCATTTTTGTCTTTCTTTGATTTCCATTCCCATGAGTAACCAGCAATTAGCCTTGAAAGCCCACTTTCTTTATCACGTAGTTTTATTTGTTCAATCATAGTTTCTATTGAATCGAATAGAGTAAATTCGTACTCTTTAGAATTGAATTTTGCAGAGTCTAGATTTAACTTATTATTTAATAGAGAGTCTATGTACTCAACATAAGCATTTCCACCCTTTACTCTGAACTGAGATTTTAATTTTAGAATAGCGGTGTTTTTATCTTTTTTGATTAGGTCAAATTGTTCTTTTTTTACATCAGATGGCTTAATTGACTGTCCTTGATCATAGAATAATACAGTATGCTTAGATTGCATGGTTACCCAGTCCAATTCACTTGCATTATATTTATCAAGATCAAGTACTAGACAAGCTTTATCAAAAGCCCCGAAATAAGTGCCTAAGTTCACTCTTCTTCTTAACCTGTGGGACTCATCAACTACAAGTAAATCATATTTTTGTTTACTTACTTGAGCAGGCCCAATAACCATGCTGGCACTAAGTCCTTTTATACCTTTAAAAACTTTTTTTAATGTTGCTCTGAATGAGGTCATTGGTACAACTAATGCCATTTTAGGATCTGGAAGTATTTTTTTTATCTGATTAACTAAATCTAGATAAGTGTTTTCTTCTGCACCGAACTCTTTAAAACTAAAATCCTCTAATTGATTTGAAAGCATTTTAAACAAGAAAATGGCTAAAATTGTTTTACCAGTGCCAGCGCCTCCTTCGACAATAGTATTATTATATTTTTCTTTAGCAAGATTCTGTAAAATTTGAAGTAAACCTTGACTTTGTTCTTTAGTTAAACTTTTATAAGGTGAGTATTTAAAGAGGTCAGAATTGTTAATATGTTCTATTGAATGTTTAGATACTCCTTTTGATCTGAGTTGATTCCAAATCGTGTTAAAAATATCCCAGTATATCTCTTTTTTTTGATAATAATTGTGATTAGCAAGTCCAAGGTTTCCATTTAACAGAGTGAACTCATTATCCCCAGACATATATTTTATCAGATTGGATTCTATATCAAGGGTAGCAGATTTATTGAACTTTTCGCTTGTGATTAAATGGACAGATGAAAGTTTACTTTTAGTTTTATGTTTTAAGTGGGCTTTCATTCTAGAATAGGCATCAGTAGTCTCTCCAATATACGCTGTTTTGGTTTCGCCATCACTTAAAATGTAAACTAGGGGCCAAAGGTCTTTAGCAAAATGATTTGTGCTTAAATCTTCAAATAGACTGCTCTCAAAGTCGTAATGATTTATTTTAACTGGAGTTTTATTCATTAAAGCTCATTGTATTTTTTTGCAGTTCCTTTAGCTTTTTCCACGGGGTATTTTTCTGCGTTTTTCTTTATTTTGTCTAGTAGTATATTTTTGACATTAAACCCATATTTTTCAGCTAGCAGAAGTGAATAAGCAAGAACATCAGCTAATTCTTCTTTTACTTTTTCTTTATCTGCTTCTTCATGAGATTTCCATAAGTAGTTTTCTAAAAGCTCACCTGCTTCAATATTAAGAGCTAACGCGAGATCTTTTGGGTTGTGAAACTGCTCCCAATCTCTTTCATTTCTGAATTTAATCAGCGCTTCTGTTATTTCTTTTATGTCACTCATATTTTTTTGTTATTATTAATGAAATAAACATTTCGGTTATGATTAGTTCGGGATTAAAAGTAAAAAACTTTCCCGTTAAGAAACTTCCCAGAACTTTTTATTTTTTTAATTTTTTACTTTAAATCTGAATTTTAAAATTTGGCAATCTTTATTAATTAGCACAAAATTTGAGATCCACTTATTAACTTTATTATTTATATTGTCAGCTGTAGTTTTTAATTTTGTTATTTTTTAAATAACTCATGGAGCATTTTTTTAGGATTTTCTAGAAATGCTTTAGTTATTCTATAATGTTCAGTATCCTCATATTTTACTCTTGAGATTTTTTTGTCATTAAATTCATAGATAGTTGCCTTTGGATAGGCTAATAAAATTGGCGAATGGGTTGCTATAATAAATTGAGAAGAATCTGATGTTAAATCATTCATTCTTCTTAATAACGCAAGTTGACGAGTTGGAGAAAGAGCTGCTTCAGGTTCATCAAGTAGATAAATCCCTTTTCCTCCAAATCTATGAATCATTAGAGATAGAAAGGATTCCCCATGAGACTGCTCGTGCAGCGATACGGAACCGTAAGAATCAATAATTCGTGGACTACCTGGTTCTTTGTCTAAGTTTTCAATATTTGTAGCAACATTGAAGTAACTTTCGGCCCTTAAAAAATATCCATCTTTGGGTCTTTTATGAGATTTCGAAATTCTTAAGTATTCATTAAGATTTGAATGTGAATTACGTGTATTAAAGTTGAAATTTTTTGAGCCACCTTCAGCATTAAAACCCAACGAAACAGCTAGAGCTTCTAATAATGTTGATTTTCCACTACCATTTTCTCCTACAAAAAATGTAACTTCTTTACCTAACTTTAAAGAGTCAAGTTCACGTATTGCTGGAATTGAAAAAGGATAGCGTTCCATATTTTCAATTTTATTCCGTTTTAAAGATACTTCTATGATATATGGCAAGTTTTTCATTATAGCTAACTGGCGGATACACAAATTAGTATATGTTTCCATTACAAATATACTATTATTTGGAAATCAGAATATTTTGTTGTAAGCCAGTACTTTATGTTTTTTTACTTTTGTAAAGTAAACGTTTACAGGTTTTTATAAATAGTTGTAAACGTTTACCTCTCTGTCATAATTATGTTAAAAAAATCCCGTTTTTGAAGTTTTTTGTAATCTTTTGGTTTAAAGTGTGTTATTTGTTTTTGACATGACGCAATCATCTTTTGTTCCCATAAAATGAATACCGCTGTCTTATGAAACATCATTTCAAACGAGTATTAAAAGAAATAATAACAAGTAAATTAAACTATGGCTTCAAAGTATTTTTAGTGTATAGGTATTTATCCATTAAATAAATAATACTAGCCATTGAGGCACTTCCTAACTCAAGCTCGCGTTTATTTACTTTATCAAAAGTATCTGTTTCTGTATGATGATAGTCAAAATAGCGTTGCGAGTCTGGTCTGTATCCTATTAGAGTAATATGATCGTTTTTTAAAGGTTTAATATCGGCTCCAGCACCTCCTTTTAATAGATCATGTAGCCCGTAAGGGGCTAATAATTTTTTCCAACTTTTTACGAGGTCTACATTTTTCTCATTGGCGTCAATGGTAAACCCTCTGGGGGTGTGTCCGCCGGCATCCGCTTCTAAAGCACCAATATGTATTTCGTCATTTTCTTCGGCAAGTCGATTGTATTCTGTAGCACCCCGTAAGCCATTTTCTTCATTCATAAAAAAGACAACCCTCAGGGTGTTTTTAGGCTTTATACCATTCTTTTTTAATAAATAGGCTACTTCCAGTGACTGAACAACACCAGTACCGTCGTCGTGTGCTCCTTCACCTAAATCCCAAGAATCCAAATGACCACCGACAACCATGATTTTATCTGGATTTTCCGATCCATTGATTTGCCCAACTACATTAAAAGAAGGAGTGTCTGGTAAGGTTTTACAATTTTGTTTAAAATAGAATTTTAAGTTGGGCCTTTCTCTCAGGTGTTTGCTAAGATTTTCAGCAGCCCTAGAACTAATTGCTGCGGCAGGAATGTATTTGTTTTCTGGTAAATCTTTGTAGCTCATTGAGCCTGTGTGTGGGTAATCATCAATACCATTGGTCATAGAGCGAACAATCATACCAACGGCGCCAAACTTTCCAACAGTGGCAGCACCAGCAAACCGTTGTCCAACACACCCTCCATAAGCATGAAAAGTGTTAATTAGAGTATTATCAAAAGCGCCATTGAAAAAAACGATTTTACCTTTTGCTTTTTCGCCAAGAGCTTCCGCTTGGTCTAAACTTTTTACTTCAATTACTTCGGCTGTTATTCCTTCAGAGGGAGTTGCGATAGAAAAGCCAAGAGCACAAATAGGAACATTGACTTTTTTTCCGTTGTGTGTATAGTTTGCAATTTCTTTCTCGCCGCGAACCCAGTGAGGCACCATAACAGGTTGTAACCATACCGAATCTAACCCTACTTCCTTCATCACTTTTTCGCCCCAAACAACAGCTTTTGCAGCTTCTTCAGAACCTGAAAGTCGCCCTCCAATAGAAGTTAAATCTCTTAACCATTGGTAAGACTTACCTTCTGAAAGTACCGAGTTAAATAAGTGCTTAATATTGGTAGAATCTTTTTTTTCCTCGGCGGAAAGAGCTTTTGAGTTCTTTTGTTCCTGGGGTGTCTTGTGTTCCTTTTTACACGAAACAGTAAAAATACAAGCCATCGCCAGCGAAAGTATTGTTCGTTTTTTCATTTGTAAATTGATCATTTAATCTATGTAGTTGTTAAAGCTACGTAAAAATATGATAGTACTATAATTTAAATATGTTGCTGTTTTCTTGTAAATGTCTTTACTAACAAACCAAAAAGTCGAGGATTTATAGCTATTTAATCCTCGACTTTTTAATGATAATTATTTTGAAAATTGTTTGTTAAAATAAGGTGTCAAATTTCCAAGATATACCGGCCATTGCCTGAAAACCTTGCACTTGAAAATTAGTAAAGCGCTGGTAGTTATTACTAAGCACATTTTTAAGATTTAAGAAGACAGAAAAATCATCATGAAATTGATATCCTCCATTAAAGTTAATATCTATATAACTTTCTAAATCTACTGTGGTATAGGGAAAAGCACTGTTATTTTCATAAAGAATGCCTTTTCTATCACCTACGAAAAAGATATTGGCGCCAGCGTACCATTTTGATACTTTATATAAGCCCGCAAGTTCTCCTTTTATTTCAGGAGTATTCCACGGATGCTCAATATTTTCCAATGTAAATTGGTTGTACTGTAAATTGGCACTTAAGGCAAGGTCCTTAATTCCCTCAAAGGTAGCTTCTGCAGAAATAGTAACTAGTTTTACATTGTCATAAACTACTTTAAAAGAATTTCCGTATTCATAACCATAAAGTATAAAAGCATTTCCGTCGGTGGTTCTTTCTCCATTGGATTTTGAATGATTTAAAACAAAAAAGGGCATATCCTCAACATCAGAATAACTACCTTTTAAATTATAACCGAATTGTTGTCCCATTTTACCTCGAATGCCAGTAAATGCATTGTATTTTTCGTTAGTTTGAACAATATTCAAAGAAGGTGATAAGAAAGGGTTTTCATCAGTGAAATTTTTGTAACTGTTATTGTATAAGCCACCAGAAGCACCAACGTAAATATTAGCAAAGTTTTTAACAATTGGATGTGACAATAGTACATCCGGATACACCATTATATTATTAGTGTTGCTTTCGAGTTCAAGCGAAAAATAACCTTTGGCGCCTAGTTTAATTTCTAAATCATTTAATATAAATTCATAGGAGGGGTTTAAGCCGGCTGTAAAAAAACGATATTTCAACTCGTCTTGATTTTCATAGGCTTTATCGAACTTACTACCAATGTAGTTAAGGGTAGTTTTAAGAGATAAGTCATTAAGGTTTCTATGAATTCTATCCAATGAAAAATTAAAATCAGCCCCTAAATCAATATTAAATTCAGAGCTACTAAAGCCATCGGCAAAAAAAGAAATAGCACCATGCACTGTGTTAAGATAACTTTCGTCAAAATCAACACTACCATACAGTTTATAAGAACCAAAAGTTTGGCCTTCCTCAATGGCGTCTATTACACGATCTCTAAAGTTAATATTAGTAGGTAATCCATACCAATTGTATTTATCTCTATTAAGATCTAATCCAACTTTCCATGAAAAATAACGTTCCGATTGTTGATGATTTAAATCAAAATCAAGATTGTAGAAGGTACTACTTAATTGAGAGTTTTGAACCGGGTTTAAGGATAGTAAAAATTTAAAATAACCTGATAATTCACTCTCGTAGTTCATACTTCTTCTAAAATAACCCTCTAGGAAGGGAGCTGCCATATTGCCAAAACCAGCTGAGAGGTAATTGGCATAAAGTCTTTCACGTTTTCCGAGGTTAATTTTTTTTAATGAACCGCTTTTAGGAATGAAGGTAGAGGCTACAGGAACCGAATATATTTGATAATTAAGTTGTTTTTTTTCTGTTTCTTTAGTATGCGAAATAGTAGGCTTTTGCTTTATTTTAAAAGCGTCTGTGATTTTTGGAACATACGAAGTTACTACCTTAACAACTTCTGTTTTTACAGAATCTTTTACTTTTTGTTTTTTATCTTGAGCATTTATAATAGTTGTCACAAACACAACAAGTAACCATATATACTTTTTCATTGTTATAAATATTTAGCTTTGAGTTGTAACAATTATTAATTTTGTTTTGTTACTGATTCGTTGGTTTTTGCTTCTTTTATTTTTATTGTACTGAGTTGATTTTGAGCTTCTTCAGTAACATCAGGGAATTGCTTGAAGTTTTTTATTATATTTTCTAAGATATAAGTAGCTTGATAGGCATCTTTTAAAGCATAATAATTTTGAGCCATTATAACATAGCTTTTAACTCCCCAATATTTATAATTAGAATAATTAGCAATCAAATCTTGTACTGCTTGATTAGAGTCTTCATATGCTTTTTCGTCGTTTAAGAAAAAAGCATTGTAATAAAGACACTCAGCTTTTAACTTCCCGGAGGCACTTTTTCCGACTTCATGATAGAACTCTCTTGCCTTTTCATATTCATTGGTTCTAATAGAAGCACGTGCAATTATTATATTGGCATCTTCATTAACTTTTTTATCTACTTTCGGATTTTCAAGCACCTTCTCAGCATATTTTATAGCCTTTGCATATTCCTCACTTTCATAGTATCCTTTCATTAAATTGCTTTGCGCAAAAACAAGATTTTGTGGGTAATTGGCTTCATTTTCTAATTTATTCAGTACTTCAATTCCGTTTTTCCAGTTACCATTGTCTAAATAAATCTGCGCTAACTTAGCCAGTGATTCTTCTGTAAACTCATTTTTGGGTTGCTCTGTCACAAAAGAATAATGAGGAATGGCTTTATTTTCACTTCCTATTTTACTTAAAGACTGAGCTAAGTAAAAGTTAGCTTTTAGAGCATTTAATCCATTAGGAAAACGTTGAAGATAATTTGAAAAACCTGAGATGGCTTTTTCTGTGTTATTTTCTAAAAATTTATTTTCTGCGGACTGGAATGTTGCATCATCCAATTCGGTATCTGAAACATTTACAAATTTTATGTTTTTAACCCAAATAGCATATTCTTCAACTTTTCCTATATCGATATAGACATTTTTTATATTTGTTATAGCTTGACGAGACTCTGGAGAACTAGGAAACTTTGAAACAACAGCTTTATATTTTTCAAGCGCTTTATTGTTATTACCATTATTATAAAATAATAAGCCTTGCCTTAATAGTACGTTTGGAACATAGCTACTTTTGGGATGTTTTTTAAGTAATCTGTCATAGGTTGCTTGGGCGCTATCATCATTTCCTTTAGCGTTAAATGTATTTGCGACTTGATACAACGCATCATCTCTAAGCTGTGAATTTTGATAATTATTACTAACCTTTTGAAGGTTGGTTATTTTTTCATCACTTTTACCTAAAAAACCATAACTCATACCGGTTTGGTATTGCGCATAGTCAGCTCCAGCACCACCTTCTTCAATAACTTTTTTATATGCTAAAATTGCTTTTTCATAATTTTTAGAAGCATAAAAAGAATCTCCTAATCTGTTAGAGGCATCGTCATTTAAATCTGTATCATCACTGTTTTTACTTAAAAAAGCCTCAAAATATTTTGCTGCTTCTGGATAGTTTTTTAGTTTAAAATGAGCGTAAGCAATATTGTAGTGTAATTGATTGAATTCCTGGGTGTTATTTTCTAAAACTAAAGAAAAATAAGTAAGGGCTTCTTCATAATTTCCTTTTAGATACGAAGTTTCAGCTAACCAATAATTAGCTCTGTTAGCAATCTCTGTATTTTCAGCTTTTGAAGCATTTGTAAAAAACGAAACTGATTCAGCAATTTTTTGTTCATTGAATAGTTGAATTGCTCTGTAATACGATACTTCATTTACAAGAGCATCATTTCTAGTGTTTTTATTTTGCGTTAAATATTCTAGTGCTCCAACATAATCTTGTTGATGTAAATAGGAAGTGATCAGTAGTTCTTTTATACTTTCAGTTTCACTTGATAATGGGTATTTTTTTATGAATTCTTTAAGAACCTCAGGAACACTTTTGTACGGGTTTCCTTGTTCATAACTCAATTTTGCGTAATTTAACCAAGAACTTTCCGTAATTTTTGAATCGAAATCCATTTCACTCGAATTTTTAAAAGCGTTCAATGCTTCCGCTTTTTTGTCCAGTTCTAAATAACATTCTCCGAGGTGATAATAAGCATTTTGAGCTACTTTGTTTGTGCCACCAATAATTTTGTTAAAATTATTGATGGCAGTTTCATAATCTTTTTGTTTATAGTAGGCATAACCTAAGTAATAATAGTCTGTATTTGTCCATTTTCCTCCTTTTCCTCTGTATTTCTTTAAATAAGGAATTGCCAAATCGTATTTCTTTAAGTTAAAATAACTTTCACCTATTATTTTAGAGATTTGAGACCTCTTGTTTTTGTCTTTTGTAGATTCAAGTAATTTTTCACCAATTTGAACCGATTTATCAAAATTTCCACCTTTAAAGCTTATATCAAGAATATAATAATTTGCTTTTGATTGATACGTGGCATCATTCGCAAGTTGACTTAAATTATTTTCAGCTTCTCCAAAGTTTTCTTGCTTATAAGCAACGTAACCATAATAGTATCGAGCGTCGTTACCATAAACAGGATTTCCTAGCAATCTTTTGAATCGTGATTTGGCATCTTTGAGATAATTTGAAACTAAAAGAGAGTACCCCATTTTATAGTTTAACTCATCTTTTTCTTCTTGGTTAAGAAGATTTTCATTTACCTTTTGATACCAACGTAATGCATGTGATGCCTTGCGATTGGCAAAATAATAGTTACCGACTTTTAAAAAAGCAGTTTCCTTTTTGTTATGGTATGGGTGATTTTTTACAAAACCAAGTATTTTTTGATTGGCATTATCTTGGGTGAGTTTTATAGCGCACATAGCATCATAAAAATCAGCATTTCCTTTTAGTGTTGAGTTTGAAGGAGCCTTTTTTGAGGCATTTATAAATAATTTTTGAGCAGGAGCGTAAGCCTTGTTATTATAAAGTTCTAAAGCTTTATAATAGTCAGAACTATTATCTACATTCAGAGCAGTTTTTTGAGCAACTCCTTGCCAAGTCTCAACCAGTATTAGTAGAAAGAAAATTTTCTTTCTAAAACAATTAAATCTCATATTTTTTAGTTAACTAGAAACTATAACGTTTGTTTTTTGTATTTGTTTGCAGAATTATCTATCAAAAGTAATAAATGTTATATAGAATTAAATAATAAAATTTAATTTTGTAAAAATAATGTATGTTTATGGAATCACCTGTTTTACAACTTGAAAAGGCTGATATTTATCAGCGTGACAATTTAGTGTTATCTAAAGTCGATTTTACGCTTCATAAAGGAGACTTTTATTATTTAATTGGAAAAACAGGAAGCGGAAAAAGTAGTTTGCTAAAAACATTGTATGGCGATTTGAAGTTAATTCGAGGCTTAGGCAGCATTGTAGGTTTTGATTTAAAGAAAATGAAGCAAAAAGATATACCTTTTCTGAGAAGAAAACTGGGGGTTGTATTTCAGGACTTTAAGCTTTTGAGTGATAGAAATGTATATGAAAATTTGGAGTTTGTGCTAAAGGCAACAGGTTGGAAAAACAAGAATGATATGAAAGAGAAAATATACGAAGTGCTTAACAAAGTTGGAATGAAGGAAAAGTATTACAAAAAAACTTTTGAGCTTTCTGGGGGAGAACAACAACGTGTGGCTATAGCTAGGGCACTCTTGAATGACCCAGAATTGATACTTGCAGATGAACCAACAGGGAATTTAGATCCTAAAACATCACTTGAAGTTATGGGGTTGTTAAATGAAATTCATCAAAGTGGAAAAACAATTCTAATGGCAACTCATGATTATCAGCTTATTGTTAAATTTAAACAGAAAACAATGAAGTGCGAAGGAGGAGAGCTTTTTGAAGTCGTGCAACAACATGCTACAACTTAAAGATAATTGACTGGATACTAGCCGCAGCATTTACTGGGCAAAATTCTTTGAGTTTACGTTTTCTTTTTTTTCTGTCATTTTGAATAAACTCTTTGTAAAGAAGATTTTTTGTCTGTTCTAGTATTGCCTGTTTTGAGTTTGCCAAATGGCATAAGTCTTCAAGCCCAGTATCATCAATCATTTTAGTATTAGCGATAATGTGTTTGCCCTTGAATAAGCAATTCATCAATTTTAGTTTTATTCCAGTTTTTTGAAACGTAATAAGAATGTTTATTTGCGCCTTCGCTAGTAGTTCAGATAAATTATTTTTATCAGTGATGTTTTTAAAAGAAATGTTTTTATGCTTCGCTATTTGTTTTAAAATACGTTTTTTTTCAAAACTACTTGCTATCACGAGTCTGTAGGGTGAGTTTTTAAAAATATTTATCAAATAGATTGATGCTCTAATATTATCTGGTACACGAAGATCTCCATGATAAAGAAGAAATTTTTTAGTATTTGAGGAAATAGCAATAGAAGGTGTTGTGGTAGGGTGAAAGACAGGGATATATTTAGTTTTATATCCATATTTGGTTGAAAAATATTTTTGATCTGCTTTTGATATGGTAAATATTCCTTCGACTTTATCTAGTATTTTCTCATATTTTTTTAGCTTCAGGCCTTCTGTCCAGAAAAATATCTTTTTGAATATATTTTGTTCACTTTTACACAAGCCAAAATAAAATTGATGTTCAATATTATGCGTTCTCACAAATGCTCTTTTACACAATGCTTCATTATAAACAAGTGGAGAAGTGGTATGAAGTCCTTCAAAAATAATTGGGTAATGATTATTTTGTAATCTTTTAGTAAGTTTTTTAGAAGTTCTTGATACGATAATAAAAGGAGTTAACGAAAAAAAGTGTTTGAGGCTTCTTTTTCTATCATAGTAATAAACTTCTGTGCATAAATCATTGAGTTTTTTATTTTCTTTTCTGCTTCCGTATTTATAGGTATGCAAAATAATTTGACAACCAATTTCATTAAGCTTTTTGATTTTGTAGTAAATATCAATGACGCCTCCATAATTTGGAGGGTAAGGAATGTCAAAGGCCACTATGATAATAATATTATTCAAAAGAGTTAAATATTCGTTTTATAATAATTTCTTCGTTACCCCAAGTAAGTTCTTTTTTTGCATTTTTCAAATTTGCTGAATAATTTTTATTTAGGATATACTCAATTTTCTCAGCAAGTCTCTCTGGTGTTCTCTCTTCTAGAACTTCACCTATTTTATATTGATGTACTATTTTTTTCATTTCAGGAAGATTTGAAGTTATGACAGGGATTTGCGCATGTATATAATCGAATATTTTATTTGGTAAAGAATATCGATAACTAAGTCCTAAGTCCTCTTCAATACTTATGCCTACATGTGCTAAAGGAGTGATGTCTTTTAATTCTTGTGGTGCTATTTTTCCTAAAAAATAAACTTTATTGTTCAAGTTTTTCTGACTAACTAATTTATTAATTTCTTCAAAGATATCGCCATGACCTATGATTAAAAAGTAGCAATCTGTAAGGATGTCAATTGCTTCAATCATAAGTTCTATGCCTCTACCGACGTTAACAGCTCCTTGGTATAACACTATTTTTTTTTTAGTTATTTTAAAAGGAACTTTAGTAAAGTTCCTTGTTTTAGTCTTGGATAGAATAGGAATATTTCGAACAACATTAAAATGAGTATTGTATTCTTCCTTATAATAATGCGCAATGCTGTCGCTAACGGTATAACAATTTTTTAAATACGGGAGTAAAATTCTTTCAAGGGTTTTCCATATTTTTTTTTTAAAAGGGCGTTGTAAAAGTTCTGGAATTTCAGGAAATAATTCGTGGCTATCGTATACAAGCTCTTTATTTTTTATTCTACTAACTATAAAATTTGGAAGTAAAGTATCTAGATCATTAGCAAGAAGAATGTCACTTTTTGAAAAAAGTAAATAAAAGAATAAACGAATATTAAATTCGATATAAAATAAAACTCCTTTATTGAATAGTAATTTAAAGCGTTTGATTGGGTAGTGCCTTTTTAGATTTTTACTATTCGATAATTTTCTTCCAACTAAGCTTACATCATATTTTAAATTATAGAGTGTATCGCATACTTTTGACACTCTTTGGTCATTAGCGACATCATTGGTAACGGAAACTATTATTTTTTTCAATGAAGATCATTTATGACGAAAGATAAAAAACAAAACCCACTTCTAAAAAGAAGTGGGAAAATTGCTATGAAAAACTATGAAAAAGAAACATTATCGATGTTCCTTTGATTAATAAGACGTTTGTTTAAATATTAACTTACACCTTTCAAATAGTTTTTACTAAAAAAGACCTTAATAAATTTATTATTAGGTCTTTTTTAGTAAATAGATGAAAAAAGCTTTCTTTTAAAAAGTTAAAGCTTCATTATTTTTCTTTACTGCAGCAGCAGAGTCACTTAAATGTTTTTTCTCAGCATCACTCAAGTTGATTTCCACAATCTTTTCGATACCATTTTTACCTAATACAACAGGCACTCCTATACATAAGTCTGAAAGACCATACTCTCCTTCTAACAAGGTAGAGCAAGGAAAAATCTTTTTTTGATCGCATGCGATCGCTTGAACTAAACCAGAAACGGCAGCTCCAGGAGCGTACCATGCAGAAGTCCCTAATAATTTAGTTAAAGTAGCGCCTCCTACCTTAGTATCTTCTTTAACTTGAGTTAATCTTTCTTCAGATAAGAATTCAGAAACAGGAACTGAGTTTCTAGTAGCTAAGCGTGTTAAAGGAACCATTCCTTTGTCCGAGTGGCCACCAATAACCATTCCGTCAACATCAGAAATAGGAGCTTCTAATGCTTCTGCTAATCTGTATTTGAATCGAGCAGAATCTAAAGCGCCTCCCATACCTATAATTCTATTTTTAGGTAATCCTGTTGTTTTATGTACCAGATACGTCATTGTATCCATAGGATTGGAAACAACAATAATCATAGTATTTGGAGAGTGTTCTATTAAGCTTGCAGAAACAGATTTTACGATACCAGCATTGATACCTAATAACTCGTCGCGAGACATCCCTGGTTTACGAGCAATACCAGAAGTGATAACACAAATATCAGAGTCAGCCGTTTTACTATAATCTCCAGTAGTTCCAGTAATTTTGGTATCAAACCCATTTAAAGAAGCAGTTTGCATTAAATCCATGGCTTTACCTTCAGCAAAACCTTCTTTAATGTCCACTAAAACAACTTCTGAAGCAAAATTTTTAATAGCAATATACTCGGCGCAACTTGCACCTACAGCACCTGCTCCTACAACTGTTACTTTCATTTTTTTATTATTTAGTTAAGATAATTTATTAATAAGATGCACAAAAATAGCGATTTGCTAAGGGATAAAAAATAAAAGACCACCTAAATTTAGGTGGTTTTAACAAAAATTAGTCGTATTCGAAAATTTTAAACTTTTTAACAAAGGGGTAAATTATTAAGTAAATTTGTTGACGTTATATTGCTATTAAACTTCCATTGTCTTTATTTCTGTTGCGTTACAATAGTCTTTAATTTATCGGTTGTTATACCCAGGCTTGTTTTAATTTAAAATTAATTTTTTGTTTTTTTATGGTATTGATTTATATAAAATTTAAACTCAGCTTTAGTTAGCGCTTGAAGATGTTAAAATATTTCGATTTATTTTATCTAAAACTAAAGGCAATACCAGCATTTATGGTATTGTATTCTTGTAGAGAATAACTTCCGTATAATTTAAAAAAACCGAGACTTACCCTTGTGCCAATGGTTGCATTTATGCTCCCAGAGCTTGTTTTTATTGAGAAAGGATCAGTAATTGATTCCTCAACATCCGGTGCTCCGTTAATCGAAGTGTTATAGTTTAATGTGTAATTTCCAAGCATATTGAGTCGAATACTACCTCCATTATAACCGATGCCTCCAAAAACGTTTAATACAGGGAAGTTTAATGATGCAATAGCTTGAATTGTGTATGTATTTAAGCTAAAATTCGCAGAAGCATTTTGAGTAGAAACATCATTATTCACATTTCCAATTTCATAGTTAACCCCCATGTTTGAATAGGCTGCCAATATCGAAATATGTAAAGGAGTTTTATCTAAAGGACCCAATAATTCTGTAATTTCTTTTTTAATACCCAGTCCAAATATATCAGTTTTTACATCCTCAGAACCAACTTTTGGAACATACCGAATAATTAAATCAAGTTTAAATGGCAACCCAAAACCGACTTGAATAGCTGGAGCAGGAATAGTGTTTGCAGGAAGGTCTTCTTTTATTCCTGTTGGCATTGTAAAATTAGCAGAAACATTTTGTCCTTCTATTTGTGTAGAATATTGAAATTGTGCCGGACTTATTGAATTGCTACCAGCTACTGTTGGAGATGAAGTAGCTCCATTAGTTGTTATTGTATTGTTAGATAACTCAAGTTCAGCAATAGAAAATAGTTCTTCTTCGTTAGGAATAGTAGCAAAATTAGCACCGATAGAAATATCAAATCCAAATTTTTTATGAACTTTTGCGGTGTGGTACCAGCCATTGTTCATAGCGAAAATAAGCCCTTTAAAAGATGGGTTTAAATAAGCTTTTGTTAATTTCTGGGCATCATCTTTGGCAAGCAGAATTGTCTCTAATTCTTGTGAATATGAAGTAGAATAGAAAATAATTAATAGGAAAAGACTGATTTTTTTAAAGGTTTTCATTTTAAGTAAGATTGTGGTGTAGGGGTTAGTAAATTATCTTTAAGTTAAAATTTATATCACGAGATAAAAAACTTATATAAAAAAAACCTCAATTTTTGTTGAGGTTTTTAATATTATTTAAGCATCAATATTCGCATATTTAGCATTTTTTTCAATAAAATCTCTTCGAGGAGGAACGTCATCACCCATTAACATGGAGAAAACTCGATCAGCTTCAGTTAAATTGTCAATGGTTACCTGACGTAGCGTTCTGAATTCGGGGTTCATAGTTGTATCCCATAATTGCTCTGCATTCATTTCTCCTAGTCCTTTATATCTTTGAATATTAGCACCTCCACCTAGCTTTTGAACAATTAGATCACGCTGGTTATCATCCCAGGCATATTCTTTCTTCTGCCCTTTTTTTACAAGATATAATGGTGGCGTCGCAATATAAATATAGCCTTGTTCAACCATTTCTCTCATATAACGGAAAAAGAATGTTAAAATTAAAGTAGCAATGTGAGAGCCATCAACATCGGCGTCACACATAATTACGACTTTATGATAACGAAGCTTGGATAAATTTAAAGCTCTGGGATCTTCTTCAGTACCGATGGTAATTCCTAATGCGGTAAACATATTTTTGATTTCTTCATTTTCAAAAACTTTGTGTTGCATTGCTTTTTCCACATTTAAAATTTTACCTCTTAAAGGTAATATGGCTTGAAAATTTCTATCTCTACCTTGTTTAGCAGTACCACCTGCCGAGTCTCCCTCTACTAAAAATATCTCACAAGTTGCAGGATCTGTTTCAGAACAATCTGATAATTTACCAGGAAGTCCGCCAATACTCATCACTGTTTTTCGCTGAACCATTTCACGTGCTTTTTTAGCAGCGTGTCTAGCCTGGGCTGCTAAAATTACTTTTTGTACAATGGTTTTGGCATCGTTAGGGTTTTCCTCCAGAAAGTCATTCAACATTTCAGCAACTGCTTGAGAAACGGCTGAGGTCACTTCACGGTTACCTAATTTCGTTTTTGTCTGACCCTCAAATTGAGGCTCTGCAACTTTTACAGATACAATTGCTGTTAACCCTTCACGAAAATCATCACCTGAAATTTCAAATTTTACATTTTTTAACAATCCGGACTCATCAGCGTATTTTTTCAAGGTATGTGTTAGACCACGACGAAAACCAGAAAGATGCGTTCCTCCTTCATGCGTATTTATATTGTTTACATAAGAATGAAGGTTTTCTGAATACGATGTATTATAAACCATGGCAACTTCTACCGGAATTCCATTTTTTTCTCCTTCCATTGCAATAACATCAGAAGTCAATTGTTCTCTAGTACTGTCTAGAAACTTGACAAATTCTGATAGTCCTTCTGTGCTATAAAAAGTTTCGGAAAGATAATTCCCTTCATCGTCCTTCTCTCTTTTATCTGTTAAAACAACAGTAATACCTTTATTAAGGTATGCGAGCTCTCTCATACGAGCGGCTAAGGTGTCATAATTATACTCGGTAGTTTGTTGAAAGATACTTTTGTCTGGTAAGAAAGTTACTTCAGTACCTGTTTTGTCAGTACCACCAACGGTCTTAACTGGGTATAATGTTTTACCTCTTTCGTATTCTTGTTCCCATATTTTACCATCCCTATGTACGGTTGCCTTTAAGTGATCAGACAAGGCATTTACACAGGATACACCGACACCGTGTAACCCACCAGATACTTTATAAGAATCTTTATCAAATTTACCTCCAGCTCCAATTTTGGTCATAACTACTTCAAGAGCAGATACTCCTTCTTTTTTATGAAGCCCCACAGGGATTCCTCTTCCATTGTCTCTGACCGTAATTGAATTATCTTCATTTATATCAACAGAAATCTCGTCACAATGACCTGCAAGTGCTTCATCGATAGAGTTGTCAACAACTTCATATACTAAATGGTGTAGACCACGAACTCCAACATCTCCAATATACATCGAAGGACGCATTCGTACATGCTCCATTCCTTCAAGCGCCTGAATACTATCGGCAGAATAATTGTGCTTTTTTTCTTCGCTCATACTATTGAGTTTTTATTTCTATTTTTTTCTTATACTTTTTGGGATGACAATAACTTAATGGAATAAGAGTTTTATTCCTACGAAAAGTAAATTATGTGAAATCCCCCAAAAAAGATTATCAAAATGATAATCAATTTAACATACAAATTTACATTTTTTGATTCTTAAAATAAAGTTTTTAAGAGGCTTTATTTTGTCAAAATACAAAATATGTTGTTTTTCAAAAAAGTCCTTTAAAACCACTTAAAATGATTAAATAAGCTATTTAACAGTGTTTTTTATTTTAAAAAAAAAAGAAGTAGTGGAATAGTAGCTAAAAAGACCTTGTTTTTAAAAAATAATAAATCTTAAAAAAAAACAGTTGACCTCTTTTTTTTGTAAAAAAAATAATTTTTATGGCTTAATGTTGTTATTTTTTTTTCATATCTATTTTTTTGTTAGTTTTTGTTTAAAAAAACAACTTTTTTTTTGGTTGTTATTTCTTTGTTTTATAATTTTCTTCTTGAATATAATAACCTAAATTAGAATTAAATGAAAACCCTTCAATTTTTATTTAGAGGTCTTTTGACTTCTATGATCTTTGTTAGTTGCAACAATGAATCTTCAGAAATCGTTACACAAGATGAGCAACAAAATTCAATTAGTATTAATAAAAAAGAAATTGCTTTTAACCTTATTACGTTGATGAAAAATGATGCGTTTAAAAATGAAACTTTAAATGCACTTAATAATCAAAAACCAAGTGTTTTGCTATCTAAAATACTTAAAAAATCAGCGTCTTATGTTAATGATGAAAAAGCATATCAGAAGCTTCTTAAACAATCAACCAGTTTAGAGAAGAAAGCTTCTTCTAAAAAAGCCCCAGAAAAGATTGAGATTTTAGAAGTTTGGTTACATAATCCTCAAAAAAGAAAAAACTTATCCAACGTTTTATTTTCTTTTTCACCAGAAGGAGATGAGAAAAATTGGGAGCATTTGGTTGCTTATACACTTGATAAAGAAGAGGTTATTTTAGATGCAAAAAAAGCACCAGATAGGCCTGTAATTGTTATTGAAACAAATGGCTATGAAGCTCTAAAAAAAGAAGTTTACCATATGAATAAATATCTGAGGGAAGAAGGTGTTCAAAATCAGAGGTTTAATAAGAGTGATGCAGAGTTGAACAAGATGTTTTCAGGAAAAAATGCATTAGAAACAACGAAACTTGATAAAATCAGATTAAATAACGATGAAGAGCCATGGATTTCAGGAGCAGCTGAAATATACGCGATAACATCAGGTATAAAAGATGGTGGAAATAAGCCTGAAATAAAAGTGATTCCTATGTATTATTTGGATTATGATGAAACAGATTATTATCCAAATCAAATATTACTTTTTTGGGATGATTACAAATATCAAGCAGCGAATATTCAGTTATTTGAAAAAGACGATAATATAAATTATAAAAACTTAGTAACTACTATTGTCAATGGAGTCTTTCAAATAGTAGGTACTGTATCAACCCAACCATGGATTGGAGTTTTAGGACAAGTAGCTGGAGCAATTATTCAAGCTATGCCAAATGACTGGTATACTAATAATGACGATTATGTTGACTCTTTTTATACCATTGAAAAATATAAAGAATATCGAGATTATTGTGGGGCAAGAAAAAATGCAACAGTAGCTTTAAGTCCTTTTTATGTTTCTCCAAATTAATAACTAAGTAACACTTATAAAATAAAGCCTTTGAAGTAAAAGCTTCAAAGGCTTTGTTTTTTTGGTTTTAATTCAAAATTTATCATTTTATGTTTCAAGACCTTTTACTAAGTCAAATCAGAAAAAAAAACGCATCAAAGTCAATCATAGAAGAAATTTCAAAGGCTCTGGATATAAGTTATGATGCAGCACATAGAAGGGCTAGTTTGAAAAGTAAAATTTCTTTAGATGAAAGTGTTTTATTGGCTAATTATTTTGGTTTGTCGTTAGATTCGCTATTTGGTCAGGCTAATCATGGTTTTATTTCTATACAAAGAACCCCCCAAATACATAACGAAAATCAATTGGAAGAATATCTTAAAGGTTCTTACAAGTCATTAAAAAAAATACTTAATAAAAAAACAGCTAAAGTATTTTATTCCGCTAAAGACATTCCTGTTTTTCATTTATTAAAATCAAAAGAACTATGTCGGTTTAAAATTTATCTTTGGCTCAATTCATTTAGCAAAGATAAGGATAGTACCCCCTTCCATAAGTTCTATCCAAAACTCTCTACTGTTCAGGTAATAAACGATTTAATAGGCTTGTATAATCAAGTGTCTGTATCGGAAATATGGGATATAACCACAATTAATAGTTTATTAAAACAGGTCTATATTTTTTTTAAGAAAGGAAAGATAGCTGTAAAAGAAGCAATTATATTGTGTGATTCTTTAAAAATAGTATTGAAGGAAATTGTAAGTAAAGCGGTATTATCAAATAATAACTATAGGCTTTACCAAAATGAACTACTATTAGTAAATAATAACGTGTTGATTTGTAATGAGTATGAAAGAGCCCTTTTTGTGCCAAGTGGAATGCTTTCTTATTTTAAAACAAAGGACGAAGAAATCTGCGATAGAGCTTTAAAATATTTTGACAAACAAACTGAAAATTCTAGATCTCTGGATACTTATACAGAAATAGATCAAGATTTATTTTATAAAACTTTGGTGAAAAAGATAGAGGTTTTAATACGTCTATTGAAAGATGAAAAGACATGTGCTTAATTTTCTTGATAATTTTTCAAAGAGTTTCCATAAAAAAGACTGCCTAATAAGCAGTCTTTTACAATTTAAAAACCTATAAAATTTCAAGAATTTAATAAGAATCTTCATGAACAGTGGAAATCGCACGTCCACTAGGTTCATTTACGTTTTTGAAACTAGCATCCCACGCTAAGGCAGTAGGTGTACTGCAGGCAATTGACGGCACAGAAGGAACAGTCAATGAAGCGGTATTGCTAGGGTAATGCTCTTCAAAAATAGAGCGGTAATAATATTCTTCTTTTGCTCTTGGTGTCTGAATAGGAAAACGGTGTTCAGCACTTCTCATCATCTCATCGGTTACAGCTTTTTCAACAACCTCTTTCAATGTGTCAATCCAACTGTATCCAACACCGTCAGAAAACTGTTCCTTTTGTCTCCAAGCAACACTTTCAGGTAAATAGCTTTCAAAAGCTTTTCTTAAAACCCATTTTTCCATTCGTTCACCATTAATCATTTTATCTTCAGGATTGATTCTCATAGCTACATCCATAAATTCTTTATCTAAGAATGGTACTCTTCCTTCAATACCCCAAGCCATTAAACTTTTATTGGCTCTTAGACAATCATACTGATATAGTTTATCTAATTTACGAACATTTTCATCATGAAATTCTTGAGCATTAGGTGCTTTATGAAAGTACAAGTAGCCGCCAAAAATTTCATCTGCACCTTCTCCTGACAATACCATTTTGATTCCCATAGATTTAATTACTCTTGCCATTAAGTACATTGGTGTAGAAGCTCGTATAGTTGTAATATCGTAAGTTTCTAAATGATAAATTACATCTCTGATAGCGTCTAAACCTTCTTGGATAGTGAAAGTAATTTCATGATGTATTGTTCCAATATGTTCAGAGACCTTTTTAGCAGCTGCTAAATCGGGTGAACCTTCTAAACCTATAGAGAAAGAGTGTAGTTGAGGGTACCAAGCTTCATCTTTGTCACCTGACTCTATTCTTTTTCCTGCATATTTTTTTGCTATTGCAGAGGTTATCGAAGAATCTAATCCGCCTGATAATAAAACACCATATGGTACATCACTCATTAGTTGCCTATGAACTGCAGCTTCTAGAGCATCACGTAACTCATCAATATGAGTTTGGTTATTCTTTACAGCCTCAAATTCCATCCAGTCTCTTGAATACCATTTTTGTAAACCACCTTCTCTTGTATAATAGTGTCCAGGAGGAAATACCTCAATTTTATTACAGTAGCCTTCTAATGCTTTTAATTCAGAGGCCACATAAAAAGTACCTTTTTTATCCCAGCCCATATAAAGAGGAATAACCCCCATATGATCTCTAGCTATTAAATATTCATCGGTTGCAGTATCGTAAACAGCAAAGCCAAAAATTCCATTTAAATCGTCTAAAAAGTGTTCTCCCTTTTCTTTATATAAAGCTATAATTACTTCACAGTCTGATTTCGTTAAAAAATCATGCTCGTTTTTAAGCTGTTTTCTTATTTCTTTATGATTATATATTTCACCGTTTGCAGCTAAAACAAATCTCCTATCTTTACTGAATAAAGGTTGTTGACCAGATGTTGGGTCTACGATAGCTAAGCGCTCATGAGCTAAAATACTTTTATTATCACTATATATTCCGCTCCAGTCCGGACCTCTATGTCTAATTTTTTTAGCCATTTCTAGTATTTGAGGTCTCAAAACCTCTGATTTATCCTTTAGATCGAAAGCACACACGATTCCACACATAATTATAAATTTTATATTTACCTAGTTATTTAAATTGATAGTACAAATAAACATTAATAGTTTAATTATTTAAATTGTTTTTCGTTTTTTGATTATATATTAAAACTTTTAATACTTTTTTTGTTTAAATTATTAACTATAGTTGTCTTTTTTTATAAACTCAATGTAATATGTAAACTTTTCATTAAGAGACTATTTTATAAGAAAAAAGAAAAACATTCTAAATAGCTTATAGAATCAGATATAAGTACTTTGTTAAGTTTTAATAATCAGTTTTCTCTTAAATGGGTACAACCTCACCATAGAACTAGTAGCTTGTTTTTTCAGTCCATCTCAAATATGATTCTATTAAAGATTTGACGAAAAAAATACTATGTACTTCCTTAAAATGAGGCAAGTTAAAAGTTTAATAATGAGTTTTTAAAATTTTTGAATCAGTATAACTATAATGTAAAGACTCTTTTATATAAGTCTTTTCAGTTTAGTGAAATTTTTGACCCTAATGCATATTATAAAAAGGAATGCTACCAGTTTTACGGATCATATAGCATAAGGAATATGGAGTTTTTAAAGGGGATCTAAAGGATAAAGTCTTGAATGAAGTAATGGCAACATTCGGAGGGAATGCTAATTGTTTTGTTGCATATTCAGCAAATATAGTAGAAATTAAAGTGTCTCTTTATATTCTTAAAATAACTTCTACCTGTATTATTTCAAAAATACAGTTGTTTGAAGTAGATATTGAATTTTTTAGAGTAAATTGAGTTGAAACGCATAAATATGTATTAAAAATACCAGAAAAATTAAATATACCATATATTTCATCTTTTGACAATCCTTTGTTTTGGAAAGGGCATTCTTTAATAATAGATGAATGCGTTAAAGTATGAAAGGGCCAAATAAAGTTGTGGTTGCTTTAGAAGATTGTGTTTTTAGGGTATTCTTCTTGAGGGGATGCAAAGAAATAATTGAAATAAAGTTAAAGTGGTTGTTGCTTAAACAGAAGGAGTAGCTTCTTTTAAGGGAGATTAGTTGAATTGAAATAAATTACTACAAGAGATAAACAGCTTTGGTGCAAAGAAAATTGCTTTTATGGCTCTTGAAAGAGCTCAGGAATATGAGATAGAAACTTTTATAACAACAGCTAGAGATACTTTTTTAGCGTGTAAAATTTTTTTTGAAGAATTTTATATGTGATGGTAGAGTCTGCTTCTGGAGCAGTAATATTTTATATAAAATCTAAACAGTATATGAAGTCGCAATTAACAATACATTAACCATTACATGTGGAGGAGTAAATATGAGAACTGATAAATATAGGGAGCACTTAAATTATTTTGATTTTTAAAAGTAAATTTAAAGTTGCATCTTACCTAGGTGTTATCCTGACAGGATGTATTATTTTATGTTTTTATCGATGGTACCAATTTGATTCATAAGAAACAATTAAAAAATAAAAGTCAGATAAAATTTGTAAAATAAAAAATCTATTATAAATTTGTAATTCAATGATGATACAAAACAACATATGGTGGTGGAACTCTCTTAACTCAAATTAAGTGAGCGCATCCTCTATATAATAAATATAAAAAAAGGCTTATCTCACGATAAGCCTTTTTTTATGCTACAATAAATAAAGATGGAAAAAATAAAATTAAGAACAGTCTCGAAAAAAAAACTTTCAGATACGGTAACACCGGTTGGATTATATTTAAGGTTAAGGGACCGTTATGCGAATACACTATTACTAGAAAGTTCTGATTATCATAGTAAAGAGGAAAGCTTTTCATTTATTTGTATTGATCCTATTTTTGGAATGAAAGCAGAAAAAGATAATTTTACTGTTTTTAAGAAAGGAGTAGAAATAAGTTCAAACAATATTCAAAGTAATTTTAATTTCCTTTTTAATGAATTTACAAATTCAATCGATCTTGATTGCGCTTCAGAATTAAAGTCATTTAATGGACTATACGGCTACACAACATATGATAGTGTTCAATATTTTGAAACGATAAAATTAAATGTTAAACAAGCTCCTTCTTCAATACCAATGATGCAATATAATTTCTACAGATTTATCATTGCTATCAATCATTTTAATGATGAGCTTACCTTAATCGAAAATATAGAGGAGGGAGAAGAATCTAGTATTAAAGAAATAGAGACTATCGTTGAAGCACAATTTTACAACACGCAAAAATTTGAAATTGAAGGAGAAGAAAGTTCAAATTGTTCAAACGAGGAATTTAAAGAGTATGTTAAAAAAGCAAAAGAACACTGCAAAAGAGGAGATGTCTTTCAATTGGTTTTATCAAGGCAATTTCAGCAAAAATTTAAAGGAGATGACTTCAATGTATATCGAGCATTACGATCAATAAATCCCTCACCATATCTTTTTTATTTTGATTATGGAAGTTTTAAGTTAATGGGATCTTCTCCAGAAGCACAAATAAAAATAAACGAAGGAAAAGCGGTGATTAATCCTATTGCAGGAACTTTTAGGAGAACTGGTAATATGGTGGAAGATATAAAATTAGGGAAAAAGCTGTCTGAAGATAAGAAAGAAACAGCAGAGCATGTTATGTTAGTAGATTTGGCTCGAAATGATTTAAGTAAACATGCAGACAATGTAGAGGTAGAGGTTTTTAAAGAAGTTCAGTATTTTAGTCATGTTATTCATTTAGTATCTACCGTTCAGGGTAAGATAAAAGGTAATCCAATAAAAATAGTAGGAGATACATTTCCTGCAGGGACACTTAGTGGAGCTCCCAAATACAAAGCAATGAAATTAATTGATACATATGAAAATCAGTCTCGAGGATTTTATGGAGGGGCAGTTGGCATTATAGGTTTAGATGGAGCTGTTAATCTAGCTATCGCTATTCGATCTTTCGTGAGCAAAAAGAACGTATTATATTATCAAGCTGGCGCAGGGATTGTAATTCATTCAAGTGAAGAAGGCGAGTTACAAGAAGTCAATAATAAATTAGCAGCTTTGAAAAAAGCGTTGATTTTAGCGGAAAAAGTTTAATAGATAAAAGAACTAAATAGAAAATAAATCAATGAAAATATTAATTTTAGATAATTACGATTCGTTTACATACAACCTAGTTCATATGGTTGAAAAAATTACTGATATATATCCAGATGTGTATCGTAATGACGAAATCGGTATTGACGAAATCGGAGTTTATGATTTAATTATACTATCGCCAGGACCAGGAATACCAAGCGAAGCAGGAATATTAAAAGAGGTAATAGCAAGATATGCAGGAAAGATACCCATTTTTGGAGTGTGTTTAGGTTTACAGGCTATAACAGAGGTTTTTGGAGGAAGTATTCTTAATATGAATGAGGTTTTTCATGGTGTAGCAACAGAAATGAGAGTTGTGCAAAAAGAGGCTTCTATTTTTCAAGATATTCCAGAAACATTTCTAGCAGCAAGGTATCATTCGTGGATTGCTTCAAAAGAGGATTTACCAAATGTTTTGGAAATTACGGCTATTGATGAAGAAGGTGGTATCATGGCAATTCGCCATAAAGAATATCAAATAAGTGCGGTACAATTTCACCCAGAGAGTATTCTAACAGAGGTGGGAGAAAAGTTGGTAAGTAATTTTATAACCAGTGTTAGAAATAAAATTGTAGCTTAATTTAAAGAGTTTAAATAATGAAAGAAACCCTTGAAAAATTATTTGAGAATAAAAAGCTTTCAAAGTTAGAGGCCAAGAACCTATTATTAGATATTTCTCAAGAAAAGTATAATGAAGCTCATTTAGCATCATTTTTGACTGTTTATATGATGCGTCCAATTACTGTAGATGAGTTAGCTGGCTTTAGAAATGCATTATTAGATTTAGCCGTAAAAGTTGATTTTTCAGCTTATAATACGATAGATATTGTAGGAACAGGGGGCGATGGTAAAGATACTTTTAATATTTCGACATTAACATCTTTTGTCGTCGCTGGAACTGGTCAGAAAGTAGCAAAGCATGGAAATTACTCAGTTTCATCAAAATCAGGTTCTTCGGATATGCTAGAAAGTTTTGGTTATGAGTTTACAAATGATGAGCAAATACTAAAGTCTCATTTGGAAAGAGCAAATATTTGTTTTCTTCATGCTCCAAAATTTCATCCAGCAATGAAAGCTGTTGGCCCTGTTCGAAAAAGTTTAAAATTAAAAACTTTCTTTAACATATTAGGACCTTTGGTAAACCCTAGTAGTCCTCAAAATCAGTTTTTAGGTACCTTTGATTTAGAGGTTGCAAGGTTGTATAATTATATTTTACAAGAGGAGAAATCAAATTATGCCATTGTACATTCTTTAGATGGTTATGATGAAATTTCTTTAACAGGAGAGTTTAAATTATTCTCAAAAGATGGGGAACAGCTTATTAAACCTTCGGATTTAAACATGTTTAGATTGAAACAGTCTGACATACACGGAGGTAATTCGGTTAAAGATGCCGTTAAAATTTTTAAAGCTATTTTAAATGGTGAAGGAACAAAGGCACAAAATAATGTTGTTCTTACAAATGCTGCATATGCTTTAAAAATTATGAATAAACAAAAAACATTTGAGGATGCATTTGAGGAAGCAAAAGACTCGTTATTTGGCTTAAAAGCAAAAAAATGTTTAGAAAAATTAATAATGAATTGATAGAAGTACTATTATTTAAGGTTTTAAATTACGTTTTATTTCGATAAGATTAAAGTATTAGATAGTAGGCATAGATTGAAAGTTAACAATTAAAAAATGACAATACTTGACAAAATAGTAGCTTTTAAAAAAAAAGAAGTAGCTAAAATTAAAGCAGAAGTACCAGTAAAAAAACTAGTAGAAAGCCCTAATTTTAAAAAAGCACAATTTTCCTTAAAAGAGGGATTAATAACCAAATTTTCTACAGGAATTATAGCGGAATTTAAAAGACAATCACCATCCAAAGGAATTATAAATAATGATGTTTCTGTTCTAGAGGTTACTAAAGGTTATCTGGATGCAGGAGTTGCAGCACAATCAATTTTAACGGATACTTCATTTTTTGGAGGATCTATGACAGACCTAATGGAAGCAAGGACGATCAATCAACAAACACCAATATTACGTAAAGATTTTGTAGTTGACGGTTTTCAAATTGTTGAAGCAAAGGCGATTGGAGCAGATGCAATATTACTTATAGCAACATGCTTATCTAAAAAAGAAATAAAGGATTATGGTCAATTAGCTTCTGATTTAGGATTAGAAGTTTTGTATGAAGTACATACACAAGAAGATTTAGATAAAATTTCAGACTTAGATGGTAAAATTATAGGAATTAATAATCGAAATTTGAAAACGTTTGAAGTCGATCTCGAGCATTCTATCGACTTGGCTAATCAGATTCCAGATAGTGCGGTAAAAGTTTCTGAAAGTGGGATATCTGACCCACGAATTATAACAGGACTTAAAGAATACGGGTTTCAAGGTTTTCTAATCGGAGAAAATTTTATGAAAACAGATAATCCAGGACTTGCCTGTCACGAATTTATAAGTCAAATTAGATAAATAAATGAATAATATACCTATGAAGCTGAAAGTTTGTGGAATGAAGTATGTAGAAAATATAAAGCAGGTTGCCATATTGAAACCAGATTATTTAGGCTTTATTTTTTATGAAAAATCAAAAAGAAATTTTGAAGGAATTATTCCAGACATAGATAAAAGAATTAAGCGGGTAGGCGTTTTCGTAAATGAATATATAGAAATCGTAGTATCACTAGCAGAAGAATATAAATTATCTTTATTACAGTTTCATGGAGAAGAATCTACTGATTATATAGAAGAAATAAGAAAGTATTTACCTAATACAGAAATTATAAAGGTTTTTAGTGTTAAAGATACATTTGATTTTACAATGCTAGAGCCCTATGAAGGTAAAGTAAATTATTTCTTATTTGACACAAAGGGTAAAGAGAAAGGGGGCAATGGTGTCTCTTTTGATTGGAAGGTATTAGCTAATTATAATTCTAAGACTCCATATTTTTTAAGTGGAGGAATAGGATTAGAGGAATTAGATGCGATAAAAGCGTTTATAAAATTGCCACAGGCCAAACAATGCGTTGCTCTAGATGTAAATAGTAGATTTGAAATTCAACCAGGAGAAAAATCAATTAAAAAGTTAAAAGAGTTTATAAAACAAATAAAAAAAGAATTATGAAATTTCAACCTGATAATAATGGATATTATGGGCAGTTTGGTGGGGCTTTTATTCCAGAACTCTTATACCCAAATGTAAAAGAATTAAAAGATAATTATATTCAAATTATCAATTCATCAGAGTTTCAAGAAGCATATAAAGATTTATTAAAGCATTATGTAGGTAGGCCAAGTCCGTTATATCATGCAAAACGTCTTTCAGAAAAATACAATACGACTGTTTATCTTAAAAGAGAGGATTTAAATCACACAGGAGCTCATAAAGTTAATAATACTATAGGTCAAATCCTGATAGCAAAATACTTAGGAAAAACAAAAATCATAGCAGAAACTGGAGCTGGTCAGCATGGAGTAGCGACAGCTACTGTTTGTGCTCTTATGGGATTAGAATGTGTTGTTTTTATGGGAGAAACGGATATTAAACGTCAAGCACCTAATGTTGCTAGGATGAAGATGTTAGGAGCAAGAATTATTCCAGCTACTAGTGGAAGTAAAACTCTTAAAGATGCCACAAATGAAGCAATTAGATATTGGATACAGCATCCGGAGACTTATTATTTGATAGGTTCTGTTGTTGGGCCGCATCCTTATCCTGATATGGTAGCTAGACTACAGGCAATAATTTCAGAAGAAATAAAAATACAATTAAAGGATCAAACAGGTAATGAAAACCCTGACGCCATTATAGCCTGTGTTGGAGGCGGAAGTAATGCGGCAGGTGCTTTTTATCACTATTTGAATAATGATAAAGTTGAATTAATTGCAGTGGAAGCTGCTGGATTAGGTGTTAATTCAGGAGAAAGTGCTGCTACGTCGCAATTAGGTGAAGTAGGAGTTATTCATGGAAGTAAAACTATTTTAATGCAAGATGACTATGGACAAATAGTTGAACCTTATTCAATTTCGGCAGGTTTGGATTATCCAGGTGTTGGACCGTTGCATGCGTTTTTACATGAAAGTAAAAGGGCCAAATTTATGAATGCTACGGATAAAGAAGCTCTGCAAGCAGCATATGAATTGACAAAAATAGAAGGAATTATTCCTGCTTTGGAAACAGCACACGCACTTGCTGTATTGCCAAAAATGGATTTGTCTAAATACAATACAATAGTGATAAATTTATCAGGAAGAGGTGATAAAGATTTAGAGACATATATACAACACTTAGATAAATAAAGAAGAAATAATAATGAATACACTACAGAAGTTATTTAATCAAAAAACACACAATTTATTATCCATCTTTTTTACAGCTGGTTTTCCAAATCTAAATGATTCTGATAAAATAATTCATGAGCTTAATAGTGCAGGAGTTGATTTTATTGAAGTAGGTTTACCTTATTCTGATCCTATAGCTGATGGTCCAACAATTCAACATAGTAGTTCCGTAGCTTTGAAAAATGGAATGAATTTAGATGTTGTCTTTGATCAATTAGAAAGAATTAATGAGACTAATAAGACGCCATTGGTGTTGATGGGGTATGTAAATCAAATTATAAAGTATGGCGAGGAAGCTTTTTGTAAACGTGTAAAAGCTTGTGGTATTGATACTTTAATTTTACCAGATTTACCAATGATTGAATATGAAAATCATTACCAATCACTTTTTGATAAATATGGTTTAAGTAATGTGTTTTTAATAACACCTCATACATCAGAGGAGCGTATTCGAAAAATTGATCAATTAACTGATACATTTATTTATGTCGTTGCCTCTGCCTCTATTACAGGAGCAAAGGGTGAAATGTCTGATGATCAATTATCTTATTTTAAGCGAATAAAGAATATGAATTTAAAAAGTCATTTGATTATTGGATTTGGTATTTCAGATAATAAAAGCTTTACTTCGGCCTGTGAGTATGCTAACGGAGCTATTATTGGGTCAGCATTTATTAAAGAATTAGATAAATTTGGAATTAGTGGAGTACCTAATTTTATAAAGAAAATTAAAGGGGAAAATGCTTTAGTTTGATGTTCTTTTATGAGAAAGGAGCATTAATGCTTAAATGCTCCTTTTTTAGTTTAATCAATTCACCCTAATTTTATGATGAATAAAAAAGCAGTACTACGAAGACGCACTATTATGATAAACTTTCTTTGTATACATTGCAATGGACAGATCAAGAATTCCTACCCCAGTAAGGTCGCATATTATTAGATTATCGGTTTTTTTTCTAATTTTTTTTTGAATGCAAGCGTCACTAAATTCTTCAACTTTTGATAGATTTACAGAGCTGTCCTTTAAAACAGATCTTAACTCACCAAGCTCTAAAGATTGTGATTTTAAATCACATATAAATCGATCAGCAATTGAAAATAAATCAGTAGATAGCTCATTTTTGGTAGGAGCATCTGCTCCCATAGCTATGATTAATGTTGGTTTATTTTTATTTATCATAGCAGCGTTTAAAATAGGTTTTGTGGCACTGGTTGCGGTAATTATAATGTCAGCATTTTCAACTGCTTTTGCCGCAGAATTATAGGCTTTGCTTTTAATTTGAAGCTTATTTTCAAAAGATGTGGCTAATTCTACAGAGCGTTTAAAAGTTCTACTATAAATAGCAACGCTAGAGTAATCACACACTAATTGTAGGGCTTCTAATTGCATATTTGCTTGAAGACCAGCACCGATTACAGCCACTTTAGTAACTTTTTTAGGAGCAAAATAATATGCTGCAAGCGCCCCAGAGGCAGCGGTTCTTAACTGCGTTAAAACTCCACTATCATCTATAATTGTATCTAATTTGCCAGTTTTAGAGGAAAACAAACACATACAACCTTGAGATGTTTTTTCATTTATTTGCCGATTATTTGGGAAATTTCCTGCAATTTTAACTACGTAATATGGATACTTTGGATAATAAGCAGATTTAACGCATACTTGAGAGTTTATTTCTTGCATAGGGATTTGTTGAATTGAAGGAATGACTACTTCATTTTTATTTAGAAGACTAAAAGCTTCTTCCATTATAGGTAACAAGTCAATACTCAAAGTAATATTATTATTAATCCATTCAAAGGGTATAATTGATGGTGTATTTCTCATTATTATACTTGATTATAAAAAGTTAATGATTGATTCAGTATTTTTGAGTCTACATTTCGTCCACTTGCCACAGCAATTACGGTTTTACCTGTTAGTTTTTTATGTGTTTTACAGATAATTCCAAGACTACAAGCGGCACTAGGCTCTAAAACAATTCCAAAGTATTTCATAGCACAAGCGATTCCCATTAAGGCATCATTATCATTTACACAGGCTATGTGAGCTATTTTATTTTTTAAAATTTCCCAAGGAAGTATGCCAGGTATTGGATTTGGAGGCATGATAGCATCACAAATTGATTGCTCATTTACTGCTGTTTTTACTCTTGTTCCTTTATCTAAAGACGCAGCCCAGCAACGATTGGCGCTTGATTCAACTCCTATTAAGTCAGCATTTTTGAAAAATAGATCAGTACTTAATGAAAAACCACTTAAAAGTCCTCCTCCTGAAGCAGGAATATAAAACTGATCTGGGTTAATTTTTTTATCTCTTAATTGCATTGCGCACTCTAATCCTGATATTCCTTGTCCTGCAATCACATGAAAATCATCATAAGGGTGTATTAAAGTTAGTTTTTTTTCTAGTACATATTTTTTCGCAATTTCTTCTCGATTTTCGTTTTTAGGGTCAAATAATATAACATTTGCACCAAAATTTTTTGTGTTTTCAATTTTTATTTTAGGAGCAGATTTAGGCATAATTATGGTAACGGGTATTTTGAGTAAATTACCAGAGTAAGCCAATGCTTGAGCATGATTTCCTGTAGAAAAAGCAACAACACCTTTTGTTTTTTGTTTTTGAGATAAAGAATGTAATGCATAAAAAGCACCTCGTATTTTAAAAGCTCCAATCGGAGTTAAATTATCGCATTTTAAGTATAACTTAATTCCATATTTTTTGTCGAAAAGTGGAGAATAAAGTAAGGGCGTTTGTTGTATTATAGGCGCTAATATATTACTTGCATTTTGCACATCATTTATCGTGGGTAGCTTTATGTTTTTAGAAATAGATTTAGTGGTACTGTTTAGCATATAAATAATAAGATTTTAATAAAGCACAAAATTCGTAAGCATTGTGGTATTTGTGAAATGGATTTTAAGTTTTAAAGCTTCTTTTACCTTTGAAATAAAGTTTATCTTTATCAAAAAAAATAAAATCGATGGTTGATAATATTGATTTAAAAATTATTTCAATTTTAGAACAACATGCAAGAATGTCCTATGCAGAAATAGGAAGGGAAGTTAAGTTATCGTCTTCTGCTGTCAGGGAGCGAATTCAAAAAATAGAAGATTTAGGAATAATTGAAAAGTATACTATAAGGTTGAATCACAAATTGCTAGGGTATGGTTTGCAGGCCGTGGTACTTGTGAAAGCCCATGAGGGAAAATTATCTTTGTTGTTTAAAGAGGTTCAAAACTATTCAGAAGTACAAGAAGCTTTAAACATTATGGGAGAATATAATGTGCACCTAAAAGTTATAGTTAAAGATTTAGATGAACTTCAGTCTTTTTTAAATCAACTTATCGTTTATGGAGCAACTACTACTTTCATTACGAATAAAATTGATTTTCAGGACTCATTATAGGAAGTTAAGATTAATTTGCATAAAAAATATTTTTTGTTATTTCTTACAAGAAATAAACTTTAGAATTTTTAGTATCAATATCAATAATTGATTTACGATACTGTTTTTTTAAACTATTTTTGCGCTATGTCAGAGATTAAAGAAAAAGAATTATTATTAAAGCTTAAAGCTAACTTCGGGTACGACAGTTTTAGATTAAAACAGCAAAAAATTATTGAAAATATTCTTGCGAAAAGAGATACTTTGGTTATTATGCCTACAGGAGGAGGTAAGTCCATTTGTTATCAATTACCAGCGTTGTTTTTTAAAGGAATAACGATTGTAATATCTCCTTTAATTGCTTTGATGAAGGATCAAGTAGATAGTTTAAGAGCAAATGGTATTTCTTCAGCATATTTTAATAGTAGTCAATTACCGCAAGAACATGAACAGGTTTTTGACGGGATTGCAAAAGGTGTTATTAAACTTTTATATGTAGCCCCAGAAAGTTTACCGCTGCTACAAAATATACTTAATCAAACGTATGTAAGCTGTATTGCGATTGATGAAGCGCATTGTATTTCTTCTTGGGGGCATGATTTTCGGCCTTCATACAAGCAGTTGGGGTTTTTGAAAAAAAGTTTACCAGACATTCCTATAGTAGCATTAACAGCTACAGCAGATCGAGCAACACAAGAAGATATTTTAAATCAATTAGCAATTCCTCATGCAACACGATTTATTAGCTCTTTTAACAGAGAGAACATAACTTTAGAAGTTAGATCAGCAAATGATAGGGTAAAACAAATTATTAATTTTATAAAGGACAGATCAAATCAATGTGGAATTATTTATTGTTTAAGTAGAAAAACTACTGAACAACTAACAGAAAAGCTTAAAAGCAGTAATATTGTTGCCATTGCCTACCATGCGGGGCTCTCTTTTGAAAAAAGAGCCGAAGCACAAGAAGCTTTTATAAAAGATGATGTAGAAGTTGTTTGTGCTACAATAGCGTTTGGAATGGGAATAGATAAGTCTAATGTAAGGTGGGTTATTCATTACAATATGCCAAAAAATATAGAGGGGTATTACCAAGAAATTGGAAGATCAGGAAGAGATGGACTACCTTCAGAGGCTTTACTTTTTCATAGTTATGCCGACGTTATTCAATTAAGGAAATTTATAGAAAATACTGGAAATAAAGAGGTACAAGAGGCCAAACTAGAACGAATGAAACAGTTTGCAGAAGCTACTGACTGTCGACGAAAAATTTTGTTAAATTATTTTGGAGAACTTGTAGAAGAAAATTGTAATAATTGCGATGTATGTAAGAATCCTCCAAAGTTTTTTGATGGTACATTAATTGCACAAAAAGCATTATCTGCCATTTATAGATTAAAAGGTAAAGAAGCTATGGGAATTGTTATTGATGTGTTAAGGGGAGCGCAAAACGCTACCGTTATTGATAAGAACTACCAATTATTAAAAACATATGGAGTTGGTAAAGAGATTTCATGGAGAGATTGGCAGCATTATTTAATTCAATTAATGAACCAAGGATATTGTCAAATAGCATTTCATTTGAATAATGCGTTACACCTTACCGAATTTTCAAAGAAAGTACTTTTTGAAGGAGAAAAAATAAAACTAACGAGTCCTGTTGTAATTAAAAAGGAAGAAAATGTTGTTAAAAGAATTAAAAAAGAACGTTCAGATAATACGTTATTTGAAAGATTAAGGCAGCTTCGTTATCAAATATCTAAAGAAGAGGATATAGCAGCCTATTTAGTTTTTAGTGACGCTACTTTAAGAGAAATAGAAAAAGTTAGGCCAATAACAGATAACGAATTTTTATCTATAAGTGGAGTGGGAGAACGAAAGCTTGAGGTTTATGGAGGAGAATTCATGGAAGAAATTAAAAATTTTTTAAATGAAAAGAAAAAGAAGAGAAAGGATACTACTTTAGAAACTTATAAATTATATACGGAAGGCTTAACCGTTGAAGAAATAGCTATGAAAAGGAATTTAAAGTCAACCACTATTTTTTCTCATTTATCTAAACTATATCTTGAAGGGAAAGACATTAACCTGAATAAGTTTATAACACCAGATGTTTTAAAAGAAATTGTTAATGCCAAAAAAGTTTTGAAAGGTGAAGTTGCTTTAAAACCTTATTTTGAGTTTTTAGGAGAAAAAATACCTTATGAGCAAATTAGAATAGGGCTTACAATTTTACAAAAAAAAAGCTAGTATTTTTAAGTTGATTAATTAGTTTTCTTGTTGTAATTATAAGATAGAATTTGACTGAATTTTTAGAATTGAATTAATCATTTTAGTAATTTTTTTACCTTTTTTAATTTAGTTTGATAAGTTCTGAAGTTAAATTTTTTCTAGCTTGATATTCATATCTCTTTTTGAAAAAATCGGTCTTGTAAATTGAATCTTTTTCTAGAATCTTACTCAATACTTTTTTCCTTCCTTTACGATATATAAAATCGGGATATATTTTATATTCTTTCCTAATATTTCTAGTATATTTCAAATATTCTTTTTGACTTTGCCCTAAATTATTAAGTCCAAATCTAATAAAATATTTGTATCATAGTTGTTTGAAAAATTATGTTCTTTTGTAGCTTCAATTTGAATTTTACATTATTCAAATTAATAAAAGATGTATTAGATTCTCTTTTCAAAGGTCAATACACTTTGTAATTCATTATCACTTTGAGTTGGCTCGTATATAATGTCATGATAATAAATTGAAAATAATAAGCTGTCAAGATCTACTATTTTAGATTTAACTTTATCTAATTCAAATAACATTTTTTCGATGTGTTTAAGATTGTGATAATAACGATGTTTTGAGGAGTAACTGGCTTCAATTTCGAACCAACATTTCAAATTATAGCTTTTATTATTAGAGTATTTTTTCATTAGATCTAAAATTTTTTTTTAACCATATTTATCTTTTATTAACATTTGAAGCGTTATCGCCATTCTTTTTTTTAGCTAGATATTATAAAATATTTATTAGATTTTCATAAAACCTTTTTTTTGCTTTTGAATCATTATTATTAATAATAAATTGTGTCAATGGGTTGTTTCTTTGTTCTAATTTGAAATATATTTAATTGTTATTCAATTTATTATTTTTATAATGCATTATTGGGACCGATGGTTTGTTGTTGAGGTATAATTCTTGAGATTCACCAATAAAAAAAAATTTTTATTAGAACTTAAACCTAACAGTACTGGATATTTTATAACGGAGAGATCTTTATTTGAAATACTAAAACCATGTACTTGTACTTCACTGTCTTTTAATTCTTGCATTTTATTTAGATAGCTATTTTTTATTGGTGTTAAATTAAATATCCCGCTTAGACTAAAATAGAAAGAATATTTGAGCTTAAGCTTTTATTCATTAAGTAGGTTATAAAGGTAAGATGACCTCCTGCCGAATATCCACATAGTATATGTTTTTTTGAACTACCGTTATATTTAGATGCATTTTCGTGTATTCATCGGGTGGTCATTATGATATCATCTAAAATAGTTTTCATCGTTACAGCTTGGATAAGTCGATAATTAAGAGCATAAGTTGTTATGTTGTCCTTAAAAAAGGATTCTGTTACAAAATAATAACTTTTTATCCAAAGTTTTCCAATAGGCTCCATGAAAAAAAATAATACCGAAGAGTTTTTGTATTGGGCGGTAATATATCCATAGATTGTAAGATATTCTTTCCATATTTTAAATCCAAATAGGAGGAATGATGAGATCTTGTTCTTTCTGATTCGATTTTATTAATACTCATTAAATATTGAAAATCAAGATTTTTATTTTTTTAAAAGTAGCTTTTAAAAAAATATATTAATGCAACTATGTTGCATTAATATATTTTTTGCATATTTGCAACTCAGTTATTTTTACAGATTCATAATCGGAGTAGAAAGCAAAATAGGTTTGTATGCCTTCAAAATGAGTATTAAAGTGTATGTGTAACAAATTATTCAACTGGATATAATTATATAATCATTTTCTCTAAAAGTTATGAAGTTCAGGATCATTTTCACTTTATTATTGATTAGTCATTTTTTTATTTGCGCCCAAAAAAGCAAAGAAATTTCACTTGTAGACGCTAAAACAAACAATACGATCACTAATGCAAGTATTTTAAATAAAACTATAAATAGAGGTACTACATCTAATACTCATGGAGGTTTCCAGATTATTGGGAGTCCCAAAGACACAATTATAATTACACATATAAATTATATGAAGAGAATTTTCATACTTAAGGATATTCCAAAATTAATTTATCTACAACCCAATGAAACCAGACTAAATGAAGTAGCTATAACTGCTCATAGAAAAAAGATTTCAACGATTAATAAACTTTCCGTGAAGGACATTGATCTTCCTTTAATAACCAATGCTATTTCTGCTGGAATAATGGAAGAACGTAATCCAACAGATTTGGGGGATGCTTTAAAAAGTGCTACAGGAGTGCGTCCTATTAATAGATATGGAGGGTTTCAAACTTTCCGAATTAGAGGATTTAACAACTTTGTATTACTTGTTGATGGTGTTAGAGACGAGCGTCACAATCTTTCTACGAGTGCCCCATCAACTAATTTAGCAAATGTTGAACGTATCGAGGTCTTAAAAGGGCCTGCTAGTGTATTGTTAGGACACTCAGCTTTGGGAGGAGTCATTAATATTATTCGTAAAAAACCGACCTATTTTCAAACAGGAAATTTCAATGTTACATATGGTTCATTTGATACTTATAAAATGTCTTTAGGAATTGGTGGTCCTATTTCTAAAAACCTCCATTATCGTACTGATTTTGGCATTACAAGAAGTAGTGGATGGAGAGCTTTCGGTGTAGTAACAAACAATGGCTCTTTGATGTTTGATTACCAGCTTACAAAAAATGATAGAATAGAGATTTATCTGCAAGCTAACAATGATCAATATGATACGGATACTGGTATTCCAGTAGATGATGATGGTTCTCTTATAGAGGGGATGAATCCAGAAACGCGTTATAATGACCCTCAAGATTATTTAAAACACAAAAGAATTGATACACAATTAAAATATACCCATCATGTAAATGAAAAGCTAAGCTTTAGTAATCATTTTTCTTTGTCTGATGACAATATAGATTATCTTTCAACAGAATTTTTGGAGCTTAATAAAACCCGAGATACTCTTACTAGGTCATTCCCTTTTTATTTTAATCATAAAACTTTTACGCTTCAAAATCAGCTTGATTTAAATTACAATTTTAGTACTGGTACTATTAAGCATAAATCGTTGTTTGGATACAGTTTTAGTCTTCTTAAACGTAAGTCTTTTCGTGGAGATGTAATCGGTTCAGGTACTTTTACTTCGATTGCTATTCAAAATCCAATTCTTAATCAAGGTAATATTGAACCAATAGATAAAAAGGTTAACGTAAGAGAGGAATTAGTGAATGCTGTCTATTTTCAAAATTGGATGAAATTTTCAGATCAATTAAAGGCACTAGTAGGTTTAAGATACGATATATTTTCTGGAACATATTACGTAGATCAGCTAAACCCTGATAGAACTATTTTAAAATCAGGCGAACAAACGAGTATTCCTTCTACAGTTTTAACTTACCGGTTAGGAGCAGTCTATCAACCTATCAAATATATTAGTTTATTTACCTCTTATTCTAATTATTTTAAACCTTCAAGAACTATTGCGCCAAACGGAGCGATTTTTGATCCTGAAAAGGGATTTCAGGCAGAGTTAGGTATTAAATGGGAAAAGCCTACTTTAATTTCAGCTTCAATCTCTGGGTTTTATTTGGTTAAAAACAATATTGTAGAGCGGAATGCAATGGATGAGTTTGATCAAATTGGAGAAGCAGACTCAAGAGGTATCGAAGTAGATTTACAATATATAGCTACTCAAGGACTAAATATAAAAGGAGGGTACGCATATGTTGATGCTAAAGTAAGAGCATTTGATAAAATAGCTTTACAAGTAACTAGAGCAGGTAATAAGCTTAGATTCTCACCGGAACACATAGCAAACCTTTGGATTAGCTATGGTTTTCAGAATAAAAGTTTGAAAGGATTAGGGTGTGGTTCAGGAGTTAATTATACGGGATCTAATTATACAGACTCAGCTAATAGTTTTGAGTTACCTTCCTATTATAACTGGGATGCTACGATATTTTATAAAACGAAAGTAGGCATCAGAATTGCATTCAATCTTAATAACATAACGAATCAATTATATTTTACTGATGCTATTTATGGAAATCAATTTTTCCCAGGAATGGGGCGTAATTTTAAATTGTCATTAGGCTATCAATTCTAATGAAATTGAAGGATATATATAAGTTACATCATTATTTAGGAACATTTTTTTTCATAATGTTTTTAATCTGGTTTTTGTCTGGCTTTGTAATGATGTATAAAAGTTTTCCTTTTCTTTCTCAAAAAAAAAGAATAGAACATAATCAGGTTGTAAGTTTAGAAGAGAGTTCTTTAGTTCATCCTTCTATAGTTTTTGAAGAGTATCAACAAGAAAGTAACAACTCTCTGAGAGTGAATACTATTTTAGGAAAAACGGTTTATCATTTAGTTACGAATGAAGGCAAATTGGTTTCACGTTTTGCTCATAACAAAAAAGGCATAAAAATAAACAAACCTTTGGCAATAAAAATTGCCAGAAACTTTACAGGAATCAATTCAAATGCTATAGCAACAGTTCTTAATAAGGTTGATCAGTGGATTCCTCGTCCTAGATATTTGAAACATCTTCCTGTGTACAAAGTAAAATTTAAGGATCATCTAAATACTTTTGTTCATATTTCTTCACAAACAGGAGAAGTATTAAGCCAAACTTCATATACTGATCGTTTATGGGCATGGTTGGGACCTATTCCTCATTGGCTATATCTCAAAGAAATTCGTTCGTGTAAAACATTATGGAGCCAACTTTGTATTTGGTTATCTTTACTTGGCTTCATTATGTCATTAAGTGGCATTATCACTGGGGTTGCACGGTATAGAAAGAAACCTAAGGCAAGGTTTAAACGTTATAAAAATAAATGGTATAATGTACATTATTACACAGGTTTAGTTTTTGGGTTATTTATTTGTACTTGGATTTTTAGTGGGTTTATGAGTATGTCTCCATTCAATTGGTCTCAAGGTGCTATATTATCAGCAAAGGGATCAAAATTATGGCACGGGAGGTCTGATTATTTGAAGAACATAACCGATGAAGAATGGACTAATTTTAAGCACTCTATTATGTCTAAATCGGTAAAAGAAGCTCATTTTTCTTCTTTTTCAGGGAAGTTATTCTCCATTCAATTTCAGACGAATTTAACAAGTTCTATTTGTCTTAGTAATTTATCATATAGACTTTCGGAAGCTGATTTGTCAGAACAAGTTAATTATTTAGATACCGTTGATTTCGTATATAATATAGAACAAATTAAAGACTATGATAATTATTATTATGACAGACACAATAATAAAAAATTACCTGTATATAAGGTGTCTACTAAAAATGATATTGTATATTATGTTGATCCAGCAAATGGAAAAATGTTGTTGAGAAGTGATATTAAGAACAAACTTGAGCGTTGGTTGTATCACGGATTACATAGCTTGGATTTTCATTTTCTTATCAATAATCGTCCACTATGGGATATTGTTATGATACTACTTTTATTAGGAGGTACAACGGTAAGCCTTACAGCAGCAGGTTTAGGAATAAAATTTATTTTACGTAAAAGACGAGGTTTTTTAAAACGAAGGTATAAAAGAAGATAGGATCACATTAACATTCAGTACTTTTAAATTGATTATCATTTTTAGTCGATTTATATAATAATGTAATTACTTTACGTATTGGATAGCTTCAATTTCGAAAAAATAAATCAAATACTAGTTTTTATAATTTGTATATTTTTAAATTAAAATTAAAGTCTTCTGTTCGGTCATATTAATGTTTTTCTTTTCTCAAATATTACTTTATTTGTTTTTTTATTACAAACCTATCCTACCAAGATATTATAGAATATTGAAATTATCATAAAGTTTAATTTTTTATTAAAATTATATATGAAAAATAAACTACGAAAAATAATGTATTTAAATTTTTCGTAGTTTATCTTTCTTTATTCAATGCTCTCAACTTCTTGTTTTAGTTCAGTATTAAAAGTTATAAATAAGGGTAAACTAAAATTAGCAGCGCTCTCTGCAGTAAATATGTCATTTCCTTCACCATTATATTCATCAGACTGAATAAATCTTGTTTGGCAATCAGATATTTTTTCTACTATGTATTGATGATTATCAATAAATCCATCAAAAGGAGGCGATGTTTGATCAGACCATCCAAATCGCTCTCCCTCTACTAAAATTAATACATGAGGAAAATCAATTGTTTCATTTTCATTTAAAAAAGTAGCTTGTATTTTTCCTCCATTAGTGATATCTCCTGAAATACCTTGTAAAGAGGAGCTCCAGTTGGGCATGTGATTCCAGTCTGTTAAAACACTCCATACCGCTTCAGGAGAAGCATCAATAATTATCTCTGAATATATACTAAAATGATTTTCTTTAATTTTTGTTACGAATCCTGTGCTTTTTTCCATTGAAGTATTGGTTGTGCAGGGGTCAGTATTATCATCTCTACAAGTTGTAAATAGCATAGCTATTGCTAAAATTAAAGCGAAGTAATTCTTGAAATTGATTGATTTATTCATAATTATTATATTTTTTTTTGAAATTAAACAGAAGAATTTATTTAATTGTGTATTAATTACTGTTTATCTAGTCCTTTTTACTTTTTTCAATATTATGTGATTTTTGGGAGTTGTGTTTATCGAAAAAAACGGTCTTAAAAGTATCCGTAGATATTTTTAAAAAGGTAAGTAGTAGTATTTATCCCAACATATTTCATCAGTTAGTTCATCTTTTTGTTTTTGGAATAAAACGATTCTTATATTATTTTTTTGATTTTGTAATAAATAAACCTATTAACGGATTTCCATAAGTCCATATTCCTTCATAGGTTTTAGATTTATATAAAACTTCCTTTTTTTTTGATTATAATTTTAACGTTTAATAAACTAAATAGCTACAATATTTTTAACTTCAATTTGGTTGAGAGAGACAATGAAGGTATGAGTATTCTTTTTGGCACACACTTGAACGAAGTCCTTTTAGATTTCATTGGATGGTATATTGATGAATTAATTAAAGAATCTGGGAAGAAAATAACAAATAATTGAAACTGTTATATACTTTTAAAGGTAGTCAAAAAATAAATGAAAGGAGGTGTTTCTTTGAGTTGAGGTAGAATAGAAAACATATATAAGTAGTTTGTTTACAGGTTTAAAGACTTATAAAATTTTAAAACACTTGATTAATTAATATGAGCGAGTAGTTTTGTAGAAAGTGAATTTGACTGTTTATTAATAATAAAATTTAAGTTGCTAGTAACTAAAAGCTTATAATTTAAAGGTTCTAAAATTTAAATTTTAGAACCTTTAAATACCTTATTGTAGCTCTTTTTTATCGTAGTCACCAAACCACTCGCTAAGTTTGTTTTCCGCATTCTTTTTTACGTTAGCATCAATATGAACTGCAACAACAACTAATGCTGTTGCTAATACAGCTAAATCATCAGAATAACCAACCACAGGTGTTACATCAAGAATAACATCGATTGGAGCTATAAAATAGCCAAGTGCTCCAATGATAGTAGTTTTTGCCATTATTGGAGTTTCTTCTCTTTTGTAAGCATAGTAAAGTTTTAAACTTTGATAAATAACTTTAATTCCAGCTCTTTGAAAAACATCTTTTATTTTATTCCAAAAGTTATCATCTGAGTATTCACTTTCATACTTTGCTTTGTTTTCTTCAAAATTTTTTGTTGCGTTTTCAACTGACATAATATTTTTTTTGTTATTAACGAATATGTTATTTGTCTTTAAAGGTACTTATAGAAAAGACTAAATAAATTGGTAATTCTTTTAAACTGTCGTTTTGGACGAGTCAATTACATAAATATCCTTTTTAATTGATTTGATAATTAATTTATTGTATTGTTATTATGGGGTAACAATTGAAATAAAATATTCATGTGATTTTATTTGAGAATAAAATTATATGGTTTTTTGAAAAACTATATGAAGCGAATTGGATCGTAGAACGAAATAGGTTTAATAAAGTACTTTTTTGAACTATTCTTTCTTTATTCCGATGAAAATCAATTGTTCAAACTTCGTTATCTTTTACTACTCATAAAAGGATACTTATTTGCTGAGTTTCATTAGATTCTAAAAATTGTTTAATTTTTTTGAAAAATCATTGTGTTATAAGTTAATCTGATAGTAAACTATCGTATTTAAAACCTTTAAAATATCTCTGATTTGTATTAAATAAATTTATCTTTTTTGAAGAATATCCAATCTAAAAATCGATATATTTAGTTGTAATTTTTATTTTACAATGCTTTTCTATTTTTAAAAAAGATTAAGTATTCTATTGTTTTATAAACATATGCGCTTTATTTTAATTCTGAATATTAAAATTAGATTTTATCAAGTCAATAAACTCTGAATCGCTTAGCATTTTTCTTACTATTAAAAGAATTGTTCAGCATTTTCCCCAGCTCCATATCTTAGTGTGTCGGTATTGTCCGTTACAGTTTTAAAAATTACATAAATTACTTGTTCTGGAGTACCAATTGAATCTTCTTCTATTCTTTCATTAAATATATTCATTACTTTGAATACAAATTCATAGTATTCACTTAAGTTTTCATTGTGACGAAAATCCAGTCCACGACCACTAAAATCGGTATTAATTCCTCTTGGCTCTATAATTTTTACTTTTACACCAATAGGCTCTGATTCATAATGTAATGATTCATAAAAACCTTCAATAGTGTGTTTTGTAGCGTAAAAGATTGCAACAAAGGGAATGTTGTTTTACATCCTATAGAAGATGTGTTAGTGAATATTCCATTTATATTCTTCCTGAAATGAGGTAATATTGTTCTTGTAACATCAAGCTGTCTTGCTACGTTTTCTTTTGTTGTAAATTTAAATGTACCCATTAAAGCGTAACCAGCATTATTTAAAACAATATCAAATTTTTCAAACCTATTTATTTCTTTTTCATCTGCATTTGTTATAGTGTTTGCACCTTAAACATCTAACCTTGTAACTTAATCTATTTGGATTTTCAATAGTATCATTTGTTGAATTTGGATAACCAAAAAAAGGTATTATTCATTTCCAGTGGTTCTAAAATATTAGCTTTGATATATTTTTCAAATGATTGTTTTGATACTTTTTCTATAATTAATACTAAAATGTGATAGTTAGCATTAGAATATAGTTGATTTTCGTTTGGTTTATTTTTTTAGCTTTACATTTTCATAGTCTAATACCCTATCCAAAGCGTTTTCGCTCATATCTTTTAAATTCCAAGACTTGTTTTCATCAAGTTGTGAAAAACCCGCTTGAATGATAAAATAAATTTCTAATTTTTATTTGGTTAGAATAATTTGCGTTGTAAGTTTTGAAACTTGGTAAGTAAAGGGTTACTTTTTCATCTAAATCAATTGGCCCTTTTTCTGAAAGCTACATTATAGTAAAACCAGTAAAATATTTTGTCATCGATGCTATTCCAAATGCCGTTTTTGGTGTCATTTTAGAACCAGACTTTTTAATCAAATTAAATCCTTTTTCGAAATATACTTTTTCATTTTTCACGATAATTATAGAAGCTCCAATTACATCTTTTTCGTTGAATGTTTGAAGAATTAGTTTTTTAATTATAATTGTGTCGATTGCTCTTTTCTGCTGTGTGAAGAACAAAACGAAGTTGAAATAAATAAAAGTCCAAAGAATAGTTTTTTTAAATGTTTAATTATTAGAATAATGTTTTTTTATATTACTGCTAACGTTTTGGCTAAGTTACGTTTTAATGCAGTTTAGGTGATGTTGTAGTTAGTTTCATTCACCCATCTTATTTTTACAGCAGAAATTTTTTCTAATTCTAATCTATTTGCTGTCAATTTTCTAAATCCATTTTTTAGATAAAAGTTCAAAGGTGAATTGTATAACTCACCATTTTTCTTTTTGTCTTTATTATGGTCAATTACCCAACCATTTAATTCATTTTCTTGCTGTTTAGCGAGTTCAAGTAGTTTAGTTCCAAATCCTTTTCCATGAAGCTTTGAGTCCAAAATAATTGCAAACCATTTTTCGTTATCTCGCTTAAAGTCAAAGTACCAACCTTTAACTTTACGTTCTGAATTAATTAAAAGTAGATGCCTCTGTTCATTCAGATCATTGAGGTATACCTCAAATTCTTTAATAGAATTAAAAGACAACCTTTCAGGATATTCGTTGTTCCATAAATCAAAAATCTCAAGCTTTTCAGATTCTAATAATATAGGACGTTGTATGAGTTCCATTTTAGAGATTATTTTAATTAGCTACAACGTTAATTGTAAGAATAGTAAGGGGTTTTGGAATGCTTATTATTCGGTTAATCTTAGCAAAATTATAAATTTTGCGGACTTTGTAAAAAGTACTGAACTTTTTTTTAGGCAATAAAACCTTATTATTTTACACTTTGTTATGTATTTTAATTTTTTTATCAATAAATCTTGATTCTATTTCAAAGATTCAATTTTGATCTTAATTTCATTTTTATCTTTTTTGTCTTGTAACTTTGGCAGAAGTAGTTGATAATACTTTAAGGTTTCTTTCTTATTTCCTATGCGTTCATTTACTTGTGCTAAAACCCAAATGGCATCTGTACTTTCTGGATTTTCATTATGATTAAATTCAAGAATTTCAATAGCTTTTTCAATATCATTTCTCTTGTAAAACATTACACCTAATTCTAACAAGCTATTCGAGAAATCATATTCAGTTTCATCATTTTTTATCTTTTTATAGGTTTGCTTTGCTTCTGTAAAATCTGAAGTCGAGAAAGCTTCAACTAATTTAACTTTTACTGTTTTTAAAGTCTCAATTGGAATTCTCCATTTCTTATCTTCTCTTTCATTTTTCAAACGATGAATTTTTATAGTTTTTATTTCATTATTTGATTTCTCAAAAGTGATTAAATTAGGATAATTTTCAATTTTAAAAACATATTCTCCTAAGTGATACATTTTATTTTTTGGTTTTCCTGTTAATAACTTGAGAATTTGAGACGTAATATAGAGTTCCCCATTTTCATTTTCAATGGAAACTGTTTCCTCAAAGTTTCCGTACATAAAATCCAAATAACTCCCTACTACATTTTTTTCGAAAGTATCATCTAAGGGAATAATAGATAATTTAATATCTTCTCTCCAATTCAGTTGATTTATTACTTTTGAACGCAAGAAAACAAATACTGGCAATCTGTTTTTTGTTTCTCCATTAGCCAACATTACGATTCCTTTACCGTCTTTCATTGAAATATTTATCTCACCACCTACACCTGTATTTTGACCCATTATTGTCAACCAGTCTAAGTTACCAAATCCATAGGAACGCTGCCAGCCTAATGCACCACCACCTGCATACTTATAGGTAACTATTGTGCTTAATTCTTTTGCAACTTCGGAACTAATTACTTTGGTCTTTTGTCCGCCTAATGCCTTTTGTGTTTCTATTGCAAATAAAGCTAAATCTTTTGCTGTACTCCAAGTACCAGATGGTGCGAGTTGAGGGCAAATAGGTAATCCCGTCCGAATGATTTGTTGTTCTATGTTATGGACTTTGGCTACATTTTTCGAAAAACCTCTCTCATTTGGCTGGATCAATGTTGTATGGTTCATTTTTAAGGGTTGAAAAATGGTTTCTTTCACAATATCTTTGAAAGGTTTGTTTAAAGTATCTTCCAAAGCCATCTGTATAATCACATATCCACCACCACTATAATAAACGTCTGTTCCAGGCTCAAAAAGTATTTCAATTCCTTTATCGTAATTGGGAAGGCCCTCTCCATTTAGGATTTGCGTCAAAGAAGGGATTGCATCATTTTCATAAAAATCGGCATATCCGCTATGCGAAGTGCCACCTGTATGAGATAATAAGTGTCTAATTGTTAAATCCGTTTTTTCTAAATATTTAGACTTTGGCAGTGACCATCTCTTTAAATAATATCTAATTGGGCGGTCAATGTCTATTTTTTTAGCTTCATCTAAAATCAAACAAGTTGTTGCGGTTATTGCTTTAGTAATAGAAGCGGTCGAATAGGCTGTATTTTTATTAATTTCATTTTTTAATCCGTTTTCTTTGTAACCATACTCTTTACTCCATATGATCTCGTAGTTATCAATTACAGCAATACTCATTCCTGATAGTTTGTTTTCTTTCATAAGATCAAGTACTTCTGTTGTTAGATTTTCTAGTTTTTCAGTCGACTGTTTTATGTTTTTTTTATTTGTATTACAAGACACTAAAATTATTAATAGAAATAGAATATGTGTATTAGGAAGTTTTAGCATTATTTTTATTTTTTATTGCACATAACGTTTTGTGTATGATTAGTTGCGATTTTTTTATTCAAATGTATTTAAAAATTATTGTATTCTGTTTTTATAGAATACTTCCTAAAGTAACCTAAACTCAGCAATTAATTTTACATGGTGTTACCTGTAGGCTTTTCTATTCAGTTCTTAATAAATTAGTTCAATATTTTTTCATAAATATCATTCAATAATTTCTGACTCATTTTTGAGTTCCTTTGATCTATGAAGATTATAATGCCCCAATTTTTAATTCTATTGTAGCAAATAATGGAAGATTGCCCCATAGAGTCGCCTGATTTTAAAAATAATGTGTTATTATCATCAGTTATTATATTTAAACCTAATCCCATTTTTCTATTTCCATCTTCATAAAATATTTGCTCAGTTAAAATTGCAGCTTTTGATATTGGGTTTTCTTTATTTAATACAGCTTTTAAAAATGTAATCATATCTGAAGCATTTGATTTTACTATCCCAGCAGGTGCTGTTATATTCCATTTAATAAATTCCTGAATTCCACGAATAGGATTGTAACCATTAGTTCTGTTTTTTATATCAAAATCTTTAGTTAAGGTATTTGTCATTTGTAAGGGGTCTATTATTTTTTCTCTTAATATTTCATCATAACTTTTATTATAAACTTCTTCTAATATTTGTCCAAGTAATGTAAAGCCAACTGTGGAGTATCTGTATTTACCATAATCGATTAATTCATCACAATTATTGACAAGGGATGATAGTGTGTTTTCAGTAACGTTACTCACGGGTTGTTGTGGATTTAACTCTATTAACTTTCTAAAATCTAAATCGGGTAATCCTGATTGATGTGAAGCTAAATCAATTATTTTGATTTTATATTTTAGGTTTTTAGCTAATACATATTCCTTTGGAAGATAGTCATCTATATAATTATCTATTTTAATTTTATTTTCAATTACTGCTTGCGCAATTAAATTTGAAGTTAAAATTTTAGTTATAGATGCAATTTCAAATATAGAATTTTTATTGATAGCTATTTTACTACCTTTATTCAATCTGCCATAGGCTGTATAGTATTCTTCATTATTGTTTATAAAACCAATACTAACTCCAACCTCTGGATTGTTTAGATAGTAATTTTTTATTAATGAATCAATCTTTCGAGAAATTTTTTGTCCAAAAGAAAAGTTAGTTATTAAAATAAGTACTGTTAAAATTTTAAATGAATTTTTCATTGCATCGAGTTTTGGGTTAAAAATTATTTTCGATACAAATATGTCGAAGTAAATATCCTTGTGCGACCGAATAAAAATAGTCATACGCATTTACTTTAAAAAATAAGTATGAGTATTTTAAAGTTCAAGTACGAATAATCGCAAATTATTGATTTAAAATTTTTTACGATATGCTGTAGGTGTAGTTTTAGTGTGTTTTTTAAAAGCTGTATTAAAAGAAGATTTTGAATTGAAACCTACTTCATATAGAATTTCTAAAATTGTCAACTCACTTTTTGAATTATCTTTTAAAATTTCCATAGCTTCCTTAATGCGATAGCTGTTTACAAAGTCATAAAAATGCTGATTTAATTTATGATTAATAAGAAGAGAAAGTTCTCTAGTTGGAATTTCGATGGCATTAGAAATGTCTTTAATTGTCAAAGAATGTTTAAGAAATGGTTTTTCTTCAACCATGTATTTTTTTAATTTTAATAAATCCTTATTGTATTTGTTTTCATGTAATTGCCCATTCTGTTTTTCTTCTGAAATAATTTTTCTAACGAGTTTTAGTTTTGAATCAATAGTTCTAAAAAGATTAGGATTGTTAAGTGCTTTAAATAAATACCAGTTTATAATAACCAATTCAAATAGAAAAAGTCCAATTTTTAACAATTCTGCAACTTCTGTATATGTGGAAAATTTAAAAATATTTTTTAGAATAGCTAAAGAATAGAAAATTGAAATTGCCAATGTAAATTGAAATAGCCAATTAAGAGATTCCATACTTGCTCCTGCATAATTTTCGAGATATACTTTTTTTATTTTTCTTAATGTTGTAATGGCAAGAATTAGATAAAATACAATTTGAATATGAATGAATATATGATTAAACTGTATTTCTATCATACTACTACTTTTTTCAAGAAAACTAATTTTTGAATCGAGATTAACTGAATAAAATCGAGGTAATAAAATTAAGTTTGCTATTAAAAAAGGAATTATATGGGTTAAATGTTTGGTTTTCATGTTAAAATCAGAATAGCAAACAGATAGGACATATAAATAAAAAGTTGGAAGTTGTAAAAAGGTAAATAAGTTTCTAAACATTCCAATATTTGAAGGATTTTCATATAATAAGGAGAATAAACTTCCGCTAACATCAATTGCAGTTAAAATTAGAAAAAAAGCAAAAAGACGATTACTTAATTTATGCTCTGTTTTGACGGTAAACAAAAATAATGACAGAATGAATGAAATGAACATTGTAATTACTGCAACTAATAAATTTACTTTATCCATTATTTATATATTTATTTTCATAATCTCTTTTTGTAAAGTTGGTTTTCAGCTTGCAGGTAACGTATCTCAGCTAAACTGTCGTTTTAATGCGTTTAGCTTTTGTTGGCAATAGTTACTATTGCTCATTATCGATAAAACGTATTGTCTGAAAAATATTATTAACCCCTAGATTTAACCTGCTCAATCCAGCTATAACTTCTTTTTTATCAGGGAATTTATTAAGAAGAAATTTGGTAAATCTATATCTAGGAATTAAATATATATTATCGCTAATTTCTAAATAATAATCTTTTTCAACGGCGCCAAATAATTTATGTTGATTAATAATTCTTTTGTATTCATATAATTTTACATTTCCATTATAAATCAATTTAAGATAAGCTTTTCCTTTATCAAAAGGAGTTATTTTTCTTTTCTTTTTATAAAAATATTCAAATCCGTCTTTTCTAAAAAAATGAATAAATTTTGGTTTTATTTTTAGTTTTTTATTTACAAATTTAAATTTAGCAACATCATTACGAGATCGAATAACTCCTTTAATTGTATCTCCATTTATACTTAAAGCGTAATCTTGTCTAGATATCTTATCAATTTTATTGAAAAAAAGATGAGTTTTATCAATTGAAACTGGAATAAGAAAAGGAAAATAGTCTTCACCGTTCAATCTCGTTAAACTATCATTTTCAACAGAATTAAAACTTGTAGGAGAAACAGTTAAATTTTCATAAGTTAATCCTTGATAATACAATTTTACTATTGTTGAATCAATTACATATGACTTTTTGTCAAAATCATAAAATTTTGATTCTGCAAAATTAAAATTACCAAAGATTGTATCTTTGTTCTTTGTAATAAGAAAATCAGAGAACTTATTACTTTGGGAAAAAACATTTGTTGAAATTGCAATGATTAATAGTAATAATACCTTTTTCATATTTACCTTAAATTATTGCCAACGTCTGAATAAACACCTGTTTTAATGGTGTTTATTCTTTGTTAGGCATTGTTTCTTTTACAGTCTTTATATTATCACTATAAACTCTATCAATTAGCAAATGTTTAGGGTCTATGGCTAATTTAGCAGGAAGAGAATCAATGATAAAAGTGAATTTCATTTCAGGCTTGTTCACTTTTACTCGTTTTTGAAAAATTAAATTTTTCTCATCAGAATCGGCAAAAGCTCCCACATCAATCCAATCATTTAATTTCATAGGAGTTTCGTTTCCGATTGTATCTGCTAATAATTTTTTAGACTCAATGCTCATCGTAATTTGATATTTTCCATTATCTAATTTTTTATATGAAGCTTCTTTCATTCGGTTATCATATAAAGTGATTTCTTTAAACCAATCATTTATCAAATATTTCAAAGAATCAGGAACTTGTGGTTCTAAATGTTTCATGAAGTCCAAGGAAGTAGGATAGGGAGGCTTTCTGTATTTGAATTGTTCTAAGAAGTTTTTCATAGCCGTATTTACCTCGTCCTCACCAATGTAATCTTGTAAAGCATATAAAATCACACTTCCTTTTCCATAATGAATGTGTGTTTGGTTTTCAACTTTGTAAAGAGGTAGTTCTTTGTCATATTCACTACTTCGTCCTCTTAAATATCTATTATGATTATATTTTAAGAATTCACGCATTTTCATTGGAGTTTTAGAAATACTCTTCATTGTCATTAAAGAAGAGTATTCAGCAAAGCTTTCACTAAACATTGTTGCACCTTGCATTTCTGCTCCAACTACTTGGTGAGCCCACCATTGATGTGCCATTTCATGTGCAATTACAGCATCAACAACATTGTTTCCCTCTTCATCTTCTAAATTAATAACAAACCCAATAGCTTCAGAATATGGCATTGTACCAGGAAATGCTTGAGCAAAACTAGAATAACGTGGGAATTCTATGATTCTACATTGTTTATGCATGTACGGACCAAAGTTTTTAGTGTAATAAGCTAAAGATCTTTCTACAGCATCTAACATCATTTCAACATTTTGAGGATGTTTAGAATCGTAATAAACTTCAATGTCCACTCCTTGCCATTTTCGAGTTTTCACTTCGTATTTGGCAGACATAAATGAGTAGAAGTTTTGAGATGGATGGTCTACTTTGTAATGATAGTAGTTTCTCCCATCTTCTTGCCATTCTTTTAATTTTGTACCAGGAGCAATAGCAATTTGATCTCCAGCTGTAGAAATAATAGTTTCTACATTTATAAAATCGGAAGTTCCATTTGTTAGATAGTTTTTCATACAATGTTCAGAACAGTTAGATTCTAGTTCTGGCATTCTATCTTTTGGTTTTAAATCATATTTTTTACGCGTGTTTTTATCACCTAGTTCATTGCCAGCTTGATATCCTAAAGCAGGTAAAATTTGAAAGTTGTTTAAGAATGTTCCATTCTTTATAATTCCTGTATTTCCAATTTCATTTTCAAAACCTTTCGAAATATATTTAGTGTTTATTTCGATATTAATTCTATCACCCGGATTCATTGGCTTTGATAATTTGTAAATTCTATAGTCAAATTCTTTATCATCTAAAATGAGTTCCGCGTTAGGAATTAAAATTTCTGGTTCCCATCGTGAATCAATATTGTAGTGAATAGAATCAATTACTTTTTCTGATTCGTTTACTAAAGTCATTTTAGTATTTACAAATACATCTCTTTTGTAAGGAAACAAATCAATAGTATATTTTACATCATGAATTTTAGGAAGCGTAACTTTATCAAATTTTTTGTAAGTCTTTTCATAATTAGCGAAAAGTTGTTCAAGTTCATCAGCGGTCTTGTATTCGTTTAAAACTTGTGTGTTATAAAATATAAAACCAGCTACAGCAATCCAACAAGAAATTGTTCCTACAATAATTAATCTATAGCTTTTTGGGACTTGTTTTTTAGCTATTTGTATTCTTTCTTTTATAGAACTAATAGCACCCCTATTCCATAGTGCACCAGCAATTAACAAGCAAATAAATGAAAATAAAACCCAATAGAAGTTGAACCATATTACTCCAGTAAGTGATGGGCCAAATGAATTCATGTCAGAATATATTAATCCTGGTCTTCCACCAATTGTAAGCATATTTGATTGAACATCAAATATTGAAAGCATGATTTCCCAAACAAATACCACCATGATAGAAGCGAAATAGCCTATGTATTTGTTATTTAGTAAAACTTGAATCATAATCATTACTCCGCTCCAAACGATATAAGTTATTAAACTTGTAAATACAAAATCAAGTATATATACATCCAATTCAATTCGGGTAAATCCATTCAATAATTGATAAATAACTCCACAAATGATAAAAAATGCATGCAGAACAACGGTAATACTGACTAATGAAAGTGCTTTGGCTGATAATGATATTAATGATGTGTGTGGAGTAGCATCAATTACTTCATTAATTTTACTTTCTCTATCTCTCCAAATTAATTCTCCACTGAAGAATACCAAAATGATAATTACAAAAATTCCAGAGGCATTAGTAATTGTATCAATTAGCTTGTATGTAAGTGGATAAGCTTGTAATCCATAATATTCAAATCCCCCGATTAAGTTTGCTATTAAGATTATTGCACTAAAAGGAAACAGAATCTTGAAAGTGACACTTTTTACAATACTCAAAAAATTAATCAAAAAGAAACTTTTGAACTGGGTCCATTCTGTTTTACCTGTGTAAATAGGGTTCAGTTTAGGAAGTGTGAATATTTGATTGGATACTTTTTTATTTTCTTTTTGAATTTTAATTTTTTTATTTTTCTCTTGAAATGAGAAGCTGAAATATGAAATCAGTAGAACAACAACCCCAGTAACAATCCAAATCAATCTATTTAAAATTAATAACCCTGAAAAACTTGGGCTTAATGTGTTTTTCTCTATAGGAGTGTAGTATTTAGCATATAAAGAATATGCTCTAATTCCAAAAGTATCAGTTAATGCACCAATAGTTTCGTTATCTATATCAGAGATTAAAGTACCAGAAATGATGTATCCAATAATAATGATAAGCGAACCAACAAATGAAATAACAGTGCTTTTCCATTTATTTGCCATTGCAAAAATGATTGTTCCAGCAAAGAACATATTTGGTAAAATGAAGATAAAGTAATTGTTTACAAATGTTTCTAAATAGAAACTTCCAAAACGATCTGCATCAACCCATCCGAAAGCAGGCGCAAGTGTTGAACCTAATAAAACACCCAAAAAAACACCTAACATAGGGATAGTGGATAATACTAAAGCACCGAAAAACCTTCCGAAGAAATAACCTGATTTACTTAAAGGTGTACTAAATAATATTTCATTAAAATGATTTTTGTGATCTCGAAGAGCTGCATTGTTGTAAAATGCAGTAGCTATTAGTAGACCAAAAATTGTCATGATTGTTGTGTAGATAGTAATGATATGAGGAGCGTTTTTGTATACGTTCCCAACAGCACCACCAATAACAATATTATCGCTTGCGGTTGCTCCAAAAGTAAATAGAGCCATTAATCCCAAAAAGATGTAAACCATGGGTTGTTTGAGAGAATATTTTAATTCTGAAAGAAAGAAATTCTTAAACATGATAAATCAATTTGATATTAAACTAAAACATTAGATGTGTTGATTTTTGAGAAGAATACATCTTCCAAATTTGGCTTCACTAATTCAAATCCATTGTCAAGATTGGTTTCGCTAAACACATGAATCAATGGCAGACCACCTACCATTTTGTTAGAAATAATTGAATACTTATTTGCAAAACTTTCTAATTCTTCGCGTGCTACAATTCGTTGATAAACTTTTCCATCTAATTCGTCAATTGCATTTTGTGGGTTTCCTTGATACACAATTCGACCAGCATTCATCACTGCCATTTTTGTACATAACTCTCTTACATCATCTACAATATGAGTGGAAAGAATAATAATTACTTCTTTCCCTATTTCTGCTAATAGATTGTAAAAACGATTTCTTTCTCCCGGATCCAAACCAGCAGTAGGTTCGTCAACAATTATTAATTTCGGATTACCAATAAGCGCTTGAGCAATTCCTACTCGTTGCTTCATTCCTCCAGAGAATCCTTTTACACTTTTATTACGCTTATCGAATAAATTAACTTTATCCAATAAGTATTTTACTAATTCTTTACGTTCACTAGAATTTGTAATTCCTTTCAGAATACACATGTGATCTAGCAATTGTTCAGCAGTGATTCTTGGATATACACCAAATTCTTGAGGCAAGTATCCTAGATTTCTTCTTAATTCTTTAGGATTATTAAAAATATCAATGTCATCTAACATAGCTGTTCCTCCATCCGCTTCTTGCAAAGTAGCGAGTGTTCGCATCAATGAAGATTTCCCTGCACCATTTGGTCCTAAAAGACCAAACATTCCGTTTTCAATTTCGATTGAAACATTGTTAAGTGCTTTTACTCCATTAGGATAAGTCTTTGTAAGATTATTTATTTTTAAAGTTGCCATAGAATTTGTTTTTAATTTAAAGGTAGGACGATTAAGTGATTAATTTGTTACAGCTAATAATGTCTAACGTTTTGGCTAAGCTGCGTTTTAATGCAGTTTAGGTGGTGTTGTGTTTTCGTTATTTTTTGTTGTCATTTATATTTCCGTTTTTATCAAATCCAGGAGGCCATTCCCCATATTTAGATTTAAATTCCTCAGGAGTAGCTGGTTCTCCCATATTTCCATGAAATTTATACTTTTCTTTTTCTGCAATTAATTTATTCCATGTTTTATCGTCCATTGATTTTTTTCCGAATGAAGTTAACTTTTCAGTTTTAGAATAACTTAGGCTTTCAATTTTTTTATTAATCCTTACTTTTTGTTCTGAAGTTAATTTTTTTGCAATTGCTTTCCACAAGTCCGATATTGGATTATTAACTTGTAACATAGCCAATTTCTCAACATCCTGTGTTGTTAAGTTTTTAGGAAAATCATCTGGGTTAAATTCAGTCATAGGATAAAACTTCTAATCATATTTTTCAAATAAAACACAACGTTTTGTGTAAAATGCGTTTTAATGTATTTTTACATAGTGTTGGGTAGAGTTATTTTTATTCGTTCAATATTTACAAAAGGTTCTTTTTCCTCAACATATTCCAATAGGTCAAACGCGATTCCAGTTTTCCCTTTTTCAATTTCTACGTTTACAATTCGTTCCAATTTTTTTATTCCAATTGCATCAACACCATAATAATCGATAAGAATAGAATTGTTTTTTTCGAATAGAGCTTTTATTATCAATGCTTTTCGATTAATAAATCCTATTTTTTCAAATTTATCATTCAATTTAATTCCGATTTCGTCTGCAATTCTTATTGCGCTTCGCTTGTCAATCTTATTTTTCTTAATCAAATACTTCTCAACCGTAAGAGGAAATAATTTTTCCAAAATCGAATTTTGAGAGTAATTTTTCGCCCAAGGTAAATTGTTGTTCTTTTTTTGAAAACGCTTTATTAATTCAATGGTCAGGTCAAATCCAATAATTCTCACACTAGGAATGTAAAGTCGGACTAGTTTTCCGCTTTTTAATTCAAATTCAGGTACAGATATTCCGTTTAACTCAAACCCTTTGTTATAAAAAATGCTGTTTGTCATAATTGTACCCAACGGTCTAGTATAAGAATAGTAGCGGATTTTTAAACAGACTAGCTTTTCGGCTTATCACAGACCTTTTTTATATTTACTTACTTCTATTTTAGTTATTAAACCGCTATTATTTTTATACAATGTTACAAATCGTTTTTAATCTTTTGAATATTCTTGAATTAATATTGACCCAAATAATAAATTACCTGCTGCATCAAAACCTCTAGTTTCTTTTCGGACAGTCAAAAGCTTATTATTATTTGATAAAATAATTTCGTCATATTTTTGACTTAAATCAACAACGCTATTTTCAAAAATTACCATACCAAATATTTGATAACCGTTTGTTGAACTATAGGACCAAATTCCATTGGATATTGACTCAACTGAGTCGTAACACTCTCCGTTTGGGTCTTCATTAAATTTTGAGAAAGTATAATCCTGATTAGAAGAAAATGTCATAACATTTCTTTCTTTACATTCAGAAAGTGATTCTTCCGATATTAGGACTTCATCTAAATCGAGTTTTTTTTCGGATTTAAGATTCCAATTTCCAATAATTGGGTCTTGATTTCCAGATTCGTCCTCTCTCGAGCAAGATAAAATAATAAGCCCAATTAAAAATCCAATCAATAAATTCAGCTTTTTCATAGTATTAAATTTAATTCAAATTATTTGTAACGTTTTGTATAAACCCCGTTTTAATGGGGTTTATACGCTGTTATAAGCCGTTACGCTTATTTTTTATTTTTTAATAATTTCTGAACTAAAATTTCTAAATCTTTAATTCTAGAATTTTGCTCTTTCAACTCTTCAATTTCTTTTTGCTGAATGACTAATTTTTTCTCCTGCTCAATGGTATATAAAGTTAATTCCTCAATTTTTTGTAATAATTTAGCATCCATTTCGCCTAAAAAGAACCCATTTTGTTCTACCTCTTTAGCACTTGGAATATCTTTTAAATGTCCTTTTTCTTTTATATGATTTTCAACATCAAGTAAAGTTGGTAAGTGATAGTCTTCTTTAAACACGAAATCTGCCCAATTTGAATAAGTTGCAACTTTAACTTCTGTTGCTGCTATTTTCCCATTAACACCTAATTTGAAGCCTTTTGTGTTAGTTGTTCCTATTGCTACATTTCCTCCTGCATCATTCAATATTAAATCTCCTAAAGTACCATTTACCTTACTTCGAATATAAAGGTTACCAGTTGGAGCAATATTTTCCAAAACAAAATGGTTAGAACTCAATGAAGATGTCCTTATTTTAAAATAATTACCTAATTTAATACCATCATAATTGCTTAAACCACCTAGTTCCAATTTCATTTTAGGTTGGGTTACACCAATGCCGATATCTCCTTCATCTGAAATTCTCAATCTTTCATTCCCATTAGTAGAAAATTTAATAGAAGTATTTTCTCTGTTCAATAAATGAACCTCACTATCATTCTCATTTATAATAACAAATCCATCAGAGGCGTTACTTCCTGAGTGATTATTTGTTAGAGCAATCCTTGAATCAATTCCATTACTATGCACTTGTAAGTTCGTAAACGGGTTTTTTCCAATACCAATAAAACCATTTCTATTTATAAAAAACTTATCATTATTACCATTTTCGTCGACACTTCTAAAAATAGCAATACTTCCACCCGACTTAGCTCCAAAATATAATGTAGAACTTCCATAAATTTCATTTGGGTCAAGAATTAAAGATGATGAACTGGATCCTACTTTAATTGTACTATTCGCAGGATTCCAATATCCCCCAATAGTTGAAGTTGATGAAATATCTAGCTTTCCAATTGGGTCATTATTGCCAAGACTTATTTTACCATCCTTATATATAAAGTCTGACTTAGCTCCATTCTCCGTAGTTATTTTTTCCTGAGCTTCAACACTAATGTTCATTAATATAATAGCAATGATAGTAATTTTAATTTTTGTTTTCATAATAATTTAAATTTATAATTTTTTTTAAGTTGTTTTCTTTTATGGCTTATAACGTTAAATATATGGCAAGTAGGGCAGAAAATAAGTGGTTGTTTTCGGTTTAGCCACAAGCCAAATCTTTTTTATTTTGTTTCTATTTTTAATACCAAATCAAAAGATTTGGCGACTTTGTAAATAAGCAATGACCTTTCGTTTAAACACTAATCGCCCTATTTGCTATATATAGTGTTAGGCAATGCCATTTTTTATTTCTAATTCCTTTATCAGTTTTAAGATATCTTTTTTCGGCTTAGGTTCATCTAGAACTTTCTGTCTCCTCCTAATATTTAATTCGTTCATTTTTAAACTTATCATATCCCAGTCTTTTTCGTAACAAGGGAATTCAAATTCAGAATAGACAAACGCTCCGTGAATTTCATTTCCGCTTTTTACCACAGCTTTATTTGTCAACCTTTTAGATAGTTTAATTAAATTCTTGTCATTAGTTACAAAATAGGGCTTGTTTTGAATTCCGTTAAGAGGAATAGTTGATGAATACTGAGTATTTATTCGATAATGCATAATATCCCAAGCTGTTCCCCATAATTGTCTTTTAGCAAGGGTTTTATCATTTTTTAAACCAATCATTTGTAAAAAGTCATTTTCGCCAGCAAAAATTAGTTTAGCTAACTCTATCTCAGTACTTAAAATTATATCTAAGTCAGTTTCTAACCATCTTATGAAATCAAGAAAGTTATTAGTTGCATTTGTTTTTTTTGGATTATTATTTCTTAATTCTCTAATTTTTAACAAGCTACAATATGTATTGTTAAGCATAGGTGTTAGTGGAAATATATCTTCTTTAGAGATTATTTCTTTTTTTCTAAAACTAGAAAAATCACGAGTTTTTAATTTTTGAATAGGTAAATGCATAGCGAATTCAATTTTATTACCAAAATCACTAAATTTACTAACATCAATAGAATAGTTATTTCGATTATGAGATAGCTCTAGAACTCCAAATGAGCCTAGAATATCAATTTTAGAATTATCTGCATATTCAAATAAACCTATTATTTTTTTAGTTGTATTATCGTTCGTTTTTTTTCCGTCTATATAGTTAATAATATCAAGACAAATACAACTATCTAAAACTAATACGGGAGTTATTCCTTGGGCTAAATGTCCCAATACTTCAAATAGAGAAGGTAGTTCCTCACTTTTTAAAAAGTCAAAAAAATTATATTCTGTTTCGGAGTTCATTTTTGGTTTTGCCTAACGTTTTGTATAAACCCCGTTTTAATGGGGTTTATACGCTGTTATAAGCTGTTACGCTTAGTTTTTATCTTTTAATAATTTTTCAACCAAAGACTCTAATCTTTCAATCTTACCCCTTTGATTTTCGATTTCCTTTTGCTGTTTGTCAAATTTATCCTTTTGAGATTTCAATTTTTTTTCCTGCTCAATTGTATACAAAGTCAATTCCTCTATTTTTTGCAGCAATTTAGCATCCATTTCTCCAAGAAAAATTCCGTTTTTTTCTACCTCTTTAGCACTCGGAATATTTTTTAAATGTCCTTTTTCTTTAATATGTCGTTCTACTTCTTTTAAAGTTGGTAGTTTATAACCTTCGTAAAAGACAAAATCTGCCCATCCTCCTAACTTTATTTTAACTTCACTAGCTGTTAGTTTACCTCTTATGCCTAAATTACCAGTAGTACTATTTAAATACATTGGATAAAAATTTGGTTTACTTGCTGATTGTCCTGTACCCCAATAAAAATTTCCGTTAGAGTGAAGTCCAAACATAAGCTCGTTACTCTTTCCAGGGTTAAAAACTAGAGCTCCATGACTACCACCAATAAATTCTATCTTGTTTAAAAAACCATTTACTGAGGAGATTGAATTCGAACCTTTAATTTTTATTGAATTTGTAGTTAATTCTCCATTATTACCATTTAGATACATTGAATAATAATTTGGTCTACTTGCTGATTGTCCTGTACCCCAATAAAAGTTTCCGTTAGAGTGAAGTCCAAACATAAGTTCATTACTCTTTCCAGGGTTAAAAACCAGAGCTCCATGACTACCACCAATAAATTCCATCTTGTTTAAAAAACCATTTACTGAGGAGATTGAATTCGAACCTTTAATTTTTATTGAATTTGTAGTTAATTCTCCATTATTACCATTTAGATACATTGAATAAAAATTTGGTCTACTTGCTGATTGTCCTGTACCCCAATAAAAGTTTCCATTAGAGTGAAGTCCAAACATAAGTTCATTACTCTTTCCAGGGTTAAAAACTAAAGCTCCGTGAGACCTATCTGTAAATTGAATTTTATTATAAAATCCATTAACAGAAGATATAGGGTTATTACCTGATAGGTTAATACTTGAAAAATTCTCTTGTGCACTAATTCCGAAACTCATCCCCATCATAGCAATGACAGCAATTTTCATTGTTGTTTTCATAATAATTTAAATTTATAATTGTTTTTAAGTTGTTTTCTTTTATGGCTTATAACGTTTACTGTATGGTTAGTGGCGTTTTTATGATACTACAGTTTTCGTTAAGCAATATACTACATGAAAGAAACTTAACTTTAAGATAAACACTTTGTAGCCATTAACTATACAGATTGTTGTAATTAGTGTTTTCTTAGTTGCTACAATTTCCGTTTGTTATATCATCTACTGATGGGTTAAATAAATTATTTTCAACGCTATAACTTCCTGAAAAACCGTTATTAACTAATGGTGTGAGACCACAAAAATCATTCAAGGAATTATTTTTTTGAATGAATAATCCATCGGTAATTGAGGTTAGATTAGTTAGAGCATTTAAATTTTCTAATGATTGACATCGTAATATTTGCAAGAACTCTATAGATGTTAAATTAACTAAACCATTCAAATTTTGAAGATTTGTATTCAAATTAATTACTATTCTACCATTAAATGACGATAAGTTTTGAAGGCCATTTATGTCGAAAAGATTAGTATTATTTATTATAGTAAGGTTTTTAGAAAGGGTTTGAAGATTGTTTAAACCATTTAAATTTATGAGGTTGGGATTACTTTGTAAAATTAATGCCCCATTAATTGTTGTTATAGAATTTAAATCGAAAATATTATTTAAATTTTGATTTTGGTTGATAGATAAATTTCCGGTTATTGAAGTGATGTTATTTAGTCCATTTAAACTTGTCAAAGAATTGTTTTCTGTTATTTCACAAAAACCTTCTAGAATAGTAATATTTGAAAAACAATTAAGTGAAGTTATTTTGGGATTAAACTTCACTGATATAGATTTAAGAGTTGAAATGTTTTGCAAAGCACTTATATTTTTTAGATTTGGATTGTTGAAAATAGCACAGGTTTCTGCAGTTGTAATATTATTTAAACCATTTAGAGTTGTTAATTCACCATTTGCTGTTATACTCAAATCACCATGAATTTCTTCTAAAGTATTTAAATTAGACAAATCGGTAATTGGTGTTCCAGGATCATCTCCTTGAAATATGTCAATTTTCCCATTAATAACCCTATATTCATTGAGTGCAAAAGCATCAACATCCTCTTGATTTTTTAATAAAACATTTCCGTTAAATACATCTTCTACAACATCACTTATTGAAATTGATACAATACTTTCGGATGATATATCCCCATTAAAGACCTTAATTTTTCCAGTAATTTCTGTTATTATCTCGTAATCGTAAACTGAAACATTATCAACAAATAATTCGCCTGTACTTGAATTTATAGTAAAAGAATTTGCTGGATTTTGCTCATTTATGGAGAATTGAACACTCCCTTGATTTGTTGAGCCAATTACAGTACCAATAGATTGATTTTCATTTGGATTTTCATCAATGCTAAAATTCATATTTTGAGTATTAACGGTAACTGGAATTTCTTCTGGTGAGTCATCACTACTACACGATATAGAAAAAGTAATTATAAAAAACAGTACTATATAATAATATTTCTTTGTCATTTTATTTGGGTTTTAATTTTTTTTCTGAGTTGTTCTGCATTAATTACAACGGTCTAGTGTATGATTTCGTTGCGTGGTTTAAGCACTAAAGTTAGCAAATAAATCACAGATAGAAAGTCCGCGAGGACTTTCGTAAGTAGGCGAGTACTAGCAGTGAATTATACACGGTGTTACCTGCTGTTATTTTTCCATTCAATTAATATTTTCTTTCTCTTTTTTCTGTCTTTTCCTTTTACGCTTTTTAATCTATCCTCACTAAATAACCATTCCACGTATCTTTCTTTAAATACATTGTTATTTAGATAATTGTTTGTACTAAAATAATATTCAATTCTATTTGGATTATTTTCGCAAAAAGTCAGCGTGCAATTTTGAATTTGAGTAACAGTAAAATATGGCATAGGCTCAATTCTATCAGCCATTATGATTGCAATTTCTCCTTTTGTCAAATTCCTATTATGGCATTCCGATTTAATTTTTGTCAAGGTTGTATCAGTAAAATACTCCGCAAGAATTATCAAAGAATTTTCTCCAAATGCTTTTATTTTTTCGGCTTGAACGGTTTTTATTATTTCTTTTGAGTTTTCCGTTTCCGCAATTCCAATTAGCAAAGAGTCAATTTCAGATTCGGTTTGAGAAAATCCCGAGTTGAGATTCAGAAGTAGAATTGATATTATTAAACCAATTTTTTTCATTCGTTTCTATTTGTGTCCAAATTTACTTTTTGTTTAATTATTCAAAAACCTTAAATGAGTGAACAGTCGTTTTTGATTAGTTACAGGTGTTTTTTCATAATTGCAGGTAACTAGCGAATATACACAATTGTGTATATTTCCATTACAAATATAGATTAATTACTGAAAGTAATCGATAGGACTTTTTATATTGGTTAACATATCATTAGCTACGTGAGTGTAAATTTCAGTCGTTCTGCTTGAATTATGCCCCAATAGCTTTTGTATATATCTTAAGTTGGTTCCGTTTTCTAATAGATGGGTAGCAAATGAGTGTCTTAGGGTATGAACAGTTGCAGGAATATTGATCGCTGCTTTTTTCTTTGCTTTATGAAAAATTGAACGAATACTACTGCTGCTGTATTTTTGGTTATTTGGACCTTCAAAGAGCCATTCTTTAGGTTTGTATATAACATAGTAGTTCCTTAGTTCCTCTAATACTTTTGGAGATAATAGGGTAATTCGATCTTTTTTTCCTTTTCCTCCTCTAATCCATATCCGCATTGCTGATGAATCAATATCTTTTATTCGTAAGTTAATACATTCAGATATAAGTAATCCAGCGCTATAAATAAGACTCAGAATAGTTTTATGTTTTACATTGCTTGTAGCTTTGATAAGGTTATGAACTTGAACAGGAGTCAGAACACTTGGTAATTTTTTCTCTTTTCTAGGTCGTTCTAAATCAATTGATAAAATTGGTTTTTTGAGTACTTTTTCAAAGTAAAATTTTATTGTATTAATGCTTTGATTTTGAAATGATATAGATTTTTGGTGTTTAGTAATTAACGTTCTATGGTATTTCTTAATAATGATATCTGTTATTTTGTGAATTGGGATTGGATACACATTCTTAAGAAAAAGCGAAAACATATGATTGTATGATTTTTGAGTGTTTATACTGTAGTTTTTTCTTATTAAAAGATCCATTAAGTCTGCTATCGCTTGTTGATATTCTAAAGCTATTTGAGTTTTTTGATGGTTTAATTTTAAGGATTTTATGGGTTAAATATGAGAAAGATAAACTTAATTATCCGTTTACATTCATTTATAGTCGTTTGTAAACGTTTGTAAATGAATGTAAACGTTTAATATCGTTTAAAGGTTTTCTATTTATGATAAAGAATTTTTCAAGATAATTTAAAATCTTTTTTATATGTTTCGTCAAATTTAACTCAACGGAAAATTAATCTTAAATGATAAGGTCTTCTTAAAACAAAGTGTTGTGTTTGATTGTACTAGTTTTATAAGTATAATAAATAGTAAAAAAGTTTGCTTATATAGTGTTAATAGTAGTAAGTTCGTTAGAACAGATCTAACCAAATAAAAAGATAAATGATGAAAATAATAGCGCTGCCTTTTGCAGGCGGTAACAAGTATAGTTTTAAAAAATTAGAAAAATTTTTACCAAATTCTGTGGCTTGGATCACGCTTGAATTACCCGGTAGGGGAGGGCGATTCGATCAACCAATTTTAGAAGATATAAACCTAATGGTAAGTGATTTATTTGAGCAAATAAAGCTTTACGTGTCAGAGGATGAATACATGATTTATGGTCATAGTATGGGAACAGTGCTTGGATATGAGCTTACAAAGTTACTAGTTAAATTAAAGTATAAATTACCACAATGTTTATTTTTTACGGGTAGGGGAGCTCCAGGAGTTCACGAGATGGATAGAAGATCAATATTACCCAAAAATAAATTTTGGGTTAGGGTAAAAAATATGGGAGGATTACCAAAAGAAATTTTAGAACATGAAGAATTATTAGAGCTATTTTATCCAATTTTAAAAGCAGATTTTAAGGCTTTAGAAAACTATCAATTTATACCGATGCATACACCTCTTCCGATGCCTATTTTTATTAACATAGGAGCGGATGAGGTAGGGGATACGATAGATAAAATTTCAATGGAAGCCATTGAGGCATGGAAAAAAGAGACACTATTTCCGCAAAAAACTGAATTTATTCCAGGAGATCACTTTTTTATTTTGACCTACCCAGAACACGTTGTAACCAAAATAGTGAATGCTTTTCATACTGCTGTAAAAATTAACGAACAGCTAAAAAAAAGGATATATTAATATTATTTATAGATTGAAATTACTATCATAAAATTTTCTTTTTTTAGCAAAGAATCTTTATTCTTAGAATAAATTCAAATATTAAACGAAATAACACCAAAGTAGTCTATTCAATAGGCTACTTTGGTGTTATTAAATTTATTGAGGAACTAGATCCATTTCCAATAAGTAAGGAGCTGTATATTTCTTATACTTTAGTTTTAAAGACGCTGAAAGGTCTTTCCATCCTGTAATGGTTCCTCTACAATTTATAGCATTGCATTGACAGGTATACGGAAAAAAATCTACAGTATAGTTCCGCATGGCATAATCAAATGTAATTTCTTCATCCTGATTTATTTGTCGAATAGCAACAAAGTTATGCGCTCCAGTTTCATTTACCTCAATACCGCAATTAGGATTACAAGAGTGGTTTACCATTCGAATAGTCTTATTGTGCAATACAAAACGATTACTATCAATTTGTGAAGCATGAGAGTGGTTTTCGCTGAGTTCTTGTTCTATTTCTCCTATAATAACGGTTTCTCCTATTTCAATTTTTCTTGAAGCAAATACACCTTTACCTTTGTCTTTTGTTTGTTTTAGGGTTACTATCATTTTTTAGTAGTATTGGTTAAGTTTGATTGTTTGTACCATTCACATTTTAAAATTACCACAACATAAGGTTTTTATTCTCATATGGTCATTTTAAACATCAAATGGTGTTTTTTGTATATCATTTATTTCAATTTTGCTTTGAGCAAAAGAGAGTACCTAAATAATATAGCTGATGATTCATTTGAAGTATTTATGGTTAAATACAACAGTAATAATCACTCTAAAGTACTGTATTTACTGGGTAAATTAAAATAAAATAGGAGCTGGTGAAGTGGTTTTGCTTTATTGAATATGAATGGTCACTTTTATTGTCAGATGTGTAATATTTTCGTTTTTATTGCTTTTATTTTTATGATACTTCGTCTTTATTGTTTTTTATTTTCCAAACTGTGATGTCTTTTACAAAGTAATTAGATACTTAAAAAGTAGTAAGAAGTGTACTTTATTATTAAAGTACACTTCTTATTTTTTACATATTTCTTCTGTATTGACCTCCTACTTCGAATAAGGCAGCGGTTATTTGTCCCAATGAACACACTTTTGAAGCGTCCATCAATTTTTCAAAGATATTTTCATTTTGAATAGCAGCTTCTTGAATAGACTTTAATTGAGTTAAAACCTTTTCTTCATTCGCTTTGTTTAAATTTTCCTTAGTCTTTATCTGTAGTTGTTTCTCTTCTTCTGTAGCTCTAATAACTTCCTGAGGTGTTACTGTCGGAGATCCTTTAGAACTCAAAAAGGTATTCACCCCAATAATTGGAAATTCTCCTGTATGTTTTAATGTTTCATAATACAGACTTTCCTCTTGAATTTTAGAACGTTGATACATTGTTTCCATAGCACCTAGTACACCACCTCTCTCTGTAATCCTATCAAATTCTTTAAGCACCGCTTCCTCAACTAAGTCTGTTAACTCTTCAATAATAAAAGAACCTTGAATTGGATTTTCATTTTTAGCTAATCCAAGTTCTTTGTTAATAATTAACTGAATGGCCATTGCACGACGAACAGATTCTTCTGTAGGTGTGGTGATGGCCTCATCATAGGCATTGGTATGTAAAGAGTTACAATTATCATAAATAGCATATAGTGCTTGTAACGTAGTCCTAATATCATTAAAATCAATTTCTTGTGCATGTAAAGATCTCCCCGAAGTTTGAATATGATACTTTAACATTTGGGCTCTTGCATTTGCACCATATTTATACTTTAAGGCCTTAGCCCAAATTTTTCGTGCAACCCTACCAATTACAGCATATTCAGGATCAATACCATTTGAAAAGAAAAAAGATAAGTTAGGACCAAATTTGTTGATGTCCATTCCTCTTGATAAATAGTATTCCACGTAGGTAAATCCATTAGCTAAAGTCAAAGCTAATTGGGTAATTGGATTTGCACCTGCTTCAGCAATATGATAACCAGAAATTGAAACTGAATAAAAATTTCTAACATTTTTATCTATGAAATATTCTTGCACATCACCCATTAAACGAAGCGCAAATTCCGTGGAAAATATACACGTGTTTTGAGCTTGATCTTCTTTTAAAATATCAGCTTGTACTGTTCCGCGAACTTGTGTTAGTGTGGTTGCTTTAATTTCATTATAGATGTCTGAAGGTAAAACTTGGTCGCCTGTAATTCCTAAAAGAAGCAAGCCTAAGCCGTTATTTCCCTCAGGAAGCTTACCATTATACTGGGGCCTTTCAATTTTTTTATGATCGTATAGTTCTTGCAGTTTAGTTTCGACATCTGCTTCTAGCCCATATTCTTTGATATATTTTTCGCAATTTTGATCAATCGCTGCATTCATAAAAAAGCCCAATAGCATAGGAGCAGGACCATTAATAGTCATTGAAACAGAAGTCATGGCATGACTTAAATCAAAGCCAGAATATAATTTCTTTGCATCATCTAAGCAACAAATAGAAACGCCTGCATTTCCAATTTTACCATAAATATCAGGTCTGTGTCCAGGGTCATTACCATACAATGTAACGGAGTCGAAGGCCGTGGACAGACGTTTAGCTGGCATTCCTAAGCTTACATAATGAAAACGTCTATTGGTTCGCTCTGGTCCTCCTTCTCCAGCGAACATTCTAGTTGGATCTTCACCGGTTCTTTTGAAAGGATACAATCCAGAAGCATAAGGGAATTCTCCTGGAACATTTTCTTGTAAGTTCCAACGAAGTAAATCACCCCAAGCAGTGTATTTAGGTAAAGCTACTTTAGGAATGTCAGAATGTGAAAGTGATTTGGTATGTGTTTCAATATTAATCTCTTTATCTCTTACTTTAAAAGTATAAATAGGGTCTTTATACTTTTTAACTTTAGAATTCCAGTTTAAAATGAGTTCCCAATTGTACGGGTCTAAATTCATTTTAACACGATCAAACTCTTTGATTAATAGTATTAAGAATTGTTTGTTGTCTTCATTTTTACTAAATGTTAAAATTTCTTCTTCGTTAATTCCTGATTTATCTAAAAAAGAAACTGTAGATTTATCTATTTCAGCAACCGAAAGTATTGTCTGATAAATTCCGTAAAGCTTTTGAGCTACTTTCTCCTGATCATCAACTTTTTTATCGTAAGCTCTATTATTCTCTGCAATTTCAGATAGATATCTTGTTCTAGCTGGAGGGATTACAAAGATTTTTTCAGACATCTCTTTCGTAATCTCAAAAGTAGATTTTAAGTCAGCTCCAGTCCTATCAACAATTTTATCCATAATAGCTTTGTATAATGAATTCATTCCTGGATCGTTGAATTGTGAGGCAATTGTTCCAAATACAGGCATTTCATCCATAGGCACATTCCAAAGATCATTATTACGCATGTATTGTTTTTTTACATCCCGTAAAGCATCTAAAGCACCACGTTTATCAAACTTATTGATGGCTACTAAGTCAGCAAAATCTAGCATGTCGATTTTTTCAAGTTGTGTAGCTGCTCCAAATTCAGGAGTCATTACATATAAAGAGGCATCAGAGTGCTCTATTATTTCTGTATCAGATTGACCAATTCCAGAAGTTTCTAAAATAATTAAATCAAATTCAGCTGCTTTTAATACTTCAACAGCCTCATTTACATATTTAGATAGTGCCAAATTAGATTGACGCGTGGCCAGCGACCTCATGTAAACGCGGGGATTATTAATGGCATTCATACGAATACGATCACCTAATAAAGCCCCTCCAGTTTTACGTTTTGAGGGGTCAACAGAAATTAATCCAACAGTTTTATCAGGAAAGTCCACCAAAAAACGTCTTACCAATTCGTCAACAAGACTTGATTTTCCAGCACCACCTGTGCCTGTAATTCCAAGAACAGGGGTTTTTGACGTTTTGTTTTTTTTATGAATGGTTGCAAGAGTGTCTTTTGCCACTTCAGGAAAGTTTTCCGCTGAAGAGATAATTCTAGCAATACTCCCTATTTTTTTATCAGATAGATGTTTTACCTCTCCATTAAGAGTTTTTCCAATCGGGAAGTCAGATTTTTTAACAAGATCATTAATCATACCTTGTAAACCTAGTTCGCGACCATCATCAGGAGAGTAAATTCTAGTAATTCCATAATTCATTAACTCTTCAATTTCCTCTGGAAGTATTACACCACCGCCGCCACCGAAGATTTTTATATGACTAGCTCCTTTTTCTTTAAGTAAATCATACATGTATTTAAAATACTCATTATGACCGCCTTGGTAAGAAGTTAAAGCAATGGCGTTTGCGTCTTCTTGAATTGCGCAATTAACAACTTCTTCAACACTTCTATCATGTCCTAAATGAATAACTTCAACCCCTGTTGATTGAATAATTCTTCTCATAATATTAATAGCGGCATCATGACCATCGAATAAAGAAGCTGCTGTAACAATCCTTACTTTATATTTAGGTTTATAGGGAGTTATTTGTTCCATCCGTAATTTTAGTTGAATATTTAGAATGCAATTTACGGAAAACAAAAAAAAGATTAAGGTATTTTAAAAACTATATATAATTAAGAAAGGCCCAGGGCTTTCTATTATTTAAGTAATTAATATTTCCTTCATTTAAGTAGGCTTCTTTTTCAAAACTTATATTTTTATAGGCAAGTGCTGTATTTTGATATATCAGCAATTTTATAATCCATTCCATTATATAGAAAAAAAAGAAGAGTAAAATGAATGTTTCTCTTTGCTGTTTTAAGTGTATTTCTTCATGATTAATTAGGAAAATATCACTTTTAAGTGAAGTTTTCTTTAGAAAAATAAAAGGATATACTGCAAGCCCTGCGAAGCCTTTTGGAATAATGTATTTTGAAATAACTATCACAACACAAAGGTAGTCATTATTATATAGCTATAATTTGATTTCATATGTTATTCTTACTTTTTAAAGAAAAGGTTTAAATAATTTAATATTTATTTTGTTTGGCACTAAAATTGATAGTTATTTTATAGAAATACTACGAAGTATATCACGTAAATATAATCAAATTGGATCAACGGGAATCAACTGGTTTCTTTTAGGTGCTTAAGGTAAGCTAGTAAGCAGTGTAAAGAAGCTTTTAAATATATCAAAATGAGACTATCAAAGTTACTATTATTATTTTTTACTATCCTGCTTACTTCAGCATGCAGTTCGGTACGAGTATCAACCGATTACGATACAAGTATTGATTTTACGAAATATAAAACATTTGCTTTTTATAAAAAAGGTATTGATAAAGCACCAATTAATGATCTGGATAAAAAACGGATTTTGAGAGCTGTGGAGGCTAATTTAGTAGCCAAAGGAATGTCTAAATCATCATCTCCTGATTTATTGATTAGTTTATTTACAAAATCAAGAGAACGAATTAATATAAATGATAATAGGTTTAACGGATTTTGGTATCCATGGTATTATACACCAAATCCTTTAATTGTATCTCAACATACAGAAGGTACTTTATTTATAGATTTATTAGATGCGAAAAATAAAGAGCTTGTTTGGCAAGGTGTTGGTACAGGTGCTTTAATTATGAGAAATAGTAAGGAAAGAGAGGTTAGAATTAAAGAGTTTGTAAATGAAATAATGTTGAAATATCCGCCAGGAAATTTGCAATAAAAAATATATTTTAAGGGGGATCAAAGAGAAGTGTTGAGATTATTTATTAATCTTGAGCTTCTCTTTTCGCTAATTCATTTTATGTTTAAAGTTATCTTAAAATAAAAGCTTTACCGTTTTAACTGAATATTCTATTATTAGTAAGTGTTTATATTTCCGCCAAAAAAGGTTATTGAAGTATTTAATAAATACTACTAAAATGTTTGTTTAATTTGAAAACTTTGATGTTTTTGAATTTTATTAATTTATAAATACAAGTAAGTTAATTGGTTGGATAATTAATTTTTTTGCCAGAAAAAAGGTGTAAGTAAGATAAGAACAGTAAACAATTCTAAACGACCAATAAGCATTAAAAAAGAGCAAAACCATTTAGCTCCTATAGACAAATGAGAAAAGTTGTCCACAGGGCTTACACTGCCTATCGCAGGTCCGATATTTCCTAAAGAAGAAGCACATGCTCCAAGTGCTGATTTTAAATCTAATCCTAGGAATGCTAAAATAACTGCTCCTACTATAAAAATTAGCATGTATAAAATAAAAAAAGAAAGGATATTAAATACAATGGATTGATTTACCGCTTTTCCATCATATCGCACGGGTATTATGGCATTTGGATGTAAAGACTTTTTAAATTCTAAAAAACTATTCTTTAGCATTACAATATGACGAACAATTTTAATTCCTCCAGAAGTTGATCCAGCAGAACCACCAACAAAAAATAAGGCAAAAAATATTCCTGTAACAAAAAAATTCCACATTGTAAAATCAGCAGAAACAAAGCCTGTAGTAGTTACCACTGAGATAATGGAAAATAATGAATGTCTTATAGCACTTTCAATTGGACCAAAAGGCATTGGATGCTCTATAGTGGTTATTAGATTAGGATCATTAAAGAAAATAATTGCAAAAACAACGATTAATGAAATACCTAAAATACTGAATAAATAATATTTAAATTCTTCGTTTCTCAGAACTTTATTAATTTCTCCTTTAAGTGCATAATAAGTTAATACAAAATTTGTACCTGCTATGAACATAAAAAAAATGATAATGTATTGAATTATAGGTGTGTTATTCCAATGGGCTATGCTTGCATTTTTAGTAGAAAAGCCCCCCGTACTTACGGTTGCCATTGAATGGTTTATTGCATCAAACCAGGTCATACCAGCAACTTTTAGCAATAAAAATTCTGCAGTTGTTAACAAAACATAGATAAGCCATAATCGCTTTGCCGTATCCGTTATTCTTGGATGCAGTTTATCTGCTGAAGGACCAGGGGCCTCAGCCATAAAAAGCTGCATACCTCCAATTCCTAACAATGGCAAAATAGCAATTGTCAAAACAATAATTCCCATTCCTCCAATCCAATGAGTTGCGCTTCGCCAAAAGAGTATTCCTTTTGGCATGGATTCAATATCTGTTAATATGGATGATCCAGTAGTTGAATAACCAGAAATCGTCTCAAAAAATGCGTCTGTAATAGAAGAAATTGCCCCTGTAAGTAGGTACGGAAGCATACCTGTGGAAGTTAGCATTAGCCAACCTAAAGTAACAATAAGGTAGCCTTCTTTAGCTTGAATATTTTTAGAATTCGGTTTATTAAAAAAAAACAAAAGGGAACCGATGGTTATGGTGATAATTCCAGCATTTAAAATACCGAAAGCTTGATCTTCTTTGAAATATAAGCTAAAAGGTACTGCCATCCACATAAACAAACCGTTTAAAATAGCAGTAATACCTAGAAATCGATAAATGATTTTAATATTTAGATTTTCCATCTAGTTAAATAAATCTTCCACAATTGTTATTGATTCTGGTAAACAGAAGACAATAGCCTTATCTCCACTTTGTAATTGGAAATCACCAAAAGACATCAGAGCTTTACCGTCTCTTATAACACCTCCAATAATAGCTTCTCTTGGGAATCTTAATTCTTTGATGATTTTCTTTGTTACTTTAGCATTGGGTTGAACTTCAAACTCAAACACTTCAGCGTCAACATTGTGAAGGTTTGCTAAGGCTAAAATCTCTCCTTTACGAATGTGACGAAAAATATTACTTGCGGCGATCAATTTTTTGTTAATTAATGTGTCAATACCTATTGTTTGAGATATATTTATATAATCCATATTTTCAACAAGCGCTACCGTTTTTTTTACGCCTTTTGATTTAGCAACTAAACAAGACATTATATTCGTTTCAGAATCCCCTGTAACCGCTACAAAAGCATCCATTTCTCTAATATTTTCCTCTTCTAAAAGTTCTAAGTCCCTACCATCACCATAAATAACTAAAGTGTTACGAAGTTCTTCAGCTAACGCAAAGGCTTTATCTTTATTTTTTTCTACAAGCTTCACCTTGAAATCATCCTTACAAAGCTTTCTTGCTGTTTTTCTTCCAACCCTACTACCCCCGAGAATCATAACATTTTTTATATCAATGTGTTCTTTTCCGATAATTCCATAGAGTTTATCAATACTGTAATTTGGAACAGAAAAATAAACTTGATCATTTAATTTGTAAGTAGTATCTCCTCTAGGGATAATTGTTTGACTAACGCCTTCTCTTTTAATAGCAATAGTTATAAAGTCAACCAAACAAAATTTATCTTTAGCCTCTTTTACAGTTAGGTCTAGTATCGGAGATTTGTAACCGAGCATAGTTCCCATTACGTTGAAGACACCGTTTTCAAAGGCTACTGTATCGTTAAAAGAAGATTGATTTAATAACTGTTTAATTTCTTTGGCAGCAAGATCTTCAGGAGAAATCATGAAATCAACACCAAACTTTTTAAAATCAACAGTTTTATTACTTAAAAATTCAGGATTACTTATTCTAGCAATGGTTTTTTTAGCACCTAGTGATTTACCAATAACAGAAATCGTAAAATTGGTGTTTTGACTCTCTGTAACTGCCAAAAGTAAATCTGCACTATCAATTCCAATTTCTTTTAGAAGCTTAATGGAAGTGGCATCTCCTTTTTTTGCAATAACATCTAGGTGATTATTTATATAATTTAATTTGTCCCCATCATAATCTATGATGTATGTATCCTGAGATTCGTAGGACAATAGTTTAGCCAAATGAAAGCCTACGTCTCCGGCTCCGGCTATGATTATTTTCATATCAAAATAAAAAAAAGATATCATGCAAAGATACGCTGCTATGTTTGTCTGTGCAAAAAATGGTTTATATTTAAAACAAAAATTAATACAAAAAATGGAAAAGTTATCTATTAAAGCTTGGGCTATAGACGATAGACCACGTGAAAAAATGTTGTTAAAAGGAAAAGAATCATTATCTGATGCAGAACTCTTGGCCATACTTATAAGCTCAGGAAATAAAGAAGAGAGTGCAGTACAATTGTCAAAAAGAATTTTGAAATTTGTCAATACAAGCTTGGTAAAGTTATCCAATAGTACAATAGAAAAGCTTATGGAGTTTAGAGGAATAGGTGAAGCTAAAGCTATTACGATTATGGCAGCTTTAGAACTAGGAAAACGTAGGCAGTTTGAAGGGAAAACAAGTTTAAAAAAAATAACAAGTTCTTCAGAAGCTATGACTATAATGAAGCCTATATTGAGTGATATCCATCATGAAGAATTTTGGGTTTTGTACCTCAATAATGCTAATAAAGTAATTGCTAAAAAACAAGTAAGCAAAGGTGGACTAACCGCAACATTAGTAGATGTTCGTATTATATTTAAAAAAGCGATAGAGTTCAGTGCAGTTGCAATAATTCTGTGTCATAATCATCCGTCAGGAAAACTGAAACCAAGCAACGCAGATATTAATTTGACGCAAAAAATAAAAAATGCTGCTGAAATACTAGATATTAGACTACTAGACCATCTTATTGTAAGTGAAAAAACATATTTTAGTTTCGCAGATGAAGGAATTTTGTAAGTTTGTTTAAATGATTGAACAAAGATGCTTATAGTATACACGCATAAATTAACTCCAAGAATTAGATATGTTTTTAAGCATATATTAACAAGAATTCTTCAAATCCCAATCGGCTTTACCACTAAAGTCGAAGAATTTGTAGCACATAGCGGACCGAAATTTTCATATTCAAAAGTTCCGTTAGGAAAAGAGTTTTTTGTAAAGAGCCATGAGTTACTTTTTCAGCAAGGGATAAAAGATGTTGAGTTATCAATTGGGAAATGGGATGGGGTTCCTTGTTTTTTTTACCAAGGAGACAAATCAGACATACCGTTTGATATTTTTTCAGCTAGTTTTTATTTGATATCGAGATATGAAGAATATTTACCTCACATTAAAGATAATTATGAAAGGTTTAAAGCTTCTGAAAGTATTGCGTTTAAAAATAATTTTTTAGAAAAACCTGTTGTTGATATTTGGGCATATCAATTCTTGAAAGAGCTTAAAGCAAGGTATCCAGTATATACCTATAAAGAAAGAGTATTTCAGTATATATCAACGATAGATGTAGATAATGCTTATGCATATAAATATAAAAGTTTTGCAAGAACAATGGGAGGATTTTTAAAGGATATTTATCAATTAGAAGTTTTTAATATTTGGGATCGATTGGCAGTTATTTTTAATCTAAAAAAGGATCCTTTTGATACTTTTCAAAAAATAATTGACAGTAAGAAAAAACATGATGTTAGAACTATTTTTTTCTTTTTGATAGGTAATTATACTTCTTATGATACAAATGTTTCTGCTGCAAAACCTAAATTTAAGTTGCTTATAAAAGATATGGTAGACTATGCAAGGGTTGGGCTACATCCTTCTTATTATACGATGAAGAATTTTGAGATGTTAAAAAAAGAGAAGAATAGGCTAGAGTCAATAACAAACATGCCAGTAATTAGATCACGACAGCATTACTTGCGTTTTTCATTACCTGATACATATCGAAAATTGATTGATTTAGAGGTGTTAGAAGACTATTCAATGGGGTATGCTAGTAAGGCAGGTTTTAGAGCAAGTACCTGCACTCCTTTTTATTTTTATGATATAGATTTTGAAATTCAAACGCCCTTAAAAATTTTTCCATTTGCCGTAATGGATACTACACTTAATGATTATATGAAACTTACTCCGAAAAGAGCATTAGGAAAAATAAGTGATTTAAAAAAGGAAGTAAAAAAAGTAAACGGTTATTTTATTACTCTATTTCATAATGAAAGTTTAAGTAATTATCAAAGATGGAGAGGGTGGAGTAGGTTGTATGATTCTATGTTGAAAATTGTAAAAAGCGAATGATAAATTATTTAGAAAGAGAAGATTTAGATTTGAAAAAATACGATGATTGTATTCAACAATCTATTCAATTTAATGTTTTTGGATTTTCATGGTATTTAAACACTATTTGCGATCAATGGGGAGCGTATATTCTTAACGATTATGATGCGGTAATGCCAGTTCCCTGGAGGAAAAAAGTATTTATTAAATATGTTTACCCTCCTTTTTGGATGATATATTTAGGTATTTATTCTAAGAATTACGAGGATGAAAATGAATTTTTGATTGAACTACTTGGGGATTTTAAATTTGTAGAGCTGCGCATGAATACTAAAAATTCATTCAGTATGTTTAAGAAATTTCAAATAGAAAAAACGACCCAAATTATATCACTCAATAAAGAGTATGGAGAAATAAGGGCTACTTATAATAGAAATAGAAAAAGAGAATTGCAACGAGCAATAAAATTAGATCTAACAGAAAGATGGGAAGATACTCCAGGTGGTTTTATTGAGTTATTTAAAAAAAATATAGGAAAACGAATTCGTAAAGTAAAAGAGAGTGATTATAAAAATTTACAAGAATTAATAAATAATTGTTTAGAAAAAAGGGTAGGGGAGTTATTAACGATTTATGATAAAGACAATCATCTAGTTTCCGGAGCTTTTTTTTTAAAACAGAAAAATAGGGTTACTGAGTTAGTTTGTGCATCTGACTTTAATAATAGAAAAAATGGAGCTAATACTTTTATGAATGACCGTGCGATATATAAGTATCAAAAGCATTTCGAAGTTTTTGATTTTGGGGGGTCTTCTATGAAAAAAATAGCTAGGTACTATAAGAGTTTTGGAGGTATTGATGAAAAGTATGTTTTTATAAAATACAATAATTTACCCTTTTTTGTTAAGCTATTTAAGCGTTAGTGTATTTTTTATAATGATAAAAAAAAGCAAAACAGGAAGCCAAACCTGTAAGCCATAAAAGTATAGCTGATGTAATAGCCGCTCCCTTTATACCTAACTTTGGTATTAATAAATAGTTGGATACGATGTTGATAAAAATAGCAGTCATTAATATTAGGTAATTGCTTGTAGCTTTCCCTATAGAGGAAAGCAGATTGCCAAAAAGCCCTCTTAATATCAAAACACCCGCTGCGCCAAAAGATATGATGAAAAGAGTCTCCCTGTAAATGATGAAAGAAGTATCAAAAAAAGCTAATATATAAGAGCCAAAGTAAGCAACAATACCAAGAAAAACAATGCTAATTATTGAAAAGAGTTGTATGTAATTTCTTATGTAATTACATACATATTTTTTGTTTTCAATATTTTCTGTGACACTAACAAAGTCTGTTGCCATAAATACCCGAGGTAAAAAAAATAGACTATAAGGAATAAGAGTAATGTATTTTAAGGCTGTAATTTTCTCTGATAATTCCATAAAATATCCAATGCTTAAAATATCAATAGAAAACAAGAAAGTGGTTACTACATTTGAAAGGCTAGTGAATATACCAAATTTCCAAAAATTGTGATCGATTAATGGATAGGGAGGTCGATTTCTAAGACGAATATTAAGAAAAGAATCAATATGAAATAGCAAGACTATTGTGGGGGCAGAAATTAATGCAATAATATACCCAATCTCTTTAAAAAAATAACTAAATAAACTAACGAGTAATACAAGTAATATATTAAGTTTAATGTCAATAATGGCGTATGATTTATTCTCGAAGTTTAAACGAAACTTAGCTTTCACCATTTCAATTAAGAAATTTGGAATAAATAATAAAGACATGAAACATATATACGTTCCAGTATATTTAAAATTAAAAGGAAAAGCAATGCCTAAAAGATTCACTAAAATAGTCAGCCAGAAACAAATAATAATACCTTTTTTAATGACATAGTCAAATAGAATATTTTTATTTGATATGCTTTTTAATAATGCCCCGTATCTGATATAGCTTTGATGAAGGCCTAAACCGATAAATGGAAAAAGAAATAAAATGATATTCCACGCATATAACACTTCGCCAAGCTCTTTATTTGGAATCAATTTTATGGTGACCAAAGATGTTGTAAATGAAAGGACTCTTGAAATAACTGTTGCAAGCAGGACATAAGCTCCAGATCTGCCTAGAAAATCATAAATATAATCCTTGAGATCACTCATTTATTAACTTTTCATAAAGTGATTGAAACTTAAAGGCTATATTTTTTTTGCCAAAGTGTTTTAGTGCATAGTTGTGCATTTCATTAGTATTGATAAAGCTAGTTTTATAAATTTCTATTAAAGCGTTTTTTAGAGCCAGTTTATTGTTTTTATCAATTAAAAAACCAAAATTCTTAGGGAAATACTCGGGTATTCCACCGACATTGGTACTAATTACAGGAGTTCCACAAGAGAAGCTTTCTAAAATTACACAAGGTAAATTTTCATAGTTACTAAATAAGAGAAATACATGTGCCTTACTCATTTTTGAGGCTACATCTTTATGAGAAATATGTTCGAAAAATTGTACTTTGTTATGTATTTTAAGCTGGTTTACTTTTTTTTTATATTTCTCAGATCCTTCACCAATTAATAAAAGTTTAAAGTTATCAGTAACCAAAGAAAATTCTTTCACAGCATTTAAAATCCCCGAAATATTTTTTTGTGTATCTTTCATGTTAGATACATGAATAATGGTGAATATTTCATTTTTTTGTTTGTGTGGTTTAAAAACTTCACAGTCAACAACATTAGGAATTGGTTTATAATTACCAAATAAACCAAATGAAATCATTGCATCTCTTAGGTTATTAGAAACAGGGCATACATAGCTAGATTTTTGAACTATAAGTTTTGAAATTAAATATTCACCAAAACCTATCTTACTATTTAAAGGAGTGTGATAGCCTGTCCAATGCTCAGAAATTATATATGGTTTTTTCTTTACTGTTTTGAGATAAACAGCAAAAATCCCTAGAGGATAAATTCGGTTAACATGAACAATATCAAAGTCTCCTATTTGCTTCAAAATAGTCCTAAAAGCTTTTAAAAAAAGGACTCCTTTAAAAATTAGGTTTTTAATTCTTTTTACATAAGCAATATAGGTGTTAACATTATTAATATTCTGGTAATTAATTTCAATTTTTTTTTCAGAAAGATTATCTGTGATTATATGTAAAATAGAGACCCTATTATATCGAGCGACAGCTTCTGCATGCCGCATGATAAAGTCTCCGTTATTCGGTAATACTCTTGATGGATACCAGCTGCAAATGAATAAGATATGTTTTTTTTTATTTATCAAAGTTTTAAATAAATTTAAAATAAAATAGCTTTTTAGATGATAAAATATTTAAATTCGACCTATGATGAATACGAAACACCTTTTTTTTGATTTAGACCACACCCTATGGGATTTCGAAACCAACTCAGAGCTTACATTTAAACAGATTTTTAAGGAACAAAATATTGCCATCAATTTTTCGGAGTTTTTTAAAATTTATTCGCCAATAAATATGAGATATTGGAGGTTATACAGAGATAATAAAATTAGTAAAGAAGAATTACGTTACAAAAGATTAAGAGAAACATTTGATACGTTAGCCTATAAAATTTCAGATAATTTAATAAATCTTATAGCACGAGATTATATTGATTATTTACCAAACTATAATAACCTTCTTGAAGGAACCATTGAAGTTTTAGAATATCTTAAATTAAAATATAAACTCCATATCATAACAAATGGATTTGAAGAGGTACAGAAAAAGAAACTTGAAAAGTCAAATTTGTTGCGATATTTTGAAATCATTGTGACATCGGAGTGTGTGGGAGTAAAAAAACCCAACCCTAAGGTTTTCGAACATGCTATGGAAAGAGCATTTGCTAGTCCAGCAGAATCAGTTATGATTGGAGATAGCTTGGAAGCTGATGTGCATGGAGCAATTCAAATAGGAATGAAAGCAATCCATTTGACCAAAGAAGACAATAACAATTCAAGTGATTTCTTAAATATAAAAACGTTGAAAGAATTAAAAAAATATTTGTAAAAAATTAGTAACTTTAAACAAATGAAAAATTTTAACAAATTGATAGGTAGTTGTTTGTGTTTTTTTTGTTTTGAAAAAGAAAGTTTAAAATTGTAAAGTATGCGATCAAAAGTTATGAAATATGCGCTCTGTTTTTTTATTTTTTTTTCTTGTGTTGAAGATTTAGATTTTAATCAAGCAGATAAAATAGTATTAACGCCTGTTTATAATGTATCTCTTATCTATTCTAAATTACCCCAGACCTCGCTTGTAACTCCTTCAGGTGTTGAAATTAATCAAATATCCGATGTTACAAAATTAGAATTATTTACAAACTCCGTAGCTGATCAAATAAAAAAAATAGATCTTAATTTCGAATTAACAAATCCGTTTAATAGAGTATTTAAATTAAGTTTCAGATTTCGAAACGAAATGAATGAAGAGGTTTATAGAGTTCCCGATATTATAATTAACGAAAATGTTCAAAAATACAAGGTTAAGGAAGAGATATCTTTAACAGCGGGTGATCCTATTTTAGGGGCTACCAAAATAGAAGTGGTTATAGAGTTGTTGCCAAGCGCTGACGGTTCAATAATCGACATTAATAAAAATAAAAATTTAATTTTTAAATCAGCAGGAACTCTTTATTTCGAAATAAATTCATGAAAAAGTTAAGCGCTTCAATAGCATTATTTATGCTAGTTATTTTTAATTCAATATACAGCCAAAATCGGCAAGTACTCTATGGATTTGATCATATCCCTCAAACATTGTTATTAAATCCGGGCGGTGAAGTTGATTACAGGTATTCAATAGGTATTCCGTTGCTGTCTGGAATTTCTTTAGAAGCAGGAATGTCAGAATTGACAGTAGCAGATCTTTTTAGTGCTGATGGGGAAGACATAAATATTAAATTGAGAAACACTTTAGATAGAATAACTAGTAATGATTATTTACAGATTAATTCTCAAACTGAAATAATAAATATTGGCTACAGATTAGATCATCAGTATTTTATATCTGCTGGTTTTTACACAGAAATAGATATTTTTGGAAATGTACCAAAAGATGTTCTTACTTTGTTAAATGAGGGGAATGGGGTTTATGTAAACAAACAATTTTCTTTTTCACAAGGAAATTTTAAAGCCGAAGCTTTTGGTGTTTTACATTTTGGTGTTTCGAAAAAAATCAACGAAAAACTAAATCTAGGAACTCGTTTTAAGGTTTATTCAGGAATAGCAAACTTAACGACATCTAATAATACAGGAACTTTTACAACAAGGTTAGGTGAAGATAATATTTACAGACATTTTTTAAATGATATCAATATTGCAGCGTATAGTTCAGGTATATATGATAAAAATAATCAAACTATTAAACCTAATGTATTATTAGGGCGTTCCTTTTTTGGCGGTAACTTAGGAGTGGGTATAGATATAGGTTTCTCTTATAATGTAAATATGAATACAGAAATAACGGCAAGCCTTCTTGATATTGGTTTTATTGAATATTCTGAAGATAATAGAAATGTGCGGATTAACGGTACTTATTCTATTTCAGGAATAGAATTTCAATATGATGGAAGTACAAGTAATTATTGGGAAGATATTAAGAATGATTTTAAATCTAAACTACCATCAGAGGAGCATAGAGAGGTTTATTCTGTGATAAGACCAATTAAATTCAACTCTTCGGTAAAACATTCTTGGGGTAAAAGAAGAAAGGAAGAGAGTTGTGTGGATACAAGTTACTATGATTACTTTGATAATGGAGTAGGGGTTCAATTATTTTCTGTTTTTAGACCCACAGGACCAAAATTTGCGTTTACAGGTTTTTATGAAATAAGACTTTTGAGTTCTTTAAAGGGAAAGATAACGTATACTGTTGACGATTTTTCGTACACTAATATTAGTGCGGGTATTTCTGCTAAACTAGGTAAAGTTAATATTTATAGTATATTTGGAAATATATTTGGATGGCAGAATTTAGCTAATACAAATACAGCTTCAATGCAATTTGGAGTAAACTTAGTTTTTAATTAGTAGGATACCTCATAAAACTAATAGAATAAATGAAAAAAAAGATACTTTTTTTAACTGTTTTCTGTATTATGACCTTGAGCATAGTCGGTCAAAGCAAAATTAATAATTATAAATATGTCATTGTTCCAAGTAAATTTGAATTTCTGAAAAAAAAGGATCAATATCAAACCAGCTCTCTTACCAAGTTTTTATTCGAAAAATATGGTTTTAAAGCTTATTTAGATAGTGATAAATTACCTGGAGACTTAAATAAAAATAGATGTCTTGCTTTGACAGGAGTTGTAAAAGACGCCTCGAGTATGTTTACGACTAAAAGTTTCGTTGAGCTAAGAGATTGTTATAATAAGGTTGTATTTACTTCTGTTACAGGTAAAAGTAAGATAAAAGAGTACAAAAAAGCATATCATGAATCGATAAGGAAAGCCTTTTTGTCATTAAAGAGTTTAGGATATAAGTATTCAGTTTCAGAAAATAAAGAGTTAGAAAATAATACAGAAAAATCATTCAGTAATATTCCAAAGAATACTGCAGAAAAATATAGTGTGAATAATAATTCTTTTCCGTTGCTCTATGCACAGCCGCTAAGTAAAGGTTATCAGTTAATTGATGATCAACCTAAAAAGGTTTTTGTGATATTGAAAACAGAAAAAAATAATGTCTTTATACTGAAGAATAAAACAGGAATTGTTTATAGAGAAAAAGACTATTGGAAAATAGAATATTATGAAGGGGATCAAAAAATAATAAAGCAATTTAATATAAAATTCTAAAAATAAATTTATTTAGTGAAATCCCTAATAATCATATTTGTCTTTCCAACGTTTTTTTAAAGTATTTCTAAACTGAGTCTCACGTGCATTATTACTTGGCTCATACAACTTCGTGTTTTTTATTTCTTCTGGCATAAATTCTTGTTCTATAAAGTTTTCAGGATGGTTGTGGGCATATAAGTAATCTTTACCGTAGTTTAAATCACTCATTAATTTAGTTGGAGCATTTCTCAAGTGTAATGGAACAGATAGGTCGCCAGATGCTTTAACCAATTGTTGAGCATCATTAATAGCTGTGTATGAAGAATTACTTTTTGCCGAATTAGCTAAATATACGGTACATTGACTCAGTATAATTCTAGATTCAGGGTTTCCTATTACTGATACAGCTTGAAATGTATTATTAGCTAATATCAAAGCCGTTGGGTTTGCATTACCGATATCTTCAGAAGCGAGAATTAATAGTCTTCTAGCAATAAATTTGACGTCTTCTCCTCCCTCAAGCATTCTAGCTAACCAATATACAGCTGCGTTTGGATCACTTCCCCTTATTGATTTTATAAAGGCAGAAATAATATCATAATGTTGCTCCCCTGTTTTATCATATCTTGCTGGTGATTTTTGAATCTTCTTTAAAACAAGTTCATTTGTTATGGTAATCTCATCCTCTGCACCAACGAGTAAATCAAAGGTATTTAATAGTTTTCTGGCATCCCCTCCTGATACTCTCAACAAAGCTTCCGTTTCTTTTAGTACAATTGTTTTCTTTGATATGATTTCATCTTTTTCTAGTGCTCTATTCAATAACATAATTAGGTCATTTTTGTCAAATGAGTTCAGAATATAAACTTGGCATCTAGATAATAGGGCGGGAATGACTTCAAAGCTTGGGTTTTCGGTTGTTGCACCGATTAATGTAATCCAGCCTCTTTCAACAGCTCCGAGAAGTGAGTCTTGTTGCGATTTACTAAAACGGTGAATTTCATCAATAAAAAGTATCGGGTTTTTTTGTGTAAATAAACCATTGCTTTTTTTAGCTTTTTCAATAACTTCTCTTACATCTTTTACACCTGAACTAATAGCGCTGAGTGTAAAAAATGGACGTTCAGACTCTTTAGCAATAATATTTGCCAATGTTGTTTTACCAATTCCTGGAGGACCCCATAAAATTAAGGAAGGAATAATACCTTGTTTAATGTGATTCGTTAAAATACCATTGGGGCCAACTAAATGCTGTTGACTTATATAATCTTGTAAAGATTTTGGTCGTATTCTTTCAGCTAGGGGTTGATTCATTTTAAAGTGTATGAGTTAATTCAAAGTTACTAATTATTTTGACTAATTTTATTCTTAATGATCTGACAAATTTTCAGAATAAATTAATTGGTTGTGTTTTTGATAATAAATGATTATGAGTGAGAAAAATGAATTAAAGTCTTTAGAAAAAATAATTATAGTTCCTATAGTATTTGTTTTAATAATTTGGACCATTTACTGGTTTGAAATCAAATTTGGATTTAATTTCAATAAGTATGGCGTGTATCCTAGATCATTTAAAGGTCTCAGGGGAGTATTGTTTTCTCCTTTTATTCATAGCGGGGTTAGTCATCTATTCAATAATTCTGTTCCTCTTTTTGTATTGGCAAGTTTAACTTTGTATTTTTATAAAGAAGTGGCTGTTAAAATTTTTATTTATGGAGGTCTTTTAACAGGTTTTTTAACTTGGCTAATAGGTAGAGAATCTAATCATATTGGAGCCAGTGGGATTGTTTATTTGCTGTTTAGCTTCATATTTTTTAGTGGTATTATCAAACGACATTTTAGACTTGTCGCTGTATCCTTAGTAGTGATATTTTTATATGGAAGTATGATTTGGTATGTATTTCCGATAAAAGAAGGGATTTCATGGGAAGGACATTTGTCAGGTTTTATAGTTGGGGTGATTTTTGCTTTTATTTATAGAAAAAAAGGAGTTGTTAAAGAGAAATTTGTGTTTTCTAAGAATGGGTTTGATGATATGTTTGATGAAAATGGAAATTATATACCACCAGTTGAATTGGATGAGAATGAAGAAGAGATCAATAGTGTCCAGACAATAACTTATAAATATATTTATAAAGAAGATTCAGAAGATATCTAAATCTTCTTTTTTTATAGTGATCGTTGTCTTAGGGTTTCATATAAAATAGCGCCACAAGCAACAGATACGTTTAGTGTCTCAATTTCTCCTAATAATGGCTGTTTTACCTTGTAGTCGGATAACTTTAAAACAGCATTGCTGAATCTGTTATTTTTTAAAATATAATTATAATCTCTAAAATATTTAAAAAAACCAGGAAATATTTTCCTGGTTTTTTTAAAGTATTATTCCTTTCGAATTAGAAATTAGGGTTAGCGTCGATTTCTTTTTGAGGAATTTGAAAAATCATTTTAGGATCCATAGCAGGAATTACAAGATCTGCACCAGGCATTACTAGATTGGTTCTACCATCTTTTCTGTTTAATCCTACCCCATTTCTAGCCATATCAAAAGAAGCAAGCCCATCTCCCCAAAGTTCAATTCTACGATACAACAAAATTTCATCAATTAAATCTTGTCCTGTTTTTGTAGAAATAGTATAATTTGGATCTCTAACTGAGTTTAACTCAAATAAAGTTTGCTGTGCTTCAGTATTTTTTCCCTGCTTTGCTTGGGCTTCAGCTTTTGTTAAGTAAAATTCTGTATTTCTTAGATAAATATAATCACCTATGAACTGACCAGGTCCAGGGTGAGCAATAAATTTCAAGCTAGTATATTTAGGAGTAATGTTGTAATGAGACCAAGTACCAGGTACAATGACAACACCGTCACTATATTGTTTATCTGCAAACCAGGCTTTTCTCTTATCTGAATCTGGTATCATGTCATAAAGATTTGAATTCACTGTTTTAAAGTGATTCCAACCACTATATCCATCATTTATTTGACTTGCATGTGAAAAAAATGATGCATATATTTCGGAAGTTTGATTTGTTACAATAGCTCCCCATATAGCTTCTGATAAATTAAGTTCATCAAATCCATGCATTACATCGTTGCTAATACTTCCTGCTTGCATGGCAATATTGGCATAGAGCTCTGCTTCAGCCCAATTTTCATAAGTCAGATGATACCTAGCTAAATAGGCAGCAACAACATTTCCGTCAATTTCCTCTTTTGACGCTCTAGTATAGTTTTTTAAACCATCATAAGCTATTGTTAGGTCATCCAGTATTTGAGATTTAACTTCTAATACCGTAGATTTTGGTTGTCCTACAAAGTTACCAAAGTCGATAGGAATCGCTTCGGTAGCATCAGAAGCTTTGGTGTGTTGATATATTCTTAATAAATAAAAATATGCAATGGCTCGGTAAGTATGTGACTTAGATCTAAAAATTATTTGCTCTTCAGTAGGATTATTACCTATCGAGTTAATTACGAAATTAGCATTGTTGATTATTTTGTAAAAGAATTCCCACATAAATTCATTATTACGATTAGTTAAAATAACATTATCATAGTTATTGAATAATCCGAAATGGGTACTTACACTCATGTCAATATCGTTGCTTCTCATATCCATTCCTAAATCTACAGCCTTTAAACCGAATTCGATTGTACCATCCTCTCCGTCTCTTAAGTATGATAAAATTCCTGAATCGATAGCCTTAATACCTTGTGTGCCTCCGGTTGCTGCAATATCCTGATAATGAGAGTCTGTAAGGTATCGTTCATCTGAAAAGTCTTGATCAAAATCAGCACAGGAGGTAAAAAAAGAGGTTATTAAAAATATTGATAATATTTTTAGGAAAGTATTAATATAAAGTATTTTAAATTTTTTCATAATTAGTTTATTTTAAGTTGATATTAACACCTAAAGCAACGGTTCTGTTAGCACCGTATTCTGCAGATGAACGTCCAGTTGAGTTTAAACGCGGGTCATATCCTTGTCTAGCACTATAAAGTAAAAAAGCATTATTAATAGTCCCATAAAGTCTAACGTTATCGATGTGTAGTTTTTTTAAATACTTCTTATCAAGAGTATAAGATAAATTAATATTACTTAAACTCAAATAGCTAAGATCAACAAGATAAAGGCTAGATACCTGGTATTGATCTATTCTAAGAGGATCAACTCTAGGCAATTCTGCTTTAGGGTTATTTAATGTCCATGTTTTATCATAATCAACGATATTAGTAATATTAGAGGTAGAAGATAGTAATGAGATGTATTCTCTATCATAACCATAACCTCCAAATTGATATGCAAATTGCATTCCCAGAGAAACATCACCCAATTGAATGTTAGTACCAAACCCGCCTGTAAAGTCTGGAATGGCTTCCTTATTTAGATAGGTTCTTCCAAATTCAGCAGCGTTAGCATAATCTTCAGTAACAATTCTTTCTCCAGATGTTTGGTCTACTGTATAATATTGAGCATTACCGTTGTCAGGATTTACTCCTGCAAATTCTACCATATAGTATTCAAAAAGGCTCTTTCCTTCTTCTCTTCTAAAATTTCCGACTTGAATTGCTGTTCCGTTTGGTAGTTTTGTAATTTCATTGTTTAGAGTAGAAGCATTAGCATTAAAATTAAGTTTAAAATGCTCTTTATCGATTATATTCCATGACAATTCAGCCTCTAGACCACTATTGATCATGGTTCCTGCATTTTGAGGCTTTGAGGGTTGTCCAGTAGATAAAGGTATGGGAACATTGAATAGAAGATTATCGGTCTGTTTTCTGAAATACCCTAAAGACAAATTTAATTTGTTGAATAAACCTATTTCATATGTTACGTCAAAACTTGCCGATTCTTCCCATGTTATATCTTTACTTCCAATGGTATATAATTGTTGTGTTAAGGCTCCATTACTTTCATCGATACTGTATTGATTTTCATATGCGACAAGATTTCTTGTAGAAGTATTTGGATAAAATAATCTATCATTTCCTGTAGTACCATAATTTAGAGATAGTTTAGAGAAGTTAATAGTTTTAGAATCTCTTAAAAAATGTTCATTACTCATAACCCACGAAGCTCCTGCTGACCAAAAGAATCCCCATCGTTCATCTGGATGGAATACTGAAGAAGCATCATAACGTCCTGTTAGATTTAGATAGTAAGTATTATTTAATCCGTAAATAAATCTTGAAAAATAACCTTCTGTTAAATATTTTGTATTATAATTACTTGCAGAAGAATACACTGATGTATTATCTAAAATTGGACTGAAATCACCAATTATATTTCTTTTTGATAGCGCTAAAGTAGTAAATTTTTCTTCATAAGTCTCATGTCCCAGTAGGATATCAAAGTTATGATCTCCCAATTTTTTTACCCAAGTTAATAATTGCTGATTAGTAAAGGTCGTACGACTATTTCTATTATTTGTCAAAAGTCCATTTTGAGCCTTAGCGAATGCTCCAGCACCAGGCTTTGTAAAATCAGTGCCTTGATTCCCTTCTGATAAGTAGTTCATGACATATTTAAATTTAATATCAAAAGGTAGATCAATTTGAGCACTCATTCCACCATTAAAATTATCTCTCTTATTTGTTTCAATAGTATTTTCAATTACGGCCAAGGGATGTTCTCCAACAGCATATTGTCTTGAACCTCTACTTGATCCGTCAGAAAATATTTGAGGAGTTCCAAAATCGTATGCTAAACCACTAGGCGTATTAGGATCAAAAATAGGATTCCAATCTTTATCGTATTGGAAAACGGGATATATGGGAGCAATTCTTCGTGTCCATTGAAAAGTATTAGAGAAGAATGTAGTTGGTACACCATTTGCATCAAGCGTAGATGGAATTGCTTGACTAGACGATCTTGCATAGGCAACATCTCCACTAAGTGTGACAGCATCAAATATTTTTGCAGACGTAGCTTTTAAGCGAGCAGAATGTCTTTTGAAATTACTTCTTACTGAATAACCGTTATTAGTTTCAGTTCCCAAAGATAGGTAGTAAGTAACATCGTTAGAACCTCCTGATAAACTAATGTTATTTGAGTGAAATGTGGCAGCATCTCTAAATAAAGCATCTTCCCACTTATCGTTTACTTGTAAAACAGCAGCACTGTTCAATTTCCCTGTTAAGGGGTTTACTAGTTGATCGTCATCAACGTTATAAAGATTGTAATTTCCTAATTTAGTGATGAGGTTGTCAGAGGCGTATTGATTAGCTTCCTCTAAAGTTATGGGAGTTCCGTCATTATTTTGCTTGTAAAACTCAGAGTTAGCTAAAACACTGTGGTAAGTTTCATAAAATTTTCCAGGTGATGTAATAATATTATACTCTTTAGCTCCCCTTTGAGTAAATCCAATTCTACTATCGATACTAATATTTAATTGATTTTTTTTTCCTTTTTTAGTAGTAATCATTAAAACCCCGTTAGCAGCTTTATTACCGTATAAAGATGTTGAAGAAGCATCTTTTAATACGGTTGTAGATTCAATATCCTTAGGATTTATGCTACTAAGACTGCCCGAATATGGAATCCCATCTAAAACAATAAGAGGAGAGCTATCAGCAGAAATAGAATTGAATCCTCTTATTCTTATTATTGGATCTGCTCCTGGATTACCATCAGCTTGAATAACTCTCAATCCTGAAACCATACCCTCTAAGCTTTTTACAGGGTTAGAAAAGGTTGCGTTTTCAACTTGTTCTTGGTTGATGACACTTACAGATCCAGTAAGTGAATTTTTAGATTGTGTACCATAAGCCACAACTACCACTTCACTAAGTAGGTTATCGTTTTCTAATAAAACATCTATCCGATTTTTAGTTCCAACTGTTTTTGAAACTTGTTTGGTTCCAACGAAACTAAATGTTAGAATATCTCCAGATTTAGCTTTGATTGAATAGTTTCCATCAAAATCTGTCTCGGTACCTTTGGTAGAGCCTTTGATAAGTATTGAGACACCCGGTAGAGGGCCTGATTCATCAGAAACTGTTCCTGTTATTGTTCTAACTTGAGCAAAGATAGTTTGCACAATTAACACAAGGAACAGTGTTAAAAATTTATTACACATTGTTTTCATTAAAGTGATGTTTGAATTAATTAGCCACTAAATTCCTAAAAATATGTTAATTAAACAATTTTAATACAATGAAATATAAAAATTATGTTAATTTATGACAAGAAATCTTTTTATTCAAAACAAAATGACAACTTATTTTTCAAACAGTGATTTTTTAATGTGTTCGTTAATAATATATATTTAAATTTTGCGTTTTAAGGACTACATCAAAAAGATAAAGAAGGTGTCGTATTTCTTTAGAGAAAATCAATATACATTCAAACTTTCTGTTTTATAAAGAACGCTGTCTTATGGTTTCATATAAAATAGCACCACAAGCAACTGATACGTTTAGAGACTCAATGTCTCCTAATAGTGGTAGTTTTACCTTGTAGTCAGATAGCTTTAAAACAGCATTGCTTACTCCTTTATGTTCAGATCCCATTATAATAGCAATTGGTTGATTTAAGTTGACATCATAAAGAATTTCATCAGTTTTTTCGGTAGCTGCAACAAGTTTTATATCGGCAGATTTTAAATGAAAAACAGCATCTTTTATATGATCAACTTTGCAAATAGGTACTTTAAATGCAGCTCCTGCAGAAGTTTTGATGGTTTCAGCATTAACTGGAGCACTACCTCCTTTAGCTATAATAATACCATTAACTCCTGTACATTCAGCCGTTCTTATAATTGCTCCAAAATTGCGTACATCAGATACTTGATCTAAAAGAAGGAACAAAGGCGTACTATTATTTTTTAAAGTATCATTAATTAGAGTGTCAAGGTCACTAAAGTCTACTGGAGAAATCTTAGCAACAGCACCTTGATGATTGTTATGTTTTGATAAGCGATCCAATTTTTCTGTTGGAACAATGCTAGTAGAAATTTTATTTTTCTTAACTAGTTTTTCTAGCTGGTAATAAAGATCACCTCTTAAGCCTTTTTGTAAATAAATTTTGTTTAAAGAAGAACCACTTTCAATGGCTTCTATTATGGCTCTAAGTCCAAAAATAATTGTGTTTTCTTGCATAGTAGCAAAGGTATATTAAAAAAGAAAAACCTTTAGATATTATCTAAAGGTTTTTAAAAATCTGTATATTTTTTAGAAACTACCTGGGCTTTGAGTAATATTCGGGTTCAAATTCATTTCATCATCAGGTATTGGTAGTATAACTTTATCAGCACCTGGAGCTGATTCTACCCCATTATCGGGTCTCAAGTTTCTATTATTTCTTAATAAATCCATACGTCTATGTCCTTCGAAACAAAGTTCTTTTCTTCGTTCTGTAAGAATCTGATCAATATTTACAGAAGCTAAAGCAGGTAAACCAGCTCGTGATCTTAAACGATTAATATCATTTAGAGGTGTGTCACCAATACTTGATCCAGCATTTAGGTTTGCTTCAGCTCTGATTAAATACATTTCTGTTATTCTTAAAACGGGAGATAAAGATGCCGCATTTGTACCATCAGAATATTTTGTAGTGAAAAATGTGTTATTACCCCCAGCATCCGCTGCAGCAACAGAGAGGTCAGAAAACCTCAAATCTCCAGCCTCATCATTGAATGCATCTATAAGGTTTTGAGAAAATGGGGCATCACCTCTTCCTAAAGGAGCTGCGTTATAAAAAGCTGTAGAGCCACTTCCTACAATAGGATCAGCGCTCGAATTTATAACAGTAAATATGTGTTCTGGATTTTCACTTTTATCATTGTAAAAGTCATAATTACTAGACAAACTGTACTGACCAGATTGTATTACTTCGTTAGCTAAATTAGCGGCATTACTCCATTGTTCTCTATAAAGATATAATCTAGCTAAGAGAGCCTGAGCAGCTCCTTTAGAAGCTGAACCATTACTTCCATTAGGTAAATTAGCTATAGCATCGTTCAAGTCACTCTCAATCTGATTATGAACTTCATTCAAAGTTGACCTCTCCTTTTGAAATGGACTTATATCACCTTTGAAGAATTCAAAAACTAGGGGTATACCAAGATTTGTACCACTAGAAAATTGATAAGGTTGCGCAAATAAATTAACTAATTCAAAATTTGAAAGAGCTCTTATAAATTTTGCTTGTGCAATATAGGATCTCTTTTCAGCTTCCGTGATTAAATTACTAGAAATAGCAGGGAAATTTGTTATAATAAAATTAGTTGCTGCTATGTTTTCAAATGTATCTATCCAATACCCATCTATTGATCTATTGGTAGCAAGTGTTTGGTAATCTCTTATATCTCTTAAAGAAGGGAAACTTCCAACAAAGTCTACATTGTCAGCCATAAATTCAGCAACCATTTGTGGTTGTCCATAAATATCCGAATCTTGTAGCTTACTGTATATTCCTGTCACTGCACCTTTTATTAGGTTTGGACTTGTAAGAACAACACTTTGTTCGATACTATCTTCTGGTTTTAAATCTAAATTATCATTACACGCACTTATTGATAGTAATAGTGCAATGAAAGAAACTTTATATAATTTTATTATTTTCTTCATATTTGATTTTTTAAAAAGTCAATGTTAATCCAATTGAATACGATTTGGCTTGTGGCGCAGTAAAAAAAGACTCACCTTGAAATCTTGGGTCGATATCATCAGTTACTTCAGGGTCAATACCTTTTAATTCACTAGATTTGATAGTAAATAAGTTCGTTGCAGTTGCATATAACCTTGCACTTGTAAAGAATTTCGAGGTTCCTAAAATATCATTGGATATATTGTAGCCAAGTGTTATGTTTTTTAGTCTTAAATAGGATCCATCTTTTAGTTGTAATGTAGATGTTTGGGCATAACTATCAGCAGTAGAGCTTGAAGGGCTTGGTAAAAAAGCATCATCACCAGGATTCCTCCAAAAATTTAAATTTTGTTCTCTAACATTACCAATTCCGCCAATAGCATTAAAACCATCAATAAATCGCAGACCGTTAATCATTATTTTATTACCGTAAGAATAGTTCATTAAAAATGAAAGATCAAAATTATTATATCTAAATGTATTTGTGATACCTCCAGAAAAATCAGGTAGAGGATTACCTACTACAACACGATCATTTGAATTAGGGGTTGTCGTTTTATTGCCGTCTATATCTAGCCATTCAGCATCACCTGTTTCTGGGTTAATTCCCGAATATCTAATTAAGAAGAAGTTGTTTAGAGATTCTCCTACAATAGCTCTTTGATTACCATTGTCGAGTATTTTTCTGCCTTCATTATCTGTGGCTGCTTGATCAAATAGTTCAGTTATTTTATTGTCTATAAATGATATATTAAGACTAGTTTTCCATTCAAAATTATCGGTTGAAATATTGGTTGATGATAAATCAAATTCGAATCCCGAATTTTCCATCGCCCCCACATTAGCTGTTACAGTATTATACCCTGTTTGAGGAGGTAATGGGACACTCAATAAAAGATCATTTGTTTTCTTGATAAAGTAATTAGCATTTAACGATATTTTATTATTTAAAAATCTAGATTTGATTCCAATATCAAAAGTAGCGCTTTCTTCCCACTTTAGATCAGGATTCTCTGGTTGACTTGGAATAATACCAGATTGACTATTATAATTTCCTTCTGATCCACCTGAAAATAAGCCTAAGGCAGGTAGATAACCAATTCTATCATTACCCACAATACCATAACTACCTCTTAACGATAAGTAATTAAAGAAACTATTGTTCATGAATTCTTCTTGTGAAATAACCCAACCTCCTGAGACAGACCAAAAGTTACCAAATCTATTATTTCTTCCAAATCTAGAAGAACCATCACGCCTGAAAGATCCTTCTACTAAATACTTGCCTTTATAATCATAAGAAAGTCTTGAGAATAAACCATATAATCTATTCGCATCACGGTCACCTTCACCCCTTACAAAACTTACATTTTCTTGATTAGCTGCACCTAGGTTTCTAATGTCATCAGATATAAATTCTGTACCAGAAATATTAGATCTGGTACGCAATGTCTCTTCATAAGTTAAACCTGCAGTAATGTTTAAATTATGGTCATTAGCGAAAACTGTACTATAATTTAACGTTTGATTTGTCAACCATCTATCTTCATTAACTAAAAGTTGTTGGGCACTTCCTCCTGGTTTACCGTCTGCTCCGGGAGCATTGAATTCCGCTTGTCTTCCAAATTCTTCCAGTCTTAAGACATCTATTCCAAATTCAGATCTATATTTTAGATTAGGAAATAATTTAACCTCAGCGAAGGTGTTTCCGATTATTCTAAAGGTTTTCAAAACGTTTTCATTTAAATCAACACGCGCAAAAATATTCGGAATGAAAGTGCCTGATTGCAAGAAATTTCCTTCATTATCATATGCCAACTTTGTCGGGTTCTGTAAAAAACCTGTTGTAAAAGGTGCGTTAATTGAATTTTCAACAGCTATTCTGTTCAGAGTTGTATGAGTAACCCCCATGTTTACCCCCAATTTTAACCAGCTCTTAGCGTCCATGTCTAAATTAACTCTTGCGCCAATTCTTTCTTGGTCGTTTCCAATAATAAAACCTTCTGCATCTTGATAATTTAGTCCGAAAAAATATGAATTTTTTTCACTTCCTCCTCTTGCGCTTAAAGAGTATCTTTGGGTATAACCAATTTTTTGAACACCGTTTAGCCAGTCTGTTCCAGGGTCACCGAGTGCACCATGACCTAAATCTTCTGGATTAAGATTTGTTCCTTCTTGTATGTTGTGAACGTCAGTTCTGAATGTTCTCCATTGGTCAGCGGAAAGTATATTGGGCGTGTCAGTTGCTTCAGTTATTTGAGTACTTACGTCTACAGTTATTTTAGCATCTGTGTTTTTTCTTCCTTTTTTTGTAGTAATTAAAATTACACCATTTGCACCTCTAGACCCATAAATACTAGTTGCTGCCGCATCTTTTAAAACGGTAAAAGTACCGATGTCATTTGGGTCAATATACGACAAAGGATTTGCACCAGTATTCCCACCATTATCACTTGTATTATCTGTATCCGTTATTGGCATTCCATCAATAACAATTAGTGGCTGACTTCCAGCACTAATAGTGCTGATACCCCTTACTCTAATTACAGAGGCAGCACCTAAAACGCCCGAAGAGTTTACCAACTGCACTCCAGAGGCTTGTCCTTGAAGTAATTGATCAGCAGAGGTCACTTGAAGATCCTCTATATCTTTCTCTTTTACAATAGATACATTTTGAATAATTTTCTTCTCTGTTTGTTCACCATATCCAACAACAACGATTTCATCTAATAAATTGTCATTTTCCATCAAAACATTAACCTGGTTTGAATTGGCGACTGTTTTTTCAATATTTTTCATCCCTACGAAACTAAAAATAAGGACATCTCCTGTTTTCGCTTTGATAGAATAATTTCCGTCAAAATCAGTTTCAGTTCCCGTTGATGTTCCTTTTTTTAGAACTGAAACCCCTGGTAAAGGTCCGGATTCATCAGAAACTGTACCCGTGATAGTACGGTCTTGTGCAAACGATATCTGCACAGCCAACGCTAGAAACAGCGTTAAAATTCCGTTAAATTTTGTTCTCATTTATATAACTATTTGAATTAATTATTGGCTAAATTCTTAAATAAATCTTAAAGAAACAATTTTTTAACAGGAAAAAGAACTTGAAAGTTCAAAAAAAGCAAATAAAACGTTAAAGTATGCACTATTATTACTGTTTGTAGATGTTAATAAAAATTAACATAAATGTTTTTTATAAATTGAGTTGATCGAAAATTATTGAGCAAATTGTTTAAACAGTTTTTTATACTTAAACAATTATTTTTAAATAATTTTTTTAAGTATTTCTATCAACAAATCTCTCTTGAGAATGTTCTTAATATAAATTATAGAGAGATTATACACATACGTGTAGTGATCTGATACATTCTTGTTTGTAGAAAAGTTTTAAGGCTTTTTCGGAGCATTAACCTAAAGAAGAAAATGTATTTTATGTTTGAAGTTATTCTTCTACAAACTGAAAAGCTCCTATATCAATGCGTGTATTTCTTGAATTTCCCACAATATCTTCAGATATACTAGATCTAGTTCCTTTATTAATAGCATCACTATCTTTTAAAATAGAAAATTTATTTTTATTAATATTTTTGAATGCAGGGTTGCCATTTAATATATTATTTTGGTAATGAACATTATTGTTGAAGTTTAGTTCTTCAATATCGTCATAATTATCGTTGATATCGTTGAACTGAATTAAGCAATTTTTAAAATTATAATTAAAAAGACTTGTTTGTAATTTGTCTAGTACAAGTTCAATATTACTATTTCCATCAATAATCGAGTTGGTAAAGTTTGCTTCCATCAAATCTCTTATTTCAGTTACTTCTACACCGTCGTCATTTGTATAAGTAAAATGATTGTTTATAATCACGGCAGGCAATTCTCGTAATCCTTGTGACCAATTATTGGCAAAAGTCGCATGTGTAAAATTATACTTGCCTCCATGTGTACAGGCAAGAGAAGACTGTCCAGCATCTCCTATTACCAAATTATTGGCGATAATGTTTGAATTTCTAGCAAAAAGCCCATAGGCTCCTGAATCATAGATTTCACAATTTTGAATAGTAAGCGATGGTGTAGGAGAAAAGCCTTCGACTAAGGTTCCAACAACCGCATTTTTTATTAGTACGTTACTAAATTGATTATTTATACTACCAGATCTTATCCAGATAGTACCCCATTGGCTTGGAACATCATCAAACCGATGCTCTAAACGATCTCCTTGAAAAATGATTTTTTTATCTATCGAACCATTAGCTTTTACTTGTGCATTACGATCAACTACAAGTCCTGAGTTTTCATGAAAATGAATATTAGTGCCTTCTTCAATGGTTAATGTTTTACCTGAAGGAATGGCCGCATAACCATATATTATATAGGGTTTTTCTGCAGTGAAAATAAGCTCTGAATCTTTTAGAAATCGTCCTTGGATATCAGTTTTTTCTCCATTGATAACTAAGGTTTCTATTTGCAAGCCATTTTTATCTGGATAAATAAAATGGGCATCTTTAACCAATGTTACTAAGTCAACTATTTGTTCCTTATCACCATTATCAAATAACAGTTTGTCTGTATAAAGAGGATCTGATAGAGAAGCGTGATCAATTGTTGTTTCTATAAATATGTATATACTATCTTTGGCTAATATATCTATGTTATCGAATTCCTTACCCGGTATACCGTCTACATTCAGACGATAGTTAGAGCTAACTCCATTTTTGAGTTTTATTTTCGGAATGGTTAGATCATTGTTACTTCTGTTGTATACTTTTAGGTTGTAAGTTGAAGAACCAATATTACTGAAAATGGTATCTAAAAAAACAGTGTCCTTTGAAAATTCGAGTTTTCCTTGGTTTGGTTTAACTTCAAAATCTTTTCTACAAGAACCGATAGAAAATAAAATTAAAATAACCCCAAAAAATAATATACCTGATCTCATGAAAATACTAGAAGAAAATTATAGCCATTTTTAATAACCTATTATATCGTGAATTATTGTTTAACTATTTCTATTTCAAATAACTTGTTCCAGTGCTTTCCTGTTACAAAGAGCCTGTCATTTTCTTTATCGAAAGCTATTCCATTCAAAACTTCATCTTCATCAACTATGTTTTGCGTTTTCTTTACAGTTTTAACTAAGTCAGTTAGGTTAATAATACCTTCTACCGTTCCATCGTTTGAGTTTATTTCAGCGATTAGTGGTTTTTGCCAGTAATTTGCATATATTTTGCCATTGATTAACTCTAATTCATTAAGTCGTTTAATAGCTTTTTTATTTGTGTATACTTGTATGCTTCTCTTTTCTTTTTGATCTTTAGGGTCTAAGAACCATATTTTGTTGGTGCCATCTGATTTTATTAATTCTGTCTTGTTATGCGTTAATCCCCAACCTTCATTACTTTTGTCATAGCTAAAACTTCCTAGCCTTTCAAAAGTTTCTAGATTATAAATAAAACCTTTACGAGCTTGCCAAGTAAGCCAGTATATTTTATCATCATAAATGGTCATTCCTTCACCGAAATATTTCTTTTCTAGATCCTTTTTTTGTAAAACTTTACCTGTTTTAATTTCTACTTTTCTTAAGCTAGATTTTCCTCTTCTTCCTGTTGTTTCGTAAAGAAATCCATTATGATATTCTAGCCCTTGTGTATAGGCTTTTGAATCATGTGGAAATGTATTTTTTATTTTAAAAGAATATAATTTTGGAGATTTTGGAGCGAAAATTTCAATAGAATTATTGAGTTTTTTAGTTTTATTGGGATAAAAAGCGATAGCAGTAACCAAATGTTTTCCAACACCAAAGTCTATGGTATTTATAGTAATTGAACTTTCGTTTGTATTTACACGATTGCGATTAACATAAATTTGAACAGAATCAATTTTGTTACCTGTTAATTGTTCAAACTTTATGTTTGCCTTTTCTCCCAGTGTAGTTTTTTGGGTAGTATTTAGTTTGAATTTATAATTATTATCACTGCAAGACACACATAGTCCTAGAACTAAGCAAATAAAAATAAGGTGATTACTGATGTTCATGATAGTTTGATGATTTATTTTCAAATTTAATTTTGCACTACAAATTAAAACAATTTATTGTTTGGATATTAAAAAAAAGAATTAAATTTGCAAACTCAAAATAGCCATTGCAGGTTTTTGGTCTTTTGAATAAACTAAAAGATTTACCACCTTTTAGTAAGTTCAATAAAAAATTTAAAGTTACAAAAAAATGAAAAAAGGTATACATCCAGAAAATTATAGGCTCGTTGCATTTAAAGATATGTCAAACGGAGATGTATTCATTACAAAATCTACTGCTAATACAAAAGAAACTTTGGAAGTTGAAGGCGTAGAATACCCTTTAATCAAATTAGAAATTTCAAGAACTTCTCATCCATTTTATACTGGTAAATCTAAATTAGTAGATACAGCTGGTCGTATTGATAAGTTCAAAAACAAATATGCTAAATTCAAAAAGTAATTTGGATTTTACACAAAATCAAAGCTCTGAGTTAATCAGGGCTTTTTTTGTGTAATAGAACTTAGTATTTTTAGATTTTGTAACCTGTTATTATGAGAGATACCATTTTAGCTATTGTGCTTATAATTAATGCTTTGAGTGCAGTATTGACTTTTTTTAAACCAGAAACGGGAAGTTTTATATTATTAATTATCTCAACCTGCTTAACACTTTTAGCACTTTTTGATGCCTTTATTCAAAAAAAACATTCGTTAATGAGATCATTTCCGATTATAGCTAGACTTCGCTGGGTTTTTGAAGAAGAAAGAGAAAAAATTCAACAATACTTTATAGAAGATGATTTAAATGGAACGCCAATCAACCGAGAGAAAAGAAGTATTGTATATCAAAGGTCAAAAAAAGAAATAGAGACAGTGCCATTTGGAACTCAACACAATGTTTACGGAAAAGGATATGAATTTATTAAGCATTCATTGTTTCCTGACAACTATAAAAATATAAAAGGAGAACGTGTTTTGATAGGGTCGGATAAATGCATTCATAAATACAATGCATCTATAATTAATATTTCGGCAATGTCATTTGGATCCTTAAGTAAAAATGCTATTATGGCGTTAAATCAAGGAGCAAAAATGGGAGGATTTGCACATAATACAGGAGAAGGAGGGATCTCTCCATACCATCTACAAGGAGGAGACTTAATATTTCAAATAGGAACAGGGTATTTTGGTGCGGGTAAAACAGAGGGAGGTATTAGAGTTTTTGATGAAGAAATTTTTAAAAATAATGCAGTCAGACCCGAAGTGAAGATGATTGAAATAAAATTCTCACAGGGGGCAAAGCCTGGGCATGGAGGTATTTTACCAGCAAAAAAAAATACAGAAGAAATAGCGGAAATTAGATCGGTTGAACCTTTTACAAGGGTAGATTCACCTCCGATTCATTCTTCTTTCTCGAATTTTGAAGAAATGATATGTTTCATACAAAAGGTACGTGATCTTAGTAATGGAAAGCCTGTTGGGATTAAACTTTGTGTTGGTGATACAGAAGAAATAGAAACAATGATTAAACAGTTTTCCGATTTTAATAATTATCCTGATTTTATTGCAGTTGATGGAGGGGAAGGCGGTACAGGTTCTGCTCCTTTAGAGTTTACAAATTATATAGGAACGCCATTAATTGATGGTCTTGTTTTTATACATAAAACATTGATAAAGTATAATTTAAGAGATCAAGTTAAAATTATTGCAAGTGGGAAGGCTGTTGATGCTTTTGATGTGGTTAAATATTTGGCACTTGGAGCTGATGTTATAGGAATGGCTAGGAGTTTTATGTTAAGTTTAGGATGTATTCAGGCTCGTGAGTGTAATTTGGATACGTGCCCTGTTGGTGTAGCTACACAAGACGAAGACTTGGTTGAAGCTCTTGTTGTATATGATAAAAATCAAAGAGTTAAAAATTATCATGAAAAAACAATTGTAGCTGTTAAAGAGATGGTTGCCGCAATGGGTAAAGATTCTATCTCTAGTATAGAATCCAAAAATATTTTTAAGAGAGTTGAAGGGAAGGAAATCATAAATTACGAAGATATATATTACAATTAAAAACAAAACTTTAATTCAATATTAATTAAAAAAATCATTGGTTTTAGAAATTTATCAAGAGGAAGTTATTTTAGAACGTTATCCGAAAACAAACGACGCTAGTTTACGAGCTTGGAGTAATGCGGAGTTAATGTTACTTGAATATATAAAGGATTATCCTTCTCAAAAAGTTTATACATTTAATGATCGCTTTGGAGTATGGAACTGCGTTTTAAAACAGCGCGATATTAAAACTGTTGTTACTTATGCAAGCCAGCAAAAGGCAATACTTAAAAATATGGATTTAAATTCTCTTAATTTTGATCCGAATTTTGTGAACCCTTTGGATAAATATATAGATATTGATCTTGCATTGATTAAGATTCCTAAGTCTTTAGAGCTTTTTGAGTTGTTTTTACATAATATATGTAAAGATGCAAATGAAAATACGGAGGTGATATGCTGTTTTATGACAAAATATTTTACAAAAAAGATGGTAACTATTGCTAGCTTGTATTTTAATATAGTAGAGCAAACCAAAGCATGGAAAAAAGCACGCTTGATGATTCTCAAATCTCCTAAGAAGGAAATTCTTTCAAAAAAAATGATGAATTCGATTTTATTTAAAGAAAAGCAGTTTTTTCAATATTACGGTGTTTTTTCATCTAGTGGAATTGACTTAGGGACACAGTTTTTATTAAAGCACTTATCGCTTAGAAAAAATGAAATAAATGTTCTTGATTTGGCATGTGGGAATGGTGTTATCGGGTGCGTTATTGCTGATCAAAATCCAGATACCATTATTACATTTGTAGATGATTTTTCGCTGGCTATAGCATCTTCAAAGATCAATGCAGTAAATATAAAATCCAATTTTATTTATGCAGATACTATTGAAAGTCTAAAGGGAAGTAATTTTGATATTATTATTTCCAATCCACCTTTTCATTTTGAACATGAAAATAACATAGAAGTTAGCCTCTCATTATTTAAAATGGTTTTTTCCTGTTTAAAGAATGGAGGAAGGTTTGTCGTTGTGGCAAATAAACACTTAAATTATAAAACACACTTAATTAAAATTTTTTCTAAAGTTCAAATTTTAAATCAGAATGAAAAGTTTGCGGTATATGAATGTTTAAAATAATTTTTTATGGGTTATATGAGAGTTTTTTTCATAGAAAAATAGCTAAACCAAAGATTAAGTTTTCAGAATTAAAGTTAAAGTTTATGTTGCTTGATAATGTTTCTTTGTTTAGATCACTTGAAACTGTAGCAACAGAATAAAAACTTAAAAAACCAAAACTAGCTTCAAAAGCAATATTTTCGGATATAAATAAAGAAATCCCAGGTCTTAATCCTATTTCAAAAATATTAGACTTAATGTATGAAGTATTTGAGTTATTTTGTTGTTCATTATTGTTTTTTGTTTTTTGAGAAACATTGGTATCGATTAATTCGGTTTGAACAGAGAGTAAAAACCTATTATTTACAGTTAAAAGTTTTTTGACGAATAAAAATAAGCTTTCCGAATTGTATTCACTGCTATAGGTGGTATTATTACCATTAAAATTTTCACTATTATTATGGGTTATACGCATTCCAATACCAATAGATAAATTATCATGTATAAAATAGCCTAATTTTGTAGCTATATTGTACCCAAATATTTTGCTTTCGGGATATCTATTTATGCTACTTAAATTTCTGTTTTCAGATGAAATTGCTATGCCACCATAAAAATAAATATCTCCTTTATAAATGGTTGTCTTTTGTCTTCCAATTTGACTAAACGCATTTCCAAATATTAATAAACATGTAGTTATAAATAAAAGCCTTCTCATGAGAATGAAACTTCTGGAACAATATCAGTTATTTATAAGGTACGCATAATTCACTCAATAAAAATGTTTCGAGAAATATTTTTGTTTTAAATATTTGATTTGCCTATTCTAAAATTAAATATAAATGATTGAGCTTTGTAATATTTATCTTCGCTATTTTTCCAATTCGACTGTTTAACGTTACAATAAATCACATTATTATCATCGGGAAAAATCAAAAGTGTTTTAAGGTCAGGGTCAGCTTTAAGAAAACTTGGAAATTCGAAATGGGTGAACAAACCATGGTAATCAAAAACTTTATCATAGTTTGCTAAGAACCTGTTTGAAGGACTGCAAGCTCTAACAGGGGTATCAAAAGTTCTTAATATGTTAAGATCGCCATTTAACTGATAATTCTTCCAAAAAATATTTTGATTATCAGTTGAAAAGAAAAGCTCAGGAGATTCATCAGGTTTTATTGACTTGCTCAAAGGTTGTTCAATTAGTTTAATTAAATTGTTATTGTAAGAATAAGGGTATAATTGGCTATTGTAAGAATTGTTTTTTCCTGCGTAAATCGTATTACTTTTTGAATTGTAAATGATGTCTGAAAATGTTAATGGACTTACAATTGACTCCATTATAAGCGAGCCTGTATTGTTGTCTAATATTGTGAATTTTGATCCTGGTCTGCTATTTGAATTACTATAATAAAGTAATTTTCCACCAGAGCCAAGCCTTATTTTATTGATATTCCAATTATCATTAGAAGTCATTAAAGTAGAGGGTTGAAGATTGTCTAAGTTAAGTTTTATTATTTTTTTATTTTCAGATAAAAACAGGGTGCTACTATTTTTAGAGACTTCAAGATCAGTAAAAAATGATTGCTTTAATATGTGAGAAGAAATATGAAAAGTGTCTTTTGTTTGATTAATTATAACAAGTCCATAATTGTCAGATTCGTAATTTGGGTGTCCGATTAGTGCATATAATTGCGGTCTATTTGGGTCTTTAATAATTTTTCTAATATAATATGGAAATACTATGAATTCTCCAGGATGTGCTCTTTCAATATTACTACCGACGATATGCTTTGTGAGTTTTTTTGTTTTAACGATAATTTGATAATTTTTTTCATCAATGAAAGATTCGAAATTTTTATACTCTAATTTTAAGGTGTTTATATCATTTATTTCTGCTATTGGTTCAAATTTTTCGCTGAAAATCTGATATGAAATAAAGTCATTACCCTCATATTTTGTCCAATTTAATTTTACTGATCGGCTCGTATTTTTTGCTATTAACTGAATAGTGTTAGAAAGTGTTATAGAATCTTTTGATATGATTTTTTTATCTTTTAAAAAGGCTTCAAAGTAAATAGTATGAACTCCTACACTCAACTTTTTTGAGATGTTACTTTCAAAATCAACATCTGGTGAGCCTCTAAAAAGAATTCCATCAATACTGCTTTTCCAAGTAACTTCTATGTCTGTGTTTTTATAGGTAGCTGAATTATTATCAGTATATTTTAAGGAAACAAAACCGCTAAATTGTTTCGTGTTTTTTGGATTTTCAAAAATTCCCGTTTTTCCTTGACTATAAAAGGAATAGTCTCTTGATTGAATAGGGGACTTTATGGCTGTCGAAACATTGACTGTTTCTAAAATTTGGTTTTGATCAGAAGATATAGATCCTGAAAGGGATGCCAACTCATCTGAGCAACTAGAGATTACTACTAACATAAGTAGCAACAGAGTACAATTTCTCATTAAAGTATAAATTAAGATTGGTTTTTTAGCAGTAAGCTTTAATTTTTCATTTTTTTATTCTAAATCGATTTTTGAGTTAATAGTTTTGGGGTTATGGTTAAATCACGACGAAGGTAGGTTAAGAGAAATTCTGTTTGAAGTATTTTCTTTTACCGATAGTGTTCCCTCGTTTAGTGGTCTGTTTTTAAGGTTGAATGGGAAATGCATTAAATAAAAAAAGAGTAACAATATTGTTACTCTTTTTTTATTTAATTTAAGGCTTATTTATTATTTAAGCTTCGATGTAATCCTCAATAGGGTTGCATGAACATATTAAATTTCGATCGCCATAAGCATCATCTACACGTCTGACTGAAGGCCAAAATTTATTTTCGCTGATGTAGTCCAATGGAAATGCAGCTTCTTTTCTTGAATAGGGTAAGTCCCATTCATCTGAAGTTAGCATCTCTTGTGTATGAGGAGCATTTTTTAATAAGTTGTTTGTATCGCTTGATGTTGAGCTATCGATTTCTTTTCTTATAGATATTAAGGCATCACAGAAGCGATCTAATTCTTCAAGACTTTCACTTTCGGTAGGTTCAACCATAATCGTTCCAGCTACAGGAAATGAAACTGTTGGAGCATGAAATCCATAGTCCATTAATCTTTTAGCGATGTCAACTACTTCAATTCCGTTTTGTTTAAAAGCTCTACAGTCAAGAATCATTTCGTGTGCTGCCCTACCCATTTCACCCGTGTAAAGTGTGTCAAAATGCCCATGTAAGCGTTCTTTCATGTAATTAGCGTTTAAGATGGCATATTTTGTAGAATTGGTTAATCCTTCACCTCCTAACATTTTTATATATCCATATGAGATTAAGCAAGCTAAAGCAGATCCCCATGGAGCTGCTGAAATTGCAGAGATTGGCTTCTCTCCTCCGGTATTAACTACAGGATTTGTAGGTAAAAAAGGTACTAGTTGTGGAGCTACGCAAATAGGCCCTACACCAGGACCACCACCGCCATGAGGAATAGCAAAAGTTTTATGTAAATTTAAATGGCAAACGTCGGCGCCAATGGTTGCTGGATTAGTGAGTCCAACTTGCGCATTCATATTGGCTCCATCCATGTAGACTTGTCCACCATTTGTGTGAATTATTTGTGTAATCTCTCTGATGGACTTTTCATATACTCCATGTGTAGATGGATAAGTTACCATTAGAGCAGCTAAATTGTCTTTGTGCTGTTCTGCCTTTAAACGTAAATCATCAATATCAATATTGCCATTTTCGTCTGTTTTCGTAACAATAACTTTCATTCCTGCCATAACTGCTGAAGCTGGATTAGTTCCATGAGCAGATGAAGGAATTAAACAGATATTTCTGTTTCCATTTCCATTTGCCTGATGATAAGCTCTAATAACCATCAGTCCAGTAAATTCTCCTTGAGCACCTGAGTTAGGTTGCAAAGAAGTTCCAGCAAAACCAGTGATGCTATTTAATTGGGTTTCTAAAGTTTTTAAAACTTCTTGGTAACCTTTAGCCTGCTCAATAGGAACAAATGGGTGGATATTACCCCAATTTGGATTGCTAAGCGGAAGCATTTCAGAGGCAGCGTTCAATTTCATGGTACAAGAACCTAATGAGATCATAGAATGATTTAAAGCCAAATCTTTGCGCTCAAGTTTTTTAATATATCGCATCATTTCGGTTTCTGAATGATACTTATTAAAAACTTCATTCGTTAAGAAGGTTGTTTTTCTTTGAATTTCTTTTGGTATAACATCGTTAGAAATGAATTCCTTAACATCGATGTCTTTAATATTGAAAGCTTGTTCGAAACAATCAATAATGTCATTTATTTCTTTCAATCCAACCGTTTCATTGATTGAAATAGAAATGTTATTGTCATCAATATAATTAAAATTGATTCCTTTTTTTTCGGCAACTTCTTTTAGTTGTTTAGTTTCAACTTCAATAAGTAGTGTATCAAAATATGATGTGTTCTTTTGTTTAAATCCAAGTCTGTCTAGCGCAGAGGCTAAAGTGGTTGTGGCATTATGTACCCTTTCAGCAATGTATTGAAGTCCCTCTTTACCATGATACACAGCATACATCCCAGCCATAACGGCAAGTAATACCTGTGCTGTACAAATATTAGAAGTTGCTTTTTCCCTTTTAATATGTTGTTCGCGAGTTTGAAGAGCCATTCTCAAGGCACGGTTACCATTTTTATCTTTAGTGACGCCTATAATCCTACCAGGAATACTTCTTTTATAGGCCTCTTTTGTGGCAAAATAGGCTGCATGTGGACCTCCATAACCTAGCGGGATTCCAAAGCGTTGCGTAGTTCCAACTACAACATCAGCACCCAATTTTCCTGGAGCTTCTAATTTTACTAGCGATAGTATGTCCGCAGCAACAGCAACTTTTATATTGTTTGAGTTTGCGGAATTAATAAAATCCGAATAATCAAAAATTTGACCATATTTTCCAGGGTATTGAATAAGTGCTCCAAAGAAATCGTTGGAAAAATCAAACTCCTCATGATTACCAATAACTAATTCAATACCAATAGGAACAGCTCTCGTTTTTAAAACAGATAGTGTTTGAGGTAAAATTTCATTTGACACAAAAAATTTATTCGCTCCCGATTTCTTTTTACTTCTTTCTCTTACATCGAAAAGAAGTGTCATAGCCTCAGCTGCTGCTGTACTTTCGTCTAATAAAGAGGCGTTAGCTAATTCCATACCAGTAAGATCACAAACTAATGTTTGAAAGTTTAGTAAGGCTTCAAGTCTTCCTTGAGCAATTTCAGCTTGGTATGGTGTGTAAGCAGTATACCAACTAGGGTTTTCTAGTATATTTCTTTGAATTACACTAGGCAAGATAGCTTCATGATACCCAAGGCCAATGTAACTTTTAAAGACTTTGTTTTTTTGAGCGAGTTCGTTAATATGATTTAGATATTCGTATTCACTTAAAGCAGGTGCTAAGTTGAGGTCAGTATTTAAACGAATATCATCAGGAATTGTCTCGTCAATAAGAGTTTCTAGAGAGGCAATACCTATAACTTTTAACATTTTTTCTTGATCCTTTTCATTAGGACCAATATGTCTTAATTGAAATGAATTTGTGTTCATTTGTGCTGTCTGTTTTTGGTGTTTCAAAAATAACGAAAATTCGTGATTTCTTCTCTATCTTTTTAATTGTAAATTGATTATTTGTAAACTATTATCTTAGTTGTTATTTGAAGCTTTATTTTTGCTGTATGAATTATTTAAAAATAGCCTTAAGGTTTTACATTAATTCTAGTATACATGTAGCATTATCTGTGTATTGTTTACTGAATATCACTTATGTATATTGGGGTTTTACTCAAAAGGAAGAATTGAGTAATTTTCTTTTTTTTGGTACCATTATAGCATATAACTTCATCAAGTATTTTGAAGTTTCCAAGTTGCATTACAGCGGCTCTATTAAAAACTTAAAACAAATTCAGTTTTTCTCTTTCTGTTGTCTTCTCTTTTTTTGTTATTATTTGTTGCAGCTAAATTTAAAAACAATTCTTTTTATCATTCCTTTAGGTATTATAACTGTTTTATATGCTGTTCCTTTCATAGAGGGGTTTCGTAAAAATCTTCGAAGTATTTCTTATCTAAAAATACTCATTGTAGCACTAGTATGGAGTAGTTTAACCGTTGTTTTACCTATATATGATTATGGAATAAATATTGAAAATAAAGGCACTTTAATATTGATGACTGCCCAAAGATTTTTATTGATTTTTGTATTTGTACTCCCCTTTGATATTAGAGACATGAATTACGATGCCGCTTCATTACGTACCTTACCGCAAAAAATTGGATTGAGAGCTACAAAAAGAGTTGGTTTGCTAGTTCTTATATTGTGTTTAGTGTTAGAGTTAATTATTTCAAATGATCCAAAATTTTTGAAATGTTTTTTTGTTGTTTTTATAACTACTCTTGTTCTTTTAATGAGAGCTTCAGAAAAACAATCGTTTTTTTATAGCTCTTTCATAGTTGAAGCAATTCCTATAATTTGGTTTATAATACTTACAGTTTAAAAGGTTAGAAAACAAAATAATAAATTTTTTTAAGTAAAAAAAAGCGATTTTAAAAATGTTATCGTTTTGTGATACTTTTTTGTCAGAACCTTTGTAATTTGCACATCACAACACAATATATACTAAAAGATGAATACATTGAACGCTACGAAACGAAATTATATATTTGATTTTGACAGCACTTTAACTAGGGTCGAGGCTTTAGATGTTTTAGCAGAGATTACCTTAGCGAATAACCCTAAAAAAGACGAAATAATTGAAGGGATTGTAAATTTGACTAATCTTGGCGTTGATGGAGAAATTTCATTTACTGAATCATTAGAGCGAAGAATTAAGTTATTAAACGCAAAAAAGTCAGATTTAGAGCTTTTAATAAAGGAGTTAAGAAAGAAAGTGTCAAAATCTATTGAGAGGAATAAAGAATTTTTTGAAAGCTATTCTGATAATATCTATGTTATTTCAGCTGGTTTTAAGGAGTTTATAGAACCTATTGTTAAGGAGTATAACATACCAGGAGAAAGAGTATATGCAAATACTTTTGAGTTTGGAGATGATGGAACCATTGTAGGTTTTGATAGAGATAATGTTTTGTCAAAGCATAATGGAAAAATAAAATGCTTGAAAGATTTAAACCTTAAAGGAGAAATACAAGTAATTGGAGATGGTTATAGCGATTATGTAACCAAAGAAGCAGGAGTGGCTGATAAGTTTTTTGCATATACAGAAAATGTTTTAAGAAACAAAACGATTGCAAAAGCAGACCATGTTACTCCAAATTTAGACGAATTTTTATTTATAAACGATTTGCCAAGAAATATATCATATCCGAAAAATAGAATTAAAATACTTCTGCTTGAGAATATTCATGAGGATGCAAAAAAAAGACTAATAGAAGATGGATTTTCAGTAGAAACTGAATCAAAAAGTTTATCCGAAAATGAATTGATTGAAAGAATTAAAGAGGTACATGTTTTAGGTATTCGATCAAAGACCCAAGTGACCAAGAAAGTCATTGAGGCAGCAGAAAAATTAATGGTTGTTTCTGCATTTTGTATTGGAACAAAGCAAATTGATCTTGAATCATGTAAAGAAAAAGGGATCACTGTTTTTAATGCTCCTTACAGTAACACACGTTCAGTGGTTGAATTAGCTATTGGCGAGATTATTATGCTTATGAGAAGTGTGTTTCAAAGAAGTACAGAGATACATAATGGACAATGGAATAAAACAGCACAGGGTTCAAAAGAAGTTAGAGGAAAAAAAATAGGAATTGTCGGTTATGGAAATATAGGTAAGCAATTATCAGTTTTGGCAGAAGCACTCGGTATGGATGTTTATTATTATGATGTAGAAGATAAATTGGCTCTGGGAAATGCTACTAAAATAAATTCACTTAAAGAATTATTGAACATCTCGGATGTTGTTACCCTTCATATTGACGATAATTCTAATAATAAAAATTTTATAGGTAGGGAAGAAATAGCTCAGATGAAAAATGGGGCTCACTTAGTTAATTTGTCAAGAGGCTTTGTGGTTGATATAGAGGCTTTAGTAGAGGCTCTTGAATCAGGGAAGCTAGCCGGAGCAGCTGTTGATGTATATCCTGAAGAGCCAAGAAAAAATGGTAATTTTTATACAAAATTAAAAGGTTTAGATAACGTCATTTTAACTCCTCATGTTGGAGGAAGTACAGAAGAAGCCCAAAGAGACATTGCAGATTTTGTACCTAGTAAAATTATGGCATATATTAACTCCGGAAACACAGTTGATGCCGTAAATTTTCCAAATATTAGACTGCCAAAGCATAAAGATGCGCATAGGTTTTTGCATATTCATAAAAATGTTCCAGGGGTGATGGCTAAAATAAATAAAGTCCTAGCTAAATTTGAATTAAATATTATTGGACAGTATTTGTCAACTGATGAAAAAGTTGGTTATGTTATTACAGATGTTAATAAAAAGTATAATCAAGAAGTTATAAGTGATCTTAAAAAAGTTGAAGGAACGATTAGATTTAGAGTTTTATACTAATCAGTTCAAAAGAAAATATGAAAAATAGCTATTTACTGTTTATTTTTATAATTACAACTAGAGCTTTGTGGGGTCAGAATGATTGTAGTATGCCCTTAATAGTTTGCGGAAATGAAGGTTTTAATAATATTGAAGTTTCTGGACCAGGAATACAAGAGTTACTTGGAACAAATTCTTGTGCCAGTCAAGAGCATAATAGTTTGTGGTTTGATGTAACTATTAAAAATGGGGGTAAATTAGCTTTTACACTTAAACCAAAATCAACGGATATAAATGAAGATTTTGATTTTTTTGTTTTTGGTCCTAATGCTAGTTGTACAAATTTAGGTCAGGCCATACGGTGCTCAACAACAAACCCTGCGGCAGCAAGATTATCTAATAATCACACAGGGATGTCTCTTGCAGCTAATGATAGTTCAGAGGGACCAGGTGCTAATGGAGATAGTTTTGTGTCTTCAATTGATGTTAAAGCTGGAGAACGATATTTTATCGTTATTGATAGGCCGATTGGAAGCAGTAACTTTACAATTGATTGGACTGGAACAGCTGAGTTTAACGACGCTCCACAGGTAGAGATTCCTTCTGGATCGACAATAGACCTCGAAGAGTGTGATAATAAGGCTCCTTTTGATGACTTGATAGCAGTATTTGATTTGACAAAAAATAATTTTGTGATTGGTAATCAGGGTAATGTAACGATTAATTATTATGCTAATAATACAGATGCTAATACAGGAGCTAATCCAATTTCAAATCCAAGTAGCTTTGTTAATTCCTCAAATGACCAAAAAATTTATGTAAGATTAGAAAATAGTATAACAGGTTGTTACACCATATCTAATTTCAACCTTAAAGTTCTAAACGGAGCAAATATTCAGGAAACAAGTTTGGAAGTCTGTGACCAAGATAATGATGGTTTTGTTAATTTTAGTTTGAGTGATATAAATGCCACCGTTTTGGTTTCTGGTAGCCCTAGTGATTATAATTTTTCTTATCACCTTACTGAGGTAGACGCCAGAAATAATGAGAGGTCTCTAAGTAATAGCTATACTAATGCTACTCAAAATGAGCAAGAAATTTATGTGCGTGTTGTAAATAAAACTAATAGCTTTTGTAGTAACATCTCAAAAGTTAAATTAGTGACGGTGCCTACTCCAAAGTTGTCAAACACTGTTGAACTAGTTCAATGTGATGATGATATTGATGCCATAACTTTTTTCAATTTAGAGGAGGCAAAAAGTAAAATTTCCACAAACCATGAGAATGAGAGTATAACATTTTATGAAAGTCTAGTAAATGCACAGAATAATGTGAGTCAAATTATTAACACGATGGCTTATAAAAATAGCATACCGTCAACTACTAATATTTGGAGTCGTATAGAAAATGAAAAAGGATGCTTTAAAATTAAGGAGATCATACTTAGGGTATCAACAACTAATATACCAGATAATTTCTTGAGAGAGTTTGAGAGCTGTGATGATATTGAAAATGATAATTTAAATGGGGTGTCGTTATTTGATTTTAGTTCTGTTGATGGAGAAATAAAACGTATGTTTGAGAATATAAATCAACAAGTAATTATAAGTTATTATGAGAATCAATCAGATGCTTTATCAGAGGTTAATGTAATTAAGAATATTTCAAGTTATCGAAATGTAAATTCTCCATACCAACAAAAGATTTATGTTAGAGTTGATAGTAAAATAAATAATGATTGTTTAGGGTTAGGGCATCATGTGACATTAACTGTAAATCCATTACCTGATTTTACAATTACCGCGCCAGCTTTTTTATGTCAAAATTCTTTTGTGACATTAAAATCTGATATAGTGAATGACAGTCTAAATTACACTTATAAATGGAGGCATAAAGGTATGTCATCTGTACTAGGTGTTAATAAACAATTAATGATTTCTGACGCAGGTGAGTATGAATTGACTGTAACTAATGCTTTAACAGGTTGTAATCGTGTTAAATATGTAGTAGTGGGTTTGTCAGGAAGTCCAACTGTTAATAAAAACGATATTCTTATTTATGATGACTTAACAAGTACATTAAATGAATATAAAGTTATTGTAAAAAGAGAAAATATAGGAGTTGGAAATTATGAATTTAGTATCAAAAGTGAGGAGGGAGTGCAACGTCCATTTCAACTGAATTCAGAGTTTGAAAATTTAGATTCAGGGAAATATAAGTTGATTATTAGAGACGTTAATGGTTGTCAGCCTAATGCTGAAATTGATTTTAATATATTAAGACTGCCTAGGTTTTTTACTCCAAATAATGATGGAGAGAATGATATTTGGGTAGTTAAAGGTTTAGATCAAGCTTTATATAAAAGAGGAGAAATAACAGTAGTTGATAGGCTAGGAAACGTTATGTATAATGACTCTGTTTTTGGATTAGGGTGGGACGGAAAATTAAAAGGAAAAAGAATGCCAAGTGACGATTATTGGTTTTTTATGAGTCTAACAGATAAGCTAGATAATAGTTATAAATATGAAGGCCATTTTTCTTTACTTAGAAAGTAAATATTTATATTAACATAAAGAAAAGAAGTTGTCTTACTTAAATCTATAACTTAAAATCGAAGAAAGTGTGTTTATAGCTCAATAAATTTATGTTCAAAAGGTGAAGTTTTAAGAAAGGTTTTCAAAATCATAAAAAGCTTTCTCTATATTTTTTATTTCCTTATTTAGAATACCAATGTATTTGGTAATGTTTTTCATTCTAAACCTACTTAAAGGTCCTGAGGCACTTAGAGAAGCAATAATGTTTCCATTTTTATTTTTAACAGGGATGGCAATACAAATAAGCCCTGGTTCTAGTTCTTCAATGTCTAAAGCAAAACCTTGATTTTTAATCTTCTCCAGCTCTTTTAATAGTTCATTTCTAGATGTTATTGTGTTTTTAGTATATTTTTTTAAATCAGTATTGTTTATGATATTTTCTTTTTCATCCTCGTCTAAAAAAGAAAATAAAAGTTTGCCTGACGCTGTTGCATAAATAGGTTGGTATGCCCCAATTGATGTGTTCATTTTTAAACCATGTAAACTATCTGCTTTATTGATATGAAAAACTTGATTGTCTTTTATGATGCTTAATAGAACTGTTTCTTGAATTTCAAGCGCGGTTTTTTTAATCGAATCATTGGAGAGTTTGCGGATTGATTTATAAATAGAAACCCTATTACCTAGTTCAAATAATTTACTGCCTAAGCTATATTTGTCATTTGAGTTTTGATGAATAACATTAAGTACTGACAAGGTATTTAATATTCTATAAACCGTACTTTTGTTGTACCCTGTTTTTTGCGCAAGTTCTCTAACTCCCCATGTATTTTTTTCTACTGTGAAAGCATTTAATAATTCAAAAGCTTTGATAATAGATAGATTTAATTTTTTGTCATTATCAGTTGATTCCAAGGTTAATTCTTTCTTTTTACTTGCTAATATATAAAAAAATAGTTAATTTTATAAAACACCGTTTTAAATAGTGAAACGAATTTTAATAAAAATTAAATTTTATTTAAATAATCTATCTAATTTTAAAATAGATAAGCATGCATCAAAACACGCTAGAATATGCTCTACAACAAGATAAGAACGACCCACTTTCTTATCTTAGAAAAGAATTTCATATTCCAAAAGATAAGCACGGTAATGAATGGCTTTATTTTACAGGAAACTCTTTAGGGTTGCAACCTAAGAGAACACAAAAATACATTCAACAAGAGCTTGATGATTGGGCTAAGTTTGGTGTAGAAGGGCATTTTGAAGGGAAAACTCCTTGGTTACCATATCATGAATTCCTTACCGAGGGTATGGCGAAGATTGTTGGAGCAAAGCCTAAAGAAGTAGTTGTTATGAATACGTTAACTACTAATCTGCATTTACTGATGGTTTCTTTTTACAGACCAACGAAAGAGAAGTACAAAATAGTAATTGAATCAGATGCCTTTCCGTCTGATAGGTATGCTGTAGAGTCACAATTGAATTTTCATGGTTACAATATAGAAGATGGCCTTGTTGAGTGGAACCCTAGAGAAGGAGAAGAGTTATTAAAGATTGAAGATCTTGAAGAAATTATTGAAAATGAGGGGGAAGAAATAGCTTTAATATTAGTTGGAGGAGTAAATTATTATACCGGGCAATATTTAGATTTAAAACGAATAGCAGAGATAGGTCATCGTCGTAATTGTATTATAGGGATTGATTTGGCTCATGGAGTGGGAAATGTTTTACCAAAACTTCATGAAAGTGGAATTGACTTTGCAGCTTGGTGCACTTATAAGTATTTAAATTCTGGTCCTGGAAGTTTAGCAGGGCTATTTGTCCATGAAAGACATGCATATAATAAAAATTTACCTCGCTTCGCTGGATGGTGGAATCATAACAAAGATACTCGTTTTAATATGCGCCAACCTTTTGATGTTATGCCTGGTGCTGAAGGCTGGCAATTAAGTAATCCTCCAATATTATCAATGGCTGCTATACGAGCTTCTATAGATATGTTTGACGAAATAGGAATGGATGCTCTACGGTCTAAGTCAGAAAGATTAACAGGTTACTTTGAGTTTTTAATAAATGAAATTAAAACAGATAGAATTAAGGTGATTACTCCTAAAAATCCAAAAGAACGAGGGTGTCAACTTTCTATTCAAGTAAAAAATGCAGATAAGAAATTACACGAAAAATTAATAAATGAAAATATAATTACCGATTGGCGCGAACCAGATGTTATTCGTTGTGCACCAGTTCCAATGTATAACAGTTTTGAAGATGTTTTTAGAATGGTAGAAATTTTAAGAAAATTACTTTGACTTCTAATTTTTATTTAATAGTAATTTATGATTTTAAAATTATAAAAGAATAAAAAATGATAAAAAAAGATAGAGTATTAATTATTGGAGCAGGGCTATGCGGGAGTCTACTGGCGCTTAGGTTGGCGCAGAGAGGTTACAAGGTAACAGTTTTTGAAAGTAGATCCGACCTTAGAAAAGAAGATGTTTCATCAGGTCGTTCAATCAATTTAGCGCTCTCTAATAGAGGGATTAAAGCATTACGCTTGACAGGTATTGATGAAAAGGTAAAAAATATTTGTATACCTATGTATGGTAGATTAATGCATGATAAGGAAGGAAGAACATTTATTTCGAATTACTCAGGAAGAGAAGGAGAGTATATTAATTCTATTTCTAGAGGGGATTTAAATGGAATTTTACTTAATGAAGCAGAAGCTCATGAAAATGTAGTAGTTTATTTTAATTCGAAATGTTTATCCGTTGATATAGATAATACCAAAGCTCTGTTTAAAAATTATAAGACAAAAGAGGAGTTTGAAATAGAGGCTGATGTGATCTTTGGAGCAGATGGAGCAGGATCTGTTCTGCGAAAAAATTATTATTTAGACAAGAAATTCTTGTTCAGTTTTAGTCAAGATTATTTAGCACATGGATATAAGGAGTTGGAGATCCCAGCGAACACTGAAGGGAAGCACCAAATTAGTAAAGATTATTTACATATTTGGCCTAGAGGAGGTTATATGTTGATCGCATTGCCTAATTTAGACGGTAGTTTTACAGTTACGTTATTTTTGAGTTACGAAAAAGATGAATATAATTTTAAAAATTTATCCTCAGAAGATAGCATAAAAAAATTTTTTAAAGAGCAATTTCCAGATGCACTGGAATTAATTCCAGATGTAGCCTCAGAGTTTGCCAATAATCCGACCGGTCCACTAGGAACCATTAAATGTTCTCCGTGGTGTTATAAAGGAAAAACATTAATAATAGGAGATGCAGCCCATGCTATAGTTCCTTTTTATGGTCAAGGAATGAATGCTTCTTTTGAAGATGTTTGTGTGCTTGATAGCGTATTAAATGAATATGAGGGAGATTGGGAGGTTGTATTTAAAGTTTATCAAGAACGAAGAAAGATCGACACCGATGCTATTGGCAATTTAGCAATTGAGAACTATTATGAAATGCGTGATCATGTGGCAAATCCATTGTTTAAAGAAAAGCGTGCTTTAGAAATGGAACTTGAGAAAAATTTTCCGAAAGAATATTATTCAAAATATTCAATGGTAACTTTTAATGAGGGGATTGGATACAATGAAGCTCGAACCAAAGGTAATGCTCAGGATAAAGCTTTGCTCAATTTAATAGCTAATAATCAATTGAGAATAAAAGATAATTCCTGTAAAGAAGAATTATTACTACTTCTAAAAAGAGTTCAGGTTGAAACACAAGAAATATTGAAGGAAGATGAGGTAGCGGGACTCTCCTAAATCAAGTTTTTTTAGAATTTTAATATATATAGAGTTTGAAAGAAGTAAATAGTTGTAATAAGTGATAAATAAAGAAAAAAATGAATAGCAAAGTAATAAAAGGAAAGGCCATCCCCCGAGGTAAATTTCCTCATGTAAAAAGAGTAGGTGATTTTATTTATGTTTCTGGAACGAGCTCGAGAAGACCAGATAATACTTTTGAAGGGGTTGAGGTAGATGAGTTTGGAACGACAAATCTGGACATAAGGAAACAAACACGTGCAGTAATTGAGAATATTAAAGATATTTTAGTAGAAGTAGGAGCTAGTTTAGAACATATTATTGATGTAAGTTCTTTCCTTACGAATATGAACGATTTTGGAGGTTATAACGAAATCTATTCACAATATTTTGATTATGATGGTCCAACAAGAACAACAGTTGCAGTTCATCAATTACCACATCCTCATTTGTTAATAGAAATGAAGGTGGTTGCATATATGCCTAAGTAATAAACAAAGCATGAAACAAATTATTAAGAATTACATTGGGGGGGAATTTGTGAATCCAACGAATGATGAATGGATTGATAATTTGAATCCTTCGAATGGTGAAGTTTATGGGAAAATTCCTAATTCATCTGTTAAAGACATTCAAATGGCAGTTGATGCAGCAAAAAAAGCTTTTCCTATATGGTCAAATAGTACATTGAATAAGCGGAGTGAAATTTTAGCTAAAATTGCAAGACTTATTCAAGAAAAACAACAAGAACTAGCTACTGCTGAGGCAAAAGATAATGGGAAACCATTAGCTCTAGCAAAAAAAATAGATATTCCGAGAGCATCGTCTAATTTTCAGTTTTTTGCAAATGCTATTACACAATTTTCTTCAGACTCACATGAAAGTGTTGGCTATGATGCTTTTAATTTTACAGTTAGAGAACCTTTAGGAATAGTGGGGTGTATATCACCATGGAATTTACCACTTTATTTATTTACATGGAAAATAGCTCCAGCAATTGCGGCAGGAAACTGTGTCGTTGCAAAGCCAAGTGAAATTACACCGTTGAGTGCTTTTTTGCTTGGTGAAATATGTAATCAAGCAGGTTTACCAAAAGGTGTTCTAAACATAGTTCATGGTAAAGGAAGTTCTGCAGGAGAAGCTATAGTAAAACATCCTGAAATTAAAGCCATATCGTTTACGGGAGGAACTATTACTGGTTCACATATTGCAAAAATAGCATCCCCAATGTTTAAAAAATTATCACTCGAACTTGGAGGAAAGAATCCTAATATTATATTTTCAGATTGTAATTATGAAGACATGTTAATAACTACAGTTCGTTCTTCCTTTGCAAATCAAGGACAAATTTGCTTATGCGGAAGTAGAATTTTTGTAGAAGAGGGTATTTATGAGAAATTTAAAAAGGATTTTATAGCGGAAGTAGGTAAATTAAAAGTAGGAAATCCATTTGATGAGAGTACAGATATAGGTGCTTTAGTTTCGAAAAAGCACTTAGAGAAAGTAAAGTCTTATATTGATGCTAGTGAAGATTATGGAGGTAAAATTCTTTATGGAGGAGAAAAGGTAAATATCGAAGGATGTGAGAAAGGTTACTATTTACAACCAACAGTTATTGAAGTGAAGGACAATCAATGTAGATTAAATCAGGAAGAAATTTTTGGACCAATAGTAACATTGATGCCTTTTAAAAAAGAGAAAGAGGTCATAGAAATGGCAAATGGTGTAAAGTATGGTCTATCAGCTACTTTATGGACCAATAATTTAAATAGAACAATGCGAGTTAGTAAGTGTTTAGAAGTAGGAGTTTTATGGGTAAATACTTGGTTGCTTAGAGACCTCAGAACTCCTTTTGGAGGTATGAAAGCTAGTGGAATCGGAAGAGAGGGAGGGTTTGAAGCACTTCGCTTTTTCACAGAGTTAAAAAATATCTGTATAAAATATTAAAAACAATGAATTTAAAGTTACGAAATAAAAATGCTTTAATATGTGGAAGCACGCAAGGAATTGGAAAGGCAGCAGCAATATTATTAGCTGAAGAAGGGGTTAATGTAACTTTATTAGCTAGGGATGAGTTAAAGCTAAAAAAGGTTTTAAAAGAATTACCAAACCAAAGTCAAAAACACGGGTATTTGGTAGCAGATTTTTCCGACCCTAATATGCTTAAAAATAAATTGAAGCAGACAAGCTTGAACTTTCATATTTTAGTTAATAACACAGGAGGTCCTGCTGGCGGACCTGTATTTGATGCTAAGTTAGAAGAGTTTGACATAGCTTTTGCACAACACTTGAAATGTAACCATATTTTAACACAGGCTACAGTTCCTTTCATGAAAGATCAAGAATATGGAAGAATTATTAATATAATTTCTACCTCGGTTAAACAACCTTTAGATGGTTTGGGTGTTTCTAACACTATAAGGGGAGCTGTAGCCAATTGGTCTAAAACAATGGCCAATGAACTTGGTCAGTATAAAATTACAGTTAATAACGTGCTTCCAGGAGCAACGAATACGAAAAGATTAAACGAAATTATTGTTAATAAGGCAAATAAAACAGGAAAAACTCCAGAGGAAATAAGTGCACATATGAAAAATGCTTCACCAGCAAAAAGATTTGCAGAACCTTCTGAAGTAGCTAATGCAATTGCTTTTTTAGCTAGTGAAAAGGCTAGTTTTATTAATGGGATAAATATTCCTGTAGATGGAGGGAGGACAAAAAGCCTGTAAATATAATTGTAAATAAACATATTTTGTAGACTCAATAAGATGAATTTTTATTGTAAATTAAAAACAAAAAACAACTGGAATTTTTTTCAAAACGGTTGTAAGGCTGAGATATAGGAACGGTATTAGATTTACAGTAAAAATAGCACTAAAAAAAGAGTAAATAAAAATCATTATTTAAACTTTTTAATGAATATAAACTTTTCTAAATTTAAATAGTATGAGTAAGCTAGTAAAGCCGTTAAATTTTAAAAGATGGATTGATGAAAATCGTGATTTATTAAAACCTCCCGTTGGTAATAAACAAATATGGAAAGACGGAGAATACATTGTCATGGTAGTTGGCGGACCTAATGGAAGAAAAGATTACCATTATAACGAAACACCTGAGTTTTTTTATCAAATAGAGGGAGATATGGTTTTGAAAATTATTAACGATGAGGGGGAAATGATCAATGTTGATATAAAAGAAGGTGATATATATTTATTACCAAGTAAAATACCACATTCACCGCAACGAAAAGCAAATACAGTTGGCTTGGTAATAGAGTATCCACGACCTGAAAATGTAAAGGATGCCCTTGAATGGTACTGTGAAAACTGTGGTAACAAATTGTATAGAGAAGAATTTGCTTTAGATAATATTGAAACTGATATGCCTAAAATTTTTGACAGGTATTATTCCGATATAAATAAATGCACTTGTTCAATTTGTGGTACGAAAATGGAAGCACCGATAAAAAAATAAAAATTAGAAATTTGAAAAAAAGACTTCGTATTAATGGGCATTCCCATTTGTTACCATACCCTGAAGAGATACCGCAATTTATGAAAGATAAAGGGATTTTTTGGGTAGATAAAGATAAAAAGTTCATGTTACAAAAAAACTGGAAACGCCCAGTAACTGATTCTAGTTTTTTTCTTAATGAGAAGCTAGCTTGGATGGAACATTTTGATATAGATCATGCCGTAGTTCTCAATCTTTCTCAATTATATGGAAATGGTTTACGTCTAGAGGAAATGAAACAGGCGCTTCGGTTTCAAAATGATTTTAATGCAAGGGTACAACAAGATCACCCCTCTAAGTTTACATGTGGTTTTGTTGTTCATCCAGGTTTTGTAAGAGGAGCTTGTTGGGAAATTGAAAGATGTGTAAAGGAGCTAGACATGAGTTTGTTGTGTTTGCCTACACATTACATGGATACTATAGGGACATGGCGATGTATTTTTGATGAAGAAAATGAACCTATTTTTGAATTGGCTAATGAATACAATTTAGCCGTAGAAATTCATCCATATGATGGTGAAAAGTTTATTAAACTTGAAAATACTTCATGGAGATTTCATTTGATATGGATGTTAGCTCAATGTGCTGATGCTTATCACTTCTTAACATTAAATGGTTATTATGATAAATATCCTAATATGAGAATTTGTTTTGCTCACGGTGGGCAATTAGCGCAAATGAATCTAGGTAGAAGAATTCAGGGCTTTGATGGTAGGCCTGATTTATTTGAAGGTAAAGAACACCCAAGAAAAGCGGTTGGTCATAAAAATATTTTCTTTGATACACTAGTGCATGATACAGGTTCTTTAGATTTATTGATAAAAAATCAAGGTTCTAAGCAAGTATTAATTGGACTAGATGATCCTTATCCTTTGGGAGAAATGGAAAGTCATAAACAATCTTCTTACCCTGGGAAGATATTAGATTTAGCAATTAATAGAGAAATTATATCGGAAGATGAAAGAGACGATATGTGGGAAGGAAATGTCTTAAGATGGCTATTTGGAGATAATGAAAGTCTTAAAAGAAGTTTGATTGATAAAATAAATAATCGATTCTAATTTATAAAAAATGATATCAGTAATACTACTCAGTGTGTGTGGAGTTATTAAAAAAAAGAAACCTTAGTATATATAAATATCTAAGGCTTTATTTTTAAATTAGCGATGTTTTATTATTTAAATACTGTAGTAATTTCAATATCAACATCATCCCATGTTTTTGATACGCCATCTGCACCTTTATGTAAGTCTTTACAAACTGCATTAAGAGAATCAAGAGCTTTTTCAGCTTTCCATTGGCTAATTTTCATCGCAGCTTTTAAGCTAAATATTTTATTATTCAGATTATAAATGAAAGGTAACTTTTTTGTTACACCATTCATCGTAATTTCGGTATAGCCAATTGAATCATTCTCTAAAAATAATTTTCCAGATAATAATTGGGTTTTGTCCATAACGCCAAAAAAGAATTTTTTTATTTTGTAGTCTCTACTAGTATCGCTTGTAAAAATACTGCTCACCGGAACTGAAAAGCTAGCGTTATTAATAGCTTCTTTTATATTTTTACCTTCACCACCAGAAGTAATTTTTACTTTTTTAAACTGTCCTTTAACAGGAATTTTTTCAGTAGTTTTATAAGCAGTCCAACTTATTGTATTTTGTGCATTTTGCAACGAAAAAGGAGCTTGTTTTTTTTCAACAATAGGTTTATTCTGTTCTGTCTTATTTGTTTCTTTTTTACAAGAAATTAACTGCATAAAAAATAGACATGTTGATAAGCACAATGCTAAGTTTTTCATAATAATTGATTTAGAGTCTAAATTAAAATATAAAGATAAGTACAATAGATTAAATACAAACTATTGTTAATCGATTTCATCTATTATTGAATTAACAAGTTTGATATATTCTTTTTTAGCTTGTTTGGGACTCATTCCTTTAAGTTGAATCCATGCATTGAATTTGAAAGCATTTCTTAGTCCTTTATCATTATAAGTTGAAAATTGATCTCCTTTTACAGCTTGCTTATAGTATGCATACAGCCGAAGCATTACATCAGGAGGAAGTTTGCTTTCTATGTTTGATGCTTTTTTGAAGGCCTTATTAAACTCAGAATCAAGATTATTTTCTTGCATAAAAGAAAAAAGTTACTGACTAAATTATAAAATGAATATACAAATATACAAAAGGACTTAAAAAAAACAGACTGTCAAGTCTGTCAAGCAAGCCCCCGTGTCCAGGCATAATAGTGCCACTATCTTTTATATTGGCCAATCTTTTAAACTTAGATTCTACTAAATCACCCAATGTACCAAAAATTGAAATGATTAAAGAAATAAAGATCCAATCAAAAATAGAGAATAACGATGAATAGAAACCAATTATTCCACCTAAAATAAGAGAAGATAAAGCACCTCCTATAAAACCTTCAATTGTTTTCTTTGGAGATACACTTTCAAATAATTTGTTTTTACCAAAATTTTTACCAAAAAAGAAGGCAAAACTATCATTAGACCAAATTAATAAAAGAATATAAACTGTAAGATATTTATCATAAATACCATTAATAACTGGTAATTGAGTTAGAAAAAGAAAAGGAAGAATAACATAAGTAATCGAAAGATCAAATTTGTCAAACTGTTTATTGATGATTTTATTTTTTTTAGAATATAAGCTGACGATAAGTCGTATTGAACTTACTATTGTGATGACTAGTAGTATAAGAATTGTTTTATTTGATAATAGTGTTTTTTGATAAAAAACAGAAAGAGGTAAAATAAGAAAAGGAATTATACTTTTTAAACGAATAATTTTATTGAACTCCCATAGGCATATGGCAGAAATAAGTGTTACTAAAATTGTATATGACTCGATCGAATATATGGTAGCACAAATAAATAGAGTAGCATAAATAAGTGCAGAAATACTTCTTTTTACTATGTTTTTCATTTTTTATAGATCTTCGAAAAGAAGTAAATAAAGATTTTTAGAATTACTGCTGCCATAGCTTAAAAAATCATCATTATTCTTTTGTATTTTGTAATTGGTTACAGAGCTTATATTGGTGGGGATATTTCCTTTAAAATGCGTTTTAATACCTGTTAAGCCTTCACTTGTATTTTTTACTAACTGACTTGTTGTTGCATAAACAATAAAACACTCTGGTAGTTCGTTGATTTTTTTACTCCTTAATTGGTTGGAAGAGAATAGAATATCTCCTTTATTTGCTATTAAATGTTCACATGGTGTGAAAAAGGGAGTAAATTTATATGGTTCACTTTTTATATTTACTAAATTCTCAGGAATTAATTTTACTAAATCGAAATCAGTGCATGTAATTTGATTCCAGCTGTTTTCTTTAATTATGTTTTCTAAGTTGGTAATAATTTCATCAATACTTGTAGAATATAGAAACTTTCCTCCTTTATTGATAAAGTTATGCACAAACAAATCATCTAAAGAGAGGTTAACAAATTCGTTATTGATTTCTTCTTTAGATGATTTGTTTGATTTAAATAATTTCTTGAAAAAATTCATTAAAATAAAAAGCTTATTCTTCTGTAATTTTATTTTGAGTTTCGTTTTTTATTTCATCTTTTTCAAAAGGTCTTTTTCCAAATATTTTTTCTAGATCATTTTTGAAAATAACTTCCTTTTCTAGCAGCCTTTCTGCTAGTAATGTAAGCTTATCTTTATTTTCTTTTAAGATTTTAATAGCTCTAATATACTGTCCTTCTATTATTTGTGATATTTCATCATCAATAATTTTTGCAGTTGAATCGCTATATGGTTTTACAAAAGAATCATTTCCAGAAGAATCATAATACGTAATGTTTCCGACTTTATCATTTAGACCATATACCGTGACCATCGCTCTAGCTTGTTTTGTTACTTTTTCAAGATCGCTTAACGCACCTGTTGATATTTTATCAAAAATAAGTTTTTCAGCAGCTCTACCCCCCATGGTAGCGCACATTTCATCAAGCATTTGCTCTGTTTGAACAATTTTTCTTTCTTCGGGTAGATACCATGCGGCTCCTAAAGATTGTCCCCTAGGAACTATAGTTACTTTAACTAATGGAGCAGCATGTTCTAACATCCAGCTTACTGTCGCGTGACCAGCTTCATGAAAAGCAATAACCTTTTTTTCTTTAGGAGTAATTACCTTATTTTTCTTTTCTAATCCTCCCACTATCCGATCAACAGCATCTAAAAAATCTTGGTGTTCAATAAGGTCTTTACTTTTTCTTGCAGCTATAAGTGCAGCTTCATTACAAAGATTAGCAATATCAGCTCCCGAAAAACCAGGCGTTTGTTGTGCTAAAAATTCAACATCAACACTTGGTTCTAGTTTCAAGGGTTTTACATGTACTTCAAAAATTTCTTTACGCTCACTTAGATCAGGAAGGTCTACATATATTTGTCTGTCAAAACGACCAGCTCTCATTAAGGCTTTATCGAGTATATCAGCACGGTTTGTTGCAGCTAATACAATTACATTAGTGTCTGTACCAAAACCATCCATTTCAGTTAATAATTGGTTTAAGGTGTTTTCTCTTTCATCATTTCCTCCAGTCATACTATTCTTTCCTCTCGCTCTACCTATGGCATCAATTTCATCAATAAATATTATTGAAGGAGATTTTTGTTGAGCTTGTTTAAATAAATCCCGAACACGTGAGGCTCCAACACCTACAAACATTTCAACAAAATCCGATCCTGAAAGTGAGAAAAATGGAACTCCTGCTTCTCCTGCTACAGCTTTGGCAAGTAATGTTTTTCCTGTTCCAGGAGGACCAACTAATAAAGCTCCTTTTGGAATTTTTCCTCCAAGTTTAGTGTATTTTTCTGGACTCTTTAAAAAATCAACGATTTCTTGAACTTCTTCTTTAGCTCCTTCCAAACCAGCTACATTTTTAAATGTTGTTTTTACTTTTGTATCTTTATCAAATAATGTAGCTCGTGATTTTCCTATGTTAAAGATTTGTCCTCCAGCACCTCCTCCGTTTGCTCCTGACATTCGTCTCATAAAAAATAACCAAATAACAATAAGTAAAATAAAAGGAAGAAAACTTACAATACCATCAATAAAGCTTGTTCTTTCACCATTTTTTATATCAAAAGTTAGATTATTTTTTATTCTTGATTCTTGAAGGTTTTTTTCAAAATTCTGAAGATCTCCAAAATTATAAGTATAAAGAGGTGCTCCCTTTCTGTGAAAAGGATTACTCATTATTTTTTTATGACGCTCTTTTTTTACAGCTTCATCTTTTATATATATTTCCGCAAAGGATTTGTTTACTACCAGTATCCTTTCGATGTCGTTTTCATTTAATATTTCAGAAAATTCGTTTTTTGAAATATCACTAGATCCCATGTTTCCAGAATTGAAAAATGTAAGACCTATGAATAAAATTGCAATGGGAATATAAATCCAAAAGGAATTAAAACTAAATTTAGGTGTGTTTTTTTTATTGTCGCTCATAAAATTTGTTTCAATCGGTTATAAATTAAGCGGGATTAATTTGGGTTATTTTTGCATCGCCCCAAAGACTTTCTATATCATAGATTTCACGCACATGTTTTTGAAAAATATGTACCACAACATTTACATAATCCATCAAAACCCACTCTGAGTTACCTTGTCCTTCAACATGCCAAGGTTTGTCTTTTAATTCTTTTCCTACTGCTTTTTGTATTGATCCAGAAATTGCATCTACTTGAGTATTTGAGTTTCCTGAACAAATAACAAAATAATCACACACTGTGTTGTCAATCTCTCTTAAGTCTAGGAGCTGTATATTTTGCCCCTTGACATCATCAATTCCTTTTATAATGACAGCTAATAGATCGTCTGTACTGGGTTGTTTTTTTATCATTAACAAAAATAAAGTTTTAGCAAAGTTATTATTTTTTTGCGAGTAAATTGTGTAATATTGGTACTAGTTTTACTTTGAATACTATAATGAAAATAATCAAACTTGATGCCATCGATTCTACAAACACTTTTTTGAAGAAAATGGCAGAAGATTCATTAATTGAAAATTTTACAGTTTTATGGGCAAAAAATCAAACTTCAGGAAGAGGTCAGATTCATACAAAATGGATTTCTGAGAACGGTAAAAACCTTACTTTTAGTGTATTTGTTCGTATAAATGATTTACCAATTAAGCATCAGAAATTCTTGAATTTCAGTGTGTCGTTAAGTGTCTATGAAGCCCTTTATGAAATGAAGATACCCAAAATTTCAATAAAATGGCCAAACGACATAATGGCAGGAAAAAGAAAAATATCTGGTATTTTAATTGAAAACAGTTTAAAAGGAGAAATTATATCCTCTTCAGTAATAGGAATCGGACTAAATGTAAATCAAAAATTTACTTCTGAGAATAAGTTAAACGCAATCTCTGTTAAAGATGTTATTGGAAAAGAGATTGAATTAAATAGTATGTTAGATAAAGTACTCAAAAAACTAGAAAAAAATCTAAAGGATTTAGAAAACAAAAATCTTAGGGTGCTGGAAAATAGGTATTTAAATGTGTTGTACAAAAAAAACATTCCAAATATGTTTCGAACGAATCAGAATGTTTTGTTTATGGGTAAAATTATTGGCGTGTCACCAGAAGGTAAACTCAAAATAGAGTTAGATAATGAAACAGTTCAAGAGTATGGCGTCAAAGAAGTCTCATTTTCCTAAATTTATTTGCTTTAAAGTGCAGAAATATTTTTAGTTAACGTTTCTATAAATTTTGTCAATGGTTTTTTTACCATCATGGCCATCATGGGATTAAAATCACCATTAAATTTTAAGATAATGTTACTTTGGTTTTCAGATAATTTACTTATTTCAGACGTTAGTGTAAAAGGTAGTTTACTACTAGCTGCACCAAGAGTTACATTAGAAAACTCCGTTTTTTCTTTCATAACCAATCTTATCTCAGGCATTCCTTTTAGCCCAAAAATAAAACTATCACCATCAACTTCGAATTTTTGAGTGCTTTCAGGCATTAACTGCTCATAATTTTCAAGTTTCGTTAAAAATTTGAATAATTCTTCTGGAGATTTATTTGTAGTTACCGTATTTCCTATTATATCCATTATTTATTTTTATTTAAGGGTTTAGTTTTGCTTCCATTCTTTAGGATTAAGTCTCCATTGCTCAAGAGTTTTTAGCTCTTCATTAGAAATATAATTATTATCTAAAGCTTGTGCTATTAAAAAATTAAAATTGCTTAGAGTACTTAATTCAATATTATGTTTTTTGAAATTATCTGAGGCAACCTCAAAGCCATATGAAAATATAGCTACCATACCTTTAACATTAGTTTCAGCCTCTTTTAGCGCTTGTACAGCTTCAAGACTACTTTGCCCTGTACTTATTAGATCCTCAATCACTACAATATTTTGACCTTTTTCAAAATAGCCTTCTATTTGATTTTTACGACCATGTTTTTTAGGTTTTGGGCGTACATAAATAAAAGGAATTCCTAATTCTTGAGCAACTAAAATACCGATTGCAATGGCTCCGGTTGCTACCCCTGCAATTACATCTGGTTTACCGTATTTGTTCTCGACTAATTTGGCTATTTTTTCTTTTAAAAAGTTTCTGACAGGAGGATATGATAGTGTTATTCTATTGTCACAATATATTGGTGATTTCCATCCAGAGGCCCATGTGAAAGGAGTTTTCGGACTTAGTTTTATAGCTTTTATCTTTAGAAGAAGTTCAGCTGTTTCTTTTGCTGTATCTTTGTTAAAATCCATATCACAAATGTATAAAGTTTTTATTAATGATAAACCAATAATTTTAACAACTTCAACAAATAATGAAAAAGATTATCCATTACTTTTTTTTAATAACATTATTTTTGAAGAAGTGGTTGAAAAATTAAAATCAGCTATTTTTAAAGGTGTTTATTTATTCTCTACAAACAAAGAAAGAGATTTTAATAAAATAAAAAAAGTTTATAAACCCGTAGTTGCAGGTGGAGGTTTAGTGATTAATGAAAGAGAAGAAGTACTTTTTATTTTTAGAGAAGGAAAGTGGGATCTACCGAAAGGAAGAGTTGAAAAAGGGGAGAAGATTCAAGAAGGAGCCATTAGAGAAGTTGAAGAGGAATGCGGTATAGGGAATATTTCCCTTAAGAAATTATTATTAGTTACCTATCATTTATTCGTTTATAAAGAAAATAAAAGGTTAAAAGAGACTCATTGGTATTTAATGCACTCTAGTTCCAATCAACTATTAAAACCTCAATTGGAAGAGGGGATAACCGAAGTTTGTTATAAATCTAAAAAAGAAATAGAAAAGGCATTATTAAATACGTATGCAAATATTAAATTAGTTTATCAGAGTTACATTGATTTACAGTTATAGTGTCAATATGACACTAATTTTTGTATTAAGTGCGTATGTGCCTGCCAAAAGGTAGTTTAAAACTCTATGGCATGCACTTTGACTAATACTTAATCGTAAAATTGAATTAAAAATTTAAACTGTAAATAAAGATTATGAGTAAAATTATAGGTATAGATTTAGGTACTACTAATTCATGTGTGTCTGTAATGGAAGGAAATGAACCTGTAGTGATTCCTAATTCAGAAGGAAAAAGAACAACTCCATCTGTTGTAGCTTTTGTAGAAGGCGGTGAACGTAAAGTAGGTGATCCAGCAAAGCGTCAGGCAGTAACAAACCCAACTAAAACAGTTTACTCTATTAAACGTTTCATGGGGAATAAATATTCTGAATCTCAAAAAGAAGCTGACAGAGTACCTTATGAAGTTGTAAAAGGAGACAACGATACTCCACGTGTAAAAATTGATGATAGATTGTACACACCACAAGAAGTTTCAGCTATGGTGTTACAAAAAATGAAAAAGACAGCTGAAGATTATCTAGGGCAAGATGTAGCAGAGGCAGTGATTACTGTTCCAGCTTATTTTAATGATGCACAGCGTCAGGCGACAAAAGAGGCAGGAGAAATTGCAGGATTAAAAGTTCGTCGTATTATAAATGAACCAACAGCAGCTGCTTTAGCATACGGTTTAGATAAATCAAATGAAGATAAAAAAATAGTAGTTTTTGATTTTGGAGGTGGTACTCATGATGTTTCTGTTCTAGAGTTAGGAGATGGCGTTTTTGAAGTGTTAGCTACTGATGGTGATACTCATTTAGGAGGAGATGATGTTGATGAAAAAATTATTAATTGGTTAGCAGAAGAGTTCAAAGCTGAAGAGAATATGGATTTACGTAAAGATCCAATGGCTTTACAACGTTTAAAAGAAGCTGCTGAAAAAGCAAAGATTGAGTTATCAAGTACTACTTCTACTGAAATTAATTTACCTTATATTACGGCTACCGCATCAGGACCAAAACATTTAGTTCGTTCATTAAGTAGAGCTAAATTCGAGCAATTAATTGATGATTTAGTAAAAAGAACAATTGAGCCATGTAGAACTGCATTAAAAAATGCTGATTTATCAACCTCAGAAATTGATGAAATTATTTTAGTTGGGGGCTCTACTCGTATTCCTGCAATTCAAGAGGCAGTTGAAAAATTCTTTGGAAAAGCTCCAAGTAAAGGAGTAAATCCAGATGAAGTTGTGTCTTTAGGAGCTGCAATTCAAGGAGGAGTTTTAACTGGTGATGTTAAAGATGTATTATTATTGGATGTTACACCTTTATCATTAGGTATTGAAACTATGGGAAATGTATTTACAAAATTAATCGAAGCAAATACAACAATTCCTACTAAAAAGTCTCAGGTGTTTTCTACGGCAGTAGATAATCAACCGTCTGTTGATATACACGTATTACAGGGTGAGAGATCTATGGCAGCAGATAACAAAACAATTGGACGTTTTCAATTGACTGACATTCCTCCAGCTCCAAGAGGGGTTCCTCAAATTGAGGTAACGTTTGATATCGATGCTAATGGAATTATAAATGTTTCAGCAGCAGATAAAGCTACAGGAAAGTCACAAAACATTCGTATTGAGGCTTCTTCTGGCTTAACTGATGAAGAAATTCAAAAAATGAAAGCGGATGCAGAAGCTAATGCGGAAGCTGATGCTAAAGCAAAAGAGACTGCAGATAAAGTTAATGGAGCAGACTCTATGATTTTTCAAACAGAGAAACAACTAAAAGATTTTGGTGAAAAATTATCAGCAGATAAAAAGCAACCAATAGAAGCTGCTTTGGAAGAACTAAAAAAAGCTCATGAGTCTAAAGATTTAGCTCAAATTGATTCAGCAATGGAGAAAATAAATGAGGCATGGAAAGCTGCTTCAGAAGAAATGTATGCGGCTCAACAACAAGCTGGGGATGCTGGTTCAGGAGCTCAGCAATCGGAAGCTGACGCTAGCGGACAATCTCAAGGAGATAATGTAGAGGATGTTGATTTTGAGGAGGTAAAATAGTTTTCTCTTAAATAAATAAAAAAACTCATTGCATACGCAATGAGTTTTTTTATTTATATTCTTTTAGAATATCTTAATTTTTATATTTTTTCTCATATCGTTTCCACAGTTTAGTTTGATGAGTTTCTAAACTAATCTTTCGCCCTTGAATAAAAGCATTTGTTAAAATATTACCTCTCATATCCAATGCATTACCTTTTGAAATAAAGAGTGTAGCGTCTTTACCAACTTCTAAAGTACCAGTAAAATCATCAATTCCGAGAATTTTTGCATTATTTTCAGTAATCATTTGGATAGCTTTTTCTGTTCCTAAACCATAAGCTGCGTAGGTGCCTGCATAAAAAGGTAGATTTCTTGTACTCATTCGTTCCATTTCTCCATTCATGCCTAAACCGATTAAAATACCTACATCAGAGAGAATTTTTGCTGTGCGGTAAGAAATATCAATATCATCGTCTTCATTTGATGGTAATCGATGAGATCGTTCTAAAACAACGGAAATATTTTTTGATTTTAACAAATCAGCTACTTTTTCTGCTTCATAACCACCAACAATTACTATGTTTTTGATACTTAATTCATCGAAAGTGCTTAATGCATCTACAATTCTTCTATGTCCATTTACATGAATAAAAACTTTTTTATTCCCCTTAAAAAGATCCTTAACAGATTCGTAGGGTAGACTTATTTTTTTCTCTTTTTTTGCTAAATAATTTTTAGCGTCAGTAAAAAACTGTTCTATGTTTTTACAGTTGTTAACGTATTTTTCATCAGGTTTTAGCTCTGAGGATTCACCTAACCACCATTTTCCTTTTTTAAAATTTTTTGGCCAATTTACATGTATTGCATCGTCTAATTTTATAATTGCATCTTCCCAATTCCAAGCATCTAGTTGAACCACTGAAGATGTGCCAGAAATAGTACCACCTCTTGGAGTAATCTGCGCCATTAGAATACCATTAGGTCTTATAGACTCTATAATTCTACTTTCGGTATTATAAGCTATAATACTTCGAATATGTGGGAGCATTCCACCAATTTCATCATCATCTCTGGTAGCTCTAACCGCATCTATTTCAGCTAAGCCGAGTGTTGTATTAGCCGCAATAAAACCAGGGTAAACGTGCTTTCCTTTAGCGTTAATAACAGTGCCAACTCTGGCAATTCTCGCATTGGCATTTCCAATAAATGAAATTTTACCATTAGAAAACATAATTAACGAATTTTCAATTACAGTTCCGTTACCAATGTGCGCAGTAGCTCCCTCAATAGAAAAGTCTATTTTTTGTTTTGGCGCAGGAGTTTGTTGTCCAACTATAAATCCAATAGATAAGAAGTATAGTAACTTATATAAAATAATATTTTTCATTTGTAGAAATAATAAATTCTTATTCTGTATCACAATGAAACAGTTTTTTAATTTTTTTACTTGGGTTTTGTGTCGGCGATCCTTTTATCTTTTCTTTAAGCATTAGGTTAATTAATTTCGTGCGCTCTTCCTTAAGTTCTTCACGTTTGAGTCTGTCTTTTTGAATGTCAAAAAAAATAGCTCCATCAATTATTGTTTTTTCAACTTTAGCAAAAATAGATAAAGGGTTGTCACTCCATAGAACTACATCGGCATCCTTTCCAACTTTTATACTTCCTGTTTTTTTATCCAAATGAAGTAATTTGGCTGGGTTGATTGTAATCATATTCCAAGCCTCCTGTTCAGATAAATTACCGTATTTAATAGTTTTAGCAGCCTCTTGATTTAGGCGTCTTGACATTTCCGGATCATCTGAATTAATAGCTACGGTAATCCCTTGATTGTGCATAATGGCAGCATTGTATGGAATTGCATCATTTACTTCATATTTATAGGCCCACCAATCAGAAAAAGTAGAACCGCCAACGCCGTGCTCTTTCATTTTATCAGCAACCTTATAGCCCTCTAGAATGTGTGTGAATGTATTGATATTAAAATTGAATTTTTCAGCTACTTTCATTAACATATTTATTTCTGATTGTACATATGAATGACATGAAATAAAACGTTGCTTATTTAAAACTTCAGCTAGAGCTTCTAATTCAATATCTTTTCTGTAGGGTTTACCGCTTTTTTTAACATTATCATACTCTTTTGCTCGCTGGAAATAATCAATATAAACTTGTTCGACTCCCATTCTTGTTTGTGGAAAACGCGATGTATTATGATCTCCCCAGTTTGATTGTTTAACGTTTTCACCTAGTGCAAATTTGATAAACTTAGGACTGTTCTTGTAAAGTAATTTATCAGCACTCTCTCCCCATTTTAGTTTGATAATTGCGGAGCGTCCTCCAATTGGATTGGCGGAACCATGTAAAATCTGGATTGAAGTAACCCCTCCAGCAATATTTCTATAAATATTGATGTCATCTGGATTAATAACATCCTCTATTGTGACTTCAGCAGAAGAATTATGTCCTGCTTCATTGATGGCAGAGGCAGCAATATGAGAATGCTCATCTATAATTCCTGCTGTCAAATATTTGTTAGTACCGTCAATAATTTTAGCTTTTGTTGAAGAAAGATTTTTCCCAAGTTTTGAGATTTTTCCATCAGAGATCAATAAATCTGAATTTTTAAGAACTTTATTGTTTTCAGACGTCCAAATTGTTGTATTTTTTATCAAAATGGTTTCTTGCTTTGGAATCGTATAATTACCAAAACCCACGTTTGGATAACTCGAAGCGAATACTTCTGGTGCTTTTTTATTTTCTGTAGATTTTTTTGTTTTCTCTTTCTTTTGCTTTATAGCCTGCCAATTAATTTGATTTCCGTTATGATCAATGCCACTACCTTCTAATTTACTAGAAGTATTTGAGACCTTGGCTGTAATTCTTGAGAAACTATTTTTATCGTTAATTGTTAGCTGTATCCAATTATTTTTAAAGGAAAAATTAGCCTTGATTTTTTGATTTTCTCTTTTAATGGAGGCTTGGTATTTTCCCTTTTTTTGAGAAATATGCATTTTGTATTCTTTATCATCAATGGTTAATGTGTACTCTCCAATAATTTCAATACTGTTCATTGGATTAATTATGTGCTTAGTTCCTTGGATCCAGTTTTCATATAGCGTTGTTTTTTTATCGAAAAGATCTCCAGAGCAAATAATGAAATTAGCATAACTTCCAATATTAAGATTTCCAATATATGGGTTTTTTAATATTTGAGAAGGAATTGTTGTTAACGACTCAAGAGCGACAGTTTTGTCAAGTCCAAAGTTAATGGCTTTTCTTAGATTTAAATAAAAGTCGTCTAATGATTTAAGTTTATAAAGAGTTGTGGCAAATTGAATATTGTTTTTTTGTAAAACTCCAGGGTTAGAGGGTTCTTGATTCCATTTACGCAGGTCTCTTAATGAAATTTTTTTAGCTAGTTCTATATCTGTTACATCGTACGGTTTTCTAAAATTAAGCGGTATAATAAAAGTTGCGTTACTTTTTTTAATTTCTTTAATTCTTTCGTATTCATCACCACCGCCAAGTATAACATATTGAATTTCGAATTCATCACCTATTTTATCTGCCCTAATGGCGTTTAAATAGTCTCCTGCTTTAAAAATATGTGTTAGATTTCTATTATTATTTAATGCTTCAAGAGCTAAATCAGTGGTTTGAACATGTCCCTTTTCATACCATTGAGCGTCTAAATAGGCTTGCCTTAAGAGTGCCATTGCTCCCATTTTAGAGGTTGGGTACACTTGTTTTGATTTACTTTTTGAAAAAGATAAATAATTTCCTGACCGCTTAGAAAGTATTCGATGTGCCTTAGTACTTTTTGTGTTTAAAGTAACTAATACCCCACTACCTTGCATTATGCCATCATCTACGTGGGTATTAACAACACCAAAACCTTGTTTTAGTAACTTAGAAGCTTCTTCTTTATCAAACACAAATTCGTCAAAGGCATTAATATCTGGTCGAATATGATCATTCCAGTAATAACCTTTTCTTTTAGCATCGTATTGAGGATTTTCTCTGAAGTTAAAAGATTGTTTTGGTTTTTTTATTCCAAATTCAGAGTAAACATCAATAAAGGAAGGGTAAATTGATTTGTTTTTAAGATCAATAACATGTGTTCCTTTTGGTATGGCAATATTTTTACCTACATTAACAACTTTTCCTTCTTTTATTAATAAAGTTCCATTATTTATAATTTTCTTAGGAGTTATAAAAATTCTAGCATTTTTAAATGCAATTGATTTGTCTTTATAAGTTTTAACACCCGAGTTAATTGGGAAGTACTCCTGTGATCTTGCCTTAACTAGGCCAAAGAAGAGTAATAGAATTAAAAGTTTTTTCATTATTTATTGTTGATTTTTAAAACTGAAATATTCAGTAAATTATTTTATTGGGTTTATGGTTGTTTTAAATTTAAAATTCCAATTCTTCCTTGCCCTCCTAACCAGGCAAATGATTCGTTTATAAATTGAATAACAAAAAATGATTCGTCACTTAATTCTATCCAATTTTTGCCACCATCTTTAGAGTAAGAGATTCCTGTTTTACCAACAGCAATTATTTTCTTTCCTTTTGAATTAGGGATATATTTTACACAACTCTTATAACCTGGCCCTGCATTATCGGATATCAATTTCCACGTTTTACCTCCGTCTTTTGTTATGGCTTTATTAGCATTGTTACTTTTAGGTTTTGTAAAGTCTCCACCAAAAATAATTCCATTTAGTTCATCATAAAAGTCAACAGAGTAGATACCTTGAGTGTTTTTTCCTTGTATAATCGGAGTATCATGAATGGTCCATGTTAGACCAACATCTTCAGATTGCAGTACTCTGGCTTTTGAACCACCACTAACTAACCATATTTTTTTTTCAAAAATTTTGATATTCGTATTGCTTGCGGCAAAAAAGGCTTCTCCTTCTTCAAACTTTGGTAAGTAATTGCTTTTAATTTTTTTCCATGTGTTTCCATAATCATGAGAGATAAGTATGGATGGGAATACATCAGTTGGATCGCCAACAGCTATTGCTACTTTACCATCTTTTAAAAATTGCATTGAATCATAGAATACTTTTGGGTGACTTTCAGAGTAGATGAGTTTAGTAGAGTTTTTATAAGTTTTGTATAACAACGCAGGGGTACCTATTGAGAGAGAGAAAACAGTATCTTTATTAACAGCAATACTTCTAAAATTAGGAATTAGACGATCATTATTTTTAATAGATGTCTTTGACCATGATTTTCCTTTATTGTAAGTATAACCAATATTTCCTTTGGAATCAGCATAGTAAAGAGTGTCAGTACTTGTACCATGAATAGCTCTTATATCACCCTTACTTACTTTAAAATCTATAATACTAATTGATATAGGTTTTTTACTTCCTTTACAGGAAAATAAAAAAAGGATATTGAAAAAAAGACTAAGAAGACGGAGCATTTTTTGATATTTTTACAAACCTAAATATAGGTAAAAGTCATTTGATTTTTGTTAAAATTTAAATCAAGTAAAATATTACTTGTGTTTAAATAATTAAAAAATAGTAATATATGAAAAAAGCATTGGTTATTTCTGGAGGTGGGAGTAAAGGAGCGTTTGCTGGAGGTGTAGCAGAGTTTCTTATAAATAAGAAGAAAAAGGAATACGATTTATTTTTAGGAACATCTACTGGAAGCTTGATGGTTTCTCATCTATCTTTAGGACAAGTAAGAGAACTTAAAGAATTATATACAAATGTTAATCAACATACTGTTTTTAGTAATAGCCCATTTAAGATTAAACATGTAAAGGGAGAAAAAGTTATCTCAATAAGACACAGTAATACTTTATGGAATTTTATCAAAGGAAGAAAAACTTTTGGAGAAAGTAAAAACTTAAAAAAATTAATAAAGAAAAACATTACAAAAGGTATGTTTGATGAGATACGGCATAAGAATAAAGAGGTGGTAGTTACCGTTTCAAATTTAACAGCTAATAAGATTGAATATAAATCTATCTTAGATTGGAGTTATGAAGATTATTGTGATTGGATTTGGGGTTCATGTAATTACGTTCCTTTTATGAGTTTATTGGAAAAAAATAGTTGTCAATATGCAGATGGCGGTTTTGGTTGTTTAGTACCAATACGAGAGGCTATTTTAAGAGGAGCAAAGGAAATAGATGCTATTATTTTAGAGACAGAAATGACGCAAATAAATAGGTTACCTGCGAAAAACCCTTTTTCTTTAATGCTAGATGTTTTTGACTTTATGCTAGGACATGTTGAAAAACATAATGTTACAATTGGTAAACTATTAGCTAGAAATAAAGATGTTAAATTAAATTTATATTATACTCCGACTGTCTTAACGACAAATTCATTAGTTTTTGATAAAAAATTAATGTCAAAATGGTGGGAGCAAGGTTTTGACTATGCTAAAAAGAAAAATGAAAATAAAATGAATGATTTCAAAACAGAATTGATAGATGATTGATTTATATTCTAACATATAACAAGATGAAATATGAAATTTGGAAAAGTCGAACGTCCTGAAGTTATAGATTTTTCGCTGCCAGATACACATCCGAATACAACTATTGTACTTAATAGCAAAAAATATAAAATGAAACAGCAAAACGTTTATATTGGTTGTGCTAAATGGAATAAATCAGATTTGAAAGGTTTTTATCCTCAGGGAATTCAAGATGAACTTCAATATTACTCTAGTCAATTTAATTCAATTGAATTAAATGCAACATTCTACAAGTCGTACTCTGCTGATCAGTTTCTTAGGTGGAAGTATAAAACCCCTAAAGATTTTAAATTTTTTCCTAAATTAACACAAGAAATAAGTCATTGGAAGAGACTGGAAGGAGTTCAGGATAGCGTAAATGATTTTTTATTTCAAGTTCAACATCTTGGGGAGAAATTAGGAACTATTTTTTTACAATTAAATGAAAACTTTGGACCTGATAACTTTAAGAGAGTGGAAAATTTTGTAAATAGTTGGCCTAAAGAAATTAAACTAGCTATTGAAGTTAGGCATCCAAATTGGTTTTCTGATAAAAATTTCTCTAATGAATATACAACTTTACTTCGTGACAATAATATCACCAATATTATTGTTGATACTGCTGGAAGAAGAGATATGTTACATATGAATTTGACATCAAATGAAGCATTTATAAGATATGTTGGTTCTAATCATTTTTCTGATTACGATAGGTTGGATAATTGGGTCTTGAGGTTAAAAAAATGGAAAGAACTTGGATTACAAAATATTCATTTTTTTATACATCAAAATTTAGAGAAGGAATCTGTATCACTTGCAAGTCATTTCACTAAAAAAATAAATGAAAATCTTGGGTTCTCGTTAAAAATACCAGATCTTAAAAAAGAGAGTAATCAAATGACTTTATTTTAAATAATAATTAATATATAAATGAGATCATCTCCTATCTATTCAATGATTAATTACTGACATTATTTAGGCTCACCTATGTACATATTGTTGTATGTAGGTAGTCGTGATTTTGAACTATTAATAATTCTAAGTCTATTAGAAAGACTTTTTCTTGCTATTTTCTCTCTACGATTACTTCTACTTCCAGTGGTTATTAACTGGATGGTTCGTTGAAGTAATGGTTCGTCTATTTCACCTAAATTTCCTAAATTTCCAAAATCTTCTTCTATTTCAATAAAAGGGATGATTCCTTCTTTTTGATTTTTGTCGTCTTTATTAACAGTTTCCGACACAATTGGTTGCATAGCCCAATTATGATTCGGATTGATGTTGTTTTTCGAAGAAAATGTAGGTGAATCATAAAGAGTTATTGAAGCGACATATTTTCCTCGTGTTTTAGTACCGATTGTTTTTACGTCAATGTAAGGATCAAGACTATTTATAATAAGTTCTGAAGCAGAGACAGTACTTGCGGTTGTAATAAAGTAAATTCTTGACAAATTAAGGCTATTAATAGCAGTATTATTTCCTAGAGTACTTGGAAACCTATCAATTAAGAAATCAGGATTAACAACGCTCATGTATTTATTATTCCAAAGTTGCTTTGCAAATATTTCATTAGTAAACTGCCCAGTAATCATACTACCGAGTCTTGCTGCAGATTTTACAAAACCGCCATAATTATATCTAAGGTCTATGATAAGATCAGTAATTCCTTCAGATTTAAAATTAGAAAATGATTGGTTCAACTGATCGTCGAAAGAGCTTACAAAGGCATTATACATTAAATAACCAATTTTTTGGCCACCTACGTCAAGAGTTTTTGATATATGAACAGGATTTTCAGTGTACTTATCTTTAGTAAGGCTTATGGTGTTGGTTGTAGCTATCGGGTTACCAGAGTTGTAATCTGCTAAAGTGATTGTTATGGAAGGAGTGTTAGAAAATAAGAGCTCTCTATAATTACTTTTTGTTAATTTTACACCGTTAACTTCATTGAAAACCATTCCTCTTTTTATTCCTTTTATCATAGCATCTGTTCCCGGATTAACATACCTAACGGAACCAAACATATTTGTTGATTGATCTTTATATTCAATAATTTCAAATTCCATACCTGTAGTCAAAGAGGTGCCTTGAAGAGCTTCTTCTAGAGTGATATAATTGTCTACAATCCAAGACCATTTATCGACTATGTTTTTTTGATAAAGAAGGTTTTCGAAAAGAGTTTTAGGCGAATCAAATCCAGATAGGTAGTTGTATAATTGTTGATCTGAAGTAAAGCGGGTATCTGATAGGTCTGGAATATTTTCTTGCCATAAATAATAGGCATTAAGCCCTTTCCAAACAAAATTGTTAATTTCTACATCATTAGGCGCTTCATCTCTACTACAAGAAAAAACACTCGATAAAACAATAAAAACAAGGAATAATTTGTAAACTTTCATCCGAAACATCTTAAAACTAAAACAACGCAATTTAGTGAATAATATTATTTTTTTGCGAAATCACGTAACAAACTTTGCGCTTAATCGTCATAACACTGTGAACACTTAAAATTAAAGTAGTTCATCTAAATCAACCACAATGAAACAATCAGACTTTTTAAAAGCTGTTTTGCCTTTTAAAGATAGAATTTTTCGATTAGCAAAAAGACTTCTAGTTTCTACAGCAGAAGCTGAAGATGCGACACAGGAACTTTATCTAAAATTATGGAAGAATAAAGAGAAGTTAAAGAGGTATAAGAGTGTTGAGGCATTTGCAATAACAATGACCAAAAATTATTGTTTTGATAGATTGAAATCAAAACAAGCAAGTAATTTATCCTTGGTTCATACTAATTACAAAGAGAAAGGAATTACGTTAGATAAAAAGATAGAAAATAACGATGCCGTAGCTCAAGTAAGACTTTTAATTGAAAAATTACCTGAACAGCAAAAAGCAATTATTCAATTAAGAGATATTGAACAATATGAACTAGATGAAATATGTAAGATAATGGAAATGAAATCAACTGCAGTTCGAGTGGCTCTTTCAAGAGCTAGAAAGAAAATAAGACAAGAACTCATAAAAAGATATAATTATGGAGTTAGCTAATATAGAAAAATTAGTAGAAAAATATTTAAATGCAGATACTAGCTTGGAAGAAGAACAAGTATTATATAAATATTTTACTTCAGAAAAAGTAGCAGCGCATTTAGAGGAATTTAGTATACTTTTTAACTACATCAAAGAAGATAGGCAAGAAACTTTAAAAAAGCCCATATGGCTGAAGCCTGAAATTAAAATAAAGAAAAATTTTGAATGGCTATCTGTAGCAGTATCTGTAGCTTTGTTATTCGGTTTTTATTTAGGGTATAATATTTATCAAAAAAATGAGCAAAAAAAGCAATTTATGCAAATAAAAGAAGCTCTTCAAATGGTTTCTTTAAACCTTAATAAAGGAAATGAGGCACTATATACAGTGTCAAATAGTTTAAGTAAAAGTCAAGAAGCAATTGGATATATTGCGACCTATGAAAGGGTTGTAAATGAGGCGTCCAGAACAATAAGCCAAGAATAAAAAGATTTAAAAATAAAACCAAATAGATATTAAAATTAAGAAAGTCATGAAAAAAATATTGTTTTTACTAGTTGTCACACTAGCATCTAATTTAGTCTTCAGTCAATCATTTGATGAGTTGGAAGATTTAGATGCGGTTTCTTCATTTGTTATGACTAAAGACGCATTTGAACTGATATCAAAATTTCCCGAAGCAAAATCTGAAAGCCTAGAATTTTTTAATGTATTAAAGGGGTTAAATGAGTTAAAAGTATTTTCTTCCGAAAATACTAATGCGGTCGTAAAGATGGAGGCTATGGTTAACGATGCTGTGAAAAATTCAAGTTTAATTCAGTTAATGAGAGTAAAAGATAAAGATTCTAGAATTAGAATATATGTTAAATCTACCGCAAATAAAGATCTTGTAAATGAGGTTTTAATGTTTCAAAAAGAAACTAACAGTAAAGGGCAGATTAAAATTTCTATAATTTCTTTGATAGGTGAAATAAATGTTAATAAGCTTTCTAAGATAGCAAACAAGTATTCTGAGAAAGGAGAGATTAAAATAAAATAATTTAAGAATAATTAAATAATGAATTTATATAAATTAGTACCACTCTTTTGCTTAACACTAATATTATTCTCATGTAATAACAAAAAAACATTACAAAGTTATCTTGTTGAAAGTCAGGATAAAAATGGTTTTTTGAATGTGGATATACCTGTTGGTGTTTTTGAATTGACAGAAGATATTCTAAACGAAGAAGATAAAAAGATATATGAGAGTGTAAAAAAAATCAGTTTAACTGCTTTACCGATAAAAAAATCAAATGAAATTTCTTACGAAAAAGAGAAAACAGAACTAAAAAGTATATTTGATGATTCAGATTATAAGAAGCTTATAAGTTATAAGAAGAGTGGAAATAATATAAATATATATTATTTGGGAGAAGCAAATAGGATAGGAGAAATTATAGCCTTTGGTTATGGAAAAGATCTAGGTGTTGGCGTTGCTCGAATACTTGGAGAAGAAATGAATCCTTCCAAGATTATTTCTCTTTTTCGAAAAACGAATTTAAACTTTGATGGTGATGATGCTATTTTTGAAAAAGTAAAATCCATATTTAATGAGCAATAGATAGTATAAAAAATATAGTAGTAAATAGGCATCATATTATGATGCCTGTTTTATTTATAGACAGTGTTTTTCGAGAATAGTTAATTGATAAAAGAGATTGATCCTTAGACTGAAAAATATATAATTTTAAGCATTTAAATTTTTTAAAAAAACAAAAATTAAGCTTAAAAGTTAATTTTTTTGTTAAAATTTTAATTTTATTTTAAAGTTAGGTGATTTTTTGAAATGTTTTTTCATACATTTAAGTAATTTTTAAACCCTTCTAAATCAATATTATGAAAAAATATTGTCTGTTTGCCCTTCTACTTATGACTGGGCTAACAAACCATTCGCAAACAAAAAAGTCTAGTGATCTAGATGTAATTCAAAAACACTTTAACAATTTAAAAAAGAAAAGTAAAAAAGTAGCTAATGATTTTTCTGAATGGAAAGTATCTAGTTCAGCTTCCTCTTTAAAAAAAGGACTTACACATTATTATTTAACGCAATATTATAGGGGGATTCCAATTGTTAATGGAACTTATAATATGTCTGTTTTTAATGGAAAAGTAAATTTTACAAATAATCAGTTTATATCAAATATTCCAGAAAAAATATTACAAAGTAAATCTGTTATTATTTCAGAGAATGAGGCTATTGACGAAGTTATTAAAAGTCATCAATTGAAACCAGGTAATCGATTGGTTAAAACCATGAAAAGAAACAGAAATGAGGATGAAGTTTCTGTCTATAATAACACTGGTATTACAGAGGATAATGAGCCTATTTTAGTTAAAAAAGTTTATGTTTTTCATAAAAATAAACTTCATTTATGTTGGAATGTTAACCTTTACGAAAAAGGTGGTGATAATTGGTGGAATACTTTTGTTGATGCAACCTCAGGAAAAATTTTAATAGAAGATAACTGGGTAATATCATGTAGTTTTGGAGAAGAAAATGATCGTGCACATCAGTATCATACACATCCAAAAAAAATAATTGAAAAGCAAATCAATGAAGAAAGGATACCTTACAAGAAAGGAACTAGTATGGTAGCATCAACTTCTTACAACGTTTATGCAATGCCTCTTATGAATCCAGATGACGGAGGTAGAACAGTTGTTTCTGATCCATCAAATTCTGTAGCTTCTCCGTTCGGGTGGCATGATACGAATGGTGTATCTGGAGCTGAATACAATATTACGAGAGGAAATAATGTTTGGGCTCAAGAAGATACTAATGGAAATAATGGGACAGGAGCTTCGCCCGGCGGAGGAAATTCTTTGAATTTTAATTTTCCCGTTAATTTAAATCAGTCGCCAAGTAATTATCAAGATGCATCTACAACAAATTTATTCTATTGGAATAATATAATGCATGATGTATGGTATCAGTATGGTTTTGATGAAGCTTCTGGAAACTTTCAGGAGAATAATTATGGAAAAGGAGGTACAGGAGGTGATTCTGTTAATGCAGATTCTCAAGATGGTAGAGGAACAAATAACGCAAATTTTGCTACACCAGGTGATGGATCAAACCCTCGAATGCAAATGTTTTTGTGGAATAGAACGAACCCTGGTAGAGATGGTTCTTTTGACAATTTGATAATAGCTCATGAATACGGGCATGGAATTTCAACCCGCTTGGTTGGAGGACGATTTTCAAATGCTTTAGGTGGGTCTGAGCAAATGGGTGAAGGTTGGTCAGACTGGTTTGGATTAATGCTAACAATGAAGCCAGGAGATACTGGAGCAGATAAAAGAGGAGTGGGGACTTACGTGCTTGGGCAATCTTTAGATGGCTTAGGGATTCGACCAACAGTGTATTCAACAGATAGATCAATAAATGATACGGATTATGCCGATATAGGGGGCCTGAGAGTACCTCACGGAGTAGGCTATGCTTTTGCAACTATTTTATGGGACATGACTTGGCTGTTAATTGATCAAGAAGGATTTGATACTGATTTTTACAATGGAAAGGGAGGAAATAATATTGCTATGGCTTTGGTAATAGAAGGCTTAAAAAATACAGCTAGTAATCCTGGTTTTGTGTCGGGACGTGATGGGATTCTTCAAGCTGATAAAGATTTGTACAATGGTAAATATAGCTGTTTAATATGGAAAGCTTTTGCAGAGAGAGGCGTAGGAAAAGACGCAGATGAAAACAGAAATGGTGGTTCAAATACTAACAATGATCAAACGGTTTCTTTTGAAAATCCTTGTGGCGGAACGCCAACTCCAACTACTTGTGATGGAGATGTAGCTTCATTTCCATTTACTGAGAGTTTTGAGAGTGGCTTAGGTATGTGGAAAAATGCTTCGAAAGGTGATGATATAGATTTTATTAGAAATTCTGGAGGCACTCCTTCAGATGATACAGGACCAGCAGGAGCAGCAGATGGTTCGAATTATATTTATGTTGAAGCTTCAGGGAACGGTACAGGTTTTCCAAATAAACGAGCTATACTAAACTCACCTTGTATAGATTTAACTGCGTTAACATCTCCAAAGCTTAATTTTCAATACCATATGTATGGTAGTACAATTAATAAATTAACTGTTGAAGTTAGATTGGATAATTCAGGTGATTGGAATTCTATATTTAGTAAATCAGGTAGTCAAGGTAATTCATGGAAAGAGGCTAATATAGATTTAAAATCATACGCGGGCAGATCAAGTGTACAATTAAGATTTAATATACTTACGGGCATAGGAGATGATGGTTGGCAAAGTGATATTGCTATTGATGCTGTTAGTGTTTCTAATGATGATGGTGGGTCAAATGGAGGTTGTCAAGATGGAGAAGTAACTTCTTATCCCTTTAATGAGAGCTTTGAAAGTGATTTAGGTTTATGGAAAAATGCTTCTTCGGGAGATGATATAAATTTCACAAGGAACTCAGGAGGAACCCCCTCAGAATCAACGGGTCCTACTGGTGCAACTGATGGTTCAACGTATATCTATGTTGAGGCTTCAGGGAACGGTACAGGTTTTCCAAATAAACGAGCAATATTAAATTCACCATGTTTAAATTTAAGTAATTTATCTTCTCCAAATCTTAGTTTTAAATATCATATGTACGGTAGTGCAATTAATACTTTAATAGTTGAAGCTAGGACTAATAATACAGGTGCTTGGACTTCAGTATTTAATAAATCGGGTGATCAAGGTAACTCATGGTTGACAGCAAATGTAGACTTAAGTTCTTATTCAGGACAATTAAGTGTTCAATTAAGGTTTAATGTTTTAACAGGTTCTGGATCTAATGGTTGGCAAAGTGATATTGCTATTGATGCTATTTCTATTAATAACGATGATAATGGGGGAGGTTCAGGAGACGATTGTCCAGCCTTGAACTTTAATGATTTTTCAATAAATTCATTTTCAAATCAAGATAATGACGGTAATTATTCAGTATCTACCTCAGGAGAATCACTAACGTTGACTAATAATACATGGAAGTACATCCCAATGAATTACACAGTTACAGCAAATACAGTTGTAGAATTTGAGTTCAGTAGTACAGCTGAAGGAGAAATACATGGTATTGGTTTTGAAAATGATAATTCACTATCTGATTTTAGATATTTTAAAGTGCATGGTACTCAAAATTACGGTATTACAAATTATGACAATTATGCAGGAGGAACGAAAAAATATGTTATTCCCATAGGAAGTTCTTATTCAGGTGTAATGGATAGACTTGTTTTTATAAATGATAATGATGCGAGCTCAGGAAATAATTCAACGTTTACAAATGTTAAGGTTTATGAGGGCTCTTGTGGTAATTCTTTAGTTAATATAGATTCATTTGTGTCAAGAGTGGATGTATTAGGAAATCAAGATGAGGAAGTATTTAGTTCTTTACAAATAGCACCAAGTATTATTACTAAAGGATCGCCATTAAATTTAATAGGAGGTAGTAAAGGTCTCAATGAAATTGATTACGAAATAGCTAATTTAATAGGTCAAATTTTTGACACAGGAAAGTTGAAAGGCAAAACAATAAATATTGACTTAAAACCGGGAATATATGTGTTAAGTCTTAAAAATGATTTTTCTAAATCAAATAAACGATTTATCATAAAATAACTTTAGTAGATAAAATAATTTTCGGCAGAAAAACTCATAAAGTTTAAACTTTATGAGTTTTTTTAAATATTGTAAAAGTTAGCGAGAGCTATATGTGAATTCTAAAATAGAATCATAATATTGTTTGCAGTTTTTGTTCTGGAATGGCAAGCAAAAAAGAATGTTATACTACAATAATTTTAGGTTCTAAAAATACTAGTCACCACCACAAGAAGAACAACTTGAACAAGAACTACAGCTTGAATCAAAAAAACTAGAATCGGAGTCACTTCCCCATGAATCAAAATCAAACCAACTACTAGAACTATCTGCTTCAGGTTCATTAATTACCATCGGGTCATTTTCAAAGGTTGATGAAACTGTCTCTAGGTCGGTTTCGGGATCAAAAATATTATCTTGAGCATTCAATTCATTAGCGTACCCTAAATCTTCTCCGTCCTCGTTTTCATAATAAGATTCTTTGATGAGAATAGGTGAACTATCATGCATAATATCAGACCAAATTAAACTGTAGAATAAGTAGTCGTCAAAGCCATGATAACCACCATAAACGCCACCTCTTTGTGTGTTATGAGGGATCTCTTTTTTATCTTGAATTTTACGTTTCGGTAATATGAGTTTATTTTTTATGAAAGATTTAATATCATCGGTTTCAATTTCTTTTTTTAGCTTAAGTTTAATTCTATTCAAAAAGTAATCGAAGGCTTTTACTTTGGTATCTCTAAATTCGTCAAACACTTTCTGACTGCTTACCGCGTTGTTTATCTTATTTTTGAGGTTTCCATGTGAAAACTCTTTAAATAACCCAGATACTTTAATAACTATTGGATAAACTCCAACTTCATGATCTCTGTTTATTTCAACCTCGATGAGGTATTTGAAATCATTGTCTTCATGCTCTAAAACTAGTTTTAGTTGCTGAAAATGGATTGACATTGCTTCATTTATCTCAATTTCATACGTGTCTAAAGCTTCCTTTAAATCATCTTTCTTTCCATCTCTATCATGATAAAAATCAATATCATCATGAGCAATTTTAATGATATTAGTAATATTCAATCCTCGGAAAGTCGCGTTAAATTGCTGAAGTATGGCTACAGCTGTAAAAGTTTCTCTTTCTTGTTTGTCAGAGATTGTACCGAGAGTTAAATGATGGAAAAACTTTTTGAAAGCTTTGGAGGGCTTTACTTTTTTTATTTCAGTTAACTGAGATGGGTCGATTGTAAGAATTCCTTCTAAATACATAGTTGATTTTTAGTTATGACAGGCGCCGCAATCACTTGCAGCCCATATGTTAGTGGCATGCGATCCCCAGATGATTTCTGAAGGCTTACCATAATGTTTTATATAAAGTTCTATTGTTTTTTCGTAAATGGTATGATCACTGCCTTCACTTGGTATATGGTGAATAAATCGTCCAAAATGCGTTTTACAAAACTCGTGATAATGCCTAGTGAATAATATGAATTCATGCCATGCGAGATCAACTATTAATGATGGTGATAATTTTTCATTTGTTAGGTGAATAAGATTAAGAAATCTAAGCATTTCAAGAATCAAAATTTCCCCATTAATATCATGTTTGATAGCTATTTTTTCAATTTTTTTCTTGAGTAATGGAATATAAATTACAATATCATTTAATTGTTTTTTCATAGACTAAGTTAAATATTGTTTGTTTTCCCCATTTGCAATATAAACTAAAATATCGCCTTTAATTAGTTTGAAATTATTTTCTGGATTTTTTATGAGTTCACCATTTCTGCTGATAGCGACTAAAGTGATACCTAAATCTTTTTTAAGTTTAATAAATGTATCAATAAAGTTTGTGTTTACATGTTCACTGCTTTCTGATAATTGAGTTTCACAAATATCTAAATTGCTTTTTTCTGCTGAAGTTGAAATTAAATCTTCCGTTAGCAAAGCTACATTAGGTTCAAAAATATAGCTAGCAATGAATTTTGAAACAATTTCTTTTTTAGGAATTATAAATTGCACTCCCAGATAGTTGAAAGAAGACTTAAGTTCTACATTTTCAATCGCAACAACACAATTAATGTTTTCGAATCGCTTTTTTAAACTGATGGTGTAGACTAAAGTATCTGTGTCACTTTCAAAGCTGATGTATACTCTTCTTGAATCTATTATGTTTACTTTTTCGATAGCCTCATAGTCTTTCAGATTTGTTTGTAGAACAAAGCATTGATTATCTGTATAGAGTTGTCTGATTTCTTTTAAATCAGTTTCTCTATCAATCACAATGGCCAAGGGTTCATTCGCTTTAACGATTTGTTCAGCTACGCGTTTTGAAAAAGAATTCCAGCCAATAATTATACAGTGATTTTTCATTTTAGTTCCAAAAAATCCCATTTCTCTTTTTTTTAAATATTCTGATATTTTTACACTTAATTCCGTAATTAGGTACCCTAAGAACCCAAGACTTCCTATAACAAATAAAATTCCTATCAATCTTCCCCAAAATGTTATCGGATAAAAATCTCCATACCCAACGGTTGTTAGGGTAACTAATGAGTACCAGTAGGAGTCTGCCAAATTTCGAATATTCGTATTTTCGAAGTTCGATTCAAAATAATATAAACCATATACCAATAAATTATAAATACTTACGATTATAATTAGTGGTATGAATTTATGCTTACTTTTCATTTGCCATTAATTTTTGGAATTGATTTCGTTTTTCTTCATTGCAACTACTTAGCTCTAAATAAGTCTTGTTACTTTCAGGGAACGTATGAATAGCTAAATGACTTTCTCCTAACAACCAAAAACAGGTGTAGCCTTCCTTATCGAAATAATGTTCACTAAAATTAAGGATAGTGAAATTGCATTGAATAAGCAAAGCTTCGAATTTTTCTTTTAAATATTCAGGATTCGTAGGGATAATCCATTCTTGAAGATTAAATATTTTAGCTTCTATTTTTTTATATTCAGTATTCATTCGCTTTTTTTAGTATAAATCCCAGTTGCCATCGAGGTAATATTGATACAATACAGGGCTCTGAATTTTATTAATTTCTACTTCATTGACATTGGCATTGAAAAAATCATTCTTTCCAAATGATGTTAATAAAAGCATAGCTTCTTTGTGTATCCATTTTGTTTTTATTGACGAAAAATTTAAACTATGTAGTTTTTCTTTAAACTTTTCTTGAGATATCGTTTTATCTTTTGTTCCAATGATCCATCCCCATTCTCCCATGGATAAAATTTGATTGTGCATAGGAACAGTGATGAAGCCTGCTGATTGCAATGTTAGGTTAATACATTGAAAAGCTTTGCTTGCATAATATGGACTCCCAGACTGCGTAACGATAAGTCCATTTGGTCTTAATTTACGATAGCATAACGAATAAAATTCGTGTGAATACAGTCTTCCCAGTTCCACGCTTCTTGGGTCAGGTAAATCGATAATGATGATATCATAGAAAGATTGATTGTCCTGCTCTAAATGAACATACGCATCTTTGTTATAGATCGTCAACTTATCACTACTCATCGAACCTTCATTAATATTGATTAGGACTGAATGATTCTTACCTAGATCTGTCATGTTAGGATCCAAATCAACCATATCAATTTTATCAACTGAAGGATATTTCAATATTTCTCTAACAGCACATCCGTCACCACCTCCGAGTATCAAAACTTTTTGTGGATGTGGATGCGTTTGCATAATAGGATGAACCAATGGTTCATGGTACATTTTTTCATCGATAGAGCAGAATTGTAAATTTCCATTTAAATAAAGCCAATGCTCATTTTTCCATTCCGTGAGTACAATTTTTTGGTATTTACTCTGATTGGCATAGATAACCTTGTCTTTGTATTTTTTTTGTTCTCCCCATGTAATGATTGAATCAGTAAAACTTATTCCTGCTACTAATATGATACATACAACGGTCATCATCGTTAACATAGTTTTTAATTGGTTTTTAACCATTTTACCTTTGAATCGGTAAAATACCATGCAAGCAACAAAAAAGTTAATAAGTCCTAGGAGAAATGGAGTATAAGTAAGTCCAAGAATAGGAAGGCCTATAAAAGCAAAAAATACACCTCCTAGCAAACTTCCGTAATAATCTTTTTCAAGAATCGAGGAGATATTTGTTTTTAAATCTTCGTACTCCTCGTTGATTCGAACTACTAATGGAATTTCTAACCCAATTAACAAGCCAACGAGCATGCTCAAAAAATAAATAACAATGTCGTAATAAGAAGAAACAGCCGCTAAGGTATATACGAGGACCGAAGAAAATGCCACAATAAGAGATAACGAGAGTTCTAAAAGTAAAAAGTTTCGAATCAGGTTAGTTTTAAAAAGCTTACTAAGACGACTTCCTAATCCCATACAGAAAAGCATCAATGAAACAATCATTGTCCATTGAAAAACAGAGTTTCCTATGAAATAAGTAGCTAGTGTAGATAAAACATATTCGGCTACAATTCCGGCAAAACCAGTAGCGAATATCGCTAGTTTGAGAATAAATGAATTACGTTTTATATACTCCATGTAATTAAAATAGCTGACCCAACATAGGCAAATGCTTCAATTAAACCAGCCCCTATGTTTGGCTTTTCCTGATTTATAATTTCATCGGTTAAGTTGCGTTCAGGGATTAGAACTTTATCTGTGATAAATCGCATAATAGGCAGTAAAATGATGCCTAAAACGGTTTGTAAAAGTACATCAATTATAGTAGTTGTCCAATCAATAAAAGGATCGATTAAAGCATTCATAATAACAATTCCAATGGCTAAAATGGCCCCACTAAAACTAACACCAACGGCTACATTATCAGCTTCAATTTCTTTGTGAACATCAAAACGAATCCATACTGTATAAATTTTTGAAGCTGCAATTAGCATAATATTCCCAATAAACCAATAAGTAATAAAGGTGATAATCCCTTCTTGTAAACTTGTTGATTCTCCGATAAGAGCACCATGAAGTAACAGAGCGTTTGAAACATAGATACTTGCTTCAATAACACCTGTTCCGTTGTTTTTATCTAAAAGAATTTCTTTTTTAATATCAAAGTTGGGTAAAATAAGTCGATTGCTTATTCGAGTAGAAATTTGTAACAATACAATTCCTAATATACCGTAAAGACCTATATGAGCAAGATCAGTATAAAAGCCTAAACTTTCACCTAAAATTGTACCGCCAACAACAATAACTAATGCTACGAAATAACCAACATAAGAAAGGATAAAAGCGAAGTTGTCTTTATGAACTAGCTCCGCTGTAATGTCTGTTTTGGCATTTGACAATTTAAACACGATCTTACCAATATAAAAAATAGTTAACGAGACTAGCATATAACCTAGCGAATGACCAAAACCAGTAAGATCAATATATTCATTCAAATTTTCCATTTGTTTTTTTATTTAGTTGTTATTTACCGAAACCACCGCTTCGCGATCGAAAAGAAGAACTTCTATATCTCGATTGACTTCTGCTAGTTTTACTATAGCTCTTTCTTGAGGTGTATCCTCTTGATTTTAATTCGGAAGAACTTCTAGAAACTTTTGATTGAACTTTACTTTTGAAAGATTGCGGTTTATTAGCCCAAGAGGTGTTTCTATTGCTATTAGATCTTGTTCCATATTCATTTGTTTTACCGTAGTATGGTTTCTTATTTCGATAGTTACGATTGTAATCATTCCAATCAGTTCTTGGATAGCCATATCTGTATCCATAACCATAGGAAGGGCCAAAGAATAAATCAGAAAAAAGTCGATAACGACCATAAAAAGCCCAAAAAGAGCCTCCGTTACTATCTGTTTTCCATTCTCCATATTTGGAATTTCCAACATAGTTATTGACTCCTGCTGGGGATGAGTTTTTATCTAACTGACCGTTTTTTTTACTCAAAACTGTCATACCTAAATCGTTTTGATATTCTTCAAAAATGATTGGTGATACTTCTTGCCAGTCAGTATTGATGATTTTTATATCTGTTGGACTAGAAATGGTGTCGTTTAATTGTTCTCGAGTTAATGTGGGTTGGGATTCCTCAATTAGAATACGGTATTTATGAAAATATTTATCCATATCTTCCTTATAGTCCATATCAGATAAAATAACACTATAATTACTCTTATCAATATATTGAGTAATGATATGGTCTAGAGGAGATTTGATAAACTTTGGTTTTTGCTCTGTACTACATGAATATGTAACAATACTGGTGGCGATTAATAATATTAAGTATTTATAAAAAAGCATCGTTAATTTCTTTTATTTTGAGTAAGGAAGAATGTTGCTAATTTCAAAGTTTTTGATTTTTTTTCCATAACTAACCTCAAAATCATTATCGTCCCATTGTTCTATTGTTAAACATTTTTCTTCATCTTCATCTAAATAGCTGAAGGAAATAAGTTCTTCCCAATCAGAAGCTTCTACATTTCTGTAATAACCTGGAGATTCTTCCGATAAATAGTAGATTACATTTTCGTGTGTAATCTGTTTTGGAGGCTTTCCGTGGTTTTCAATATGAGTAATGACCTCCGGGGCTAGCTTTCGATATTTTAATTCTTTTGACATAGTAATTGTAAGATCATCATCTTCTTCGATATGCAAAAATAGTTTTTCTCGCTGAGATTCAATAGTAAACTCACGTGTAAAATAATTATTTCCCCAATCGTATTCGGACATTTTTATAATGCTCCAGGTTTTTAAATCGTAATCAAGTAAATACCCCTTTTCAAGATCCGTTATTTTTATATTGGTAGGATCGTAATGTGTTTCTTCTTTATCCTTGTTATTTTTAAATAGATCAAAAAATCCCATGTTTTTAATAGTTTAAATGTAAAATAAATTTTTTTAATAATTTAACATATTATTTCTTTAGTCCCTTTTCTAAAACTGATTTGATACCCTCTAAACTCTCAGTAAAAGCCATCATTTGATTTAATATTTGTGCCATCTCGTTATTATTACCTAAACCTTTAAGTTTATTGTTTTTGGCGAAAATATCCTTTATAATAGACCAACGTTCTATTTCTTCTTCGGATAAATTATCAATCAATTCTTTATATTTTAAAAGGTTTGCTTCTGCTGAAGAAGTTAGTGTTTGAGATTCACTTTCGTAATGCGATAATAATAATCGCTGTAATTCTTCTTGATTCATAATAGGAACAATTTTAGCAACAAGCTTATTCATGTCACGATAAGAACCTTGGAGTTTAAAAGAAGGTTCTGTTCTATAATCGTCTTCCATTGCTGCGGATTGAATATATGCCTGATTCACCTTTAAAATGGTATCACGAATCGTAATTACTTTTTCAAGAATAGCTGTATAATCTTGCACTTCTTGATTGGTATGGTTTCCTTTTAGATTAACATCTTTGGTATTGTTTTCAACCTTATCAATTAAAGTATACACATCTTCAAAATATTTACTACTTAATTGATGTAATACAGGATTAGAAGTTAAAGAGTTTTCTATTAAACTAAGTTTGAATAGCTGTGCTGTATCGCCAATAATATCTCCCAAATTATAAATATCAGCTCTGTTGGCTAACATGTCTGGAATTTGAAATTTATCACCACTTTCGGTATATGGATTTCCGGCCATGATTACACAGAATTTCTTTCCACGTAAGTCGTAAGTTTTAGGCTTGTTATTATAGACACCTTCTATTTTTCTGGTTCCATCAGAAAGTGAAATGAACTTTTGCAAAAACTCAGGGTTACAATGTTGAATATCATCAAGGTATAACATCACATTATCTCCCATTTCAAAAGCTAAATTCAATTTTTTAAGTTCTTCTCTTGAAGCGGAGTTACTAGCAGCCATTGGATCCACCGAAGTAACTTCATGTCCAATAGCAGGTCCATTGATTTTCATAAATACCAACCCTAATCTATTAGAAATATATTCCATTAAGGTTGTTTTACCATATCCTGGAGGAGAAATTAGTAAAAGCATTCCCATCCTATCAGTACGCTTGTTGTCTCCAACGGTACCAAGTTGTTTTGATAAGTTGTCTCCAATTAAAGGGAAGTATACCTGATCAATCAGTTTGTTTCTTACAAATGAAGACAATACTCTTGGTTTAAACTCTTCCAGTTTCAACTCTTCTTTCAGGTCTTCTGTTACTTGGTGTTTCGCTTCTTTGTATTGAATAAAGTTAGGAACCTCTACTTGAGTAAAGTGTTCAAGGTCTTTTATGAATTGATGATAATTGAACTCCCATTTTCCTTCATTAATAGTAGCGTGATTTCCTTTTAAATCTTCAATGATGGTAACCGGATGTACGTTAATGGTGTCTGCCGCTGAGAGGTCTTCAAATAATAGTAACGCCACGGTTTCATGGATATATTCATCCGTTTCAATTCCTGTTTCTAAAACGAAAGAACTTACCCATTGTATTGCTAATTGAATACTTTCGATATGGCTTTCTTGCTTTTGAATCCCCGTTTTAAATTTATGTAATGCGTTTTGCTTGTCTAATGTCTTAAGGAAGTTTTCCTTAAGATTCAAAGCAATATTACTCGTGTGAAAAATAGTATCACTTTGAAGTTCCTTAAACAAATACAAAGCGATTCTTTCAGAATATTCTGTAGCGAATAATTGAGATTTTTCAGCAAATGAATTTAAAGAGCTTGTCAGGTCATCAATGATATAATTATGTGTTACACTTTTCGGAAATACTTTTAATACTTCTCCTGAAGCTTTGATGTTCGTATTGTATGAATTTTGATCAGCTTCGGAAAGATGTTTCCAAAAATAGCGAGCAAAAGCTCTAACATCTGGTGTAAAAGTAAGTAGTCCAAGTTCATGGTGTTTGTGCATCAGTGTATACAATATCTTGGATGCATCTATATCGTGAACTCCTTTTACATAACCTTCAGCATACAAATTACTACTTTCCTTTTGAACAAGTTGTAAAACTTCTTCTTTAGTAAGGTTAATGAGTGCTGATTCGCTAAAATTTTTAAATAATTTGTAGGCTAAGTATGCTGATCTGTAAATAGTATCATTTTCTGACACTAATTCTTGATTCCAGTATTTTTTAGAGGTAAGTAATATATCATTCGTTATTTCTTCGTAAAAATCTGTACCAGTTAAGTGATAACACAATTGTTCGTTTTTATAAACAATGGTTAAATCTAAAACTTGTTTATTTACTCCAAATTTATGGCTACCTAATTTAATGATGTTTTCACCGTCTTCATATAACTCCTTTTTATCTTTGAGCTTACGCAAGGTGTCTTCTTTAGCAACTTTTAATTTTGTCTCAACAGTTTCTGCTTTTCCAATATCATCAAGTTCTTTTAATTGTTTTACAATATCACGCACCTTGTTGATTATGAGATCGGCGGCGAAATAACCATTGATATCTTCAATAGAATCAAAAGAAGTGGCTTTCTTGGTAATTCCTTTTAAAATACGTTCAGCAGCAGTTTGTAATGCGATCGTTTTTTTATTCCGCTTTTCAATAAGGCTATTCTTACGATTGTCAAATGCGGTGTGAACTTCTTCACGCTTTTCAATAATCTGAGTGGTGAATTCATCGTAATCAGCAAATTTGCCTTCTAATTCTTCTAGCTGAATCGTGATTTTCGTTAAAAATTCATCACATTTTTCAGGAGTATTCGCAATATCAATATAATTGATAATACTTTGATCAATTAATTTAAGTTGGGCATTAAAGTCAGCTATCGCTTCTTTACTTCCTAAGCTTTTAATGCTGTTTTTTATACCTGATTTTAACTGATTAAGTGTGGCAAATATTAAAGAAATATTGTCAATGATTTTTGTAGATTGAGAAGTATCTTCGATTTCTAGGTTCGATACAATATCGATAAGCATTTCTAAATCAGTAGTAATTTGATTGACCTCTTTTTCTAAGGCTTTTGCTCCTACCACTTTTTTAATGGTTGGTAAAGCTTCTTGCTTTTCAATAACCCGCACATGGTATGGTTGAAGTGCTTTGTCATCAAGAAGAAATTGAACACATCGTTTCGAGATTACGTTGTTTTGTTCTGTAACTTGTTCTTCTAGTTCCTTAAGCAGATTTATATTGATATAGCGAATGTCATGAAGACTTATCACTTCACCACGCAATGAGCGTAATTGACTTAAGAGCACAACGAAATCGTCAATAGATTTAAACGAGGTGCTTTTAATTTTACCAAACAGTTTATCAGATTTTTTGTTGATCTCGTTGGTTTCTTTTTCCGCTTGTTTTTTTAACTGGACAACTTTCTCGAATTCTTCGATGGCAGCATTGGCCGACTTATTGATCTCGGAAACTGGTTTGTTAAGCTCAAAAGTTTCTTTTTCGTGTAACCAATAATAGGTGTCGTTAATGTCTTTAGAAGTTTTGGCAATATCAGAATATAGACCAGTATAGTTATCTTCTTTGTTTAATAAAGTAATCAATTCGTGACATTCAGCCATGGCACGTACAATGTCTTTATTACCAATTTTATATAGTAAGCTATCTTCATGTTGTGAAGGCATATAATCGCCTTTTAAATAGGGGGTTTGCCATATTTGAACAACATGATGTTTAGTTTGCTCATTTTCTGTTTTAAAATAACAGAGTTCTCCATTTTCTAAAATGGTAAAACCATTACAAATTATAGGTGTTTTAACACTTTGCTCAATGATATTATATGACATAAGGATATATAACCCTCTTATGGTTGCATAAAAAACGTATAAAAAGTCTTCACCATTTGGTGAAATAATCTTTTCTTGGAATTTAACCTCTTTAATATCACTCTCGAATATCTTGTGCTCTCCAGTTTGAAGATAATATCCATTTGGAAAAATAATTCCTTGATCATCGGGAAGCTGAACAGCAGTATCCTTAATGCTATCTATCTTCTGAACTTCCTGAAGTTTATGGTTGTATACAAAGTGTCTTGGAGGTTCTTGAAATGGCTTAATTTCAAGGGCTATTAAATTTCCTAAATCGCCAAAGCGAAACTGACCATCATCTAAGGTTTGATCGATATGTTCAACAGGCTCTGAAAGTATTCCTTTTCCATCATTTGTATTGTTTTCAACTTTGATGGTTAAATCACCTCCAATAGTTTCAACAAATATTTTATCGAGAATTGATACATGTGAATGAGTACCGTAACGATGCATATCACGAGTTACTTCTTGCCACTTAAATTCGTGCTGAGTTGGGAATTTGTATTCATGCTCACTACGGTTATCAATATATCGTAGTGAATTATCATTGATTAACCATTTGAAAGCTTTAATATCACTTTTATTTTCACTTAATTGGAAAATCATATACAAATAGTTTCCAATAACAGCGAATTTTGAGAAAATAGTATTTCGGTAATATTTATATAAATTGGTAAAGTCATCAAGGAAAAGAGGATCATTTAATAACTCTAATGATTGTACATGGAATTGTCGGTCTTTAAACTCATAGATGCTAAAAACATCTGATAGTTTGATATCTGTTCTCAATCCAAAATGAACGTTATAACCGAAAATAGATATATTCCCTAATGAAATAATATCTCTAGCAATACAGTTATTTTCTGTATTGATTCTGTTATTTGCAATTAGTTTAGTTTCTATGGTGCCAAATACATGTTTTCTGGCATCATTTAAGTTATGAAGTCGTTCTTGTAGATGTTGCTTTTGTTTTTGTAATCTACTTTGAATGATTTCATACGTTCCACCATCTAGTTGTTGTTCGGTATGTTGGTTTTCCATAGGTGATTATAGGTGTTAAAACTTCTGTTTTTCGAAGTTTTTTATCTTATTCTTTAATTAATTATTGGTTACAACTACTATCTTCTTTAATTTCAAAGGCGCTCGTCATAGGTAGTTGTTATATTTTTAATTCCATCTCAAACTGATCAACAGTATTGGTTAATTTTACTTTGTTCAAAATGGAGTTTTTTTCATTCAATGTTTTATCAACATTATTGATCTTTATTTTTTCTGAAACTTGTTTAATTCCAGAAAATAGTCTGTCCCAGTTACCATTTTTAGTATTAAACACATCAAACTGGGCGATATAGTTGAGGTCTTTATTAATGATAAAATACGATTCAACTTTTCCATCTACGATAACTTCAAAATAGTTATAGTTACTATTTTTTATAGATTCTTTCTGATTGTCCCATGAATAGGTATCCTGATTTGGTAAGGCGTTCCATTCAATTGTATCTAAAGAAATTTCTTTCAAAAGAATAGCATGTTCTGATGTGTTGTTTTGAATATCCCCTTGATAGCAATGGTATTCTTTGCAAATGTTAAATCCGATTTTTTTATATAGTTGAATAGCAATTTTATTCTTGGTAATAACCTCAAGTGTTGTTTCTTTTATACCATATTTTTTTAAATCAGAAAGAGCATGATCGTATATCGTCCGTATGATACTTTTTCCTCTGTATTTAGGTATTACTCCTGTGCCAGTATTAAATGCTGTTAATTTCCCATTTCTGGTATCAATGGCATGTATAATAAAACCTACTAGCTTTTCGTTATGAAACATCCCATAGGATAAATTGAAATCTACTTTTGTAACTTTCCATCTGTTAATATAGTAGTCTCTTTCTGTAGACATTTTAACAAAGTAATTGTCAAAAGCCAGCAGAAGCGATTCTATTATTTCATCAATAGCTGTATTTCCTAGGTTTCTTACGTCCATTTTCAAATTGAACACTATTAGTGGTAGAAAATTAAAGTAGGGGAGTGTCAAAATAAAACAAAAGAAGTCGTTACAACTTCTTTTGTTTATGCTTTATATTATTATAATTTCTTATCAGATAAACCTAAGCCTTTAGCTAAATTGAAGAGGTTACTAAATAAATTTTCCTCATCAGCAGTAGAAGCTTTAGATTTTAAGTCTACTAATAAATTAGCAATGCTTAAGTTCTTTATGTCTTCAGAAGAGATGCCGTATTTAGTAGCAAAGTCTTTTACTTTTTCAAGTAAGTTTCCTTTTACATCGTCACTACCTAAAATAGCATCTTTTACATCCTGAATATTTGAACTGTGTTGAACAAGTCTATCAACACCCTTTGCTTTCGTAATTTGTCCAATGATTTGCTCGAAGAACATCGTTTCACCTCCAACAATATCAATATTTGCAGCTTTTAATGCGTCACCAATAACTTGCGCTTGAGCGTCAGCAATATCTTTTTGAATATTAATATGCGCTAAATCTACTTTTAATTCTTTTTCTAAACGCAGTTTAAACTCTTCGTGCTCTTTACCAACACCATCAAGTTTCTTCATTGCTTCGGCTTTTTCCTCAATACCGGCAGCCTCTGCCAATGCTATTTCTTTATCACCAGTAGCTTTTGCAAGTGCTTTTTCTTTGATAACTTCGGCCTCTGCAATACCTTCCTCTTTCAATGCTGTTGCTTTTGCTAAAATACCCTCAGCTTCGGCTTTTGCTTTCTTTTCAATAATGGTAGCCTCAACAAATCCTTCCCTTTCATAAGCATCAGCTTTGGCATGCATTACTTGCGCTTCAGATAACCCTACAGTAGCTTCTTCTTTCGCTTGTGCTTCCGCTAATGTTTTTCTAGCTTCTGCTTCTTTTTCACTTGCTTCTTTTTGAGCTTGTGCTTCGATATTAATTTCTTCTGCCTTCTGTTTGGCAGCTTCTTTTTGAGCTTCTGCTTGCTTCACAGTTTTAATTAATGCTTCTTGAGCTTGAGCTTCAGCAATGGTTATTTTAACTTGCTTGTCACGATCCGCTGTTTTAAAAGCCTCAATGTCTTTCATATTCTCTTTTTCCTCAACAACACCTTTTTCCAGCATTACACGATCGCGAATAACATCTTGGATATTCTTGTTTTCAATTTCAACTACTTTTTCCTTTTCAATTTGAGCAAGTGTTACAATTCTTTCACGTTCGGTAGCTTCTAGCGCTCTATCTTTTTCAACACGTTCCGCTTCAACAGCTTCCGTACGTTGTTTGTTTTTTTCTGCAACAATAATTTGACGTTGCATATTTTCTTCAGCAACTTGAACTTTTTCTTCGGTAGAAATTCTTGCCGACTCTGATTTTAAACGTTCTTCTTCTGCAACTTTTAATATTTCAGCTTCTTCACGAGCTTTGATGTTCGCTATTTCTCTTTTTTGTTGTTCCTCTTTTTCTGCTAATTGTTTGTCTAATTCTAAAATAGCTTCGCGAGCTTCAACATCCTGCTTACGAATAACTTTTTCTTCGTCACGCTTAATTAAGTTCGCTTTAATGTTTTGATCGGCAGTTAACTCGGTAATTTTTTTAATACCTTCAGCATCTAAAATGTTATCTGGTTTTAAGAATTTTACTGGAGTTTGCTCTAAATAATCGATGGCACAGTCATCAAGGACATATCCATTTAAGTCAACTGAGATAATATCTTTAATTTCATCTCTAAATTCTCTTCGAGCTTCATATAATTCAATGAATTGGAATTTTTTTCCTACAGTTTTAAGTGCTTCAGACAACTTTGCTTCAAATAGATCTTTTAAAGTTTCAATATGAGATGCTCTTTCACAACCAATCGTTTCAGCTACCTTTTTGATATCCTTAACATCCTCATTGATTCTTATAAAAAAAGCAACTTTAATATCGGCTCTAACGTTATCTTTACATACTAAGCCATCAGATCCTAATCTTTCTATTTCAATTTTTTTTACAGAAATATCCATTGTTTCTACTCTGTGGAAAACAGGTACAACGTAAAGTCCTTTATCCGTTGCAATTCTGGCTCCCTTAAATCCAGTTCTAACAAGAGCTTTCCCTTGTGGTACTTTTTTGTAGAACATCGCAACAATGGCGAAGTATATAATTAATAGAAATAGTAGCAAGCCTATTCCTATACCAAGAATTTGATAAATAATATCCATAGTAATTGTATTAGTTAATTTGATAATTAGTTGTCGTATTTCTGAGCGTAATAAAATGTTTTATCATCGCTTTGTTTAATTATAAGAATTGTGTCTTGATAATTAATAATTTCGTTATTAAGAGATTTTATATTTATGGTAAGGTTCTTATTTTCAGTTTTAACCTCTGCTGTTCCTAGTTTATTTTCTCTTAAAGTTGATAATGAGATTCCAGTAAGGCCAATGAAGTCAATGGGGTGGTCTCCGTTTTGATTTAAATTCTTAAAAAAGTTTTTAAAAGGAGTAGTAAAAATTTTTGTTAATATTAATGAAGGGATAATTCCGCCAAGCATCAGAATAAAGCCAAGATTACTATTTATGCTATAGGTAATTGTTGTACTTAGTATCGTCATTATCCACCAGATAAAAATCCAAGAGGTAAATGTGAACATGAAAGGTAATCCAACAAAGTTGAAGTATATCAAAAGAACTTGCCACCATTTTAAAGGTTTTCTCTTCTTCTGAATAATATCTTCTTTATTGATTTCTGTATTTGAAATGTCGTGGAAATCAATATTAACACCCTCAATTCCTGTATCGATATCGACGTCAGTGTCTATGTCAACATCGACGTCAATATCTACATCAAGATCGAAGTCAATACCAGATATCATTGTTACAAGCCAATAAACAATAAGGATTATAACTAGAATTGTTAGAGTTATATTGACATTAGAAAACAGTATATCGGTTAGTGAGTTCAAATTTACCCTTCGTTTTTATCGTTAAGCCCTAATTGCTTTTTCAGCTTAGCTAAATCGTCTTCGGCGTTATTATTTGTCTCAACTACGGCATCATTCAATTCGTCGTCAATCGTTTTTGTTGAATTCGCTAAGTCGCCATAAGCATCTGCTAACGCTTCTTCTTGAGCGACTTTGTCTTTCATTTGTTCAAGCATTGATACAGTACTACTACTATCTAATTCAGCCATTTGTTGGTTTAAATTTTTAGTAGCTTTCGAAACTTTTACGCGTGCTTTAAGAGTTTTGAGTTCATTTTCCCATTTTTGTATGTTATTTTTAATCTCTTGTACACTTTTTTCGAGTTTTGTAACTGAAGCATCTAGCTTATCAGATTCTAATTTCGTTCTATTTACTTCTTGAATGTTTTCCTCTTTTTTTACAAGAGCTTGTTTTGCCAGTCTATCAGCTTCACTAGCTTCTATTTCACCTTTTTTGGCTTTTTGAAGAATTAACATTGCTTTTTGTTGATAATCTTCAGCTTTTAGTTTGTAATTTTCGAGTTCGTTTCTTGAACGTATTGCTAAGGCTTTAATTTGTGCTAAAGATTCAATGCTTTTTTCTAAATCATCTTTTAGGTCTCGGATTCCTTGTTCTGTCATTTTGATAGGATCTTCCATCTTGTTGATCGCTGAATGTGCTTCTGCTTGTCCTATTCTAAATAGTCTTTTGAATATATTCATTATCTATTTTTTAATATTTTGAAAATGTAATAATTTGTTCGGAGTACTCGCTTAATAATAGGCTTAAAGAATTCAAACTTCCTTCAAGTTCATTTAGATCTAAGTTCTCTAGTTGTAATGTATCTCTAAATATTACTCGTTCACCTGTATCATCAAGAACAAAAGCACCATGAACAATATCTCTGTTTTTTATAAGTAAATTTTTGAAAATATCTTCGTTAGGTTCATTTACTTTAAAAATAAATTGTTCAATAATTATTATTGGATATGCTATGCCAATAATTAGGTTTTTAATTCCAGAGTTTTCTTTGTTAATAACTAAAATTCCGTTCTCAATATCTTCTTTATAGATATTGAAATTTAACTTTTGTAAAAAGTTTTTTGTTTTTGTAAAATGGTTGTCCATCTAGCAATTGAATTAGTTTGTTTATAGTTTCTTTTAGCGATGTAATATTACAAAAAAGTTCTTAATAATACGCTGAAAATGTAGAGTGTTATAATACTCATGCTTTTAAAATTGTTAAGTTGCTATTTTTTTTAGTTTTTCATATATTAGCTAATATTATTAGTGTAAAGATACATTTTATTTTTAAAATTGCAAATTATATTAGCATTTTATGTCTTTTTTTGGAAAAAATATTAAAAAAATAAGGAAAGTTAAGGGATTGAATCAGCACGCTTTTGCAGAGTTATTTGGTTTGAAGAGAGCTACTTTAGGTGCTTACGAGGAGGGAAGAAGTGAGCCTAAAATTGATACAGTTATTAAAGTTGCTAATTATTTTAGTATTTTAATTGATGATTTGCTAAGGTCCGAATTGACAGTAAATCAATTATTACAATTCAAAGAGGATTTAACTCTTGAAATTGAAAAGTTAGAAAAAGAAAGTATATTGAATATACCTATTGTCACTGGTAAAAATCAAACAGACTATCTAAAATATTGTGATAAGCCAAAGTTTGTTAAAGATTTACCTGTAATTTGTTTGCCTGTCGAGTCTAATTCAGATTTGAGGGCTTTTACAGTGCATAATCTAGAGATGACTTCAGGGGAGACTGGAATTTACCCTGGCGATATTGTCATTGCAGAAAAATACCCAATCGACCTTGTCCATCTTATCAAAAAAACTGATTTAGTAGTAGCGATTGTTGAAGATGAACTTGTACTCAGGTATGCCGAAAAAAAAGATGATTTATTGATTTTAGAAGCGGCTCACAAAAATATAAGTGCTAAAAATATTCTTATCCAAAATATAAAAGAATTATGGTTGGTTAAGCATGTTTTTTTAATGAACCTTCCTAAGCTTAAAGATACTTTTGAAGAGAAGTTGATCTTTTTAGAAAAAGAGCTAGCTAAACTAAATTCCAGTAAAAAATAGTTTTTTCACGAGATGTAAAATTATAGATAGCTTTTTTATTGTTTCTTCAGCTTGTTTTATCAATTTTTTTTGAAGTTAATTGTTGAAATTATATTTTATGATTTTGCCTATTTATAGAGAGGTTTTTTTTAAAAAAAAACAGATAGCTCTGTTAATCAATTGGTTAATTTTTATGCTAAAATAATAGTTTTTATTGTTTTTTTTGGCTTTAAAAATATGTATGATTTAATGTTTTATTGTTATTTTTTTGTTATTTGTATTAATTTAACATAGTTTTGGGAAAATAAAACTTAATTACAATTAATGAATGAAAAAAAAATTACAATTAATTATCACCTGCATCCTGCTGGTGATAACGCAAATTAGTTTTGCACAGGAAATGGTAGTTTCCGGAATCGTCACAGACGATTTTGGTCCTGCGACAGGAGTATCTGTAATAATTAAAGGTACAGTAAAGGGAACTGAAACAGATTTCGACGGTAAGTATTCTATCAAGGTTAATAAGGGAGCTACTTTGATGTTTATGTTTTTGGGTAAAGAAACCAAAGAAATTAAGGTGGCTGATTCAAATGTTATCAACGTTAAGTTGGAAGATTCTTCTGAACAGTTAAACGAGGTTGTTGTGACAACGGGTTATGAGACGATAAAACGTAAGAAGTTTACAGGAGCATCAAGTATCGTAAAGGGAGCAGATTTAAAAATTGATGGTGTTGTAGATGTCACTAGAATGTTGGAAGGACGAACAGCAGGTGTTAACATTCAAAATATTTCTGGAACTTTTGGTGCAGCACCGAACATAACCATTAGAGGGGCATCTTCTGTTTTTGGAAATAATTCGCCATTATACGTTATTGATGGAATCGTTCAAGAGGATATAATAGATTCAACTGGTTTAGAAGCTATTACTAATGGTGATTCACAAACATTATTGAGTTCTTCAATTGCAGGGATCAATGCAAATGATATTAAAGACGTCCAAATTTTAAAAGACGCTTCAGCTACTGCATTGTATGGAGCACGTGCTAGAAATGGGGTTGTTGTTATAACTACTAAAGCAGGTAAGAAAGAAGCACCTTTAAAAGTTACTTATAATCTGGAGCAGGCGCTGAGGGATATTCCTTCTTATAGTAATTTTGATATCCTTGACTCCAAAGAAAACATGAGTATTTTAAAAGAACTAGAGAGTAAAGGTTTTTTAAATCCGTCTGCCGTAGCTCAGGCAAGGTTTGGAGGAGTTTATTCCATTATGCAACAGCAGATTAATACGTATAACCCCTCAACAGGACAGTTTTTGTTACCAAACACTCCTGAAGCAAGGAGTCGTTTTTTACAACAGTATGAATTGGCTAATACGAATTGGTTTAAAACTTTATTTAGGAGGTCGATGACTCAAAACCATTCAATTAGTGTTACAGGCGGAAGTGAAAAAAATGCTACTTACGCCTCATTGAGCTTTTTTTCGGACCCAGGGTGGTCAATTTCGGAAGAAGTAAAAAGATTGACTTCTAATTTAAGGAATACTTATTTTTTCTCAGATAAATTTAATGTTACGGTAGCAACAGTTGCTTCTATTAGAGATCAAAAGGCCCCAGGGACTTTTAGTAGAGAGAGCGATGTTGTTAATGGAACTGTTGGACGTGATTTTGATATAAATCCGTTCTCATATGCTTTAAATACCTCAAGAACCATACGACCTAGAGATAATGCCAATAATTTGGAGTATTACAGAAATAATTGGGCACCGTTCAATATTTTAGAAGAGCTTGATAATAATTTTATTGACTTAAATGTTAATGATATACGTTTTCAGTTAGATGCTAATTATAAGGTTAATGATAATTGGACTTATACATTTAATTCTGCTGCTAGATACGTAAATAGTGCTACAGAACACCAGGTTAGAAGAAATTCAAATGTAGTAGGGGCTTATAATGCCAATGAGACTACCATTGTAAGAGATGCTAACATTTTTCTTTACAGAGATCCAGATAATCCATTATCTGATCCTATACCTGTTTTTCCAAGAGGAGGTTTATTTATCAAAACAAATAATTATATGACTTCGTATTATTTGCGTAATACATTGTCATATAGTAATCTTTTCAATGAAAACCATGGGTTAGATTTATTTATGGGACAAGAAATGAGGTATGTGGATAGGGTAAAAGATAATTTTACTGGGTATGGTTTACAGTATAATAATGGATATACGCCGTTTACAGATGCACGTTTACTCGAAAAACTTATTGCCGATGGGGAAAACTACTTTGAGGTAGAGGAAGAAAGAGAGCGAACTGTCGCTTTTTTCGGAAAAGCAACTTATTCTTTTAAAGACAAATATATTTTTACTTTAACAGGAAGGTATGATGGGTCAAATAGACAAGGGAGAAGTTCAAGTTCTCGTTGGTTACCTACTGGCTCTGTTAGTGCTAAATGGAATGCTACGGAAGAAGATTTTGTGATTAATTCACGTTCTATTAATAATTTAGGTGTTCGAGCGTCTTATGGTTTAACAGCCACCCCAGGGAATGCAACGAATTCTCTAGCTATATATCGAAGTCAAATTACTGATCGATTAAATGTTTCTGATAGGGAGAATTTTTTAAATATAGAGGATCTAGCTAATAATAATTTGACATGGGAAAAACAATATGAATTGAATCTAGGGGTTGATTTGGGCATGTTTGATAATTCCATTCAATTAAGTGCTGATTTTTTTAAAAGAGATATTTTTGATAACATCGATTTTGTAAGAAGTTCTGGTATTGGAGGTGAATTTATAAAACAAGGAAACAATGCTACCGTTGATGTAACTGGGTATGAACTTAACTTAAACACTAAAAATATTCGTACCGATGATTTTAGTTGGACAACGAACTTTAATGTTTCTTACATAAACCAAGAAATTACGGAATTGAAAAATCAACCTATTGCATTAGATTTAATCGATCAAACAGGTGGAAATTTAGAAGGATATCCAATTCAATCTTTGTTTTCCTTCAAATTTGATGGTCTTAACGAACGAGGGTATCCAACATTTGATTTAGGTGAAGGTAAAGACCCAGTTAACGATATTTATTTTCAGGAAACAGAAGGGCTGGCCGATTTATTGCACTATGAGGGATCAGTAGTTCCAAATGTTCAAGGTGGTTTTACCAATAACTTCAAGTATAAGAATTGGGATTTAAGTGTTTTGATTTCTGGCGCTGGCGGTAATAAAATAAGGTTAAATCCATTATTTGAAGATGAATATGATGACTTAGATGTTTTCTCTAAAGATTTTCAAAACAGATGGGTGTTACCAGGAGATGAAAATGTGACCAATATTCCGACAATAGCTTCTCTAAGGGATATTCGTAATAATACAAATTTAGAACGTGCTTACAATGCTTACAATTACTCTACAGCACGAGTGGCAGACGGTTCTTTTATTAGAATGAAAAATATTGCATTAGGATATTCTTTTAATAAAGAATTAACGGATAACTTAGGGTTGGATTATTTAAGGCTTAGGTTTCAGGGGACTAACTTGTTTTTAATATACTCAGATGACGCTTTAAATGGTCAAGATCCTGAATTTTATCAAACAGGTGGTGTGGCATTACCTATAAGGAGACAATACACCTTTTCAATTAACCTAGGATTATAATTAACAATTAATATCATGAAATTAAATTATAATACACATATAAAATTAATGTTACTTGCCTTGATCTTTATGTCATTAGGCTGTGACGAGTATTTATCTGAGCTTCCAGATAATAGAACAACAATTGATAGTCCTGATAAAATCTCTCAATTAATTACAGGTGCTTATTCTGAGGGTAATTATCAAAGAATGGCTGAAATTATGTCGGATAATTCAGATAGAAAAACAGCACTCAATGATGACAATCGTTTTGAAACAGATTTGTATAATTGGGATGAACTTACTGATTTTACGACAGATTTAGATTCTCCAAATTATTTTTGGAATCGTTCTTATGAAGCAATTGCTCAGGCCAACGCTGCGTTGGATGCTATTACAGAATTACAAGGAAAGTTTGATTTGGATGCGCAAAAAGGAGAGGCATTACTAGCAAGAGCTTACAATCATTTTATGATTGCTAATTTTTGGTCAAAACCTTATGATCCAAACACAGCTTCTGCAGATTTAGGTATTCCTTATGTGTTAGAATCAGAAGAAGAATTTATCAAAGAATACAAACGAGGTACTTTACAGGAAACTTATGACTATATTGAGTCAGATTTGCTTGAAGGGTTAAATAAAGTCGAAAATAGATATGATTCACCTAAGTTTCATTTTACAAAAGAAGCAGGTGCTGCTTTTGCAGCTAGATTCTTCTTATACAAAGGAGATTGGGATAAGGTTATAAAGTATGCTTCTGATGCAGTATCAAATCCACAAGTGCAATTAAGAGATATGGTCGCTTATCGTCCGCTAACGTATGATCAGAACAGTCTATTGTATGCAAGTAAAGACGAGGAGTCTAATTTGTTAATGGCTTCAACTTTAAGTGTTTGGGCAAGACGTTTTACACGTACAAGTTATGGATTGTCAGTAAGTAAATTGGAAGAATTATTTATTAATGGTAATCCTTTTGTAAAGCCTTGGGCTTATGCTGTTTATGGAACTGATCAGTTTTTTAGACTTCCTAAGTATGAGGAATATTTTAGAGTAACCAATCCTACTGCAAATATCGGTTTGCCATTTGTTGGTGTGGTTTTATTTGATAGAGATGAGGTTTTATTAAATAGGGCAGAGGCATATGTTATGAAAGAAGATTACGGCAGTGCTTTAAATGATCTGAATGTTTATCTTTCAAAAAAGACAATGAATCATGATCCTGCTACTGACGTATTAACAGAAATTATGGTTGAAAGCCAGTATCCCGTTGTGCCTAATGAATATACGCCATTTTATACAATGAATGCTAAGCAAACTTCTTTCGTGAAGTTTATAGCAGAGTTAAGAAGAAGAGAGTTTGTTCATGAAGGCTTAAGATGGTTTGATGTCAGAAGGTTTAATTTACAAGTAGAGCATAAAATAACACAATTTGGAGCACCTCTAGTTCTCGATAAAATGGATCTAAGAAAAGTGTTAAAAGTACCTGTTACCGCCATAAATGCAGGTTTAGAAGATAATCCTCGTTAAAAAAGTAGTAGTATGAAAAAAATAATTTTATTAATATTTGTTGTAACTTTAAGTGTTTCTTGTAATACAGAAGAAAAGGTTACTATTAGTGATTTAGATACTTCAACTCCAGTATTAACAGAGTTGGATGTGTGGTTGAGGGATAATTTTGTTGTTCCTTATAATATTGATGTTCAATATGAATGGGATGATGATGAAGTTGACTTTAATAGGTTTCTATTTCCACCTAAAGTTGAACGTGTAAAGCAAGCAATGGAGGCTGTTAAAACGATATGGCTTGATTCTTATAGTCAAGTAGGAGGAGAAGATTTTGTGAAAATTATTGCTCCTAGAAGTATTGTTTTAGTTGGTGGGTTCAATTTAAATCCTTCAGGGACCATTACTCTAGGGTTCGCGGAAGGGGGTAAAAAAATTGTTTTTTTTAATGTTGATACGATTGATTACTCTGATAGAGATTCCAATAATCTTGGAAGTATTATGCAATTTTTATCAACCATTCAGCATGAATATGTACATATTTTAAATCAAACAATTCCTTTTGACGAGCCTACGTATTCTCAAATAACACCAGGTAATTATACAGCACAATGGTATAATGAAACAATTCCGGGATCAAGAGAGTTGGGGTATATTACTGCCTATGCAAGATCAAATCCTTTTGAAGACTTTGCTGAGATGGTAAATATTATGCTTTCTAATGATAAGTCAAGTTATGATGCTATTATTGAGGGTATAACAAGTGATGAAGCAAAGCAAAATTTAAGGATTAAGGAGGCTTTTGTGGTAGATTATTACAAAAAAGAGTTTAATATAGATTTATACGAATTACAAGCAGTAGTAGCCGCTAATGTAGACAAAGTGATTGTTCCTTAAAAAAAATGAAAATTATGAAGTTATATATACAGAAAATTATTTTTATCGCATTGACACTGCTATTGTTTAACGCATGTCAAGATGATGATAGCGGGGCTCTTTTTGATCAATCTGCCACTGTTAGAAAAACAAAAAAAACTGAAGAATTAAGAAATATACTGATGTCTTCGGAAAATGGATGGATAGCTAGATATTTTACTGATGAGGAAGTATTAGGAGGGTTTACTTTTTTCTTTAAGTTTACGGATGAGAAAATGGTTGAGATGGCCTCTGATTTTACAAGTGACTTAACATCTACAATTAGCCAATATAATATTTCAGAAGGGGCAACAGTGCAATTAAGTTTTTCGACTAAAGGAAGAATTCATGAATTATCTGATGCTACCAATTTTCCGGATGCTGGATTGCGTGGTCAAGGTTATTTGGGTGCTTTTGAATTTTCAATATATAGTATTGAAGAAGATAAGTTAGTATTTAGAGATGTGAAGAATTTTAAAGAGTTGATTTTTGAGAAAGTTGATTCAGGGATAGATTGGACTACTGTATTGACGGCAAATAGAGACATGTTAGCTGATAATATCATACAAAATCCACTCAAATCAATATACAGGGATATGATACTGGAGTCTGAAGGAGAAACAAAAATATTTTCATTTAATTTTAATGAAAATAGAAGATATGTACAAGCAGTGCACATAACCGAAAATGGTGGTGAAGAAAAATTTGATTTTGGTTTAAGTCCTACTCAAAATGGATTTAGTATTAAACCTGCAATTGAGTACGGTGGTGGTGTTTTATCTGATTTTGTATATGATGCAGTTACTGATGAGTTTATAGCGGAGTCAAATGGAGTGAAAATAACACTTAAATACGTTAATGCACCTGCTATTTTACCTGATGGTTATCTGGAATTACCCTCAGTATTGTGGTTTCATCAACCAGCATACAATAGTCCTAACTTTAGTCCAGATTATTCTTCACCGGCATTTATTAATCTTTTACAAGGGTTGAATAGTGCTAATCCTTTTGAAATAAGACAAATTAATTTTATTAATTTAATTTCGGACAGTGGAATTTTTGAAGTTGAAACTGACATTGGAGTTATTCAAGTTGGCTTTACAAAGCAAATTGTGGATAAAAAAATGATATTGACTCAAACGGGCTCAAATGCTCCGGGTATTTTACCTTTTATACAACCATTGTTAGATGTTGTTTTTGATCCTAGCGGGTTGTATGTAGATCAACCTGCAAAATTGGATAATTTTGTGAATTTAGTCTTTACGTTTGTTCCTGTAAGTAATACAAGTATTAGATATAGTGCTATAAAAATAAGATAAATTAATCAAAACAATAATCCTGATTAATTAAAAAATCCTCATATAATTATGAGGGTTTTTTGTTTAAAGACAGGTAATTTATTATTCAATGAGTTAATATTAATTCAAAAAAGTATACTTTTTTAACCATTGACCGCCTTTTTATGGTTATTCTAGACTCTAGAATCTCAGTTATGGTTTATTCGTAAAATATATTGTAAGAGTATAATGTTACTAATTTGGGTTACGTTGTTTTTGTTTGGAGCATTTTATATCTTAATCTAAAATGACTTTGATGGGATTTCATAGAATACGTTACTTTTTAAAAAAGAACTTTTACTATTTAAGAGTGTTTATACTAACCCGCTGTGCATTAAGGTGGTGTTAATTTTCAGTTTATTAATATTTCTATTGAATTAAAACCTATTCATGTTCAAGCCTGTTAACGAATTGAATTACTGTCATTACTGTAATTCTAGATAATATTCTATTTTTAAATACTTCAAAAGATTAAGTATAATTTTTTCTAATCATAAATTGATCATAAAGTTGGAAAACAATGTTTCTATTCGTTTTTAGATTTTTTAAATATATAATGTTGCTTTTATAGTTATATTGGTTAATTCTCACAGGAGTTTGTATTCTGATATTATAATTTTCAAATAAATTTAGTTGATAGTCGGCAGATAAATATCCTCTAACTTCTAACAAGGTACAATCTTTGAATTGATATTTAATATTTTTTAAATAATTGATATTATGTGCCGAAGCTGGACTAATATCCGTATTTTCTATAAGGCTTTGTACAGAATAGACGTGAAGTTTGTATCTTCGCTTGACTAGCGCAATAGTCTTTCTCAGGCAACCTATAGTCTTGCTCTTTACAAATCTTACTTCTAGAACTTTTCGATAGCTTACATACCTCTAAAGGTATGCTATCAACAATATAACATTATGCAGATTGACTCAGTTTAAGAACCATAGATTTACGAAGTGATTTCTTGAAATAAAACAATTTACGTTTTCGTTTATTATAGATGCTATGCTCTATTTTTGTTAATAAATTACATGGAAGTATTCTGAAAAGTTGACATTCACTATCATACTTACATATTATGAAGTTAAATCAATAGCTATTATTTCTTTATTCTAAGTTTAGGTTTGCGAATTTGATATAAATAATTCATGTTAGAGTCTAATTCTTTTAAAACCCTAAGTATTTTATCGTAATTTACTTGAAAGTTGACCATGTAAACTAAAGTATTTAAATTTCAAATTACTGATATTTAATTATTTGTGTGGCTTTTTCAAAATGCGCAACGGGTTTGTAATAATTTGATTTTAATTAAAATAAAGTAGGCCAGATACTAAAATAGTACCAGGCCTACATGCTTTAAGACATATTTATGGGGGTCTTTTTATTTGCAGTAAACAGCAGTTTGACCGTACTGAAAATGAATAGGGTTTTGCTCAGGATCGTTTTTAAATAAGTATAAGTCTTTTGGTTGTTTTTGGAATAACATAATAACATCTGATCCTCCAAATTTAAATTTACCAAATTCTTGTCCTTTTACAACATTTTTATCTTGTAAGTCAGTGTACATATCAACACCTGACACATGACTCATTCCAATAGGTAAAATAGCAACTAAACCAACTTCAGGTCCAGCATCCATAATTACTAAACCTCTCGATTGATTAAATTCATAGCCATCTTTAGCATTATCAGGAGCATCCCATTGACCGTCTTCCATCAATTCAACACCTAAGTAGGTTTTTCCTTCAATTGGTTTAATTTCAAGTATCTTTCCGCTTACAGGAGTATGGAATCTGTGGTAATCGAAAGGACTTAAAAAATAATGAACAAAAGTACCATTATAAAATTCAGAAGCGAATTCACTGTCTTTTAAAAGTTCATTGATTGTTCCAATCTTGTGAGTACCCTTTAATGAAATACGAGTATTGATTCCTTCTTTGTCAAGAACATTTCCTTGACCATCAATTGGATAGTGTTGCTTGTAAGTACAATCAGCTGGAGACACAATTGTTTTATTGTTCATAGGTTCAGCGATAGGTCTTAAAGGACTTATTCCAGTTTCAGGATCTACGTCATTAAACTCTCTGTAGAAAAATTGGTTGAATGTTTTCCAGTTTTTTTCATCATTAGCGTATAGAGGAAAGTTATACATTGGATCGTGCTTAAACGACAATAAACTTTCTTTTGTTAATGACTCTTCTGTATCAAGAAAGCTTCCCCAAGTTTTAGAAAAATCTACTAACCAATTAGCAAATTTTTCAAAACTAGACATCGATAAATTTGTACCAGGTATTTTTTGATCTATAAGCCAATGAAATTGACACAAAAGATCATATACCTTTTGATTGTATCCATTTTTTTGATTAGTGCTTTTCCAGGCATTGGGATATTCTGGATCGATATTTTCGTTAGGTATTAAACGTACATAAAGATCAAGATAATCTAAATAGTGAGTAACAGTAGTAGGCCATCCGTTTCCTTGGAAAACATGATCTATGGCTTTGTATAATTCTTTATTAAGTTTTTTCTTTGCTGTTCTATCAGCAATATTTAATGAAGATTCAAGTGCTAATGACATTTTTGGATCTTCAGATAAAATCTCTTGCAACGCAGCTACCACGGGCTCGTGCGTAGCGTATGAGATAAGTGTTTCCATGTTTATTGGTTTTTAATCGTTTATGATATCTTCAAATTTCAATAAAAAAAAGGCGTATTAACTCGATTATGTCATGAAGGTAAAGTTTTGATGCTTGAAAGTTTTAAATTTTGTCACGAAAGATTATTTGTTGTAATACAGTGTGTTATGTATTTTTTGGTATTGTGATTTAAATTATTTTATTAATATCAATAGAATCATTGTTTTTATTAACTTTGTTAATAAATAAATAATTTATGAATATACCCCAAACCAGTTATCCAAGAGTTCTTATTATTGGAGGCGGTTTTGCTGGATTGGCTGTTGCTAGAGGATTAGAAAATCAAGAACTACAAGTTGTACTTATTGATAAACACAATTACCACACTTTTCAGCCTTTATTGTATCAAGTAGCTACGGGTGGGTTGGAACCCGATAGTATAGCGTTTCCACTGAGAAAAAGGTTTAATGATGTAGAAAACTTTTACTTCAGATTAGCTGAAGTTCTAAAGGTTGATCCAGAAACATGCAATGTTGAAACCACTATAGGATCTCTAAATTATGATATTCTAGTAATGGCAACAGGGTCAAAAACTAATTTTTTCGGTATCCAAAATATTGAAAAGTATTCAATGGAAATGAAATCAGTTCCACAAGCGCTGAACATAAGGAGTTTAATTTTAGAAAATTTTGAAGAAGCGTTACTTGAATCTGACTTAGAAAAACGAAGAGCTCTTATGAATTTTGTTATTGTAGGAGGAGGTCCAACTGGAGTTGAATTGGCAGGTGCATTGGCTGAAATGAAAAAAGGTATTTTACCAAAGGATTATCCTGATTTAGACATAAGACAAATGAAAATTAATCTTATTCAAAGTGGTAATAATTTACTTGCAGGAATGAGTAAGAAAGCTTCTAAAAAAGCAGAAGATTTTTTAAAAAAATTAGGGGTAGATGTATGGAAAGATTTAAGAGTTTTAGATTATGATGGCGGTACGGTGATTACTAATGGAGAGGATAATTTTCGAGCCGAGACAGTTATCTGGGCCGCAGGTGTAAAGGGAGCATGCATAGAGGGTATTTCAGTTGATTCTATCGATGTTAAATCAAATAGAATTGGCGTAGATGAGTTTAGTAAAGTGTTGGGGCATGAAAATATTTATGCAGTTGGAGATGTGGCATGCATGAAAAATGATAAGTTTAAAAAAGGGCACCCTATGATGGCACAACCTGCTATTCAACAGGGTAAATTGCTGGCTAATAATATTATATCGGATTTAAGAGGTGAGTTGCAAAAATCATTTGTTTACATTGATAAAGGCTCAATGGCTACTATTGGAAGAAATAAAGCAGTAGTAGATCTGCCAAAATTAAAGTTTCAAGGGGTTTTTGCTTGGTTTGTATGGATGTTTGTACATTTATTTTCATTAATAGGGTTTCGTAATAAAGTAATTGTGTTTATGAATTGGGTATATAATTATATACGGTTCGATCGGGAAACTAGGCTTATCATAAGGCCTTTTAAAAGAAAAAATAAGTATTCTTTTGATAAGCAAAATGTCTAAAATTAATTCACTAATAAAGTGTAAGTATTGTGGTTTTTTTTCTGCAAATTCAGAGAATTGTAAAAATTGTGGTGCCCTGATATCTTTTAAAAAAGAAAAAAAACTTAAAGAAGAGAGTTTTAAAAAACAACAAATAGAATTAGCTAAAATAGAGCTTGAAAATCCAGGATTAGCAATTCGGTTAATTCGACATCCATTTTTTATATATCAAATTGCTGGGTGGATTCTACATTCTGTTTTCTTAATTATTAGTGCAGTAGGGGCTTTTTTGGCTTGGTTCATAGCTATGGTTGCAGCAGGATAAAATTAAATTTTGAAAAGAGAAACGTATATTTTTGGGTACTTTTTGTTCTCTTGTATCAGTGGGCTATTAGTTTACTGTTTACAAAAATTAGAAATTCCTTTACCAACAATTATTCAGTTTTATTTAAATGATTTGTTGATAGTCCCTATAGTTCTTTTAGTTTGTTTATTTTTAATAAGAAGGTTAAGGCGTGACTATGTTTTTATAATCCCCACAATATATATATTATATGTTTGCTTTGGGTACTCTATTTTTTTTGAATACTATTTACCTAAGATTTCAAACAGGTATACATCAGATTTTGTTGATGTTTTTTTATATTTTATAGGAGGGGGGCTGTTTTATAGGCTCCAAAAGATTTCATAATTTTAAATTTAAGCAACTGAAAGCGGGTTTTTTATATGTGAATAGAAATTGACAAATTCTTTGACTTTTCGAATACTATTTTTATTTTAATATTTGTTTTATTCCTGTATTTGATGTTTGTAATATAAAAGTACTGAATAATTAGAAATTTGTCAAAATAGTTTTTAAAATACTGTTTAAATAGCAACTGTAAATAAACGATAAAACACTTTAATTTTAGTATTTTTATCCTATCATTAAAACAGGTCATGGACGTAAATAATTATAGAGCTTCTGATACATCTTCTTTGAATAAAATTTCAACCAAAGAGCTAATAATAGACGCAAAGAAGGGATTAAAAGTACTAAGAAAAAAAATTAGCAAACTCCAGGATACGATGTATGCAGAGGGTAAAAGAAGTTTTTTAATTTGCATACAAGGAATGGATACAGCGGGTAAAGATAGTTTAATTCGCGAAGTATTTAAAGATGTTAATGCAAGGGGAGTTATTGTTCATAGCTTTAAAGTTCCAACAGAGAAAGAATTAAAACATGATTTTTTGTGGAGGCATTATATCGCACTCCCTGAAAGAGGAAAAATAGGGGTTTTTAATAGAACTCATTACGAAAATGTTTTGGTAACAAGAGTTCACCCTGAATATATTTTATCAGAAAATATTCCATCAATTAAAAATATTGATGATATTAATGATGATTTTTATAATGAAAGAATAGACAGAATAAATCAATTTGAAAATCATGTAAAAAAAAGTGGTACTACAATTCTAAAATTTTTTCTACACCTTTCTAAAGAGGAACAAAAAAGTAGATTGTTAAGGAGGCTGAATACCCCTGAAAAAAATTGGAAATTTTCTGAAGGAGATTTAGAAGAGAGAAAATTATGGGATAAATATCAAGAATATTACGAAGATACTATTAAAAAAACATCTACATTTTATGCTCCTTGGTTTATTATTCCAGCTGATGATAAACCGACTGCGAGATATTTAGTGGCAAAAATTTTATGCACTGAAATGGAAAAGTGTAATTTTCAAGAGCCTAGATTACCTAAAGATATTATTGATAAATTAGAATTTTTTAAAAAACAATTAAATAACAAATAAAAGAAAAGGGATTAAGAATAAAGATCTCATGAGATTAAATAATGGAATTAAACTTAAAAAAACCAATCGTATTTTTCGACTTAGAAACAACAGGAATTAATATAGCAACAGATAGAATAGTCGAAATTTCTATTCTAAAAGTATTTCCTAATGGTAATAAAGAAAGTAAAACGTGGCTTGTAAATCCGGAAATACAAATATCAGAGGAGGCTACAGCTGTTCATGGGATTACAAATGAAAAAGTTGTGTCAGAGCCAACTTTTAAAGAGTTAGCATTAAAAGTTAACGAAATGATTGCAGGAGCTGATTTAGCTGGTTTTAATTCTAATAGATTTGATATTCCTTTATTGGCAGAAGAGCTTTTGAGGGCAGGAATAGATTTTGATATGGAAAATAGAAAAGCAGTAGATGTTCAAGTAATATTCCACAAAAAGGAACAAAGAACATTGAGCGCGGGTTATAAATTTTATTGTGGTAAAGATTTAGATGATGCACATTCTGCTGAGGCGGATACTTTAGCAACTTATGAGATTTTAAAAGCACAGCTTGAGAAATATTCAGATATTGAAAACTCAGTTGAAGCTTTAAGTGAGTTTTCATCTCATAGAGAGAGAGCTGATTTTGCTGGGTTTATTCTTTTTGATGATGGAGGGCAAGAAATTTTTTCATTTGGAAAGTATAAAGGAAGGACAGTAGAAGAAGTACTAAAAGAAAATCCAGGTTATAACTCATGGATTCAAAATGCAGAGTTTCCTTTGTATACTAAAAAGGTTTTAAGACAAATAAAAGAGAGAATGACAAAACCAAGAAAAGTGATGTCAGATGAAGAAAAATTAAAAGCTTTGCAAGCAAAGTTTAATGTAAGGTAATAATTTTTTAGGTGTTAAATTAAAAACAATGTATGTAAATTATAATGAGTTACCCAATGACTCGAGAGTTTGGGTTTACCAGTCTGATAGAGAGCTTACAGCTGAAGAGGTAATGCATATCAGTAAAAAAGCAGAGATGTTTATAAACAATTGGACTAGACATGGAGATGATTTAAAAGGTTCATATATAGTTAAGTATGGTTACTTTTTAATTTTGTGTGTTGACGAAAGTTTTAATAATGTCTCTGGTTGTTCGATAGATGCTTCTGTAAGATTTATTAAGGAATTAGAATCTGAACTACAAGTAGATTTAATGGATAAGATGAATATTTCATTTAAAGATGGAGGGCATATAAACGTTGTTAAGTTATCTGAATTTCAAGATTACATCAAAAAACAAAAAATAACGGGAAAAACAACTGTATTTAATAATATGGTTAACACAAAAAATGATTTTGAAAATCAATGGGAAGTAGCTGTTAATGAAAGTTGGCACAAAAGGTTTTTGGTATGATCATTGATTTTTAACAGAAAAAGATAAATCCATGAAAGTAAAAATATTTTTATTGTTAGCTATAATGCTATCTATGTTTGTTGTTGGTCAAGGGAATGATCCTTTAAAGTCTAACAATTTTACGCTTCAAGATAAATGGGTAGATAGCATAATGAAATCCATGACAATTGATGAGAAGCTAGGTCAAATGTTTATGATTCAGGCTTATTCTAATAGAGATGATAAGCACAAAGCTCATATTGAAAAAATGATTACTGAATATCATATTGGAAATTTAATATTTATGCAAGGAACTCCTCGTAAGCAAACTATTTTAACTAACTTTTACCAAGAGAGAGCGAAAATACCTTTGTTAATCGGTTTTGATGGTGAATGGGGGCTTGATATGCGTCTTAAAAAAGCATTTCGTTTTCCTTGGAATATGACTTTAGGAGCTATTCAAGATGACGAATTAATTAAAGAAACAGGTAAAAGGATAGGTGAACATTGTAAAAGAATAGGTGTTCATATAAATTTTGCACCTGTAGTAGATATTAATACAAATCCAGATAATCCAATTATAGGAAATAGATCTTTTGGAGAAAACAAAGAAAATGTTGCAAAAAAAGCAGTTCAATTTATAGAGGGTATGCAAGGAGTTGGTGTACTTGGAAGTGCAAAACACTTTCCTGGTCATGGAGACACAGCATCAGATTCACATATTGAACTACCAATAGTTGATTTTTCTAAAGATCGACTTGATTCAGTTGAATTATATCCATATAAAAAAGTTATCAATAGTGGTGTAGCTAGCATAATGGTAGCGCATTTAAGTTTACCACAAATTGAGAAGGATGTTAATTTACCATCTTCATTATCAAAAGTAGTCGTAACAGATATGTTGAAAAATGAACTAGGTTATCAAGGGTTGATTATAACCGATGGATTAAATATGAAAGGGGCAGCTAATTATAATACCTCTGCTGAAATTAATATAGCTGCAATTGAAGCAGGAAATGATATATTGCTAATACCATCTGATATCAAGGGTACATTGAAATTATTAAAAGCATCAATAAAAAATGGAAAGATAACAGAAGAAAGGATAGATGAGTCAGTAAGAAAAATTTTAAAAGCAAAATACCTGGTTGGGTTGAATAAGTATAGTCCTTCAAAACTTGAGAACCTTCATAAAGACATCAATAGTGTAGAAGATCAGATGCTTCACAGAAAATTAGTAAGAAATTCAATTACTGTGATTAAAGATGTAGTCAACAATATTCCTTTTAAACATTTAGAAAAAAAGAAAATAGCTTACGTGTCTTTGGGAGATGATAAAGGTGATGATTTTTTATCTATGTTAAAGAATTATACCAAAGTTGAAAACGTATCAAGTAAGTATTTGAAAACACTTCTTAAAAAGTTAAAAGGATTTAATACAGTAATTGTAGGCTTTCATAAGTCTAATAAAAACCCATGGAAGAGTTATAAGTATTCTGAAAAAGATATGAAATGGCTCCGTGCAATAGCAAGTGAATGTAATGTGATTTTATGTAATTTTGCAAGCCCATATAGCCTTTTAAGTATTGCTGAAGAAGATATAGAAACTATTGTTTTAGCGTACCAGAACAGTAAAATAGCACAAGAATTGACAGCACAGGCTTTATTTGGAGCTTTCGAACTTAAAGGAAGGCTTCCTGTTAGCATTAATTCTTACAAAGTGGGTACTGGGATTGAAAAATCTAGACTAAATAGATTACAGTATACAATTCCTGAAGAAGCAGGAGTTTCTTCGGAAAAATTAAAGAAAATAGATCAAAGAATTGATACGCTTTTAAAAAAAAAAATGACACCTGGGGGCCAAATTTTAGCGGCTAGAAATGGTAAAGTGTTTTATTATAAGTCATTTGGATACCACACATCTATGAAGAAAAAAAAGGTGAAAAATTCCGATATTTATGATTTAGCATCATTAACCAAAATCTTAGCCTCGTTACCTGCTGTAATGAAGGCAGAAGAGGAAAAAAGATTAAGTCTTTTTTCTAGTATAGGAGATTTGTTACCTGAGTACCGTAATTCAAATAAAGATACACTTATTTTAAAAGAAATACTATCACATTATGGTCGTTTAAAGTCTTGGATACCGTTTTATTTAGAAACGCAGCACGAGAAAACAGGAGAGAATTTAAAAAAGTTTTACAGAGATAGGTGGTCTGAAGAGTTTAGTATAAAGGTTGCCGATAATTTGTATCTAGTAAATAGCTATAAGGACTCTATAAGTAAAAAAATAAAAGAGTCAGATCAAAGAAGTAATTTAGGCTATAAGTATAGTGATTTGGGGTATTATATGATAAGAGAAATTATTGAAAAAAAATATAATAAGCCACTTGATATTATTGTAGATGAACTGCTTTACAATTCATTAGGAGCTTATAGGACATCATATTTGCCTTTGAAAAAGTTTAAGGAGTCCGAAATCGTTCCGACCGAGATAGATCATTATTTTCGTAAGCAGTTATTGCATGGTTTCGTTCATGATATGGGGGCGGCAATGTTAGGAGGAGTAGGAGGACATGCAGGATTATTTTCAAATGCAAATGATGTCGCAAAAATTATGCAAATGTATTTGCAAAAAGGAGAATATGGAGGAGTTAGGTATTTTAAAGAAGAGACCATCGATAAATTTAATAAAAGATATTATGCAGAAAAAAAGGTGCGCCGAGGTTTAGGTTTTGATAAGCCTCAAATAAAATTAGAAGAAAAACCAACTTGTGGTTGTGTGTCTGAAGAAAGTTTTGGTCATAGTGGCTTTACGGGAACTTATGCTTGGGCTGATCCTCAGAGTGGTATTCTATATGTATTTTTGTCAAATCGAGTATACCCAACTGCAAGAAATCGCAGACTTGTTAAAAGCAATATGAGAACAAAAATTCAAGCAGACCTTCAAAATGCTATTATAAAGAAGTCTATATCCATATAAGTTGTTTTTTCGTTAAAATCGGTTAGAAAATCACAAGAAATATTCTATTGTAGAAAAGAGACAAAGCTATAAAACATTAAAATAACTAACTTATCCTAATAGCAAATTCTATTAATTTGTAAAAGCATATTCAATGATATTAGACCCCATCTTGAGTGCCTTTAACCTTATATTTTTCGGATCATTATGAATTGATTGATCCTCCCAACCATCACTCAAATCACATTCGTAATCATAAAACACTACAAGTCTTCCTTTATGGAAAATTCCAAGTCCTTTTGGGGTATTATTATCATGCTCATGTATTTTAGGAAGTCCTTTAGGAAATTTATAGGTCTGGTTATAAATAGGATGAGTGCTGGGAATCTCAGTAAAATTATCGGAAGGGAAAACTTTTTTAAGTTCTTTTCTAATATAATTATCAAGGCCATAATTATCGGAAATATGCAGAAACCCACCTGAAATTAAATAATCTCTTAGTTTTTGTACATCTTGGTCGTCGAAATAAACGTTTCCATGTCCTGTCATAAAAACTATAGGATATGTATAAATTGCATTATCTCTTAGAGTGACTACTTGGGGCTCTTTTGAAATAGCGCATTTCGTAGAAGTATTAACAAAGCTTATAAGATTGGGTAACGCTGTCGGGTTTGCATACCAATCACCACCGCCTTGATATTTTAAAATAGCGACTTCTTGAGATTGCATTTGGCATACGCAGATCAGAAGTAAAAGGGTACAAAAATTTTTCACAAGTATTAAATTTGGTTACAATATAGTAAACTTCAAATAAAAACACCAACCTAAAAGGTTGGTGATTTTTCCCCTTAAGAAATCAATATCATTAAATAACGATTTCACTCCAAAGTTAAACTATAAAGAAAAAATAGGAGTTCGAATTCATCCAGAATAAGTGATTTTGGACTTGTTTTAGGTTAGTTTGAATAAAAAAAACATCAACAAAATATTGCTGATGTTTTTACATGGATTTCTTTCTTTTTCATGATTAAGCGATGGTCACTTAATAATATTATTTGATGTAAATTTTAGTTAAATGTATTTTATATTAAAGCTATTTTGTTTCAAAGCTCACATGTATACAAACTTATATAAACTTGATGATATGGCAGTTCAGAAACACCTGTTTTGGATGATTTCGAACTAACTTTTAATTAACTTAAAGTTGATTTCAAGGATTTTTCTCTAAAAGAGAAAGGCGTCAAGCCTGTATGTTTTTTGAAAACGGTATAAAATGTAGATTTTGAATTGAATCCAGACTCCAAACCTATTGCAGTTATGGTGTAATTTTCATAATGTTCATCCGTTAACAATTCTTTAGCTTGTTCAACACGCATTTCGTTTAAATATTCAATAAATGTCTTTTTTGAAATATTATTAATTATAAGTGAGAGCGTGCTTTGGCTAAATTCAGTTTCTGAAGCAAGATTTTGGAGGGTATAACGAGGAAGTAAAAATTTTTTTTCAGACTTAATCAATAGATCTATTTTTAAAAAATACTTTTGATATTTTTTATACTGCTCTTCCGTAACTGAGATATTACTATGTGATGATAAAATATTTTTTTCGTTGTCTTTTTTATTATTTTTTTTTAGTCTTTTACTGTTCTTTTGGTTGTTTATAATTTTATTTCTTATTTGCTTACGTTCTTTTCGAATTCGAGCCTGTTTTAACCCTTGATAGCCTAACCAATATATTAAAACAGTTGTATAAATTCTTAAGGGGTAATAGGAAAAAATAAACCCTTTAAAATTCAAGCAAACTTTTACGATCAATGCAATTATCCAAAGTGTATAACCTATAGATGATAATTTAAAAAATGTATCGATCCATTTAAAGTTATCATAAGATAAAGTTTTTTCCAGAATATTTTCTTTTTTATAAAATAGATAATATGAATAAAGAAATAGACTAATTGAAATAATAAAACTAATTATCTCCTCAATTGATGTATATCTTTCATAAATAAAATCTAGATTTTTTTGACTATCCTTATCACAATAGAATAGTACAAATGATATTTGTGCTACAATAGCAAAAAAGAATACAGGAAGTATAATTTTTAAAAGATTATATGTTTTTGATTTTAAATTAATGTAGTTAATTAAAAACATATATAAAAAAGGCATGGCTAAAAAATGCCAAGGAATTTGAATATAGTCAAGTACAAATTTGTGCTGGAAAAGTTTGTTTGCTAAAGCCCAAGATTGAAAATTATTCAAAGAAATGGAAAGTATTAAAAGATTCAAATATAACATACTCTTTCCACTGTCATTTTTAGAGTTGAATAGAATAAGGCTAAAAGCAAATCCGTGTAAGGAGCTAACCAAAAGAAAAATATTGAAAAAGTCCGACGTACTCAAAAAAATAGGTTAATCTTTGGTCTAAAGATACAAAAAAGAATTATTGATGTAAAAAATTAATATTTTGACAGCAAGTTATGCCTGCTGTTTCCGTTCGTAATCTAGTTTTTCCTAAATTGATAGGAATAAAGCCATTTTTTTTAGAATTTTCAATTTCATCTAAAGAAAAATCCCCTTCAGGACCAATTAGAATTGTATATCTTGAACGAAGCTTTACTATATTTTTTAAATAGTATTTTTTATCATCATTTTCACAATGAGCAATAAAGCCTTCTCCGGTAAACTTATTGTTAATAAAGTCTTTAAAGTCAGTTAAGCCGTTTAATTTTGGTAATTTATATTGAAGAGATTGTTTTAGTGCAGATTGTAAAATTTTATTTAATCTATCTATTTTTAGGTGTTTTCTTTCAGAGTTCTTACATAGTAATGGTGTTATTTCATCTATACCTATTTCTGTAGCTTTTTCAAGAAACCATTCAAAACGATCTATATTTTTTGTAGGTGCAATGGCTACATGCAAGTGATAATTTCTGTTATTTAATGTTTTCTGAAAATCTTTAATTTCAACAACACATTTTTTATCATTTGGAACTATTATTTGTACATTAAACAGATAATCATTTCCGTTTGTTATATGTAAAGTATCTCCTTCTTTTTTTCTTAAGACTTTTATAATATGTTTACTTTCTTCTTTACTAAAAGTAAACTTTTTTTCTTCGCTTGAAATTTCTGAGTTATAGAATAGTTGCATTATAGATCAATTCTGTATGTTCTTCTTCTTTTGTGGATAGTGGGAGAAAAGTCTTTCCAGATTTTATGAATAGCTATGTTATCTTCTAACTCTGGTGTTCTTATACAATTCTCAATTCCTTTATTTCTAAATGTTTTAGCGAATTCTCGGAAGATCACAGCGGTAACTCCTTTATTTTGATAATCAGGATGTACTCCTATTAAATAAAAAATAACATCTTTTGATTTTTTTCGTGCATTTAGTAATCGTAACAAACCAAAAGGAAATAATTTACCTTTATTTTTTTGTAAAGATTTCGAAAACGAAGGCATAACAATTGCGAAAGCAACCATATTTTCATCCCTATCCATTACAAATTTAATATATTCAGGGTTTATAAAAGAAATATATTTCTTTTTAAAATATTCTATCTGTTCTTGTGATATAGGAACGTAGGTTGATAGTTTCGAATACGTTTGACTAAATAAATCAAACATTTCATCTACATAAGGAATAATATCTTTCGTTGATTTAAAGTTAACTTCTTTTAAATCATATCTTTTTTGAATTAAATTACCAGCTTTAGTGTATTTTTCGAGATTAACATTTTTAAAAGGAAACTTACTTTCGACATATTCTTTTTCTTTTTTAAATCCTAATTTTTCTAAATGATCTTTATAATAGGGATGGTTATACCAGGTAATCATTGTTCCTATATGGTCAAATCCATCAACAAGAACTCCTGTTTTATCTAAATTATTAAATCCAACAGGGCCTTCCACAAAATTTAAGTTATTGTTTTTACCAATTGCTTTTACTTTATCTAATAAAGCTTTACTTACGTCAAGATCATCAATAAAGTCAAACCATCCAAAACGCATTTTTTTAATGTTCTGTTTTTTTACTTCATATGTGTTAACTATAGCTATAATTCGCCCTACTACTTCATTGTTCTTGTATGCAAGAAAGAAATTAGCATTTGCATGTTCAAATATTGGATTACTATTTGCATTGAAATTAGCTAACTCGTCATTAATGATCGGAGGTACCCAATAAGTATTATTTTTATATAGCGAGAAAGGGAACATAACAAACTGTTTCATTCCCTTTTTATCTTTTACTTCTTTAATAGATATCATTTACAATTAATGATTTTTCTTTTAATTATCATTCTCTTTTTTTTCTTTCTCTTTTTTTTCTTCCTCTTCTTTTATTTCTTCCTCTAATTCTTTTATTTCTTTCTCTAACTTTTCTTTTTCTTTTTCTTTCCTTTTTGCTTCCTTTTCAGCCTCTTTAGCTTCTTTTTCTTTCGCTTTTCTAGCTTCTTTTTCAATTTTCTCCTTTTCTTTTTGTGCTTCTTTAGCTTCCTTTTCTTGTGCTCTTTTTATTTCTTTTTCTGCTTTTTCTTTTTCTTTTTGTGCTTCTTTAGCTTCCTTTTCTTGTGCTTTTTTTATTTCTTTTTCTGCTTTTTCTTTTTCTTTTTGTGCTTTTCTCGCCATCTTTTCTTTTTCCTTCTTAGCTTTTTTTGCTGCCTTTTTTATTTCTTTAGCTGTTTTTTTCTTCTGTTTCTCATCTTCTTTCGTGATAACATCAACTAATGATTTTTGTCTTTCTCTTCTTGGTTTTTCTAATTTTTTATCTTCACCATTCTCGTCTTTGCTATTTGGAGAGATATCTAAGTCTACTTTTTGATTATTTTTGTTTTTTGTAAAAAGCTTCTTTATTTTACTAATTAATCTACCAAAAAAGTTTCTATTCTCATCATACTTTATTGGTTTGTCCTCTTCTATTTTATTTCCAGTGTCATCGAGTTCTACAAATGCATCTTCATGTTTATCTAATCTATAAGAAACACCTAGAGTAGAGGTTATACCAAAAAGGTTTCCTTCCAGATTACCTCTAACTGATGCGTTAAGTTGCAGATTAGGGTTTAATAAATAAGCTGCTCCACCACCAATACTACTTTTCTTTTGATATTGTTCAAAAACTCCTTGTAATTCAATAAAGCTTGACCAGTAGTCGTTAATGTTATATGTACTGGTTACAATAAATGAGTACTCAGAATAATCGGTGCCAATTTTATCTAAGAATACATTAGAAATAACGTTAAGTTTATTTGAAAATTCGTTTTGTAAGAGAAGACCAACTCTTGTAGAAAAGCCTCCTTTTTTGTAATAGTCTGTTAGAAAATTATCGAAATTAATTCCTGCAAAAATACCAATATGTGGAATCCATCTTTTCCAATCGAAAGAATGTCTCGCTCGCCAGCTTCTTATTTCTTTAGATTTATCCGAATAAGTGGGGGCATAAATCATGTATTTTGCTCCTAGTGTAAAGTTACTTAAACCGGTTGTATTGTAAGAGGAGCTAAAAAGATTTTTAAAACCTATTTTATCATGAGATAGTGAGGTGTTTAAGTTAAATTCTAATTGCTCAAGAAAGAAACTAGTTCTGAAAAGCAAATTTAAACCAAAAGATTCTGGATTGCTAAAAGTTTCAATAAGAGGCATGTTTCTATAGAATAACGAAGATTCCAACTGATATACACCAGATCCAACACTATATGGACTTTCAGAAATACCAGGTCTATTTGAATTTATAACTGTAGTGTACTGAGCTTGAACAAACACTGACGTGAAAAACGTAAAAAGAATAAAAAGCCTGTTAATCATGTTATAAAATCAATTTATGAGTAGCACAAAAATACCATAAAAATATGAAATACTATATAGTTACAAGATTTGTAATGTATTTAACGTTGCCTTTTCTATCAAATTGTTATTTTTGGATAATTTTTTGAATATTCTTTTAAGATGACGATACATCAAGCAGGTCTTATAAATTTCATAAGAACATTTCTCACAATTCTCTTTATATACTATTTAGTAAAGTTTATTATAAAATTATTGGGACCTTATTTACTAAAAAAGGCTGTAGATAAAGTCCACAAAAAAGCTCAAAGCCAATACGGTTACAAAGAAGAAACGATAGTGGAGGAAGGTAAAACGGTAATTGATAAGAAAGATACAAAACCCAATAGAAATGATAAGAATATTGGTGAATATATTGATTTTGAAGAGATAGATTAAATCATGGACAAAAAAAAGTTTTTACCGTACGTTTCTGTCGGTATTATATTTGTAATTGCCTCTTTGCTTTATTTTAATCCTGTTTTAAGTGGAAAAAAAATAAAACAAGGCGATATTATGCAGTATAAAGGAATGGCTCGTGAATCTACAAATTATAGGGTAGATCATGGCAAAGATTCCTATTGGTTAAGGAATGCATTCAGTGGTATGCCTACCTATCAAGTAGGAGCTCAGTTTCCTAATGATTTTATAAAATATATTGACAAAGTAATACGCTTTTTGCCAAGACCTGCAGATTATTTATTCTTATATTTTTTGAGCTTCTTCATTTTATTAACAGCTTTAAAAGTAGATTGGAAACTAGCAGTGTTGGGAAGTTTATCCTTTGGTTTTTCAACCTATCTAATAATTATTTTCGGAGCTGGACATAATGCAAAAGCACACGCCATAGGGTATATGCCAATGGTTCTTGCTGGTTTTATATATGTGTATCAAAGAAGGTATCTTTTTGGGTTTATTTTAACTTCAGTAGCCATGGCTTTAGAGGTTGTTTCTAATCACCCTCAGATGACGTATTATCTTGGCTTCTGCTTGTTAATGTTTCTCATATTCGAGTTTGTTGATGCATATAAGAATAATGAATTAAAACTGTTTTTTAAACATATTGTAATCGTTTTTACAGCATGTTTTTTAGGACTAAGTGTAAACGCTACGCGCTTATTATCTACAAAAGAATATGCAAACCAAAGTACGAGAAGTAAATCTGAGTTAACAATAAATCCAGACGGAAGCCCTAGGGAGAAATCTTCAGGGCTAGATAAAGCTTATATTACAGAGTACAGTTATGGAATATCGGAAACTCTAAATCTTTTAATACCAAGATTTATGGGTGGTGGGACAGTAGAAAGGCTTGACGAAAAATCTGCATTTTATGAAACAGTAAAACTAAGAGCGGGTGATCAAGTAGCAAAACAGTTCTCGAGCGAAGTATTAACTTATTGGGGAAAACAACCAATTGTTGAAGCTCCTGCCTATATTGGAGCAGTAGTTTTCTTTTTGTTTTTCCTAGGTGTTTTTCTACTTCAAGGAAAAGTGAAATATTGGTTAGTAAGTGCTACTGTATTTTCAATAATTATGAGTTGGGGAAAGAATTTTTCATTTATAACAGACCTATTTATTGATTATTTTCCTTTATATGACAAGTTTCGGGCTGTATCGTCAATTCAAGTGATAGCAGAACTTTGTGTCCCTTTATTAGGTGTTTTGGCATTAAAACAGTTTTTCTCAGATGAAGTATCAAAAGAAAACAAAAAAGAGGCTCTAAAAAAAGCATTATATCTTACCGGTAGTATTACATTGTTTTTTGCTGTTTTAGGTTTTAATTTATTTGATTTTCAGGGTTTAAGAGATGCTCAATACCAACAACAACTTCCTGAATTGGTGGATGCTTTAATCACAGATAGAAAATCTATGTTGAGAGGTGATAGTTTTAGGTCATTTATACTAATTTTGTTTACGGGGGGAGTTTTATGGGCATTTATCAATAAAAAAATAAAATATAATGTAACTATAATTATTATTACCTGTCTGATTGTTTTAGATTTGGTTTTAATCGACTTAAATTATGTTAATAAAGAAGATTTTACTAATGCAAGAAATGTTGATAAACCTTTTGTAGCTAACAATGTAGATAAAGAAATTTTAAAGGATAAAGGGTATTATCGTGTGGCAAACTTTTCAGGGAATGTATTGAACGAAGCAAGAACATCATATTTTCATAATTCAATTGGTGGATATCATGCAGCAAAAATGAAGCGTTATCAAGAGCTATTTGAGTATCAAATCGCAAAGAATAACTTAGAAGTGTTAAATATGCTAAATACCAAATATTTTGTGTTAGGGGAAGGTAAAGTTCAGAAAAATACAGAAGCTAATGGTAGTCAGTGGTTTATTAAAGAATTGAAAGTTGTAGAATCTGCGAATAATGAAATTTTAGGATTAGATAGTTTAAAAACAAAAGAGGGAGCGATTATCAGAAAAAAGGATTTCGAAAGACTTAGCATAGATAAATTAGTGAAATTTGAAAGAGATTCGACTGACTTTATCAAGTTAGTTGATCATAATGCAGCAAGTTTGAGGTACAAAACATCTGCGAAATCAATTCAATTTGCTGTTTTTTCAGAAATTTATTACCAAAAAGGATGGAATGCCTATTTGGATGGAAAATTAGTTCCTCATAGCAGGGTAAATTACGTATTAAGGGGAATGTCGATTCCAAAAGGTAACCATGTAGTAGAATTTAAATTTGAGCCTAAAGTTATAACTGAAGGAAGAGTGATTAGTTTAGTATCATATGTTTTTATGTTTCTAATTCCTCTAGGAGGGTTTATAATTAAAAAAAGAATGAAATCTATAACCTAAAGAGCCCTAAATAGACAGATATTGAATAGAAATTTGATGAAATTAAATTTGAAGCATGCGTTTAAAAACTTTAAAGTAATGTTAACTTATTATTATAAATTATATTGAAAGTACTAATTGTAACTTATTATTGGCCTCCTGCTGGTGGTCCAGGTGTACAACGTTGGTTAAAGTTTGTGAAATATTTAAGATACTATGGCGTAGAACCTGTTGTATTTACAGCGAAGAATCCTGTTTACCCTTTAACAGATGTAACACTTGAAAAAGATATTCCTGAAGGTACTGAAATTATAAAATGTCGTATTACAGAGCCAAATGCAATTCTTTCAAAGTTCAAAAAATCAAACGTACAAAACAGTATGGGGTTCTTGAACCCTAATCCAAGTTTATTTGAAAAATTATTACTTTATATCAGAGCAAATTTTTTTATACCTGATGCACGAATGTTTTGGGTAAAACCATCAGTAAGGAAATTAGAAAGGTATTTAGAAGAAAATAAAGTGGATGCTCTAATAACAACTGGACCACCTTATAGCGTGCATCTTATAGGATGGCATTTAAAAAAGAGATTAGCTATTAAGTGGATAGCCGATTTTCGTGACCCTTGGACCAGTGTAGATTATTTTCATTTATTACCGTTAAGCCAAAAGGCAATTAAAAAGCATCATTATCTTGAAAATTTGGTTGTTAGAGATGCGGATAGTGTCCTTATGGTTAGTAATCATGCGAAACAAAAATACAAAGATAAGGCTAGTTTAATTGATGTTATCACTAATGGCTATGATGAAGATAATGATTTCGTTAAGGAGGATACAGTTATAGACTCGAAATTTACATTAACTTATATTGGAATGATGAGCTCAGAAAGAAATCCTAAAGTATTATGGGAAGTTCTATCTGAAATTTCAGAGAACGACAGTAATTTTAGGGATGATTTTGTTCTACGATTCATTGGTAAAATTGATGATACGGTAAGTAAGAGTTTAAAAGAAAGTAACATAAAAAATATTGAGAAAATTGGTTATGTTCCTCATAACGATGCTAAAAGATTTCAAAGAAAATCGCAGGTCTTACTTATAGTAGTAAATGATTATCCTAGTGCGAAAGAGATGATCCCAGGAAAAACATTTGAGTATTTACAAGCAAGAAGACCGATATTAGGCATAGCGCCAACTGAAGGAGACTTGGCGGATATAATCAGAGAAACTAAATCAGGTGAAGTCTTTTCTTATCATGCAAATAAGAGAAAACTTAGGAGTTATATATTAAAGCTTTATAAATGTTACAAAAATGAAGGCATTGATATGTTAACAGAGGATATATCTCAATTTCACAGAAAGAAGTTGACGGAAAAACTAGTAACTTTTATCCACAAAACTATCAAAAACTAAAAAACGCATTTTACATTGGGAATTATTTTCAAACAATCGCTAAAAAACACAGTCATTATATATCTGGGTTTTTTAATTGGAGGTATTAATACGATCTTTCTTTATGCTCGTTTTTTAAAAGAGGATTATTATGGATTGGTAACTTTTGTTCTATCTTCTTCAAATTTAATTATGCCTCTGATTGTTTTAGGTATGCATAATACGATCATTAAATATTTTACAAGTTATAGCACCAAAGACGAAAAGGATAAGTTTTTAAGCTCTATTATGTTTTTGCCGTTAATTATAGCTTTATTAATTGGGTATTTTTGGGATATTTTTCACCATGGTATTTTAAGCGCTACAATTAAAGACAATCGCATTATTGAAAATTATACAATTTATATTTATATAGTTGCAGTAAGTTGTGCTTATTTTGAAATGTTTTACTCTTGGGCAAAAGTGCAACTACAGTCTGTTTTTGGAAATTTATTAAAAGAATTATACAATAGAGTAGCAGTAATGGTTCTGCTATTTGCAGTTTATTTTGATCTACTTAGCAAAGAGAATTTTATTGTATACTTATCTTATGCTTATATATTTCGTGTAATACTGATGATGTTATATGCATTTAAGTTATATAGACCTAAGATTACACTAAGCTTACCTCATAATTATATAGAAGTATTAAAGTATTCAGCATATATTTTGTTGGCAGGTAGTGCAAGTGCTATAGTTCTTGATATAGACAAAGTTATGATTCCAGGAAAAGAAGGATTTGCAAAGGCAGCGTATTATAGCGTAGCAGTTTTCATTGGTAGTTTTATTGAGGCGCCAAGTCGTGCAATGACTCAAATAATTCAACCCCTTACTTCAAAATCAATAAATGATAACAATGGAAAAGAGTTATTGTCTTTGTATAAAAAAAGCTCTATTAACTTATTGGTGATTGGAGGATTGTTTTTTGTGTTAGTAAATACTAATGTAACAGATTTATTTAAAGTAATGCCAGAAAAAGGGTACGCAGGGGGTGAGTTAGTAGTATTAATGATTTCACTTGCAAAATTATTGAATATGTCTTTAGGAAATAATACTGCCATAATTAATAATTCAAAATTTTATAAAATTGCATTACCTGTTAGTTTTGGCATGGCCTTTACAGTATTTTATTTGAATAATTATTTTTATTATGATTTGAACTTTGGAACCAATGGTTTGGCATTAGCAACATTTTTAGTGGTTTCTTTTTTTGGTTTTTTAAAGTTATGGTTTGTTAATGCTAAATTAAAAATGTTTCCTTTTACAATGAAAACACTTACTGCTTTTTTAGTGATAATTTGTTTTTATATTTTATTTAAAAATATAAATTTTAATCTTGCTGAATTTTATGTTTATAATTTTAATATAGCACCAGTACTGAATATAATTGGCAAAAGCATCTTAATTATTATATTATATACTTTTATAGTTTTAAGATTGAAAATATCTGATCAGCTTAATGATTTACAAAAGAGATTCATATAAATAAAGTTTTAAAATAAATATAAGGAGGAATTCTTTTTAGAAAGAATTAGAAAAGAGAAAAGGTTTGTAATAACAAACCTTTTTTCTGTAAGGGGAAACCAAATATCTGATAACAAATCAGATATAATATTTTATGGTGCAAATATATGTTTAATATCAAACAAAAAGATTAACATATGTTTATATTTTAAATAGAGTATATTTTTTTCCTAATACGACTGAGCTGTACAGGAGTAATATTTAAAAAAGAAGCTATATGGTATTGTGGTATAAGATTATCAATATCAGGTACATCTTTTTTAAGTTTTAAATAGCGTTCTGTAGCGTTTAGCAAAGCAAGTTCATCTAATCGTTGTTCTGTACGAATAAAAACTTTTTCTAAAACTTTTGAATATAAAAGAGAAATTTCGTGATGATTTTTAATTATTTTAATTAGTTCATTAAAGTCACCTATGAAAAATTCACAGTTTGTTAAGCATTCATAGGTAGCATTTGAACTCGACTTAACACTTAATGATGAAAGCGGACCAAATGTTGTTATTCCTGTATAAATAGTTCTTGTATGTTCTTTATTTTTAAGATTAACAAAACTTCTAGCAACACCATCAACTAATATATAAAAATTAGTAGGAACCTGCCCTTGTTTAATTATGGCTTTACCTTTTGGAAAGGATTCCCTTTTAATAATTGAGCCTAATATTTTAAGAGAATGGCCAGAAATTTCAGGCATAAAGTGTCTAGCAAAGGGTTCTAAATGATGTGGCATTATTTAGCTATATTGATACAAGGGTTGTTTAACGAAATAGATTCGTTATTTTTTAAGGGATAGTTAAATTTTTATAAATTTACTGAAATTTTATTTAAAAAGCTAAGAGAATTTCTTCCTTCCATAAATAAAAGGTCTAATATGGAAAGATTAGGAATAAACCCATGTTTGTCATCAAACATTTGAACATAAGTATCCATGTTAATAGATGTTCCTTTTTTAGCAATCGCTAGAGTACGAAAATCGTCTTCTGATGTTAGCACGTATTCACTAGTTTTAATAAATACAGGATCCAGTCCCAATGAGTCCATTATAAAAAAATGTGTATCAAACAAAAGATCGTGCAAATATTTATAATTTTTATTAAAGATTTTATGTAGATCATCTTCAAAAAACTCAAAAAAAGGAGAAGAACGATAAGCCGTTTGAAGCGATTTTAAATGTTGTTTTTGCCAGGGAAAATTTCTTTCTACTAGGGTATCCTTTGTTTTTTTTCTATCTTTATTTAAATTATGTTTTACAGGAACGTTTAAAGATAACTTACCGTTTGAACCATATATATAACATCGGTTTCTGTAGGTTTGTTTTTGAAAATTATCATTTACTTCAAATACAATATTTTTTGATTTATAAATTGCTGCATATTGAGAAATAGGAGCAAAATATGCTGGGATAAATAAAGACATTAAACTCTTTTCTTTTTTCTTTTTCTAAAACTATATAAAGCATATAACAATACTAGAGCAACAACAAGCCATAGATAAGAAACAGGCTTTCCATTACCGCCTACTGTTGTAAATAATCGTTCCCATCTAATTTTATTAAGATCACTATCAAAGCTAAACCAAATCATAACAGGTTTTCCAACTACATGATCGAAAGGAACATATCCCCAGTTTCTAGCATCTAATGAATTATGGCGGTTATCACCCATCATCCAAAAGTAATCTTGTTTAAAAGTGTAAGAAGAGGCTTTTTTGCCATTTATATATATGTCATTTTCAAATATTGTTAAATTATTATTTTCATACCTTCTAATAATTTGTTCATAAAAGGGAATGGTGTTTTCATTTAAAGAAACTGTTACCCCTTTTTTAGGAATGTAAATTGGTCCAAAATTATCAGAGGACCAAGGGTATTTTGGGTTATGTGGGAACACCGATTTTTGATATTGCCCCTTGGGTTCTATATGTTTTTTTATACTTTTAACAATTTTATTTTTCTCTAAGGAGGCTGCCTCTTCATCAGTCAAATTTAATAGATAAAGACCGTTTCCTAATATGCGTGATTCTTTTTGTAACTTATATTTTACAATATCATTACGACTAAATTCTTTTCCACCAGTATTCACTTCAAAATACCATTGCGGTTTTGCTCTATCTGGTAGAATGGTTCTTTTGTTATTTATATAAACATACCCATTTCTAACTTCTAAACTATCTCCAGGAATACCCACACATCTTTTAACATAGTTAGTTCTCTTGTCGATAGGTTTATAAGTTTGCTTTCCAGAAACATCTCCCCACATTGTTTTTGTTGTATCTGCAGGCCAATTAAAGACTACAATATCATTTCTTTTTATTTTCTGAATGCCAGGAAGCCTTAGATAGGGTAATGATAATTTATTTTTCCAGTTGTTTTGTTTCTTAGAATCATCTTCTGATACGAATGATTTAATACCTATTCCAGGAATTGTATCGTGTACCATAGGAAAAGATAAAGCGGTCATTGGGGGGCGTGCTCCGTAGTGAAACTTACTAACAAATAGATAATCCCCGACTAGAAGTGTTTTTTCTAAAGAAGACGTGGGAATTGTATAAGGTTGCATAAAATAAGTATGTACTATTGTAGCAGCAATGATAGCAAAAGAAATAGAGCCCAACCATTCATCAAAAGGAGTAGGAGCTTTGGTACTTCTATTTTCTTTATAAGGATCATTTGTGAAATAATTGATATAATAAATATAAAAACCTAAGGTTAGTATGGAAAGTGTTGTGTCTTTGCTCTTATTATATCCAAAACTTCTACAAGTCTCTATCCAAATTATAGGGAACATTAAAAGATTTATAATTGGAATAAATAATAAAATTACCCACCATTTTGGTCGGTTAATGATACCCATTAAAATAATAGCGTTATAAATAGGAATCGAAGCTTCCCATGATTTTCTTCCAGCTCTTACATAGAGCTTCCAGGTACCAATAAAATGAATAACTTGAATTATTAAAAAAAAGATAAACCATTCAGTAAATGTCATAATTTTATATTTTAAACTCTATTTATTATTAATACGGGTGTTTTGTTGCGAAAATTACCTTTTAAGTTAGACTTAATACATCTCTCATATTAAAAACCCCAGTTTTACCAAGTAGCCATTCAGCAGCAATTACAGCTCCAAGTGCAAAACCTTCTCGGTTATGAGCTGTGTGTTTTATGTCAATTGAATCTACAATTGAATTATAAGAAACGGTGTGTGTACCTGGAACATTAGGTGTTCTAATAGCCGTAATAGGAATATTATTATTATCATTATCACCTTCTAGAGTCCAAGAATTCATTGATGAACTTCCAATAATGTTTTCAGCTAAAGTTATAGCCGTTCCACTAGGAGCATCTAATTTACTTGTATGATGAATTTCTTCGATTGATGTACTATATTGTTCCAAATTATTCATTATTCGCGCTAATTGCTTGCTTAATTCGAAGAATAAGTTAACTCCTAAGCTAAAATTCGAGGCATAGATGAAAGCGCCCTTTTTATCATTACATTTTTGGATTACTTGATCATATTTTGCTAACCAGCCTGTTGTTCCGGATACTACTGGGATATTATGATCAAGGCAGTTTAAAATATTATCATAGGCAACATCTGGAAGGCTGAAGTCTATTGCAATATCTGCAGATGTTATATCATATTTTTCTTTTCCAGAATATTTTATAACAATTTCATGTTTTCTTTGTAAAGCTATTTTTTCAATCTCTTTACCCATTCTACCGTATCCTAATAAGGCTATTTTCATTTTTTAGAAAGAATATTTAAAAGTTAAACCAACCTGCGGAGTTTCTTGTAAAATCGAATTTATCTTTAGAGATGGTTTTATTGTTAGATTGTCATTTGTTTCAAATTGAAGCAAATGAGCATTAACACTAGCTTCAACTATTTGTAATACATACAGAAGTATCCCCGTTAATAACGATAAATCTCTATTTCTTCTAAGAACTCTTTGAGCATTTTCTAGTCCTGAAGTTGAAATTAGTTGATTACCGTTTTCATCTGTAAATTCATCTTTTAACCCTTGTGATCTTAATTTAAAGGCAGTTCTAAATCTATCGTAATCATTACTATTAATAACGTAATAATAAACACTAGAGCCTATAGCTCCCCATACAATGGGTGCTTTCCAGTATTTTTTATTATATATCTGCCCTCCTCCAGGGAAGATAGCTGAATAAAAAGCTGCTTTAGAAGGAGACAATGGATTATATAAATCTTCTACTACAAGTGTTTTTTTTACTTTAATGTTTAACGAATCTTTCTGAGCAAAAGAGAATGTAACGAAACATAAGTAAACAAAAATGAATATGAGTTTTTTTATGAACAATTATTGTAATAATTTTTTTATTCGATTAAAATCTTCCTCTGAATTAAAGTTGATAGCTATTTTTCCTTTCCCTTTATCGTTGACAGTAACATCAATTTTGTTGCCAAAATAGTTTGTCATTTCTTTAACACCGTCAGTAATATATTTGGGTAGAGCTTTTTTCTTAGAGGTTTTAGCTATTTTTCCTTCTTTTAAGTTTTTTACTAACTCTTCAGTCTGTCTAACAGACAATTTATCTCGAACAATTTTTTCATAAATATTCAGTTGATCTGAGTTACTATCAATATTTATTAAAGCTCTGCCATGGCCCATAGAAATAAAACCATCTCTCATTCCTGTTTGAATGATCGGGTCTAATTTTAAAAGACGAAGGTAATTTGTTACAGTTGAGCGTTTTTTTCCAACGCGAGTACTAAGTTCTTCTTGCGTTAATTTAATTTCATCTATAAGACGTTGATAAGATAGAGCAACTTCGATTGGATCAAGATTTTTTCGTTGAATATTTTCAACTAATGCCATTTCTAGCATTTCTTGATCATTAGCTAATCTTATATAAGCAGGAATTCTTGCATTTCCTATTAGTTTAGAAGCTCTATAACGACGCTCTCCAGAGACTAATTGAAATTTATCACTGGTAAGTTTACGTACTGTAATTGGCTGAATTACACCTAATTCTTTTATTGAACTAGCTAGCTCCCTTAAAGCTTCTTCATCAAAATAAGTTCTGGGTTGGAAAGGGTTAACCTCTATTGAATTAATGTCTATTTCAATGATGTTTCCCACTAATTTATCAGCATTTTTATCAGAAGCCGAATTAACTTCAGCTGTTTCTTTTAGTAAAGCGGATAAACCTCTACCTAGAGCTTGTTTTTTAGTTGCTTTTGCCATTATTTGTTTTTAAACTTTTTTATTTAAAATTTCATTTGCCAAATTTAAGTAATTTACAGCACCTTTACTGGTTGCATCATAAGAAATAATGCTCTCACCGTAACTAGGGGCTTCACTTAAGCGAATATTTCGATGAACTACTGTTTCAAAAACCATAGAACTAAAATGTTTTCTGACCTCTTCAACGACCTGATTAGATAATCGCAAGCGAGGATCATACATGGTTAATAGCAGACCTTCAATAGCTAAATTTTGATTGTGTATTTTTTGAACACTTTTGATTGTGTTGAGTAATTTACCGAGACCTTCAAGTGCAAAATATTCGCACTGTATAGGAATAATTACCGATTGAGCTGCCACTAACGAGTTTAATGTAATTAAACCAAGTGAAGGAGCGCAATCAATTAGGATATAGTCGTATATTTCTTTAACACTTTCTAAGGCAGTTTTAAGCATAAATTCACGCTGTGCTTTATCTACTAATTCAATCTCAATAGCAACTAAATCTATGTGTGCGGGAATTATATCAACATTAGGAGAATCGGTAGTAACAATGATGTCTTTAGGATCAACTGTATGTTCTAAAACTTGATAGGTACCGGCTTCAACAGACTCAACGTCTATACCTAGTCCTGAAGTTGCGTTTGCTTGAGGGTCAGCGTCTATTAATAGTACCTTCTTCTCTAAAACGCCTAAAGCAGCTGCTAAATTTACGGTAGTTGTTGTTTTACCAACTCCACCTTTTTGATTTGCTATTGCAATAATTTTACCCATTGTAAATTCCTCTAATTTGAAAAACGTAAATTTACAATTATTTATGGTTTTTAAAAGGGAAATGTTTTAACAATAATTAAAGAGATGTTAATTTATTTTTCGTTTAAAATATTTCCCAAAAATTATTAAAAATATTTTTTACTTTTTTTATCTTTTATTAAAATAAATAGCTCGAGAACTGTTCTTAAAACAATAAATATTTATTTTTAAATAAAAAAAGTATAATTAATTCTGCTGTAATTATACTTTTTATTATTTATTAATATTTTGTGGTTATTTAGGTGTTCAACATTACTGGCATAACTAACATTGTAATTAATTCTCCTTCTTCTGTCCCATCAATAGGTGTCAAAATTCCTGCTCTATTCGGTAAACTCATTTCTATTAAAACATCATTTGAGTTCAGGTTATTTAACATCTCACTTAGAAATCGCGAGTTAAATCCAATTTGCATATCATCTCCCTGATAATCGCATATTAATCTTTCATCAGCTTTATTTGCGTAATCTAAGTCTTCTGCAGAAATATTTAATTCTGTACCTGCCATTTTCAAACGAATTTGATGCGTAGTTTTACTAGAGAAAATAGAAACACGGCGAACAGAATTCAAAAATGTAGCTCTGTCAACAGTTAACTTATTCGGGTTTTCTTTTGGTATTACCGCTTCATAATTGGGGTATTTGCCATCAATTAAACGGCATATTAGAATAATGTTTTCAAATGAAAATTTAGCATTTGTATCGTTATATTCAATTAAAACATTTTCTTCTGTCGATCCTAGTATTCCCTTTAAAAGGTTAAGAGGCTTTTTGGGCATTATAAATTCTGCTGACTTGTCGGCAGTAATATCTGTTCTAGTGTATTTAACTAGCTTGTGAGCATCAGTAGCTACAAAGGTTAATTCTTTTGAATTAAACTGAAAAAAAACACCACTCATAACAGGTCTTAAATCATCATTTCCTGTTGCGAAAATAGTTTTGTTTATGGCAGCTGCCAAAATACGAGATGGAATTTCACTACTGCTAGGCGAAGGAAGTTCAACAGCCTTAGGAAATTCATCTCCATTAAAATAAGCCATATCATATTTTCCTTGTTCAGAAATAATCTCTATGGTGTTTTCTCCTTCGGTCTTAAATGTTAAAGGCTGATCAGGAAACGTTTTTAAGGTATCTAAAAGTAATTTTGCGTTAATAGCTATAGAACCTGAGTCTGTACTTTCTACTATAATTACGGAACTCATTGTAGTTTCAAGATCAGAAGATGATATTTTGAGTTGATTTTCTGATAGCTCGAGTAAGAAATTGTCTAGAATCGGTAATGTATTGTTGCTATTTATAACCCCTCCTAAAACTTGTAGTTGTTTTAATAATTGAGAGCTAGATACGATAAATTTCATGAATTATTTTTCTAATGATTCGAATTACAAATATATTTTAATTTGATGATTTTTAAAATTTATTTTTATGAACTATTTAAATTGATAATTAATTTGAATAGTACCAAAAAAGTTTCCTCTCGGAACTTGAGTGCTTTTTAGTTTTTTTGAGTGGTAGTTTACAGTATATCCAAAATGAAACTTACCAGAGGTGAAGCAAATTCCTATTTGATTTGTAAAAACAAAAGGCATTACAGGATAAGTTATAGGACTATCGTTGTTTAAGAAGCTACCTTGAATAGTAGCATCGTAAAATATATATTCAATTTTTGGTTTAATGAATAAAAAAAATTCTTTTTCATTAAAAGAGTTACTTCCTGATGCATTTAAGTTACTGCCGAAGGCGATAGAGTTTGTTACTTCTTGAAGTTGTATTAGACTAAACCTACCTAACAATCCTGTGTTAACATTACCTAAAACAGTTCCTAAACTGGCTTCACTAAGCCAGTTTAGATCAAAATATTTTGAGTTTGTTTCAAACAGTTTGGTACCAAAAGTTGTTTTAAAATTGAAAGCGAAAGCATCTTTTATTTGATATTGCCATCCGACAGCTCTTTTAAAACCATAAATATCGTGTATAAAATTTTGTAGTTCTTTTGCTATCGAAATTGGACCAATTGCACCAATCTCAATAGAATTTTTTATAAATGAATCGTCTTCATAAAATTGGTCGATACCAAATCCACCATATAAATATCCAGCAAAAGGCCTGTCATGGAGTTCTGGGGATTGAACAACCGCTTTAAACGGTGTGTACATTTTATGACCGAGTTGGATGTTGTATATTTTTTTTACAGCTTTAGATTTATTATTTGTATCGATAAATCGATATGTTAGAAATATCCCATTTGTATAATATCTATCTTGGTAATAAGAAATGTAAAGATCATTATCATTGATAAAGCTGAATTCTTTACTATATTGCTTTTGTGAATAACAATAAAAAGGAATAATAATAAATAAAAATGCTTTAAAATTTTTCATACTGCAAATATCATTTTATTTTAGCCTATCATGTGTTAAAAAATCAAAAATATTTATCATCTTTTATGAAAGAAAAAATTAAGCTAACCAGTTTTGATTTTCAAAATATTGGTTCTAATACTGAGCTGTTAGAATTGATTAAGAAGAAGGGAATCTCTATCGAGAAAGTTAAAACAAAAATTAATTATGAGAATGAATTAAAATTACTTCAAATAGAGTTAGTTAAATTACAGCAGTGGATAGCTAAAAATAATAAAAGAGTGGCAGTAATTTTTGAAGGAAGAGATGCTGCAGGTAAAGGAGGAAGCATAAGAAGATTTACTGAACATTTAAATCCGAGAGCAATGCGCTTGGTAGCACTCAATAAACCAACTGAAGTTGAAAAGGGACAATGGTATTTTCAACGATATATAAAAGAACTTCCAAATCCAGGAGAAATTGTATTCTTTGATAGAAGCTGGTATAACAGAGCTGTAGTAGAACCCGTAATGGGATTTTGTGATGATGGACAGTATAAGAAGTTTTTAGTTCAAGTTCCCGAATTTGAACATATGTTGTACGAGGATGGTGTGGTTATTATAAAGTTTTGGCTTTCTATATCAAAATCAGAACAATTAAGAAGATTTAATGCAAGAAATAATAACCCATTGAAGCGCTGGAAGTTTAGTCCAGTAGATAAAAAAGGACAAGAGCTATGGGATAAGTATACCTTCTATAAAGATGAGATGTTTAGTAAAACTCATACAGCCTATAGCCCTTGGATTGTAGTTAAAACAAATGATAAGAAAAAGGCAAGAGTTGAGTCAATGCGACATGTTTTATCTCAGTTTGATTATGAAGGGAAAAAAAAAGCACAAACAATCTTGAATCCAGACCCTAATATAGTAACACGTTATTATCGTTCTGTAAACCATTTAGACTAAATTTATGGAAAATCTAAGCAAGAAAGATGTTAATAAATTAAATTCCGTGAGAGGCTTAAAAGCTATTTTATCAAAAGAGCCATATAACCTTGAAAGAGCGATTCGTTATGTGAATTATGAGCGAAAGTTAAAAAAACTCCAGGTAGAATTAATTCGATTACAAACATGGGCAATTCAAAATGAGGAAAGAGTAATTGTTCTATTCGAAGGAAGAGATGCTGCAGGAAAAGGAGGTGCCATAAGAAGAATAACTGAACGAATTAATCCTAGACATATGAGAATTGTAGCTTTACCAAAACCTAATGAGGATGAAAGAACGCAATGGTATTTTCAAAGATATGTAGAACAGTTCCCAAAGGCAGGAGAAATGGTCTTTTTTGATAGGAGTTGGTATAACAGAGCTGTTGTTGAGCCTGTTAATAACTTTTGTACAATCGAAGAATACAATATTTTTATGAATCAGGTCAATGATTTTGAGAGAATGATACTCGAATCGGGTATTCGACTAGTAAAGATATATATGTCTATTAATAAAAAGGAGCAAGCAAAGCGATTTAATGAGATCAAAAATGATCCGCTAAAGCAGTGGAAAATGACTCCCGTTGACGAACGTGCTCAAGAGCTTTGGGATGAATACACAGAATATAAACGTACTATGTTTTCGAAAACGAATACAGAGATCTCTCCATGGAAAGTTATCAGAGCTAATAGAAAAACAATTGCAAGAATTAATGTTATTAATTATATCTTAAAGAGTATACCGTACGATAAAAATACACAAGTATAGCTTATATTTTAAGTATCTGACGATTTATTTCTTCGAAAATAAAGTATATTTCACCTGCAATAAGATTACTTGTTTCTAGATACTCTTCACGAGTTTTATGGGTATTGTCAAAAATTTTAGGATCAGAATAAGGTAAATGAAGCCTATGAATTGCATCTGGAATAAAAGGACAGCTTTCATGAGCATTATTACATGTGGTTATCGCTATGTATGGGAATTCATTAATAGGATCTTCAAATATTTTTGAAAAAGCTCTCAAAGGAGTTTTACACCCTTTAAATGATACTAGATATTTAGGATTTTGATGAGAAAAATTGTCTAGGTCAAATTCAAACCCAGCGTATTGTAAAACTTTTACTGCATTTCGATGAAATTTAGTAACTTCAGTTCCACCAGACAAAGAAAAAATATTAGGAAGTTGAAAGTAATTAATAGCAAAAAAAGCCCATACTTGTGCAAGTTGACTTCTTCTTGAATTATGAGTACAAATAAAATTTATATTTATTTTTTGCCTATCCAAATATGCTTCAGCAATGGTATCTGCTATTTCAATCAATAAACTTTCTCTTTTTTTTGATAGAAATAAATTGTTTTTCGCGTTTTCAAATAAAACTTTTGTATTGATGTTTTTTGAGCTAGTCATTTATTTAGTGTTCTTTTGCACATAATATTATTTACAAATGTAAATGCTAATTTATTTTAGTTAATTAAATAATAGTTAATTATGTGTTTTGAAATTGGAAACAAAGTAGCTGTAATTGATGATAAAATAGAGGGAGTAGTGATTGATATAGTTGAAGAAGAGGTTTGTATCAAAGATTCAGATGGTTTGAAATATCGATATTATAAGAGCGATTTAATAAAAATAGATGATAAGACAACGGATTTAGACAGTAAATTCAATTTAAGCGGTTTGAGTTGGAAAGAGAAAGATCGTCAAAATAGGAAAAAAAGAAAACTTTTTGTTAAGTCAAAGAATGAGGTTGTTTTGGAAATTGATTTACATATTGAGAAATTAATTCATTCTAATAAAGAGATAAAAAAGATTGATATATTAGATTATCAAATTAAAATAGCTCGAGAAAAAATAGAATATTGTATTAAAAAAAGGATTAATAAAATTGTTTTTATACATGGTATTGGTGAAGGTATTTTGAAGTCAGAGTTATATTTTCTACTTGATTGTTATCCGGTAGAGTATTATGATGCATCATATCAAAAATATGGATTGGGAGCAACTGAAGTTTATATATATCAAAATCCAAATTAGTACTTTTGTTTTATGGATAAGATATATTTAGATAATGCAGCTACCACTCCTATTTTACCTGAGGTTGTAGATGTAATGAGCAAATCAATGTTAGAGAACTTTGGAAATCCATCATCTACACATGGGTTTGGTAGAAAAGCTAAAGCAGCTTTAGAGGAGGCCAGAAAAAATATTTCTAGTTATTTTAACGTTTCAAGCAGTGAAATTATTTTTACTAGTGGAGGTACAGAGGCTGATAATATGATTTTAAAAAATGCCGTAATCAACCTAGGGGTAGATACCATTGTAACAACTAAAATAGAGCATCACGCTGTTCTCCATGTAATCGACTTTCTTAAAGAAACATATAATATAAAAGTAATTTATTTAGATATTGATTTTAAAGGTAATATCAATCTTAATAACCTATCAAATATACTTTCAAATTTAGAAGGTAAAATATTAGTCAGTTTAATGTGGGTGAATAATGAAGTTGGAAATTTATTGCCAATTAAAGAGGTAGCTACTATTTGTAAAGCGAATGGAGTTTTATTTCATTCAGATACAGTACAAGCTATAGGGCATTATAAGTTAGACTTACAAGAGGTTTCACTTGATTTTATGGTAGCGAGTGCACACAAATTTCATGGCCCCAAAGGTGTAGGTTTTACATTTGTTAAAAAAGGTATTGATTTAAAACCGATGTTACATGGAGGGAACCAGGAAAGAGGAGTTAGGTCTAGTACCGAGAATTTACATTCGATTTTGGGTATGGAAAAGGCGTTAAGTTTATCTTATATAAACTTAGATAATGATATGGCTTATATAAAAAGATTAAAAGAATATTTTATTAATAAGCTTAAGAAAGAGTTTGAAGGAGTAGAATTTAATGGAGAATCAGAGAATTTAAATAAAAGTAGTGATACTATTTTAAATGTTAGATTGCCTTTTAGCCACGACATGCTATTATTCTCATTAGACTTAAGCGGTGTTTCAGTGTCTGGAGGGAGTGCTTGTCAAAGCGGTAGTAACATAGGGTCTCATGTATTAAGTGAATTACTATTAAAACCAAAAGATCAGAATAGGTCATCCGTGCGTTTTTCTTTCAGTAAATTAAACACTTTTAAAGAGTTAGATTTTACTATAAATTTATTGAAGAAATTTAAATAATTCATTAGTATCAAACTAAAGCAATATTTTTTAATACCCTTTTTGAGAATGTTAAAATCTCGATAAGTATTAGTTGAAGTTATTTTAATTTCTTGTTGTATAAGATAAAGTTATTATTGATTAGTTTTTAAACTTCTTTTATTCCAAAAGAATAATAATTTATCTATGACTTTGACCTTTATGAATAACCTTAAGAAAACGTTTCTTATAATAAAATAATACTCAAAATTAATGCTTTTAAACTTTGATACTAATTATTTAAAGTCAAAATTTAAAGGATGTTGATAAAATTAAATTTATAGTCTGTTATTTATAACAAATATTAGAGTTTTTGTCATGTCATATTTTATATTTTAGATCTTTTAATATAATGGTGACGCGTGTTTACAATATATTAAAATAAAACTATACAATCAGACTAAAGAAACTAAAAATGAAACTACTTTTAACGTTAATTTGTATTTTTTGTACATTTTTTTCAAAGAAAACTTTTGGACAACAAGACCCTCATTTTACGCAATATATGTTTAATACAATGAGTATTAACCCTGCATATGCTGGTTCGCGAGGTCAGCCTGTAATTACTGCATTAGCACGTAAACAGTTGGTAGGGTTTAAAGGAGGGCCAAATACTCAAAATCTTAGCTATGATTCTCCTCTTGGTTCCTCAGGGCTTGGTGTGGGGGGTAATTTGATGAATGATAAAATAGGTCCCTCAAATGAGATATATTTTGATTTTAATTTATCATATGTAATAAAAACAAGCGATTTAGGAAAACTATCGTTAGGTTTAAGACTAGGAGGAAGGATTTTAAATATTGATTGGAGCTTGGGGAGTGTTATTGACGATGAAAGTTTATTTGAAAATAATATTAGTGGTAAGTTCTTACCAACTGTAGGTACCGGGTTGTATTATTATAATGAGAGTTGGTATATAGGGCTTTCTGTTCCAAATATATTGAAATCAGAGCATTATGATGCAGTATTAGAAAGAGAAGCAATTACAGCTGTTGAAAAAATCCACTTTTTTTTAATATCAGGCTATGTATTTGATTTAAATGAAAGTGTTAAATTCAAACCATCAGCTTTATTAAAACTTGTTTCCGGAACTCCTTTATCTTTGGATGTTTCTGCTAATTTTTTACTAGATAATAAGTATAGAGCCGGTATTGCTTGGAGGTGGGGAGATTCAATAAGTACTCTTTTCGCATTTCAGATTACCGAATCGTTTCTTTTAGGATATGCTTACGATTTAACAACATCAAATTATAATATTGCAAATTCAGGTACACATGAGGTAATGCTTAGATATGAACTCTTAGACTTGCTAAATTTTAGGTCTCCAAGATTTTTTTAAATATTAGATAATTTATTTCTGTCAACAAGATGTTTTCTACAAAGGTTAAAATATAAAGTTATGTTAAATTTATGGGTTATAATGGGTGTGAGAAAGGGGGGGTGTAGCTTTTTTTATTTGATTAACCTTATGACTGATAACGATTTTGTGATAAATATTATTTATTTAAAAATGATAAGCTAATTAATAAAATAAAAAACTTCTAAAATTTAGAAGTTTTTTATTTATAACAGAATTATTATTTCTTAACAAGGAGTACATTTGGTAAAAGATCCGGTTTGTTAGCGGTATATTCTTTAAGCCAAATTTTTAACTCTGTTATCTCGTGTGGTAAAAGCCTAGTCAAAGCTTTTTTAAGTTCTTTACGAAACAACTCAGAGTTAAAACTAACTTTTTTAAGTATAGTTTTTGTGTACTCGTACATAGCTCTAGCCATATTCAGGGGATTTAGTTAATTTAATGTAATCTAAATTACAAAAAAATAAGAAGTAATATGTTAAAATAGAGCAAAAAAATCTGGTATTTACCAGATTTCTTAATTTATAAGCTGTTAGCTCTTTCAAGTAAAGCTATTGCTTTGCTCTCAAGCTCTTGACTGATTTCTTTAAAGTGATTCTTTACATTTGTGATATCACGCTTTTGATTTATTCTGTTTAATAGATCGTCATATGTATTATATGCATCATCAAGTATAGCGTTGGATAAAGACATATCACTAGTAGCGTTTAATTTTTGCCACTCGTCACAAATGGTTGCAATTGCTCCTAAAGTATAATTGATATCTTTTTTTAAGTTTTTAATACTTGCCATAATTATATTTTACGGCAAATTTACAGGTTTTATTATTAATAGATATATAATAAGCGAATTTATTATAATTTGTGACTAGAGCAATTTAAGTAAATCTTTTATTGTGTCCAATGTTATGTAATTTTCATTCAAATTATCCGAATTAACTTGTTCATATTCCCAAGTTATATGAAAAGGAATATGAATAGCAGATCCTCCAATATTTAGTATTGGAAGAATGTCTGATTTAAGAGAGTTTCCAATCATTAAAAAATTTTCAGGTTGAATATCAATATGTTTAAGTAATTTTATATAATCATTTTCTTTTTTTTCACTCATAACTTCAATGTGATGGAAGTATTTTAAAAGACCTGATTTTTCAAGTTTTTTTTCTTGATCAAGAAGATCTCCCTTTGTAGCAACAATTAACTTATATTTTTTGTTAAGATTGTTAAGTACTAATTCAACATCATTAAGAAGAACTACAGGTTTTTCAAGCATTTTTTTTCCTATTTGAAGAATTTCATTGATGCTTTTACCATTAAGTCGATTATTAGATAACTCCATAGCGCATTCAACCATAGATAGAACAAATCCTTTTATACCGTAACCGTATAATGGCAAGTTAGCAATTTCTTTTTTCATTAATTCTTGCTTAATCTTGTTTTTGGTTTCGTAAGCTGATAATAAAGAAGCAAAATTATTTTCAGCTTCTCTAAAATATGTTTCATTTACCCACAGAGTGTCATCTGCATCAAATGCAATAACTTTAATATTATTTTTATTCATTGGTATTATTAAAAAATTCTATGGCTTTATCTAGATCTTCTGGGGTATCAATACCTATACTTTCATGCGTAGTTTCAATCATTTTAATTTTTTTGCCTATTTCTAAATAACGCAAACATTCAATTTTTTCTGATAATTCTAAAGGAGTTACAGGAGTTTTGTAAAATTCAATCAAAGCATCTTTTCTAAAAGCGTATACTCCCTTATGTTTATAGTAACTTACCTTTGCATCATTGTCTCTTAAATAAGGAATAACACTCCTTGAAAAGTATAGTGCAAAATCATTATTATCGGTAATAACTTTTACATTATTTGGGTTTTCAATTTGTTTTCTCTCAGTAATTTGTACCTTTAAAGAGGCTAGGTCTATTTGTTTATTTCTATCATCTGTAAATGCTTCTAGGAGCATTTTCAAAGAGTTTTTATCGATAAAAGGTTCGTCACCTTGAACATTGACAACAATATCAATATCTAATTCTTTAACAGCTTCTGCAATTCTATCGGATCCGCAATTATGATCTTTTTTACTCATTATAACTTTGCCACCAACAGCATTTATTGTGTCTTTTATTATTTCAGAGTCTGTGACGATATATACATTATCAAATAGCTTTGAGGCTAAGGCGCTTTTATAAGTTCTTACAATTACTGGTTCACCGCCTAAATCTTTCATTAATTTTCCAGGAAATCTAGTTGCATTGTATCTTGCAGGAATCATTGCAATTATTCGCATGTTCTATGTTTTTAAACAAATATAACATTATATGTTTAATAAATTAAAGTCATAAAAAAAGGAGTAGACTAATATCTACTCCTTTTAAAATTTATTTTATTACTTATTTAGTTTAATCTAAAATTAATAGGTATTGTATATTTGACATTGGTAAATTTACCTTCATGTTTACCTGGAATAAAATCTGGTAATTTTGAAACCATTCTTCTAGCTTCTTCTTCTAATAATTCGCCATTCTTAGGACCTCTCATTTTTATATTTCTTACTTTACCTTCAGAACTTATGATGAAAGTAACCCAAACTTTACCTTCGATATTTTCCCTCGCAGCTGCGGCAGGATAATGAAAGTTTCTTTGAATATGACTAATCATTCTTTCATTAAAACAGTTTAGTTTGTCAAAGTCAGAAGCTTTTGCACAAGCTTTGAATTGAGGAATAGAATGAGCTTTATTAAATTGTACAAAGTCCGTAATTTCTTCTTCAACAACGGTTGGTTTTACTTTCTTTACTTTACGTTTTTTAGCCACCACAGGTTTAGCCTTTCTAGCACTTTTGTTAGCGCTACCGGGTGTTCTAAACGTTATAGGTATTCCATATTTTACCTTTACTAATTTTCCATTATGTTTACCAGGAATAAACTTAGGGAGTTTTTCTATCAATCTTTTGGCTTCACCTTCTAATAAATCTCCGCCTTTAGGACCTCTTAATCTAATATCTTCAACATAACCTAGCTGGTTAATAGTGAAATGTGTTAAAACTCTACCTTCTATACCTTTACTAAGTGCTTCTTGTGGGTAATTAAAGTTTGAAAGTATGTGTTTAGCCATTTGTTGTTCAAAACACTTAGATTGTTTAATCAATGGTTCGTTTTCACATTTTTTGAATAGAGGTATTTCTTCCACTAAATTAAAAGGAATTTTTTCTAGTTTTACACCAGAGTCTTCCAATTCCAATTTACCTACTAATAATGTAGTTTTCTTAACGTTGGCAATTTGACGTGTACCACTATCTACACCTAAAGCAACTGCGGCAGCTTTGTTTTTTCTTACAACTCGTCTTCTTGTAGAAACTTCAATCGAAACTTGTTTGCTGGCATTACCTTCGGCATCTTTAACCTCTTCAACAGCACATTTTGTTATACTGTTCGGATCAGCGATATCCTCATCAGGGCTATCACAGTGCTCTTGAGCTATTGTTATTGTCGACAACAATATAGCTAAAATTAACAAGGGGAATCTCATCATAATCTTGCTTAATTTAGGGGTTAATACTTAAATTCATTATGTAAACGTAATAAAACTATACTTAAAAACAAAAAAATGTGTAATATTTTTTATAAAATAACGTTCTTCGTTTACTTTAAAAAGAATAATATAATTTACTTCTTCTATCTATTTAGACGCAAAAATATGTAAAAAGTTACAGTTTACATAATTTTATTGCTGATTTTTAAGTGTTTATGTGTTTTTTTTGTTAGCTCAAACTTTTTAAAACCTGAAATTACACTATATTCTCTATAAACATTAAAAAGGATTTTAGCCTTATAATAATTAACCTTTTAATTAAAGAAAATCTTTTTAAAATTATCTTTTACTTCCTTACCTCTTTAATTTGATTATTTCAGCTTTTTGATTTGTTAAACAATTAGTTTGGTTGGGTTTCGATTTTTTTTAATAGGTTTTTATTTGAGAAAGTTTTATAAAATAACAATTAGTTTTATGAAAAGTAGCATTTAAAAAAAGCCCTACTTAAGGGCTTTTTATGATTATTTTACTTTAACTAATTCAACATCGAAAATTAATGTTGCATTTGGAGGAATAACTCCTCCCGCACCATTTGCACCATACGCTAGTTTTGAAGGTATTACAAGTCTAGCTTTTTCTCCAACACTTAACAATTTAATGCCTTCATCCCAACCAGGTATAACCTGGCCTGTTCCAATTGCAAATTCTATTGGTTGTTTTCTTTTGTATGAAGAATCAAACACCGTTCCATCTAATAATTGTCCTTTGTAATGTACCGAAACCATTTCTCCATTTGAAGGTTTTTTGCCTTCTGCGTTTTGGAGTATTTGATAACGTAAACCGCTTTCGGTTTCTTTATAGCCTGAAGCTACCTCATCCATTAACTTTCTTTCACGTTCTTTTTCTTCAGCTTCTCTTTTTTCACGAGCTCCTTCAAAAGTTCTAAATGCTTCTACAGCATTCCATTTTTCCGCATTTTCACCAATACGAATTATTTCTAATTGCATTTCATCATCTTGTGCAACAGCATCAACAACATCTTGCCCTTCAATAACATTTCCAAAAACTGTGTGCTTTCCATCCAACCAAGGAGTTGCAACATGGGTAATAAAGAATTGAGAACCGTTGGTTCCTGGTCCCGCATTAGCCATTGACAATTTCCCAGGAGTATCATGTTTTAATTCAGGATGAATTTCATCATCGAATTTATATCCAGGATTCCCAGTTCCTGTTCCTAAAGGACATCCTCCTTGAATCATAAAATCAGGAATTACTCTATGGAATTTTAACCCATTGTAATACGGAGTTCCTTGAGGTTTTGCTGAATTCTCTAAGTTTCCTTCTGCCAAAGCGACGAAATTACCTACTGTACCTGGAGTTTTCTCATATTCTAAGTTAACTAAAATTTCTCCTTTAGGAGTAGAAAATTTTGCATAAATTCCGTTATTCATTTGTTCGGTTTTTTATTTATTATTTAATTTAAAGAGAATAAACTAGCAAAATTAAAGTTTATTCCTATGTTTATACTTGTTGAGTTAACGTTACCAAACGGAGCATAAAACTTGCCCGCTGATGTAGTTAACGATATGTTACTGCTTAAATTATAATTAATTCCAGCGGTGGCTCTAATAACAATTCCTTCTCCTGTATCTACTCCTGCACCACCAGCGGCACCACCTGAAACTTCAGCAAATAAATTTATTTTATTTTTTAAAAAGTTATTTGTTCTAGTTCCAAGCCCTACCATCCCATGAGCATAGCCTCCTGATCTACCGTTGTAAGCAAAACCAGCTTCACCAAGTATATATAAGTTCTTCGTTAGATCATAATTGATTTGAAGTCCTAAAAGTTGCAAGTCCACACTTAAGATTTCATCTCTATCATCTGTCTTGGCAACATCTAAGCATGATTGATTTTCTATACTGAAAACAATTCCTTTTGTTTTAAATATTGAATTATTATCGGTATTTTCAGTACCTCCGTTTTTACCTAGGTATTTAATACCAAATCCATATGTATAAGCTTCTAGGTCCCCAGAAATCGCTCTATAGTATCCAGCATGACCACTTAAAGCAATATGATTTGAAAGTCTTAAGTCGATTCCCGCTGAGGGATAAATCATTAAACCACCCTCAGGAGCAACGCGTCCTCCTGCGGCTCCTACGCTTAGTTTAGTAAACAGGTTTACAGAATTAGATTTGTAGGGGTGATATCCTGCTCCGAAAAATAAATCCATGAAACCAGCTCTTAATCCTTTATAGATAGCATCAGTATGCGCAAATATAAAAGTGTTTTCGTTTAAATATTTCTGATATTCAAAGCCTAAAACATATAACGTTTCTGTAAGTGGACTTCCATTGTCTTTTCTTGAATTGCCAATCGGATTGAAGAAATCAAAGCGTAGTTGTTGCACATTTTGTACAGTAGGGCGTTTCCAAAAACTATCGTTTTGTAAATTTTTATTGATGAATTCTTTATGAGCGGTATCGTAATCAGAAAATCTCAAAATACTAGGTATTTCAAGGAAGAATGAAACTGAATTACTTTTAATTTCTCCAGAATAGAAATTTACATGACTATATTGAATTCCGAAAGAATACCCTTTTTTCTTGTACTGTAATCCAATGTTCGGATTAATAAAGCCACCGTCATTTACTAAATAACGATACCCACCACCACCTCCAAAGTGGAAATTAGCATCAAAATATAGGTTTTTATAGAGTTGCTTGTTTACACCAAGTTCTATTCCTAAAGTAAATAACCCACCTTGATCACCAGTTACGGCAGCATACATTCCAGCACCTGTGTACAACCAATCGTTTAATGGAATATTGTATTGTAATCCCATCATTCCCATAGTAGGTTTCAAGTTAAGAAACTTGTCATTAGGCATGGTAACAGGGATAAAGTTTAAACGAACTTTATTATGCAATTCTTTTCCTGAAAGATTGTTTAGATCATTTTGAGCATTTAATGAAGTCTGAACGCATAAAATTACTCCGACAATCCCTATTAGGTGTGAATTTAAATATTTTTTCATGATTATTTTACAGCTGTAAGTTTTCAAAATTGGTTTTGATTACTTGAATTCACTAGTAAAGTGAAGCTTTACAGTTGGATATTTACTTTGAGTCATTTGAATTGTAAACGCTGAATCGGCTAAGAATACTAATTGTCCTTGTTTATCTTTTGCCAAATAGCGTTGTTTAACCCTTTTAAATTCTTTAAATTCTTCGTTTTTTTCATCTTCAGCTTGAACCCAGCAAGCTTTGTGAACGGATATGTTTTCATAGGTGCATTTTGCCCCATATTCATGTTCTAACCTATATTGAATAACTTCATATTGTAGGGCACCAACGGTTCCGATGATTTTTCTACCATTCATTTCTAATGTAAAAAGCTGAGCCACTCCTTCATCCATTAATTGATCTAAGCCTTTGTATAATTGTTTGGCTTTTAGTGGGTCTGCGTTGTTTACATAACGAAAATGTTCTGGGGAAAAGCTTGGAATTCCTTTAAAGCTCATCTTTTCGCCCTCGGTTAAAGTATCTCCAATTTTAAAGTTTCCAGTATCATGGAGTCCAACAATATCTCCAGGAAAAGATTCATCGACTATTTCTTTTTTTTCTGCAAAGAATGCATTGGGACTTGAGAACTTTACTTTTTTACCTAATCTAACATGCAAGTAAGGGGTATTTCTTTTAAATGTTCCGGATACAATTTTTACAAAAGCTAAACGATCTCTATGCTTAGGATCCATATTTGCATGAATTTTAAAAACAAACCCACTCAATTTTTCTTCTTTCGAATCAACCAAACGAGAATCAGATTGTTTAGGCTGAGGATTAGGAGCAATATCAATAAAGCAATCTAGTAATTCTTTTACTCCGAAGTTATTCAATGCAGAGCCAAAGAAAACAGGTTGTTGATCACCCGTAATATAGTCTTCCATTTTAAATGGAGGGTATACTTCATATACTAACTCTAATTCCTCACGTAAAGTATCAGCTGCTTTTTTACCAATAATTTTTTCTAATTCTGGAGAATTTATATTGTCAAATTCAACACCTTCCGAAATGTTTTGTTTGTTATCTCCAGAAAATATATTTAATTTTTTATCCCAAATATTATAGATACCCTTAAAATCATACCCCATTCCAATAGGGAAACTTAAAGGAGTAACTTTTAATCCAAGTTTTTGCTCTACTTCATCCAGTAAGTCAAAGGCATCTTTCCCTTCACGATCTAATTTGTTGATAAAAACAATCATAGGAATTTTACGCATTCGACAAACTTCTACTAGTTTTTCAGTTTGTGCTTCAACACCTTTTGCAACATCAATTACAACAATAACACTATCTACAGCAGTTAAGGTTCTAAAAGTATCTTCAGCAAAATCCTTGTGTCCAGGTGTATCTAGGATATTAATTTTTTTGTCTTTGTATAAGAAAGCTAATACAGAGGTTGCAACGGATATTCCTCTTTGGCGTTCAATTTCCATGAAATCTGAGGTTGCGCCTTTTTTTATTTTATTGTTTTTTACAGCACCAGCCTCTTGAATAGCTCCACCAAAAAGAAGTAATTTCTCTGTTAAGGTGGTTTTACCAGCATCCGGGTGGGATATAATACCAAATGTCCGTCTTTTTTGTATTTCTTCTAAAAAACTCATCTATAAAATTTAAGGGAGCAAAGTTAGTCTTTTAAAAGAGTTTTGACAATACCGTTTTGTAATTAATAAGTGTGATAATGATCATTATTATTTCAAAAAAATAGAGCATGATTTGTTGAAAATAGCGATAAATTCTATTTTTGTATGTTTATTTAGGAATATTGTAAATAATGAAGGAACAGGTAATTTTAGTTGATGAACAAGATAACCCCATAGGTTCTATGGAGAAAATAGAAGCTCATCAAAAGGCTTTGTTGCACAGAGCTTTTTCAGTTTTTATATTCAATAATAGAGGAGAATTAATGTTGCAACAAAGAGCAAAGAAGAAATATCATTCCCCATTGCTTTGGACAAATACTTGTTGTTCTCATCAAAAAGCAGGAGAAACTAATTTAGAAGCTGGAAAGAGGCGGCTTCAGGAAGAAATGGGTTTTTCTTGCGATTTAGAAGAAGTTTTTAGTTTTATATACAAAGCTCCTTTCGATAATGGGTTAACAGAACATGAATTAGATCATGTTATGGTCGGAAAGTATGAAGAAGACCCAAAAATAAATAAAGAAGAAGTAGAAGCGTTTAAATGGATGTCTTTAAAGGATGTTAAGAAAGATATAGGGAATGAACCTGAACTTTATACTGAATGGTTTAAAATTATATTTAAGGAGTCATATGAAAAAATTTCAAAACATATTTAGAGAGCATGCCGAGAGTAACAGTTCATAGAAAAGCACACTTTAACGCCGCCCACCGTTTGCATAACCCAAACTGGTCTGATGAGCGCAACTTGGAAGTTTTTGGTAAATGTAATAATCAATATTATCATGGTCATAATTATGAGCTAATAGTTTCATTAACAGGTGAAATTGATCCCGAAACAGGTTATGTATACGATTTAGGGAAACTAAAAAGTTTAATAAAAACTGAAATTGAAGACACTTTTGATCATAAGAATATAAACATCGAAGTTGAAGAGTTTAAGACTTTACCAGTTTCAACTGAATACATGGCCGTTGTTATTTATGATAAGCTTCGAAAACGTATAGAAGAAAAATTTAAATTGAAAATAACATTATACGAAACCCCAAGAAATTTTGTGACTTATGAGGGAGAATAGTTAGAAATACATTATTATACATGCCAATTAAACAAAGTTTTATAAAATTCAGTCCTATTCTAAAAGAAAAAATTTGGGGAGGACGAAAATTAATTTCTCAACTAAATAAAAAATCAGAGATTGATAATATTGGCGAAAGTTGGGAAATTTCTGATATTGAGGGAGATGTTTCAGTTGTAATAAATGGACTATTAAAGGGGTGCTCTCTGAAAGAGTTAATAGAAAAGTATAAAGGTGATTTATTAGGAGAAAGTGTTTATGAAAAATTTGGAAAAAAGTTTCCTTTGTTGATAAAATTTATTGATGCTAAAGAAGTACTTAGTATTCAATTACATCCTGATGACAATTTGGCAAAAGAGCGACATAATTCTTTTGGAAAAACAGAAATGTGGTATGTAATTCAAGCAGATGATAAAGCCAATTTAATTGTTGGGTTTAAAAAAGATTCAAATAAAAAAGAGTATTTAAAAAATTTAAAAAATAATTCTTTGCTTGATATTTTAAATGTAGATGAGGTGGCAAAAGGAGATGCTTATTTTATTCCAGCAGGAAGAATTCATGCCATTGGAGCAGGGGTCATGCTGGCAGAAATTCAACAAACTTCTGATATAACTTACAGAGTTTATGATTGGGATCGTCAAGATGCTAAGGGGAATTATAGGAGATTACATACAGAGGAGGCACTCGAAGCTATTGATTACTTAGCAGAAGATAAATATCACATCGATTACCAAAAAAAAGTTAATGAGTCTTCTGAAATTATATCTTGTCCGTATTTTACAACAAATATTTTATGTATTAATGGTGAGTTAGACAATAAAAATAAGGTAGATAGTTTTAAAATATATATGTGTACAAAAGGAAAAGTTACTTTTTCTAATGAAGAATACAATGAAGTATTAGAATATGGGGAAACATTATTATTACCAGCAAATGTTAAGGAATTTAATATTAGATCAACTCAAAAATCAGAATTATTAGAAGTTTACATTTCATAAAAAAAGAATAATTTTTTTAATTATTCTTTTTTTGATTGCCTTAACTTTCTCAAAAGCTTTCTATTGAATTCATGTTCAGTAACTTTCAATTTAAGTATTTTTCGATAGGATAGGAATGTAGATATTTTGTTGAAGAACGAGAATTTAAGTTCATTTCTTCTTTTTTCAATAGACTTTATGTGCTCAAGAATTTTTTTAGCTTGATTCTCATTTAATTTATTAATGCCGCCAAGTTTATCTATTTGTTTTTTTATTTTAAAACGTTCTTCTTTGTGAAGCTCCATTATCTGATTATTATAATCATTATATATGGGCCAGAATTTTTCGGCTTCTTTAGAGGAGAAATTGAGCTTATCAGTTATATGAGCAACTTTATATGCACGAATTTTTTCATGACGTCTTTGCTTATTATGATCCTGGGCGCTTAAGAGTGAGCTCAAAAAAATTAAGGTGAAAAGTAGTATGTGATTTTTCATTTTATTAAATTTCATTTATTATGGTACTTTCTTCTATGTTGTCTAAATAACCTTCTATATCTTCATAATCGAGTATGATAGAATTAAAAGCTTCATTTTCAAAATTAATATCAGTTTCGTCAAATGCAACAATTAATTCATTCTCAGAAGTGTCAATATAACCATCCTCATACCAATTTTCAATTTCTAAAGTTGATATGGTACCAAAATCTATAGAACTTTTAGTTTTTATATGCATGTATCCAGCTATAATCAATAAAGCAGCAGCTGCAGTTGTGGATAAAAGTTGAACTAATTTTTTGTATAAAGGAATAACTTTTTTCTCAGAATTCTGATCGTCTTTGATTTTTTTAAACAGCGTTTCTTCTAAGGATTCAAAATATGAGTCAGGTGTTTTAAAAGGTGTTTGTTTGGGTAAACTAACGTCTTCTTGATTTAATATTTTTACATTAAAATTATTTAAATAATTTTTTGGAACAACAAAGCCACTTTTCTTTTTAGTGCTCTTGTTAAGGAAATCGATACTGTTTCTTAAACCGTTACTCATACCTATAAGACTATTTGTTTACCAAAAGGTTTAATTTATGCTTTTAATGTATCGTTCTATTTTTTTTACTGCATGATGGTAGGAAGCTTTTAAACTACCAACACTGACACTAAGTATTTCAGAAATGTCGTTATATTTCATTTCGTCAAAATACTTCATGTTAAAAACTAGTTGTTGTTGTTGAGGAAGTGTAGCTATAGCTTTTTGTAAAATGAGCTGAATCTCATCTCCATCAAACCAATAATCACTACTTAAATTAGATGTAATTTGTTGTTGATAATCAGTAATATCAAGATTTTGCTCCTTTGCTTTTTTATTTATAAAGCTAATAGCTTCATTCGTGGCGATACGATATAGCCATGAGTAAAGTTTACTATTCCCTTTAAAAGAGTCAATATTTTTGTACACCTTTATGAAAGTGTTTTGAACAACATCATTTGCATCCTCGTGTAAATAGACTATTTTTCGTATATGCCAATAAAGACATCGCTTGTATTCATCAACACAGGTTTTAAAAGCAATTTCTTTTAAAGATCGGTCTTGTAGTTGTTTGATTAAAAGTTTCTCGTCTATCAACTAATATTAATTTAGTTTTTAGACTATAATTTATTAAAAAGGTTTAATTTGTACAAACAAAAGTTAACGCACTCTTTTTTTAGAGCATCCAAACAAACGTTTTTCCTTTATTGTTTCAGCAACCCCCTCAGGTAACATTTCTTCCCAACCTTCTTCGTTATTTTGAATCTTAGATAATACTGTTCTTGAGAAAATATGTAATACTTCAGGGTCAAAATTCTTTAAATCTACAAGACGACCATTTATCTTAAAGAATTTATAAAGTTCTTTAATTCTTGGATGCACTTTTAAGTTTTCACTAGTAAGGTATTCACCTGTGTCTTGCACCTTATAAGGGTATAAATAAATTTTCAGATCTCTATAAAATAATTTCCCAAAAGCTTCAAGAATTCCACCGCTTAACCCTCTATAGTATTTTTCATCAAATATTTGTATTAGGTTATTAACACCTATAGCTAATGCCATGCGTTCACGAGTAAACTCACTGAAATATTCAACAAGCTTAAAGTATTCTTGATAATCTGTTATCATAACGTTTTGTCCTAAGGAACATAGTAATTCTGCTCTGTCAAGAAAGTCACGTTCATTAATTTCTCCTCCTTCAGCTTTTAAATTACTCAAGGTAATTTCAAAAATTATTTGAGTTTTTTCTGGGTCTACTTTTTTCTCATTAAGAAATAGTTCCTTTGATTTCTCAAACATATCCATGTTTACCTTTGTAACGGGTCTGAAGCTACCTCTTAAAGCAAGAATATTTCGTTTATATAATACTTGAGCAGGAAGTAAATTATTTCCATCAGGTCCAAACATAACCGCATTTGTCATTCCATTTTTAACTAGCTGTAAGCTCATTAGACGATTATCGACATACATGAAACGAGGTCCAGAAAAATTAATCATATCTATTTCTAAACGATCTTTATCAATATTATCGTAAAAAGATTTTAATAATTCCTTTGGATTGTCATTTAAATAAAAGGCACCATAGATTAGGTTTACCCCCAAGATACCTAAGGTCTCTTGTTGTAACCTAGCATCCGTTTCTTTAAACCGTAAGTGAAGAATAATTTCATTGTAATCTTCTAAAGGGTCTAACTGAAATCTGATTCCTACCCAACCATGACCTTTGAATTTTTTTGAGAAATTTATCGTTGCTACTGTATTTGCGTAACTAAAAAAGAGTTTGTCTGGGTGCTTTTGACGGTCTAAACGATCCTCAATAAGAATCATCTCGTGTTTAAGCATTTTTTTCAACCTTTCTTCGGTAACATATCTTCCGTCGTTTTCTATGCCATAAATAGCATCTGAAAAATCTTTATCGTAAGCACTCATGGCTTTTGCAATAGTACCAGAGGCACCACCAGCTCTAAAGAAGTTTCTAACAGTTTCTTGACCAGCACCTATTTCAGCAAAAGTACCGTAAATGTGTTGATTCAAATTTATTTTTAAAGCTTTTGCCTTAACTGTTGGTACTGAGTTGATTTTCTGATCTCCTTTTAACGTAATTGCCATTATGTTTTTTTTTGTTACGCGGAACAAATGTACTGAAAATAGGTGCTATCAGTCAATTTTTATTGTATTTTTGTTAAAACAAATGAGTATTACAAAACAGTTAAAAATTACTTTTCTCGGTACAGGAACATCTACAGGAGTTCCTATGATTGGTAGCCAGCACCCGGTGGCTCATTCGAATAATCCAAAAGATAAAAGGTTAAGATCGTCTATCATGATTTCATGGGATGAATATATCTACGTAGTGGATAGTGGTCCTGATTTTAGACAGCAAATGATTCGGGAGAATGTTATGTCAATTGATGGAGTTTTATTTACACACGAACATTCTGATCATGTTGCTGGATTTGAAGATGTAAGGCCTTTTAGTTTTAGGGGTGGTGAAGTTCCAATATATCTAACGGAAAGGGTGTTTAAAGCGTTAGAAAAACGTTATGATTATATTTTTGCAGTAAAAAACAGGTATCCAAGCGCAGCTAAGGTTAAACCTATTATTATTTCAAAAAATGACTTTTTTCACCTCCACGGAGTTAAGGTGTTACCAGTAGAAGTAATGCATGGGAAATTACCTATTTTAGGTTTTAGGTTTAATAACTTTGCATACCTGACAGATATAAAGTACATTACAGATGAAGAGAAGAAAAAATTAAGCCAATTAGACTCTTTAGTTGTCACAGGATTAAGGAAAGAATTACATGATACTCATTTTAATTTGGAAGAAGCACTAAATTTTATTCAAGAATTAAAACCTAAACAAGCTTTTCTTACTCATATTAGTGAGTTATTAGGGTTTCATGACGAGATACAAAAAGAGTTGCCAGATAATGTTCATTTGGCTTATGATGGTCTTCATTTTATGAGTACTTAATGACATGGCCTAAATAGCTTTATTAAATAATACTATAAAATATAATTTGCTTTTCTTAAAATTTATATAGAATATTAAAATTATTTTTACTTGTTATTATTTTAGTTTTAATCTTTTTTTGATGGATCTTAAGCTAAAGATTAACATAATTTTACAGATAAATATCAAATATGAAAATTATAATCTCACCAACAAAATCGCTTGACTTTGATACAAAGGCGCAAACAGAAGTTTTTTCACAACCTCGCTTTCTTGAATATTCTAAAAAATTAAATAAAAAGTTAAAAACATATTCGAAAAGTCAGTTATCGGAATTAATGAAAATATCTGATAATTTGGGAGCATTGAATTATGAAAGGAATCAAAGATGGAATCCAGAGTTTACTGTTGATAATGCAAAACAAGCTGTTTATTCTTTTACTGGAGAGGTTTTTAGATCAATAGATGTTAATTCATTAACAGATGAAGGAGTTTCTATGCTGAACAAAAAAGTAAGAATATTATCAGGATTATATGGGATATTAAGACCTTTAGATCTCATTCAGCCATACAGACTAGAAATGGGTACCAAAATTAAAGTTGATAATACCGATAATTTATATAAGTTTTGGGGAGACTTACTTGCAGAGTCACTAAATAATGAAATGGAAAAAGGTGATTTATTGTTAAACCTAGCAAGTTTAGAATATTTTAAAGCAGTACCCAAAAAAGCATTAAAAGTACCTATGATTACTCCTATTTTTAAAGATTTTAAAAATGGTGATTATAAGGTGATTATGACCTATGCAAAAAAAGCACGTGGCTTAATGGTAAGATATATAATTGATAATAATATCGAAACTTTGGAAGAACTTAAGGGGTTTAATGTCGAGGGATATGCGTTTTCCGAGCCAATGTCAACAAATGATGAACTAATTTTTACAAGATAAAGCGTTATTCATCAATTTAAATCAATAAATATTAACTTTATTTTGCGTTTTTGTTTTCTTGAATAAAAGTAGAGGTGTTTAAATATAAAGATCATAAGCTCTTTTAAATAAATTTGCTTTAATAGGTAATTGAAAATCTAAAAAATGGCTCATACCTGTTACGATGTTAATATCCATAATTTTAAAACCTTGTATTTAAATAAATAATCATTTAATTAAAAATGTAATTATAACTAGCTTATGAGAATCTACGATTTCCTACTTCTATTTTTGAAGTAGGAGTTCATTATATTTATTATGAAAATATGAGGTATTGATATAATAAAAAGAATCGCAAAAATAAAGCTATTGAATAAAATGCTTTCTTTTAAATAGATAAAAGAAAGTGTTACAAGAAAGAGGCTAATTAGCCATAACAAAGAAGATTTTTTGAGGTAGAGTATTACTAATGATTTTGATTTTTTTTTATACAAAAATTCTATTTGATCAAAAATAGAAGGGATGCTATGCCAAATTATAAAATAAATACTAAAACTAACAATAAGAGAGGTAGCTTTAAACAAAATATAAAAAAAAGTGAAATTGAGTATTTCTTCCAATAAAGTTTTATAATCGTTATAAAGAAACCAATTATAAATTAGTATCATCGCATAGCAAAGACCTGAAAGTATTGAGAGAACTGTTATAAAATTAGAACTAACTATAATTGAGAAAAGAGATTCTGATATTGTAGTTACTTCATTTTTTTGATTTAAAAATAAAATTGAAAACAAAAATATTCCATGTAGTATTTGAAGCATGTTTTTTATGTATTTTCCTTCGAAATTTTTGTGGTTGAAATGTTGCTCACCAAAATGATAAGAGCTCAAAAAAATAAATACATAAAATGTAATTTTTTTTAAAAAAATAAAAAAAAGAATTGCTATAATTATAATACTAACGTAGCTTTTTATTCCATTTTTTTTTAAATCACTTTCTTTTTCAAATGAGTCTATTATTTGTAGATCATTACTGCCATGAATTATCCCTAAGGTAAGTATAAAAAAGTAACAAAAAAAATTGATTATTTGTTCTGGAACTAGTGTCATAAACCAAAATAAAAATAAACTAACAAAGATTTTAAAGTGTTGGTTTTGTGTCATTTTTGCTTCTTTTTTTATTAGTGAAATTAATAATTTTTTGTTAAATTAGTTTAGAGTTATTTATTTATTGTTAAACAAAAATATTATTTATGAATACTATACCAAACTTTTTAGCCATTGGTAAAATGGCAACAAACGATTATGTCGGTTTTACATTTTTTGTCGGATGCATGGCAATGATGGCAGCTTCTGTATTTTTCTTCTTTTCAATGAATACTTTTGATAAAAAATGGAGAACTTCTATTTTAGTTTCGGGATTAATTACTTTTATAGCAGCAGTTCATTACTGGTATATGAGAGATTATTGGAGTACGTATGGAGAGTCTCCAACATTTTTTAGATACGTTGATTGGATTTTAACTGTTCCTTTAATGTGTGTCGAATTTTATTTAATACTTAAGGCAGCAGGGGCTAAAAAATCATTGATGTGGCGAATGATTTCTTTATCAATCGTGATGCTTGTTACTGGATATATTGGAGAAGCCGTTAACAGAGATAATGCTCAGATATGGGGATTAATTTCTGGAATAGCTTATTTTGCAATAGCTTATGATATTTGGTTTGGAAATGCTAAAAAGTTAGCATTAACTGCTGGAGATTCTATTTTGACCGCTCATAAAGCTTTATGTTGGTTCGTTTTGGTAGGTTGGGCAATTTATCCACTTGGTTATATGGCGGGTACGCCAGGTTGGTACGATGGATTAAACGGTTTAAGTATGGATGTTATATATAATGTTGGTGATGCCATAAATAAAATAGGCTTTGGGTTGGTTATTTATAATTTAGCTGTTCAGAAGCAAAGTGAATAAAATTAATACGCATGGGATAAACTTATCCCATGCGCAATCTATAAAAAATAGTGGCTATTAATGGTTTTTAAACGGATATCTAACAATCTGCTAACCCTACGGTTACTGCTAGCCCCCCTTCAGAGGTTTCCTTATAATTTCTATTCATGTCTTTTGCTGTTTCCCACATAGTGTCAATAACCTTATCTAATGGAACTAAAGATGATTTTGGGTCTGTTTCAAGTGCTAATTCAGCAGCATTTATTGCTTTAATAGCTCCCATAGCATTTCGTTCAATGCATGGAACTTGGACAAGTCCGCCTATAGGATCACACGTTAATCCTAAGTGATGTTCCATTGCTATTTCAGCAGCTACCAAACATTGCGAAGGAGTACCACCTAATAATTCTGTTAAAGCACCAGCTGCCATTGCTGATGAAACACCAATTTCAGCTTGACATCCTCCCATTGCAGCAGAGATTGTGGCATTTTTTTTAAATATACTTCCAATTTCTCCAGCGACTAGCAAAAACTTTTTAATTTCCTCAAAACTTGCATTGTGATTTTCAATTACAAGGTAGTACATCAACACTGAAGGAATAACACCAGCACTCCCATTAGTTGGGGCTGTGACTACACGTCCTAAAGATGCATTAACTTCATTAACAGCTAAGGCAAAGCAACTTACCCACTTTAAAATTTCTCTAAATTTTACTTCGGTACCTCTAATAGCCTTTATCCACTCTTCTTGATTACTATATATAGATGATTTAATGAGTTTTTTGTGCGTTTCAAAGGCGCGACGTTTGACATTCAGTCCTCCAGGAAGTGTGCCTTCAGTATGACAGCCAATATACATACATTCTAGCATGGTATTCCAAATTTTTTTTAGTTCTGCATCAATTTCTTTTTCAGGTTTTAAAACTAATTCATTCGCTAAAACTATTTCGGATATGTTTTTTTTATTATTGTAGCAATAGCTTTCTAATTCACTTGCTCTATTTATTGGAAAAGGAAAGTTCTTTTTATTAATTAAGTTGCATTCTGAAATATCCGTGCTTTCTTGAATAACAAAGCCCCCTCCAATAGAATAAAAGGTTTCGTTTGAAACGATGGTATTAATTTTAGAGATTGCTGTAAATGTTATTCCATTTGAATGAAAAGGAAGGAACTCTTTATTGAATATTATTTGATCAAAAGAAAAGTTTATAATATTTTCATTGTTAAAATTAAGCTTATTAGTATTTCTTATATCGGCAATAATACGTTTAATGTCTACAATAGGTATGTATTCAGGATCAGTACCACATAAACCTAAAACAACTGCTATGTCGGTGGCATGTCCTTTTCCAGTTAAAGATAAAGATCCGTAAAGGTCAACTTTAATGCTTTTAACACTTTTAATTTGGTTACTTAATTTTAACTTGCTTATCCATTGTTGAGCAGCTCTCCATGGTCCTAGAGTATGAGAGCTGGAGGGTCCCACTCCGATTTTTAGCATGTCAAAAACACTAATAAATTGAGACATAAAAATATGGTTGTTTGTTGATGGCTAAAATAAAAAAATCCTGTATTAATTTTTAATACAGGATTTAATTTTTATTTACTAAAATGTTTTAAAAACCATAAATTGATTGCTTATCAAATTTTTCAGCTAACATGTAATAAACTACGGCTCTATACTTATTTCTTTCAGATTTTCCAATTTTTTCAATAACCTCAGCGATGGCTTCATCTAACTGTGGCCCATCTGATAGTCCCAACTTCTTAATTAAAAAGTTTTTCTTTACTGTTTCAAGCTCTTTTTTATCTGATCCGGATACCGTTTCAGCATCTTTTTTATAAATAGATGGTCCTAGACCTTTAGTTACTGCGTTCAATAAATCAGAATTGACAGAGATACTTTTATTATCCATAAACTTTTTGTACAATTCTACTTTTTCGTCAAACTTACTCATGATTTTTTGTTTAGATATTATATTTATTCATTTGAATATTAATTCTCTCAAATATAGAAAAATAATTGAATCATTCAAATTTCATCTATGAAGCTTCTTCTTTAAAAAACAGACTTTTTCTAATATATTTTAACCAAAAAAAGGAGTGAATACATAAAACTTTAAAACAAGTTAATAGAAAGAAAAATAATATTAAAAAAAATGAATGTTATTAAAAAAATAACTTAACTACACTAAATTAAATAATTTCTATATGAGTAAGTTATACTTGTTTATGTAAATAAAATTCCTTATATTAAGGTGTGTAACTTAAGTTTTTATTGGATAAGTAATAAAAATAACATTTAAGTTTCAATTAAAGCGATATGCGAATATTTGCAAAGGAGCATAAATTGATTTTATCCTTTCATTTTGATAAGGAACCAGAAATCATTAAAAAACCAATGATATTTTTTTCTGAGGCATTTAATTGAATCAGGGCTTAAAAAAAATAATTCTATGTGTAAGTAAGAGAGCAGGTTATTAAAATTGTTAATTACTTTGTTAACAATAAATGTGAAGAAAGGTAGGAAGCTAGCTATGTTGTTGTAATTTTAGATGTTTATCAAAGGAAAAGAATATGCCAGTATCGAAATTTGAATCAATGCTAAAGACAAACGATATTTATTTTTTTGATGCCACAGAGTTCGAAGAAATTATAGAACATTATTTAAATGTAGGAAAGCATTCGTTAGCAAAAAAAGCTGTTAAATTGGGGTTAGAACAGCATCCGACGTCAATACAGTTGAAATTAATGCATATCGAATTGTTGATATTTGATGAAAAGCTTTCACTCGCAACTAAATTACTAGCAGATGTTGAAGCAGTAGAGCCTTATAATGATGAGGTTTTTATTCAAAGAGCAACAATTTTATCTAAGAACCGAAAGCATAAAGAAGCGATATCAATTTTGAAAACATCTCTTGAGTTTGTAAAAGACCCGGAGGATATATGGTCAATGATAGGTATGGAATATTTATACTTAGATGATTATGAAAATGCGCTTTCAAATTTCAAAAAATGTATAGATGCAGATATAGAAGATTATTCGTCTCTTTATAATATTGTGTATTGCTATGATATGCAACAGAACAACAATGGAGCAATTAGATATCTAAATAGATATCTTGAAAAGAACCCTTTTAGTGAAGTAGCATGGCATCAAATAGGTCGTCAGTATTTTGAAATTGGGATGTTTGATGAAGCACTGCAATCTTTTGATTTTGCTGTTATTATAGATGATGCATTTATAGGAGGTTACTTAGAAAAGGCTAAAACACTTGAAAAACTTAAAAGATATCAAGAGGCAATTGATAATTATTTAATTACATTGGAGCTTGATGATCCTACTGCTTATGCCTATATTAGAATAGGAGAATGTTATCAAAAACTTGATAATTTATCTACTGCAATACATTTTTACAAAAAGTCTGTTCATGAAGATCCTCTTTTGGATAGAGGGTGGATGGCACTTGCTGCGGCTTACTACACAAATAAAAATTATCCTAAGTCACTTTATTACATCAATAAAGCAATAAGTATTGATGAATATAATTCGTTGTTTTGGAGAAAATATGGAGACATCAATTTAAAACTTAACTTTTTTGAAGAAGCAGTAAAAGCTTTTTATAAATGTATTGAATTGGAGGATAATGCGATTGAGATTTATGTTGCGCTATCAGATGTATTGTTGTTTCTTGGTGAATATGATGAAGCTCTCACTGTAATGGTAAAGGCAAAAAAGGTATATAAAGAGTTTGCAGAGATAGAATATAGATTATGTGGATTATTTATGGTTTTAGGAAAGGAAGATTATAGTTTAACTCATTTAAAAAATGCTTTAAGTTTAGATTATGAATACCATTTCATATTAAAAGATCTTTTTCCAAGTGAATTTTACCATAAAAAGATACAGGAAATAATTTTACAGTTTAAAAAGGTTATAAAATAAATCAACATAGTACCAAGCTATTTCTTCAATATTCTTTCTCTACATAATAGTAAATATTTGTTGTTAAGTGTTTGGTTTATACAGGTGTTTTTTTGGGGGGGTATCAGAGGTGTTAATTTTTGTTTTTTCGATATTTTCAAATTCATTAGGCAAGTTATCAAAAAAAGTAAATTTATAAATATTTCTTCAATTAATTATGTACGCTAAATTACTCCAAAAATTGAGGAGTTGATTTTGTATACCATTGATTAACAAAAAGAGAGTAACTCTCAGAAAAAGGAGATTGAACAATTGAAAAAGCAAAATTTTAGGATTAAGGATTTAGAAATTTTAGTTCAGAAATTATTAAAGAATAAAAACTAAGCGTAATGACTTATAACAGCGCATAAAACCCATTGAATGTGGTTTATACAAACCGTTATCGTTTTACGTAATGTGAATAAATAAGTACAAATACTGAATTTTGAAAGCGATAATAGGACATATAATATTAAACGTAAAAGATTTTAATGATTCTGAATTGTTCTATGACAAACTCATGATGGAATTGGGATTTAAAATTGATCATATTGACCAAGGTGATTTTGGTAAAATGAAATCATACAAACAAGCCCAGCATAATCTTTGGATAAGATTTGATAATCATAAAGCGAGTGAACCATTTGTTCGAGATGTGGGGCTCGACCACTTGGCCTTTGAGTTAAAAACTGATAATGAAGTCGATAAAGTTTATGAACTTATTAAAAAGCTGAATGTAACTATATCTCGTGAACCAAGAAAATATCCAGAATATACAGGCTCTTATTATGCTTTTTATTTTAGAGATCCAAATGGAATTCCTTTGGAGGTCTATAAACAATGAAATAATTGAATTTAATAAGTAATATTAGAAAAGCACTGTTCACAACAACACCAAAACTGACTTAAAACAATTTTGTGCGAAATTTTTAAAGCACACGCGCTAAAAAGTACCTTTTACGGTGTTTTTTATGCCTAAATTTTGTAAAACTGGCGATCAAAAATCTAAAATTTTTATTGCTAGATGTAAATGTTTGTAAATATTTATGTTACATGAAAATATCATTACAAAGCTCATAAACTCTACAAATAAATCCTTTTTTGATTTGAGTTTTTATTTGTTTATTAATAGATTCGTCTTTTTAAAAAGAAATATAACAGTTGTATATAAATGCTAGTTTGATACAATTCCTGTTTTTCGGAAAAGGAAATAATTTCTTCAAGCTAATTTTTAAGTAGCTGTAACAAAAAATTAAGACTAAAAATCAAAGATATTAACAGTTGGTCTTTAAAATGATATAAAAATATTAGTCAGAATTATGCATATTACACTTCGTATTCAAAAAATTTCAATACTTATACTCTTGAGTATATTTAGTTATAGTTGCAAAATGAATAATAAAAAATCCCTCCCAAGAAATAATGAAAATTCTAACAACCTAATACATGTAAAATCTGAGCAAGGTGAAGAATGGAATGTTTTGGGAGTAAAGATTGTTGGAAAAATTTTAAGTAGTCAAACAAATGATGAGTACTCAGTTATTATTTCCGAAACACCGCCTAATCAAGGCCCCCCTCTCCATGTTCATAAAAATGAAGACGAACTTTTTTATATTTTGAAAGGTAATTACGTGTTTAATTGTGGTAGTGAAAAAATTGAAGCAAAGGAAGGTGATTTTATTAAATTGCCGAGAGGCATACCCCATACTTTTGTAAATATGGATAGCGTTGTAGGTATTACTATGAATACTATTACTCCGGGTGGATTTGAAAATTTTTTTAATGAAATCTCAAAAGAATCAAAAGAGAATAAACTGACAAAAAATAAAATTGATTCCATAGCAAATAAATATGGAGTTTCCTTTGTGAAACGTTAACTGTATCTAACAAAGTATAAAAAAATAAGAGTTAAGTTCTAAATCCAACAAGTAAGTACGTTTTAGCCTATACTATTCTTATACAAAACGCCAAAAACACACGTGTCGAAAAGCACCTTTTAGGATGTTTTTTTATGCCTAGATTTTAGTGAAACTGGTGATCAAAAATTGAAAATTTTTATTGTTAGATTTAAATATTTGTAAACGTTTATATTTGCAACTGAAATATATAATTGTGTATATCCGCTAGTTCTACTTCAATAAAAATAGAAAGTGAAACGAATAATATTATCAGTTTTAATTCTTGTAAGCTAACAAACTTTATATGCCTGTAAATGTGTATCTAATTCACTGAAAATAGAAATAGAAAATTCTTCTGAAATATTTAAAGGTACAGTATTGGAGTTTAAAGAAGTAAATGACGGATACATTTATAAATTCAAAGTTGAAAAAGTATGGAAAGGTAATAAAGAGGAAATCAAAAATATTAAAATGTGATTTGGAGGAGGAGATTTTAGATAGTATTCGTTGAAACCAAAAACAGATAATTTTTATTTACATTTGGTAAAAAATCGCAACAAACCATACCCAAAACGTTACAAACAATTTGAAAGCAAAATTAATAATATGAAAAAGCATTTTTTAATAAGCACATTTTTATTCTTAATACTAGGATGTTCATCGATTGAAGATTCGATTGAGCCTTCTACAGAAAAAAAATACTATGTAAAAAAAAATACAACAGAAATAGGGGGTGATATTCAGGTGTTTGAGTACAGGTTTGATTTAAATTTTAGACCAATTGAATTTTTTAAAAATAACTCTAGTTACTTTAAAATAATATATTCAAATGCAAGAGTAGATAAAATAATAAGTAGCTATGATAATAGTTATTTTAGTATTTTTGAGTATGAGAATAATAAACTTACAAATATAAAGTCTTACGAGAATAATTCTCATTTTAAAAATACTTCTTATACCTACGATCAATATAATAGAGTAAAAAAAATAGAAGAATGTAATATTTCTTCAGATCTATGTGAAAAGTATGAATTTGAATATAATTTATTGGGAAATATAACTAAATGGAAATCTCTTTCTGGTAATTCAAATAACTACGAGATTAATTGGGAATTGAATAATCTTTCGTTTGATGTAATGAAACATCCATTTCTAAATTTTGATGACGATTTTAAATTGTATTTATTAATAAATAATAATTCCGTGAATATTAATAATGTAATTAAAAATAAAAGAGCTGAAGAAACGAATAAATATATTTACGAATATAATGAAGATGGCTATCCAATAAAAGTTCAGAGATATAATGTAGATAATACTCTCATATCTACTGATTTTATAGAGTATGAAATTCAAGAATGAACCTGTTTATAACACCACCCAAACTGCATTAAAACGCAGCTTATTTAAACCGTCATCACACATTAAAAAACTAAATGGAGAATTACACATTTAAATCTGAAAGATTAGGATTTAGAAATTGGACAGAGCAAGATAAATTTAAAATGGGACTAATTAACTCTGCCCCAAAAGTAATGGAGCATTTCCCAACTATTCCAACACAAAAACAGACTGATGAATTCATTGACCGAATGAAAAGTCAATTTTCTGAAAATGGATTCTGTTATTTTGCGGTTGACAAACTTGAAAATAATGAATTTATAGGCTTTATTGGAATTGCCAAACAGACATTTGAATCTGATTTCACCCCTTGCGTAGATATTGGTTGGAGATTAGCTGAAGCAGAGTGGGGAAAAGGTTTTGCTACAGAAGGCGCAAAGAAATGTCTTGAATATGCATTTGATGAATTAGGACTGAAAAACATTAAATCAATCTGTCCTAAGGTAAATGACAAGTCGGAAAAAGTTATGAAAAAAATAGGAATGAAAAAGATTAAAAATTTTAATCATCCTCTACTTTCTGAATTCACGAAATTAGAAGAGTGTGTATTATATGAAATTAAAAAATAACGTATGGTAATAAAGTATATAGTTAATTGCGACTCCTTGTCAAACTAAAGGTAAGTGATTTTTTATAAAGTTAGTGTTTAGCTGAAAAAAATGTACATTTAAAGACGCAACTAACCATACACAAAACGTTGTAGGCAATACGACAGGATTATGAAGAAAATTATATAATGAAATTAACAAATCGACTCTTATTATTAATCCTAATTGTAACTATGAACAGTTGCAATAAATCAGTCAAACAAAAAAAAATAACATCTACTCAAGAAAAAATTCAATCGATTGATTCTATAAAAACAGAAAATGTAACTTTTGAAAGTGAAGGGGTTAAATTGGCGGGTACAATTTATACTCCTAATCATCCACATTCAGCAGTCGTCATTGTTCACGGTTCTGACCAAGTACCTCGAATGACAAAGTTTGCCGAATTTTTAGCCAAGAACGATATTTTAGTATTTACTTATGATAAACGTGGGGTTGGAGAATCTGGTGGAGTTTATGCAGGACCAGAGGTAGGAACGAATAATATTAGTGTTGAAAATATAATTCTATTAGCAAAAGATGCAAGTTCCGCTGTTAATTTAATTCATAGTAAAGAAAAAGATTTACCCATTGGACTTATTGGTGCGAGTCAAGCAGGTTGGATAATTCCCATTGTAGCAAATGAAAATCCATTAGTAGAATTTATGGTTTTAATGAGTAGCCCTACAATAACTACTCTTGAACAATTGAGATTTCAATTCTATACAAATGGGAGAACCGATTTTTGGGATAATCATACAGAAAAAGAAGCACGTAAACATATTAAAAACGACCCCGATAGATTTCAATTTGAGGCTACTGATCCAAAAGAAGTTTTAAGAAAATTATCAATTCCGGGTCTTTGGGTATTTGGAGAAAAAGATATTCAAATTCCTGTAAAAATGTGTATTGAGCATCTCAACGATTTAAAATTAGTGAACAAACCATTTGAGTATGTTTTATTTCCATCATTAGGACATAATACTAATAAGACAGAACCAATAAAAATTTCTGTTAATTGGATAAAACAAAAATCATTGGAAATTAAGAATAACAAATAGAAATAGAACTACTGCTTACAACACCACCTAAACTGCATTAAAATTCAGCTTAGCTAAAACGTTACCAGATATTTGATAAACACATTTAAACACAAAAAAAATGAAACATTTAAGCTTATTCTTGTTGACTCTTTTGCTATTGGGATGTGCAAATAAAAAGGAAAAATTAATAACGCTGAACGGACTTGCTTTTGGAACTACATACAAAATTGAGTATTATAATTTTAACACAGACAATAACATTAAAAAGGGAATTGATTCTGTTGTTATTGCAATTAATAAATCTTTAAGCACTTACCTGCCTGAAAGTGATATATCCAAAATAAACAAAGGAAATACAGCTATAAAGACGGACATCCTTTTTCAGGATGTTTTTATGCTTTCAAAAGAAATACACCTAAAATCCAAAGGTTATTTTGACCCAACTGTTGGAGTTTTAAGAAATGCTTATGGATTTGGAGATACAAAACCGATAAAGTCTATTTCTAAATTTAAACTGGATTCTATGATGAATTATGTTGGGTTCGATAAAGTAGAACTTTTAAAAACTGGCCAAGTCATTAAAGAGAAAAAGAATATCTATCTTGACTTTAATTCGATTGCAAAAGGTTACGCTATAGATAAAATGGCAGAATATATTCAAAGTAATTCGATTGACAATTTTAGAATAGAAGTTGGTGGAGAAATAAAAACTATCGGCAAAAATTTGGCTTATGATATGAATTGGACTATTGGTATTGAAAGAATCGATTCCAAAGTGGATAATAGAAAATCAAGAGCAAGAATAGAATTGATTAACAAATCAATAGCTGGCTCTGGAAATTTCAGAAAAAATAGAGTTGACCCTATTACAAATAAAAAATATGTTCATACAATTAACCCATTAAATGGAAATGCGGAACAAGGGAATGTTTTGAGTTCATATGTAATTGCTAACACTTGTGCAGAGGCAGATGGTTATGCAACTGCATTTATGGCTATGGGAATTGAAAAATCAAAAAAACTTCTTTCCGAATTAAAAGAAATAGATGCTTATTTAGTTTATTCGGACTCTTTAGGGGAAACAAGAGTCTATATTACAAAAGGTTTTAAAAAATTAATTATAAAATAAAAATGAGTAGAAGTAATGTGTTTAAGTTGTTGTTATTGAGTTATTTAACATGGAGTTAAGAAGTGTTTGAAAATTTGGCTTGTGACTCAACCAAAAAATAATCACTAACTTGTAGGCAACAAGCTTTGCACAAAATCGTTGTGCGCCATATAAAACCAAACCGAAATAACAGCGCTGAAAGCAATGAATAGTTGATTTTTGAAACTAAAAATAACTACTCTAAATTGAAATAAAGCTGAAATATTTTATACTTATTTATAAACATAATATGTGTTTTAAAATCGACTCCTAAATCGAAAACTCCAGAAAAATGAGTTTGTAGCGAAAAGGTCTTCTAAATCTTTACCTTTACTCCTACTGTATGTTTTAAGGTAAAAGATGAGAAGAAAATATTTCAAATTATTTATTAAAAAATTAAATTATGTACAATAAAATCTTTTATAGTTTATTAGCTATTTTTTCCGTGTTCTATACGGGATTGTTTTTATGGCTTTTTGTTCCAGCACAAATTTCAAATCCAGATATGATTTTTGCTCTAACATCTGGTTTTGTGAATCCATACTCTTCCGTTTATTCGGCTGACCTATTAGTCTGTTGGGCTATTTTGGCGCTTTGGATTTGGTACGAAGCAAAAGTCCACTCTATAAAACGTGGATGGCTATGTATCCTTTTAGGTTTTGCTCCTGGAGTGGCTGTTGGTTTGAGTGTTTACCTGATTATGCGAAACAGACAGCTTAAAGTTTTGAGAAAGGTTTAAAAACAAACGTACCGAAAAGCACCTTTATTTAGGTGTTTTTTTATGTTCAAGATTTAACAAACGAATTATAAACAGAAGATTTTCCGACACCTTAAAAACGGAAAAAGTTTTTTGACATAATTGTGCTAAGTGAAATAAACGTATAGTAATTTGCAAACAATTGTATTCGGATAAAAAGTGTCCTTAATTTATTTAAGTTGTTGGTTTTAAGGTTTTTTTTAAGTGGTTTAAATCAATGTTATATTGGTTGTGAATATACACAATTGTGTATATCCGTTAGTTACCTACAAAGCAGTAAAAATTCTATCCACAAACTGATTTAGAAATAAAATGATATTTTTGTAAATATAAATAACTTGACCTTTGATAAAAACAAAAAATAGTGTGAGTATTGAAGAATTTGATGGTAAAAACTATCAAATAAAATTTGTTGAGCCAGAAGATAAAGCTGTTATAACTCATTATTTGCGCAATGTTCACAATGGAATTTCTAAACATTACAAAGATGATGCTCTAAAAATTCTGAAAAATTTCGTAAAATACAAACAAGGTGAAAATTATTCAATTGCAGAAGAAGAAGTTTTACAACAATTACTTTTTGAGGTAGAAAATGTTCCATTTCCTACACCCGAAAATTATTCTTTTAAGTTTATTGACCTATTTGCAGGGATTGGCGGTTTTAGAATGGCTCTACAAAACACTGGTGGAAAATGTGTTTATACAAGCGAATGGGAAAAAGCTGCTAAAATAACTTACAGAGAAAATTATGGAGAAATTCCGTTTGGAGATATAACAAAAGAAAGTACAAAAAATTATATTCCTAACGAGTTTGATATTTTATGCGCGGGCTTTCCTTGTCAAGCATTTTCAATTGCCGGAAAAAGAAAAGGTTTTGCGGACACAAGAGGAACTTTATTTTTTGATGTAGAAAAAATTATAGAGAAACACAAACCAAAAGTTGTTTTCCTTGAAAATGTAAAAAACTTAGTTTCACACGATAAAGGAAATACATTTAAAACAATTATTGAAGTTTTAGAAGAAAAATTAAAGTATAAAACTTATAGCTCTGTTTTAAATTCTATGACTCACGCAAATATACCTCAAAATAGAGAACGAATTTTTATTGTTGCTTTTGATCCAAATCAAGTTAAAAATCATTCTAATTTTAAGTTTCCTAAAAAAATAGAATTAACTAAAAACATTCACGATATTTTAGAAAAAGGAAAGCAAGAAGAAAAATATTACTATCCTAAAAATCACAAATACTATCCTGAATTAGAAAAAACAATGACTTCAAAAGACACTGTTTATCAGTGGAGAAGAGTTTATGTTAGAGAAAATAAAAGTAACGTTTGTCCTACTCTAACTGCAAATATGGGAACTGGCGGACATAATGTTCCTTTAATAAAAGACAATTATGGAATTAGAAAGTTAACACCAAGAGAATGTTTTTCTTTTCAAGGTTACCCAAAAAATTATATTTTACCAAACCTTGCGAACAGCAAACTATATATGCAGGCAGGAAATTCTGTAACTACAACTTTAATAGAACGAATTGCGAATGAGATAATGTCAGTTTTATGAAATCATTCGCAGAAATTGACATTGAAAGCAATGGTGACTATTTAAATTTACTTTCAGCGGTTTCTAAATTATCAGGACTTTTTAGTGATAGTGCAATTCCATTGATTAATTATAGAGTTGCTGAAAACATATTTTGTAGAAGTTTTCAAGCCAATAATCTATCTCGTTCAGATACTGCATTTGATGCAGATTATAATTCTATTGGAATTGGTTTAAAGACGTTTATTTCAAAAAATGACAGCAGTACTGAAAAAGTTGCAGAATTTAATAGTCTTTCACGAGATTTAAAAAATTATAAAGGCAAAGAACTTGCTTTAAAATTGGGAGAATATAGAAATGAACGGATTAATTTAGCAAATAGAGTTTATAACATTGATTCTTCTCTTTATCATATTGTTGCAAGACGAAAAAAAGAATTATTACTTTTTGAAACCGATTATAATCAAATTGATATTACAAATATACATTCCGTAAAAAGTAATAAAGCAAGTTTACAATTTGAAGATGGGTATAATTTTTATTCTTTTAATTACTCAAAAAATACTTTATTTAGAAAGTTTATAATACCTCAAAATGTTTTTCGTTTACCAGTCGACATAATCGATGACCCCTATAGTTTACTTCTTGATTTGTTTTCAAGTAACGATTTTAAATCAGCAACAGATAAATTGATAAAAGGAAATAACTATATAGTTTTACCTCTTTATGGAATTAAACAAAAAGAGAGATTTGTTTATGAAAAAAGCGGATTAAATCAATGGAATGCAGGAGGTAGAAAAAGAGATTTTGGCGAAATATATATTCCAATTCCGATAAATATTCATAAATATTATCCTAATTTTTTCCCAGAAAGAGATACTAATTTTAGTTTGCAAATTCCTACAGGAGAAATATTTGAAGCAAAAGTTTGTCAAGAAAACTCTAAAGCATTAATGACAAATCCAAATAAAGCATTATCTGATTGGCTTTTAAGAAAGATTTTACAATTAAAAGAGGGAGAATTAGCAACAATTGAAAAACTAGACAAATTAGGTTTTGATAGTGTGATTATAACTAAAAACGACAAATCTGAGTTTAAAATTGATATAATGAAAACCAATTCTTTTGACAGATTTTGGGAGAAATAAAAAAAGCAAATTAGGTAACAAAATATATTAATTATATATAGGTGTCACAATAGGTGTCAAATTTTATTAATTGAATTACAAGAAATCAATAAATAACCCCTAATAAAATGGATGTAATGTTGGTTTTTAGCGTTTTATTGTAAGGAGTTACTTAATTGTATAAAATCGTAAGAAAATACCTTTGCTATACATAAGATAAAGGATATTTTATTTGTATTTGAAATGTTACGAGAATATTTAATTAACACTCAAAACTGTTATTATGATGCATAATCTATACTAGATTTTGATAAAAAGTGAATTTAATTAATTTTATTGAACTAAGATTTATATGGCTGTTTTATAGGTCTCAATGAGGGGGATAATCGAAAACGATTTCGTTTTTTTAAATAAGACGAAACGAAAAAACAGTTAATTTTGATAAACAAATTATGAGAGAAAAATTAAAAAGAATAGCAGTAATGACATCGGGAGGTGATTCTCCTGGTATGAATGCCGCAATAAGGTCTGTGGTAAGAACGTGTGCTTATTATAAAATAGAATGTATTGGCATATATCGAGGCTATCAAGGGATGATTGAGGGAGATTTCATTAATATGACAGCTAGAAGTGTAAATCATATAATACACAAAGGAGGAACGATATTAAAGTCTGCTCGATCAAAAGAATTTATGACCAAAAAAGGAAGACAAAAAGCCTATAAGAACTTAATAAAACATGATATTAATGCTTTGGTTGTAATTGGAGGAGATGGTACTTTTACAGGAGGAGTTGTTTTTAATAAAGAATTTAAATTTCCTGTTGTTGGTATTCCAGGTACAATTGATAATGATATTTATGGTACTTCTCATACGTTAGGTTATGATACAGCTTTAAATACAGCAATGGAAGCAATAGATAAAATTCGAGACACGGCCTCTTCACATAATAGGTTGTTTATTGTAGAGGTAATGGGAAGAGATGCAGGATTTATTGCTTTAAATGCTGGGGTTGGAGCAGGAGCGGAAGAAATTTTAATTCCAGAAGAAAATTTAGGATTAGATCGAATGTTGGAATCACTTAAAAAGAGTAAAAGCTCAGGTAAATCCTCAAGTATTGTTGTTGTAGCGGAGGGAGACAAGTCAGGTAAAACTGTTTTTGAATTAGCAGATTATGTAGAAGAAAACCTCCCAGAGTACGAGGTGCGAGTTTCGGTTTTAGGGCATATGCAACGTGGAGGTTCACCGTCTTGTTTTGATAGGGTATTAGCAAGTCGTTTAGGTGTTAAAGCTGTTGAATTACTCATTGATGGTAAAACAAATATAATGGTTGGGTTGAAAGACAATCAGGTGGTATCAACAAGTTTAGAAAAAGCAATTAAAGGTATACAGGAAATTAATATGGAACTTTTGAGAGTTTCAGACATAATGACCACATAAAAAAGATATATTATGATAAAAATAGGAATAAATGGATTTGGAAGAATAGGTAGATTGGCTTTTAGATCTGCCATAAAGCGTTCAAATGTTCAAATAATAGCTATTAATGATTTACTAGACGATGTAAATTATTTAGCTTATATGTTAAAATATGACTCAGTACATGGTGAATTTGATGGAGTTGTTGAGGTTGTTGATAATAAACTTTTTGTTAATGGAAAAGAAATTAGAGTCACAGCAGAACGTAATCCAGAAAAATTGAAATGGAATGATGTAGGTGTGGAATACGTTTTAGAATGTACAGGTTTTTTTAAAACTATTGAAAAGGCACAATTACATATCACTGGTGGAGCTAAAAAAGTAATTATTTCTGCTCCATCACCAGATGCACCAATGTTCGTAATGGGGGTGAATAATCATAAGTTAAAAGATAGTGATGTTATTTTTTCTAATGCATCCTGTACCACAAATTGCTTATCACCAATAGCAAAAGTCCTCAACGATAAATTTGGTATTGAAGAAGGGTTAATGACTACAGTGCATGCGACTACAGCAACACAAAAAACTGTCGATGGGCCTTCCTTAAAGGATTGGAGAGGAGGAAGAGCTTCCTTACATAACATAATACCATCTTCCACAGGGGCTGCAAAAGCAGTAGGTAAAGTAATACCTGAATTGGACGGAAAACTTACAGGAATGGCTTTTAGAGTTCCTACTATGGATGTTTCAGTAGTAGACTTAACTGTTAGATTAAAAAATAAAGCGTCTTACGAGGATATAAAACTAGCGATGAAAGAAGCTTCACAAGGAGAAATGAATGGAGTTTTAGGTTACACAGAGGAACTCGTTGTTTCTCAAGACTTCGTTGGTGATACCCGCACTTCCATTTTTGATGCCAATGCAGGAATTGCACTATCTGAGAATTTTATTAAGGTTGTTTCATGGTATGATAACGAAGTGGGGTATGCAACTAAACTAGTAGACTTAGCAGAGTACTCGGCATCATTATCAAATGTAGAAAAAATAGAATTTTCTTCTTCATTATAAACGAATATTATAAATCTGTTCAAAACTTTTAGGAATTCTATTGTAACCAGTTTTTTTGTACTAATATGGCTTATATTTGTACTCCTTAGTAGGTAAGGTTTAATAATTTTTAAATCTTGTTTACCGGATTATTTGAAAGTTTTAATATGATAAATTAAAAAGGGACATGATAAAAGTAGGGATCAATGGTTTTGGTAGAATCGGAAGAATTGCTTTTCGTTCTGCTGTGATGAGAGAAAATATCCAAATTGTAGCAATAAATGATTTACTTGATGTAGATTATTTAGCTTACTTGTTGAAGTATGATTCAGTACACGGTCGATTTCCTGGCACAATAAGCGTGAAAGAAGGAAATTTAGTTGTAAACGGACAAGAAATTCGAGTTACTGCTGAAAAAAAACCTGAAAATTTAAGGTGGAATGAAGTTAATGTTGATTATGTGATCGAATCTACAGGCTTTTTTACTGATAAAGACAAGGCAGCACTTCACATTAAAGCAGGAGCTAAAAAAGTTATTATTTCAGCACCATCCAAGGATGCGAATATGTATGTAATGGGTGTCAATCATCAAAAATTGACAGCCGATGAAATAGTTTTTTCAAACGCATCTTGTACTACAAACTGTTTGGCACCTGTAACCAAAATAATTAATGATGAATTTGGTTTCAAGGAAGGGCTTATGACCACTGTTCATGCGGCTACATCTACTCAGAATGTAGTTGATGGACCGAATAAAAAATGGAGAAGAGGTCGTACAGTAGTAAATAATATTATACCAACAAGTACAGGAGCAGCAAAAGCTGTTACGAAAGTTATACCTGAGTTAAAAGGAAAATTAACAGGTATGGCTGTTAGAGTACCTGTTCCAGATGTGTCTTTAATTGACTTAACTTTTAGAACAGAAAAGAAAACATCTTTAAAAGAAATATTAGCTGCTTTTAAAAGAGCTTCTATTGGAGATTATAAAGGAATAATAGGATACACGACTGACGAAGTCGTTTCTCAGGATTTCGTCTCTGAACCTAGGACATCAGTAATTGATGCAGACGCTTCTTTAGAGCTAAATGATAATTTTTTTAAAGTAATTTCTTGGTATGACAATGAATTCGGTTACGCAACTAAAATAGTCGATTTGTTGTTATATTCGGCAAGTTTATAAACTAAAACATTAATTTTCCCGTTTTAATGCGGGATTTTTTATATTACATGGAAATTGCAATAATAGCACATAATGGTAAAAAAGAAGAGATGTTAAAATTTTTAGATGAAAATAGAAGCATTTTACTTAATAAAAAAGTTGATTTAATAGCTACGGGAACAACAGGTGCAATAGCTGAAAAATCTGGTTTTAATGTCAGGAAATTTTTATCAGGTCCTTATGGAGGCGATGCGCAAATTGCAGGTAGGGTAGCAGAAGGAATATGCCAAATGGTACTTTTTTTTAGAGATCCCCATGAAAAACACCCTCACGAACCAGATATTTCAATGCTTATGCGCTTATGTGATGTTCACAATGTTCCATTGGCTACAAACCCATCAACAGCAAAATTGTTAGTTAGAGCAATTTGACTTTCATTATGAATATATATATAAAATATTAAGAACTAAAAGTTCCTAATATTTTATTACAAAATAAACGTAAAAATTTATGATTTTAGTTTGCTATTGAAAATATAATTATTTAATAGCAATCATGCTAATCTCTACATTTACAAATTTAGGTAAATTAGCTACTTCTACAGTTTCTCTAGCTGGAGCAGTATTATCACTAAAATACTCTCCGTATACTAAGTTTATTTTTGAAAAATTATTCATATCAGAAATAAAAATTGATGTTTTTACAACATCTTCAAAAGTCATACCTGCTGCAGCTAAAACTTCTCTCATATTTTCCATAACTTGTTTAGTTTCTTCTTCAATTGATGATAAAACTAATTCACCAGACGTAGGATCAATAGCTATTTGACCAGAGGTATATAGGGTATTACCTTTCAATATAGCTTGATTATAGGGACCTATTGGCTCTGGGGCTTTTGTTGTTGTTATAATTTCTTTCATAAGATTGAATCATTTATTAATAAGTTATCAATATTAGATTGTAATAATAATTAAAATTATTTAATTACTGATTTTGATATGTTTTAATTAAGAAAGTCAGAATTAAATATTATAAAATGATTTTTGGTTTAGAATAAAACTCTATCTGGTGGTTTATTTTTATCCCATTTTAAATCACTCATAACCGATGATTTTACCCCAATGAAAAAATAATAAGCCGTATTTCTACCAAATGGTGTCCAATTAAAGTTAAATCTCCAGCTATCAAGGTCTCTAGAAAAACCTAACCTTGTAAAAGTAAAGGCATCATTTTTTATATCGTATCCAGAAGAGAAATCGACTTTCCATTTGGGAGATAATTCAAGGTTACCACTAAACATCAAAGAATTATTTCCAATACCGCTAGTTATTCCATTACTGGAATAGTTCATAGCATAAACTAGGTTTAAACTCCAAGGAATTTTTGAATTATATAATTTTGAAACTTTTGTTTTAGAAATATTGTTGCTATTAGTTCTCGTTTCGTTTACAAAAGCATTGCTGTTAGGTAAGTTTTGACCAAAAACATCAGGTGTATTTTGGGCTCCGTTACCATTGTTTTTTGAGTCGTCTTTTTCATCTTTTTCGAAATCTTGACTGGATATGGAGTAATTAGCTGTAACACCAACATTGGTTACACGGAAAATAGATGCGTTAAATTTGTTAATTCTAGTTCCTCTGTCATTTACTTGGTAGGGATCGAGTGTTGCATTTAAGTTTAAGGCTAATTTATCTTTGAACAACCTTGTACCCGCATTTGCACTAACAGGACTCCATTTTAAGCTATCTGCGGCAATATTATAACTTGTACTAAAGTTTAGGTTATTTAAAATGGTTACTTTTTTTAATTCTTCTTCACTATCTGGATCTTTTGGAGCAACCTTAGCTTCAATAACATTATTGATGGAAATTCCTATGGAATTGGAAATACCACTACTTGGTGCTCCATAGATACCGCCTTCAAAAGGAGTGTAGGTAAGTATATCATTAGGGTCACTACTGTTTTGGACTGTTAGTTCGTGTGCCTCTGCAAAATTGGGACGGTAACTATAAGAAATTGAAGGTCTAATAGTATGTCTAATGGCTTTTAATCGTCCTTTTTTAAAATTAAACGTTCCATAGATATTAGTTGACAGTGATGCTCCAAAATTATAATCATGAAACCTTGTAAATCCATTAATTGTATCATTTACTACAGCACCTTGATTTCCTTGACTATTTATTACATTAGAATCATATCTCTTATGAATACTTTTAAAATACCAAACATCTTTATAACTAACTGAAGGAGATATAGTGAAATATTTAAGAGCTTTTAAATTGGTATTAGTACTTAAGTTGTGTTGAATACCAGATTTGGCTTCTCTAAACATTTTTTTACTCAGGAATTCTTCATCTGTTGTGGTGATACTATATTGGCTGCTCATACTATAGTTTAACCCCATTTTTTGAATAGGATTATTTTTGATTCCTCCTTTACCTGTAAATGGATAAATCCTATCCATATTTACTTGCAGTGATGGAAAAGTCATCGAAATGCTGTTGTTATTTGTATTTTGCTGATGTGTAGCTGTCACATTCATATTAAAGGGTGTTCCTACAAAGTTTTTGTAATACGAAATAGATGAGCTTAATGTATTTGTTAGCCTTTGAGAATTATTAAATTCATTCAAAGATTGACTATAGTATTGACTACTTCCTAAATTAACAGAGGCTGAAAATCGGGAGTTTGGACTTGCTTTTGAATCTTGACTATGACTCCATTGAATATTAAAGTTTGATGATTTGTTGTAATTACTTAAACCTCTTATTCCTTGAATAATATTCTCAAATCTTACACTAAAATTACCACTAAATTTGTAACGCACGTAGTAATTCGAATCAGTTCGTAATCCCCAGCTCCCATTTGTGTAAATATCACCTAGAGCAGTCAGGTCAAAATAATCATTTATAGCGAAATAATATCCTCCATTTTGTAGAAAAAACCCTTGACTATTACTATCTCCCCAAGTAGGAATTATAAAGCCAGAACTTCTTTTATCTGTGAGGGGAAAATAAGCAAAAGGTAAGTATAAAGGGGTTGGAACATCTGCAAGTACTAAATGACTTCCTCCCACAATAATTTTTTTACCAGGGACAAGTTTTGCTTTGTTAGTAGCTATATAATAATCAGGAATTTCTTTCTGAGATGTAGTGAAACGTAATTTACGCATATAAATTGTAGAATCATTAACTCGCTTTGTTTTGGTTCCGTAAGTAATTATTTCATCTTGAATTGTTTTTACCCCATAAATTAAGGCTTTTTTAGTTTTAAAATTAAAAATAATAGAGTCCTGTTCACTTTCTTGTTCTCCTTGCTTAAACTGAGGAATCTGATGATATCCTAGGCTATCTTTAATTCCCTTGGCATAAACAGTATTGTTTTTGTAATCTAAAATTATTATTCCAGCTTTTAAATCTATATCAGTATATGTGACTCTTGCCTCATTGTACAGTGTAATAGTTTTGTTTTTTGCGTTTTGGATAGTGTAGTCTTTAGCATCATGTGTAATGATCCCGTCAATAACTTCTTTGGGTTTTGTAATGGAATCATTTGAAATAGAATCATTTGAATTAAGTAGCTTTTTTTCTAACTTTTTTTTATTTAAAGTATCATTTCGTTTATCTAATGAAGTTGCCTTTTTTAGCTGTAAAGTATCTTTAATACTCAAATTTTGAGAGTAACAAAGATGAATACTAAAGAAACTTAAAAATAAAACTATGTTAGTTAGATTTGTTCGCAATACTATAAATACTATTTTTGTGTTAAATTAAATTTTGGTCTTTTATTTGATTATCCAAATTCGAACGCCAAAATTACTTAAAAATAATTGATGAGAATCTTAAAATGTGGTAAATATATTATCAAAAAGTTAACTTTTACACTTTTTTTGATATTTACCTTTTCTTTGGGAATAAAAACAATAAGCGCGCAAAAAAAATTTACTATTGTTCTGGATGCAGGTCATGGTGGTAAAGATTATGGGGCGTCAAGAGGTGGTTATGTAGAAAAAAAAATTGCATTAAGTTTAGCTCTGAAAACAGGAGAAATTCTAAAAAAAGAAAAAGATTTAGATGTAATTTTTACTAGAAAAAAAGACGTTTTTATAGAACTCCACAATAGAGCAAGAATAGCAAATGAGAAAAATGCAGATTTATTTGTTTCGATTCATTGTAATGCAAATAAATCAAGTAAACCCCATGGAGCAGAAACCTATGTTTTAGGATTACGAGGCAATAAGGAAAATTTTGAAATTGTAAAGAAAGAAAATGAAGTAATCTTGTTGGAAGATGATTACAAGAAGAATTATGACTACGATCCAAATTCCCCAGAAACAGTTATAGCACTTTCTGTTTTGCAGGAAGAAAACTTAGATTTGAGTTTGGCTTTTGGTGGTTTCGTACAATCGAATTTTAGAGGTATCAAAAGATTTGATAGAAAAGTAAAACAAGCAAATTTTTTGGTTTTGAGAGAAACAGTAATGCCAAGTGTTTTAATTGAATTAGGTTTTATATCCAACAAAATTGAAGGTAAATTTTTGAATTCTAGAACAGGTCAGTATAAAATGGCAAAGGCGATAGCAAGTGCTATTGAAAAATATGTTAAAAGGATCAGAATAAATTCAGTAAAAGAATTGCCAAATATTTCAGTAAATACAAAAGAAACTACAAAAGAAATAATTCGTAATGACACTATTAAAAAAGAAATTTTGAACCATCCGCCAAAGAAAATAAAAGTAGAAAATCAAAATGAGGATACAAAATTAGAAACGATATCGATCAAAAACAAGATATATTTTAGCGTACAGATAGCTGCATCTAAAACTAAGTTGGGGGGTAAGGGTTTGAAATTTAAAGGGTTGAGTGGTGTTAGGACACTTTTTATCGATGGTTACTATAAATATTACTATGGTGAAACTGCTAGTTTTCAAGAGGTTAAAACATTTCAGTCAAATGTAAGAAAGTTAGGGTATAATGGAGCTTTTGTTGTAGCATTCAAGGGAAATAAAAAAATAACCTTAAAAGAGGCTCTCAATTCTTTGTAATTTAGATTAAATCTACATGATAACTACTAAAATAATTACTATTTTCGCTATAAGAATCAATTTGCATGTCTAAAGAATTAAAAACAGGAATAGTTTCAGTAATTATAATCGCTCTATTTATATGGGGGTATAATTTTCTTAAAGGTCAAAATATATTCAATCCTGGATCAAGATATTTTTATGTAGAGTTTGATAACATAAGTGGTTTAAATGAAGCTAGTATCGTTACTATTAATGGTCTGAAAGTAGGTAAAATTTCAAAAATAACGATTAATAACAGTCAAGAAAAAAGAGGTCAACTAATTGTTCGATTTACCATTGAAAATAAATTTAGGTTTGGTAAAAACAGTACTGCAAAAATATATTCAGCTGGTCTAATGGGAGGACAAAATTTATCAATAATACCGGATTATTCAGGAGAAGAGGCTGTCTCAGGAGACTATTTGCAGGGTAAAGTTGAAAAAGACCTTCTGTCTTCATTGAATGATAAATTAACACCAAAGATCGCACATACAATGGAAGGGGTTGATTCTTTGGTTACAGGATTCAACCAAATACTAGATATGAAGTCAAGAGAGAGTTTAAATAGATCTATTCTGAATTTTGAGAAAATTACACTCGATACAAAAAATAGTTTAACATTATTAAACTCAGTGATAAAAAATAGTAAGGAAAATATTGAATCATCAGCTAAGAATGCAAAAAAAATAACAGAAAATTTTTCAAAAATTTCTGAGAATCTAGCGAATTCTAATTTAAGTAAAACAGTTAAAAAACTAGAAACAACTCTAACAAATGTTAATGTTGTTTTAACAGATTTAAAACAAGGAAAGGGGACATTGGGTAAGCTGATGAAGGACGAAACAATGTATATGAATTTAACACATGCGTCAAAAGAACTGGAAGAGCTTTTGAGAGAAATAAAATTAAACCCAAAGCGATTTGTACACTTTTCATTGTTTGGAAAAAAAACTGAGCCATATACAAACAATAGTAAAGGTATAAAAACAAACTAATAGTTTAGTATAAACCAAAACTATGTATAAATTAACAAAACTAATCAATTATAAAATCTTAAGATTTTAGGAGATTATTTTTATCCTATAAAATCTCTTGATGAATATACTGCTTTATTTTTAATTTAATCGTACAATTTGAATTACCACAAATAATAATAAAAAACAAATGGAAAATTACGTGTCAAATATATTTTTTGCAATTACTCTAGTTGTAGGAATAGGATATTTTGTAATGAATGTTCGAAAGCTTATAAGGAATATAAAGCTAGGGAAAGATGTAGACAGAAATGATAGGAAGCCTGAACGATGGAAAAATATGGCCAAAATAGCTTTAGGTCAATATAAAATGGTAAGACGCCCTGTGTCAGGAATATTACATATTGTTGTTTATGCTGGTTTTGTCATAATTAATATAGAAATACTTGAAATTATTATTGATGGTTTATTTGGTACTCACAGGGTATTTCAAAAACCACTTGGAAATAGTATTTACGGTTTTTTAATAGGGACTTTTGAAATATTAGCAGTGCTTGTTCTAGTTGCAGTAATCATATTCTGGTTTCGAAGAAATATAGAAAAGGTGAAACGTTTTTGGAATAAAGAAATGAAAGGATGGCCCAAAAATGACGGAAATATTATTTTATATTTCGAAATAGTTTTAATGTCATTGTTCTTAGTTATGAATGCTACCGATGTAACTTTTCAACAGACAGGTGCAGGTAACGTAATCTCTCAATTTTTGGCTCCTTTATTTCAGGATTTTTCTTCTGATCAATTACATGTTATCGAAAAGGCAACTTGGTGGGTACACATTGTAGGAATACTTATTTTTTTAAATTATTTATACTACTCAAAGCATTTACATATTTTACTTGCTTTTCCAAATACTTTTTATGCAAGTTTAAATCCTAAAGGACAACTAACAAACGTAGATTCAGTTACAAAAGAGGTTAAAATGATGATGGATCCTGATGCAGATCCTTATGCGATGCCCGAGGATAGTGGGGAAGAAGGAGATCCGGAAAAGTTTGGTGCCTCAGAAGTGACTGATTTAAACTGGGTCCAGTTAATGAATTCATATACGTGTACAGAGTGTGGGCGTTGTACTTCTTCCTGTCCAGCTAATTTAACAGGTAAAGAATTGTCACCTCGCGCGATTATGATGAAAACTCGAGATCGTCTAGAAGAAGTTGGTAACAACATAGATCTTAATGGTGGGGAATTCAAACCAGATGGGAAACAATTATTAGATGATTACATCACAAGAGAGGAATTATGGGCTTGTACAAGTTGTAACGCATGTGTTCAGGAATGTCCAATAGGAATAGACCCTTTGTCTATAATTATGGAAATGAGGCGTTATTTAGTAATGGAAGAATCAGCGGCACCACAAGAACTGAATATGATGATGACCAACATTGAAAACAATGGAGCTCCTTGGCAATATAGTCAAATGGATAGATTGAATTGGAAAGATGAGTAATCATTCTAAATTTGATAAAGTAAAAATAGATCAATTAAGGAATATATCAATAATTAAACGTTAAAGAATTATGAACGTACCAACAATGGCAGACATGATGGCACAAGATAAGCAACCAGAGGTCTTGTTTTGGGTCGGAGCAGCAGGGAGTTATGATGATAGGGCAAAAAAAATTACAAAAGCCTTTGTTAAAATTTTAAATGAGGCAAATGTTGATTTTGCAGTATTAGGTACTGAAGAAAGCTCAACGGGAGATGCGGCTAAAAGAGCTGGAAATGAGTTTCTATTTCAGATGCAAGCGATGGCAAATATTGAAATATTAAATGCCTACGGTGTTAAAACTATTGTTACATGTGATCCCCATTCATTTAATACTTTTAAAAATGAGTATCCTGGTCTAGGTGGTAAGTATAAGGTATTTCACCACACACAATATATTAGTAAACTAATTAGTGAAGGAAGGTTGTCTGTCAAAAATCAAGTACTGAAGAGCAAAAGATTAACTTATCATGATCCCTGTTATTTAGGTAGAGCTAATGAGGTTTATGAAACACCAAGAGAACTAATAAAGCGTTTAGGTGTTAAGATGACAGAAATGAAACGGAATAAATCTACTGCTTTATGTTGTGGAGCAGGAGGAGCTCAAATGTTTAAAGAACCAGAAAAAGGGAGTAAAGACATTAATATTTTAAGAACCGAAGACGCACTTGAAACTAATCCGCAAATTATAGCTACTGGCTGTCCCTATTGTAATACGATGATGACTGACGGGGTTAAGTTCAAAGAAAAAGAAGAACAAATTCAAGTAAAGGATATTGCAGAATTAATTGCTGAAGCAAATAATCTATAAAGATTAAAGATAATTTAATTATTAGAAAAAGACAGTAGTTTGATCAAACTACTGTCTTTTTTATTGCTCAAGGAATTTTTTTAATTAAAAAGAACCTAAGCTATAATAGTTATTCGAAAATCATTCTTCTAACGTTTAATACGAGATAAAAAGATTTTATTTAGTCAACTTAGTATACGTTTAAATTTATTTATTTAATACAACTATATCATTTTATTCCTTAGCAAATGCCAGTAATAGTTAATCGCTAATAAATTCTGTTGATTGGAGTTTTAAAAGGAAACAATATCAAAAAAAATCAATATATAGTATTCATACAATATAGATTCTTTCTCCAAAAAATTTGCGTAATTAGATTTATTTTAGGGGTGAAATTGACAATAAAAAACTCTAATTTTAATTTTATTTTGAATAAATATCTCTAATAAAATAAATAATTTTTTTTATTGTAATTTCTTTTTTATTGATTAACAATTTGTTAAAAAGAGATGCTGTTTTTATTACTTTTTATTTGCATAAAGAGCCATTAAAAATTTGTTGTCTTAATTGAATATTTGTTAATTTGTCTTGGCTATAGATGGTTTCCCGACCTAAAATTATGAGTATTGTTACCAGTAAAATATTATGGTTTCAATGATTATTTTAGGCTTCATATTTACTAAATAATTCTTGCTTTTAATATTAAATTATTTAAGATTAAGGCTCATGATTATTTAAAATTCCAATTAAAAAATTTCATCGTCCTAATTAAATAAATGTGTTTTAGTTAGTCGCTAAAAATAATCTCCCGTAAAATTTATTTTATTGGCACAGGTGAATATTGAAAAAGTATTTAGATCAAATAATAATTACACAAATGAACAATCAATTAAAACTTAAGCAATGGTTTGCATTGTTTTTATTCTGTTATTCAACATCCATTATCTCCCAAACAATTAAAGGGAAAGTTGAAGATATAGATGGTAACGGATTTCCTTTCGCGGATGTAATCGTAAAAGGAACTTTTAACGGCACTGAAACAGATGAAAATGGAAAATTTACCTTAAATGTTTCCAAATTACCGACAGTGTTGGTTTTTAGTTCAGTTGGTTATAAAACTGAAGAAAAAACAGTATCAAAAATATCAGACATACGAATTATTTTAGAGGAAGATAAAGGTATTCTCGATAAGATAGTGATAACAGGTAACAGATCGAAGCCAAGGACTATTCTAGATTCTCCTGTGCCTATTGATAATATTGCAAGTCATGAATTACAGATGACGGGTAAGTCAAGTATTGATCAAATGTTAACTTATACTTCTCCCTCTTATAATTCAACAAATCACGCTGTTTCTGATGCAACATCTCACTTTGATCCAGCTGATTTAAGGGGCTTAGGACCAAGTAGAACTTTGGTTCTTATAAATGGAAAAAGAAAAAATCAGAGTGCCTTAGTTTATGTAAATGATACAGCTGGAAAAGGTGAAGTAGGAACAGATATGAAAAGTATTCCTACAGCAGCCATTGAGAGAATAGAAATTTTAAGAGATGGGGCTTCTGCTCAATATGGATCAGATGCCGTTGCAGGTGTGGTAAATATTATTCTTAAAAAAAGTATAAACACATCAAAAGTTAATATAAACTCTGGAATTACCTCTCGAGGAGATGGATTTAATGCAGATGTAGATGTAAACCATACACTGAGTTTTGCTAACGGATCTTTTATAAATGCTACTTTAGGGGTTGGACATCAGGATTCTACAAATAGAGCAGGAACACCAGGAAGAGACAGTTTATATGGCTTACGATATGTTGACGGAGAATATCCGATTGAAGCTGCTGATGGATATTTTGCAACGGATGGTGTTTTGGCCACCGGAGCAGACATTCTCTATGGTAACACAGATTGGTTAAAAGCAAACCCAGATTTAGGAATGACTATAGGTTTGCCAGAAATGACAAAAGGAGATATTTATTTAAACTCAGAATTTCCGTTAAATGATAATTCAAAAATATATGCTTTTGGAGGGTTTAATTTAAGAAAAGGAAAAAGTTTTATGATTTACAGAGCGCCATACTGGCCTGAAATACCTGGTCAAAATTCACCACAAGATAATGCGCTTTTTAATGGTGACGGCTTTTATCAAGGCTTTCAACCAACTTTTGAAACAGATATTAAGGATATTTTATTAACTGCTGGTAGTGAATTTTTAATTGCTGGTTTTAATGCAGATTTAAGTGCCACTTTTGGTAGTAATAAAGTCGATTACACTGTTAATAATACGATAAATCCTACCTTAAAATCAAGTAGTCCTACTAAGTTTAATGCAGGGGCCTATTCTTTTAGTAATTTTATTGGTAATTTTGATATTAACAGAACCTTTGGAGAGTTAAGTATGGCATTCGGTATTGAGGCTAGACAAGAACGATTCAAAGTAACTGAAGGTCAAATAGAATCTTATGTAGGTAAAGGAGCTTTATCTTTTCCAGGTCTACAACCAAGTAATGCGTTGAATGAGACTAGAACCAACATAGGATTATATGGAACATTGGATTGGGATATTTCTGATACATTTTTAATAGGTGGGGCAGTACGTCATGAAAACTACTCTGATTTTGGAGGAAATACTTCTTGGAAAATTAATTCAAGATATAAAATTGGAGAAGCTGGAGTTCTTAGAGGAGCTTATAGTACCGGCTTTAGAGCTCCTTCTTTACATCAAGTTTACTTGAGTAATATACAAGCAATTGTCTCAGGTAGTTCAGTGTCGAGTCAAGGTACCTTTAATAACGAAAGTGATGTAATTCAAGACTTGGGAGTTGCGTCTTTATTTGCTGAAACTTCGGAGAATATTTCTGCCGGATTAACGGTAAAAGCATCAAGAGATTTTACAATCTCATTAGATTATTACAATGTAAAAGTGAATGATCGAGTGTTATTTTCTGGAGAGATAGATGATTTTGATGATAATGGTGTTGCAAACCCAGTAATTGAGAAAATTTTAGATGATAATAATGTACAAAGTATTAAATTTTTTATCAATGCATTAAATACAATTACGCACGGTCTTGATTATACCATGCGTTATAAGAATATTGATTTTGCTTCAGGTAAATTAGGGGTTAATTTAGCTCTTAACGTTAATAAAACTAAATTAGATGGAGAAGTAGAAACTCCAAATAAACTAAGTGGTTATAAGAATGAAATTTTTAATAGAAAGGAGCAATCTAAAACTACAAGTGCTAGACCAAATATGAAATTTTTATTTGGAGGAGATTATAGAATTGGCAGTTTTTCAGCAAATTTAAATAATACTTATTTTGGAGAGATTACTTGGCAACATCCTTTTGCAAGGACAAAAGATCAAACATTTACAGGTAAAGTAATTACAGATTTATCAATTGGTTATGATCTATCTACAATGGTAGCTTTCAGAGCACAAGTGAATAATTTATTCAATATCTATCCAGATGAAATTGATCCTAAAGGGGATCCAAAAACAAATGTTGGAGGACGTTTTAGATATCCATTTGAAATAAGTCAATTTGGCTTTAATGGAACCTCATTTAGGGCAGGGCTAACATTCAAGTTTTAACAAATTTATTTTTTAATTAATTTAAAAAAGGGGAGGCAAATTAAATTTGTTTCCTCTTTTTTATTAATTGGACCTTTTAGATATTAATATTTGGTAAAGCGATTGAAGTATTATGTATTTAAATAATGAGAATAAGTATCATAACTGTATTTTAATGTCAAATAAGTATCTTTGATGTTTTATAAAAGTTAAATGATCTATGTGTCTTGATTAATAGTGTATGTGGTATGCATTTATTATGTTTTTTGACTATAGATTTATTATAATTTTAGCAAACAAATGAGAAATTATATAAAAGCGGCACGCTTACGAACTTTACCATTATCTGTTTCTGGCATAATTGTTGGAGCTTCTATAGGTTTTACTGAAGTATTAAAAAGCTCTGTAATAGAAAATTTACAAACAACCACACCAAATACCAATTTATTACAATCCTCTATTTTTTGGTTGGCTACATTAACAACTATTGGTTTTCAAGTATTGTCTAATTTCGCTAATGATTATGGAGATGGAATAAAAGGTACAGATGATAATAGAAAAGGAGAAGCTCGAATGGTCTCTTCAGGGGCTATTTCTCCTAATCAAATGAAACGAGCTATAGTAGTAACCTCTATTATTAGTATAGTTACAGCCATTTTATTAATCTATGAGGCTTTTGGCGAAGAAAATTTTGGTTATTCTATGCTATTCCTTATTTTAGGATTGATATCAATAGTTGCAGCTATAAAGTATACAATAGGTGAATTTTCTTATGGATACAGCGGATTTGGAGACTTGTTTGTTTTTCTGTTTTTTGGTTTGTTGGCAGTAGTTGGTACTTATTTTTTATATGTTAAACAATTAACATATATTGTTTTTTTTCCTGCTTTCACAATTGGATTGTTAAGTACAGCTGTTTTAAACTTAAATAATATGCGCGATAGAGTATCGGATAAAAATTCAGGAAAAAATACCTTAGTTGTAAAAATAGGTTCTGAGTTTGCAAAATATTATCATTATTACTTAATTGCTTCTTCATTTTTATTCACATTTCTATACTCAGTTTTGCAATATCGCTCCCCTTATCAATTTTTATTTATGGTAGCATATGTTCCACTAATAAAACATGTATTATTCGTAATGAAAAATAAAGAAGAAGCAAAATTAGATGGAGAATTAAAGAAAGTAGCTTTGAGTACTTTTCTTTTCGCGATACTCTTTTCAGTAGGATTATTTTTATAAAACATATTTAAATACAGTTAATTAAATGGACATTATATTTTACGGACATGCTTGTTTTGGAATAAAAGTTAACGGCATCAATATTCTCGTTGATCCGTTTATAACGGGAAATTCAAAAGCATCTAATATAGATTTAAATAGCATTAAAGCAGATTATATTTTAGTTACACATGCACATCAGGATCATATTCTGGATGTTGAATTACTGGCAGAAAAGACAGGCGCATTGCTAGTTTCGAATTTTGAAATAGTAATGTATTTTGGTGAAAAAGGTATCAAAGGATATCCTTTGAATCATGGAGGTACTTATCATACAGAAAATTTTTCTGTAAAATATGTAAATGCTGTACATACCTCATCATTTCCTGATGGAACTTATGGAGGGCAACCAGGAGGGTTTGTAATTACAGGAGAAAATAAATCTATTTATATAGCGGGAGATACAGCTTTAACAATGGATATGAAGTTAATCCCAATGACTACAAGTCTGCAAGCCTCAATTCTTCCAATAGGAGATACTTTTACGATGGGGGTTGATGACGCCATTATAGCTAGTGATTTTCTTGAATGTAATAAAGTAATAGGATGTCATTACAATACTTTTCCACCAATAGAAATTGATGAAAAAAAAGCAAAACAACAGTTTTCTAGTAAAGAAAAAGAACTTCTTTTATTAGAAATAGGGGATAGTATAAGCCTTTAAAAGTATCTTATCATGACAAAGAAAAGAAGCGCAGACAAGATAAAAATGAGGTACGTAAAGGTTATTTTAGGAATTATTATAGTTTTATCATTAGTGTTTTTTGCTCTCGGAGTTATTTTTCAAGAGATAAATTATACATCTAAGATAGTTATAAAAAAACCACTATCTGAAGTTTTTAAAATATTCAATGATGATTCGAAACTGATGGATTGGATACCAGATATAACATCTATAAAACCTATAACTCAGACAGAGTCAGAAAAAGGAAGTTTCTACGAAATTGAGGTTAATAATAATGGAAGTAAAATTATTTTAGAAGAGCGAGTTTTAGAGTTTATTCAAAATGAAAGAATTAAGTTATTCTTCAAAGGAGGCGGAATGTACAAAACAGATGATTATCTGTTTGAAGCAGCATCAAATGAAGTTACTACTTTAATTTTGAAGACTAATATTAAAAGTGAGAGTTTTATTTTAGGTTGTATGTTACCATTGGTTAGTAGTAAATTATCAAAACAGGATCAAGAGTATTTGAATAATTTTAAAAAACTTGTAGAAAGAGAAAATGATTAAAGCAGATTGCAGAAAATATATATTAGAATTTAAACAAGCCAGCGGAACTTCTAGAGGAATTTTGAAAACCAAAGAAACATGGTTTATCCTTTTGGAGAAGGAGGGAAAGAAAGGAATAGGTGAGTGTGGTTTGTTCAGGGGATTGAGTATAGATGATAGGCTTGACTATCAGACCAAGATAAAATGGGTTTGTGAGCATATAAATCTAGGTATTGAGAAGTTGTTAGAGGCAACTATAGAGTTTCCTTCTATTCAATTTGGCCTAGAACAAGCCTTTTTATCGCTGAATAGTAAGAATCCATATTTATTGTTTCCATCAAAATTTACAGAATCCAAAAAAAATATAGCTATTAATGGACTTATTTGGATGGGAGATAAAGCTTTTATGCAAAAGCAGATTAAAAATAAATTAAAGGAAGGCTTTACTACTATAAAAATGAAAATTGGAGCGATTGATTTTGATACAGAAATTTCACTTCTAAAATCAATAAGGAGTGAGTTTTCAAAAGAAGAAATAGAGTTAAGAGTAGATGCAAATGGCGCTTTTTCTTCTCAAAATGCACTAGAAAAATTAAAAAAATTATCGGATCTTGAGTTGCATTCTATTGAACAACCAATAAAACAGGGGCAATGGCAAGAAATGGCAGTGCTTTGTAGTAAAACACCTTTACCAATTGCCTTAGATGAGGAGTTAATAGGAATATTTTCTTTAGAGGAGAAGAGAAAGTGTATTGAAACAATCAAACCACAATTTATAATTTTAAAACCAAGTTTAATTGGAGGGATAAAAGGAAGTAACGAATGGATAAAAGTTGCGTCTAATTATAAAATTGGAAACTGGGTAACAAGCGCTCTTGAAAGTAATGTAGGTTTAAATGCAATAGCACAATGGACTCATTCTATGGGTAATCCTTTACCTCAAGGGTTGGGAACTGGAGGCTTATTTACAAATAATTTCGACTCCCCTTTAGAAGTCATTCAAGGAGGGTTGCATTATAATAAAGATAAAAAATGGAGCTTTAATTTTTAAATTATGAATTTTATACAGCAAGCTTATAAAGGAAGAAACGAATGGTTCATTTATTTAATGACGTTATTTGTTGTTGGTTTTGGTTGGCAGTTCTTAGGAGTAATTCCTTTACTGATCACTGCATTTGGACATGCGGAAGATATAAATGAATTTCACGCTGCTGCGCAAAGCAATTTTACAGGATTGGGTATTAATAGTAATCTTTACCTATTTCTAATTATTCTAATGTTTGCTTTTGGATTATTATTTTTAATGTTAGGAGTTAAATTTCTTCACAAAAGACCTTTTAAAACGGTCATTACAAGTAGAAATCGTATTGATTGGAAACGATTTTGGTTTAGTTTTATTAGCTGGGGACTTATTTCTTTTTTTGTTGTAACTATTGGAATCATGATAGAGCCAGAGCACTACACATGGAATTTTAAACCGTTGTCATTTTTAGTGTTAGTATTAATTTCATTTTTATTTTTACCAATTCAGACTTCTTTTGAAGAACTGCTGTTTAGAGGATATTTAATGCAAGGACTTGGAATACTGGTAAAAAATAGATGGTTTCCTTTAATTATGACCTCAGTAATTTTTGGTCTTCTTCATGGGGCGAACCCAGAAGTTGCTAAGTTAGGCCCTATTACGATGGTTTTTTATATCGGGACAGGCTTGTTGTTTGGCGTTGTTACTTTACTGGATGAAGGAATGGAATTAGCATTAGGATTACATGCAATTAACAATATCGTAGCTGCATTTTATGTAACCACCGATTGGACTGTATTTCAGACAGATGCTTTATTTATTGACTCATCAGAACCTTCGGTAGGATTAGAAATGTTTTTACCTGTACTTGTTTTATATCCAATACTATTGTTTTTCTTTTCGAAAAAATATGAATGGAAAAATTGGAAGGAAAAATTATTTGGTAAAATAGACCTTCCAAGGCAAGAAGCTATGAGTCAAATGGTAAATGATTCTAATTCATAATTAATGTATTTCCATTCAAGTTTCAAACTAAATGGTAGATCATTTGCATCATCAAGTGATATCCAAAAATTCACAAAGAATATTTCTGGAAAAGTTCACGATTTTCTTTATGATTGGTTTAATAGTAATAAATTTATTATTGTAAAAACTTCTGGGTCTACTGGTAAGCCGAAGCATATAAAGTTAAAGAAGGAGTTTATGATAAACTCTGCAAAAGCAACTGGAGAATTTTTTCAATTATATGAAAACACAACAGCATTGTTATGTATGTCTGTTGATTATATTGCAGGTAAAATGATGCTAGTTAGGGCAATGGTTCTTGGTTGGAATATAGATATTGTTCAGCCAATAGCGAATCCTTTAGCTAGCACAAAAAAAAGTTATGATTTCGCAGCGATGGTTCCTTTGCAGCTGCAAGCAAGCTTAAAAGACTTAAATAAGTTAAAAAAAATAATTGTTGGCGGAGGAGTTGTTAATAATGATACTCTGAAACAACTCCAAAACTTTTCTACCGAAGTTTTTGCAACTTATGGAATGACCGAAACGGTTACCCACGTGGCAGTTAAAAAACTTAATGGTTTTATTTCTAATACAGAAAAACCCTGTTATGAAGCACTTACAGGAATTTCATTTGAGAAAGACGATAGAGGATGTTTGGTAATTCATGCTCCTAAAATATCCGAAGAAATAGTTGTTACTAATGATATTATAAAATTATATTCAAACAGTTCTTTTGAATGGGTAGGGAGGTACGATAATATTATCAATTCTGGAGGTATTAAATTGAATCCTGAAGTTATTGAAGAAAAATTAGTGCAAATAATTCTAAGACGTTTTTTTGTAATGGGAATTCCGGATAAGGTTTTAGGACAAAAATTAATTCTTATTATTGAGGGAGAAGAAGTGAATATGAATCTTTCAGATTTAAAGAAAAAAATAGATAACTTAGAGATATTAGGAAGGTACGAAAAACCAAAAGAAATCTATGTAATTTCTAAATTTGTGGAGACGGATACTCAAAAAATTCAGCGTAAAAAAACAATGAATTTGATTTTAGAATCAAAAAGTTAAAAAAACAGCATAGTGTATGTATTGGTATAAAGTTGGTTTAGATATAGTTTTATAATTCCAGCTTTGTCTTTAAAAATTCCATTAGTATTATTTTGATTGTAATTTCACTCCATGGTTCAAAACAAATGAGAGAAATACCTTCTCTTTTTGTCCAGAAAGCAAGGTGTTTTCAATTTTGAATGTAAAAAATTATACCAGCCATATGTTTCTTACATTTTAAGCGTATTTTTTAAAATTGATTTTTTAAAAAATTATAGAAACCTTGTGTAGTGATTTGATATACAGGTTTTTTTTAATCTAATTTTATTCTTCTGAAGTCATTTTTAGGTTTTATATGCATAATAGGAAACCCTCTTTTGTCGAATTCGATATAGTGATCTTGAAAATTGAAGTTTTGTCGTTAAACGACTATTAGAAGTAGAATTAGTATCTTTGGTGAAAAAATAGTATCAGTATCGTAACTACAATCTCATTTTAAACTCAAAGGTATTTTATTTGTAAATCAAATTTAAAGAGATATTTTAAAAGTGTATTTTCTTAATATAGAATTTCAAAAAGAATATGTTTATTAGATTTTTCAATAATATTGAATGGTAAGTTTCCAGCGAAACCATTTCAGGTTAGTTTATACTCTGATTTTTTAGTTCGATAGGTATTAATGATTAGTTTACTACAATTCGAAATAATACAGGGGGTTTACGTTTCAAATAAATAGGATTATCAATGCATAGATAGTTTAATTTTGTTTTCTTTTAAAAATTTCATAAAGTTATAAACCTAGTATCTTTAATAGAATTCTTAAATATTCATTATCAAGTATTATTATAAGTTAAGGCGATGCTCTCTATTTTATTTAAAAGTATAAACAATTCATAGCCAAGTAAGCTGTCAAATTAAAATAGAACAAGCAATATTATTTACAAATAATACTGCTTGTAATTCGTTGTTGTATAAACTTTTTTGATAAAAAATGAATTGTATCAATTTTTAATAAGTGACTTTATCATTTTTATGAATCCATTTTTCAAAAGGTATAAGGGCCATTTCTCTTCCTATTTGTTCAAATGGAATATTTCTTTCATGGTAAGACAAAGGAATTTGTTTGTATATAAAAGAATCGTCAAAGCCTATTTTAGCGGCATCTTTTTGCCCACATCCATAGTATACTTTGTCAGGTCTTGCCCAATAAATTGCTCCTAAACACATAGGGCAAGGTTCGCAAGAAGTGTAAATAGTACAACCATGTAATTGGAAACTGTTCAGTTTTTTACAAGCATTTCGTATGGCTGTAACTTCCGCATGAGCTGTTGGATCATTGGTAGATGTAACTTTGTTATTTCCTTGCCCGATAATTTCACCATTTTTAACAATTATACATCCAAAAGGTCCTCCTTCATTATTTTTTATACCAATTATTGCAGCTTTAACTGCTTCGCTCATGAATTCGTGATGTTTGTTCATTACTTATATTTTTTTAAATGTAATGAATAACCATTGCAAAATTTGTTATTTCTAATTTTATTAGTCAATTGGTGTAAAGAAAAAATAGTAACTATATCATAGAGAACCTTATGGAATCATTTATTTTTAAGTTTAAAAACCAATGGCAGTGTCGTCACCTCTATGATCTGCTCCTCCTTCTAATTTGCCGTTGGGAAGTACTAAAATAGCATCAACTTTACCGATTACAGGTGCGTTTGTTTCATCTATACTGTATCCTTTTTCAGAAAGCATTGATTTTACCTCATTAGAAAAACTATTGGGTTCCATTTTTATCACATCAGGAAGCCATTGATGATGAAAACGAGGTTTACTTACAGCTTCTTGCATTCCCATTTTATATTCATGTACATTTAAAATGGTTTGCAACACGGAAGTAATGATAGTAGAACCACCCGGAGTTCCAACAACCATCCATAATTTATCATTTTTTTCAACAATAGTAGGTGTCATAGAACTCAGCATCCTTTTTTCAGGAGCAATTTCATTTGCTTTAGCTCCAACAAGTCCAAACATATTAGGCTCACCAGGCTTGCTGCTAAAATCATCCATTTCATTATTTAAGAAAAATCCAAGTTCTGATGTGAATAATTTAGCTCCATAAGCACCGTTAAGTGTTGTTGTTACGGATACAGCATTTCCAAATGCATCAACAATTGAGTAATGTGTAGTTTCATTGCTTTCAACAATTTCTACATTTCCATGTGATAAATCACTTGATTTAGTAGCTTTCTCAAAGGAAAAAGAACCCATTCTTTCAGAGGTATATTCTTTACTTGTTAATTTTTTAGTAGGAATAGATACAAAATCAGGATCTCCCAAAAAATAACTTCTATCTGCATAAGCCCTTCTTTCTGCTTCTGTAATTACTTGAATTGATTTTGCAGAATTATGCCCGTATTCATGAAGATCGAAAGGCTCAATAGCGTTCATGATTTCTGCTAAACATATACCACCACTAGATGGAGGGGACATTGAAATAATAGTTAAATCATCATATGGAAAAACAATAGGTTTTCTCCATTTAGCTTCGTATTTGGCAAGATCCTCTTCAGTAATATAGCCTCCTTCTTTCTGTAAAAATGCAGCTAGTTTTTTAGCTGTTTCGCCTTTATAAAATTCATCTCTACCATTCTTCTTAATTTTAGTTAATGTTTCCGCCAATGCGTTATATTTTATAGTATCTCCTTCTTTCCACGGACGTGTTAATAAGAATGTATCTTTATTAACCTCTAAAAAAATGTCTCGATATTTTTGTAATCTTTTCTCTTGTTTTTTTGTTATAACAATACCTTTTTTAGCTAAATCAATTACTGGTTGAATAATTTGTTCTATGGGGAGTGAACCTAATTTTTTATGAGCTTCAAAAATACCAGCAATTGTACCAGGAACTCCCACAGCAGAAGCGCCTTTAGTGCTTTTACCTGGAATTATATTTTTTAGTTCATCTAAATACATATCTCTATGAGCAGAAAGAGGTGCTTTTTCTCGATAATCTAACGCCCCGATTTCACCAGTCTGTGTTCGGTATACCATAAAACCACCACCACCAATATTACCTGCGTATGGATACGCTACCGCCAAGGCAAGTTCAGTGGCCATCATAGCATCAAAAGCATTACCACCTTTTTTTAAAATAGTAATTCCTATTTGAGAAGCTTCTTGTCTTGCTGAAACAACCATCGCGGTATTAGCAATTACACCAGTTGTATTTTTCTCTTTTAGGTAATTTGTTTTACAATTACTAAACAGGTAGCAGAGGCTGAGTATTACAATTAGTGATTTTTTCATTTGTTTTAAAGTTAAATTAGTTATTCAAAAGTTCTATTATTTTAATTTCAGAAAAATTTTTAAGGTCTTTGAAGAATATTGTAAAATCATTTTTAAAGTTATCATAGTGCAATAGTAAGTCTTCAATAGCTAAATTCATGTTTGATTTCCCATTTGTTCTATTATTCATTCCATTTAGTACTGCTTTTATCCCTTTAGCAAATTGATAATTATAAAGCCAATTATATTTTATCATGGAAGGAAGAATATCTTGTGTTTTCTGAGGAAGTGTATTGATATTTGATTGAAGTAAATCATATACTGAGTTCACGAAAATATCCAAAGGTATTTCTGAATAATCACGCCAGTTAATTGCTAGGAAATGATCATAAAATATATCGATAATAACCCCGTCATAATGACCATATCGTTCATGTAATCTTCGTTTACTGGTTCTTACAATTTCATGAGTATCTGTGTAACTATCGATAGCCCTATGAAGTAAAATTCCTTTCTGAATATTATCTTGGAAAAGAGAGAATTTATTCCCTTTTACATGGTCGGCAATAAAATTGCCTATCATTAACCCTTTGTTGTTATTTGAAAGATATAAATGTGCCAGAAAATTCATTGAGTAAAAGTAAAAAAAAAACAAGGATTTAAGTCCTTGTTTTTTAATAACCTTGAAATTTAAAATCTGTAGTACGTTGTTATAATAAATTTGAATTTTTTATGTGTTGACATGATTGTTCATGAACTAGATTTTAATTTTTACTAGGAGTATTTTTTAAAATTTCAATTAAAAAATTCCAAAACTTTTTAGTTGAAGAAATTTGGGCCTTTTCATCAGGAGAGTGAGCGCCTCTAATGTTAGGGCCAAAAGAAACCATATCCATATTTGGGTAGTTTTGACCTAAAATACCACATTCTAGTCCAGCATGACATGCAGCTACATTTGGTTTTTCTTTATAAAGCTCTTCGTATAATTTTGTAACTGTATTTAAAATTTCGGAATTAATGTTTGGTAGCCAACCTGGATAAGACCCGGAAAATTCAACATTAAAACCTGCCAATTCAAAGGAAGATCTTAAAGAGTTTGCTAAATCCCATTTGTTAGTTTCTGAAGATGATCGCGTTAACGAACCAATCATTATGTTTCCGTCTTTAACAATGACTCTTGCTATGTTATTTGAAGTTTCAACTAAGCCTTCAATATCTGGACTCATTCTATAAACTCCATTTAATGCTGAGTAAATAGCTTTAATAAGCTCCTCTTGAACTCCTAGATCCATGATTTTTTTTGGTAAAGGAATTTCTTTTAATGTAATCAAAAGATTTGGCTCAATACTCTTGTATTCTAATTGTATCGAATTAATTAAATCATTTAATTCAAATAAAAAGGGCTCTTTAGAAGCTTTGTCAATCACTATATTCGCAAAACTTTCTCTTGGGATGGCATTACGTAAGCTGCCCCCATTAATCTCGCTAATACGTAGCCCGAAATTGGTAAATCCATCAAATAATAGTCGATTCATTATTTTATTGGCATTACCGAGACCTTTATTTATATCCATTCCAGAGTGACCTCCATTTAAACCAGTAACAGCTATTTCGTATGAAATAGATTCGGTTCCAACTTCATCTTCCTTATATTTTCTTGTAGCAGTTATGTCAACACCTCCTGCACATCCCATACCAATTTCATCATCTTCTTCTGTGTCTAAATTTAATAGAATGTCACCTTTAAGAATATTTCCTTCAAGTCCCATAGCACCTGTCATACCTGTTTCTTCATCTATCGTAAATAAAGCTTCAATAGCTGGGTGCATAATATCAGTTGATGCTAATATTCCCATAATAGCAGCAACTCCTAAACCATTATCAGCTCCTAAAGTTGTACCATCGGCTTTTACCCAATCACCATCAATAATCATTTTGATACCCTCAGTATCAAAATTGAAATTTGTATCAGAATTTTTTTGATGAACCATATCAAGGTGTCCTTGTAATACAACGGTTTTTCTGTTTTCCATACCAATCGTTGCTGGTTTTCTAATAATTACATTTCCAACTTTATCTACAAATGTTTCTAATCGTAATTTGTTTCCAAAATCAACCATAAATTGAATGACTCTTTCTTCTTTTTTTGAAGGGCGGGGAACAGCATTTAAATCAGCAAAATGACTCCATATAGCTTTGGGCTCTATATTTTTTATTTCTAAATTCATAATGAAAATTTTAATTTTTGTTAAGCGGATCAAAGGTAATTATTTTGATAATGTTTGCCTAAAAAGAAGACTAGATTATAGCCCTTAAGTTAAGATATATAAGTTATAATATTGTAATTTTGCGGTATGGATTTTTCGTCAAAAATACTCGAAAATGCCGTAAATGAAGTAAGTCGTTTACCAGGCATAGGAAAGCGTACAGCATTAAGGTTGGTGTTGCACTTATTAAAGCAACCAAAAGAGATGACTAAATATTTAACGCAAGCGTTAAATACTATGAGAAACGAGTTGAAATCGTGTAGAAAATGCCATAATATTTCAGATAATATTTTGTGTGATATTTGTGCAAATCCAAAAAGAAATTCTGAAATAATTTGTGTGGTGGAAGATATTCGTGATGTAATGGCTATCGAAAATACGTCTCAATTTCATGGTCTTTACCATGTTTTAGGAGGTAAAATATCTCCTTTAGAAGGGGTTGGTCCGCAGAATTTACAAATAGAATCGCTGGTAGGTAAAGTTAAATCTGGAGAAGTGAAAGAGTTAATATTTGCTTTAAGCTCCACTATAGAAGGAGATACAACGAATTTTTATATTTATAAGCAGATAGAAGCGTATAATATAGTTACTTCAACTATAGCTAGAGGTATTTCAGTAGGTGATGAATTACAGTTTGCAGATGAAATAACACTTGGACGCAGTATTGTTAATAGAATTCCTTTTACAAATTCATTAGAGAGGTAATTAAAAGTTAACAAATATCACTTTTTTGCGTTAATTTGTAAATTACAAAGTAAGCTTTATGTTTGGATCTATGAAAAATTTCACCTTTCTTGAATTGAAAAGCTTTATAATATTGTTAATCATTTGCTTCCATTATCATACGTAATTATGTTAACCGATTTTTTTAATTGAATTACCTAAAAATTGGATTTTTTAACGCTAATGATAATGAATATATAGGTTTTTACAAATAATTACTTTAACTTATTTAATCATAAAAAATAGATTCAGTTATTGAAAGTACAATAACAATTTATTATAATATTATTCTTTTAGAATTTATAAATAGCCATGGGGTTTTGCTATTATGATGCTTAGTAGTAAATAAATACTAAAACAAGTAAAAAGAAAATTGAATCTCTTAGATTATCATTTTAGAGAGCATGTCTAATTTAAATATTTAGTGTTGAGTTTTGATTTTTAGTGTTTTAATATATATTTGTCTTAAAAATTTATTGTTTAATTGAAAAGTTATTTAATGTAGCTTGAATTTCATATATTTTGAATGGTAGATATTACAATATTAACACAAAGAAGCTATCATAAGCCTACTGAATTAACTCCTTATATTCAAAACATTTTAGAGGAAGCATATTTGTTAAGTAACGCTATAGAAAGCAAAGGATTGACCGTAGCTAGGACATATTGGGACAACCCCAATTATGATTGGACACAAACAAAAGCAGTTGTATTTAGAACTGTTTGGGATTATTTTGAACGGTTCGAAGAATTTAATAAATGGTTGGATGAGGTTAATCAACAAACAAAGTTGATCAATCCATTGAAGCTTATTCGATGGAATATAGATAAACACTATTTAAAAGATTTGTCTTTAAAAGGAGTAAAAATTATAGCCACAGAATTTATTGATACGGGGAAGCATAAATTATTATCAAGTATATGTGAATCTAGAGGATGGTCAGATATTGTGATTAAGCCTGCGATTTCAGGAGGTGCTTTTCATACCTATAAAATTAAAAAAGCGAATATATCAGAGTATGAGGCACTATTTAAAGAACTAGTGGCTGAACGTGATATGTTAGTCCAAGAATTTCAGCCAACAATAATGAGTAGAGGAGAAGCGTCATTAATGGTTTTTAATGGTAAGTATACGCATGCTATTTTAAAAAAGGCAAAGCCAGGAGATTTTAGAGTACAAGACGATTTTGGTGGAACCGTACATTCTTATGAACCTTCTAAAGATGAAATAAAATTAGCAGAAAAGGTTTTTACTAGTTGCAATCCTCTACCGGCCTATGGAAGGGTAGATATCGTTTGGAATGATAAAGGGGCACCGATGCTTTCTGAATTAGAAATTATTGAACCTGAATTATGGGTTCGTAACAATCCTTCATCTGCAAATAATTTAGTGGATGGAATTATGCAATATTTATAGTTCGTAGAGAATATGAATAGCTCACCGAATAGCAGGGAGAATAGTATTAGGAGGTAATAAAAACGATCTCTATAAAATGTTTATTGTTATAGTTTTATGAGCTCTTCAAAAAAAGAGTAATTGAGTTATTATGACAGGTGTCAGAAACACAAATAATTATGAGAATATAAAATTGTTCGATCAATTTTAAATGGATGATTTTGAAAAAATATGATATCTCCAAAAATATAAAGGAATGATCGGATAGTAAAAAGAAGTATTGGTTAGGGGGTTCCATAAAAAAATGGTAAACAATCTATTTATGATAACTTATTTTTAACTTAATAAATAATTTCTTATTAAAAATTTTTTGTTGTAAAAAACAGTTTTTTGAATAGGTTAAAACAAAAATAAAGACACAAAGAGACAGTAAATAAAAAAAACACTTTAACATTTTGTTTTTAGATGGTATTTTGTGGTTTTTTATGAGATAAATTTCACAAAACAACAGCTTCATTTGTGTGAACATCTTAATCCTAGTGATATGAGTAATAAAAAATAAGTAGTAGGTATAATTCTATTATGAGAAATTCTTTTTCGTGCTTAAAATTGTTATAAATAGTCATAAGGTAATCACCTTGTCTAAGGTTTTAATAGAGCAACTATTCATTATATAAATGTAGTTATTAGATTTAAATTGAAGGTTATTAGTTATTTTAAGAAAAGAATAAGTAATCTGTTTTTAGCATAGAAAATTACTTTAGAAAAACCAACAAGAATAATTTTTTACATATTGTGTAACTTTATATAAAATGTATTGTCTTGAGGTTATAATAAAATAATCATGAAATATATAAAAATAACAACCGTAACAATTTTGCTTTACATTTTTAGTTGCTTAAATACAATGGCGCAAAAGAAAGTTAAAAGTAGTTTAATCGGAATGAATGCGCCTGTCTTTTCAGTAACAGATATTAAAGGAAACAAAAAATCTTTAAATAGTTTAAAAGGAAAAATAATTGTTTTGAACTTTTGGTTTATTGAATGTAAGCCTTGTGTAAGGGAAATGCCAGAACTAAATAATCTAGTTAAAAAATATCACGATGATAACGTTGAGTTTTTAGGTTTTTCAGGGAATGGAGGTGCACAAATTAATTCTTTTTTAAAAGAACAGGAGTTTTTATATCATATAATACCGAATAGTAAGAGTGTTATTAAAGATTATAAAATATCAAGTTATCCAACGAATATTGTCATTGATGAAAATGCTAAAATTGTCTATTTAACTAAAGGGTTAAAGTCGACAACTATTAATGAAATAGAAGAAGTTATTGAAAGTCTGATAAAAGAATAATTGTCTTAAGTCATTCACTTTTAGTCTTGTTGTTTTTTTAGAATGAATAAAAATAATAGCCCTTGATTTTAGAAATGAATTGATGTATCCATAGTCATCAGTGCATGCTGCCAAATAATTATTATAAAAAGAAAAAATACAAGTATGGTATAAGAGAAGTAAAAGTTATGCCATTGATAAAATCTCTATATTTGGTGTTTTAAATATTCAAAAATAAAACTATGTTAGTTTTTGTTATGATAGGGGGAGTACTCTTATTTTTTGGTATAAAAACAGGAATAAAAAGAAAGTTACTTCAAAAAAATGGAAAAAAAGCTACGGGAATAATAATTGATAATGAACTCTCAGAGTTTGGAGAAAGTGTACTTTACTACACAATTGTAGAAGTAGAAGATACTAAAAATAATAAAAGAAAATTTAAGTTATCTACAGCAACTAATATAGCTAGGGAAGTTGGCAAACCTATTGACATAGTTTATGATCCAAATTATGAGAAAAGTGAAGTATTCGAGAACAGAAAAGTTGCGTCAGCTTCAGAAATAATTCTTAAAGTGGTAGGTGTTTTTTTTATTGTTATAGGGTTAATAGATAGCAAATCTATTTTTCACAATTTAATTTTAAAACATGTACTTAACTAAAAAAATGTAAGTATTCCATTTATGAACACCTTATTTAAGGTGTTTTTGTTTTTAAAGTTAATGCTTAGAATTACTGTAAAAGTAATTAGAATCGATTTTTCTATAGAGATAACATAGTTTAGTTGTTATTACTTATGTTGAAATAGAAAGGGAAAAATAATATTTATTTAGGTATACGTTTTTAAGTTTTCTTGAATTGATAAGTCAATTTTTTGAGAATAGACCTATTATATAGTCTATTCGTCTTACCATTTTTATATGAGGTTGTACTTTAACCTATGTTTTTTTGATTTTAACTAAAAATTAAAATTTTAGTTTTTTTGAAAAGTAACTTTAGAGCTCTTTGTTTTTTAGTATGTCAGAAATAAAAGTAGCAATTGTCGAAGAAAAGCAACGACTTGTTGAGAGTTATATTTCCTTGTTTAAATTTGAGGATTCTATAAAAATTGAAAAAATATTTACCTCTCATGATGAGTTTATTGAGTGGAAAAAACAACATAAGGTAGATGTAGTAATTGTTACTTTTAGTATACCACACTTTCATAGTATAGACTTATTAGAAAAGTTGAAATACAATAATTTAATAGAAAATGTTTTAGTGTTAAGTGAATATCAGCCAGTTGAATGTGCAAAAATTGCACGTTTTTTAGATTGTAAAGGATATGCCTTAAAAAGTGAACCTGAAGCAATTATTAAAGCTGTAAAATCAATATATGCAGGAAATAATTTTTTTATTAATTATAACTAAATATTATTATCATTTTTATGTGTAAAAAATCATATTAAATTAGAAAAGAATACTTTAAAAAAAACTACGCATTAACTTAATATGAATGAAAGGAATCACGTTGCTTGGTTAATACGTAGTAGTTTGAAAACGAGTTTACAAATTTCAGTAAATAAAATTAATTTTTATATAGATAATATTACTAATAAATACACTAGTATTAACCATTATTTGTATCTTGAAAATACTATTTTAAAGATATTTTAAATTAGTTAAGGTTTTGTTTTTAAGTGATATATTTTGGAGTGATATGCTTTTTTCGAGTTGTTTGTTTTTAAGAATGCTTACATAAAAGATAAATAAGTTTAAAAAAAGAAAAGAGAAAAGGCCAACTAGTTAGAAAACCTCTTCTCCCAACAACATATTTAAATTTACTTTTTAATTACTTTAAATTAAAGTAAATTAGCTAGGTTTACTTAATTTTAAGGTAAAGTTTAAATAGTTGTAGATGAATAAAAAGATATTAGATGGCATAAAAAAGATGTTATTCTTCTTTTTTTTCTTTTTTTAGAAGTTCTCTTTCGTATTTATCCCAGTTTTTTTTTTCCCTTGCTTTTTTGTAGCTTTTTATTCCAAACATTAATAAAAAAGAAAATAAAATAATTCCTATTACCCCCCAAACCCAGCTTATAGCATCTTTTAGAACAACCAAAAAAACTACAGAAAATAGTATAATGGTAGCTACCTCGTTCCATATTCGAAGTTTTAATGAGGAATATTTAATTATATTATTTTGTAACTGTGTATATATTTTATGGCAAGAAAAATGATAAAAATAAAGGGCGAGGACAAAAGATAATTTTACATGCATCCAAGACATTTCCAGATATATAGGGTTTTGATATAACATTAAAAAAGCAAAAAGACTAGCCAAAATAGCCGAAGGCCATGTGATAATATACCAAAGCCTTTTTTCCATTAACTTATATTGGTTTTGAAGTATTGATTTAACAGGTTCCTCTTCTTTTTCAGCCTCTACGTGATATATAAACAAGCGAACAATATAGAATAATCCAGCAAACCAAGTAACTATAAAAATAATATGGAGTGCTTTTACATACAGAAAATCCATTAAATTATTATTTATGGTTTTAAATTAAAATCATTAATCCATCCAGAAAGGACATTTACCCATTCTTCATTATCATTTATACAGGGCACAGTATAGAAATTTTTACCCCCAGCTTCAATAAATTCTTCCTTACCTTCCATTGCAATTTCTTCTAGTGTTTCCAGGCAATCAGACACAAATGCAGGGGTAACGATGGCTAAGTTTTTAATACCATCTTTTTCTGCTTTTTTAACGATAGTTCTATCAGTATAAGGTTGCAACCATGGATCAACACCAAGTCTAGATTGAAAAGAGGTACTTACTTTTTTATCATCTAATTTTAATTCATTAATTACATTTTTAGTAGTTTGATAACATTGGTGTCTGTAGCAATACTTATGAGCTTTTGAGGGAGTGTTACAACAACTACCATCAATTTTACAATGAGATTTTGTAATGTCTGATTTTCTAATATGTCTTTCTGGAACACCATGATAAGAGAATAATAAATGATCATAATCTTTATCGGATAAATAGTCTTTAATGCTATTTGAAAGTGCTTTAATATATTCAGGTTTATTATAAAATGCTGGTATATCCTTTATGGTTAGATCCTGAAAAAATTGTTGTCTTAATTTTTCGGCTAAAACTGTAATAGTCTCTGTTGTGGCCATTGCAAATTGAGGATATAAAGGTATGAGTAGAACTTCTTTAACTCCTTTATCGTAAAGCTCTTGTAGACCATTTTTAAGAGATGGGTTACCATAGCGCATCGCCAAAGCTACTGGAAGTTCTGTTTTTTGTTGAACTTTTTTTTGTAATCGTTCCGAAAGAACAATTAAAGGAGAGCCTTCTTTCCACCATATTTTTTTGTAAGCTTTTGCAGACTTCTTAGGTCTAGTATTTAAGATAATTCCTTTGACAAGAAAAGTACGTAACCATAAAGGGAGATCTATGACTCTTTCATCCATTAGAAATTCTCCTAAATATTTTTTTACATCTTTTGGATCAGTACTATTTGGTGAACCAAGATTTACTAATAAAACACCTTTCATTAAAAATATATTTTATGTATTAATTTTTGTTAACTGATTGGTTACTTCATACAGAGTAATGGCAAGACTATGAATTACATTCATAGATGAATTTCTTCCGTACATTGGAATAGAAATGGTTGCGTCAGCATAATTTATATCTTTTACTCCATGTCTTTCACTTCCCAAAAGTAGTACAATTTTCTGATGAAGCGTGAAATCATAATCGCTAATGTTTATGCTTTTATCGGTTATTTCAATACCTATAATAAAGTTATTTTTTTTTTTTAAGTTTTCAATTAATTTTGAAAAATCAGAGTAAGTATCGTACTTAATTTGGTCTAATGTATTTCTTGCTGTTTTTTTAACAATTCTATTATCTACAGAAGGAGATTGCTCATGTAAAAATATTTTAGCAACACCAAAGCTCTCTGCAATTCTGAAGCACATACCAATATTTTCTGGTGTTCGTATTGCATCGCATACAATAGTTAGAGGAAATTTTGTTTTGTTATTTTTAACATCGTAGTGTGTAAGCTGTTCCATGTTTTCGTAAATCTATAAATTGAAAATAAAAACTACTTGTGTTTATTGATTAAGATTAATAATATACTGTTTCGGTGTAGTTCCAAATTTTTTCTTAAAAGCGGCAATAAAATGACTTGAGGTGCTATACCCTACTTGAATACCTACTTCATTTACATTAAAACGATTACTCTCTAGAAGTTTTCGTGCGTATTCCATTTTATAATCAAATAAAAAACTATATACAGTATCTCCGTATATCTGTTTAAACCCTTCTTTTAATTTTTTTAGATTGAGCCCTACCTCATTAGCTAATTTTTGAAGTGTTGGAGGTTCACTCATATTTGAAATAATGATATCTTTTGCTTTTCGTATTTTTAATACTTCTCTGTCATCAACTAAAAAAGGACAATATTCATCATTTGTTTTTTTTCCACTATCAAATTGAAGACTCAACAATTCATATGTTTTTCCTTTTAGGTATAGATCTTTAATTGAACTATTACTATCGGCAGCGAATATTTCCTGTAATACAAATAAGACGGAGTTTTTAATTTCGGTATTATCGTAATACTTTTTATTCTTGTTTTTTTCACTTAAGAAAGGAATGTATTCAGCTTCTTTTGAAAACAAAGAATGAAACTTTTTTATTGAAATTAAAACTGAAATCACCCATGTTTTTGGAAGTATTTCCATGTCAATTGGTAATTTTTGCTGTGGGTTGTATAAAAATATAGAATGCTTATCTAAAACGTTAAAAACGTAATTACCATTATTAAAATTAAATTTAATGTTGCCTTTTATACAATAGTGAATTTGAATAAAAGTGTTATCGATGTCCCTTTGGTATTGATCTGCCTCTCCAGTATTGTTTTGAAACTTTAGAATGTAAAAACCTTTTTCAAGAGGAATTTCTCTAAATGTACTTTTTGCGACATTTTTTGACATGATTGTTTTTTATTAGCTAATTACTTTTATTTAGAATAATTCTATATTATAGTGTTTAAAGCACCTACTATCACTACAAAAATACACATTTTTAGGCTGTTTAGCTATAATACTGCATCAAAAAACTTGAAACGATATTAAAAGTTCTTTTAGCGGTGTTTTTAACGAAGTAAAGTTTCTATTTTTGAATGATTTTTAGGAAGAAGATATCGATGTATAAAGATAAAAGACCAACAAAATTTTATAATATAGGAATCAGTTATGTAAAAGCAGATGCCACAATAAGGGGGAAGTTTTCTTTGTCAAAAGAGAATCAAATCGCTCTTTTAGAGGAGGCTAAGGGCTTGGGGATGAATGAGCTTTTTGTTTTGTCAACTTGTAATAGAACCGAAATTACTGGTTTTGCAGAGCATCCGTTTCAACTAATCAGTATGCTTTGCAACCATTCAAAAGGTTCCGTTGAAGAGTTTGCTAAAGTATCGTATGTAAACAAAGGGAAAGATGCTATTCAGCATTTATTTAGAATAGGAACAGGACTAGACAGTCAGATTCTTGGAGATTACGAAATCGTAGGGCAGTTGCGTCAAGCCTTTAAACAAGCTAAAGAAATAGGAACTACTAACGGCTATTTAGAAAGGCTGTTAAGTAATGTAATGCAGGCGAGTAAACGTGTTAAAAATGAAACTAAACTAAGTTCAGGAACCACATCTGTTTCGTATGCTGCAGTTCAATATTTAATTAATAATTTAGAAGATTACAATACTAAAAATATCTTAGTTTTTGGTTTAGGTAAAATGGGAAAGCATACCTGTAAAAACTTAGCTGAGTATACTAAGAACAAGACAGTTAGTCTTGTAAATAGAACAGAGCATAAAGTAGAGGGTTTTATAAAGGAAAACAATTCTATAAGGCATGCTAAATATGAAGATCTACATCAAGAAATAATTAAGACGGATGTTCTAATTGTTTCGACTGGAGCTGGTCAGCCAACGATTGATAAAAGCCATATACCAATAGGTAAAAAAATATTGATTCTTGATTTATCAATGCCGGCAAACGTATCACCATCGTTAAAACAACAAGAGGGCGTAGAGATAATAAATCTCGATGAATTATCTAAAATAACAGACAAAACCTTGGCTATAAGAAAAAAAGAAATTCCTCTAGCTGAGTCTATTATCCTTACACATAAGGAAGAGTTCAATGAATGGTTAAATCATAGAAAATTTACACCAGCAATTAGTGCTTTAAAACAATCCTTACAAGCGATTCAAAAAGATGAAATTGATTTTCATAAGAAAAAAATAGAAAATTTTAATGAAGAACAAGCGGAGGTAATCACCTCTAGGTTAATTCAAAAAATAACAACACAGTTTGTAAAACATTTAAAAAACGAAAATACCTCAATTAACCAAAGTATCGAGGTTATGTCTAAAGTTTTTGGGAACAATTTAGAAACAATTAATGCAACAGAAGATTATTAGAATTGGTACGCGTGAAAGCGAACTAGCCATGTGGCAAGCGAATAAAGTAAGAAAGCAACTTGAAGATCATGGATATGAAACATATATTGTACCGATAAAATCTACAGGTGATATTGTTTTAGATAAGCCTTTATACGAATTAGGTATTACTGGAATTTTTACGAAGAATCTTGATATAGCTATGCTGAATGGTGATATAGATATTGCAGTTCATTCTATGAAAGATGTTCCAACTGTTTTACCCAAAGGAATTGTACAAGCAGCGGTTTTAAAAAGAGCAAATCATCATGATATCCTGGTCTTGAAAGATACTGAAGAGTTTATGGCGCAAAGGGAAGGAATAATAGCAACAGGTAGTCTTCGAAGAAAAGCACAATGGTTAAACAGATATCCAACCCATGAAGTAGTAGATTTAAGAGGAAATGTTAACACACGTCTTGAAAAGCTTGATAACAATGACTGGAATGGAGCTGTTTTTGCGGCTGCAGGATTAGAAAGAATTGGAAAAAGACCGAAAGGAGCTATATCCTTATCCTGGATGGTTCCAGCACCAGCTCAAGGTGCCATAATGATAACAGTTCTAGAAGACGATGAGTTCTCAAAAGAAGCATGTGCTTTAATTAATGATAGAGATACAGAAACTTGCACGAAAATTGAACGGGAGTTTTTGAATCGTCTAGAAGGTGGTTGTACAGCACCTATAGGTGCTTTGGCAATGATCAATGAAGTAGATAAAGAAATAAACTTCAAAGGGGTATTATTAAGTAGAGATGGGCGTAAGAAGCTAGAGGTTTCTAAAAAAGTAAAGTTGGGAGCTCACAAGTACTTGGCAAAAGATTGTGCTACTAAAATTATAGAAAGAGGAGGAAAGTTAATAATTTTAGAAGATGAAGGTATTGAAAAAGATTTTTCAATTTATTCAACTAAAAAACTTTCAGAAGTACAAAAAAAATTATTACCAAGTAGCATAAAAGTACAAGATAGTGATTTTATTAAAATTAGATTCAATAGAATTGCACCAAAAGAGGTTAAGAACGAACTAGAAAATGTAGTTTTAACAAGTAAAAATGGTGTTGAGGCTTTACTTTATAATTTTACGAAAGATGAGTTAAAGTTTAAAAATATTTTTTGTGTAGGAAGGCGTACAAAAAAGTTAATAGAGCAAAAAATCGGAAAAGTAACCCATGTAGAGAATAATGCCCAAAAGCTTGCCAAATATATAGAGGAGAACGTTGTGTCAAAAAAAATCACCTACTTCTGTAGTAGTTTAAGATTAGATGTTTTACCGACTTTATTAAGAGTAAAAGGTATTCTAGTTAATGAGGTAGAAGCTTATAAAACAATGTACAGTCCGGTTAAACTTGAAACTAAAATAGATGCTGTTTTATTTTACAGCCCTTCAACTGTTGAAAGTTATATAAAAGAAAATAATGCAGAAGAAATAGCTTTCTGTATTGGCGATTCAACAGCTAAGGAAGCTGCTAAATATTTTAAAAATGTACAAATAGCTAAAATACCTACTGTTGAGAGTGTTATTGAAATGGTAGGGATACATTTTGCTGCAGAATCATAAAATAAAAGAGATAAATTTTTATCTCTTTTTTCTATAATAAAAACTATTAATGTTACAAAATAGACGACCAAGAAGGAATAGGAAGTCTGGGGCCATTAGAGCGATGGTTGCAGAAAACACGCTAACAGCAAATGATTTCATTTTTCCATTATTTTTAATACCAGGGGTAAATGAAAAACAATCAATAAGCTCTATGCCAGGTATATATCGTTATTCTCTTGATTTATTACTTTTAGAAATAGAAGAATGCATAAGACTTGGAATTAAAGGTTTCTGTATATTCCCTTCTTTAGAAGACGATCAAAAAGATAAGTATGCAACTGAAGGTTACAATAAAAATGGATTATATATCAAGGCTTTGAAAGAGGTTAAATTACAGTTTCCGGATATTGTATTGATGACAGATATTGCTATGGACCCGTATTCAAGTGACGGACATGATGGAATTGTTGAAAAAGGAGAAATAATTAATGACAAGACTCTTGAAATTCTTGGTAAAATGGCTTTGATACAGGCTCAAGCAGGAGCTGATATCTTAGGACCATCAGATATGATGGATGGTCGAGTGGGATACATTAGAAGAATACTAGATGAAGCAGGATATACCAGCGTTTCCATTATGTCATACACAGTAAAATATGCAAGTGCCTTTTATGGACCCTTTAGAGACGCTTTAGATTCGGCTCCTAAGTTTGGTGATAAAAAGACATATCAGATGAATCCTGCAAACTCTAAAGAAGCACTTATAGAAGCCGACCTAGATATCGAAGAGGGAGCTGATATGATAATGGTAAAACCAGCCCTTTCATATCTTGATGTCATTAAGTCTTTAAAAGACAACTATAATGTACCCATTACAGCTTATAACGTCAGTGGAGAATATGCGATGATTAAGGCAGCAAGTGAAAAAGGGTGGCTTGATGAAGACAAGGTTATTATGGAAAGTTTACTATCAATGAAAAGAGCTGGAGCTGATATCATCCTTACTTATTTCGCTAAAGAAGCAGCTAAATTGTTAAAAAAGTAATTTTTCTTGTAGCATTTATTTAGAAGTTCTTTTACTTAGAGCTCTTAAAAACATGGATAAATTAATATTATTTTTATGAGTTATCTTTATTTTAGTAGTCAAAATAATTCCACTTATGAAAAAATACCTTATTATATTCGTTCTGTTTTGGTTTACGAATATTAATAGCCAAAATCTAAAAAATGAAGATATTTCAGGTGTTTGGAAAGTAACAAAGGTGTTGAGGTTACCGAATAAAAATATTGATAAAAAATTGATCACTAGTTTTAAAAGGGCTTTTTTTTATTTTAAAAAAACACAAAATTTTGGTTTGAAAACAGAACATATGTCTGAATCATTTGCTAAAGTTACATTGTCGTTATCAGGACGCAAATGGAAGATTGAAGGAGGTAAAATATATATAGGTTCAGAAAAAAACAACTACCATTCATTGATAATCAAGCCGTTTATAAAGAATAAAATATATCACTTTGAATTTTTTAAGAATAAAGATTTGTCTTTTCTTTTAAGGGTTGAAAAACAATAAAATAAATCAATAAAAATACGATCTAGTTTATGGATTTTAAAAAATCACAAGAACTTTATAATAAAGGATTAACAAATTTAGTTGGAGCGGTAAACTCTCCAGTGAGGGCATTTGCATCTGTTGGTGGAAATCCTTTGTTTGTAAAAAAAGCAAAAGGGAGTAAGATTATAGATGTTGATGGCAACACTTATGTAGACTTGGTATTGTCTTACGGCCCTATGATTTTGGGTCATCGTCATAAGAAAGTTCAAAAAGCTGTTTCAAAGGCACTGAAAAATGGTTATTCTTTTGGAGCTTCAACTAAAAACGAAATTAAATTAGCTAAAATTATTTGCGAAGCGTTTTCTGGAATGGATAAAATTCGTTTTGTAAGCTCAGGAACTGAAGCCGTTTTAAGTGGTATTCGGTTGGCCAGGGCATATACTGGAAGGGACAAAATTATAAAGTTTTCAGGTTGTTATCATGGACATCAAGATGCATTACTGGTAGCAGCAGGTTCTGGTTTAGCAACGTTGAGTTTGCCTGGAAGTAAAGGGGTTCCTGAAGGGGCTGTCAAAAATACATTAATAGCTAATTACAATGACCTTGAAAGTGTAAAAGCGCATTTTGAGGAACATGATGACATTGCTGGCGTTATTTTGGAGCCTATCGCTGGAAACATGGGAGTTGTTGTACCTCAAAACAACTTTTTAAAGGATTTAAAAAAACTAGTTAATTCAAAAGGAGCATTACTTATAGTTGATGAGGTAATGACAGGATTCAGATCGAATTTTGGAGGTGCTCAAGAGAAGTTTGATGTAGAAGCCGATATAACATGTTTAGGAAAAGTTATAGGAGGAGGATTCCCCGTAGGAGCTTATGGAGCTCGTAATGAAATTATGGAGATGGTAGCTCCTTTAGGTGGTATGTACCAAGCAGGTACATTAAGTGGTAATCCTATTGCAATGGCAGCAGGTATATCTACTCTTTCTGAATTAAAAAAACAAGATCCTTATGAAAAGTTTAACGAGATAGCAAAAATATTAGAAGTATTTTTGCTGGAGACAGCAAAAAAATATGATGTGAAAGTTACGGTTAATAGGTTTGGATCAATGATCAATACATTTTTCACAGATGTACATGTGACAAATTTCGAGGAAGCTCAAACTAGTGATACTAAAAAGTATGCTGTTTTCTTTTGGGAAATGATTAGAAATGGTGTTTTCTTACCTCCATCGCAATTCGAAGCATGGTTTTTGACTTCAGCTATTTCTAACAAGGATTTAAAAAATATAACAAAAGCGATTGATAAATCAATTCAAGCAGTATCGAATATGTAATTTAAAAAGTCTTTACTCTTTTGTAAGTTTCTGTTTTTTAGTTTGTTAAAAAATACTTTATTATATTAGAGGAGGCGTAATATTAAAAATGATTAAAAACGATTTATTTTTAAAAGCCTTAAGAGGTGAAACGGTGGATAGACCGCCTGTATGGATGATGCGACAAGCGGGTAGGTATTTGCCAGAATTTATGGAGTTAAAGAAAAAGTATGACTTTTTTACAAGGTGTAAGACTCCAGAGCTGGCCTCAGAAATAACAGTGCAACCAATTCGAAGGTACGGAATGGATGCAGCTATTTTATTTTCTGACATTCTGGTGGTTCCTCAAGCAATGAATGTTGAGGTTGAAATGAAACCCGATTTTGGCCCTTACTTGCCAAATCCTATTAGAGATCAAAAAGGATTGGATAATGTTATTGTTCCAGATATTCAAGAAGAATTAGGGTATGTTATGGATGCTATTAAGTTAACTAAAGAGAAGTTAAATGATGAAATCCCATTAATAGGTTTTGCAGGATCTCCATGGACAATTTTATGTTATATGGTTCAAGGACAAGGCTCAAAAAATTTTGATAAAGCTAAAGAATTTTGTTTCAGTAAACCAATTTTGGCACACGAATTGTTAAGTAAAATAACAGCGACCACTATTGCTTATTTAAAAGAAAAAGTAAAGTCAGGTGTAAATGCTGTTCAAATTTTTGATTCTTGGGGAGGTATGTTATCTCCGACGGATTACAAAGAGTTCTCATGGCAATACATAAATCAAATTATTGAGGCTCTTAAAGATGAAGCACCTGTTATCGCCTTTGGTAAAGGATGTTGGTTTGCGTTAAATGAGATGGCTAGGTCTAATGCCTCAGCCTTAGGAGTAGATTGGACCTGTTCTGCAAAAAACGCAAGGTATTTAACAGGCGGAAATATAACTTTACAAGGAAATTTTGATCCTTCACGGTTATTGTCTCCCCCTAAAGACATAAAAAAAATGGTACACCAAATGATAAATGAATTTGGTAAAGATAAATATATTGTTAACTTGGGGCATGGAATTTTACCCAATATTCCTTTAGAAAATGCGCAAGCATTTATTGATGCTGTAAAGGAATATAAAGTTTAAAATAATAATCCCCTTAATTATCCTAAAGTATATGAAGAAAATAGTATTCTTATTAAGTATTTTGTTTTCGATCGGAGCCCTTGCTCAAGAGAAAGTATATTACAATTTTGCCGTAAATAACTGTGAGGCAGAAACTGCGGAAGGATTAATAAGTGATTGCCTAATAGGTTCTTATCTCTTAAATTATGATTTCGTAGCAATTGATGGAAAAAAAATAAGTACAGACAAGGTTAAAAAACCTATAGTTTTGATAGCTGCGTCCACAAGATGTGCTCCATGTTGGGGTGATATTCCAGCCCTAAATAAAATGGTTGAAAAGTACGCTGGTAAACTGGAGTTTGTTATGTTCTTTTGGGACGACTTGAAAGGTATTCAGAGAATGCAAAAAAAGCTTGATCCACGAATTAAATTAATTCCACCAACAAAAAAATTTGATAATAAAGCCTATACAGAGTCTTTTGGTTTTTTCCATAAATTAGATTATCCTACAACTTATTTGATTAGTAAAGATAAGAGATTTCTTAGTGTAAGAAGAGGTGCCGCATATCCTTCTAAACAAATGAATTGGGAAAAAGTTAATGAAATTAACGAAAAAGAATTAGAGGAGTTTATAAAACCAGTACTTTAATAGAAAAACAAAATATTATAAATAACCAACCTCTTTCGTTTAAGAAAAGAGGTTTTTTTGTTATTTCAACTTATGGTTATGGATCCAAATGTTTTAAAAGGTATGAGTTTTTATACAAAGACATTAAAAGTAATTTTTAAATTAAAATTATGAAAGTTCTTTTGAGTGCCTATTTCGATAAGTTTACAGATATCAATAGTAATAGGACATGCCTTTACTTTAGTACTAAATAGGTAATTTCTTTTTTATCCATAATCAATTACCATTTTTTTATCAAAATGAAAAGTAATATAGGTAAATTAAGAAGGGGTAAAAGGTCAATTTTCTAATTTTTAACGATCTTTAAAGACTACGTTTTTATTTCTGCTTGATAGTATTAGAAATTAATATAGTAATTGTCCAGACTATTGTTTATGCTCTCACCTAGGGTATTTACGTTTCTTTTATTTCCTTGAATTATCATATAACCACTATTCTTTATTGGTAGTAAGCTTTCTAAATTTTGGTCATAAAAAACACTATAAATGTGCTTTGTATAACTGTATTTTTAACGGTCTTGTATAAGAATAGTGGTGGTTTTAAGACCACAAACTTTTCAGTTTAGACCAAAGTTTATTGTTATTACTGTTCTTGATTTTAGCAGAATTTCCGCCATTATTTTTATACTTTGTTGTAAGCAGTTTTTCTTTGATTTGCTTATGAATGGAATCAAATTTCTTCGCTATTTTTGAATATTCATTACTCCAACCATTTGACATTGCTAATTCTTGATAAGTGCTGGTCGGTAAAAATTCCACCATTATTTTCTCAAGAGTATCAAAATCCAAAAGTTCTATTTGTTTTTGGTCATAATCAAGTTCTTTTATCAAAACCTCCGTATTGTCAAATCCAGCCCAAACACTATCAGTTTCATCATTAATTCTTGATTTGATATTATCTACTATTTCTGAAACTTCTTTAAAGTCCGAATAAAATGGAATTTTGAATTTGAAATAGTCTTTGGTTTCCAAATCGCAATTTTCATTTAGCTTGATTAAAGATTTTTCTCTATATTCTTTTGATACAAGTCTATCAGAAATCAATTTTATATCCTGTTCAAATTCGTCAATTAAGAACCAATCATTATAACTAATCAAGTTTTTTTCAGTCGATTTTCCGACTCGGACTAATCCGTCAATGTCTCCGCCAAACTTGTTATAAATTTTTATTTTCTCAATGGTCAGCATTGGTTCGGTTTAATTGCTTACAACTAGTGGATATACACAATTGTGTATATTTCCGCTACAAATGTAATATTAATTTAAACCATCTAAAAAGCTTAAAAAACAACATATTATATAGTTACAGGGTGCTATTTATCCGAATACAAACGTTTATTTTATTTACCACAATTATGTCAAAGAACATTTCCCTTTTTAAGGTATTGGAGAACTTAAATTAATTTTCCGTTTTACATAAGTTTTTATATGACTTTTAGATTTAAAATCTGTCCTTTCGCCGTTGTTAGATGGGGATAATTTTTATTGTATTGTTTTTACTTGTTAAGTTGTATTGTAGTTGAGTTAATATCATCAATGTATTCTTTTTTTACTAATTAAAGTCTATTAAACGGAATCTGTAAATGTAGATTCTACTTTTGAAATATAATAAGGGTATTAAGAAAGCATCAATGTTTCTAAAGAATAAGGTATTGCTATAGTTAATTGAATTGTTTTTAAGTTAATGATGTTGATTCCCGTATTGAGTACTGTTTTCATTTTCCCCTTTTCTGTTATAGAAGTAATCGAAGAAACAATCAAAAGAATTTATACTTAGAATAGTCAGATTATTTATTTTTGTAATACAAATATTCAACAAATGAAAGATAAGTTTTACGCATATATACAAGAACTTCAGGACACCATAACAGACAAGTTAGAGGAAGTTGATGGTAAGGCAAAGTTTAAAGAAGATTTATGGAAACGTAATGAAGGAGGTGGAGGGAGAACAAGAGTAATTGAAAATGGGAATATTTTTGAAAAAGGAGGGGTTAATATATCAGCAGTTCATGGACAGTTACCTGATGTTTTAAGAAAACAATTTAACGTAGCAGAAGGTAATTTTTATGCGTGTGGATTAAGTTTAGTGATACACCCAAAAAATCCTTTTGTACCTACAGTACATGCAAATTGGAGGTATTTCGAGATGTATGATGAGAATAATAATGTTGTAACCCAATGGTTTGGAGGGGGACAAGATTTAACTCCATATTATTTGTTCGAAGAAGATGCATTTCATTTTCACAGTATTTGCAAGGAGGCGTGTAGCAAGCATCATGAAAATTATTATGTAGAATTTAAAGAAGCTTGTGATCATTATTTTTGGAATAAGCATAGGAATGAAGCTAGAGGAATTGGTGGTTTATTTTTTGATTATTTAAAAGAAACAGATACTTTCTCAATGGATGATCGATATAATTTTGTAACGGAAGTAGGAAATAGTTTTTTGAATTCATACATACCCATTGTTGAAAAAAGAAAGGACACCGAATACAATCAATTACAAAGAGAATGGCAAGAGGTACGAAGAGGTAGGTACGTCGAGTTTAATTTAGTGCACGATCGAGGAACTTTATTTGGGCTTAAAACGAATGGAAGAATAGAGAGTATCCTTATGAGTTTGCCACCGACTGTTAAATGGAAATATGATCATCAACCAAATGAAGGATCTCAAGAAGCTGCTTTAATTGAAGTTTTAAGAGAACCCAAAAAATGGGCGTAAATAAATATATAACGATCGTTTTTTGTCTAAAAAAATAATAGTAATACTAAATTAACTTGTTTTTTTTAGATAATTCGCAATATGAATTACGTAAAAAAAATATCGTTTTATATGATTATATTTTGTTTTAATATGTGATTAAGTGTTTTTTTTATGAATAATATAAAAAAAATAAAATATTATTGTAAATCTTTTGTGTCAAAATCATAGAAAAATCATTAGTTTTTACTAAATTCGCAAGCATCAAAATAATTGAATATGGCTAGATACGAACTCAAATTACCAAAAATGGGTGAAAGTGTTGCAGAAGCAACAATTACTTCTTGGTTGAAAGAAGTTGGAGATACGATTGAATTAGATGATACCATTGTAGAAGTTGCAACTGATAAAGTAGATAGTGAAGTGCCTAGTGAAGTTGAGGGAAAACTTGTAGAGATTTTATTTGAGAAAGATACGGTTGTTCAGGTTGGACAAACAATTGCAGTTATTGAAATAGATGGAGAAGATAACGAGGTAATCACTGAAAAAGAAGAAACCAACGATGAAGTGTCTTCACCAGCTGCTTTGGAGATAGAAAAAACAATTCAAAATGTTAAGAAAGTAAAAGATATTACAACCGAAACAACTTCAGGAGATCGTTTTTATTCCCCCTTAGTAAAAAGTATTGCCCAGGCAGAAAAAATTTCTTTGGGAGAGCTTAATGATATTCAAGGTTCAGGAAAAGGAGGGAGAGTGACAAAGACTGATATTTTGAACTTTATAGAGAATAAAAAAAATAATAGTTCCAAAAAAGCTTTCAAGCAGGAGGCTACCAGACCTTCTTCCTTAGAAGAAAATAAACAAGCTTCGACACCGATAACCCTTGGAGGGCAAGATCAAATTATTGAAATGAGTCGTATGGGTAAGCTCGTTTCAAAGCATATGATTAATTCAATTCAGACCTCTGCTCATGTTCAGTCATTTATAGAAATTGATGTTACAAATATTGTAAATTGGAGAAATAAAGTAAAGACAGCTTATCAGAAAAGAGAGGGTGAAAAGTTAACTTTTACACCAATTTTTATGCAAGCCGTTGCACAAACTATCAAGAAGCATCCTTTAATTAATATTTCTGTTGATGGTGATAAAATAATACAGAGAGGGAATGTTAATTTAGGTATGGCTGCAGCGCTTCCAGATGGAAATTTAATTGTTCCTGTGATTAAGAATGCAGATCAATTGAGTTTAGTAGGCATGACAAAGCAAGTCAATGATCTAGCTTCTAGATCAAGAGAAAATAAATTAAAGCCAGACGAAATACAGGGAGGAACATATACCGTTACAAATGTAGGTAGTTTTGGTTCAATAATGGGAACGCCAATTATTAATCAACCACAAGTAGCGATACTTGCATTGGGAGCTATTAGAAAAATGCCATCAGTAATTGAAACACCTGAAGGTGATTTCATAGGGATCAGACATAAGATGATAGTCTCTCATTCATATGATCATAGAGTTGTTAATGGGGCTCTTGGAGGAATGTTTATAAAGACATTAAAAGAAATATTAGAGTCTTGGAATGTTAATCAAGATTATTAAAAATAAAAAAGTCGTGTTTAACACGACTTTTTTATTTTAACACTTTATTTATTTACATTTTAGATGGATTTAATGCGTTTGGGGATATTTTAAGAATACCATTTGCATCGAATTTTATCTTATCCACAACAATATATCTTGTGTCGTTTTCGTTAGTGAATGTCCATTTTGGTGTAGATTTTTGATGATAAAATAAATATTCATTTCCATCATATCCTTTGAGATACGACGCATGACCGGGGCCCATAACATCTGTATGGATTTGAGATAAAAAAGGATTCTTTTCATATTTTTTAAAGGGACCAAGAGGAGAGTTTGATGTGGCATAACCTGTTGCATAACCGTTATTGAAATAAAAATCTCCTGAATAAATTAGGTAATATAAATCAAATTCTTCTTTATAAACAACTGTCGGGGCTTCTGTAATACCAAAAGGAATAATTAAAGGTCCATTTTCCCATTTTTTATCAGCTCTCATTATAAAAAATTCTTTTGAGTCAACTTTTAATGGATTCTTCATTTTTCTGACTACCATGTCATTAGTAGCATAAGGACCATTATCATAATTTGTATAGTATAAGTATAAATTTTGGTCTTTAGGGTCTCGAAATAAATGAGCATCAATACCAGAAGCAATCACACCGTGGTCTATAAATGGCCCAAAGGGAGTTGAGGATTTGGCAACACCGACTTTAAAGTTGACAGAATAATACAAATAAAACATGCCATCTGTGTGTTTGTATACATCAGGAGCCCATACATTGGGTTTATCAGAACTAAAAGCAACACCTTTATCGACCCAATCATAAAGGTTGTCTGATTCATAAACACGATACTCTCGCCCATTAGAAGTTGGATAGAGATAGTACTTGCCATTATGCTTAATAACACATGGGTCTGCTAGTCCTTTTTTACTAATTATAGGGTTGTGCGAATTGTAGTCAAATGCATAGCGATCTGAATGAAGTCTACCAAAAAAGTCGCCGAAAAAGTCAGAAAATAATCTAAATAAAAAATTATCGGTTAAGTTATCAAGTGTTAAAATACTTGTTTTTTGAGAAGAATTATTGTAGGTGTCGATGTAGGTTTTTAGATCTTTAAATAGCTTTTTTCTATCAGAAGCAGTATAGTTTTTAAGTTCATTTTCTAAGATTTTCTGAAAAGCTTTTGACTCAAAATTATCGACTTCATTAGATGTATTATTTTCAAATTGTTCTTTTGAGCAACTAAAATGAATTAAGAAGCAGCATGTAAAGATAAGAGCATAAAATCTCTTTGTAAATATTGTCATTTTATTTTTATATTTTGTTTTTTATAAAAATATGTTAAAAAAACAAACTACCTGATTTTAAGTGTTTTAGTTTTTGTAATAAATGCAATTTTAAGATTTCATTCTTCTTTAACTAAGTAGATAATCTAATTGTTTTTAAAGAAAAGTTGTTTTCTAGGTGCGTTTATAATAGATAAAGGTAAAGTGAATCTGACTGTTTAGGCTACTTATTTATTCAAGTATCCTTATATTTGAGAGTCATTTTATTTTTTATGTAACTATTTATACACGTTTCTAAGAAATTACCTCAAGGAAAGCCATTGTTTTTATTTAGAAAATGTGACAAATTCTAAATAAAAAAATAAGCTTTTTAAGTAGAATGGAGTTTCACAGTTTTGTAAGTTATGTTTTATATTAGCAAATATTGTTGTCAATTAAGGAATATTTAAATACTTATGAGTCTGTAATGATATTCTCCACTTAGGATTTTTCATAACATAATCAATTATCAAAGGAGTCATTTTTTCTTTCTTACTCCACTCTGGTTGTAAAAATAATTGACATTTTGTATTAACCTTTTTTGACTGCTCTTCTGCAAATAAAAAATCACTTTTATTATGAATGATCATTTTTAGTTCATTTGCTTCATTGTAACTTTTTTCTAATGGGAGTTTCGTTTTTTTTGGAGACAAGCAAAACCAATCCCAATTACCAGAAAATGAATAAGCGCCTGACGTTTCTATATGAGTCTTGATATGGTAACTTTTTAGTCTATTTGTCAAATAATCTAAATTCCACATTAATGGTTCCCCTCCAGTAACAACAACCGTTTTAGCATATTTTTTTGTGTTTTCAACAATAATATCAGCATGTGTTGGAGGGTGAATTGCGGCATTCCAACTTTCTTTTACATCACACCAATGACAACCAATATCGCAACCACCTATTCGAATAAAATATGCTGCAGTACCCGTATGAGCTCCTTCTCCTTGAATTGTATAAAACTCTTCCATTAATGGAAGCATTTCGCCTTTATTTACTAATTCTTTCGTCTTATTATCCATCTACTTTAAAATTTGATTTAGGTATCTTCCAATAAAATAAATCGGATGCAAAGGTAGTTCTTGTATGTTTATTTTAAGATAAATATTTATGGAAAATTCATTTTAATCTTGTTTAGACTAAAGAGAGTACTAAATTACTAATATGTTTTGTCAAAAATTATTAAAATCATTAACTGTTTTGTTAAAATAAAGATTAATACGAAATTGTGTTTGCTTATTATCTATTAGTTCAGATACACTTATAAAACATAATCTTGTAAAAGAGAATAGTTTGTATGGAGTTAATTTTATCAAGATTTTTAGAATCTTGTATTTGATTTGAAGCAATAAATAGTATTTTTATCAAAATTTAAACTACAATGAGTAATAAAAAGGCTTTTTTTAATCACATTGAGGAAGGATATGCTTGTAAAGGTGATTATTTAACTTTAGGTGCTGGTATGTTAGAAGAAGAAACAATAACAAAAGCATTTGTAAATATTCCTCTAAAAACAATAAATCGCCATGGTTTAATTGCTGGTGCTACTGGAACAGGTAAAACAAAAACATTACAGGTTTTAGCCGAAAATATGTCAGAAAAAGGAATTCCTGTATTACTTATGGATGTCAAAGGAGATCTCAGTGGTTTAGCTCAAAAAAGTTCAGGACATGTAAAAATAGATGAACGACATGAAAAAATAGGGATTTCATTTGATGCTAAAAAATTTCCTGTTGAAGTTTTGACAATTTCAGAGCAAGATGGAGTCAGGTTAAGAGCAACAGTGTCAGAATTTGGTCCAGTACTTCTTTCAAGAATATTAGACCTTACAGAAACTCAAGCAGGTATAGTAGCTATTATATTTAAATATTGCGATGATAATCAGTTGCCACTGCTAGATTTGAAAGATTTTAAAAAAATACTACAGTTTATAACAAATGAAGGAAAAGAGGATATACAAAAAGAGTATGGAAGAATATCTTCCTCTAGTACAGGAGCAATTTTAAGAAAAATAGTTGAAATAGAGCAGCAAGGAGGTGATTTGTTTTTTGGAGAGAGGTCTTTTGATGTTGAAGATTTAACACGTATTGACAATGATGGTAAAGGAATTATCTCAATTTTAAGACTGACTGATATCCAGGATAAGCCTAAGCTATTTTCCACTTTTATGTTGCAGTTACTAGCGGAGGTTTATGAAACTTTTCCAGAAAAGGGAGATAGTGGAAGCCCAGAGCTTGTTATATTTATTGATGAAGCACACTTGGTTTTTGATGAGGCATCAAAATCTTTATTAAGTCAGATTGAAAGTATTGTAAAACTTATAAGATCAAAAGGGATAGGATTGTATTTTGTAACACAAAACCCCAAAGACATACCTGAAGATGTTTTGGCTCAGTTGGGTATGAAAATTCAACATTCTTTAAGAGCTTTTACAGCCAAGGACAGGAAAGCTTTAAAGTTAGCTTCTGAGAATTATCCAGATTCTGAATACTACAAAACCGAAGAAGTTTTAACTCAATTGGGAATTGGAGAAGCTTTAGTTTCTGTATTAAACGAAAAAGGAATTCCAACACCTCTAGTAAGAACTATGCTAAGAGCTCCAATGAGTAGAATGGGTATTTTAACCGATAAAGAACTTAATGAACTTATAGGAAATTCACAATTAGCTAAAAAATACAATGATATTGTAGACAGAGAAAGTGCTTATGAAATGTTAAACAAGAAAATTGAAAGATTAAACAAAGAAGAAGAAAAAAATAAAGTAAATACAAAACCAGTAAGGAGAACATCCGCTTCTTCAAAGAGATCAACACCTATGAATCCCGTTGTAAAAGTACTTACAAGTGCTACTTTTATAAGGAGTGTGTTTGGGATATTAAAAAAAATAATTTAAGAACAATTTTAATAAAAAAAAAAACGTTATAAATAAAATTAATTACATGATAAAACTATTTAAAACACTAACAATTACAATTATAACTTTGACTTTTATTCACTGCAATAACAGCAGGTTTAATGTATCAAAGGGAAATGTGGGTAATTTAACTACAAAAACTAAAATAAATGAAATTGATGTTATTTTCGAAAACGATTCTATCGTAAAAATTTTAAGTGAAGGAGAAAAAGGAGAATATGATCTCAGTGAGGACGATAAGTATGAAATTTATGAAAAAGGAGGAAAACATTTACTTACTATAATTCCTAAAGATCAGCTAGATTTAAACTCAACAATTAAGAGTATCGAAATTTTTGATGAACGATTTCAAACTAAAACAGGTTTGAATATAAACTCTGATTTTCAAGAAATAAACGCGAACAATAACATAACTAAAGTAGAAACTTCTTTTTCCTCAGCTACGCTTTTTATTGATGATTTAAATGCTACTATTTCAATTGATAAATCTGACCTTGGATTAAAAGAGTTTAGTATGCAGAAAGTAAGCATTGATCAAATACCAGATTTAGCTAAAATTAAGTCTTTTACAATATGGTTTAACTAAAACTATGATAAAAAATTCTGGCTTATGTCTATTGTTGGTGTTAATTAAAATATTATTATAAACATAAGCCTTTGTTTTATTGAACATAAAGGTATACTAATTGAAAAATTATTGGTTCTTAATTATACTATTTTAAAAGTAAATTAATGATTAATTTGATTTAAGCTTAAAAATTGTTACATATTACTTTAAAGAATGTCTTTTTATTTTTCCTGACAAAGAAAATGAGTACTGTAATCTAAAAAAAATTACTAAAGGGTTAGTATAGTTAATAATATACCGAAAATTATAGCAGTAAATTTTTGAATGTTAAATTTATGATTTTCTGAACTTTCAAATAGAATTATTGTAGATATATGGAAGAAAATACCAATTGTAAAAGCGGTAATTTCAGAATGAAGTTTATGAATAAGTTTAGAGTGCTCAGATATTAGAATTCCAAGAGGACTCATTAGTGAAAAGAAAATTAAGAAAAATAAAATTGTTTTTTTGGAGTATTTTAATTTCAATAAAAATGTTGTTAATATAATAGCTATTGGTATTTTATGAATAAAAATAGCCCAAAGTAAATTGCTTTGATGACCACTATGTTCATGAATGGGCAACCCCTCTGTAAAGGCATGTATGCTTAAGCTTATAAATAATAGCTTAGGAAAATTTTTTTTATTTAGTGGTAAATGGATATGACCATGTTCAGCACCTTTTGAGAAAGATTCAAGTATTGATTGTAATAAAATTCCAAATAATATTAATATTCCAATTGTTTTAGGAGTATTTGAATCCAAATAGACTTCTGGAAGTAAATGTAAGACAGTAACAGAAAGTAAATAAGAACCACTAAAGGCTAAAAGTAAACTTATAAACTGTTTTGTTGGTTGAATAAATAAAACAATAAATGCTCCAACCAAAACCGATAAAATCAATAAAATAGAACTCATTCAGCTATAAGGATTAATCTATCCGAATTTAATTTTTCAAATTTGTTTAAAGAATAGTCGCCAAATATATGCTTAATTTTTAAACCAGCGGAATCAAAATAACGACGCATTTTATTAAGTGATAATAGCTTTACCTGTTCAGTATATGAGTATAGTTTGTTACTTGCTTTAAAATCAATGTGTTTTAATATGTAGTCATTTTTGATTTCTTTCTTTATTTTAAACTTAATCCCATCGATTGTTTTTTCCTCGTAAGGTATTAATGTCCTTTTAACTTTATCAACATTTAAAAAGTCTAGTACTAATTTACCTTTATTTTTTTTCAATGCTTTTTTAAAATTATTCAATACTAAAATATCTTCTCGATCATCTTTAAAGTACCCAAAACTTGTAAATAAATTAAAAATAACATTGTAGTCATTTTCCATAGGAGTTCTCATATCCCAAACCTCAAATTTTAATGTTTCATTTTCGAATTTTCTTGCGTACTCAATACTGTTTGGACTTAAGTCTCCCCCGTGAACATTAAAGCCAAGAGAATTTAGAAATAAAGAGTGTCTTCCTTTTCCACAAGGAATATCAGCAACCCAATCATTTTCTTTAATATTCAAAAACGAGGTTATGTTTTTAATGAAAAACTGAGCATCACTGTTATTTCTGTGCTTGTATAGTATGTGATAATATGGTGTATTGAACCATTCGGTAAACCAATCTTGTTTTGCTTCCATAGTAAAAAGTGTCGACAAAAATACGTAAAACTTGCAGTTTAACTATAAATCATTCGTTAAAAATCAATATATTCTTAGAATAAATGAAATAATGATTTTTTATAAATGTAAGAACTTAATTACCTATAATATTATTGATAGATTTTAAATTAATAGTACTTTTGTTTTGAATAAATAATGTACATGGAGAAAGATTTTAAAATGACAGCTATAACTATTGCTGGGTTAGAAGGGGTTTTAGCAGATGAGTTACGCAAATTGGGAGCAATGCAAGTTGCAGAAGGGGTTAGAAATGTTAGCTTCAGAGGAGATAAAGGGTTTATGTATAAAGCTAATATAGCATTGCGTACGGCTATAAGAATATTAAAACCAATAAAACGGAGTAAGATTTTTGATGAAGAAGATTTATATGAAGCAATACAAAGAATTAAATGGGAGCGTTATCTTGACGTAGAAGGAACATTTTCTATTGGAGCAGTTGTTAATTCAAAAAATTTCACTTCAAACTCTCATTATATTAGTTTAAAGTCAAAAGATGCTATTGCAGATTATTTTAATCATAAATTTAAGAAAAGGCCAAATGTAGATTTGAAATACCCAGATTTAAAAGTACATATTCATATCCATCAAGAGTGGCTAACAGTATCATTGGATTCTTCAGGAGAATCACTCCATAAAAGAGGTTATAGAAGTGCAACTAACATTGCTCCAATAAATGAGGTTTTAGCAGCTGGTTTAGTATTATTATCAGGATACAAAGGAGAAGAAAATTTTATTGACCCTATGTGTGGTTCTGGCACATTATTGATAGAAGCTACTATGATTGCTAATAATATACCAGCGAATATTAATAGAAAACATTTTGCCTTTGAGAATTGGAATGATTATGATGAAGATTTGTATTTTGTTATTCAAGATTCTCTTTTAAAAAAAATAAGAAGTTCTCATTTTAAAATCATGGGCTTTGATAAAGCTCCGTCAGCTGTAAAAAAAGCCAAACAAAATATTATAAATGCTAATTTAGATGAGTTTATAGGTGTACATCATGTAAATTTTTTTAATTCAAAAAAAGAGGTTTTTGGTAAAACAACAATACTTTTTAACCCTCCATATGGAGAACGATTGAATATCGAGGTAGAAGAGTTCTATAGAAAAATAGGAGATACTTTAAAACACAACTATACTAATTCAACTGCATGGTTAATAACCTCAGACATAAAAGCTTTAAAAAATGTAGGTCTTAGAACTTCGAAAAGAATACCTTTAAAAAACGGTGATTTGGACTGTAGATTTGTTAGGTACGAGCTTTATGAAGGAAGCAAAAAGAAATAATTAATAACTATTAAAATAATAATCACGAAAATTATTTCGGTTGTTAGGTAGCGCTTATTTAATTGAAGAGTATAATTTATATGTTTGCATCATAGTTACTTTTATTAAAAAAACGTTGAGTTTTGAGTTATATCCTATTTATTTATAAGAGGTGATTCAAGAACTCTAAATATCCCTTTTTAGAAGTATTACAGTAGTGTAAATATTTTTAAAAATTAAAATAATCAATTGTCTTAACGTATAATATTGTTTTTATTACATGGAATAATTAAAGTGTAATAAATACTGCGTATTAACGCTTTCTTAAGAAAGGTTTTTAATAAATAGTTAGAAAGTTTGATCAACACGCAGTTTAAAAACATATTTAATATAAAGTAAATAATTGAAATAAGAAAATGTTTTTTTTAAAATAAAATTACTTATTTAAGTTTGCTACTTGAGAATCTTTTCAATAAATCATTTTGTACATTATTTGAATACTCATATTAGAGGATAAAATTTTCATGTTTAAAAGTCAATTTTCATTAGTTGGTGTCGTAACTAGATAAACAGATCAGATTAAGTTGAATACGTTAAAATTTAAATAAAACAAAAAAACGAAAGAGTTTTAGTGCAATGCATATTTTATTATAGTCAATAATTATAGATATACTTTTATTTTTTAAAGAGAAAACGGAACTCTTCTTTTTCTAGCTAAATTTATTTTCATTGAAAATTGATTAAAAGATTCTTATCATTTTTAGAAGCTATTTCGAGATTACAAATATTCAAAAAAAGTTTAATTTGCCCTTTTGACAAATTTTTATACTTATTTTCGTGTTAATAAAAGCTTAAAAAAGTACGACATATGTACAACATCTATGTTTCATTATTTTTATTTTTTTATTTTTTAAAATATTTGAATATGAGTGTTTTATGTGGTTCAGACTGTTGCTTATAATAGTTGTAACATTTATTCAATGATTAAATTTGAGATTAACACACTTTAATAGGCTATATAAATATACTACACATGGTCAATTTTTCTTTTTTAAGTAATAATTTTGTAGAGTGGTTAAATTATTATAGTCAAGATCTATTATTTACCTTTTTCATAGGAAAAGAAATATTTTAAATTCCTTGAACAAAAGTTGTTTTTTTAACTCTCAAAAAAGAACCTGCTCAAAGAACTCGAGCAGGTTAAAATAAAATAAAAAATAAATATCTTAGATTGTTTCTAAGAGAATACAAATTAACAACTTATTATTAAATATACAAATAAGTAGTATCACTATTTTTAGTACAGTGATTACCATTAGTGTTTATGGGGGTTTTTGATAGGTTTTGGCTAATAATTTTGATTTTTTTTTCATTATTAGTGATATAAAACTCCTTATAGATTTCTAAAAAGGACTGTTTTAGAGTTTGAAAAATCTACAAAACACTGTTTACATCTTATTTGCGATCATAAAATTATATTGCTTATAATTTTATGCTAAGAATTTATTTGGTGAAAATGTTGCAAAATAATTATGCTCATTAGTACTATGTTTGCAGTCTTTTGAATATTTAAAATTAATAGTATCCAAAGTATCATATATAAGAAAAACAATAAGTTATATAATGAACTAATATGAGAGGTAATTGTAAGTTTGTGCGTGGTAATAACAACTAAAAGCTTTTTATGACTTAAATATTTTTATAAAGTTTAAACATAAATAAAAGTAACAGCCATCATTAATCATAATAAAGTTTAGAATAATTAATTTGACGGCTATTAAAAAATTAAATGTTCAAGATTTTGTGTTATAGTTTAGCTTATAACATCTTACAGTTGTAAAAGTATTTTATTTTTTTAAATTGAAATTAGGTGTAGTATTTTTGAAGTATTTGTATTTAATAATAAAAGCTATCAGAATTACATATTGAGTGTCATTTTATTCTGATAGCATAAGACAAATAGCTTTAATTATTCAAAATGAATAATTAATTTAATCACACTTTAAATTTAATACTTAATTGTCAATTAGCTATTAACAAATGTTAATGAACTTTTTTTATCTATAATTTAAAAATATTTTTTCAAAGTATTAATCGGCTGAATAGTTATCTTCCTTTTAGAAAAATTGCCAAATCTTGTTGAGAGCTCTAGTTTGCATCGATTAATCAGCCCTATGGTTACCCCAAATTATCTCTAAATTGTTTGGTCTTACTCCCAGATTTTAATAGTCCTTCTATAATTACCTTTAATTGTTATCATATTTTTTACTATAATCTATTATATAAATACTTTATGGGCTCTAAAAAAATCGCCACAACAAAGGTAGACACTCCTTTGTTTTTGTGTAAGATTAGTTGATAAATAAAAATAAACTCCTATAAAACATACAAGTATCGAATTTATTTGGTATAATTTTTGTATTTTTTTAAAAAAAACAGCTATTGTTAGTGTGTATGTAATTGCTATTGTTTTTTAAATTTAAAATTATGAATAAAAAAATATTTACAATTATTGCTATTTGGTTTATGGGTTTTAAGCTTAATTCTCAAAGTTTATCTATAAATTTTAATTATCAAGACGGTACTATAAATACAATTTATAAAAGCATAGACAAATATGTTTTTAAATTAAGCGAAAAGGGTGAATTAATCAGTATTTATGCTTTTAATTCACAAACCCAGGCCACTCGATTTTTAAATAGACCTGATTTTAATAGCATCCCCACTCATCATTTTGTTTTATCTAGAATAGGTTTTTATGTAAGTAATTTTAGCTCCATAGATTATATAGACTCTTATAATTCTGAAAATCGAGGTAAAATAAAGCAAATTAATGATATAACTTTTGATTATTATTCTTCTCATACAACAAGTCCTGGCAATGTAAATAGACTTTCAAGGATTCGAAATATAGCCATTAGATATGATAATATGGGTAGAGTGACTCGATTAGGAACCTTTAATATAAGATATTTTTCTTCATACTATTCAAATACGGGAAAAATTAGATCACTGGGTTCAGTTAATGTAGATTATTTTTCTTCATATAATTCTGTAAATGTTGGAAAGGTTCAACGTATTGGTCAAGTAAGAATTAATTTCTTCAATCGTTCTAACGGTTCTGCTAAGCAAGGTAAATTTAAAAGTATAATAGGTAATGACGATAGATTTGTTTTTGTTAATTCTATAAATAACCTAAACAATAATCAGGAACCATCTCCTATTAATAGTCCTACAGAATTTCAAAATAATTCTTTAAATAACAGACAAACAAGACCTAATGCAAATGAATTGTTAGAGGGTTTAAATAGTGAAGAATTTTTACAAAAGTCTAAGGAAGATTTTAAAAACTTTTCAGATACTTTTATACAAAACTCCATTAATCAGCAAAGAAGTGCTGAAGAAGATTTAGAAAGATCTATGAATAAATACAGTAAAGAGGAGTTATTATTTCTGTATGAGTTGAGAAAAAAAAGAAGAGAAGAAAGAAAAAAAAGAAGGGCAGAAAGAAAAAAAAGAAGAGAGGAGAAATTAAATAAATAAACGATATACTCTATATACTTAAGTTGAGTTTATTGTTAAAAAAAGCATGTTTTTTGCGGTAACTGTATTTATTAATTTATGATAAATGTGGCATTTTATCTATAACAAATTGTTTTTTTGCTTTTCAAACGTAAACTTATTTTGCAACTTTTTCAATTCTACATATTTGTGTAGTTGTTATATTCAAAATTACAAAATCAATATACTACTTAATTTTTAAGTAAGGACTAAATAGGTGTAATTTGTTAAAAATTTGACTCGTATTGTTCTTTGTTTTTTAAAAAAGTTTAAATATCATATGTAAATAAAACATGCTTATAGCTTGTTTTCCTATAAGTTCTTTCATGTTTAGGTAATATGAAATCATTAGAAGCTATAAAAAAAACCTAATGAACAAAGTTGCAAAGCGGCTTATAAAGCGAACAAAATAAGGCAAGGGATTACCTGTTGAAAATGTGGTATTACAGCTCACTATTGGAAGTGATACCGAGAGCAAATAGAATGTAAAAAGTGTAAACACCGTACTAAATTAAAAATCGGTACAGTGATGTAAAGTAGTAAGTAACCTTTTCAATATTGGTCTATAGCTATGCATTTTATTATGAGTACAAAGAAATCATTCTCAGAAATAGAGATTTAACATCAATTAGGATATAAAAATTCACGAGCCTATTTGATATATGGTTCACAAACTACGAAGTGCTATGAAGCTTAGATACGATTAGTATCAGCTTGAAAAACGAGATAGAACTTGGTGAGGGCTTTTTTGAAACTGTTTCGATAATAAATTAGTTTGTTTTTTATTAATGTTTTATTTCTAGGGGGTTATGTTTGTTTATTCTCAGTTTTTTGACGACCATTTGAAGACAGTGAAAGAGCTTAAAAAGCTCTTTTCCAAACGTCTTTGATTCCTGGGAACTCTCCAGATACTTCGTTCACCTCGTCCACTATCTCTGTAAATTCAAAAGTATTTTCATCAGGAAAGTTAATCCATGCTTGTTTTTGATAATCTCCGTCGTAAATAATCATTCTATCATCGGTTAAATCAAATCTGGTCGTCTTGGTGCCATTTTCTTTGCACTCCCCATTTATAATTTCGAAATTAATGTAGTCATATGTGCCCGTCGGTTTAATAATAAGAGTTCCTTTTTTCGAACACTCATCAATATCTAATGATTTTCCGTTCTCATCAAGTCTTTTGGTGAGTTTCCATGAGCCATAAATAAGCTCTTTATTTTTATTAGTTGATTTTTCGCTTTCACTACTGCATGATAAAGTTAAGGCTATTAATCCAACTAATGCTATCAATTTTTTCATTGTCTTTTACTTTTTTGGTTTTAATAATTTTTGTTTAATGTTCGATAAAATCTATAGAGCAATTTAAGCGATCTAAAATAAGACTTAATGTTTTAAGATTTGGCTCTCTTTTTCCATTTTCTATATCGTTTAAATAACTATTTTGAGACTCACTTCCATAAATAAGAATAGAAAATTTTCGAATTGAAAGTCCTTTCGCAATTCTTTTTTCTTTTAAGAATTGCGAAAATTTAGCTCCTATTTCACTAGTTGTTTTTTCGTTTTTTTGTTCCATTGCTTATTCGATTGTTAATGCTTTTATTTCTACTGTATTTATTTTCGAATCGTCTGTATAAAACAATTTTCCAATCGAAAATTGTTTTCTTATTTCAGGGGTTGTACCCGTAACTCGGTGTTTGTGTATACAACCATCAGAATAAAATATTGTCGCTGTTCTCATTTTTGATTTGTAAATTATTCTATTTCTTTATCTAATGTGATGTACTTTTCAAATGCATTTTTTACTAGTTGAGTAAAAGGAAGGTTAATTGAAATTGTGTCATTTTTTCCGTACCAATCTATTTCATGTTTATTATAGTTAATTTTATGTATTGTTGCAGTTCTGACACGGTTCTGTCTTGAAAATTCTTGTATGTAATCAATTTGTAGTTTTAAATCAGTATCAGTGAAATTGACATGTTTTTTATCTGAAAAACCTTTTTGTTTATGTTCTAGAAAAGGAATTATATATGATAAAATATAAAAATGAGTAAAACTAATTCTTTTTAAAGGTTTTTTTTGAATCAATTTATCAAGTGCTATTTTAACATTGTTAATTGATCCAAAAAATAATGTTAAAAGTTCAAAGATTGATAAAAGAGGAAATAATCTATTTGACATTGTTTTTAAATCACTTGAATAATAGAAATTAAAATATTCAAAAGAATATTTTTTTCCATATAATTTCAACAAGTTACGCATACTAAGGAGGTCAGAATTTATAAATTCAAAAAGTAGCTCTCTCAAAAGGTAAGTGCCTATGTTATTTTCATCTTTTAGATTTAAAACACTATCTGAGATACCAATTGTTTCGAGTGAATTTAAAACATAGTTTACAGTTTCATAAGTAATTTTTGTATTATTTAAATAAAAAATTTCTCTACTATAAAACTTGTCAATATAACCAGTAAAGTCAACATTAGCTCCATACTTAGTATGGAAGATGTTTCTAATGTTTTCTACATCACAAACTAGAATTATTTTATCAACTCCAAACTTATTGCCGTTTTCACCTTCTAAATCAAAGTGACAAGCAAATACATTTAAAATCCTAAAAATATGTTCAGGATCCAGTCTGTCTAAATCGTCAATAACTAAAACAACTTCTTTTTCATCTTCTGTTTCTTTATTTTTAAGCTTTTCAATTAAGATAGATATTAATTGAGTTATTCTATTTTCTTCATAGATAGAACCAATTTTTTCTGTGAATTCTTTTGAAAAATCAGTTAATTCTTTTTTCTCATCAATATTGACTTCTTTATTGTGTTTTTTGATGTTATCGTTTATCTCCTTTATGCTCTCATAAATGCCACTAATGGTTTTTCCTATTTTTACCGCATTCTTTGCGAGGATTGAAGCAGTATCTAAAAAGTTATCTTTTAAATAGTGTTCAGATGATAGTAATAAAGAAAAGTCCGTTTTTTCGAAGTCAATTTTTTTAGAAAGAAGATTAAATGCTAAATCGTTTTTAATATACTCTATTACGTCGTCATTTTTTGAAATGGAATAGTTTACTGGCGATAATTTTAATGCTACATACTTATCTTTATTTTCTTTAAAAAACTCTTTTATAAAGTGAGTTTTTCCTATCCCGAAAACGCCAGATAAAATAGTTTTGTCGTTGAAAGGAATGTTTAAGTGATCATAAAACCTTGAGTTCTCATTAGAGTTTTTAATTGGTTCTATTCCTGTTTTTATTTCTTTTTTTATTTCTTTTTTTGTTTCTATTTCTGGATTCATTTCTCTTTTTTGTTGATTATCAATTCTTTTTTTTAAAATTAAAATGGGAAGCAATATAGTTAAATTAATGAGTGGGGGGGAAGTCAATTTTCTAGCCTTTAACTATGTTTAAGCTCGTGTTTTTATTTCCGCTTGATAGTTTTCTAGAAACTTCTTTTTGTCGTCTTCTTTCAAGTACTGGAAGAATGCTGTGCCTTCTGGTTCATAGCTAGTTTCAATCACGTCTGGAAGTTCATCTTCGAAGACTTTCATTATGAATAAATGATAATCTCTTATAGAATGGTATTCCCAATATTTAAAACAATTATCATTACATTCTCCGTTTGATATTTCAGCCCATCCTCCAAAATCGCAGCCGCCTTCTTCATAGTCATATTCAATATGTAGTTTTGGGAATTCTTTACTTAAGGTTGTGAAAAGTGGTAGAGCTGGACTCCATGCACTGTCTCCAGTTATTGTTAAAGTTTCTTCGTCTGTTTTGTCTAAATCAATACAAAACCAACGTGTTCCAAGTTCTGTGTAATAATCCTTTATTTCGTCTTTTTGTAATAGTTTAGTGAAGCAAACAAAGTCATTATCTAAACTTTTTTCTATTCTTTCGTGTAGGGTATTTATGTCTTCTTTGTTTCCTTGAATTGCTATATAGTTGCTGCAGTAATTTGCCATGATGTTTATTTATTTTTTGTCAAGTCCTAATTCTTCGGCATGAAAATCGATAGCAAACCGGATTTGATCAATTGTTGCTTCATTGCAAAGGGCTTCTTCTAGTACTTCCATTGCTTCCTCCTCTGTACATTCATATTTGTTTTGTACATCTTTAATTTGCCATAGATTTAAGGTTTGAGATTCAGGGCAGATTTCTGGCATACTTTCCTTGCTATTTATTAACAACCCTTTTAAGTTATCTATCTCTTTTGGGTTTCCCCTTAGTATTATTTTTTTACGCATTTTCAAGCTGTTTTGTTGTGATTAAATATTGAATACTGTATGTTTTGATCTTTTCTTTTTAATTTAGGAGATTCGGAGAAATCGAAATTGACTATTTCAACTTGTGGGCTTACTCCTTTCCATTCATTTAAGTATAGTGAAGTATCTAATCCTAAATTAAATTCATATTCTAAATCAGTTTCTTTTATGAATTTTTTTACTTTGGGAGATGGGTCAACCCTTGTTAAACCTTGTTTTCCAGAATACTCAAAGGGAGTGCTCATTTGAGGTAAAATAAACGTTCCGTATTTGCTTATTTTTGATGCTATTTCAATTGTTTTTAGTTCAAACTCTGAGCCTTTGTAGTTTAGTTTAGTCTTAGTTTCTGATGTAGATTTAATTTTGCCAAATGGAGGGTTTGAAATTGATTGAAAAAAATTAGATCCAGCCTTTAGCAAAGTGTTTTCATCTAAAATGTTGCCTTCGATCCAGTTTGCTTCTGGTAACAGTTTTTTACCCACTCTTATGTAACCAGGATTTAATTCAATACATGTTACATTGCATTTTCTATAGTGATAAGCAAAAAAGGATAAGGTTCCTATTCCAGCACATAAGTCTATTATGTCACTGTCTGAATAAATTTCTAAAGAAAAATCATTTGCAAGACCTTGAGGAGTAAAAAAAGCGCCAGTTTTTGAATTCATATTTAATGCTCCTTCTTGCCAGTTCTTAAAGACAAATAGCTTTTCATCAAATGTAAGGTTGTCTTTTTTTAGTATCTCCTCTGATTGTTCGTGTAGTTTTATTTCTTTTTTAGATAGTTTCATAGTAAAAATATTTTAATAAGGCTTCAGTCTTTCATGAAGCCTTGTTTTTTAGATAGGTTTATTAACCCTTAAAGGCTTTAATTTTCTTCTTTTTCTAACTTGTAAATATTATTATCAGCAAGGCAAATGAATCCTTTTACTTTTTCTCTATCCATTTTTCCCGTAAATGCTTGGTATTTATATGGTTCTCCAAACTTTTGAAAAATCTCAAATTCATCTAGTCTTTTAAAGTTCTCTATTGCTGTATGTTGGTTTATTTGGAATGTCATTTGATGAGTTTTAAACCTCCCCAAACTAACTAGTCGGGGAGGAGGTTAATTATAGGTTTAAAAGTTGTTTAACTTCTTCTTGTTTTGTTTTTGGAAATACCCATCCAGCCCCGCAGGATAATCTGAAGTTAAACCTTCCGCCAAGTTTTTTTAAGTCGTCTTTAATTGGCTTTGTGTTTCCTATAACTGCAATAGCTTTTTCTGAATAGTCGATTATTTGGATGTCTCCAACATTTAAATTATTGTTTTCTTTTGTTGGTTTCTCAGTAGGAAAATGACAACGATTTTCAGCCGCTGCAATGTATATCATGTTTCTATTTTCTTCGTTGCTCAGATCAAAGAAAGAATCTGTTTTATTAACTTTTAATCCGAACCAATGATCAGTACCGATAAAAAAATTGGGTAAATAACTACTACTTTTTTTATGCTCTCCCGTTTCGGGATCATTTAATAATTCTTTTGTTTTTTCCCAGTTTTCACAAGCTTTTTTTAGTTCGTTCATGTTGTTACGAGTTGTACGCGAGAAAGCTAAATAATTGATTTCTTTAATGCTTGTTGAAAAATAATCAGTCATAGTATCGCTGTCATTTTGATAGTGGTCTGCAACTATAACAGCTTTTGCCCATTCGGGGATAGTTATAAGTTTCTTTCCTTCCTCAATTTTAGCGTTTCTTAGTTGTTTTTGTAGTAGTCTTTCTGATTCTTCGGCTTTTTTGTCCTCTTTGGCTTTTTTATGTGCATCAATTACCAAATTATCTAATTCGTCTTGTGTTCCATCGAATTTATATTCAGGTAAAAAATAACTACCAATACCGAAAAGATTATTATAATTTTTTACGAAATCTTTTGTCTGTAGTGCTAGTGTTGTTTTTTCAACGGTTAAATATTTTATACCAAATTTAGTATGCTCTATTTTGTATACAATATGCTCGTTTTTTGCGCTTCCTTTTGTTTTTCCGTAGCCGTCTAAAAATATAATTGTGCCAATTTCTGGCGTTGCCTTTGTATTTGTTATATTTGCCATGTTATAAGATTTTATTTATAAAATTTTATGTTTAAAACCCGTCCTTTCGTCGCTGTTAGACGGGTTTACTTTTTATAATTGTTTCGGTGTTTTAATTTCTTAATGCATAGCTTGCGCCTTTGCCGAACTCCTCTAATACGTTTAATAATTTCACTGTTTGTTTTTTGATAAAATTTGTCGCTGTTTTCATGATTAAAAATTTTTGTTTGTTGTTGTTAATTTATTAGTTCTTGTAGTTCTTCTAAACTTGATATAGCTGTCCACTGGTTGTTTTTACGGTTGTATAGGTGTGTATCTCTGCCATTTATAAAGCAATCCATTTCTAAGGAATAAATATTTTTTGCAGTTTCAACTATTCTACTTAATAGTAAGCTTTGATAAATATTTGTGAAGTATGGTATCTCTTCATATTCTCGCGCTATCTCCCAAACTTCGGAGTCTTTTATTTCAACATCTAAAAAAGACCCTATTTCTTCAAACTGCTTAATATTTACGGAAAGTGAATTTTCGTTATAATTAATAAAAGCCATGATTAAAAATTTTTGTTTGTTGTTGTTTTTTATTTGATTGCTTTCGCTATACAAATATACGGCAAAAGAATTAAAAAAGAATTATAATATAATACTTTTTGAATACAAATTGATACTAAGAATTTATAAAAAACATATTTTGTATAGTTTTAATTTATTTAGAATACAAAAGAGCTTTTGCAAGGGCAATAAGTATATAATAATTATAAATTTTAGAAGTACAGGCCATAGAAAGAAGAGCGAAATAATAAAAAGATCAAAACACTAAAGAGCATTACAAACGCTACAAATAAGATCAAAGAAGATATAAAAAACAAGTATTAGAAAGTGTACAATCTAAAAGACACAAACCCAATAAACAAAAGGGATAAGAATTAAAAAAGAATAGCTTAAATACAAAAAGAACAACAAAAGAAATAACAAGACAAAAACAAAACCAATTAAACTAAAAGCCTATAACAAAAAGAACGACCAAGTAAAAGAAAAGTAACCAAGCTAAAACAAAAGAACAACAACAGATATAATATAGAGACTATAAACAAAACACTATACAATCAATAAGGGAAACAATAAAATCTAACTTAGTTTAAATAGTAAGCTTATAAAGTAAATAAACTAAAAATGTTTTACACACACTAAACCAAAATTTTAAAAAAGCTGAGGCGAACTTGAACGCAGATAAAAAAAATATGTTTCTGAAATTCTATGTTTTAATATTGTTTAAAATAGTAGTTGTACAAATGGTCGTCAAAATGATATACTTAAATCAGTTTTCCCCAATAAAAACAAGGTGTTAGAAAACTAAGTATTATTTCATACAAAAGTAAACACCGAGCTAATACCAATAATTAGGCTAAACTAGAAAAGCTGAAAAACTACAGAGAACTAATAACAAAAAGTACCCCCATACCCTAAACAAAATCACTTTCTGAACGTGACATTTGCCTCGCAAGCCCCCCAACACTTCCAAACCTACTCACATAGATCATTTTTTTTATGAATTAGCTCGAAATCAGTTTTTTTTAAATATTTGCTTTTTAGGTAGTTAGTCTACTTCCTACACCGTGTGGATACAAGTTTTAATTCTTTTAGTATTCTATTATGTTTTTATATAGTTTTATTATTTGATTCTTTTATTTAAACTATTCTTTTTTAATTCTTTTTTTATTCTATATTTGTATTATAGATCGACTCAGACATTTCTTTGCTTGTCGGCAAGGTTGCTATCAATTATGTATTCGAATGGATATTGTTAAAGGTTGAGTCGAGGGGATTTGATACCCTTTTAAGTTGCCTTTAGAGAATAATTGTAAGACTGACTTTGGTTGTGGGAAAGAAACAACACCTAACTGGAAATATAACAAAATGAAATTTACTGAAGGAGAGTTTATTGAAACTATAGAGTCTATTAAAGATCAATTTAGCTATGACAAGAAAAAAGTAAAGCTTATTGAAGATAGTTTAAAACATGCTTTAAACACAAAAGAGACGGTTGTGGGCCCATATGATAATAGTAGGTTGGTAAATCAGCTTTTTAAATTATTACACTCCCAATTCCCCCCTTTAGAGAATAATTGTAAAATTCAACAGTATTGTTTCGATCATAACTTTGAAAGAGGAACAATCAAAGAGCTTTGGGAAGAGCTAAATAAAGAAAATGAAATAGTTTAATGGAAAAAGATTTAAGAATAGATGGTTTAAAGGTGGTCATGTTGAGCGCACTTCTAAGTGAAGCTATTGACGATATGAAAGGAACAAATCTTTACAAACAAAACATAAAGAAAGCCGGAAATAATTTTCAGAAGATGTTAGAGCCTTTTGTTAAGCAAGTGGACGGTATATATGAATCCAATCCAGAACTGACTTTAAATTTATTTAGAGAGACTGAGGAGTTTATTGAAAAGGTTGCGAAATTCAATTTAGTCGATTTTGCAATGATGAATCAAATTCGTGAAGCATACACAAAAGACCCAAGGAAGTTTCAAGAAGATTTTTCTATTGAATTAAAGAAAATTAATACTTAGTGAAGATTGGATAATATTAGACTAGATCGATTGCTAAACCTACCATAGCCAGTTGAGCAGAATTATTTAAATATCGATGTTTTAGATGCAGAGTTATACTAGAGTTTATTTAAAATCTTTTGGGTTAGATGAATCAGACTTTTGTCAATGCGAAACATGCTCAGAAAAGGTTAGAGCTACAGATATTCATCATATTTTGACTCGAAAAAAACACCCAGAAGGATTAAATCAGATTGAAAATATAATGGCAGTATGTCGCGAATGTCACAATAACTATGGAGATAGGATTTATTTAATACCCATTCTGTTTCGAATCCATAGAAAAGTATTGCAATTATGTGGAGTTAGGCACAATGGTATATGGATTAAAAAACAAATAGAGAAGTACGAAAATTTAGCAGCTTTAAAAGAACAATGCACATTTTAATAGGGATTGATCCAGATGTAGACAAAAGTGGCGTAGCATTAAAGATTAACGACCATATTGAAGTATTTAATCTCTCTTTCTTTGACTTGTTCGTGTTTCTAAGTGAGAAAAGTGAAAGAGTTAAAACAACCAAGGAAAATATTTTGGTTGTTGTAGAAGCAGGATGGCTTAATAAAAGTAATTGGCATAAAAATAAAAACGGTTCAGCCGCTATTAATGCGGAGATAGGAAAACGAACTGGTTCTAATCATGAAACAGGAAAGAAGATTGTTGAAATGATTGAGTTTTTAAAACTACCATATAGAACAATTAAGCCTAGAAAATCAAAAGTAAATAGCAAGTTTTTTAAAAGTATTACAGGAATAAATCGAAGTAATCAAGAACAACGAGATGCATATATGTTAATACACGGAATAAAGTGAGTTAGGTGCCGATTTTGAGTCTAAATAAAATATTAATTGAAATAAACAAAATGAAAATTTTAGGAGAAAGGGTCCTAGTTGAACCTATTAAATCGGAAAAGAACATTAATGGAATCTTATTACCGGGGACCGCGCAAAGTCAACAAATAGGAAAAGTACTAGAGGTTGGAATAAAATGTAAGGTTGTTAAGAAAGGGGATAGGGTAAAGTATTATTCAAATACAGGCGTTCCCTTCGAATATGAAAATATTGAAGGGTTGATCTTTCAAGAAAGTACTGGTTTAATAGCTGTTTTATAGCAGATTTATATATGTTGTAGGTTAATAGTATTTTTTCAATTGATAGGTTCTTTATATAATTGTTTACCCCAAAGCTGAATGTCTCTTTCAGGTAAATGAGAATGATTCATTAGTTGATAAATCTCGTCTTTAATTTCTTGGATGGCATTCGGGTCTTCTGTTCTTATTCTACTTTCGTAATTATTTTTAGTTCCATTAGATGTAAAATTTAGAGAGCCTAAATACGCTATTTGATCATCAATTAAATAGATTTTACTGTGGATAAATGTGTCACTTTGATCAGATTTGTCAGGTGACATGTAAACTTTAAAAGGGAAAAGTTGAGAATACCAATAGGAATAAATCTGCTTATTCTTTATTTTGTTTTTATAAAGTTTAACAATTAAAAACAGAATTATAATTGGGATTAATCCAAATATCATTTTTATGTTTTTAACATAGTAAGTAATACCGATTAATATTGTGAGAAGTCCAAATGCAATATAAGTTAGAATTTTAGAAATGGTTTTCCATTTTTCTCTTTTTTCAACGGCTATTTCGTCGGTTTCTACATTTTGATTTATTAGCTTATGTATGTTTTTGTCGTAATTTCCATAAAAGTCTTCAATATTATCTGTTGTTATTAATTCAATATCAAGATTTCTCTTTCGGAATTTTATTAATTCTGTAATTAAAAATGGAGATAAATATGGCGAAACAATTTTAATAGATTTCCGTGCATTACGTATGTCACTTAAGAGCTTTTTTCCTGCTCCCTTTCCGATATAGATATCACAATTTGCTCCATTATAAAACATTCCCATTCAGTTTGTTTTTTATTTTTTATTCACCGTTTCAGGTATTCTAGTCAGTTTTATTAAATGTTATAAAAAACAGATAATTACCTTATGAACTAGTCTAAACAGCTATAGTATTTAAAACTTTATTATTTTATCGTTATTTAATATTTTAGTTTGGACTGCTTGAAAACTTAATATCATCATCTTCTCCTATTTTCATTGTAATTGTTTCGATTACATCCTTTCTACGGATAAAATTATTTGCAACTGAATTTATACTGATAATACAATCATATTTATTACTACCGATTGCTATTTCATAAATTGGATGTTTTTTTTCTCTGAATGAAACTGGACCTTCAATTATTTTGTTTTTTTCAAGAACACTGGGGACTTTAGATAGTTTTCCAGTGTATATGCTGTTATCTTTTTTTATTTTAAGAGAGTATTCTTTACTTCTCCAAGAATTTCGTAAATGCTCTAAATTGATATCGGTTTTCATGATCTATTTAAACTTTAGATTTTTCAATAATTTTATCTATTAAATTTGTAGAGATATTTATGGATGGGTCACATGTTTTTTAACAGTCTCGGCTATGAGTGATTGCTTGGTTTGCTACTAACTTTCAGAAGTAGACGAGAACAAGCAATTTCTTAAAGCCATCGTCGGGCACAGTAATTTTAATTTATTTTACTCAGTTTATCAGCTATTGATTTACGCTTTTTTTCACGTTCTTTTCTCTCAATTTCTTCGTCTAAGATGATTTGAATTGCATCATTTAAAATTGGAAAAAAATCCTTGCATTCGTTTTCTTCTAATTCGTGGATTCCTTTACTCAAAATAGAATAAATTTTTCTGTTTTCAACTAGAAAATCAGGTGTTTTACTTTTTACGAGCTTAATTTTGCTTTTAAAATCTGATCGATCTATTTCTTCTTGAGTTATTGATTGCTCATTTAAAAGTTCATCAAGTTTAGGAGAAACAATATGTTTTTCAATGATACGTCTTAAATATACAAATGAACCAACTCCAATTCCGTGAGACGCTAGTCCAATTGCTTTATTTAGTTCTTGATATATATCTTCTTTTAATGCTCTATATTTTGCAATTTCTTTTTTTGATAGATCAGCAATTGAAGGGCTTTGTCCAACTTTAATAATTTTAGAGTCTTTAACTCTAAATATAAAAACTTGGTCGTGTGACGAATTACTTTCTGGTCTAGGGCATTTGAAGACTCTCTGATAGACTCCTTGGAGTTCTCTCTGATGGGTTCCTTTTTCCTTTAATATTTTTAATATTTTTACGTTATCTTTAGTAGGATCCCGTAAAATTTGATTTACTACATCTAAATCCGTAACACTACTAGTAAAAGTAGTTTCTTTATTGCAAACTGTGCAATAACTATCTATGGTTTTAAACTTATTTACAATGTGATAATCTCCAATTCGACAATGTTCATGAAAAAATAGAATGCTTAAGGTTTCCTCTAACCTTAAAGTATATAAGTCAAATTCAGAGTATAAAGGTTTCTTTAAAAAGAATTCTAGTATGTCAGTTTTTTGTTTACTCTCCATTCTGTTCTTATTGTGTGTTTAACTTTCACATCGTTAAATTAATAATAACCATTCAAAAATCTTCAAAAAAATCAACAATTTATATGGTTTTAGAACACTATTTATCCGAACAAAAACGTTTACAATCATTTACAAATGACTATAAAGATTTGTTGTACTTGTCACAATTTTGCTATGTAGTTTCTTATTTAAGAAAATAGGCTTCTTTTGTGTTCTGGGACCTCTAACTGATTTAGCTTTCTAATTGTTTCCATCTTCTTTCGGTCAAATGGTTTCTGTGTTTTTTTATTGGCCATGGGGTTATGGACACTATCTTCGGGTATTTTTTCTTCACCGGAAAGATATTTGTAAAATTTAATAACAATGTTTCTTCCTTTTGAGTTAAGTGTCCACATTCTTTTTTCGACATCGGGATGATCCATTATTAAGTTTAAGTAGCCACTTTTTACTATAGAATCCCATCGTGAATAAGTAAAGCTCTTCGAGATTTCAGAATATAGAGCCCGGGTAAAAATTTTCATTCCCATTAGCTTTAGTAGTATTTCTAAAATATGTCTATCAAGATCATAACGTTTTTGGATATAAATTCTTACAGGGTATAAATTTTCTAGAAAATCATACCCTTTATATACATAAGCAAATCTTTTTTTAGAATAATGGTCATTATCCTTGTTTACAAAAACAGGGCTGATTTTAGTTCCTTTCAGTAATTTCTGAGCATCGTTAGGTAATTCTTTTTTTGTACTCATGGTTCAAATATAACTATAAGTATTAAAAAAGTATTAATTTAGAATATAATAATAAAAATATTTTATATTTTTGTTTAAAGGAATAATATTTTCTTATGGCGAAAGCAAGTGATTTAAAAGTGTATAAAGTCAAGACTCCAGAAAAAGGAGACCTTGTTTTTGGAACATGCCGTAAAACAGGCAAAAACGTAAACTTTCTGATCGAAAGTATATGCGGTATTTGTAAAGGTAAGCCTAAAGATGCATTACAAGCAGTAGCAGTTAATGATGAGTTTAGTGTTAATATGAATGAAGTCTTAACAGGAAATGTATCTCATAATGATCAACTCGGAGATGGCGAAAATAAATTCACTAAAGCTTTTGAAACCAGTAATGGAAATTTGGATTTTTCAAACGATGGTTCTTTTACTTATAAGCCAAACTTAAATTATTTCGGAAGAGATCAGTTTGCATATAGTATATCTAATTCTGATGGTACTAACAGTCAGGGAGTAGTTCATATTGAGGTTATAGATACCGTGGTTGAACCTCCAGTTGAGTATTATAGTTTTCAGTTCAACAATTTGAATAAAGGGATTGATAACTTATCTGAAGTAAATGACTCATTTTTATCTAATTATGGAACATTGCATTCTGAGGACTCAGTATATGATGGTAAAAAATTTGTTTTTAAAAATGTAGGCAGGTATGGTTTTGTAATTAAAAATATATCAAGAGGAGATGAACCAATTATTTTCGATTTTTTGAATAACGACGTGACTGACATACTTTTTCATAAACAGTATGATGAAGTAACCAAAACAATATACTTCTTAAGTAAAGAGTATGTTGCTCCTTCAACAATATTTTATAAAATAGATTAAAAAATAAAATGAAAAATAGCAAAGTTCAAATTGGTAGTTCTATAGAAGTAGCAACTCAATCTCCTCTTGATGGTAAAACGATGTTTTTAACTCTAGATGAAATGAGGTTGAATATAGAGATAAATGCATTTAAGTATTATGAGGATATGGTCGTGAGGTGCATAAAGACTCATAAAGAATATATATGGAGAGAAACAAAACAATCGGATAAAATTTCAGATAAGGTTTTGAGAAATGATTTTACCTATCCAGATGGGGCTATTGCTTTTGGAATTAATTATTCAAATAGAAAGTTTAATTTTTTTGAAAAAAGGAATGGAGACGATTTAGGAGATCACACAGCTACTCAAAACCTAGATATGGCAGGGTATCGTATTATAAATGTAGAAATAATATCTCCTAAGAAAAATTCAACAGTAAGGATTTTAGGACATACTGAGATACATGGTATAGCTACTAATTATGTTCAAGCAAGAGACTCTGTTACTTGTAGTACAGCAGTAATGACTGGAACTTCTGGTGTAATGATTGGCGGAAATACAACTGAAAAAGGTTCTAGAGCATCAGGTTTCAAAATAGGAGCGACAGAAACCAATAAAGTTGTTTTTGGTTTAAGACATTCGGATTATGCTTTTTTGTTAGATGTTTCCGGTATAACAAGTAAACGCTCTTTAACAGTACAAGACAAAGATGGTACTGTTGCTCACTTGGATGATATAATGAACACACAGAGTCATGATTTATCTAACCCTACGGATGCAATTTTGAATAAAAAGTTTCCATTTGATAAATATCCTGTAGGTTTTAAAATAGTCAATACTAATCCAAGCAAACTTGGATATTATTATGTTCGTGTATCTGAAAATCAGTGGGCTTATGAAAAGTTGACTTTACTAGGTGCTAACGTAGAGTAGGAGTTTAAAAAAGATATCAGATGGAATAACTAATGGAAGTAGATTTTAGTTTAAAAGGAATTATCCAAGCTGTGAGTTATTTAGCAATATGTTTTTATTCATGGTTAAATAGTGTAGGAATAGATGCTTATGCGTTTCATGTTCTACTACTTTTCATGGTATTAGATATGTTCTTTGGAGTATTAAAAGCAAAGAAAATACCAGAGTTGAAAAATCCATCTTCCAGAGAGGCAAAAAAAGGAATTGTATCAAAAATTATAATGTTTTCGATACCTGTTGTCGTAGGTTTTACTTGGGGATTATTTGATAAAAATAATGCTATTAGAGTAGTAAACACCTCCTTAATTGCCTTGGCTATAGCAGAAGGATATTCAGTTGTGGCTAATGCAGGATCAGTTTATTCAGGAAAAAATTTACGAGAATACGACGCTGTTACTTACTTATTTAAAGTTGTAACACGGCTAATAAGAGGATTGTTAGAAAAATTTTTAATAAGATGAATAAAGTATTAGAAATAGCTCTTTCTCAAATTGGAATAGCTGAGATAAGAGGAAAAAAAGATAACCCAGAAGTTTTAAAGTATTTTAATGAAATAGGGTTTAATGGTGAGATGCTTAAAGATGAAACAGCTTGGTGTTCTGCTTTTGCGAACTGGTGTTGTCAGAGGGCAGGGGAAAAAATGACTAGAAAATTAACAGCAAGAAGTTGGTTGAAAATAGGCAGGACAGTTCACGATAGCCCAAGAATGGGAGATATAGTTGTTTTATGGAGAGAGAGTATGGAGAGCTGGAAAGGTCACGTTGGCTTTTTTATAAGACAAGATGAGAATTGGATTTGGGTGCTTGGTGGAAATCAAAATAATAAAGTTTGCATTAAAGCATATCATCAAAATAGGTTATTAGATTTTAGGAGATTGTAGATTTTTTAATTCTAAAAATGAATAAAGAGCGGATAGTATATTTTTTAATAATAGGGCTCCTTCTTTTCTTTTTTTTGGGAAGGAAAAATAAAAAGAACCATTCAAAGGATACCAACATCATTAGTGTTGATAGTTCTTTGGTGGTCAAGATAATCCCCGAAAAGTCTAATTCATTTAAAATAGAAAAGCCTAGAGAAGTTAATAAGGTAGTATATAAAGATAATAATGAACAGTATGTTAGATTGATTAGAGAGCTTGAGATCAGAAATAATCAAAAAGCAGATTCTCTTATGATATTACGGGAGTTATTGAAAGCTATTCAATTACGGGAATATAAAGAGATTGTTAAGGATAGTTTTCTTTCGGCCAAGATTAATGTAAAGACTAAAGGAACTCTAGAAAGTATCGATTTCTCATACAAAGTATTTCCACAGGAAACAAAGTATTATGAGAAGGTAATAAAGATTAAACCAAGATATTCAATTTTAGGAGGAGCAAGTATCATAACCTCAGACATTATTAATAAAACATCAATTGAATTAAACACAGGATTTCAAACCAAGACGGGAAATATACTTGAATTAGGAATTAATTCTAATAAAGGAATTAGGATTGGTTACAAATGGAATCTATTTACAAAATATTAAATGAAAGGACTAATTAATTATATCATAGAATTAGAAACTCCGTATGGCGAGAAGTTTAAAACAGAAAGTGGTATTGAACTCTTTGGAAACGTTGATTTTAATCCCGAAAGGCTATCTAATAGAGTTGCTTTAATTAAAGGAGTCCCGGCACTTCATGAAGGAGATTTAAAAAAAGGTCATGAGGTATTAATAGACTTCACCATTTTTTATAGACAAATCTATCATGGTGTTAAGCAATGGTATAATAGTGTTATAGATGCAGACCAGAATTTGTATCATATAACACCAAATATGATTGTTTGCTATCGTGAATCAAAAAATCATGATTGGAAAGGTTTTAATAAGAACTTACTGGTAAAACCAGTACTGGAGGAAAAAGAAATTAAATCAACATTATTTCTACCTGATAATGTTAAGAATACAAAGGAATTTAAAGGAAAGGTTAAGATAGTTTATGTAAATTCTGAACTACAAGATCAAGGAATTAGTAATAATGATGTTGTATTAATGGACCCAAGAGGAGGAGTTCAATTTTGGATTGAAGGAAAGGAGTATTGGTGGATAAGAACACAAGATGTTTATGGAAAGATTGTCTAGTTATAGAAAGGAGAAACTTCCGAGCTACATAAGAAAATTAAAAAGCATGGTAGCTCTAAACTATGAAGTTATGACAAAGGAAGTAGATAATGTTATTTCTGAGGATAAGTACCACAACATAGTAAAAGGAAGAAGACAAGCGGCTGAACAGTCTATTTGGGGTATGAAAGAGGTAGATAGAGCCTATAAAGAATTAAATAATTTATCTGAAAATGAACTGTCTAGTTATTACAAAGAGGAACTCCCTGAATTAATTGAGCATTTGAAAACCATGTGCGATTTGAATTTGGAAGTCATTGATATTGAATTGAACCCTCATGAAGATGATTACAATGAGTTAGTTTCAGTTGAGAAAGAATTGAATGAAATGTTAGGTCCAGATGTAACTAAGGCGGTTATGAGAGCAGGAAAAAACATATCTGTAACGGAGGATAGACTGCATAATGTAATTAAGTCAAGACAAATGGCCGCTATTGATTTTGATTGGGGGATTAGTAAAATTGATGAACTAGAAACAGAATTAAACTCTAAAGAGGAAGTCGGACAAAAAAAGAGTTGGGCAAAAAGGACAGCATCTAAGAATAAACAAACAAAATAATTTTAGATGATATTCTACTTAGGAAATAAAATAACAGATAAAGTTGAAGAAAAGGTTCGCTTAGGAAGAAATAAACTCAAGTCATGGTCTTATGGTTACGACCATGAACATGACATTATAGTTATATCTAAAGATGGTACTCTTGGATCAGTTTTTTATGTTAATGGAATTCATATTGGTTTGCCAGAACCGCCTTCAGACAGAAAAGAGATTATAAATTGGGATAAAACTACAAAGAATCAAAAATGGAAAAGAGATGAAGAACCGAAAGGGCTAAACTCAAAAACACAGTTTGAACAAAAATACGAGGGGTTTATTGAGAGACAAATAAATCTTCGTCTTTACGGTACCTTTATTTTTATCAAAGGGGAATTGGTTTACATGCCTGGTTCTTCACATTTCTTCTATCAATGGAATAAGTTAGATGAAGGCTACCCAGTCTTTAGAATCATTCAAAACGAATTGCTGATTTATTGGGAAGCCTGTAAAGCTGATCATAGGTGTTATGGTGTAGATTATGTAAAAAACAGGCGTTGGGGATGGACTTCTATTTGCAACTCTGAAGGAATAAATCTTGGAACTTCTAATGAAAACAAAGAAATAGGGATTATCTCAAAAACAGGAAAAGATAGCCGAAAAAACTTTGGAAAATTAGTAAGAACATTTAAAAAGCTTCCTGTCTTTTTCAAACCTTCATGGGATGGTTCCACAACACCGAAAAAAGAATTAGTTTTAACCGAACCAACTCGCAAAAAGAAACTAGGAGAAGATGAAGATGATTTTGAAGAAGGTCTAGACACAACCATCGAATGGCATAATACTGTTTTGAATTCAATGGATGGAGATAAAATTTTCCTGAGTTTAATTGATGAAGGAGGTAAATTCCCAAAGGAATGTCCATTCGATCAGTATTGGAGAATCGTAAAAACGTCACATAGGCAAGGAAAAAGGATTGTTGGTAAATCTATGGTAGGTTCAACGGTGAATTCCAAGAAGAAAGGAGGTAGAGAGTTTGAAACTGTTTTTATGCAATCGGATCCAAGGGAAAGGAGTAAAAATGGACAAACGGCTAGTGGTTTATACAACTTGTTTATCTCTGCGGCTTATGGTTTAGAAGGATTCTACGATACTTATGGCTTTAGTATTGTTGATGATCCAGAAAAACCAGTTCTTAACGATTTAGGTGAATGGATAACTATTGGTGCAAACACTCATTTGGATAATGAGCTAGAAGCCTTAAGAGAAGACCCAGAGGCATATAATGAGCAGTTAAGACAGTTCCCTAGAACTGTTAAAGAAGCTTTCAGAGACGAAAGTGAAGACTGTGAATTCAATTTGTCTAAAATTTTGGAACAAATTGATTACAATAAAGAAGAGCTGGAAGAGAAATTTACTGGAAGTGACCCTATAATAAATAATGATATTGAAAGAGGGAATTTTACATGGGAAAATGGAATTCAGGACACTAAGGTTGTTTGGAATCCTGATCCTTTAAATGGTCGTTTCTGGATTAGAAAAGGTTGTCACCCTCCATTAGAGTATAGAAACATAAAGGAAAAGAAATTTAAAAACGGTGTTCTAGCATGGACACCAAAAGGAGAGCATTTAGGTTGCTTTGGTGTAGACCCATATAATAGAGATAAAAGTGCTGATGGTAGAGGCTCAAAAGGAGCTATACATTTATCAACTACTTATAATACATCTACTTTGCCTAATGATGCATTTATTTTGGAATACATTGATAGAGCAAAAAAAGTCACCATCTTTTTTGAAGAGGTTTTGATGGCTATGGTTTATTATTCAATACCTATGTTGGGTGAGCTTTCAAACGAAGCTTTTTTACAATATATCTCAGACAGAGGATATCGCCATTATTCATTAAATAATCCATTTAAAAGCTATAACCAATTAAACCCAACAGAAAAGAAATTAGGTGGTGCTCCACCCCAAAATTCAAAAATTGCAGATCAACAATTTTACGCTATTGAAAGTTATGTCGAAGACCATATTGGTGTGGCTAGAGATGACAGAAATAGGCCTAAAGGAAATATGGGAGATATGCCATTTACTAGAACTTTAGAACAATGGAAAGATGTTGATTTAAAGGATAGAACAAAGTATGACGCTTTTATTTCAAGTTCATTAAGCCGACTTGGTTGCCAAAGAAGAATAAAGAAGCCAGATGAAAAGAAAAAACCAAGAAGAAACCCATTTAAAAGATACGACAATTCAGGTAATATATCCCAAGCAATATGAGTAAAACAACATTTCCAGACCCATTAGAAAAATGGAGTAATAAGTTAGATGATAGTTATGGTTTAGCCTTTGCAAAAACAATTTCTCAAGATTGGTTTAATGGAGGGTTGACAGATAGCGAGTGTGAATATTCTTATCGTTCAGCAAAGATTCGAGAAAATAGACTTTATGCTAGGGGGGAACAAGACACAAAAAAATATAAAGACTTATTTATGCGTCAAGACGGCGATTTAAGTTTGGTTAATTTGGATTGGCGGATCATAAATGCTTTGAAAAAATTTTGCCGAGTGGTAAGCAATGGAATTAGAGACGATCATTACAAGATTGATATACGAACTAACGATCGACTTTCTTTAAATATTAAAGCTAAAGAGAGGGAAAAGCATTTAAAGAATATGAGAGCAATGCCTTTACTCAAGGAAGCTACAAAATCACTAAAAGTTAATTTAATGCCTCAAGGTTTTGTACCAAGAGATTTACAGGAATTCAATATCTATGATCAGCTAAAAGAAAAGACTAAGATTGAAATAGCGGAAGAAATTATTATTAATCATGTAAAAAAAACAAATCGCTGGTCCATTATTGAAAAAAAGAAGAATAAAGATTTAGTAGAAAATGCAATTTGCGGTGTTCGTATTTATACAGATAGTCGAGAGGGTATTAAAATAGATTCTTTTGATATTGAACAGTTAGTTCATAGTAATGTAACGGAGAATGATTTTTCCGATGCCTTTTATTATGGGGTAGTCGACACTATTACGATCAATGATTTGCAAAGAGAATCCGGTCTTGAAAGCTCAGAATTAAAAAAAATAGCAAAAACGTATTCTAAAAGAAATAAATCCAATGATGATTTTAAGGATATAGGGTGGTGTAAAGTTGATATTTTACGATTTGCATTTAAAACAACGAAAGAGGAAAATTATAAAGTTATCAAAAAGAAGGGGAGTGCCATTCATATTTCCAAAAAGGACGATTCTTTTGAGCCTCCGAAAAGATCAGATTATGAGAAGAAGGTTGATTTTAAAGATACCTGGATGGAGGGTTCCTATGTGATTGGAACCGAATTTATATATGACTACAAAGAGAGTGAGAATATTATAGAAGATGAGTTAAATAAAGCGCAATCACCCTTCGTAGTTTTTTCTTCTGATATGTATGAAAATCGCTTACATTCATTCTTAGATGATATAAAGCCATTAGCTGATGAGCTACAGAACATCCACATAAAAATTCAACATTTACGTTCGGAACTAAAACCGGACTTAATTCATATTGACTTAGACCAATTAGCGGAATTGGAAACCGAAGGAGATAAGAAAAAAAATTGGGAACATTCCTTATCAATTTTAAATGTAAAAGGGGTTGTATTTAGTCAACGCATTAACATGGGAGAAGACGGGATGAAAGATGGTGCAGCAGTGCGTCCAATGTCTCAACAACAAGGAAGTGGTTTAGTTCAACTTTTAAACTTGTATGCTCATTATTATAATCAAATACGAGATATAACAGGAGTGAACCCAGCTCGTGATGGAAGTATGCCACATGATGCACTTTTAGGAGTTAATCAGCTGAATCTTTTGAGTAGCAATACTACCACGGAACATATTGTTGATGCTGCTTTAGGATTTAATAAAAAAGTTGCTGAAGTAATTAGTAGTCGTATTCATGCCATTTTTAGGAATCCAAAGGCCAAACACTTAAGGAAGAAACTCGAAAGAGCTGTAGGTAAACAAAATTTAGAAGCCTTGGAAAGTTTAAAAGATAGGCATTTACATGATTTTGGATTTACCATAGAAATACTTCCGACACAACAAGAAATTACTGAATTCAAAGAGGATTTAGGTTTATACTTACAGCAAGGATTAATCTCTCCAGAGATTAAGAGTGAAGCAGTGCGTATAGCTAAAACAAACATAAAGTTAGCTGTTCAGTACTTAGCGTATATGTCAAGACGAAGAATGGAGCAAATGAATGAGGAAAAGAAAGCTACCATGCAAATGAAAACTCAAAGTGATATTGCTGCAGCAAAACAAGCTTCGTCAGGAAGAATTGAAGAAGAACATATAAAAGCAAAGATGAAAATTACGATTGAAAAAGCTCTCAGTAGCATTAGAGTTGCAGAAGAGGTCGCCATCCAAGAGATAAGAGAGCCAGAAAAAGAGAAAAAGTTTCAGCAAGAAGTTTATTTGGAAAAATTAAAGAAATTATCTGAATTTGATATGGCTAAATTTAAAGAGAAAGCTAAAGACGATAGGCAAAATGTTAAATCGTCACATCAAAGTATGTTGATAGATCAACGAAAAAGAGATTCTGACCCTCATGATTTTAGTTTAGATTTACTTGATTAATTCTTTTTAAGTTCTTATTTAATTCTTTATTGTTTTTATTTAATTCTTTTATTATTTTTGCGTAAACTATAAATTATACTTATATGTCTTTTGGACTTCAATTTGGTAAAGGGGAAACAAATGGAAATACAGATGTGTCTAATCCTTTTGGGAGCGCATCTATCTTATCTACGGGTAAACAAGAAGACAGCACTAACACTCCAGATGGAGGTCAATCAGAGCAAACTAACCAAGTTGAGTTATCGGATGACGCAGTTCTTAGCTATATAAATCAAAAGGTTGGAAAAGAGTTCAAACAATTTGACGATATCTTTCAGGTTAAAGAAAAGGAAATTGAAAAGATCGTAGAAAAAACGGTTAATCCTTATGAGGGGGTAATGGATCAAAATGATATAAATTATTTTGAATTCAAAAAGAATACAGGAAGATCAAGAGATGAATATGATTTTATTCAGAAAGACTTAGACGCTATTTCTGATTTTGATTGGGTTAAGAAAAAACTTCAAAAAATTGACCCAAATAGTAAAATTAGCAATGAAGATGTTAACCAATATTTAGAACATAAGTTAAATATTGACTTAACAGACGAAGATAAAAGTCAGTACAACGCTTTAGAAATAAAATCCTTTGTAAAGGATATAATAGAAGAATCAAAAAAATTACAAGAAGAATATAAAAAACCTACTCAAAATTATAATCCTAATCAGCAAAAAGAGGAATTTGTAACTCTTGAAAACGGTCAGAGAATGTTAAAGTCTCAATACGATACTTTAATGGATGATCGTAAAAAATACATTGAATCAATGAAGCAAGGTGTGAGCAGTGCTGCATCATTAGCGGTTGAATCAATTATTGAAAATGACGGAGAAAAAACACCTCTAAACTTTACCTATGAATTTACGGATGATGACAGGCATAGTATGCTGTCAGATGCTTCAGACGTTGATTCTTTTATTCAAAAGAATTTCATGGGGGAAGATGGTTTGAACCATAAAGAATTGGCAACCTTTATTCACAAAGGAATCAATTTTGATAAATATATGGGGATGGCAATGAAACAAGTTAGAGCTAAAACTATTGAGGAATTCATAGCGAAATCCAATAATGAGAACTTCACACGCAAAGAAATCAAAAAAAATAACAAGAAAACAGGTTATGGAAGTTTTACGGAAAGAAATAATAGTGGGTTTGGAGTTAAATATTAATTTAAAATTTTAAAAATGGCTTTTGAGTTAAAACAAAATACAGTAACGGGACAATCGTCTTTAATATCTCCTTCAGGGCAATTAGCAACATCGGCTAATTTTATTGACCCTTATTCTTATGGAATGGTTTATGCACCAGACCAAATGAGAGAAATCCACTTACAACGAGGAAAGGGAAAGCTACTCCCTTTTTGTTCTATGATGGGTAGTTTGCTCACATTTGCTTCAGATCAAGTACAACACGCAGAGTTAGGTGATTTACATCAATCGCTTCGTGATGTTTCGTTTAACCCAACAAACGGTACATTTACTACTACGACAAAACACAATTTACGTGTAGGCGAAATTGTTATGATTTCTGACGGAACAATGGAAAGGCAAGCTGTGGTTGACCAAATTACTTCCGATACTACTTTCATAGGAAAGAATAAACAAGCAGGAAGCTTTGGTTTAAATGGAAGCTTAACTATTTCTAAGTTCTCAAACAGTTGGGGTAAAGGGGAAGGTAATTTTACAAAAGGAAGAAAAGACACCCCTGAGTTTAAGTATAATTATCCACAAATAATTAAAGATTTTTACGACACCCCCGAATCGGATATGGCGCATAATATATGGGTAGAAACACCCGGTTATGCAGGTGGAGAAGGGTGGTTTAATCCCGAGTTTCAGCGTACCATTGACTCTTACGATAACTTAATTGAATTAACACATCTTTTACATAGACGTTCAGATGATGATTCTGAAGCTACCGCCGCTGGTTATGCTAAAGGAATGAAAAGTATTGTTCAGCAAGTTGAAGAAGGTGGAAATATAGGAAACAGTACTGTGGAAGATATAGAAGAACTTTCTGATATTGCTTTTAGGATTAAGCAACAAGGAGGGGCAACTTCTTACTCATGGTGGCACGATCATAAACAAAGTGCCGCTTTTAGAAGAATGCTTGCATCAGTTAATGCCAATTATTTAAATGGTGGAAATTATGGAATGTTTAACAACAGTAAAGAAACTGCTCTAGAACTTGGATTTAAGGAGGTCTATATAGATGGTGTTACTTTCCATTCTTCAGAACTAACAACCTTAGATGAACCAGAATTATTGGGGTCTCAAAAGTTTAGAAATACGAGTGTTCAATCATTAATGATTCCGTTGGGAGAAGCAAATGTTTTGGAAAATGGAAACCACTATTCAAGACCTCGTTTAACGATTAGATACCGTCAAAAAAATGGTATTAATAGATACCGTAAGACAAAGATTTTTGGAGGTCCTTATGGAACAGAACATAAGGTAGATACTATGGAAATGCACATTGAAACTGAAATGACGAATCAGGTTATTGGGGCAAATCAATTCTTTGTATTCAGAAGAGGAACAGGGGTTTATACTGGAAATTAAATTTAATAAGGCAGTTGTTATGGCTGCCTTTAACAAAGTATTATCATGGGAGAGATTATATATAGATTAAAAGAATTTAAACAAGCAAAAAGTTTTCAAGTTCCGCTAAGGGGATTAACTCTTGAGAAATTTGTTGAAGATTTTAATAGGTTGAAGTCTTTAGGGCAACGCAGAGTTAAGTATGTACCAGGAGCCAATTCAATTTATGAGGAAGATCTAAAAGGAGATTATAAAGCGATTCCTTCTATTTGGTTTGAAAATGGAGAGTTAAGAGTACCCGAATCAGATATACTACTTAATGAAATTTTACAAAAGCATCCTTGGTATGGCAAGTATTATTATATATGGTCAGAAGAGGCAGAGGTTAATCAAAAATTAGCAGAGCATAAAAAGAGAGATGAAGTTCTAACCATCATAAACGAGACTTCAGACGATCAAAGAAAAGCAATTGCTTTGGCTGTTTTTGGAATTAATGCTATTCAGTGGACAGATAGTAAGGCTGAGCTTGAGCTACGTGAATATGCGAGGTTGAAACCTTTTGAATTGAAAAAAGTTTTAGAATCCAAAGATTATGAGAGTAAGTATTTAGCGGCCTTAGCGTTTAACAAGAAAATTGTGAAAAACAATTTAGGAAGTACCGCTGTAGTTTGGAATGATACTGAAGGTGGCGAAATATTACCTTTAGCTCGTGGAGAAAATGGCTTAGTTAAATTAGGTGATTTTCTTTCTAAAAACACAGAAGACAGCTTGTTGGTTTTAAATGCGCTTAATCAAAAAATTGACAACGTAGTTATCTCAAGCCAAGAAGAAAGTTTAAAGAATAATGAGCTTGAAAGGGAAAATGCTGAGTTAAGAGCAGAATTGGCGAAATTAAATAGTGTCTCTCAAGATCAAAGCGAAATAGGATTACTTAGAGACGAGTATTTTAAGAAGACAGGAAAAAAAGTGCCTAATGCCTTTTTAAATAAGGAAGAATGGATAAGAGAAAAATTAGAAGAGCATAGATAAATTTATATTCCCCTTCATTTATTGGTTGAAAAGGTCCTTGTATATAATGCAAGGGCTTTTTGTATTTGATAAGTATTAGAAAAGAATTAAATTATAATTATATTTGTTTGAAAATAATTAAATGGTTTCTGTTAATTCAATTCATAGGCTAGTAAAGGAATGGTCCAATACAGATAGTGTTGGAAACGCAAAACCAGAAAGCATAGACGGATTTATTAACTCATCAGTTCAAGAGTTATATGAAGAAATGTTTTTTGATGTAAATAGGTCTATAAATAGGCAAAATAGAGGATTAGTTAGTACACTTACTGAGAACACTACTCAAAAAATAAGAGATCGAATTCAACACTATCTTAATAAAGAAAATGCACCATTAATTAAGAATACTATTCAGCTTCCGCTTAATCTAAGATATGTTGATTTAATTTATGTTGGAGCCAATGAAGTTGAGCTATGCAAGGATAAAAGAGCATTTCTGTTAAACAAAGATAATGCAAGCAATAGCTATCCAATAGGATTAAGAGATGGCAACAGCGTACAAATATTTCCAGAACCTAAAAGCTCTGTAGAATTGTTTTATTTGAGAGAACCAAAACTAGCTAAATGGACCTACAGGGAGTTTAACGGTGTAGCACTATTCGACCCTTCGAAAAGTGATTTTTCTGATGTAGATATTCATTCTTCTCAGAAGTATGAATTACTTATAAGAGTCCTTCAAAAGCTAGGGATAAACTTAAAGGATAAAGATATTACCGCAATTGCTCAAAATGAAGAACAGAATATGTTTAATAAAGAAATCGCGAACTAATGAAACTTACTCCATTTCAATATCACAATAAAGAAGATTTACATGGTAGCTATCAATATGTAACATTGCAAAAAGTTGTTCAGCATTTTGAGAGAATCTCTTTGGATGATGACAGCCTTTTAAAACACATAAAACGTTCACAGATTATAGCTTCGATAAAGGCTGGCATATCAGATTTGACCTTGAATAAATTGAACGAAGTAAAACTAATGGAAATTCATGTTCCCGAAAGCTTGAGAATAGCATTGCCACACGATTTTGTTTCGTTGGCTAGACTTAGCGTTTTACTTTATGATCAGCTTAGTGAGTCATACAGATTATTTCCTTTAGACAAAAACAATAACATGCACACGGCCATAGCTTACTTGCAGGACCATAAACATGAAATTTTGTTTGACAAAGATGGATATGTACTAAAGGCTGACGCATATAATGCTCAGAATATACCTTATAAAAAATATGTTTTTCATTGTGGAGGGGACGCAAAACAGTACAGTCGAAATGGAGAATATAGTGTGACAGATAAAGAGATCGTATTTAGTAGTGATTTATATGATAAACCAATTGTTTTGGAATATTTTTCTGATGGATTATCATATGACACCTATGGAGAAGAAGAAATAAAGGTTCATAAAGAAATACTTAATGTTCTCATTGATTGGGTTTATTTTGATTTAATACAATTCAAAAGAAATGTTTCTCAATCAGAAAAAATAAGAGCTTCGAATAAACTAAAGTCTAGCCAGCATCAAGCGAAACTAAAAAGATCAAAGTTTAATTTAATCGAGATTGCTAGAAAGGCAAGAAATTCTAATTTTTAATTATGTCTAGAATATCTAATAATTTTGTTTCAGCACGAATGAATAAGGATGTTGACGAACGTTTATTAAGAAAAGGAGAAATAAGAAACGGTTTAAATATTCGTGTAATAAATAGTGAAGGTAGCGATGTCGGAGCTATTGAAAAAAGTTTAAGTAATAAACAACTAACAAGTTTAGAATTAGGATCAGATATAAAGACTATCGGTGGTGTTTCGGATGAATTCAATGAAAGCCTTTATTGGTTTGTAAAAAGTTCTTTAGGAAGCTTTATTATAGAGTATGATATTATAAATAAAGAAACTCAATTTGTTTTAAAAGACACAAGACTTCAAAATGTATTGAACTTTAAAGAGGAGTATCTTATAACATCATCCAGAATACTTATAGATACTGATAATAATTCTAAGTTCCTTTTGATAACGGACAACTATAACCAACCGTTATTTATAAATATTGAAAGAGCTAAAACTTTTATTGAAAACGGCTTTGATTTGGATGATATTATCTTAATTAAACGGCCCCCCATATTTGGACCTAAAATTTCACTAAAATTAAATTCAAGTCGAGAAAACAATTTAGAAGAAAAGTTTTTAAGGTTTGCTTATCGTTATGTTTACCGTGATGGAGAGTATAGTCCATTATCTCCTTTCAGTAGAGTATGTTTTAGACCAAAAGTGTTTGAATATGATTACTATACTTCTACTAATAAAAGCATGATAAACTCATTTAATGAAGTAGAGATAGAGTTTAATTCAGGGAGCAAGAATGTTAAGGCCATCGAGGTTGTTTTTATTGAATGTGGAAAAAATATTATTTACCTAGTAGATAATTTTAATAAGAAAAACAAAGGATGGAGTGATGATACAGATTATAAAACGTCCTTTTCGAAGAATAAAATAACTAGAAGCCTCCCTGAAGAAGAAATTTATAGATTATTCGACGCTTTACCATTGAAGGCTAAAGCATTGGAGCTAATTAACAATACACTCATTTTTGCGAATTATACCGAGAATTATAATTTGGTTAATCAGAACGGAGAGCAAATTTATATTGACTTAGAATTGGGCCAAAATAATGTTCCTTTTTCTGGTGTAGCTGAAAGTTGTAAAACAAATAGAGATTATGAAGTTGCTATCGCTTATTTAGATAGTTACGGAAGGCAGACAACACCTTTGGTAAGTGAAAACAATACTACTTATATTGAACACTTAAATACCAAAAATAAAAATAGCTTGGTTTTAAAAATAAAAAACAAAGCTCCATATTTTGCTAAATACTATAGAGTCTATATTAAACAGAATAAACTTGGATATCATACCATTGTACCTAATATCTTTTATGAAGAAAATAGTTTTGTATGGGTTAAATTAGAAGGGAATCAAAAGGATGCAGTGGTCGAGGGTCAGTACTTAAATGTGAAATCTGATACAAGAAAAGTATTAGACGATATAATTAAGGTAAAAGTAATTGAAGTAGTAAAAAAGGACAAAAACTTTTTAGATACAACAGGCACAGCAGAGTTTAAGCAATTACCTGGTTTATATATGAAGATTAAACCTGAAAAATTTAGTTTGGACTTAGAGGATTTGAATAGGTATTATTTTAATGGTTTTGAATGGAGTACGAGACCCTATTTTCCCATAAAGAATAATAGAAACGTGATACAGCCTCCAATTTTTTACGGAATTAGTTCTTTAAATGACCTTACTATTTCTGGTGATTATTTTGGAAATTCAGATAAAAGCTTCCATATAAAAATAACTTTTCAGGGGGATGGCAATACCACAAAAGATAAATTTATAGTAGAATATAATAATGAGATTATAGTTGAAGAGCAAGAAATTGAGTCAGATATTGAGGTCCCAGTTGCTGATGGTATTTCTTTGAAATTTGAGAATGAAATAGGGCATGTTTATAATGACGAATGGGTCTTGAGAGCTAAATCATGGAGAACAGCACATGATGATTGGACAGGAAGGTCATTAGCTGTTTATAGGGGGTTAGAAGATGATTGGATTGAAACAGGCTCTATTATTGATATAATCTATGAAGAATACAACAATAAGAATCAAAAACTCTATTTTCATTACATATCGACAACTAGTTATGAAAACTTAGAGGAATGGTTTTATGGAGATAAAATCGATATAGATTTTGCAAAAAAGGGAATCGCATCTAATCGATTTTTTTTTAGAAGAGGAGATGTGGGGACTCATGGTGTAAAAGACCCAGAAAGATATGTTAATATCAGTTCTGATGGAAAAACAGGAACTATGAATTTGTTAATTAAGTCCCTTGGGTATGAGGATGGAGGGAGGGATGATTCAACTCGTATTAGATTCATTATTGAGATTAAGCAATTCAAAAACAGAGTTATTTTCGAGACTGACCCAGTAGAAGAGAACTCTGATGTATTTTACGAGACAGAAAGAACCTATAAAATTGATCAAGGGTTTCACCTTGGTTTTGATGATTCCGATACATCGCAAACTGCAAATAGCCACGTCGTTTTAAACCTTCCTTTTTTTAACTGTTTCTCTTGGGGAAATGGTTTTGAAAGCTATAAAATTAAAGATCAGTTTAACGCAAAAGAAATGTCAATTAAAACTAGACCATCTTCGCCAATAGACGATTATAGGGAGAATATTAAAATATCTGGATTGACATATAGTAAGCCTTACGATCAAAGTTTAAACTACAACGGCTTAAACGAGTTTAATTTATCTACATTGAACTTTAAAGACTTGGATGATAAATATGGAGAGATTCAGACAATAATGGCATATAATACCGATTTAGATGTTTGGCAAGAAGATAAAGTACACCAAGTTCAATATGGTAAGACCACACTCTATAATGAAGATGGGAATTCGAATGTGGCTAAGAGCGATTTATTGCTAGGAAGTGTAAAAGCATATGTAGGAGAGTTCGGAATTAGTAAAAATCCTGAGAGCTTAGTTTCTTTTGGTAATTATAGATATTGGACTGATAGAAAAAGAGGAGTAGTTTTAAGAAAGGGGCAAAGTGGTATTGAGGTAATTTCTAATAAAGGAATGACTAATTGGTTTAGAGATTATTTTAAAAACAGTAATAATTTAAAGAATTTATTGGCTTATGATCCACATTATAACCAATTAACTTTATGTTTAAATAATCAAACACTTACTTTTGATGAAAAGGTAAAAGGGTTTACTTCCTTTCATTCGTTTTTACCAGATTGGGCCTTACGAATGAGTAATAACTTTTATACATTTAAAAATGGTCAGTTATGGGAGCAAAACGCTAAAGGAGCAGGGTATAATAATTTTTACGGTGTTCAATATGAATCAAAAGTAACTACTGTTTTAAATGATTTTTCAAAAACTGATATTATTTATAAAACACTCATACAAGATGCTTATGATAGCTGGTCTGTTAGGTTTAAAACAAACTTATCAAAAGGACATCTAAAATCATCTGAATTTCATAAAAGAGGATCACGTTGGTACACACATTTCTTCAAAGATGAGAGCCTAGAAAACCTATACGGAAGTTCACAAGGTTTTGGTACCGCAATAAAAATCAATAAGAATAAGTTACAATTCCATGAAGTACCACCCAATGTAAGTGTTGGTGATATTCTTTGTTTTATAGATGATGGTAATAAAGTTAATTCTCTTGGAAGAATTTTAGATATAAGCTCTAATACGATTTCTATTGACAATAGCAAGCCGATGAATTTGAATTGGTTTTATTTATCAAAGAAAAATAATCGAATTGAAGGTGGAGATATAAGAGGGTACTTTATTGAAATTGAGTTATCAGATAATTCAAGAGAAGCAAATGAATTATTTTCTGTAAGTACTGAAGTTGTTCCTTCTTACATAAAATAAAAAACACCTAAATAAAAGTGTTATGCGGTAAGTATGTTTTTCAACGTTTAGCATATGAGACGTAGGGCAGTAGACACGTATTTTCGCTTCAGTTTTGCATTTAGCTAAATAAAAATATTTTCCGTTTTAAATGGAAAATTTTATGTTTAGTGGACTTTGTAAATAAGAAAAGACGTTTGAGCTTAGCACCCAAACGCCCTATTATGTGTTTTATATACATTGTCGTAAAACGTTTTCGCGTATACGGTCTCTTATTTCACTTAATTTTTCTTCAATTAGGATTTTCCCATCTTTGAAAACCTCTTTTAATTCTCCTTGTTTTTCTTCTTCCCAACTAACTTGGTCATAGAGTTTATATTCTTCATTTTCCAGTTCTATTTTTAGAAGTCCTTTGGCAGATTTTTTTGTTCCATCATCAGTTATTGGGTCTTTAAAAATCTCACGACCAAGACCTTTAACCTCTCCATATGTTGCTTTCATAGCAAAACCAAAGGTATCTCTAGTATTGTATTGGTATGTGAAAGAACCAATACCTAAAACAACATTGGTAGAAGCAAAACCTTTTTGTTTTAAACGTTCACAAATTTGCGTTGCTCTATCTAATGTAATACTATCACCATAAATAGCTCCAATATGACTATCTAACTCTTTAAAACCTTTTTGATTTGTATTTCCTCCAAATGTTTCCCAGAGTAATTCTATAACACCTTTTTTCTCTTCTATACTTTTCCCATTAGGATTACCACAAATAATATCTACAGGATCACCACTATCTGGTCTAACTACGACTTTTCCATCACGAGCCAATACTTCATTTTTTAGATTTGGTAAATACTCTTTTAAAACTTTCCATAAATCCCAAGTATCAGATACTATTGAAACTATTCCGTTTGGATATACTTCTGTAATTAGACGTTTAAATGTTTCTTGCTCACCAGTATTTGTTCCCATACACATTACAGAGTGTTCCGTAGCTGCAACTGAACCACCAATTAACTCATTGTCTGAATTAGCGTTGTAATATTCTTCAAAAAAATCTATTGTAGGAATTGTATCTGTTCCTGTAAAACTTAAGAGATGTCCTGCTGAACTAATTGTTGCTGCTTCTAAACCAGCCATTCCCCTCATTGAAAAATCGTGACCTTGCCAATCTACAAACTCAGGAATAGATGATGTTTCGTTTGCGTATTTATCTAATATCATTCGATATTGTTTAGCGATAGTTGCCGAATTACAAGGCATCCAAACTGTAGTAGATAACAATGTTTCAAAATAATTAGTTAACCAGAAAAAATCGGGTAAAGTATTATACATTGTAAACATAGGAACTCTAATTGGTACAGAAACCCCTTCTGGCAGTGCTTTAATTACCATAGGAATATATCCTAAATCGTGTAAATCTTCAATATGTTTTATTCCTACTGAATTTTCGCCTAAATAGTTATTGATACGTCTACTATATTTAGTACAAACTACTTCTTTTGGTTGATTAAAGAAATTATTTTGAAAATCTTGAATGATGTATCTTTTTATAAAATATTGTAATCCAAAAAACACAACGCTATCTATACCTTCAATTCTACTTTTTCTTGGTGTCCAATTAGAATAAACTAATGTTGTTTGATTAGGGTACTGTCTTCTGTGGTCTACCTTGTAGCCGTCTGTATATAATAATGGATTCATAGTGTTTTATTTAATAATTTCTAAAATATTAATTTGTTCAAATTTTGTTTCTTTTTCAATTGTTTTAAAAGAATCGGTAGTAAATGTTTTATCAAAATATTTATCTATTTCTTCAAATCCTTTACTAAATATTCCGTGACTAATAGCTAAGTATAATTTTCCTGCATTCTTTTCTTTTAATTCATTTGCAAGGCCTAAAAATGTTCCTCCTCCATCACAAATATCATCTACAATTAAGCAATCTTTTCCTTTTAAATCATCTGAATAGACTTTAAATCCAGATAGTTTACCATTTTTAACATCTCGTGATTTAGAACATTCAACTACCTCATAATCTTTAAGATACTCGGCTACTTTATAAATTTTTTTTAAAGCACCTCCGTCTGGTGATATTAATAATAAGTCCTTTGGTAATTGCTTTGTAACTTTTTCTATGAATTTATAGTTTTCAATTACTTTACAGTTATTTAATAGGGCAGGTGTAACTTCTGAGTGTGGGTCAAATATTGTAACAGAGTTAAAGTTTTGATTGTTTATCAAGTCAGCATATACTTTAACCGAGAGGGCTTCTCCCGTAACCATTAATCTGTCTTGTCTTGCTGCTGGAAAATAAGGTAAAAACAAGTTGATTGTTTTTATACCTATATTTCTTAAGGCATTCACAGATAGAAATAGTATTCCTATATCATTAAATGATTTTACTCGATGACTAATGTTTACTTCTTTTACAGCTTCAAGATTTGACTTGATTTTTATGTGTGGTTCTCCCCCTGAAAATGTGAAGTACTCAAATTCAATTTCTTTTTGATTATCGTAAGGTTTAAAATCTTTGTCTAAGTTTAAAATCATATTGCGTTATTTTTACACAAATCTAAATGTTTTTATTTCCTCTGCAAAATTATTTTGTGTTTTTTTTACGCAAACTTAATTTCGAAATGGAAACCATTACTTTCTAACTCTTTATATTTTTTTTGATTAAATTGAAATAGCTTAGCAGGACGTCCACTTACTGGCTTATATATTTTTTCGGTTTCTTCTAAAAAACCAAAACTTAAAAGTTTTTTTCTGAAGTTTCTCCTGTCAATTTTTCTATTTAGTATTGTTTGATATAGATTTTCTATGTCGGAAAAGGGAAATTCTTTTTTTAATAATTCAAATCCGATAGGTTGGTAGTTGATTTTATTTTGTAATCGGGTTAATCCTGTTAGAAGTATTTTGTTATGGTCAAAAGCTAAGTTAGGTACTTCACTTATACTAAACCACTTTACATCTTTTGCATCTGTATCAGCTTTTATAGTAAAGTTTTTAGGGTTCAATAGTGCTAAATATGATATTGAAATAATCCTATCTCTTTTGTCTCTATCTAAGTTCCCAAACGTATATAATTGCTCCAAATAATTTGCTTTTACTCCTGTTTCCTCTTTCAGTTCTCTAATAACTGCTTGGTCAAGTGTTTCGTTATCTCTTACAAAACCTCCAGGTAAAGCCCATTTATTTTTTTCAATTCCAAATTTTTGTTGAATGAGTAATATTTGTAGTTTGTTCTCTGAATATCCGAATACAACAGCATCTACTGCAACCTTTATATTTTGAGGAATTTTCATTTTGTGTTGAATTTACACAAATGTACGGAAGTTTTTTTCAAAAGCTTGTTAGATATTTCGTAGGATTTTCTCCATATCTTAAATTTTACTGTTTTTGATTGTTTTTACTTTGGTATCTTCCTGCTAAAAAACCGATTACCTTAAAAATCATTATTGTAAAAAATGTTGTTTTCATACTACAGATTTAAAAGCCATCAAAGTCTGGCAATTCGTTCAATTCATCTTGTGTCATTAGCTCCTTAGTTAAAACATCGGTACAAAAAGCATTTGCGCGAAACTTCCCGATAAATGTTTACTTGTATTGCTTTCCACCCATCAAAGGGATCTTGTGTGCAATTTCTTTGATAGCTAATAGCTACAATTAATTAGATATATCCTCAAGGTTAGTAATTGATACTTTTATATCTCGAAGCGTTTTATGTTTGGAATAAAAGTCACAAGTCAATTCTTTCATCATCGCACTAGGATATTTTGAATTAATCAACCTTATTAACCTGTTTATATTTTCATCTGAGATTATAACACACTCATCTTCATTAAAAGAAAAACCTAAATCAATTAAATATTTTAGTTTTCTTTCTTTAGTAATCCTATCAGGTTTAGCATAATAACCTTCGCTAATCATACCAGAAAAAACTATTTCCATATGACCGTTCTGACCATATCCAATTTTAGAAGTATGACCAAAACCAAAAATATTCCACCATTTTTTTACCGATTCTGAAAGGTTTTTCATTTTTTCTCTGGCATCTTCGTTTGACACCTTTTCACCTAATTTTTTTCTCAATTCTCTGTTCTCATCATTTAAAGACCTAATTTCTGAAAGTCTTTTTTCTTTTTCTTTAGCCAGTATGCTATCATAATTAGCTTCCTTTAAAAAATCTATGGTGTAACTTTCAGTTAGAGATAAATGTGTTTCTTTCATTCCTTCCGTTAACTTTCCTTCTTTAAGTTGCTCGAAGCAAGAGGCTAGGTTTAAGTGTATATAACCATATAGTTTTTCTAATTTATTCGCTAAATTTCCGTCTTTATCTACTACCAAAGTAGGATCATCGTTTATTCTGAAATTGATTTTTCTTTCTTCCATTTCGTATCGTTTTTATTACAGGTTAAATGTTTACTTATATTGCTTTCCACCCATCAAAGGGATCTTGTGTGCAATTTCTTTGATAGCTAAATAGCTACAGTTCTTTGAATATTACTGAACCTTCCATGACCCCAAATGAAGATTCTTCTTTAAAAAGATATCGCTCTATCGGTTCACCTTCTCTTCTTTGTCTTGTCAGGTACCACAAATCTTTTCCTTTCCAAGTTGCTTCAATCAGTTTTTGACCTTTTGGCAATTTGACTTCAAATTGTCCCCCAAATGATCTAGATCTTTGTTTTTCTGTACAGGAGGTTAGTGTAGTGACTAAGATTATTGCTAAAATTTTAATTGATTTCATTGTATTTATATTTTATTTACTTGCGGAAATGCTACTGTCTTAAAATTGTTCTATTCTTTCTGTTGGAGGATACCACCAAACAAAGGGTTGGAGCATACCATTTTCATAAGGATCGGTTAAAGTATCTGTATGAAATTGCCATTCCTTATCTTTGAAATGATAGAAGCCGATATTTAAAAAACCATCAGGATTTGATGTAATAACATCAACAGAATAATTTTCATCTGCTTTTGAAACTTGCGGATATTCTGTGTTTTTGTGAAATTTCATAGTTTCTATTTTTACTACACAACTTTTAATATTCGATTTGTTCTTTTCTTCTGTTGTATCTCAACATCTTATTAATTATTTTGACTCTTTCTGTATTGATATCTCCAAAAGGATCATCATCTCCATCTCCTGAACCACCAATACTAATAGCGTTTTCTTCAGCCATTGCAAAAAATGCTTCAAATTCATCTTTTTACATTCTTAAAATTATATCTCTTGACATACTAACTACAATTTAAATTGGTTTTTGCTCTATTACAATTTTCTTAAAATCCTCTTCTCCTAAATAATATTTAAGAACATCATCAAAACTTTGTCTTACTTTATTTGAAGGGGCATTTCTTTTTTTAATTAAGTCTTCAACTGTAATTTTAAAAACTTGCTGATAAGCAATTTTTACGCTGATATCTAAACTGTCTTTTAATTCTTGATGATGCTTTAGTAATTCTAATTCTCTTTTCTTCATTCAGTATTGATTTTGATTTCAATTATTAATTGATTAGATGTTACTTTTCTGAATTGAAGAAAACCTTATAAAACTTCATTTTTTTACTCTCATCGAAACCCCTCTCTAAATATTCTGCGGAAGCATCTGGTGAATCGACATCAATTTTAATTTGAATTTTGGTATCTAATTTGATCTCTGTTTTTAATTTAGATTTCTCCTTTTTAAATACGAGATCAGAAACTTCGAATTTATCTTCTATTTGTAGGTCATTTGATTTTTGGAAATTATCTATATATTCTTTAAACAGATTTTTTTGTTTATCAAGAAGAGTTTGTTCTTGAAAATCCGCAATATCAATACTCTCATTTTCTTTAAAATAATCTACCGTATTTGCTAAGAATTTACTTTGTTCATGCTTTCCGAATTCCAGTTTAATTACTTCTTCTGAAAATTCTTTACATAAGTTTATATAATTGTAAGTGTGTAAGTTTCTATCATTAGCATACTTTACATCTAAGAAATTTTTAATCCAGTATTGAGTATCATAATTATTATTATCTACTGATAAAACCACATTTCCTTCAACATCTGAGGAATTTAAAATAAGGCATCCTTTATCAAGTTTTTTTGATGAAATTCCTTTTTGAACAGCTACATCATAACTCTCTTCATCATCTAAATATGTTTGGAAAAAATCTACCTTACTCTCAATTTTAAACACACCTATAGCTTCAACTAAAACATCTCTATATTCGAGTCCATCAAAATAAGCAACAATTACATCACCCGTTTTTATGTTAGCTGAGTTTGATTGTTCATACAAATGATTTACGATGTTTTTAGAATGTTCAATAAAAGAATCTTCTTCCTTAAAAATCTCTATTGAATACTTATTCATCTTGTTTAGACTATTATCAAATCGATGGTTAAAACGATAGCTTTGTGTAACAGAGCTAAAAGGTTTTAAAAGAAAAGGAAGAAATAATTCATAGCTTTTTTCATCAAATTTTATTAATTGTTCCGAAAGTGAATTTTTTCCTGTATTAAATTTATTAGCGACTTTGTGTACAATACACTTATTTAATTCTGATCTCGTTCTTTTTATCATACTTTTTTATTTTGGTGATTATTAAAATGTTTTTACAAGGCAAACATTTCTAAATTGAAATGATGGTTTTATCAGGTTTGGATATTTTTTTTCTGCAATCAACACAAATGAGCTCCGTTTCTTCCCATTCAGCAAAACCCGCAATTATGACTATCGATGTATTATTGTGCTTACAACCTAATACTGAAGGTTTATCTTTTTGACTTATTATCATCGTTTATTTATCCATTCTTTTTTTATTTTTTCTTGCTAAGTCATAATTTCTACAGTTCAAATTGATTTTTACTTTATTACAGACTTTAATTATTCTTCATCTTCCGGGACTGGTCCATATTTTTTTAACATCTTTATGCATTCTTCGTCCCATTCTTCATGTGTATATGGTTTTTCTGAAGCCCCAAAAACGTTGATCAATATTATTGCTACTACTATTACTATTATTTTCATTATTTCTTTTTATTTGAAAATTGAAAGCACAACTTGTTAGCGATATGATTAAAATCTAAAAAGTTTACTTTATCATCTACGTACTCGGCATAAAAAAATGTTGGCACACAATTAGCCAATACATGAAAAAACTCCGGTAATGTTTCGCTTTCTTTCATTTCACTAAATGAAATATGATTATCGCTGTCCTCATCAAAACATCCCTCTTGTAGAGCTGCTATTATTTTTAATTGATATTGATAAATAACCTCTTGTTTTTCTGTTGAATTTTTACTCATTTTATTGTTTATTCAATTACTGTTTTAGTGATTCGTTTATTATCAGAAGAGCTTCTAAGTATTTTCTGTTATTCCCATACCACAAATGTTTTAAACCTTCGTAAAATTTAATAATGTGGTCGTGGGTTTTAAATACTTCTTTTGGTAAATGGTAGGTGTATTCTTGTTCATAGTTGAAATTTATTTCTTGTCCGCTTTTGTAGTAGTCTAAAAGACATTTTATTATGGTTCGTGATTTATCCGCACTACAAGGACTACCTTCTTTTTGTTCTATTATTCGGGCGTAATTGTGCTCTATGTAGTTTTGATTTTTAATGATGAAAACTACGTCTTCATTATTAGCGATTTTACTTTTTACGAACCCTCTTATGAATTGGTCAAATGGGTATAAAACGCCATGGAAAAATTCCTCGTGATCTTTAAAGTTGGTAATTTCACTTGACTCAATTATTGACTTGAATAAATTGATTTCTTTCTGTTCTATGCTACCAGCTATAGAATCTAAAAAATTTGTTAAGTCTCGTTTTTTCATTTCGTATCGTTTTTATTAAGTTATTTTATGGTTCGACATAGTTTGCTTCTAGAATATCATTGACATGCTTGATATCTTCTTCAGTCAAAAAGTTTTTGTCTTCCATTATAACATTTGCTATTGGCATGTGTCTTAGCCCCCTTGTCGTATCGTATGATTCGTAAACAATATTATCTTCAATCCAAAAAAAGTTGTGATTATTTCGTTTAGTTAAACTTCTCGTGTTATTCATTTTCAACAGTTTTTTTAATTCATTATAAACTTGCTAGATTTAGATTTACATCTATGATAATCTCCATTTATGTTTTCCTCTAAGTAGCTAAACTTAACAGGAAACCCCATAGATTTAAATTCTTCAGGGTTTTGACTCCAAAGCTTTTCTCCCGTATTTGTATCAATCAATGCATAATGACTTAATGCTCCATTATCGGTATATATTTCTATTATTTGTGGTTTTTTCATGATATAGATAAATTAGATTTAAAAGAGGTAGAGCGTTTACTATTCGATGTTGGTTTAGCTTCACTTACACAATTTCTTGCTTTTTGTTTTTGGTTTGCCTCACTTTCGTTATACTCTAGCCTTTCACATCGCGCGATTGCTTCTTGACTGTACCTCTATTATTGACACTCTCCTGCCTAAAGCGGGGAGGATTCTTGCACAACACACGTACTAATGCACCACGTTAGCGTACATTGGCTCTGCCCGAGCCAAAATATTTTTAAAAAGAATAACCTTCTTTTAAGTTCAAAGTTTACAGACAACCTCAGTTGTATTTTTAGACCCACTTATAAATCCACATATCTCATAATGTTTTAATAAGTTTTCATTTCTAAGACTAGAGTAGATATACTTTACACCTTTAGATTTTGCTATTTCTTTTATTGTGTTAATCAAGAATTCTATGGCATTTTTTCTTATTTCTTTATTTTTAACCTTATGGGTTGAAACAATAAACTCCATCATACCATATGCTTTTGCGTTTGTAAAATAGATGAAACCCGCACAAATATTTTCATCTCCGAAACTGACTATTAGCCCGTATTTTAAGTTGTCTAAAAGATCGATACTCGGTATAGGGAAACGGTGCCATTTCCACCATGATTTCAATTCTTCGTAATCTGTGATTTTTGTATTTCTTATTTCTAGTCCTAATTCCAAATCTATTCTTTTGAGATGCTAAACTAATACTTTTACACTTCATTTGTTTTCTTTTTGTATTCTTTTTATTTATTATAATTATATTTGTAATAAATCAGAATTATATGGCAGCAGTTACATCAGCAGTGCTAGGAGCAACATCAGCAGCGTATTCTATCTACGATGGAGAACAGCAAAAGGCAAAAGCAAAAGAGGCGATAGCTAATTTGGAAATACCTGAATTAAAAAATCCATATGAAGATGTTCGCATAAGCACAATGGGGAGTGATTTAATAATAGAAGAAGGTCAAAGAAGGACAGCTAATATTTTAAATTCACTTCAAGGTTCTGGGGCTAGGAACATGTTAAGTGCATTACCCAAAATAGTTTCAATGAATAATCAGATTAATCAAGAAGCAATGAGGGATATAGATTCTCAAATGATTAAGAGAGATTATGCGATTGCATCATATGAAGAAAAACGAAATAGATTTGAAGAAAATAGATATCAGAATGAACTTGCTGGTTATGGACAAATGTATGATGTAGGGCAACATTCGGTTTGGAATGGAATTAAGACAGGAATTTCTTCATTAGGTAGTATTGGAAGACAAATGAATTTTGGAGGAAACTCTTCAAATAATTTTGAAAGAGGAATGTTTGGAGGAATGGATAGTCATGAATTGAATTTTGAGTTACCAGCTCTTTCTTTTTAATTAAAAAGCATAAAATGAATACTGGACAAGGAGCTACTTGGCAAAGACTTTCTAAGCCTAACAATGATCTTTCAGATACTATCTTGGTTCAAGAGAAACTTAATGATCAAAAGAAAAAAGAAGATCAGGCAAGATTAGATTTAGAAAATAAAAAAAAAGAAAGGGCTTTAAATAAAAAAGCTTCGGAGCTTAAAGGAATCAATAGTGGAAAATCTACAAAATACTTACATTTTGAACATTCCTTAAATGATGCATTTAGAAAAGAAGGTGGCTTAATTGACAAGTATGCTGAAGCTCAGGAAACATTAGAATCAGACCCTGGTAATACCAATGCCATAGCTATTAAAACCAATATAGAACAGCAAGTACAAAGAATTGCGGGGATAAAGAATGCCATTTTAGGCTACAATAAAAAGTTAGCAGAAGGCATTGCAAGTGGAAAGATTAGTAAAAAACTAAATGAAGGTTATTTAACTAATATGGATCGCATTAATAATGGAGAAGTTGAATTTGAAATTGGCGATTATGGTAATGTTCGAATATTAAACAAAGGTAACGTTGATTTAGATGGCGATGGGTTACCAGATGAACTTTCATTAGAATCTCTTTCAGATATAAATAATTTCGGAGTTTGGGAGGCTGATTTCAATTTAAATAATTTTAACACAGAGCTTAAAAAACAATTTGCAGAAAAGCACACGAAGAATGATGATGGAACTTTTACAACAAAAGAAAAGTTAGGTTATAATTTATCTCATACAGAGGATGTTAAGAATAAGTATCGAGAAGTTTTAGGAACGGATGTTAATTCTCTAACTAATCAAGGAAAGTCTTTTTTATATCAAAAAGGATATACACCTAGACAGGTTCAAGAAAATCCTGAAATATACGAAGGTATTATAGGTGAATTGGAACAAGATTTTAGAAACCTTTATAAATCTAAAGACTTTGAAACAACAAATCATAGTGCAAAGAATGCTAGAAGTAAAAACTCTTTAGCTTGGACCAAGTACAATAAAAAAGATAAGCCTAGTAATAGTTTAAAAACGACAGTGGATGGCATTTTAGTTGGTGATGACACCTATTTAAAGTCTTTAGAAAATCAAAAACTAGAAGAGCAGGGAAGCGATGGTAAAGATGTTTATATAAGAGAAGTTGATTATTCAGACGGAAAAATTGTTTTAAGATTAAATGATCAAAACCTAAAAGTTATTGATACGGCTGACAAAAAAAGTGCGGTAGCTAAAATTTTAAAAATGATCAGACCTAATGACGATCCAGATAGCAGAGAAGAGGAGTATAGAAAAGGGGTTTCGGAGGTAGAATATAAAAAGAACGAGAAAAAAGGAATCACAAAATTAGAAATAAGCAATAAACTTGGGAAGACTTCAAAATCAGGTGAATTAACTAAGAAACTTGCAAAATTAGGAATTATAAATGTTAAAGACTTGGGGGGGTGGTTTAAAAATAACATTTCAATTAATGGTAAAAAATTTGAAAATGTAGATACCGAAGACGGAATGAATTCACTAAAAGAATATATAGAAAACCATTGGGAGGCACTTACTACTCAAAAAAAGGATGATGAAGAAAAAAAGGATGTTAAATCAAAACAACAAAGTTTTAATAAAACTCATCTTCCAGAAGGAGGTTTTTAAATAGTATTTATGACAGATAATATAGATCCGCCTAAAAGAGAAAAATTATATAAGTTTTTGTCGCAAAACAACCTAACAAAATCCTCTTTTAAAGAGTTTGAAGTAAAATACGGAACAAATAAAGAAGCGTCTAACAAACTTTTTATGTTTTTAAAAGACAACTCTTTAACTAATGGCAAAAATTTTAACTCTTTTCATGATGAGTATTTTGGAGATATTACTGAAAAATCAAAAACGCATTATTTAACTAAAAATGGAGCAGTCAATAAGCATGAATCCGAGCAAGAAAGGAACCATAGGTTAATGAAAGAGAATGTCCCTAGTTACAGTGAATCAATAGACAAGTACAAACAAGCGACTCAATTAACCTCTGAAGAAAAAAATATCATAAATGCAGAATTGCAAAAAGACATTGAGGGTAAAGGTATTTGGAATACTTTAAAGAATAAAGCAAAGAGTTTATGGAATGATATATTTGATGAGGAAGGTTTAAAAGCAGACATTAGTCCTTTAGCTCGATCTAAAGAAGAAGTTGTAAAGCATCTTAAAGATAGTAAACAATTAGAACAATATTCAGAGGAAGAGATAAACACGAAAGCTAAGGAATTAGAGCTTCTAAAAAGAGAAAGGTCAAAAGAGGAGAAGAAGAAACAGGATTATCTAGAAAATATTCCAGAAACAGAAAAAACATTGTTAGCTGTTTATCAAAACTTCGAAAGAAAAAGTTTTAATAGAGAGGATAAAAGGCTTTTAACAGAGCAAGAGTTATTACGAGGAAAACTAGAAGGAGTTGTCAATGATATAAAAAATATAGGAGAAAGAAAGAAGCATGAGGGGGATTCTCAACATATTAAAAGTGAGTTGGTAGAGAAGAACAAAGAATATCTTCAAACATTAAACGAGGTTAAAGATAACTTTGTTAAATATTCAGAGAACCGAGATCAAATCGGAAACGTAGATGATAATCTTGATTTATTTAAAAGAGATTATAGCTTTTTTAAAAATTTAACAGAAAATGTGCGGGCCACGACTGCTGATTTAATTGGGGGTGGTATTGCAGGTTTGGCTTATCTAAACGATATGAAAGAACTTGCTGGTACAGGAATTAATTCTTATGATCCTGTTTCGGAGACTTTATTAAAAGGAGCTAATTATTTTAAAGAAGACGCTGATAACATAAGAAAAGGAATCAAAAGACCTATGAGTGTTGAACAAATCAGTTCAATGGGAGACTTTGGAGATTGGTTCATGAATACTGTAATAGCTCAACAGTTACCAATTTTAGCGATTACTTCAACAGGAGTAGGAGGTGTAAGTTATATTGGTGCATCTAGTGTCGGTAGCAAGTATGCTGAAATGACGGAAGAGGGTGGATATGGAAATATTGAAAAAATGTTGGTTCCTTTCGCTTATGGTAGTGCGGAAGCGGTAGGTTCTTTAGTGGATTTATCAGTAATGAAGAACGCTGGAAGAATTATTAAGTCGGCTTCAGCAGTTGAACGAAAATCAATTGCTCAAGGAATGTTTAATAGGGCCAAAGAGTATGCAAAAGATTCTTTCAAGATGATTTCTGCTGAAATGACAGAGGAAGGAGGAACACAGTTTTTTCAAAATGTCTTAGATCGATATGCACTTGGAAAAAAAGAAGTTCATTTAAGTGATGGTTTAAAAGACGCAATAGCGTCAGCAGGTGTTTTAGGTGTTAGTTTATCAAGCGGAGCGCATGGAACTAAGTTACTCAAAGAGACAATAAAGCCTTTTTTAAATAAAGAGTCAAAATTAAATTCCATTATCAATGAAATTTCTGTTTTGGAGAAGGAGCTAAATGAATCGGATAATTTACCTGAAGAAATTAAAGAGAAGCTAAAAAGTAAAGTAGATCAAAAGAAAATCAGTCTGAAAGATAACTTCAAAGAGGTAAGTGAAACGGTATCTAATTTAACAGATAATAATTATAGTGAAATTCTGAAGAAAGAAACTAAAAAAGAACAATTAGTAGAAGAATCAGACAAAATAAAGGGCAATAAACAAATTTCTGAAAATGTTCAGAAGATTCTTTTAAAAGATGCAAAGGAAGATTTTCAAAGATTAGAGAATGAGCAAAAAGAAATTCTAAGTTCACCAATAACCGAGAAGAAATTAGATTCTGATTCGGTAAAGATTTCAAATAAAGCATCAACTATAAAACTTTCAGAGAAAGGGAAATCATATAATGTTGTTTTTAATGAAGAAGGTTTGTCTATAACTGGTGCTAATAATGAATCAATTAGTCAACCTACATATAGGAAAGTAAGAGATAAGTATGCCGAAGGATTTGATTTTACGATAGGAGAGACGGCGAATATAATTGAAAATGAGGATTATCATAAAAGCATAGCTCAAAGTTCATTCAATCCTGGAGAAATAGCGGAAAGCTTATTATCTATAAGAAATACAAGTTTTATTGAAAACAATATTGATTACAAACAAAGAATAATAGCTGAAAATATAGGGGTTATTAGTAGGGATCAATTCATTAAATTTGGCGATGAAAATTTAATAAATAAATCTCTAGCAAAATCTTACTTAAGGAAAGATGGTAAAGCAATTGATACTTTAAGTGAAGAGTTATCAGAGGACCACAATATAGAAATATCTTCACAAGATATTATTGACTTCATAGTTGATAACCCAAATGGTAAAGAAGAGGTTTATCGGAAATTAAAAAATGAGCATTTCAAACCACTTGAGAATAAGTTTAGTGAACTAACAGGTTTACCAGCTAATGACAAGTATTTGGAAATGGCAATTAACCAGAAGCTTAAAAAAGAGAATGATTCTCATTTAATTGATAATTTAAGCGACGAGGAAGTTTTAGCATTGGCTAATGAGTATTTAGATTTTAATAAAGATTATTATTATGACAAAGCAAACACACAGCAAAGGAATGATTCAGAAGTTGAAACTGGACTTACTTCAGAAACAAAAGAAGGACCCGAAACTGAAGGAGAAGTTAGAGTCTCTAAAGAGAACGGAGAAAAAGACAGAGGAGGAATAACACATACTCTTGAAACTTGGGATAAAAAGTTAAAAGAAATTGATGATTATCTAAAAAAAGCCGGGTCAGAAACTTTAGGTATGAATATGCCTGTGGTGGTAGCTAGAGGTATGATTCAGGCCATGAGATTAGCTGTTAAGACTGCAAAAACTGGATTCGATATTCTTGAGGCTGGACGTAAATATGTTACTTCTACTGATTGGTATAAAAACTTAAATAAAGAAGAACAAAGCAAGGTTCTTAATGTTTTAAAAGACGAGAGAAACGTCTTCAACAACTTAAACAAAGTTATTGATGATGTTGTTAAAAGAGAGAAGAAAAAATCAGACATACGAGCTGAAAAACTTAAAGATACTACTAGAAGATTAAGAAAAAAGCATGCTGACGTTCAGGGGTATAAAAAAGACCTTATCAAAAACATAAAAGAAAGGATCAATTCTGAGACAATATCTAATTTTACTAAAACAGATATTTCTTTGATTTTGAACAGAATGAATAAGGCTAATTCTTTTAAAAGAGTAGACGCTTTGGCTGAAAAGGTAGGCTACACTATTTCTTTGGCGGAATACAAAAACATCGATAAAAAAGTTTCTACCTTATTAAAATACCCCAAAAAGTTTACAAAATCTATTCAAGGAAAACAGAAAGCGGCTATTGTCGATAATGATACTCGAAAATTGTTTAATTATATACTTAGGAAGTTAGATGAAAGTGTGGATTCAAATTATAACCGAAGTATTGAACTAGATGAAAGAATTAATGATGGAGACATCTCCGATAAAATTCTAAACGAGAAAGTTGCAGTAGAGACAGTTTTAAAAATAAAAGAAGCTGAAAAACTTTTTAAGGATACCAAGAAGATAGAGAACAAGAAAAATAACAAAGAAAACTCTGAAGCGGTACAAATAGCAACCTATTTGAAAGAAACTGTATTTAATGATTTAGAAGCTTTACTTAACGAGGGAAAATATAAGTTAAAAGAATTGCTAATAGAAGAATCACAAAGATTAAAAGGCATAACAGATACTTTTACAGAAGCTACCAATCATAAATGGAATGATGTAAAAAGCAATAATAAAAAAGCTACGGAACTAGAAAAAAGAAAAACATCTATTCTTGGAAAAATTACAGGGAAAAGAAAAAATATAAATGCTTTCTTTACTCAACCGGTTACAAACTCTTTCGAGTATCTTTTAGGGTATTTTGATCAAGTTCATAATCATGGAGAAGGAGATATTTATAAATATTTTTATTCTGGTGAAAATGGAGTTGTTCAGCTAGATGCAAACTTTAAGAAAGATCAAAAGCAGATCAGAGAGGATGTTAGAGTTGCTTTTGAAAAGATTTTAGGAAAAAAGTTAAACTCTCTTATTCGAACTCATAAATATGACAAAACGATTAATGAAATTAAACAAACAGATATAAAATTAATTGTAGATGGAGAAAGGCAAAAAGTTTCGCAAGAACTCTCTATTGGTCAAGCTTTATACATACATCTCGTTTCAAAAATGGAAACCGGAAAGGATAAGCTAACCAAGCAAGGGTGGGATGAAATTGCTTTTGAAAATCTTAATAAATTTCTAGGAGAAAAATATGTTAAGTTGAGTGAGTTTATGACAGATTATTTGAAAGACAAGTATAAAAAGTACAATAAAACTTACAATGATCTTTTACGAACTGATTTGAATTTCGAGGAAGGTTATTTTCCTTTAAAGTATCGCGAGGAGGATTTAACAATTAAAGTTGATTTAGGAGGAAGTAATTTTACTTTACCCAACGTCTCAAATGGTCATTTAAAAAACAGAGTAAAAAATAAAATTGAAATTGATACCACTACGAATGCTTTTGATGTTTTTGATGGTTATCTAAAATCAATGGAAAGGTTTCATCATTATGGAAGGTTTACAAAAGACCTAAACGCGGTGTTATCAAATAAGAATGTAAGAAGAAATTTAAAAACCTTAGATGAGCAGTCTTTTAATGATTTCACTAAGTTAAGTAAAGCAGTTATAGGCGATGTTTCAGAGATAAGGTCCCATGTATGGGAAAATAAGATATATAAATTTAATTCAGCTATTGCAGCGGGGTATATCGGTTATAAAGGTTATACAGCATTGAAACAGTTTCTTTCAATGCCTGCCTATACAGAAAAAGCAAATGACGTTCATATTGGGCTTAATGGGCATCAAATTCGGCTACCTTTTGTTGGTAAAATTGCTTTTGGTTCTAAAATGCTTATAAGTTTGAACCCTGCTTCAGTATTAAAATCTTATAAATTCTTAAAGAAAAACTCGCAACATTTTAGTGATAGAATAAGTAGAGGGAGTATTGGTGATGAGTTTATAGATAATTTATTTTCTCAAAAATCTAATTCATTTTATCAAAAGACGTTGAAAAAAATAGCTCAATTAGGAATTACACCGAATAAGTTTATTGATGCAATAACAATTAGTACAGGAGGAAAAGTTTATTATGATCAACAACATAAAAAATATATTAAAAAAGGATTAAGTAAAAAGGAAGCGCATAAAAAAGCAATTAGAGATTTTGAGATTAGTTTTAAATTATCTCAACAGTCGTCTGATGCATCCGATTTGAGTATTATACAGCACGGAAAAGGAGTTTTAACAAGTTTGTTTGTTCCTTTTAAAAACTCACAATTTAGTTATTTTAGAAGAATTTCGGCAAATAGTAATAACATACTCAGACGGTATAAAAACTATAAAGAAGAGCAAATCAATAAAGGAATAAATAATTCAAAAGCCTCTCGAATAGCTTTTAAAAGGGTTTCAAAAGAAGGAGATACTTTCAAAGATTTAGAGAATGTATTACTCTATACTCATTTATTGCCGATGTTATGGCAGTATGTAGCTAGCGGTGTTCCTGGTGTTTTAACAGATTGGGATGATGATGACGTAGATGAGATTACAAGAGCAGGGTTACTTGGGTTATTTGATGGTGTTTTTATTCTAAGTGATGTTTTAAAATGGGGCTACAATAATGCTGTTTTAGATAAGAATTGGAATTATCAATCTTCAATTATTTTTTCTGAAATGGAAACGATATTTAATGATATAAAAAAAGAGTATAAAGATTCCGGAGAGTTTAATGAGAATGTGCTTTTTGAATTATTAAAAGGCTATTTAAAAACGAAATCTATAAATGCTGATACTTTTAAGAATATTTATGATGGTGTTGAAAATATGATTCTAGGTGGGGATTATAACCAAGAAAATTTAATGAAGTTTTTAAACGCACCAAAGGAACTAAAAGAGAATAGTAGTTTGAAAGATAACGAGATAAAAAAAATAGGATACAACTAGGAAGTTTATTTCAAAAAAATAAAACTCGGAATTGCTTTTTCCGAGTTTTATTTTTTTATTCATCGTTGTCTCTAAAGTGTGAAGAAGGTATAAATGTTCTTAAGTACTCCATTGATGCATTTGCATGAGGGATTGTTTTTTTTATCAAGGGTAAAATTTTTTCTTTTTTTATTTCCCCCGTTTTAGGAGAAAAATATTCTTGAGCGAAACATATAAAATTTTGAGCTCCTTGCATTCTCTTTCTCAATAAATGTAGGTCATCGTCTTTCATATTTTTTTTAAATTTTAAATGAAGTTATTTTCTTTTAATTAAAAATTCAGGATTTTGTATTTGTGCATTTTTAAAGGATCAGAGGCTTTGATTTCATTAATCCTTTTGTTAGCCTCTTTATCAGAGTTAAATTGTTGCGCAAATTCTATTTTAGTAGTTCTTGGTGGATTTCCTTGTGGCCACCCTGCAACAAAGCAAGTCTCGTCTATTTGAATAATACATCTCATACCTATAAAGTTAATTTTAATTATCTTATTTATCTCTTGTTTTCCATGGTATTCATGAATTTATAAAAAGCAGTTAAAAATGGTTTTTCATTAGCTGAAGAACTCCATCCTGCAAAACCTATGAAGTGATTTCCATTTTTGTCTGGTGTGTTAAAGGAAATAGCTTCACGGTCTTTAAAAAGCTGTTCCAGACTATTTTCAATTAAATAACCATTAACAGTTAAAAAACATTTTTTGAGAGTTCCGTCTTCGTTGAATTCAATATCTTTTTTTCTTACTTTTTGTAATGTCATTCTAAAGCCGTTATTGTTAAATTTAGCGAGTTCTATCTTCAATATTTTAATAAGGATTCCTATTTCTTTACTTCCTATATTTGAGTATGAAAATCCTTTATTCTTAAATGTTTTTCTAGCTAAATCTGTTTTTCTTAATTTTTTCATTTTATACTGTTAGTTTAAATTTGATTTTGTTGTTTGTTCTTTTTTTTGATACTCATGATTTTATTTTTTTCAATTCATCATTAAATACGAAAACGGCTCTCCCAGTATCCCATAAAATACTAACCGCATAAATTAATACAGTTATCAAAATTGTATTAACTGCGAAGTCTTTATCTTCATAAGATATTTTAGAATTATCTAAAATTAGCAGGCAAATAATACTTACCAGAATCAATATTGCCTGTTCTAAAAGTGAAATTTTCATTTCTTTTTTTGTGTTGGAAAAGTTTAATTTTGGGTATTTAATTAAAGTATTATGAATTTTTGATGCGATTAAAACTAACATGGTGGTATTAATAGTCAACATAGCTAATAAAATACCAATAACATTTTGCCGTAGATAATTAAATAAAAACTTAAAGCTCAACACTTCTGTAATCAATGAAATTATAATTGCTATGCATACATAAAATGATATATCTTTTATTAGCTTCATTTACTACAAGTTTAATTGCTGTTGTTCATTCTTTGTATCTTTGAAGAAGTCGAGAACATGGTTTAATGCTGTTTTTTCATCTTCGAAAAATTGAAAGTGATTTGATTGTTTGTTCACAACACCAAATTCTTCAAAAAAACTAAATATAATCACATCGTTAATTTTATGGAGATGATATTTTTCATGACTAATGAACTCTTTCGCAAAAACCTTTTTTTGCCTTCCATTCATGAGATTGAATATGCTTGAATTTTTTTCCATTATCTCAGTATTTTAATTATTGATTTTACCTTATCTATTTTTAAAAAATTATCATAGTCCCAATTATGGAGTACCACTAAGTCCGTTACTTCGTTAGAAGCATCATCATCTTTTTGACCTATTACCATCATCTCGTTAGGTGTACCTATACAGGAAATTGATAAGAATCTGCCTCTAGAAAAATTGTAATTAAGAGGATTTCCTATTGCAAAATGTGATAATTCTTTGAAACCTATTTCTTTTAATTCTTCTCTTGTTATCATGATTTCTACTGTTTGTTTTACATTTCGTAATGAAAAGTAAAATACTTTTCATTGGTTATTTTTATCCAAATTTGCCCTGCGAAGTCATCTCCAGTATAGCCACCATTTCTATATTGATTAACCCAAGCGACCTTGATTAATTCGTAATCGCTTTCATCTTGTTTATGTTTATCATTTGGAGAATCATTTGTTAAATTATATTGTGAAGTATTGTCGCATTCCTCTAAATATTCCTCTAACTCCTCAAAAAAAGATTGGCTAACCATTTCTTTAACCAGATTCAATACTTCTTGGTTTTTTTCGTAAATCTCGTTTTCAGCTTTCGCCCAAACATTCATATAATCTTCATGTGTTTCCATATCTAAAATTTTACTGTTTTTGATTGTTTTTACTTTGGTATCTTCCTGCTAAAAAACCGATTACCTTAAAAATCATTATTGTAAAAAATGTTGTTTTCATACTACAGATTTAAAAGCAATCAAAGTCTGGCAATTCGTTCAATTCAATCCGAGTAAAATATGATATTCCTACAAAATCAAATACATTTTCTTCTCCTTCAACTATACATCTTAGTTTATGCGGTAAGTACAGTGCTATTTCTTCTGTTTTCAGCGTTCTTTTCATTAGTTCTAAGATTTTTCTAATAAGTCAAATATGTCTATTTGGTTTATATTTTGTTTTACTCTGACACCGGAAGCACAATTCAAAATGAATTTTCCTAACTTGGGATCAACCATGTTTCTTAATGCTTTACGCTTATTTTTAATTTTAGATTTACTAATATTGAAACCGTAGACTGTTGAATTTCCTGTAATTTTATCATGTCTACGTTCCTGTTTATCGACTTCATAATTACCTATAGGAAAATTGGACCAATATAAATGTCTGTGTAACTTCTTTGTTGCTGGTATCAATGGATCATAATAGGGTATTACATTTTCTATAACCCATTTAGTTCTTTTAGGTGCAAAATTTTGTAAAAGAATTATTTCTTGATATAAAGTCATTTCAGGATACAAGGCATTGTATTGACCTGAGTGAACTCCACACCGGCGAATGTCAGAATGAGTCGGACAAGGTGGAGAACTCCAAATAAAATCAAAGTCTTTATGGTAATCTAGGATAAACTTATGAGCATCAGTAACAATAACATTATCATTAGGAAAATAGTTACTATATACTTCTGCTGTTGCTACATCAAATTCTATTGCTGTAACTTCATGCTCAGTTCCCCACAATTTTCGATTTCCACCGATCCCTGCATATGCGTTTAGTATCTTCAAAATTTATTATTTTAGTTTATTCATAATTCTATTGTTTTAAAAATCGGTACAAAAAGCATTTGTGCGAAACCTCCCGATAAATGTTTACTTGTATTGCTTTCCACCCATCAAAGGGATCTTGTGTGCAATTTCTTTGATAGCTAGTTGCTATCGTAGTTCGTGATTAATATTTCGTTTTTAACCCAAAATCTATTTCATTTTTACTACTGTTATTCCTAATTTATCTGCTTTTGATTTTTCGATACCCATTAAATCATCTCCAAATCCCCAGGGCATTTCATCTTTGCTTTCGATATAATCATACTCTTTTGAATTAGAGTAATTTTTCATCCCTTCAAAATCGACGCTCCAAGCAATTGGGCAGGTAAAACTGAAACAAAGTCCAATAGTCTTGACTCCTATTTTAGTAAGTTCCATTCGTAAATCTGATTTTCTTGCTTTCTTCAAAAATTTTTTAGCTAATCTTCGATTGCATTTAATGTTCCTTTTTGTAAAGGATTGGGCAACCAATCGTATAGCTGTGTTGTTTTCAATTTCCGTTGTATAACCATCATTATCAACGGTAACCCAATCACTACAATCTGAATGAGAGCAAGCATAACCATTATTTGCGTTGGTGTTCGTATTAAAATAGCCACATCCATTGCAAACAGAATTCAAATCAGTTATAACACATTCCATATTCTACAGTTATTTAATTGGTTTAAATTTTGAAAGATGATCGTTCCAATTCTTTTTAGCTTCATCTTTAGATATTGGGTTATCGCTATCATCCAAATCAATCCATTGATTTTTTGGAAGTGATTCCAAAAGTTTTAAACGTTCTTCATCTTCCTTTCCTAGAATCGCTCCACTATCTTTAGCTGCTCTCAATATTCCAGCTTGAATACCTCCGTTATAAATTTGCTTTGCCATTTTTACTACTGATTAAATGTTAATTTTAGTTTGCTCATCAATTACGCTATCAACATACGATGTATTAAAATCATTTATGTCGAACTCTCCGTCTAATGCTCCTGAACTCAAATAAAAACCTCTAATAATTTCAATTATTAAATCTTCCACTATTTCTACAGATTTAATGTTTTTACTTTCCAAAAATTAATTGGCGGTCTTCCTGGTTCTTCACATCCGTACTCATAACAACTCGCACAAGTACTTTGACAATTTCCGCTTATAGATACTTTTTCAATCATACTTATATCTTTCATTTTTTTACAAAAAGAAATTACTCTTGATTTAGGAACTAAAAATTCCTTTGATAAAAATTCAGACAATGATTTGAATGTAAATTCAGTTATCTTATTCTTTTTCAAATATTTTAAGAACTCCTCAAATGTTTCCATAACTACAGTTAGTTTTTTATGTTTTTTGGATTCATTTTACATTTGTCTATGTGAGGATTCAAAGCCTTTTTAGATGTAAATGTTGTGTCGCAATGTGGACAAGTTCGTTCCTTTAAATCTTGTTCTATTATTGCTTTTTGTTGCTCTACTTCTGTTTTTTCTTGTTCTAATGTGCTAAGAGCTTGTTTTACGTTGTCAAGTTCTTGCTCTGTATTGTTTAGGGTTTGCTTCTTGTTGCTAACTTCTTGCTCTAAGTTGTTTAGAGTTTGTTTTGCTTCGTTAAATTCTTGCTTTCTTTTTGTTACAAATACATTAATTAAGTTGTAACCAACAAAAGCCATAAACACACTTAGAAATGATGTTGTTATTATATCTGTTCCTTGAGAGTTCAGAACATCAAATAGTAAGAATAAAGCAATGGCATCCATTAAGGCAATCAGGTAAGGTGTTTTCTTGTTATTCTCATTAACTGATACAATTAACAAGCCTACTGATAATGCTAATGCAGTAAATAAAGAAGTAGGTATTCTGATGTAGATGTTAGGGATTTTAGCGTTTAAAGCATCGCTAAATAGTACGGTAAGTTTAGCTGCATAGCCAATAATGTAAAAAATTACAGCAATTGAAACAGCTCTTAAGCTTGTCATTCTATCTTCTAATGACAAACTAAATGACGTATCGAAATAACCCTGTTCTTTTATTTTGTTTTTTGACATAGTTTTTTAGAATTTAATTTCTGAACCCTTTTTGATAGGCTTGTACTTTCCATCCTTCTTTCTTCGCCTTTTGGAATATATTCTCGTATCTTTTCATTGTCATAACCTTTGTCATCACTACTTCGACTTCAGTATTTGGAGGTAATTTGAATGATTTTGATTTAGCCACGTTAGAGGTTTATTTTTTATTGAAATTTTCCTTTGCAATTCTGACTCTCTCTTTAGCTTCGGATCTTTCTTTATTTCTTCTTAAAAAACTTTTTGCTTCTCGTATCGAGTTTCTGAAATCTGACTTTTCAGTATCTCTGGGAACATCTCTAAAAAAGTTCTTTGATTTAAAATGTTGGTTATCGCTGATTTGAGCAGCTGTGTTACATCTTTCATTGAAATATTCAATAAACCAATTAATTATAATATCGGGTCGAAGTCTGCCATAAAGCTTCCCGTAACCTCCAGCATAGGCTTTTTTGAATACGAAACTTAAATCGGCTATGTTAATATTTGAGAATTCAAATCGCTCCGATAAGATGTCTGCTGTATTTTCTATCTGAAATTCAGTTAAAGCCTTGTCTCTGTCGTTGCCATATATAAACTCATTTAGCCCAGCAATCCAAATAGAAATAGTTGACTTAACAAAGTTGATTCCTTTGTCTTTTTTTATCATTCCGAAAGTCTTCAAGTTATTTTCCTTGGCAAAAGTTAACACTCCTGAAATGCTATTAGTTCTGACTATTTTATTAACCACCATTGGAGCCAAATCCAGAGGTGTGTTTGCGGTAGAAATCTTCTGAATAGATTGTTCCTGTTGGCTCTGAATTATTAATTGATTTGATTTTTTTTGCATTTTTAATGAATTTTTCATTGAAAACAACGACATATGGAATGCCATCTGGATTGTTTTTTCTTAGTTTAGGAATGCTTAGAAAATTTGTTGCCCAGAACCTGTCTGCTCTCGTTTTGTTTACTATTTCTTCGATAAGTTTAAAAGGGATTCTATCAATTCTATTCAGCTTGTCTATGGTTTCTTTCCATTTAAAAATTACATCATCCTTTGGGTGAAGGTTTACAGGGAAATGGATTAGACAGTTTTTGTAACATTTTTCGACTTCGTTGCTAAATGATTTTTCTGTTAAGTTACCTGTGATTCTTTTTTTGATTTTTTCACTTTTAATTTCATCTACATCTACATCTACATCTTCTTCTACATCTTCTTCTTCTTCTACAAGCTTAAAGCAAGCTTGATTTAAGCTTGGTTGAAGCTTAAGGTTGTTTTTCTTTATACTCCTGAAAAGAGGTTTGTGGGGATTATAATTCTCCTTTAATTTTGAAAAATCACAATAGTTTATAACAATGTAATTTTTTAAAAGAACTTTCCCATTTGAAGCTTCAATTTCATTTGGTAGAGCTTTAGTCAAGCTTGAAGTATCGATTTCAAATCCATTCTCAAACTCGAAGAAATCTTCATCTATTTCCCAAACTCCAGATGGGTCGCAGTTATTCCAAAGCCAGTACCAAGTTAGTTTTAAGTTTGAATCAAGCTTGCGCCAAGTTTTGGGCAAGGTTGAAATATCAATAAATCGCTTTTTAGACATCTTTTTTACTATTAAATTTTAGTTCATTTCCAATTGCCTCCATTGGTTCTTTTGATCTAAAAGAGAACTTCTGCTTCCATTTTAGACGATTACATGCATCGATAGTAGAGAAGTATATGGCTGTATGTGTAGAGGGGGCTTTTTCGGTGTTTTCAAATGAGAAATTAAACCACCTTTTTGATAAAATAGAAGTATTCATCTGTTGTTGATTTTATTAAGTTTAGTTGCGCTCTTTAATAAGAGCGATTAATTTATCTACTATGTAACACACTTCTTAAGTGTTAAGATGTGTAAATACGTAGTTCTTACGGTTAATGATTTAGTTAATTGTTGCTCGTTAATATTCAGCATCTATGATTATTATTCTTTGTGCTAATAAGCTTAAAATGCTTTTAGGTGAGAGGGGAGGAGTTGGTCTATAAAGGCTTTCCTTTTAGATTAATTGTTCCTTATCAGCTACTATTTTCATAAATCATTGTTGTTTTAATTTTAAAATGGTAAATCATCATCGTCGTTACTTTTTATCTTATTTGGCATATTATCCAAAGGTGTTGGTCTTTCAGTTTTTTCAAGGAATATCACTTTATTTATATGAACTTCGGTAATATATTTTTTGGGTTCTCCATAGCTTCTGTGTCTTGGTTCGCCTTCTAGATAAACTTTACTTCCTTTTTTTAGGTATTGATGAGTTAAATCGGAATATCTACCTGAAGCAACTATATTATGCCATTGTGTGTCCGATTTCATTTCGTTAGTTAGCTTATCCCTCCATTTTTTGGTGGTGGCAACAGAAAACTTTGTTATTGAGCCTCCGTTTTCAAATGATATTTTTTCTGGGTCATTTCCTAGATGACCAATAATTTTGTGTTCGTTTAGCATAATTTTTATTTTTTGTAAAACCCTTGAAATCTCACTAAATCTGTGTACTCTGGTGAGTTAATTAAGCCATCGCCCTTACCTGTTAAAGTTTCAGCTCCTGGTTCTCCTAGAACTACTTTTGAATCTATTTCTTTAGGTACTCTGAAGCATATTTGAACAGGGAAGTTCACCTTGGTATCACCTGATATTACTTTTACGGATGCTCTTTGTGTAGCGGCTACAATTCTGAGCCCTGTAGACCTACCTTTTTGTGATAAAATTTTTAAGTTTTCTTCAAGAGATTTTTTGGTGTCTACATGTATTTTTTTTGTTTTTTCTCGACCATCTTTGTAATTACCGATAACTTGATGTTCGTAAACTTTCAGATCATTCCCTTTACTAGATGATGATAGGGCATCGGCAAATTCATCGAATATTATTAAGCGTAATTTTTGCTTGTGATTTTTAACATATCTATTCATTTCTTCCACTAATAGTTCCATCATGGACTCTATATCGTCAATGTCGCTATAAACATTTATGTTAGGGTTTTCATTGTATCTTCCAAACTCGTATTTGGGATCAAAAATTACGATGTCCTCAATTCCTGAAGCAATAGCATATTCTAACGTACTTTCGAGCATTTTTGATTTACCCGATCCTGTTGCCCCACCAATGATTGCATGAGGTGTAGATTGGTTTTCTAAATCCCAAAAAACCACATCACCGAAATTATTTATGCCAATTGGAATCTTTTTACCATGAAGGTGTTTTAAATCGAAATTCAGTATTTCTTTTCTCTTCTTTGGGGCTTCAATGGCCAAAAACGATTGTTCGTTATGAATAATAAGCTCTTTTTTTATAATTATGCTTGGAACATTCAGAGCGTGCGCTAGATCTAACTTGTATTTGTAAATACTTCCTAAGTTTGTTCCGGATGAAGCTTCTAGTAAATAGGTATCACTTGAATATCCTTCTAAAACGGTATTTACCTTAACTAAAACATTCAAGGTTCTCAAAACGTGTTCTATCTTTTCCTCATTCTTCATGTCTTTATCATTTAAATTGAATTGTATAAATTCTGATGCGTTCTTTTTGAATTTTTTTATAGCTATGGGGGAGATATTTGCTATTGATGAATCCCTGATTTTTTTAAGCCTTTTTTCGATAAGCTCTTTCTTAGATTCAGGAATATTGAAATCATCTACTTCTGCTATCATTGTTCTGGACCAGAAAGCATTTAACTCAGCTTTATCTACTAGGTTGTCGCTATCATTAAGTAAATAGACATAATTAGGATCTGAAACTGCCTCAATCATTCTTTTTAAAGGCTCGTATAACAAAGCTTCGTAGACAGCCCTATTATCTTTATTTAGCTCTATGTTAAAGCATGTAAGTTGATTGCTTCCATTTCTATTTTTACTGTATTTGTTTTCAATAAACCAAACTTCATCTACCTTTTGCTTGGTTTTTGCTTCAATTGATTTTACATAGGTAATGGCTTGTTTTCCTATGCTTAAAGTAATTTCCTTTTGATCAGAGAAAGATTTTTTAGACTTATGATCTATGATAATAATTTTATTATCTTTTTTTACTATCAAATCAATTTTTGAATGACAAGGTATAGGGATGTCCACACCGTTTATAGTCAAGAGTTCTTTGTTGTATATTTCTACAAAAAGTATTTCATCAAAGTCATAGACATGTTTTTCAGAATAGAAATTTGTAATAAGTGAGGTAACTGTTTTATTTGCTGAAAGAACACAAGCTTCAATGTTTGGTGTTGATTTTTGAATCTTCCACTCATTAGAAGGTACTTCTTTTATATACTTAAAGGCAACTTCTTGTATGTCTACAATATCTTTTTCTACTCCCTCTTTTTTGTTAGAGAAATAGTATTCTAAAGCTTCATGATATGCGCTACCTGCTATAGTAGTACTTGATTTTTTGAACGCTTCATTGTAGATGTATTGCTTTTCAAATGCTTTTTCATTTCTTGAAAAAGTATTGACTTTTGAATAGCTCCAGCTCTCTATCAAATAATTACTAAATAGCTCTTCGTATTGATCAGTACTTAACCCTTTGTATTGATGTATTCTTTCTGGTTCTATCATGGTAATTCAGGTTTAGTTCCTTTCTTTTTTAAAGCTTCTTTTTTTTCTTCAAGAGTTAAAGTGTTGTTTGGTATAGCAATACCATTTTTTATATTGAATTCGTATTCGGATTGTATTCCGCTAATACCGAATGCTTTTTTTAGGGCATGGGCTTCCGCAACTTTCTTAATCATTTCGGCTGGATGACTTTTCCAAGTGTTATAACCTTTGTTGTATGTATCGAAATCGGCAAATTCAATTGTTGGTTCACCATCCTTTCTAAATACAATACAATAGCCTCCAATGACGTTGCCTCTTTCTTTTAAAGGTTTGGTTATATCGTGTTTAATATGCCCATTAGGAATATCAATTTTCCAGTCATCATGTTCTCTAATTTCACCACTTCTTATTCCATTAAATAATGGGTTTTTTTGTGCTTTAGAAAGGAATCCGTCTCTACCAGCGAAAATTAGTAAGTTGCCTTTTTTGTCTTTATAGCACCATACTTCTTTGTTAAATGGATTTAGCTCCATTGTTTTACAAACATTGATAAAGTAGGCCAGTTCTACCTTAGAGGTGTCTTTGGCTACACTTTTTTGAATTACGGCAATTTCTGATGGTGAATACCCGAAAGTTTTAGCGATACTTTCATGTGACTCATTTGCCTCAATAAGTGTAAATTCCTTTTTTTCTCCCATTATGCTAAAGCTTGTTCGGTTGTTTTTAAGAAATTAATACATGTTTCACCGTTGTTCTTTGTAGTAAACCACATTGTTTTGTTTATGTGATTAATAAATAAACAGTTGCTTTCTGAGAAGGATTTGTGACTGTTGTTAAGCTCATGATACCCATCTTTTTCTAACTTTTCATAACTAGACCAAGGATCAGAAGTTTTCAATTCAAATTCATTTTTTAATCCTCTTTCAGAAAGGAGTGATTTCAGAATGGTCAATCTTCCACCGTTGTCTATTGTGGTTAAACACATTCTTTTACTATTATGATCAACAAAAAGAGAATTACATTCTGCTTTTGAATGTGTTGGGTTGAGTTCTTGGTAGTTGTTGTCTTCTGATTTTAAGTGTTTAAGCTTTTTTAGGTGATCAGTATATATTAATTCAAAGTTCTTCATCTTTTTAATATTTTATCTAAGCAGTGTTTTATTAAAATCTATTATTTATGTATTCTTGATAAGCTTCTGCGGTAATTCTTTTTTGCCTTCCAGGTCCGAAAGCTTTTAAATACCCTTTTTCTATATGTTTGTGTATCGTTTGAGTTGATAGCTTTGTGTTTTTGGCTATTTCTTGTGGAGTATATACGGTTGCTAGGATTTCAGCCTTTTTGATTTCAATGGCTTTTTCAGTTATTTTTTTAATAAAATTTTTTTTGGATGTCCTAATAAGTTCTTGAGCAATTTGTTCGTAAAATTTGCCTGTCATGGGTAGTTTAATGTCTATAGAGTTATCATTTTGTCCTGTTGGATTTTCCATATGTATATGTTTTTGATTTGAAAAAGGAGAAAAGGTGTAGATGACCTATTTTGAGTGAAATTAGAATCCTTTTACCATTCTACTTTATTCTCCTTTTTGTTGTTTAACAAACTTTAGTTTATCTTCTATTTTAAATTTTATTATCATCTTTTTAAATAAAGAGGGGAGGTCTTCCCCTCTTTTCTACAACAAAACAAAAATCATGACCGTTCTGAACTTATACAGAATTATCAAATTTTATTAGTTTAATGGAGGTAATCCACTGTGCTGTTTAAAAGAAGGTTTGTTTAAAACGGGAACCTTCAAAGTGTTAATTTTATATATGAAAGGTTTATAAACTGTGGGGTTTAGATTTTTACCGTTTGATTTTGAAACCATTTTAATTTCATCATAGTGTTTTTTCAATAAAATTTTAATATTGCTTAGTAAGGTTTTACTCTTTTTTTTAAAAATGTTTTTACTAGAATCAAAAATCATTCTTCTTGTAATAATTACTTTATAAATGGCTTTAATGTTCATTTTTTCATATTTTTGTTATTGTTGTGTAGCAAATATAGTACACTTTACGTCACTTTGCAACACAAAGGTTAACTTTTTTGATGTATTTATGAATAAAATTGATGAGACTTATAAAAAAGCACTTAAATACCTTATTGATAATGAGGTTACTGCTTATGAGATTCATAAATTTTCAGGTCAAAGTCAAACTGGATTGAGAAAAGTTTTCGAAGGGACTGTAGAAAACCCAAGAAGAAAAACAAAAGAAATAATTATTGAATTTTATAACAATCTAATAGAGACAAATAGTAATGTTCATAAAATAAATTCAGATTATACAAAAGGTCTGGAAAACTTCACAATTCACCAGATTGCAACGTATGTTATAGATAATGCTGATAAATTTGATAAAGAAGAGATGATGAAAGTGTTATATGAAAAATCAATTTTAGAAGAAGCAAACAAGCTTTTAGAAGCTAAATTAAAAGAAACCTAATATCACTACTTATTGTTTAGTTTTTGAATGTTGTTTAAAAGTTTGTTTTCGAGTCTTTCTTTTTCGTTTTGAAGCTTTTCAATATTAAGTTCATTTATACTTTTAATAAAGAAATCTTTATTCATTTCTTTTATTAATCCTTTTTTCTTGAGATTTCTATAAATATTATATCTTCTTATAATCTTATCCATTCTCGATAACATGTTCTAATGTGTTTAATAAATCATTATCAAAGTTTTCGCTAATGCTTGCTACACTTTTGCCATTTTTTAATGCTTCATCATACATTTCTGCATGAAGAGCTTTTGAAGCAATTTCCGGATAGTGTTTATTTCTAGCTCTATAAATAAAATCAACAAGTATTTGTACCGATAGTTTTTTACTTGCAAATAGCTTTATGGTTTTAAAAATTATAAAAAAGACAATAAGACTGAAAGTTAAAAACATAAAAAGATATAACAGGTTGTTTTCATTAATTATTGAGTTGAAGAAAACCCAAAATAGCCAAAAAAGAGATATACTTCCTGTGCAATATGATGCTATACTTGCAATTTTTCTAAGCATTATATCTTTATTATGATTTGAAAAAATAGAAAGAATAGATGTGAACACTAAAAGACAGATTAGAGACAGCATAAATGTAAATTGTCTTTTTGATTGAAAATTGAAATAAGAGTGTTTTTCTAATATTTCTCTCTTTCTGTTGTAGTATTCTTTTTCTTTCTGCTCGCTCTTTTTGATTGATTTGTCAAATTGAGAAGAAAATTTATTAATTGATATTTCGTTAGAAATCAATTTTTCTTTTAACTTGATTAAAGAGTTTATTCTAGCGTTTTTTATTTCAGGAATAAATGTTTTTCGATGCTCTGCTAACTCTCTAGGAACCTTTTCTTGGAAATAATGAAAAAAGGTTCCTGAAATTGATAATAGTGTAAAAATTATTAAAAAAGATATTTTAACCTTCTTCGCTACCTGACATATCATCTCCTGGTTCTCCTGTTTCAGAGGGAGAGATAAATATTTTTTGAACTTTTTTGTTGTTTTCATTTATTTTTTCTAGTTCTTCAAGGGTTTGGTCATTTGTACATGAGCTTATAGACATTGCGCTAATAAGCAATAAAGTAATAGCTGTTGTTTTTTTCATTTTACTCAATGATTTTAAATTTAAAGCAAGGTAAAATGAATAATTTTATAGAGGCTTGATATTGCTATATACTCTCTTAAATAGAAAATATTTTATTATTAGGGTGATGATTTTTTTTAGAATGTAGAAGGGGGGATTGATTGTTCATTTTTACGGGGTTTAGTATGTTTATTTTTTCAATAGATTGTCAATATATTTTACCATTTCCTCTCTTTTTGAAGGATCAGCGTTTTTAATAGCGGTTTCTGCTAGGTCTATGAAAGCTTTATTTCTTATTTCGTTATACTCTTTTCTGTCTTTAAAAAGATAGTATGAAGCAAAAGTTACTAAGCAACATACAATTATAGCCATAGAAAAGTATTCTAATTTTGACAAGTCTTGAAACTTTTGAAAAATCCAAAAATATGAGAATATAGTTGACAATAGAAAAACAAAAGCCATGAATGCTTTACCTAATAATCTATAAATAGGTTCCTCTTTGTGTTTCTTTAAAAAAGTTATCAGAACCCATAGAGAGAAAATAAAAGAACATGTAGTACTTCCAAAACGTTCAACAAAAAAATGGAATGACTTGAAGCCGTTAACCGATTCCTTAGTTTTTATTTTATTGAAATTATTTTTTGATTCCCGATATTTATTATTAATCTTTTCATAAGCAATAAAAGAGTTTAGTTGTTTTTCTTTAGCTTCTTTCTTTACTTTTTTTAAAGCTTTTGTATTTTCATTTTGTAACTTTTTAGCTTCTTTTAGGGCAATAATATAGCTATCGCTGTATTCATTAGTGAATTCATACGCATATTTAAGAGAAGCCAAAAGAATACTAAGTATTACGGTTTTGACAAAAAAAAGCAGGTTTTTATTCTTCTTCCAGTTCTGGTGTGTTTCCGTTGCTGTTTGGTGTAGTGGAATCTTGTTTTTGAATTCCATATGCTGCTTCGATGAGTCCATTTTGTTCTTCTGTTTGGTCTGTACAAGATGTAAATACTAAACAAATACCAAATACTAATAATGCTAATTTTTTCATTTTATCGATTAAAAAAGTTAATCGATAAAGATAATTATTTAGCAGATTTTACTAAACTTTATCAGTTTGTGATATCTAGGTATTTAGCTATTCCTGCATTGTTAAGTATGTTCAATTTTTTCCTTATTCTCTCCGTATATGTTCTAAAAGTGCTTTGACTTTTAATATCTAATTTTTGTTGAATTTCTTTAGGGTTTAGTCTTTTTGAAAAAAGATCTACAATATCTTTTTCCTTTTTTGAAAGCGTCTCAAAACACTCTATCTTTTCCTTTATTTCACAGACGAGAGGTCTTATTTGATGTGAAAAAATTTCTTTGTTATGATAGACGCTTCTAACTGCTGTTGCTAGACATATATCGATATCCTCTTTTAATATGTAGCCTTTGACTCCATATCTGATACTGTCTAAAATAAATTTTTCTCCATTAAATGCAGAAATAACAATAGTCTTAACATTAATGTTTTGGTTTTTTATAAATTTCAGTACTCCAAAACCATCTACAAGGGGAAGTGATATGTCTAATAATAGAACGTCTATTTCTTTTTTTATTAGGGCTTCAATAGTTTGTTTTCCGTTTAGAGAGTAACTACTTACTTTCATATTGGATTGTTGTAATAAGCTATCTACACCACTAATAAATAGTTTATGATCATCAGCAACATGTATTTTCATTCTTTTACTTTTTTAAGCTTCACAAAAATATATTTCTGAAAATAATTTTTTGTAGACGTTTCCCTGAGAATTCAGTTAAATTTTTGCCATTTTAATATTTATGTTTGTAATTTTTACAAGTTGCGATTATATATTTTCATTAATATCTCGTTTGTTTTTTTTTGTTCTTCAAGAAGTTGTAAAGTTAACTTAGGTAAATCGTTCAAAGTGTAGTTTGTTTTATCGCCCTGAAGTTCTATTGATGTATTTTGTTTCAGAATAGTTCCTTCTCCTTTTCTGAGAAATAATTTATCTACTAAAGGGTATCTATCTGTTATCTTAGCTATTAATTTTTCAGATATATTTTTTCCTTTTTCACCTCTTAAAATATTAGAAATTGCAGACCCATTAGCATAACCGAGTTCTCTTGAAAAGTGACTTGCATTAGTTATACCTAATTCATCCATAACTTCTTTTAAAATTTCTGAGTCAGACTTTGTTTTCATTGTATTGGTTTTTTATAAAATATATTTTGGGTTTTTGCTTTTAAACGAAAAGCTTTTTCCAATTGCGAAATTACTAATTTATACTTTTTATTCAAAATAAATACTTTTTTAATTCTTATGAGTGTTATAAACATTTTTAACTTCCTTTCAGAAAGATTTTTCAGGTAAAATGCCTGCGATTTTTTTTGATTTTTTCTATTTTTAATTTCATCTTCATCTTCATCTTCATCTTCATCTTCATCTTCATTTACATTTACTATATTGTTAACGATTGGTTCAACCATTGGTTGAACGAGTTTATGAATTCTTTTATTTTTTAGAACCATGTTCATTATATGTTTCGTCCCAATAATTTTTTAGTTTTGAGGCATATTTTGTTGGTCTAGTTTTAACATAATGATGCATTATTTCCTTGTTTTTCCAGCCTCCAATCTTCATTATTATTTCTTCGTCAATCTCTCCGAAATGATTCGTAGCAAATGATCTTCGTCCTATATGGGATGTTACCAATTTATATTTTTCGTAAGTACCTCTTATTTTTCGCTTTTTTTCATTGTCAAAAACAGATCCTTCGGTCAATTCATTAATTCCGCATAGTTTGCATACCTCTTTGATCCTTTTGTTAAAAAGGCTGTCTCTAACTTTGTCGGGGAGTTTTCCATCTCGTTTTTTTAGAATATATTTCACAACAGGGTGTAAAGGAATAACAACTTCCGCACCCGTTTTTGTTGTTTCTAAAAAAATATGACCATCTTTAGATATATTTTCTTCTGATAGTTTGTTGTTGAAATCTGAAATTCTTAGAGCAGTCCAACAAGCTATTAAAAGATTGTCTCTAGCATCGTCGAGTTTTTTATCTTTTATTTCGATTTTAAATATTTTTTGAAGTTCTTCAATATTTAAAAAAGGATAAAGAATTTCCTTCTCTTTAGGAATGAAAATTCTCCTTTGATAGCTTGTGTCGACTTCTAAATTATCTTCTACCGCTCTGCTTAGAAAAAAACGAAGTCTACTCTTCTTTATATTCACAGTACTATTAGAATGTCCCTTGTTTTTCAAATACTGAATATACTTTTTCAATGTATCATGACCACAATCTTTTAATAAAAGCTTTTTACTGTTGAGATATTCACTTTCAATAAAATTTGATAATGAATTAATAGAATTTTTATATCCATGTATTGTGTTTTTGCTAAAGGAAGTTTTGCCAGATGAGGAAGCCCAGTCATCAACTTTTTCTTCAATCCACCATTTGCAATAGTCTATTAGATAAATTTGTCTGTTTGGGATTTTTTCTTTTAAATCTTCAGTTGGTCTTTTAAAGAATTTTTTTATTGAATTTTCTAACCATAGTTTGTCAATTAAAACACCATTAGAATATGATTCATTAAAGTCATCGATTATATGTTGTTTCAGAAAACTGAGTTTTCTGTTTATATCGTTTCTGTTTTTTACCTCTAATGTGTTTTTAATTTTTTGTTGTTTTGCGTTCCAAAATTTTGGGTTGATGAAAATATTAGTTCTAGCTCTAAATTGATATTCTCTTGTGTGAATAAAACGACAATATATGTTTGATGGGGTGCTTTTTCCAAGCAGGTTAAAATTTACAGTTGCCATGTTTTTATAGTATTTTGTTGACGACTTAATGACGACGGGTAGTATTTATTAATATTTGTAATATTCTTTTTTGATTCTTTTTTAATTCCAAATATATAAAAAACTATTATTTAACCAATAATAAGTGTTTAAAAAGTATAATTATTACTTCGATAATAAATAGTAAATCCGAACCTTTGAGCGCTGTAAAGGTAGCCAACGTCAATACACGGTTCTTGTAAGTGTTGAATTCAAAAAGGCTAGTGGCAAGCAAAGCCTCACAAAGTACAGTATAAAAAATAAGTACGGTATTTAAATATGAAAGTTGTCGAATCTTTAAAAAAGAAAACTACATTTTTATAGAGCTCATTTTATAAATGCTTTACTCTTATTGAGTTAATAAAGGTCTCACTAAATTTTTTTCAGGAGATTTGTATTTAAAAGGATAAGCTATCAGAGGGGCTAATAGATACAAATTTATATCTTAAAAGTTTCATCTGATAGCTATTAACAACTTATGCATTTCAAATTTATATATTGAGAGGTAAATAAAGTCAGATGTAGTATTACTGAAGTATTTATTTATAGGTTTAATTTAATATATTGTAATAGGAAATTTCTATTGATTATTAATATTTATAAAATTGTAATCGAAACTTGGTTAGAAATTAGGTAGCAATAATACTAATAAGTAAGCATTAAGGTTGTCACTTGAGTTAGTTAATTAAAGAATAATTTTATGTTAATTGTCGTGTAATAAAAGTGAATTTATTTATGCTAAAAAATAGAAAATAGAATTGTGTAATGGTTTATTTATAAGTTTAATAATAAAATCAGTTTTGTTTTTAAACGAAATTTAAGTAAGACGTTTACAGTGATAATGTCTGTTAGATCAACTTCAAAAACTAATAATAAGCTTTCTAAAGTAACGTTCTGGTTTAAAACCAATATAATGAAATTATATAAATTACTATTATTATTCAATTTTTGTCTTTTAATGAGTTGCTCTAGAGATGATAGATTAATAGATGAAAACACTATTAATTTTCATAAAAGTGAAAAAGATAAACTCAAAGAAATAGGGTCAAAATCTTATAATGATGAAGAATATACATCTTTAAATAATTCAAAATGGATGTCCCAGCTTTTTGATTCAGTAAAAATTGAAGAAATTTCTATACCAGGAACTCATAATACATGTGCACTGTATGGTGGAAGCATTGCAGAGTGTCAATCAATGAATATTCAAGAACAATTAAAATCAGGAATTAGATTTATGGATATAAGATGTAGGTTAATTGATCAAGTATTTACAATTCATCATGGAGTTATATATCAAAAAATAAATTTTGGCGAAGTAATTATTAGTTTAAAAAAGTTTTTAAAAGAAAATCCTAGTGAAACAGTTTTTATTCGGGTAAAAAAGGAATATTCAGATGATGTGAAAGATAATGATTTTATTGAAGTTTTTGAGAAATATCTTGATAAGCATGGAAGACATAATTTTTATGTGCCAAAATCAAGTGAAGAACACAATATACCAGAAAGTTTAGGAAGTGTTAGAGGGAAAATAGTAATTATAGAGAATGTTTCGGGTTTACCTGGAATTAAATGGAATAGTTTGAAAATACAAGATGATTATAAAGTCGAAACGCTTTTTAATATTGATGAAAAATATAAAAAAATTACGAACCATCTTGAAGCTTCAACTAAAGATAAAGATAACATTTATTTAAATTTTACCAGTGGGAATTCGTCGTATGGGTTAGCACTTCCATATTTTATTGCAGGGCATATTAATGAGGATCTACTTGACTATTTAAAAGTTAACTCTAGAATTAAAACAGGTATCGTTGCTATGGATTACCCAGGAGATGATCTTATACAAGCTATTATAAATACGAACAATTTTATTAAGTAAATTTTTTACATAAAAAACGGTTAAATAAAGTTAATATTTATTTAACCGTTTTATATTTATTTATGTTTTATGGAACATAAAAGCTATCAGAGTAAAATTTTATTCTGATAGCCATAAACAAATTAAAAATTTAATAGAAATTATTATTATAATCTTATCTATTTTCAAATATACTTTTTAGGTTTAGTATAAAATTCAATGTAGTACTTCTGAAGTAATTAAAATGAATTTAAGTTATCGTTTTATTAAGAGAAAACTTGTTTTCTAATTAATATTTATGTTATTAAAATCAATCTAAACGTTAATTTTTTGTAAAATTTATTTTTTATTTATGATCTTTTTGTAAAAGATAAAATAAAAAATAATGAATTTTAAATTAAAGCTGACCGCTCTCGCGGTTGGGATAACGCTTCTTATAAGCTGTTCAAAAGATGACAGTTTAGAAGAACAAAATACTACTAATTTAACAATAGCTAGTAAGCAGAGATCAAATAATTTAGGATCAGAACACTATAATTCAGGGGAACTAACTAATTTGAATAACTCGAAATGGATGTCTGCTTTACCAGATTCAAAAAAAATAGGTGATATTTCTATTCCAGGTACACATGAAACTTTTGCACTTTATGGTCGTTTATGAGCGGATCTTTATGTGCAATGTCAGTCAATGAGTATTGAAGAGCAATTAAAAGCAGGTATCAGATTTATTGATGCTAGATGTCGATTCTTAAAAGAAGGTACATTTTCTATTCATCATGGAGCATTTTTTCAAAAAAAATTTTTGGAGAAGTGATTATGGCTTTAAAAAAGTTTCTTAAAAATAATCCAGATGAAACTATATTTATGAGGGTCAAACAAGAATATTCAACAGAATCGGATGAGAATTTTATAAAAGTTTTTAATGATTATTACAGAAGATTTGGAGGAGATGATTACTTTTTTGATCCAGAAGATCCAAATTCGTGCAATTTACCTGAAGATTTAGGAGAGGTAAGAGGAAAGATTGTTATTATTGAAAACGTCTCTGGTTTACGGGGAGTAAAGTGGAACTGTTTACGAATACAAGATGATTATAAACTAAATCTTTTTAGTTCTACTCACTCAAAGTATAAAAAAGTTGAAAAACATCTTGAAGCATCAAATAAGGATAAAGAAAATATTTATTTAAATTTTTCTAGTGCAACAGGTTGGTTATTTCCTTATGTTATAGCAGATGATGTAAATGAGTATTTACTAGACTATTTAAAAGCTAATCCAACAATTAAAACAGGGATTGTTGCCATGGATTACCTAGGAGATGATCTTATACAGGCTATTATTAATACAAATTTTTAATAATTAAGCCACATACATAAAAAAGACACAATTAATGTTGTGTCTTTTTATGTAAATGAAACTATTTTACATATTCTGGTTTGAGGGAAATATAAGGATCTCTAATAGTTCCTAGTTTTATTATGAATTTTTGATTTTCAAGCTGTCTATTAATTTCTTTAGTTAACGTGTTTTGTAGCTTTAAACTTTTTAAATTTTGATGAAATTTTGTGAGTGTTTTATGGTTTGGAGTTGTTTTAGCAGTATCTAAATTGCAAAATAATTTAAAAGACATCTTATCGTTTATTTGATGTTCTATTTCATTCTCATTTAATCTATACCATACTTGAAGTAAGCAGATTTTAAAAAGTAAAAGTGTGTTATAACTTCTATTTTCATGATAAAACTCATCGTTTTTAAAATATTTTTGTAATGCTAATTTTATTGGATTCCAATTTATAAGTTGATCAATTTGATTCAGGAATGTTTTTTGATGCTCATTTTTTTTTGAGGTAATTTTAGAGTTATTAATTTTTAATTCATTTGCTAAATAATTGTATCTGTTGATAAAGGAACCGTGTAAAGGAACTGTATTGTATCCATCGTTATATGTGTTACTCATCTTTATAATTTCATGTATATTTAATTGGTTTTTAAACTTGTAAGAGTGTTTTATTTCCGTAGTTAAATAAGTTATTTACTAATTAATCGTTATTAATATGTTTAATTTTTCATCAGCAAATTGATGATTTTTAGTAAATAGATCATACGGTAAACCGTAACTTATATGTAGTTTACTAGTTGTTTTTAATTTTAAATAGAGGTACGATAAAGATTTACCACAGGAGGATAATATGTAAAATAGCTGGTTTATTATTATAGTTCAAAAAATATATTTTGAATGAAATTAGTATAACGCTATTTAAATTTCAGATAAAAAGAACTGAAGTAAGTAATAAAATATTTGGATTACTTTTTTGTTTTAAAATTATCGATAAGCTATTGAAAGAAGGCTACAAAATTATTAAAGTTTTTAATTTTTACAAATTACATGATATATTTAAGAGGAACAAAACTACTTTTTAGATTTTATTTATTAGTTTGGTATTTGTTGAAGCTCTCTCCATTTATATTGGTATATTTTGCATCAATATTAAAGGTAACTTCCATATTTTTAATGTCAAAAGGTCCCTTTACTTTAGCATACTTCAGGTTTAAATCTTCTTTGAACTTAACATTATTAAATGACACACCTCTGTTAAATTTTGTGTATTTAAAAGATGCTGTTTCGTCGAAAACTGAATCTTCAAAGCTTATATATTCTTCAAAGTTTGCGTATTTAAAGGTTGTAGGTTCGTCAAAATAAGTGCCTTTAAAATTTGATTTATCCTTAAATTTAGCATATTTAAAAGTAGTATCGTTATAGAATTTAGATAAAGAACACTCAACTTTTTTATCAAATTCAGAGTATTTAAACAACGCTTTTTTTCGAAAAAAACAGTTTTTGAATGTAACTCTATTTTCAAAGTTAGCAACAAAGGTGTATCCGCTTTCTTCATGAGGAATGTACGCGAGTACATCATCTATAAAAGTGCAGTTTATAAAATAAATTTCATTTTTTATTTCTTTAGTAACTGTATTGGAACCGCTACTATTCCACCAACGATTGCGTTTTGATAGTTTTGGAAGGGTTTCGTTCATGAAGGTGAAATCTAAAACTCCTTTAATCGTTGTATTGGAGTACCTAATATCGCCTCCATTTTTAATAGCTAACATAATGTCTGAAGCATTGGTTATGCTTTGAGCATTTATAGTTCTTGCTGTAAGTGTAAGTAATATTATTAGAAATATATCTTTCATTATTGAAGTTTATGTTTATGTAATAAAGACACCATTGTTTTAAAAATGTTACGTCTAAAATTTAATTTATGAAATAAAAATATTAATTAAAGTATTGATTTTACCAAAAATATATGGAAATACCGAACTGATTATTTATTTAAATAAAAAAAAGACTACCAATTTTGGTAGTCTTTTTATATAAATGCTTTTGAATATTCTTAATTTACAGTATCATTTAGACCAGCACCTGGCTTAAATTTTACTACATTTTTCGCAGCAATTTGAATTTTTTTACCTGTTTGAGGGTTTCTTCCTTCTCTAGCAGCTCTTTTAGATACAGACCATGTTCCCCATCCAACTAAAGCTACTTTCCCACCACTTTTCAAAGTGCTAGATACGTTCTTAGTGAATGAATCTAATGCAGTTTTTGCATCGGCTTTTGAAATTCCAGCATCAGCAGCCATAGCCTCGATTAAATCTGTTTTGTTCATAATTTTAATAGATTTTAAAAATTAATTAATATTTCTCGCTAATAAGCTTAACAAAAATAGACGGAATGGACGATTGTACAACATTTGTGTGAGAAAAAATAGAGATTTGTTAATAAAAATCAAATAATTGTTAATAACCACTGTGCTTTAACTAGGAATAACTATAAAACCTTATAAATAAAGGGCTAGAGAGCTAATGCATCTTCATAAAAATGATAACCATTTAAAAGACTTTTCGCATCCATTAATTTTTTGCCAGGAAGCTTTAATTTAAGGACAACTAGAAATCCATCTTTTGTTGCAATTTTTAATCCGTTTTTAGAAGTGTAAATTTTGCCAATTTCTAAATTATGCACAGAATATTCTTTCGCAACATCATATATTTTTGTGTTCATCTCGGTATTATTATTTTTTATTGTGGTCCATGCTGCAGGATATGGATTTAAACCGCGTATATGATTAAATATTTCATTAAGTGACTTTGACCAATCAATTTTGCAGTTTTCAGGAAAAAGTTTATGAGCAGGCTTTTCTTCCCTTTTAGGTTGTTTTGTGGTAGTAACATTGCCTTTTGAAATTAAATCAACAGTTTCTTTCACAAGCTCTGCTCCCAAAAACATGAGTTTGTCATGAAGCTGTCCGCCCGTTTCGTTATCTTCAATATTCGTTTCTTTTTGAAGAATAATTTCTCCAGTGTCTATTTTGTCGTCTATAAAAAATGTTGTTACACCAGACTTAGACTCTCCATTTATAATAGCCCAATTTATTGGGGCTGCTCCACGATATTCTGGAAGTAAAGAAGCATGTAAATTAAAAGTGCCATATTGGGGCTTTGACCAAACTGAACGTGGTAACATTCTAAAAGCAACAACAATTTGTAGATTTGCATTCAAAGCCTCTAGCTCTTTTTGAAAATTTAAATCTTTTAAATTCTTAGGTTGAAGTAGTGGCAAGTTTTGAGATAAAGCGTATTTTTTTACCGCAGACACACTAAGTTTTCGACCTCTGCCAGCAGGTTTATCTGCGGCGGTTATGACCCCAACTATGTTGTAATCATTTTCAATTAAATGTTTTAAAACAGTAGAAGCAAATTCAGGTGTTCCCATAAAAACGATACGTAGGTCTCTCATATTGATTTTGTATTTTTAAATTCGATTAAAGTGCAAATATTTAACAAAGGTAAAATAATAGCAAAATTATTTTAAGAAATACTTATTGTATCGAGTAACTCCAATAATGTCGTTTGCAATTAATTTTCTTAATTGAATTAATATTTCTTCTTCATCGTTATTTAATAGCCTGCAAATTTCATGAGAGAATAATTCTTCTCTTGAATTAGAAAGAAGTTCTAAAATATTTTTACTTAAATCAGCTTTTTTTGTTTTCTGGTTTCTTAAACAAATATCACATATTCCGCATTCCTCTCCTTTTTCATTAAAATAGTTGAGTAGTACCATAGCTCTACAAATGCTTTTATTTTGAGTAAAACTTAGCATATACTGTGCTTTTTTAATTTTTTGATTAAAAAAAGAGTTGATATTTTTTGAAATTCGGTTTATACTTAGATCATCTTCTCTTGGTTGAAGAAAATAAAGATCTAAACCTTTATCAGTCTTATGATAGCTCAGTATACCTTCTTTCATTAATTTTTCCAATAGTTCAATAACAGTAAAAGAGGTTACATTCAGTTTTTTTGCAATATAAAATTCATCAATTTGAATTTGCTGTTCAAAGACACCTCCATAGAGACGTAAAATTATTTTAATAAGGGAACCATAAATTTTACTTTTTCCAATTTTAATTAGTTGCTTACTAGAAATTAAAAATTGAAGTGTTGATTTTTTTTGAATTGATTTGTTTAATTCAATTATACCGTTTGAATTAAGTAATTGAAGAATTACTGTTGTTTTTTTTATTGAAAAATGATATTTTTCACAAAACTCTGTTAAATTAAAATTAAAGCAAGATGAAGTAAGTTCACCCTTGGCAATTTGAAAGTGTTGATATAATTTACTATGAACAGCTTTAATTTCATTAATAGTTGGGATTTTATTTATATGTCGTTCTTTAAACGAGATGAAATCATTTTCATTCACTAGAGTTACTGAGTATGCTTTTTTTAAATCTCTACCTGCTCTTCCTGCTTCTTGAGTATAATTTTCAATCGAGGAAGGCAAATCTAGATGAATAACTGCTCTCACATTAGATTTGTCTATTCCCATACCAAATGCGTTTGTGGCGACCATGATAGGTTTTTTTTCCGAAAACCAATCACGAAAAGAAATTTGTTTTTGTATTGAAGTTAGACCGCCATTATAGAAGGTAGTCTTAAAGCCTATAGCATTGAGGTAATTACTAATGTCTTTGGTTTTCTTTCTAGTGGAAACATAGATGATTGTCGGAGCATTTATCTTTCGTATAATTCTTTCTAAACGACCTAATTTATCATTAACTTTTAGAATTTGATAGGCAAGATTTTTTCTTAAGGAAGATTTTTTAAAAATTTTTGGATTTTTTAAACCCAAACTTATAGCAATGTCGGCAAGTACTTTTTTTGTCGCTGTTGCTGTTAAGGCAATTATTGGAGTATTAGGTAATAAAGGTCTTAAGGTTTTTATATTGAGATAAGAAGGACGAAAATCGTGTCCCCATTCCGAAATGCAATGCGCTTCATCTATGGCTATGAAATTAACATTTAACTGTTTTATTTTATTTTGAATGAATTTCGATTGCAAGCGCTCGGGAGATAGGTAAAGAAACTTATAGTTTCCGAAACGTATGTTATCAAATAAAGTGATAATATCATCTTGTTTCAGCCCAGCAGGTATTGTTGTTGCTTTAATGTTTTTTTCAGTTAAGCCATTAATTTGATCCTGCATAAGAGCAACAAGCGGAGATATAACAATACATATACCCTCTTTTTGAAAAGCTGGTAGCTGAAAACATAATGATTTCCCTCCTCCTGTAGGCAACAAAACAATTGTATCATTATTACTTAAAATAGATGAAATAATTTCATTTTGTAGAGGTCTAAAGTATTCATATCCCCAATATTTTTTTAATAAATGGAGGACTTCCTCTGACATATTAATCGTTTATTGATTTTATTATAAAATCACAACGATCTTTTACTGAGCCAAAGGGAACATCTATTATTGAATATCCCAGTTCTTCATATGTTTTTCGTAAAAATTTATCTAACTCTATGGCTTGTTCAAATGATTCATAACGCTCATTGTCTTGAATATAAATTTCTTTCCATGGTCTTAGCATAAATACTTTATCATATTTATATTCATTACATTTTTTGATGTAGGTGTCAGGATAGTCTGTTTTTAAGTAGTCCATATAAGCATGAACATCAGGCATTCCTCTATCAAAAAATACCAATTTTTCACTTGATAAATCAGCATCTATGAACTGTTTTTCTCTTCCCTTTAGTAATAGCTCACTAAATAGTAATGGTTTCTCCAAAAAAAGTTGATCTATTCCTTCTTTTTGAGCTTCCAGAGTAACTTCTCTTGATATTTCAGGCATACATTCATAACCCCTACTAATAAACTCTTTTAAAACCGTAGATTTACCTGTGCCAGGACCTCCAATAAGAACTATTTTTTGTTGCATTTTGCAAAAATATAAGATTCAATTTATAAATTTAATAAATAGTGTAATTTTGTCCTGACAAGATATAAAAAAATACTGACGAAAATTAATTATGGCGGATAGAGAAGAATTTTATAAAAAGTTAAAAGCTCAATTGGACGATACAACAGAGTTTCCCTCAAATTATTTGTATAAGTTTATTGTTCCAACAACTCAAAATCAGTTAGCAGAAGTACAAGACTTATTTAATGATGGAGGAGCGGTAATAAGCACTAAGAAATCAAGAACAGGTAAATACATAAGTGTTTCAGTTCAAATAAAATTGAACACTTCTGATGAGGTAATTCAGTATTATAAAAAAGCTGAAAATATTGAAGGTATAATATCACTTTAGGTTCTCAAAAAATATAAAATATGTGCTATTTTATAAATCTCGAAATTAGTATATTACGATCAGGTTAAATTAGTAATTCTAGCAATTCATTTTAATATAAAGAAATAAACCAAACTAAATAAGCGTAAAGATTTATGAAACATACTATTTTAGTAATTTTTTTAATATTACAAGTAATTACAACTAATATTAGCTCTCAAACAAAAAGTAGAGAATTATTTAGAATTGATGATACTTCTGTTTCTGTGTCAGAATTTAAAAGAGTTTACGAGAAAAATCTGGGGTTAGTAGTAGATGATGATTCAAAAAAGATAGATAATTATTTAGATTTATACATTAATTACAAGCTTAAAGTAAAGGAAGCGTATGATTTAAATTTAGACACGTTAAAATCATATCGAATAGAATTAGAAAATTATAAAAATCAATTAATAGCACCCTATTTACAAGATAATAGTACTATAAAGAGATTGGTTGAAGAAGCTTATTTTAGAACAGTTAATGAGATAAAAGTCAGTCATTTACTAATTAAAGTTTCAGAAAAAGGAATTCCAGAAGATACTATTAAGGCTTATAATAAGGCATTAAATGCCAGAAATAGAGTTCTTAAAGGTGAAACTTTTGAAGAGGTTGCTTTAGATGTTTCTGAAGATCCATCAGTAAAAGTAAACAAAGGAAATTTAGGTTATTTTACAGCTTTTAAAATGGTATATAACTTTGAGAAAAATGCTTACAATACTAAAGTAGGGGAGGTTTCACAACCTTTTAGAACTAAATTTGGATATCATATAGTTAAAGTTGACAATTTACGGAAGTCAAGAGGAGAGTTTGAAGTAGCACATATTTTAATCAGAGATCAATCTTCTTTTGGAAAGGTAAGAATTGATTCTATATATCAAAAATTAAAGAAAGGATTACAATTCCATAATCTGGCCAAACAATATTCAGAAGATACAGGAACGAAAAACATAGGAGGTAAATTACCGAGGTTTGGCTCCGGAGTAATGGTTGAGGAGTTTGAAAATGAAGTATACAATATTAAAAAAATAAATGGCATTAGCAGTCCTTTTAAAACCCGTTTTGGTTGGCATATTGTGAAATTATTAAAAAAAATTCCAGTACCTGATTTTGAGAGTATCAAAAAGAAAATTGAACTAAGGGTTAAAAGGGGAGAAAGATCAAAGTTGTCTGGAGAGGTGATGATGAAAAAATTGAAAAATAAATACCACGTTCAAATTAATGATACTTTTTATAATGATTTAAAAGTTTCTTCAATTCCAGATGTATTATCATTTGAAAAGAATAAAACGATTTTAACAATTAATAAAAGTAAAGTAAAACTAGATAAATTTCAAGATTTTCTGAAATTACGAAATGGCCATAATCTGAAATTATTATTTCAACGATTTATTGATGAAGAATTAATAGAGTATTTTAAAAAAGATTTGATTAATATTGAACCAGAAGTTAGAAATACATATTCTGAGTATAAAGAAGGACTGTTATTGTTTGAGTTAATGCAAAAGAAAATATGGGAGAAATCATCAAAGGACAGTATAGGTTTGAAAAAATTTTATTTTTCCAAATTAGCTACATATAAGAGTCAGAGTTTAGAAGAAATAAAAGGTAAAGTAATTAGTGACTATCAAAAAACTTTAGAAGAGAAATGGATTAGCGAACTTCGAAAAAAAAGTAAAATAATAATAAGAGATAAAGAACTTAAAAAACTAAAAAAAACATATAATCAGTCATAATTGTGAAAAGAATTTTCTTATTATCTTACATACTTCTGTTCTTTGTGTCGTGTGATCTATTTACATTGAAAAAGCAAAATATAAATGAAGAGCGACCAATTGCTACTGTGTATAACAAACATTTATATAGAAAGGATGTAGTTGACTTATTGTCAAAAAAAATGACTAAGGAAGATAGTATTATTATTGTAAAGGGATTAATAAACACTTGGGCTAAAAAACAACTTTTTTTAATTAAAGCCGAAGAAAATATTTCAGAGATCAATAGTCTTGAAATAGAAAAGCTCGTAAGGGATTATAAGTCAAGTCTCTATATTAATCATTATAAAGAAAGACTCATAAAGCAGAAATTAGATACCGTTGTTTCAGAGCCCCAAGTTTTAGCTTTTTATAAAAAAAATAAAACAAATTTTCGTTTAAATAAAGAACTTGTTCAATTTGAATACGTTTATTTAGGAAAAGATCACTTTGAAAAAAAAGAAATCATAAACAGTTTTAAGTCATCAAAAAAAGAAAATAAAGAGAATCTAGAGAAGTATCTTTTGAGTTTAAAGTCATACAGACTTCAAGATTCATCTTGGGTAGATCTCGAATTTCTAAGAAGAGAAATTCCTGTATTTGCTACAGAATCAAAAGAGAATCTGTTAAAAATATCAAAATTCATACAAAAAGAAGATAGTTTAGGAGTATATTTGGTGTCGATAAATAATTTTTTGAAAAAAAACAGTATTGCGCCTTTAGATAATGTTAAACATAGGATTAAGCAAATTGTTTTACATAAGAGAAAACGAGAATTAATTAGAGAGATTGAAAAAACACTGATAAATGATGCTATTCAAAACAAAAATTTTAAAGAATATTAGTATACTACATATAATCCTATTTAGTATAGCAATTAACGCTCAAAAAAATAAGATTGATGGAGTAGCCGTTGTTGTTGGTAAGAATGTTGTACTTAATTCAGATATTGAAAAATTCAAGAAAGAAGTCGAATTAAGAAGCGAGGGAAAAATTAACTTTTCTGATTGTGAAATGTTAGAAGAGTTGATGAAACAAAAACTGCTTGCGCATCACGCAATTATTGATAGTCTTTCAGTATCTCAAGGAGAAATTGATAAAGGTGTCCAGAGAAGTATTGCCTTTTTTACAAAAGAATATGGGTCTGAGCAAAAAGTTGTAGAAGCTTATGGTTTTAATGATATTGAAGACTTAAGGAAAGAATTGGAGAAAGTTAAAAAAGAAAGCGAGCTCATACGTCTTGAGGAACAAAAGATTACTGAAAATATTGATGTCACTCCAGAAGAAGTAAGAGTATTTTTTAATGGTTTGAAAGAGAAAGGAGAACTTCCTGAAATACCTGCAGCTGTAGAGCTAGCTCAATTAGTTTTAAATGCTGAACCAACATCAGAGGAGGAACAAAGAGTAGTAAAAGAGTTGACTGAAATTAGAGAAGAGATAATAAATGGTTCTAGTTTTAGTATGAAGGCTATAATTAATTCAGATGATCCAAGTGTTGCACAAAACAAAGGTAATTTAGGGCTTATAGATAAAGAGACACCATTTATTAAGGAGTTTAAAGAGGCTGCCTTTTCTTTAGATGAAGGGCAAATATCGGAGCCAATAAAAACTCAATTTGGTTACCACATTATAAAACTTCATAAAATAAGGGGTAAATCAAGAGAAGTTTCACATATATTGTTACAACCTAAAATTTCAAGTGAAAAGTTAAACAAAACGAAAAAAGACATAGAAAAAATTGTTTCGGATGTGAAGAAAGGTATTTTAACCTTTGAAGAAGCTGCAACTAAATTTTCTGAAGATGAAAGTACAAAATTCAGTGGGGGAAAGTTAATAAATGAGTATACAGGTGAACCTCAATTTGAATTAACCAACATGGCACCTGATTTATTTGGAAGGATTAGTGAATTAAATGAAGGAGAAATGACAGATGTTTTTTATGATGAAACGCGTTCTGGTGAAAAAATGTATAAGGTTATTTTAGTACGTCAAAAAACAAAAACTCACAAAGCAGATATTGTCGAAGATTATGTTAGAATGCAACAATTCGCTTTAGAAAAAAAGAAAGAAGAAGCGGTGGATAAATGGTTAAAAGAAAAAATTTTTGAAACCTATATTAAATTAAATAGCGACCATAAAGAATGTAATTTCAAGAGAAACTGGAAAAAGAAAGAAAGCAAATAACGGTCAGCTAGGTTATAAGCTATCTTGAAATAAAGAGTTTGTTAGTTTTATTTTTTTATATAATTTTAAAATACTTTTAAGAATATGTCAGAAGTCACAGCTGTAAACAACTTAGTAAAAAAATATAAAAAATTACAACAAGAAATAGGAAAAGTAATAATCGGCCAAAGAGAAGCTGTTGATTTTACACTACTTTCTATATTTTGTGGAGGGCATTCTCTTTTAATAGGAGTTCCTGGGTTGGCAAAGACGTTGTTAGTAAATACAATTTCTGAAGCTTTAGGCTTAAACTTCAAAAGAATTCAATTTACCCCAGATCTTATGCCTTCTGATATTCTTGGAAGTGAAATATTAGATGAAACACGTCAATTTAAGTTTATAAAAGGGCCCATTTTTTCCAATATAATTCTAGCAGACGAAATAAATCGTACACCCCCTAAAACACAAGCTGCATTGTTAGAAGCGATGCAAGAAAGGTCAGTTACAGTGGCAGGACACCATTATAAATTAGATTTACCTTTTTTTGTTTTAGCTACTCAAAATCCTATAGAGCAAGAAGGAACATATCCACTTCCAGAAGCTCAATTAGATAGGTTTATGTTTTCAATTAATCTTGAATACCCAACTTTTGAAGAAGAGGTTGAGGTAGTTAAAAATACAACCTCTGCTGTAAAGCAAAATTTAAATAGCTTTTTTTCAGCTAACGAAATTATTGAGATTCAGGATTTGATTCGAAAAATTCCTGTTACAGACAATGTGATAGAGTACGCTGTAGGTCTTGTAGGTAAAACAAGACCAAAATCTGAACTAGCTACAGATTCTATTAAAAAATATATTGATTGGGGAGCTGGTCCAAGAGCTTCTCAAAATCTTATTTTAGCGGCTAAAGCACATGCTGCGGTAAACGGAAAATATTCTCCAGATATAGAAGACGTGAAGGCAGTAGCTATACCTATATTGTCTCACAGAATAGTAAAAAACTACAAAGCAGAAGCTGAAGGAATTACAATTAGTGAAATTATTAGATCACTATTTTAGTCTTTATTTCTAAAACAAAGTTTAGCTATTTTAGTTTATCCAAAGAAGAGCACAAAAGCCATATAATTCTGAATTGAAAGATGTCAATCAATTTATTGATAATAATTTTATATAAATGTAAATTATCTTATTTATCAAATTAACATTATGTTTTTTACCCACCTTATGAGTAAATGCTAAGTCTCTTATTGTTTGACCGTTTTAAGGTGATTTAGCGTATGTAATTAAGTATTTTATTTAAGTTTTTATAAAAAATATACATAATTAACAATATGATTATTTTCTTTATAAAGAATATTAACCTAAATTTTTAATATGATTATTAATTTTAAAGCTTCCAAATTTTTATCTGCTGTATTTTTTCTTATAGGATGTAATAATTTCGCTCAAAATGACCATAGTAAACAGGATATGAAGGAGATCATCTCTGTAATGAAAAAACAGGAAGAAGCTTGGTCTAAAAATGATTTAGAAGGCTTTATGAAAGGATATTGGAAAAGTAATTCATTAAAATTTTTTGGAAAAAATGGTCTTACTGAGGGTTGGAAAAATACTCTTAATAATTATAAAAAGAATTATCCGACGAAAGAACATACAGGTAATTTAAGTTTTAAAATAAGTGATATCTCAAAAATAAACAACGGTGCTTATTTTGTTATGGGAGAATACTTGCTCAAAAAAAAACAAGAAAAAGCTAAAGGAGTTTTTATGGTTATTTTTAAAAGAATAAATGGAAAATGGAAGATTATAGCAGATATGTCTTGTTAAAAGTCAAACGATTATTATAAAAAAAACCTTAATCTAAGATTAAAGGTTTTTTTATTCGTTTTTTTAATTTTTATTATTTTAAGCTTCCTGTCATGTCCTCGGGCTTTACCCAATCATCATAATGCTCAGCAGTGACATAACCTAAGTTAATAGCTTCTTCTTTTAAGGTGGTACCATTAGCATGAGCGGTATTGGCTATTTCGGCAGCCTTATAATAACCTATTTTAGTGTTTAAGGCAGTAACAAGCATTAGTGAATTATTTACAAGCTCCGTTATTCTTGCATAGTTTGGTTCAATACCAGAAGCGCAGTTTATATCAAATGAAACACAAGCATCTCCAATTAATTGAGCTGATTGCAGAACGTTAGCAGCCATCATAGGTTTAAAAACATTTAACTCATAATGCCCTTGAGTTCCCCCAACAGTAACAGCAACATCATTCCCCATAACTTGGGCACAAACCATAGTCATGGCTTCAGCTTGTGTCGGGTTTACTTTTCCGGGCATAATGGAAGACCCTGGCTCATTTGCAGGAATTATTAATTCTCCAATTCCAGAACGTGGTCCTGAAGCCATTAAACGAATATCATTAGCAATTTTGTTTAACGAAACAGCCAATTGTTTTAATGCGCCATGAGTTTCAACTAAAGCATCATGAGCCGCTAAGGCTTCAAATTTGTTTTCAGCAGTTATAAAAGGAAGGTTGGTAAATTCAGCAATATATTTAGCAACCAACACATCGTATCCTTGAGGAGTATTAAGACCGGTACCAACAGCAGTACCTCCTAAAGCCAATTGAGATAAATGAGCCATTGTATTTTTTAAAGCCTTTAAACCAAAGTCTAATTGAGCTACATAACCCGAAAATTCTTGTCCTAATGTAAGCGGAGTAGCATCCATTAAATGTGTACGCCCAATTTTAACAACATTTTTAAACTCTTCAGATTTCTTTTGTAGAGTATTTCTTAACTGCTCAACACCAGGAATGGTAACTTCTACTATTTTTTTGTAAGCAGCGATGTGCATTCCAGTAGGAAATGTGTCATTTGAAGATTGGGATTTATTGACATCATCATTGGGTTGAATAGTTTTTTCACCTTCACCAATTATTTTTCCCGCTATTTCATGTGCCCTATTTGCAATAACTTCATTAACATTCATGTTTGATTGCGTTCCAGAACCGGTTTGCCAAATGACTAAAGGGAACTGATCATTATGTTTACCTGATAAAATTTCATCACAAACCAAACCAATTAAATCACGTTTATCATTAGTTAAAACGCCTAAGTCAGCATTTGCATAGGCTGCAGCCTTCTTTAGGTAAGCGAAGCCATAAACAACCTCTAAAGGCATAGAACCAGCTGGTCCAATTTTAAAATTATTTCTTGAGCGCTCTGTTTGAGCTCCCCAATATTTATCAGCAGGTACTTCTACCTTACCCATAGTGTCTTTTTCGATTCTGTATTTCATTATTTAGTGATTTAAATATGCTAAGAATTAATCATCATCAAAATTACAAATTCTACTGATTTTAATAGATGATTTTTATTAGATTTTATTGTTTGATATAAAAAATAGTTATAATTTTGCTACGTAACAATTATTAATGTAATACAAATGTTAGATTTTTCACAGTTTTCAGGATTAGTTTTGTTCATGTTTATTTTTACGGCTGGTTTTTGGTTGTTGATATTCTTATTAACATTTGTGGTTCCTTACTGGATAGGTGGTACTATCTGGGAAAACTTTAAATTGAAAAAAGAGGCAAAAAAAGCTGCTGAAGGTAAGTAGTTTTTATATATAAAATTTTAATTAAACTCGTTTCTAAAAGTAACGGGTTTTTTTATTTGATAAACATACCTTATATAAAATTAATTGACAAAATTTTTATTGATAGGTACTTGGTTTCAAGTAAACTTTTCTTTTTTAGAAAACCTTTCTTCTATTAAACATAAATTAATGTTATAAGGCCTTCAAATATATACAGATAAAAGCGAACTCATTTTATGAACAGGTGTCAAAAAAATAATTAAAGTTGTGAGTTAGAGGTATTCGTTTCTGAAGTTTCAACAATGTATTTATGATTGGTTTAAATATAGCTTTTGTAATTTTTATTTTTTTAAAACACTTTCATCCATAATTTCATTCCTAAAGAAACTATTCTAAGTATGCATCAGGCTTACAAAGTTCTATTTGTTTAAATTTTAATTTTACAATACCTGATAATTCAAATTGTTTTAAGATTTTAGAAATTACTTCTCTTGTTGTACCAATTTCTTTAGAGAGTTCATTGTGCGAGAGTTTTATAATATTTGTATTCTTTTTTTGGGTGTATAATTTTAAATATTCAAATAATCTTTTATCAATTTTATTAAAGGCAAGGTTTTTAAACGAATGAAGAAGATCTTGATAGCTAAAAATAAATGAGCTGGTTGTGAAGTTATTCCATGATTTATATTTAAAACTCCATTCTTTCACATACCGAACAGGAATTTTAATAATGGTTGTCTCCTCTTCTGCTTTTGCTTGTACAAGGCTCAAACAGTCTCGAAAAGCAGCAGATAAAGATAGAACGCATGTTTGAACAGGAGTAACATAGTAAAGTAGAATTTGTCGATCTTCGTTTTCCTGCCAAACCCTAACTTTTCCTGATATTACAATAGCTAACCATTTTATATATTTACCTTTTTCAACTATAAAGCTTTCTTTGTTTACTGTTTGCACGATAGCATTATCCAAAATGTCTTTTTTTAGATTTTCTTCAGTAATAGATAAAGACTTAAATAATTGATCAAACTCTTTCATAGTTATGATTTTGTTGTTGTTTTAAAATTTTTTTGTTTCGGAAACTTAAACTTTTTAAATTATAAACTCACAGCGTTAGGAACTAATCCTTTATAATTACCATTGTTTCTTATAACGTCTCTTACAATAGATGATGAAATATAACTTTTACCTGACGAGGTGAGTAAAAAAACTGTTTCAATTTCAGAGAGTTTCCTATTCGTATGTGCAATAGCCTTCTCAAATTCAAAATCTGCAGGATTTCGGAGACCTCTTAAAATAAAATTAGCATTTTGTTCTTTACAGAAATTAACCGTTAGACCTCTATAGGTAAGAACTTTAATTTTTGGTTCGTGTATAAAAGTTTTTTCAATAAATTTTTTTCGTTCTTCTAATGAAAACATATATTTTTTTTCAGCATTGATACCAATGGCAATAATTAACTCGTCAAACAAGGTAACTCCTCTCTCTATTATGTCAACATGCCCAAGAGTTATGGGGTCAAAGGAACCAGGAAAAACAGCTTTTTTCATAAAGGTAGAAATGTATAATAGGTTGTTTATTATTTGTTTAAAGATTGTTGTACAGAATTATTAAATAATTCGGACAGTTCTATACCATATTCTTTTGCCTGTTTTGGTAAAATACTAGCTTCCGTTAAACCTGGTACAGTATTCATTTCCAGAAAATGAGGAACATCTTTCACAAGTATATATTCAGAACGTGAAAAACCAGTCATATTTAATATGGTATAAACTTTTTTTGCCATTTCTTTTACTTTCGTTTCTTGAAACTTGGTAAGCCTTGCAGGTGTGATTTCTTCAGATTTACCGTTATATTTTGCGTCATAATCAAAAAAATCATTTTCAGATACTATTTCAGTTATTGGGAGTACAGTTACTTCCCCTTTATATTCTATAACACCAACGGAAACTTCAATACCATCTAAAAAGCTTTCAATAAGTATTTCAGAGTCTTCTTTAAAAGCTTTGTCAATAGCTTTTGATAAGTTTTTTTCTTTATAAATTTTCGAAATCCCAAAACTAGAGCCAGCATTATTCGGTTTAACAAAACAAGGGAGTCCAACTTTTTCTATTATTTCAGAAGTAGTGTAATTAGCTCCTTTATTAAGGTAAACAGATTCTGCAGTAGGAATACCGTAATGTTTAACCGCACTTAAAGTGTCTCTTTTGTTAAAAGTTAGCGCCATTTGGTAAAACGGTGCAGATGTGTGTTTCATATTTATTAATTCAAAATAAGCAAGAAGCTTTCCATCTTCTCCTGGGCTACCATGAATTGCATTAAATACACAATCAAATGTTATTTTTTTATCACCTTTAAAAAAAGAAAAGTCTTTTTTTTCAATTTCATATTCCTTGTTATTATCAATAACTACCCATTTATTAGGTAAAATATGAACTTGGTACGGGTTGAATTTCTCTTTGTCAAGATGTTTAAAGGCGACACTACCACTTTTCATAGAAATAGCAACTTCCGAAGAGTACCCCCCCATAACAACGGCTATATTTTTTTTCATTTATAAATTAAGTTATCAATTATAGTAAAAGTAGTTTTTACAAACTTACCAAAAAAGTAAATTACATGTAATTTGTCAATTAACTTTAACAATAAGATGTTATCAATAAAACATAAACTAAAATAAAGAGAGCATTCGATAATTATTATAAACTGAGTTAACTATTTTTGGTGTAAATTTGTGTGATTTTACTAAAATTATGATGAGCAACATTTCAGAAAAAATTAAAGGAGTATTATTATTTCTAAAAAGTAAAAACTTTTTAAAACAAGTTGTGATTTCAGTTATTGGAATATTTTTAGCTGTTGTCTTGTTGCAATGGTGGCTAAATCTAACTACGAATCATGGGCAAAAAATTCAAGTCCCAGATTTAGATAAACTATTGTTAGAAGAGGTAGAAAGAAAGTTAAATGAGCTTGATTTAAAATATTTAGTTATTGATAGTGCTAGCTATAATCCAAATTATCCTAAAAAATCAGTGATAGATCAGAATCCATCGGCAGGTGATTTTGTAAAAGAAAAAAGAAAAATATACTTAACCTTAAACCCATCGAGATATAGAGATGTTGAAATACCTGACTTAAATGGCAGGACAAGAAGACAAGCAATTACACATTTAAGATCCATAGGTTTTGTAGTGGGAGAAAAAATTACATGGGTAAAGGATTTAGGAAAAGATGTTGTAAGAGGTTTGACTTTTAAAGGAAAAAAAATCAAACCAGGAGCTAAAATACCAAAAAGATCTAAAATTAATTTAATTTTGGGTGATGGGAACGGAGAAGAATAAAAAATCTAAGGAAGATAAAAGCCAAGATATGGATAATGATGAGTTATACGAACACTATCGTTTTATAGCTAATGAGGGGCAGGCTCCTTTGAGAGTGGACAAGTTTTTAATGAATTTTATCGAGAACGCTACTCGAAATAAAATACAACAAGCTGCTAAGGCGGGAAATATTTTAGTAAATGAAATTCCAGTAAAAGCAAATTATAAAATTAAACCAAAAGATGAGGTAAAGGTTGTTTTGGCATATCCTCCTCATGAAAATTTATTGGTAGCTGAAAATCTGCCTTTAGATATAGTGTATGAAGATCAAGATGTTATAGTTGTTAATAAATCACCAGGCATGGTGGTTCATCCTGGTCATGGAAATTACTCAGGAACTTTAGTAAATGGATTAATACATCATATAGAAAATTTACCAAATAATTCTAGTGATCGCCCAGGGCTAGTACACAGAATTGATAAGGATACAAGTGGTTTACTTGTAGTGGCAAAAACAGAACATGCAATGGTGCATTTATCAAAACAATTTTTTGATAAAACAACAGAGCGCTTGTATTACGCATTGGTTTGGGGTAGTGTAGAGGAAGACAAGGGTACAATTAAAGGGAATATTGGTAGAAGTCTAAAAGATAGAATGCAGATGTCAGTTTTTCCAGATGGAGAATATGGAAAACCAGCAGTAACCCATTATGAAGTAATAGAAAGATTTACCTATGTTACTTTGGTAAAATGTAGACTCGAAACAGGGAGAACTCATCAAATAAGAGCCCATTTTAAACATATAGGTCATACTTTATTTAATGACGAACGCTATGGAGGAAATCAGATACTCAAAGGAACTACTTTTAGTAAGTATAAACAATTTGTAGACAATTGTTTTAAAGAGTTGCCAAGACAAGCATTACACGCAAAAACATTAGGCTTTGTACATCCAAGGAGTGGTAAATATTTAGAGTTTAATTCTGAACTTCCAATAGATATTCAAAATTGCATTGAAAAATGGAGACGGTATTCTAAAAGCTCTACTACTGAATAATAAAATTATTGAATTTCTAAGAGTGTATTATTGTGTCAAAAAATAAGTTCTACATTTTTTGTTTTTACTATGCGAATAGTTAATATAAACAATACACAACTTATATACTTATTAAGTAACACCATACTGAATGACAAACAAAAGAAACCAAAGCTGTTCGGTTAATTTTTTGAACTTAATTAAAAACCTTTAATGTTAAATTAAGTAATCGAATCCATATTCGTAATTAAGTCTTTTATTTTGAAGGGGTTATTGTTTTTTTGTTTTTTTTAAGTGTTGATTATTAAAAGCTTTTTTGTAATCGCTGAGAATTGGATATTTCAAAAACTTTTGCGTAATTGGTTTAATATTAAAATCTCAGAGTAGTTTTTTTTATGTCAAAGCATGAGTTTTTACTAAGTTCAAAATTCTTTCAAATTGTTCTTTCAATCCCATGTCTGAATTATCAAACTCAATAGCATCTTCAGCAACAACTAATGGAGAATCAGCTCTTGTTGAATCAATTCTGTCTCTTTCTTGTACGTTATGAAGAATTTCTTCATAGTTGACACGATCTCCTCTGTCTACCAATTCTTTGTAGCGTCTTTTGGCACGTTTATCAGCCGAAGCAGTCATGAATAGTTTAAGCTCAGCATTAGGAAAAACAACGGTTCCAATATCTCTCCCGTCCATAACAACTCCTTTATTTTTACCCATATTTTGTTGCTCGCTGACCAATTTTTTGCGTATTTCAGATATTGTTGCTACTTTACTAACCAGTTTAGAAACCTCAATCGTTCTAATTTCTTTTTCAACATTAGTGCCATTTAAATAGACTTCAGCATAGCCTAGAGAGGGGTTAAATACAAAGGAAATAGAAATACTACTTAGATCATCGATTAGTTCTGTAGTGTTGAAATGATTTTTTGAGATTAAATTTTGTTGCATTGCATATAGTGTTACAGCTCTGTACATTGCTCCTGTATCTACATAAATATATCCTAATTCTTTAGCAAGTTGCTTGGCAATAGTACTTTTTCCTGTAGAGGAAAACCCATCAATGGCTATTGTTATTTTTTTGGTCATAAAATTTCTGTAATTATAACAAATATAGTGTATATTCTTATAAAAGATGGCTCAAATAAATAGAAAGATTTAGAGAGAAATCACAATAATTTAATTTCTATTTACATAGTAATTTGAATATTATTTAATAGAAATGGTTGCTTTCATAATTAAATATGACTAATGTAATTAATCTTTGTCAAGGTCAATTTGAATACCAAACGTATTTGTATTTGTAGCTGAATGAAACTTTGAGTAAGCATAATTGAACTTGAAATATTTATTTTTGATACCAATACCAAACGATAGGCCACCAAAAGAACGTACATTTTGCAATTGCAATTCTTTACCTCTTCTAAAGTTATACCCCATTCTTAAATTTATTGCTTTGTTTTTAAATAGTTCAGCTCCAAAACTTACGTGTCTTATTAAATTATTGAGAAAGGATATATTTTCTTCGTACTCGTTGCCTTCCAAATCTGTTTTCTGATTAGAAGGGTTAGGAACGCCTAACTTCCATTTTTGTAAGTTATCAACGGTTATATGCCATGTAAGTGGCATTTTTTCCAGATTATAGGAAAAAGCAATTGCTATGTCAAGTGGCAGTTTTTCACGAGTATTGATGAATGGAGTTAATTGTTTTCCAATATTTCTTAATAGTATGCTAAATATAAAAGGAATATTTTTCTTTCGATAAGAAAAACCTAGGTCAAAAGCAATTCCCGTAGAAGAAAATGTATCTATGTAAGCATAAATAAATTTAGTATTTATGCCCAAATACAAATTACAATCACATAATTTTTTTGCATAACCTATTGATAAAGAGATGTCATTTGCGTTAAAAGAACCGTTTTCTCTTCCTTCTTCATCAATTCTAAGCAAAGAACCATAGGTTAAATAGTTTATATTTCCGTATAAAGTCCCAAAACTTTTGTTGATATAATGCGCATATGATAAAGATCCAATTTGAATATCCGATAAATAGCTGGTGTAGTTGACTGATATTTGTTTGTGTAAAGTATGAGTTATAATAGAAGGGTTCCAGGCAGGTTGGTCAATGTCATTTTCTAACGTATATATCTTACCGCCCATCGCAACTTGCCTTGGTGAGCTAGAAATATTAAGAAATGAAAAAATAGAGTTACCACCTGTTTGAGTAAATGAAGGTGTGTTAAAAAGAAGCAGTAATAAGCTAAATTTTATGTTCACAGGTTTAAATTTATCTTAATCAAAAAGGTAATGAATTATTTTATTTTTTTGATTGTATTGAAATGTTTTTTTGTAAATGTGAGGATTATTTTATATTTTGCCCGCTGGCAGATTATTTATATGTTGCTATTTATTAAAACAATATGTATCTTTCCGCCCCCTAAAAAGAATTCCTTAGATGAGTGAAATATTAGCTAAAAGCATAAGAATACTTTTAGTAACAATGATGTTATTTTTAAGTTTGGTCCTAAAAGGACAATCATTGCTTGCTCCAGACTTAGGAGATATTGATGTTAATAATTTTGTTTGTAGTCAAGGTTCTAATGTTGACTTCGACTTGACTTTTAAAATTACAGGGGGGTTATTTGAACCTGACAATGTGTTTCAAGTTGAGTTATCTGATGAAAATGGTACATTTACTTCGACTCCGGATAGGTTTATTAGTCGAATAGCAAATAAAAATAATACTTTTCTGGATATACCAGCAACGTTTCAATTCCCTGCAGGTACTTTTGGAACAAAATATCGGATAAGAATTGTTGCTTCTAATCCACCAGTCCAAGGTCCAGCCTCCGATTTTTTTTCAGCTTATGATATGATAGATGATAACATACCTACGACGTCTCCAGGAACACAATACATTTGCGGTAATTCAGGAGATGCTGTTGAAATTGTTTTAAACACAACGAAAACAGCAAAATTTGAATGGTATAAAGATGGTGTTTTTTTAAAAGAAACGAATGAGCCGAGAATTAGTGTAAACGACGAGGGGAGATATGTAGCAAGGATTGAATATGGTGCTTGTGGAACTGTTAGTTCTATATCAAGTAGGGTGATTGTTGTAGAAAGCAATGTAGCAAATATTCTAGGGCAAAATGAAATTGAAATATGTTCAGATGAAACACATACTTTTGAGGCAGAAGATATTACTGTTCCTGGTGTCACTTTGATATATAATTGGTATAAAGATGATGAGCTAGTGACTTCTTCACCTTCTAGAACTTATACTACGCCTAATACACGTCAATTTGGAACCTACCACTTAGAAGTACAAGCAGGTAATAATTGTACTTTTCGGTCACAAGATATTATTTTAAGGCAAAAGTCAACGGCAAGTTTTACAATAACCAATAATCAAACAGGGAAAGATATAATACTACCCGGAGAAACAAAAGAATTAACGTTTGAAATAGAGCCTGCGTCTACTTCAGTTGATGTTATTTGGTTTAAAGACGGACAACAAATAAGTGTTTTTTCACAATCACTCAACGCTATAGAACCTGGAAAATACTATGCAAGAGTTACAGAAACAGCAGGTGCCAGTGGATGTCGTTTTTCGCAAGATTCTGAAATTTTTGAACTAGTAGGTTTAGATGAATTTGACTTAACCATTCGAACTTCTAATAATTATGTTGAATGTGATAGTGATTCTACAGATCTACTAATGGTTGGTGTTACAGCTATAGGAACAGATGGTGAAGAATATCAATTATCAGATGATCAAATAAATGAAAATTTAAACTACAAATGGTTTAAGAATGGTGTTGATACAGGAGTAACAACTAGTAGCTTAAATGTTCTATCTTACACAGAAAATGGATTATATAAATTAGTAGCGAGTACCCGATCTGGTAATAGCATTAGTAATGAATCAAATGAGATAGATGTCAAACTAACAGTAAGATCTCCAGAAATTTTATCAAGTTCAACATCCAACTCCTTGTGTGACGGAGGAACTATTACTTTATCTTTTTTAGAAATGGTTGCTGGATTTACGTATACATGGTTTAAAGATAATGAAGAGCTGACATTAAGTGATCCTAAAACTTTAGAAGTTATTGAGCCAGGAGAATATAAATTGCAAGTCTCTGGCTTTGGCTGTTTAAAAGAATTAGATCCTGTTAATATAATACCCTTTGATGATTCGGCTGTTCAGGTGACACCATCTCAAATAGTAGTACTACTATCAGGCGAAGCAACAATAATAACGGCAAGTGGAGCCGAATCTTATGAATGGTATGAAGAAGATTCAGGAGATTTATTGTCAACAAATGAAACAGTTGAAGTAAATAATATCGGACTTTATTCGTTAATAGCTAAAGTAGGTGATTGTCGGGTGACAAAAATGATAGAGGTTGTTGAACAAGATGATCAAATTATTGTGCCAAATATTATATCTCCTAAAACAATAGACGGAATAAATGATACTTGGCAAATATCAAATAGATATTCTTTTCAACCAACGGTGACCATTAGTATTTATAATTCTAACGGGGGCGAGGTTTTAACAACAACCGAATATAAAAATGATTGGCCTAAAGATGATTTAGGAAATCAAAGAATATTTTATTACAAAATAATAAGAGATGAGAAGCTTGTTAAAGCAGGAAGTATCTCAGTAATAGACTAGAAGGGAAATATATGATTAAAAGAAATATTATTTTAGGACTGCTCATGTACTCAGCCATAGTTGGGGCCCAGGTTTCTGGTGGTTCGCAAAAATATAATAGCTTTACATCAAGGAATTTTATGAAGTTTAATCGCTTTCTTACAGTGCCTACTTTTTCGGCTTTAAGAGAAAATAAAACTTCCTTAAATGCAATTGTTAGGAATAGTTTTGTTGATTTTGAGGATTCTCCAAAGTTATATCTTTTAAGTTATGCAGGTAAAATGAGAGAAAATGTAGGTGCAGGATTAGCGGTTTATCAGCAAGAAGTAGGAGTATTTAAAGATTTTGGAGCTTTAGCTAATTACGCTCACAGAATGCAACTTAGTGATAATTTAGATCTGACATTTGGTTTTAATGTACTTTACAGTAGGAGAAGTGCAGATGGCTTAAAAGTCAACACACAGCAACCAGACCCTGCCATAAGTAATTTTCAAGATATTCCTATAGTTAATTGGCAACCGGCAGTTACTTTGTCTTTTGGCAAGTTTGATGTTGGAGTGTTTTTTGAAAATTTATTGGATTTTGAACTTAGAGAAAATAAAATGGCAACATCATTCTCAGAAAAAACATATTCAGGTCATTTAGTATATACCCATGAGTTTACTTATGCTGGAGGAATTTTTGAAGCTGCAGTTTTCAGAGTTTTAGGTTTAGCTAGAAAGCCAGGTGATGGTGATTTTGGTTATGGAGGAAATGTTATTTTTGATCTACCTAAAGCAGGTTGGCTAAAAGCAGGTTATGATAAGGAATATGGCATTTCAGCAGGAGCAGGTGTTAATTTATCAGATAAAATTTCCATTGGTTTTTCATATGAAAAAGGAGATTTCGCAGCTACCAATGAGATAGGAATCATCTATAATTTTGGCGAAAAGAGTTTTTCAAGAAGAGTTCCAAAAAGGAGGTCAGGAAGTGTTAGTGTAAAACTTCCTGAAAGAAAGCCGAAAAATAAATTTAGAGCCAATGATTCATCTAAAGAATTAAATAGCGCTTATGATTCAATTAATAAATTAAATAAAAAAGTTGATGAAATTCTGCGAATTTTAAAGGAAAATCCGCCTCCAGCTAAAGAGTTGCCTGAGGAAAAAGATACTTCTGAACTTGTAGTAATTCCAGAAAACGAAGAAAAAGATACATCTTTAAGAAGAAGAACTGATACACCGTGGAGAAGAAGTACTATAACAAGAACAAGAAACGGTGGTAGTAGAACAGCTTATTATGTGGCAGCCAATCAATTCAAAAGTAAAGAAAATGCTGAAGCATATATAGAAGAAAAGAAATGGAAATTTGAAAAAGAAGGTATAGATGCTAAGTATGTATATGACTCGAAAACCAAGTTTTACTATGTTTATTTTGATAGTTTTGCTAAAAAAGAGAATGCAGAAAGAATGACCGAAGAATTCAAAGATAAAAAACTTTTCGATGGAGAAGATAATGATCCTTTGGCTTTAAAGAATAAAAAAACATATAAAGAAGCTGTATTTATTGTAAAAATAACTACAGGAGATGGTAAACAAACTTATAAAGAGCGGAAACCACAACCACCAGCAAAAATTTTAACAATAAAAAAAGTTGGAAATATGGAAGAAGGTTATTATATTCAGGTCGGTGCTTTTGGTAATAAAGCGTATGCAGATAGATTTGTAGATGAACTACAAAATGATAATATAGCTGCTGGTTACTTTATACATCCAAGTACTGGGCTAAGACACGTATACATATTAAAAACGATAAGCAAAGCGAAGGCTATTAAACTATATGAAAATAACCTAAATGGAGCTTATTACGATCGAAAATCAATCGTAAATATTAAATAATTTAAATTAAAAAAAGTACTAGTTAAATAAATTTTCCCCTTATCATGAAAAGACTTATACTTACCCTAACACTAATGCTCTACAGTCTGCTGTTCTATTCGCAAGAACATGAATTGGCTGGAAAAGAAATGACTGCAAAAGAATTAGCCATTTTGAAAGCTAATGCAGCCTTATCCGATGTGGATTTTACAAAACGTTTTCCTTTGATAGGTGATGGTAAACCGATTCGAGGTGATATGACTTTCATAGCAAATAACAATATTAACTTGCATCGCACCAATCCACATAATGGAAATGCAAGTAATGGAAGAAGTAATCTAGTTTATGTAGATATAGACAACGATCCAAACACTTTTTCATCATCAGCAGCAACACTCAATGTTCCAAGTTGTGCTACGATCGTATATGCAGGGCTGTATTGGGCAGGGATATACCCATATGATACCTGGGAAAATGAAGGAGCTCCCAGCCCCGATTTCAATAAGATTAAGATAAAATTACCAGGGAATTCTAGTTACCAACAAATAGAGGCAGGAATATTAGACCCTAATGAAATAATCTTTAATAACGGAAGTGCTACGTCACGTCCTTATGTTTGTTATAAAGACATTACTAATATAATTAACAAAAATAGTCCGAACGGTGAATATATCGTTGCAGATGTCAGAGGGACAATAGGCCGAGACAGGGAAAGAGGTTTAGGTGGAGCAGCTGGATGGAATATTGTAATTATTTACAAAAACGAAAGAGATACAAGTAAAGAATTCTTTACATTCGATGGTTTTTCATCTATATCTAGTGGAAATAATAGGACAGTTAATATCAGTGGATTTAGAACAGTTCCTTTTGGTCCGGTTAATGCAAAAGTTTTAGTAGCAACTTTAGAAGGTGATAAAAGTATTACTGGTGATCAATTTATGATTCAACAGAGAAATACAGCAAGTTTTTCAACTATTTTTAGTTCAAACAATAATAATAATCCAAGTAATAACTTTTTTAATAGTTCTATAACCAATATTACTGGGGCTGGTAGTCATCAACATGTTACAAACAGGCGACCAAACAGTCGAAACACATTGGGGTATGATGCAGATATTTTTAAACTAGATAATGATACTAAGTCTATACTTACCAACAATCAAACCTCCACAAATTTACGATTTTCATCTACTGGAGATATTTACTGGCCTTTTTTGGTAGGGATGTCCATTGAAGTTATTGAACCAAAAATACGTATTTTAAAAACAGTAGAAGATGCAGCTGGAAATGATATGGCTGGGCAAACAATAGGTTTAGGTGAAGAGCTTTATTACAAATTAACTTTTGAAAATATAGGTACTGATAATGCGATAAATACAGTAATCTCCGATATTTTACCAGCTAATGCTGATTTAGTGATTGATCCATCAACAAATCAACCTTCTGATTTATCTGTGCCTTTAGGCGTTACTCATACTTATACACCTGCTTCAGGAACTACAGGCGGAACAATTACTTTTAGAAATCTTGATCATTTAGTTCGCAAACAATCCGGTAGAAGTGAAATTAGGTTCAGAGTTAAATTAGTAGAAACTTGTAATGATTTGAGGGATGCTTGTTCTGATGTCATTGAGAACCAAGCATTTGCAAGTTATAGTTTTGATGAAGGTGGTGGAGATAGAGTTATAAATGAATCTAGTATTTTTGGTCTTGATCCTTGTGATTCTGGCATTACAGGACCTACTAACTTTTTAGCAGATATCTCTGGTTGTACTTTTGAGCATGAAGCAGTCGTTTGTGATGGTAGAACAGTTAAATTAGTTGCAGCATCAGGGTTTCAAAGCTATGAATGGAGAAATGAGTCTAACGTAGTAGTAGGGAATTCTCAATCTCTTACGGTACGTTCTTCAGATGTAGGAGTCTATACTGTAACAACAACAGCAAAACCTGGTACGGGTTGTATAGAAAAAACGGAAATATTTAACGTTAAGTTAATAGGGGCTGCTTCAAATCCTATTGAATCTTCTTTTGATAATTATTTAAATAGTTGTACATCCAATAACTTAAAGTTAGGTGAAATATATTTGTGTGGTGATGGAAGCTTTCGTACCTTAAATACTGGTGTTGATACCTCTGATGGTTTAACAACAATACAATGGAAGAAAATGGTAGAGGGAAGTTGCCCAGATGTAACAAATAATTGTGCTAATCCTAATAATGCCTGTAATTGGAATGATGTGCCAGGGTCATCTAACCAAAGCTCAATTGATGTTTCAGAAGAAGGGAAGTACAAATTAAAAATAAATTACAATGGTGAATGTACTAGCATTTATTATTTTAATGTTTACAAATCTACATTATCACCAAATATTTCAAAAAAACATATAATTTGTGATACTAATGGTGAAATTACTGTTAATAATATACCAAATGGGTATGAGTACAAATTAGAAGGACCTGGAGGAGCTATATTTCCTTATCAAGGAACAGGTACATTTACGTCCATTGCAACACCAGGCGACTATACATTAAAAATAAGACGAATAAGTAGTTCAGCAGCGGCCTCTTGTGAATATACATTTCCAGGTATAAATATTAGGAAAGAAGTACTTGAGGTAACGGTATCAAAACAAGATATTTTATGTCATGGGGGAACATCACAGGTCTCTATAGGGGTAAATAATAACGTGCCGGGTAGATATACTTATCAGTTATTGCAAGGTACAGATGTAAAAGCAGAAAAATCTTTTAATGATAACCGCCCTGTTACATTAGATGTGCCCGGTGCAGGTACTTACCAAGTTAGTGTAAAAACACCACAATGTGATTATATTGAGGAAATTACAGTAAGTGAGCCAGATGAGTTAACATTATTGGCCACTAAAACTAAAGATATTACATGTTTAAATGGATCTTCAAATGGAATAATAGAGTTACAAGCCAATGGAGGTATAACTACAGGTGTCTATAGTTATGCTCTATGGAAAAAACAAGGAGTTGATTTATATACTAGTATTTCAGATATATTACCATCTGATTTATTAACTTCAACTACCTATACTATCCCTAATGGTGAAGAGGGTGAATACGTGTTTGTAGTAATTGATAGCAATAATTGTTTTGCATTTTCGAGTCCAATAAACGTTTCACTTGAAGCACCTATAACTTTTACGCCTTCTATAAAAGACATATCTTGTAGTGGCCAAGCAGATGGACAAATTATTATTAATACTAACGATAAAAAAGGGTATACTCTAGATTATAATATAGATAACGGATCAGGACCAGGATCATGGAATATTGATAATAAGTTTATTAATTTGGCACCAGGAACTTACACCGTTAATATAAGAGCTACAAGAGATACTTTTCAATGTTTTTATCAATTAACAGATTTAGTTATTAGTAATAAAACAGCTCCATCTGTAAATGCAAGTGTTACACAAAATATTGATTGTGTTACAAGCGGTGGACAGATAACTTTCACCGGTGCTACTGGAGGAACGAGCCCTTATACTTATATTGTTGGAACAGAACAGTCAACGACGAAGACGGTATTTGATAATTTAACCCATGGTGATTATATTGTTAAAATAAGAGATAATAATGGTTGCGAATCAACACCTCAAACTTTAACAATTGATCCCTTACCAATAATTCCTGAATTTACTTACGATGTAACGTATAATTGTGATGGTACTGGAAATGTTACGCTCAATGCTCCAGCAATTCCGGTTTTAATTTATACTTATACTGATCAATCTATAGGAACTGTAAATCCTACAGGTAATGTTTTCCAAAATTTAGCAGTAGGATCCCATAACATTATAGTAAAAACAGATAGAGCTTGTGATAAAATAGTCACTGTGAATGTTGCACCAGGTAACCAATTTGGAGGAAATTTTGTTGATAGCTCAAATAATTTTTGTTTAACAGGTGGAAGTGGAAAAATACAAATTACTGCAGAAAATTATCAAGGGGGTGATTATGAGTATTCTGTTAATGATGGAGTTAGTTGGGATGTAGCAACGACATCACCTTTTGAAATTGTTGGTCTTCCAGCAGGAAATTACGATGTAAAAATTAAGGATCAAGGATGTATAATTGATTTGGCAGATGTAACTATTGAAGACTTTCCAGAACTTGATGTGCAAGCTACATTGACACCTGCTACTTGTGATAGTGGTGCCATCATTACAGCAGAAGGATCTGGAGGTATTCCTCCTTATGAGTATCGAATAATTGGGGTTAATGGAGATGCTTGGCAAACTTCGCCTACATTTACAAACATACCACCGGGTACTACTTCAACTGATTATACGGTTGAAGTAAAAGATAGCCGTGATTGTAGTGAATGTATTTTTGATACTGCTGTAACGGGATGTACAGATCCAAAAATAGATAGCTCAACAAGTTTAAATGATTTATTTGTATTTGACTTTGATACCGTTATTGATGATCAATTTACAGCGACCTTAACTCCTGCTTTAAATATGCAAAGAGGAAACTTAATGTCTAAAAATAAAATTTCATTTTCAGAAAGTTTTAAATTAGATTTTCAGGTTAATCTTGGATCAAAAAAAGGAAACGGAGCAGATGGAATTACGTTTGTGTTTCACAATGACCCAAGAGGTTCTGCTGCTGTAGGTGATTCTGGAGGAGGTCTAGGTGCCTCAGGAATTCAAAATGGAATCGCTTTAGAAGTAGATACATGGAATAATGGACCACCTAAAAACGATATTGCCGATGATCATGGAGCAATTTTTGACACTGATAATGATGCGGCTTTAACAAGTCCAATCGGATTTTCAGAGTTAGAAGATGATAATTGGCATAGCGTTCAAATAACGTGGAACGTAATTACCAATACGCTGTCATACACTATTGATGGCGCTAATGCAGGGTCTCATACAAATTCAGATTTTATAAATACCTATTTCGGGGGGTCTGACGCTATTTATTTTGGTTTTACCTCTGCTACAGGAGCGGCTAACAATAGACATCGAATTAGATTCAATGATTTTTGTAAACAAATTCCTTATTGTCCTATAAGATGTCAAGAGGTTTGTTCAGAAACTGATTCTACTGTAGTTACGGTAAATGCACCGATAGTAGTTACGCATACAGCAACACCGGTAGACTGTTATGACGGCTCAAATGGAGAAATTGTAGTAAATGTTGATCAAGGACTTAAAGACTATATGTTTAGAATTGATGGCGGTCCTTGGATAGAGCCAGTACCAAAAGATGCATCGACTCATACCTTTACAGGACTTTCACCAGCTACATATAGTATAGAAGTTAAAGATGGTGCAGGTTGTATTTCAGTAGCATCTTCTCATACAATCAATCAACAATTATCGGCTTCAGAAGCAATTAAAAACGTTACCTGTACCCCAGGTAGTGTAACTATAAATGCTACTGGTGGTGATGGAAGTTATGAGTTTGCTATTATAGAAACAGGTAGTGGTGCTACACCAGTTTACGGAGCTGTAAACCCATTACCTATAACAACATCAGGAAGTTATGACTATTTTGTTAAAGATGGCTTAGGATGTGTATTTACAAAGACCGTTAATGTTCAACTTGTAGCAACTTTAAATGTTACAACCAATATAACACAGCCCAGCTGTATTGGCGATAATGGAAGTATAGAAGTTGTAATCGCTGGAGGTTTAGCTCCCTATACAATTAATTTTGATGGAACAAATTTAGCATCAGGAGTAACATTACAGTCTGGTTTGGCACCTGGTGACTATCCAATACTAGTTACAGATGCTAATGGCTGTACTTTTGGACCATTTACCGAAACAATAAACACATTAACAAGAGTTGCCAGCACAGCAAGTAAAACAACAGACTTTACTTGTAACACTGATGGAGTGATTACATTTACAGCTGCTACTGGCGGAACACCTCCTTATACTTATGGATTTAACGGTGTTTATAGTGATGACTTAGTATATGATAATTTAACTGATGGGACATATGTATTAACAGTTAAAGATGATAAAGGATGTACAGAAGCTGTAGATACGATAGTAATTGATCCTTTACCAATAATTCCTGAATTTACTTACGATGTAACGTATAATTGTGATGGAACTGGAAATGTTACGCTTAATGCACCAGCAGCTCCGGTTTTAATTTATACTTATACAGATCAATCTATAGGAACTGTAAACCCTACAGGTAATGTGTTCCAAAACTTGGCGGTAGGAACTCATAATATTATAGTAAAAACAGATAGAGCTTGTGATAGAATTGTTGCAGTAACAGTTGAGGCTGATAAAGAGTTTAAAGGTCAAATATCTAATAGTGAAAACCCTTCCTGTAATGGTGGATCCGATGGAGAAATTATCATAACAGCATCTAATTTTAATGGCTCTTATCAATACAATGTAAATAGCACAGGTTGGAACACAACAAGTACTGCTCAAACCACTATTTCAGGTTTAACAGCAGGTGCCTATAATATTCAGATAAGACCTGATGCTAGTTCATTAGCGGTTTGTACTATTGATCTGCTTCCAGTACCAACATTAGTGGAACCAACTGCGTTATTAGCCCCTACGGTTAATGTGATCAAAGACGTAACATGTTCAAATCCAACTGATGCTAGTATCAGACTAACAGATGCAGCAGGAACCTCTGGAACTACACCTAATTTAGGCGGAACACCTCCTTACAAATACAGTATTGATGGAGGAGCATCATTCCCATTCCCAGTAAGTGAAAATGTATTTGATTTACCTCCGGGCAACTATACTTTCGTAGTAGAAGATGCTAATGGATGTACTTCACCCCCAACCGTTCATACAATAGATCCGGCGGAGAATATTGTTTTTACTGCGGTACCAACCAATTGCTATGACGGTACGAATGGTGAAATAGTAATAAATGTTACAGGAGGAAATGGAGAATATCAATTTATTTTAAATGGCGCTTCACCTCAAACACCTTCACCAATAAGTTCAGGTACATATACTTTTTCAGGATTATCTCCAGCAACCTACACGGTAGATGTTGTTGATAAAGCGGGTTGTACTGGAATTCAGAAAACTGTTACCATACATAAGCAAGTTACAGCTTCATATACGATTGAAGACGTTACCTGTAATGATGGAAATATTACGGTAAATGGGCAAGGAGGAGATAGTAGTTATCAATATGCAATCGTTGGAGTTGGCAGTGGAGCAACACCTAGTTTTGGAACTACTAATATTTTCCCTATCACAAGTCCAGGTGATTATGAATATTTCGTACGAGATGGATCGTTGTGTGAATATTCTGAAGTAGTTACTGTTAATCAAGTTCCTAATCCAACATTTACGTTAGCATTACCAAACGCAGAACATGAATGTAACAAAGAAACAGAATCGATTAATGTTGCTATTTCAGATGGTAAAGGACCTTATACTATTACGATAACAGATGGAGGAACATACAATAATAATGTTGTAACTGAAAATTTAAATCATTCATTTCATTCATTACCAGCAGGGAACTATGAAGTAAATGTTACAGACGCTAACTTATGTTCTCCAGGTAGTCAGTTCATTGAAATTTTTGAGTTACCTGAATTAACAGCTACAATTTCAGGAAGACTTCCTTCTACTTGTGTTAATTTTATTGATGATAGCAGTCAATATGGATTTGAATATGATTTATCAGGGACTACTTTACCAGTAGCACCATATATTCTTCAATTGCGCAGGTTAGATGGAACCTGGACTGCAGATCATACTGAAAATATATTTTTAAATATACCACCTGGTACATCAGTGGATCCAGCTATGAGAATTGTAAACGCTTCAGGTGACGTTATTTGTCTAGAGTTTTTAGAAAGATTTGAAACCCCATTTATTGTTGATGGATTAATAATAAATCCAATTGCAAATCCTTCAGATTGTTCAACAGGGTTTAGTGTTACAGTAGAGGCAGTAGGTGGTGTTGGACCTTTTGAATTTGCTATTGACGATATTACTGTATGGGTTGGACCTGATACTTCTAGTCCACCACCATTACCTCCAGCGCCTGTACCTTCGCAGGATCGTACTTTTACCTTTACAAATTTAGTACCTGGTCGTACTTATGATTTTTATGTAAAAGATACTAATGAAAATGCAGGTGGAGCAATACCAGGAGATCCAAGTGATGATTGTATTAAACTAAACGATGAAAAACTTGAATTTAAATCAAGTGTTCCAATTACGCCTGTTGTAGATTCTAATCAATGTAATACAGCAACGAGTTCATCAGCTACAGGAGAAATTACTTTTAATATAGATACTTCAGACCCAAATGTTACTTCTCCATTTACTTGGACGTTATTTAAGCGTGATGCCCTTAGTGTAGGAATTCCAGTTGCAGCTTTTGTTAATGTACTTCATAATTATACCGGTAATGCTACAAGTGTAGTGGCTACTGGATTAGATGAAGGAGAGTATTACATTGATATAACTTCAGGTGCTTCAGGTGTTTGTTCTTGGTCAAGTGAAGATACCTTAATCAAAAAAGGAGAACCAATAACAGGAAATGTTAATGTTGGAAATGATATATCTTGTGGACAAAGCGGTGTTATAAATATTACAAACGTTAGAGGAGGTTTTCCAGGTTATACATTCCAACTTAATGTAACGAATGCTACTGGTATTACAACACCAACATCACTAACTTCAATAGAAATACCTTATGCAAATGTGACAAATGTTGCATTACCTGTAGGTGTAGAAGTTACAGCAGTAGATTCTAATGGATGTTCTGATATCATTGGAAATGTAATCTTGAATGTAAGCCAATTACCTGTCATTAATTCGGTTAATTTAAATAGTTGTGGTGTAAATAATTCAATAACAATTGAAATGGCAAGCGGTTTAGCTCCATATCAATATTCTACTGATAATGGTGTAACATATACACCATCTTCATCAGATAGTCCCTATATAATTGCGGGAGTAGCAGAGGGTAATTATGATATAGTTGTGAGAGATGCAAATGGTTGTGAAAGTGTTAGTCAGCCTTTAACAATTCATCCAGATATTGATTTCAATTTATCGGTTTCTCAAAATCTTAATTGTGTACCGGGTGAAGCAGTCATAGATATTGAAGTATTATCTGGTGGACCAAGCAATTTCACTTATACGATTGCTGGTATTTCAGGAGGTGCAGTTACACCGGCAACAAATGCTGGAAATATAATAGGAGTTTCATCCACAGTATCACACACTGTAAACGCAGAAGGTGTATACAGAATAGAAGTAACAGATATGGCCTCTGGCTGTGTTGATTCTAAGGAAGTTACAGTAGCTCCTGTAATTAATCCAGATTTTATAGTGGAAGCAACTCAAAATAATAAATGTGATGGTTCTAATGCAGGTGAAATAAGAATTACTGAGTCAACAAACGCCAGTAGTCCTTCAGACTACACAATTTTTGTGGTAAGTGGAGGTCCTTATTCAGGTACCATAGATACCAGTGATTTAACCTTCAAAAACCTTCCTGAAGGGCAATACACAATTACTGGAACGAGTACCGTTAATGGTTGTTCAACCACAAGTCCAATCATTGAAATTAAAGAATTAGACCCAATTGAGGTAGTAACTTCAATTAACGATGCTTTTCCTGTTACTGAATTTGGTTGTACATCGGGTAATATTATGAATCAAGCTGTAATTACAGCAATTCCTTCAGAATTGAAAGGAGGTTCAGGAATCTATAACTATAACTTTGTTTACACACCGAATTCCGGTACTCAAGAAACTCTTGATTTACCTAATGGAACAACGCCTTTACAATTTACAACAATGAATGTTTCTGGCGGTCCAGTGGTTATTACAGTTACAGATAGTGAAGGTTGTACAGGTGTGTTTAATACACAAATTTTACCATTTAACGAGATAAGTAATGTTCGTGCAGATATAGATAAACTTATTGATTGTAATACTGGTGACAATATTACCATATTGTACGATGTAACTCCATCAGGAGCTACACCAAATGTAGAGTTCAGTGTTACAGGAATAAATGGTACAAGTTTTGCAAAGCTAACACAAAGCACGCCTTCATTTACAAATCTTCCAACAGGAACCTATGAAATAGAAGTTCATAATACAAATACAGGCTGTAAAGCAGTAGGAGTACATCAAGTAAACCCTGCCCCTGTATTTACTTTAAGCTTAAACCCTTTAAGCAATGTTTCATGTAAAGGGGATACCGACGGTTCTTTTGAATTCGCTTTTAGCGCGACTCCACCTTATACAGGAAATTATGATTATCGTGTATTTAATACAAATGGAACAACCGTTACAACAGATGATACTCAAGTTGGATCTTTAACAACGGGCGTATCTGGAAGTTCAACAGTGACCGGTTTGGGAGCGGGAACATACTATGTAATTGTAGTACAAAACCCTGATAGTCCATTTTGTACTATAACCTCTAATACTATTGAAATTGAAGAATCAGACATCGCCTTAACATTATCGGCGGTGCAAACACCGGTAAAATGTCATAATGGCAATGATGGAAAAATTGTTGCAGAAGCTTTTAACGGATGGGGTGGTTATAGATTTAAATTAGATCCTCTCACAGGAACTTCACCCGCTGTACCTTATTCAGGTTCTGATACTTTTAATAATTTAGCTTTCGGAGATTATAGAGTAACTGTAATAGATGCAAACGGTTGTGAGCAATTTCAAGATGTAACAGTAGGAAATCCTGCTCTTGTTGAGTTTACTTTAACTAAAGATGATAATTCATGTGATTTAACAACAGGTGGTAGCATTACTGTTATACCTACGGGAGGATCTGGTGACTATATTTTTGAATTAGTTGACCCAAGTACAGGGGAGACTATTAGAACAGAAGAAGGAACAGGTTCAGGAGTACCTTTTACATTCCCCGATTTAGCTCCTAATACGTACGAAGTAAATGTAAGAGATACTAATAATTGTTCTGCGGCAAGTCAGCCTGCACAAACATTGTTTAATAATCTTGAGTTTAATGTGTTACCAACTAAGGATATTGATTGTAGTACGTCAAGTCCAGATGGAGAAGTTACCGTTACGATTTCATCAGGTTCAGGGTCTTATGAATACGAAGTGAAAACTAGTGCAGGCGGAGATTTAGTACCTAGAATAGGTACCGGTGGTAATACGGTTACATTTAATGTACCTTCTACAGATACCTATACTGTGCGAGTTTTTGATACGGGTGCAACACCTAATTGTTCTCGTGAACAAGATATTACAATTCATCCGAAGAAAGATGCTCAGTTTACGTTAGCAGCTAGTGTAAATAATATTTGTAATGGAACTGCCTTAGGAGAAATTACAATCAATGAGGTTAACAATGGTATTAATCCATTGACGTATACCATTTCTCCAGATCCAAATGGAATAGGTGCAACAAACGAAAAGGTATTTGTAAATTTACCAGCGGGTATATATACGATAACAGGAGTGGGTACAAATAATTGTAGTCATAATGATGTTATAGAAATTGAAGAAAACAATCTTATTGAATTATCTAGCGCAGCTACGGTCACACCTTTTGGTTGTACTTCAGGAAATGAAACAAATTTAGCGACTGTAACAGTAGATCCAGCTTTAATAACAGGAGGAACAAATGTATATAGTAGTTATTCTTTTATATACACAGCTAATAACGGTACGGTTCAACAACTACTAAATAGCGCAACACCTTCGTTTAATGCAGTAGACCAGTCTGGAGGAACTGTTCAGATAATTGTTTATGACAGTAATAATTGTGAAGGCACTGCGTCTGTAGTTATTCCTGAATTTAATGCGATATCAAATCCAACTGTTGCAGTTGATAAACCAATTTATTGTACCACTGGAGAGGAAATAACCATTAGTTTCACTTCTGTGTCTTCAGTTGCAAATGTAGAGTATAGCGTTGAAGGTGTTAATGGAACAATTTTCCCTAAGGTAACTCAAACGTCTGGTACTACAACAAACCCGGAGAAGTTTATTGGCTTAGGAACAGGTGAGTACACTATTGAGGTTTATAATCCAGACACAGGGTGTAAAATAACGACGTCATATCGTGTAGGAAATCCTCCTGTATATACTATTGGTATATCCAAGAAAAACAGTGTTACTTGTTTAGGATCACCTACTGGATCATTTGATTTTGATTTAAATTCGAGTATCCCTTATACGTTAAGTTATGATTATAATATTGTTAATGCTAACACTGGCTTAACCACTGGAATCACTGGATCAGCATTAGGGTCAGCAGGTGCAATAACTGTTAATGGTTTATTAGCTGGAGTTTACCGTGTTGTTATAACACAAACTGATGCTCCATTCTGTCAAATTACATCAGATGATATTACCATTGAACAGCCTGCAACAGCATTAAAGTTGAATATGAAACCAAATTTAATAAGTTGTGTGAGTCCTACTTCAGGTCAAGTTGAATTAGATGCTTCAGGTGGTTGGGGATCATACGATTATCAATTGGTTAACGTATCAGCTGGAAATACAATAGTTCAGAGTTTTGATAAAAATAATATCATAAACGGATTAGCTGCTGGTGAATATGAAGCTTCAGTAAGAGATTCAAATGGATGTATCGAATCTGACACTTTTATATTGCTAGACCCAACACCAATTACAGCTATTCCAGTAGTTACAACAAACCTTTGTAATGGAGAAGAAACTGCCATAATAACGGTTACGAACACTACAGGAGGGCAAGGAGCCCCACCGTCATATAGGTATACATTAACTATGCCTAATGGAATAACAACAGATAGACAAGAAACTAATGTATTTACAGGCCTAAGAGAAGGAGTATATCAGATAACAGTCCATGATGAGTATTCATGTTCTAGTAGTCCTATTCCTGTGACGATTACAGATCCTTCAATGGTTGTAGCAACCGCAAATCTTAAAGAATTAATTACCTGTGATAGAAATCAAGCTGTTATTGAGGTAAGTGGTTCTGGAGGAACGGGTGGATATACCTTTAGTACTGATGGAGTTAATTTTGTCGCTGGGAATACATTTAATGTAGATCCAGGTACGCATAATTTCTATGTGAAAGATGCTAACCAATGTATTTCTCCACGACCTGATATTGTTACGGTAGCAGACTATGTTGATTTGGAAGCAAGAATTAATGTTGATTCAGGATTCGTAACATGTAATGGAGATGAAAATGGAGCGCTTTCAGCTGACGTTAGTGGAGGGCTTCAAACTTATGAGTTCGAGTTATTAGATGGTGGAGGAACAGTTGTTCAACCACGTCAAAATAGTAATTTATTTTCAGATTTAGGTGTAGGTACTTATAAGATTAAAGTATATAGTTCAAATCCAAATGGAGATGTTTGTACAGCTGAAACAGCTACCGTAGAAATAGAACAACCAGATCCACTGATGGTATCAGAGTCTCACACAGATGTTGGTTGTAATGGAGGAAATGATGGTAGTATTACAGTAAATGCAATTGGAGGAAATGGTGATTATGAATATAACATAATCGGAATGTCACCAAACAATCCTAGCTCTTTCCCTAATAATAAATTTGTAAAAGACCGTGTTTTCAATGACTTGTACCCAGATACGTATACCATAACGATTAAAGATAAAGTAGGTTGTTATGAAGTATTAGAGGTAATCATAGGAGAACCAACTGATTTAAATATTATTTCAACGAATGTTAACAATCAGGTTTGTATTTCAGATCCAGGCCCTAGTTTCACAATGAATGTTACGGGGGGGGCTTTAGCGGGCACAACAGCATCGTATATTTTAACTTTAAACGGAAGACCCATTTCAGGAACTTTCTCTGAAGGAATAATAACTTTAGATGCTAGTCATGGAGTTGAAAGCGGTAATAGATATGTTGTCTCTATTTTACCTGTTGGCAGTACTTGTGAGCCTAAAGAAGTTCCTTTTGAAACAGAAGAAGCAATTGAGCTACTTTTAGACTATAAACTATCTTATAACTGTCCAACTGGAAACACTCTAGATGTTGGAGTTCAAGATAAATATAAAGATGTAGTTGTTTATTCTTTGTATGACGGTGGTGGCTTAATTGATACGAATGATACTGGTTTATTTAGTAACTTACCTGCTGGTAATAATTATAAAGTAGAAGCAGAGCATATAAGTAAAGGATGTCCAGTTTCAAAAGATGTAGAAGAGATAAGAGAATTTAAAGCCTTAGAACTTTTTGTTGATGATTCTGAAAAGAATAAACTTATTGCGTCAGGTAATTTTGGACTTCCTCCATACGAATATAGTTTTGATGGTGGCAGTTTTAGCCCAGATAATGAAATGTTAATTCTAGAAACTAGAGATTACAAAGTAATCGTTAGAGATGATAGAGGTTGTGAGGAAGAAGTGATTATCGAAGGAGTTTATATTACAATTGAAGTTCCTAATATATTTACACCTGATGGTGATGGAGTAAATGATACTTGGTACCCTATTAATGTTGAAGATTACCACGATGTTAAAGTTCATATATATGACAGATATAGTCGTGGGATAACCAAATATGAAGGCCCAGGAGGAAGTCATAAACATAGAAGTGGCAGAATCGCTACACTTCAAGGGTCACACGAAGGTTGGGATGGAACTTATGAAGGAGTGGCACTTCCTTCAGGTGATTACTGGTATACGATTTATTTTAAAGAGTTATCAGGGCAAGAAAGACAAATAATGGGGCATTTCACACTATATAGATAGAAGAGAATGAAAAAGATATTTATAATTATAAGTATTGTATTTTTTAGTGCAAAGTTATCTGCACAGGAAGTAGATTTACCACAATATGTAAGCCATTTAGCTGATAACCCATTTTTAGTATCTCCCGCATATGCAGGAATTGGAACAGGGTTTCAGTTAAGGCTTAATGGGGTAAGTCAATGGGTAGGATTAAAAGGAGCTCCTGATACACAGTCTCTTTCAGTAGAGACTCGAATTGCCGATACATTTGGTGGAGGGCTCACGGTTTTTAATGATAAGAATGGTTTTACTTCACAGCAAGGAGCAAGATTATCACTTGCAAAACATTTAACCTTAAGTGATTTTCATGACAGTTTTTTATCATTTGCTTTTACATTTAGTTATACGCAATTTAATATTGATACTTTTGATAATAATACAACCCAGGCTGTACCTAATAGAGCATTATCAAATTCAAATTTTGATGTAGGATTATTATATAGATATGAATTTTTTAGCATTACAGCGAATGTAGTAAATCTATTAGACCGTAAAATAGAAGACTTTTCTTCGAATGAACCAAAAGTTCTCAGAAAATATAATTTCTTTGGTTCATATGTCTTTACTAGAATTAGTCGAGATTTTGAATTAGAGCCTTCTGTAATGGTTGAATACAGAGAGTTTGATAAACGTTCTAGAACTGATGTAAATATTAAAAGCCGAAGGCGTATAAAGGATGGTTATGTTTGGACAGGTTTAAGTTATACCTTTTTAAATGATCAGTTTTTTAAACCAAATGCTATAGCTCCGTTATTCGGACTTAAGAAGGGGGCTTTGTATGCATCATATGGATTCAGTATAAATCTAAATGAAACACAGGATTTTAACTATGGAACACATATGATTACGCTTGGATTTGACTATGAACGTAGACCAAGTTTAGCACGTTGTACCCAAAAAATGATAATATTCTAGAAATAAAGATAAAAATTGTTTAAAATCCTCAAGATCTATATAAATCTTGAGGATTTTCTTTTACTTTGCATTAATGAGTAATCAAGATTCAATTAATTTAAATAAGTTCATTAGTAGCACAGGTATTTGTTCGAGAAGAGAAGCCGAAAAATACATTATTGAAGGAAGAGTAACAATTAACAACCAGATTGCAAAGTTAGGAAATAGAGTTTTTGATGGAGATATTGTTAAAGTTGATAACAAGTTATTAAAAAGTAGACCAAAAACTTTATACATTGCTCTAAATAAACCCATAGGTATTGTCTGTACAACAGATAGTAAAGAGAAAAAAAATATTGTCAAATTTATTGGGCATTCAGAGAGGCTGTTCCCTATTGGAAGGTTAGATAAACCTTCTGAAGGACTTATATTTCTTACAAATGACGGAGATATTGTAAATAAAATTTTAAGAGCTGGAAATAACCACGAGAAGGAGTATACTGTTACAGTTGATAGAGATATAGATGAACGTTTTATTAAACGTATGGCTAACGGTATCCCAATTTTAGGAACGGTAACAAAAAAGTGTAAAGTTGAACGCATAAATAATAGAACTTTTAAAATTATTTTAATTCAAGGGTTAAATCGTCAAATACGGCGAATGTGCGAGTATTTAGGATACGAAGTCAAGAAGTTGATAAGAGTAAGAATAATGAATGTCACTTTAGGTAATTTGAAGGTCGGTGAATGGAGAGAACTAAGTAATAAAGAAATGTTAATAATTAATACCCTAGTCGCTGGTTCATCTAAAACAGAAGAGGCTTCCAATCTGGTACCTAAAAATCAAAAAGGGGTAGGGTTTACAAAAAAAACCAAGCAGAAGTGGGGAAGAAGAAGATCTTCATAAAATGATATTTCCTAAACATAATTAATAAGTTTAGTATAAAATCTTATTAATTAAAATAAACTTTTAACTTTCTACTTTTCAACATTAAACTTACATACGTATATTTGCTGACTATGCAGTTTGATTTAAAAATAACAGATTCCAAAAGTAAAGCCCGAGCGGGAGTTATTACTACGGATCACGGAACGATTGAAACACCTATATTTATGCCTGTAGGTACGGTTGCTACCGTAAAAGGGGTACATCAATCAGAACTTAAAAATGATGTTAATCCTGATATTATTTTAGGTAATACTTATCATTTATATCTACGTCCACAAACTGAAATCCTAGAACAAGCTGGGGGTTTACATAAGTTTATGAGTTGGGATAGAAATATTTTAACAGATAGCGGTGGATACCAGGTTTACTCTCTTTCAGGAAGACGAAAAATTAATGAAGAAGGGGTAAAGTTTAAGAGTCATATAGATGGATCTCTACATTTTTTTACACCAGAAAACGTTATGGAAACGCAACGTTCCATTGGAGCCGACATCATAATGGCATTTGATGAATGTACACCTTATCCATGTGACTATAGCTATGCTAAACAATCAATGCATATGACACATAGATGGCTTAATCGTTGTATTAAACATCTAGAGAAAGTACCACCAAAATATGGATATGAACAAACACTCTTTCCAATTGTGCAAGGTAGTACGTATAAAGACTTGAGGTTACAGTCTGCTGAATTTATAGCTTCAGTTGGAGCAAATGGAAATGCTATAGGAGGATTATCAGTCGGAGAACCTGCTGAAGAAATGTATGCCATGACAGATGTGGTATGTAGTATACTGCCCGAAGACAAACCAAGATATTTAATGGGGGTAGGAACACCAATTAATATTTTAGAAAATATAGCTCTAGGCGTTGATATGTTTGATTGCGTGATGCCAACAAGAAATGCAAGAAATGGAATGTTGTTTACAGCTCATGGCACTATTAACATTAAGAATAAGAAATGGGAAAATGACTTTTCGGCTATTGACGAAATGGGACATACTTCTGTTGACACAATGTATTCAAAAGCATATTTAAGACATTTATTTGCTGCAAGAGAGATGTTAGGAAAGCAGATAGCTTCTATACATAATCTTGGTTTTTATTTATGGTTAGTACGTGAGGCTAGGAAGCATATATTAATAGGAGATTTCACAGAGTGGAAGAATAAAATGGTAAAACAAATGGACAAACGACTATAGAGATTGAAGCTTTTAGATAAATATATACTAAAAAGGTACTTGACTACATTTTTATTTACCTTGCTTATTCTAATACCTATTGCGGTAGCTATTGATATTGCTGAAAAAATAGATAAGTTTTTAAGGCATGAAAACTTGTCATTATTTGAATTAGTAAATGATTACTACAAAAATTTTGTTATTTATTATGCCAACACCTTTATGCCATTGGCTTTATTTATAGCTGTTATCTTATTTACATCACGGTTAGCAAATAATACAGAAATAGTTGCTATAAATAGTTCACAAATATCGTTTACTCGCTTTCTATACCCTTACTTCATAGGCGCAACTATTTTAGCAACGCTAGCATTATTTATGAATCACTATTTCGTGCCAAACAGCAGTAAGACTAGAAGAGGATTTGAAAAAAAATATCTTTCTCGTGTTAAATATGAAGATAAAACTGTTCGAGATTTTAGTTTACAATTAAATGATAGCACTTATATTTTTATTCAAAATTTTAATCTTGAAAGAAATTCAGGATATAATTTCTCAACAGAAATATACAAAGGAATTCATCTAAAATATAAGCTGACAGCTGATAATATTAATTGGAACGAAAAAGATAGTACATACAAATTATACAATTGGAAAGAAAGAAAAGTTTTAAAAAATAGAGATAGTATTTTTACGGGAAGTTCCTTAGATACAACTTTTACCTTTACACCAAATGATTTAAATTATAAATCAATAGTAGCTCAAGAGATGAGATCAGGTGAAATTAAAGATTTTATTAAAATTTCTAAAAAAAGAGGAATAAAAAATTTAAATGCTTACTACGTAGAATTATACAAAAGATCAAGTTTACCAGTAGCATCCTATATTTTAACCTTAATAGCTGTCGCCTTAGCTCATAAGAAAAAAAGAGGAGGTTTAGGAGTCAATTTAGCTTTGGGTATTGCGGCAATGTTTGTTTATGTATTTTTTATGAAAGTAGGCGAAGTTCTTGGCGCTGTTGCAGGCGCAGACCCATTAATTAATGTTTGGATACCCAATATTATGTTTGGTATTTTTGCAATTTATTTATTTTGGAATGCAAGAAAATAAGCTAAAGAATTATTTGCATCTCCATTTAATTGTTTTTATTTGGGGGTTTACTGCTATACTAGGAGAACTAATATCGATAGAAGCGGTACCATTGGTTTGGTTCAGAATGTTTTTGGCTGTTATTTTTATACTTTGTTACTTTTTAATTAAACGAGAAAATCTTAAAATTGATACCAAAGCAATTTTTAAATTCTTCTTTTCTGGAGTTATTATAGCTATTCATTGGATTACTTTTTTCAAGGCTATTAAAGTTTCAAATGTTTCAGTAACATTGGTAACAATGAGTACAGGTGCTTTTTTCGCTTCTATTATTGAACCTTTGATTTTTAGGAAAAAAATACAACCACTTGAAATTTTTATGGGGCTATTAGTGATATTAGGATTGTATATAATTTTTAATTTTGAAGGCCAGTATATTTGGGGAATCGTTTTTGCGCTAATATCAGCTTTTTCATCTGCTTTATTTTCTGTTCTAAATGGGTTGTATATAAAAAAACACAAAGCAACTGTAATTTCATTTTATCAATTACTTTTTGGTGGAATAGGGGTCACTATTTTTTTGTTTTTTTCAAACCAATTCACCAATAATTTTTTTTATTTAAAAGGCTCAGATTGGTTTTATTTAGTGCTTTTAAGTAGTATTTGTACCTCCTATGCATTTATAGCGTCGGTTAAAGTAATGAAATATTTAACACCCTATACTGTTATGTTAACAATTAATTTAGAGCCCATTTATGGAATAATATTGGCTTTACTTGTATTAGGGGAGAAAGAACAAATGAATCCAGAGTTTTACTACGGGGCGCTAATAGTATTACTCGTGGTGATATTAAATGGAGTTATCAAAAATAAGAGCGTGTTGATCAGAAAAATATCGATAAAAAAATCACTCAAGTAAGTAAGCTGCATATTTTTTTTAGTATGTTTGTCTTCATTTAAACAACTGAAAAATTAAGTAAAAAATCAAACTATAACACTATGGAATATTTAGATTTTGAAATGCCTATTAAAGAATTAAAAGATCAATTGGCAAAATGTTATGACATAGGAAAGGAAAGTGATGTAGATGTTACTGAAATGTGCAGTAAAATAGAAAATAAATTAGAGAAAACTAAGAAAGACATATATAAAAACTTAACTCCATGGCAAAGAGTACAGTTATCACGTCACCCGAATAGACCGTATGCTTTAGATTATATTCATGCACTTTGCGGTAATACTTTCATGGAATTACATGGTGATAGAAGCGTTAAAGATGATAAAGCAATGATTGGAGGTTTAGGAAAAATCGGAGATCAATCTTTTATGTTTATAGGCCAGCAAAAAGGCTATAATACAAAAACTCGCCAATACCGTAATTTTGGGATGGCAAATCCTGAAGGGTATAGAAAAGCATTACGCCTAATGCGTATGGCAGAAAAATTTCGTATACCAGTTGTAACTTTTGTAGATACACCTGGGGCTTATCCAGGCTTAGAAGCAGAGGAAAGAGGTCAAGGTGAGGCTATTGCTAGAAATATTTTTGAAATGTGTCGATTAAATACACCTATTATAACAATTATTATTGGTGAGGGTGCTTCAGGAGGAGCTCTTGGTATTGGAGTCGGAGACAGAGTTTTAATGCTTGAAAATTCATGGTATTCAGTAATATCTCCAGAAAACTGCTCTTCAATCCTTTGGAGGAGTTGGGATCAAAAAGAAAGAGCAGCAGAAGCACTAAAGCTCACAGCTGATGATGGCATAAAGCTTAATATTGTTGATGGTATCATAAAGGAACCGTCAGGAGGAGCACATTCAAATAGAGAAGAAACATTTGAAGCAGTAAGGAATCAAATTATGACTGCATACAAAGAGTTAAATACTCAGGAAATATCTACAATAGTTAATGATCGTATGAATAAATACATTAACATGGGAGTTTATAAAGAGTAATAACGAAAAATAATCAAACTAAAAATAAAAGCCGAAAGTAAGCATTACTTTTGGCTTTTATTTTTAGTTTTCCATCCGTCTACATCTAATGGTATCTTATAGAAATTTATAGCATACTTGAAAGTCTATCATCTAACTTGTGTTTGATAGCGTTTTTGATATTTTACATGTTTATAAATTAGGGTTCGATAAATAGATTCATATGAAAAATAGCAACTAATTTATAGGATAACTATTATTTGATAATACTTTCAAATAAAAAGTAATTTTTTAGTTTTTTTCGAAATCGTAGTTATAAGTTTTAGTGTTTTTTGAGCTATTCAAAGTTCTCTAATTTTTCTTCAATAACGCTTCTAAAATTATTACTAATAACTCAAGCATATCACTTATAGTGTTTTAGAAGAATAAAATCAAAATAATTGAATTTATAAAATAGCTCTAAAATAAGTGGTTGTATACTAAATTATAAGGTAAAATGGAAAAACGAACCAAGAGAGGGAATTCTATTTTAAATTCAGTAAACGGATATTTTAAAAAAGAGTTTTTCACTTTGCTTTTTTTATTTATTGGCTTGATAAGTGTAAAAGCGCAATTAAGTAATTTACATTATCTACCACCATTAAAACAATATTCAAATAATGATGCAATTAAAGCTCAATCTATTTATCTTTCTACACCAGAAACGACAGGATTTACAGTACGCATATATAAAGGTAATGATCCTACTCCCATAAAAACATTTACTAATTTATCGAGAACTAATCATAAAGAATATGTATTGTCTACTATAAATCAAAATGGTGATAATAATATAACTTTAGTTTCAAATGCTAACACAGGAAAAATATTAACAAAATCTGGTTTACGAATAGAATCTGATAATGGAGAAAAATTTTATGTAAATTATAGAGGCCGTAGCTCAGCTCAGGCAGCGTCATTAACTTCAAAAGGGAGAAGTGCTTTCGGTAAAAAATTTCGTTGGGGTGGAATGCCTTTATATTCTTCTACGACATCTGCAATGTCAGCTACTTTAGGTATAATGGCTACAGAAGATAATACACAGATAACAATTTCTGGATACGATCAAGATTGCGTTTTTAGAAAAGGAAATGATATAGCAGGAATTACTGATGATACAATAGTTGAAACCTTAGATGAAGGAGAGTCTTTTGTGCTTGAAGCGAAAGTTGATGCTGCAAATGCCAATAGGCATGGTTGGATTGGAGCTCAAATTGAATCGGATAAAGATATTGTTGTAAGTAATGGTGGATTACTTTGTCAGGTACTCAATGGTTCTGCTTCTAGGGACGCTGGTATTGATCAGGCTGTTCCAGAAGAAAGGTTAGGTAAAGATTATGTTCTTGTTCGTGGCTATGGTTCAGATGGAATGGAGAGTCCTATAATTATTGCAACAGTAGACAATACAGAAGTATATATAGGGGGAATATTAAGACATACGATTCCAAATAAAGGAGATTTTTATTTAGTTCCAGGAAGTTATTATTCAGGAAATTCAGCCGGAGATAATATGTATATAAAGACAACCGAACCGGTTTATGTTTATCAAGCCTTGTCAGGATCTGGTGAAGCTCAAGGAGGATTGAATTTTATAGCTCCTGTTAATTGCCTAATGCCTGATACTCTGGATAATATACCTAATATAAGAGACGTAGTGGATGTGAATTATACTGGAGGAATAACAATAGTTTCATCTTCTGCAATAGCTGATTCAGACGTAAAGGTTTATCAGAATGGAAGTTTAGTAAATATGGGGTCTTCAAAGACGGTGGTTGGTAGTTCAGACTGGAGGACTTTTTTTAAGGCTGGTCTATCAGGAGATATTAAAGTAGAGTCAACAGGTCCAATTTCTGTTGGATTTATCGCACAGTCTGGCTCGGCAGGTATTGCAGGGTATTTTTCAGGGTTTGATACAGCACCAAATCTAGATATAGAGATCACAAGTAGCACAGGAAGTGGATGTATACCAGGGGGAACAGTTTCAGCATCAACAGAATTTAATACATATCAATGGTATATGGATGATGTTCTTCTTATTGGAGAAAATTCAAATACATATACTCCACCAAGCTATAAAACGTACGCCAAATTACACGCAGTGGTGACCAAAGGGTCCTGTGAATTTACAACAAACTCTTTACAGGCTTACTCGTGTGAGGCAGACATCGTTTTAAGTAAAACATCAGACAAAACAAGTTGCAAAATAGGAGATACTGTTACTTTCACAATTACGGTTGAGAGTAAAGGTGTTGATCCAGTAACTAATTTAGTGCTAACGGATATTATGCCTACTGGGTTAACAATTGTAAGCGGATCAGAAACTATGACTGCGGGTTCTTGGTCTTCACCAAACTGGTCCATTGAGACTATGAATTCTGAAGAAAAGCATACGTTAACATTAACGGCAACGGTTAATAGCGATGTTGCATCACATTATTTAATAAATACGGTTACAAATACACAAGATCAGGTTGATGGAAATAATACAGTCGATGATCCTTCAGAAACAATATTAATTGATTTTGACGGAGATGGTTTTTCTGGAATAAATGATTTAGACTCTGATAATGATGGAATCTTAGACATAAATGAAGGTACTTGTAAAGGTACTTCTTCAAATCGTTTTACAACTTTAGGAGCAGCGAGAAGTGTTGCTGTAGCTGGAATTTATTATTTTGATCTGAATGGACAAACATTTTCAACCTATGTAAATGAAAATGGATATGTTCAAGTTGCCATTGATTTTGGGGATGGTACAGGTAACTTACCACAATTAACAAGCTTAACAAATGCGACAAGAGGGTTGCTTTCTAATATTATTTTAGCTCAATTAACAGATGCCAATGAGATACGATTTACCTCCTCAACTGGCGAAATCGATGTAAGGACTTATAATACAACTTTATTATCACGTTTAGTAGCGGGTCAAACCTTACATGGAGGGTCCGCTAATAATGGTTTGCATGATGAATGGATAGGAACTAACAAACACTATTTAAGGGGTGATGCTATTTGTACATCCACATCAGGAACTATGTTAGCAGCCAATATTTTTCATCCTTGCGGAAATACCAATACCGTGCATTGGATTCCATCGAATGGTGTAGTCAGTGTAAGAAATGATTTAGGAAATATAGAAGCTACAGAAACACTTACTTTATGGGTTAGAGCTGGAGATACAAGTTGTGCAACGGATACAGATAGTGATCAATTACCAAATTATTTAGATTTAGATAGTGATAATGATGGTTGTTTCGATGCATTGGAGGCATCAGGATCATACAATTATACACAGCTAACAGATGGAGTATTTACGAGTGGAGTTGATGGAAATGGTATTCCTTTAACAACCTCAGGAGGGCAAGCAACAACGGCAGCAGTTACTAATATTTCTGACACCACTGCATGTTGTGATGTTTCCATTTCTGGTTTTTCAGACAATGACTCTGATGGTATAGCAGATTCCTGTGATTTAGATAATGATAATGATGGAGTCTTAGATTCTGTTGAATGTTCTTTAGAAGAGGTAGTAACGCCTATTAGTGTTTCCAGTACGGACAGTGATTTTAATTCACCAGTTAATGGAGTAGGTCTAGCTGGATCATTGAATAATACAATTGATGGTGATTTGGGAACCTATATTGCAGATGCGGCTTCAAGCGGAGGTTATTCGGATGTATCATATACATTTCCGGAAACGGATATGAAAAAAATAAGAATATATAACAATGGAGGAGTAGTTTTAAGTGACGCTCAAGCCATAAGTTATATTGGTGAAATAAGATTGTATGATGCGTCAAATATATTAAAAGCTGTTATAGCTGGTAGGTCAATTCCAAATGGAGATTCTGGAGGAAATCCTTTTGAAATAGATGTTCTTTACCAAGATATTACTCGAGTAGAATTTCTGAACTTGTCTGGCTTATCGGGAGGAATCGCATGGAGAGATATACAACTCATTGCATGTGTAGATTCAGATGATGACGGAACTCCCGATTATTTAGATTTAGATAGTGATAATGATGGTTGTAATGATGTTTTGGAATCAGGAGGAACCGATGGTGACTCTGATGGAGACTTAGACGGAACAGGATTTGATAGTAATGGACAAGTCACTGGAGGATCAGGAGGTTATGATGGAGTAACGGGTAACGAAACAGAAGCTACCAGTTTACAAGTAGATACCCAACCTAGCGATGCAACCATCTGTTTAGGTGATAATGTAACCTTTACGGGAGTAGCTTCCTCTTTAAGCACAACGATATTTACAGGAACAGCACCGACAACCACGCCAAATTATAGTGGAAGTACACCCAATACCACAGATTTAGAATATCAATGGCAAGAACAAGAAGGAGGATCGGGGCCATGGACTAATATTCCTAACGGAGGAGTTTATAGCAATGCGACTACAGCAAGCTTAACTTTAACAAATCCTTTAATAGGAGCGTCGAATAATAAATATAGATTATTAGTAACCAGTACAAAAAACACATGTGCGAGTGTAACTACTTCGGAAGCTACTTTAATCATAAATAATGTAACAGGTGGAACTGTTGGAGGAAATCAAACAATTTGTTCAGGAGATGATCCGGTAGCCTTTACAGAGACAGTAGCTTCAACAGGAAGCGGAATTTTAAGTTATCAATGGGAAAGCAGTACCGATGGATCTATTTTTACACCCATTGGAGGAGCTACTAATGCCACGTATGATGCAGGAGTGCATACTCAGAACATGTGGTATAGAAGAGAAGTATCGTCTTTGTTTAATGGAGTTACTTGTACCGCCTTAAGTAATCAATTAAAAGTAACAGTTAGTTTAGTCGAATCGAGTATTCTAAATCCAACGGTTATAGAAAATAATGTTTTATGGTTAGAGAGTAATGATCCTAACGGAACAGGAACACCTCCCTCTGACGGTAGCATAATAAATACTTGGGTGGATAAATCTCCTGAAAGTAATAATGCTACAGTACTTGCAGGTCAAGGACCAGCAGTATATGATTCAACAAATTCTATCAATGGAAATTCTGTGATGTCTTTTACAAGAGATTCAGGTTCGAATGGAGATGTATATGAAGTATCAGGTTTAGATATTAGACCTATAACTAATCCTGATGTATCGATATTTGTAGTTTACAAGCCAAAATCTATATCGGGTACTACGAATGGTATTTGGGGTGTAGATAATGGTACTTGGGATCGATTTTTTTACATGAATTACAATGGTTATGGTGGATCCGAGGATGGCATTGTTGGATTAGGTCCTGGAGATGATTACGCACTGATTAATGGAGGATCTACTTTAGGTGACACCAAGTTGTTATCAGTAGTTTATGACGGAGAAGTTAATGGAGGTGTAAATAGTGGTCCAGTTAATGGGTCATTGGTTAGGTTTGGCTCAGAAGTTGTAAAAACCTTTACTGATAATACCCAAATTTTAGATCAACAAAGTACGTTAAGAATAGGTTTTGATGGAGATGGTGGCTTTGGAAGTTTTTATTTAGCTGAATTTATTGTTTACAATAGGTTGTTAACTGAATGTGAGACGTTTAGGGTGGTTGAGTATCTAAGTAATAAATACGGAGAAAGTTATTCATCAATGATTACAACGCAACCAACTGATCAAGTATCTTGTACATCAGGGGTAGTTAATTTCACATCTCAAGTATCTTCCGAGGTAACTTCTATGGAGTGGGAGGAGGAAACTTCACCAGGAATTTGGAGTCAGATCAATGACAATAGTATATATAGTAATTCAAATACATCGACATTAACAATAACAAATCCGCCAGTAAATTATTCTGGACGAAAATATAGATTAAAAACGGTCTTATCCTCAGGGTTATGTCCATGTATAGATTATTCCGAAGAAGTAACTCTAACAGTGAATGATGTAAGTCCAGGAGTTATAGCATCGGATCAAACGATCTGTAGTGGTGATAGTCCATCGACTTTTACAGAAACTACTGCTTCATCAGGTGATGGAATAATAACCTACCAATGGCAAAGCAGTACAGATGGATTAAGTTTTACTAATATTGCGGGAGCAACCAGTGCTACTTACGATGCAGGAATATTAACACTAGATACTTGGTATCAAAGAATAGTTACTTCTACCTTATCAGGAGTAGCATGTACAGCAATTAGTAATTCAATTAAAATTACTATTAATGATGTAACAGGTGGAACTGTTGGATCAAATCAAACAATTTGTTTAGGAGATGATCCGGTCGCCTTTACAGAAACAGTAGCTTCCACAGGAAGCGGAACTTTGAGTTATCAATGGGAAAGTAGCACCGACGGATCTATCTTTACACCTATTGGAGGAGCTACTAATGCCACGTATGATGCAGGAGTGCTTACTCAGACCATGTGGTATAGAAGAGAAGTATCTTCTTTACTTAATGGAGTTACTTGTACTGCCTTAAGCAATGTTGTACAAATTACTGTAGATCCAGTTCCGACGATTAGCATTGATGATGTTACGGTTGCTGAAGGAACCATAGCAAATTTTACAGCTACCATAAGCCAAGCGATAGCCTGTGATGTTACTTTTGATGTAACTACGAGTGATGGCACGGCAATGGGAGGAAGTGATTACACATCACAAACGAGTCAAAGTTACACGATTACCGCAGGAAATACTACGGTAACGATTCCAGTAGTAACGACTAATGATAGTACGTATGAACCAACGAATGAAACGTATACAGTAACATTGAGTAATGTTCAGACAGGAACGGGAACTTTAATTACAACAACTGACTTGGTAGGATCCGGAACGATTACCGATTTAGGTGATAATGCTCCAACGATTAGTATCGATGATATTACAGTTGCCGAAGGAAGTACAGCAAACTTTACTGCTACCTTAAGTCATCCCTCCCAATATGATGTTACTTTTGATGTAAGTACGAGTGATGGCTCGGCCACCGCAGGCGATGATTATACAGCCCAAAGTAGTCAAAGTTATACGATTTTAGCCGGAAGTACCGTAGTAACGATTCCGGTGGTAACGATCAATGATACTACCTACGAGCCAACCAATGAGACCTATACTGTTACGATGAGTAACGTGAGTATTGGTTCAACTCCAGCAGAGGCCATTACAACAACTGACTTGGTAGGATCCGGAACGATTACCGATTTAGGTGATAGTGCTCCAACGATTAGTATCGATGATATTACAGTTGCCGAAGGAAGTACAGCAAACTTTACGGCTACCTTAAGTCATCCCTCCCAATATGATGTTACTTTTGATGTAAGCACGAGTGATGGCTCGGCCACCGCAGGCGATGATTATACAGCTCAAAGTAGTCAAAGTTATACGATTCCAGCAGGAAGTACCACGGTTACGATTCCAGTAGTAACGACTGAAGATAGTACGTATGAGCCAACTAATGAGACCTATACTGTTACGATGAGTAACGTGAGTATTGGTTCAACTCCAGCAGAGGCCATTACAACAACTGACTTGGTAGGATCCGGAACGATTACCGATTTAGGTGATAGTGCTCCAACGATTAGTATCGATGATATTACAGTTGCCGAAGGAAGTACAGCAAACTTTACGGCTACTTTAAGTAATGCTGCTCAGTATGATGTTACTTTTGATGTAAATACGAGTGATGGCTCGGCCACCGCAGGCGATGATTATACAGCTCAAAGTAGTGTACTTTATACGATTTTAGCCGGAAGTACCACAGTAACGATTCCGGTGGTAACGATCAATGATACTACCTACGAGCCAACTAATGAGACCTATACTGTTACGATGAGTAATGTAAGTATTGGTTCAACTTCAGCAGAGGCCATTACCACGACAGATTTGGTAGGAGCCGGAACGATTACCGATTTAGGCGATAGTGCTCCAACGATTAGTATCGATGATATTACAGTTGCCGAAGGAAGTACAGCAAACTTTACGGCTACTTTAAGTCATCCCTCCCAATATGATGTTACTTTTGATGTAAGCACGAGTGATGGCTCGGCCACCGCAGGCGATGATTATACAGCTCAAAGTAGTGTACGTTATACGATTCCAGCAGGAAGTACCACAGTAGCGATTCCGGTGGTAACGATCAATGATACTACCTACGAGCCAACCAATGAGACCTATACTGTTACGATGAGTAACGTGAGTATTGGTTCAACTCCAGCAGAGGTCATTACAACAACGGACTTGGTAGGATCCGGAACGATTACCGATTTAGGTGATAGTGCTCCAACGATTAGTATCGATGATATTACAGTTGCCGAAGGAAGTACAGCAAACTTTACGGCTACCTTAAGTCATCCCTCCCAATATGATGTTACTTTTGATGTAAGCACGAGTGATGGCTCGGCCACCGCAGGCGATGATTATACATCACAAAGTAGTGTACGTTATACGATTCCAGCCGGAAGTACCACAGTGATGATTCCGGTGGTAACGATCAATGACACTACCTACGAGCCAACCAATGAGACCTATACTGTTACGATGAGTAATGTAAGTATTGGTTCAACTCCAGCAGAGGCCATTACCACGACAGATTTGGTAGGATCCGGAACGATTACCGATTTAGGTGATAGTGCTCCAACGATTAGTATCGATGATATTACAGTTGCTGAAGGAAGTACAGCAAACTTTACGGCTACTTTAAGTAATCCCTCCCAATATGATGTTACTTTTGATGTAAGTACGAGTGATGGCTCGGCCACCGCAGGCGATGATTATACGTCACAAACGAGTCAGATATATACAATTACCGCCGGAAGTACCACAGTAACGATTCCGGTAGTAACGATCAATGATACTACCTACGAGCCAACTAATGAGACCTATACTGTTACGATGAGTAACGTGAGTATTGGTTCAACTCCAGCAGAGGCCATTACAACAACGGACTTGGTAGGATCCGGAACGATTACCGATTTAGGTGATAGTGCTCCAACGATTAGTATCGATGATATTACAGTTGCCGAAGGAAGTACAGCAAACTTTACGGCTACCTTAAGTCATCCCTCCCAATATGATGTTACTTTTGATGTAAGCACGAGTGATGGCTCGGCCACTGCAAGCGATGATTATACGTCACAAACGAGTCAGATATATACAATTACCGCAGGAAGTACCACGGTTACGATTCCAGTGGTAACGATTAATGATACTACCTACGAGCCAACCAATGAGACCTATACTGTTACGATGAGTAACGTAAGTATTGGTTCAACTCCAGCAGAGGCCATTACAACAACGGACTTGGTAGGATCCGGAACGATTACCGATTTAGGCGATAGTGCTCCAACGATTAGTATCGATGATATTACAGTTGCCGAAGGAAGTACAGCAAACTTTACGGCTACTTTAAGTAATCCCTCCCAATATGATGTTACTTTTGATGTAAGCACTAGTGATGGCTCGGCCACCGCAGGCGATGATTATACAGCCCAAAGTAGTGTACTTTATACGATTCCAGCCGGAAGTACTACGGTAATTATTCCAGTATTAACGATTAATGATAGTACGTATGAGCCAACTAATGAGACCTATACTGTTACGATGAGTAATGTGAGTATTGGTTCAACTCCAGCAGAGGCTATTATAACAGCTGACTTGGTAGGATCCGGAACGATTACCGATTTAGGCGATAGTGCTCCAACGATTAGTATCGATGATATTACAGTTGCCGAAGGAAGTACAGCAAACTTTACGGCTACCTTAAGTCATCCTTCACAATATGATGTTACTTTTGATGTAAGCACTAGTGATGGCTCGGCCACCGCAGGCGATGATTATACAGCCCAAAGTAGTGTACGTTATACGATTCCAGCCGGAAGTACCACAGTAACGATTCCGGTGGTAACGATCAATGATACTACCTACGAGCCAACCAATGAGACCTATACTGTTACGATGAGTAACGTGAGTATTGGTTCAACTCCAGCAGAGGCCATTACAACAACTGACTTGGTAGGATCCGGAACGATTACCGATTTAGGTGATAGTGCTCCAACGATTAGTATCGATGATATTACAGTTGCCGAAGGAAGTACAGCAAACTTTACGGCTACCTTAAGCAACCCCTCCCAATATGATGTTACTTTTGATGTAAGTACGAGTGATGGCTCGGCCACCGCAGGCGATGATTATACATCACAAAGTAGTGTTCTTTATACGATTCCAGCCGGAAGTACCACAGTAACGATTCCGGTGGTAACGATTAATGATACTACCTACGAGCCAACTAATGAGACCTATACTGTTACGATGAGTAACGTGAGTATTGGTTCAACTCCAGCAGAGGCCATTACAACAACGGACTTGGTAGGATCCGGAACGATTACCGACTTAGGTGATAGTGCTCCAACGATTAGTATCGATGATATTGCAGTTGCCGAAGGAAGTACAGCAAACTTTACGGCTACTTTAAGTCATCCCTCCCAATATGATGTTACTTTTGATGTAAGTACGAGTGATGGCTCGGCCACTGCAAGCGATGATTATACGTCACAAACGAGTCAGATATATACAATTACCGCAGGAAGTACCACGGTTACGATTCCAGTTGTAACGATTAATGATACTACCTACGAGCCAACCAATGAGACCTATACTGTTACGATGAGTAACGTGAGTATTGGTTCAACTCCAGCAGAGGCCATTACAACAACTGACTTGGTAGGATCCGGAACGATTACCGATTTAGGCGATAGTGCTCCAACGATTAGTATCGATGATATTACAGTTGCCGAAGGAAGTATAGCAAACTTTACGGCTACCTTAAGTCATCCCTCCCAATATGATGTTACTTTTGATGTAAGCACGAGTGATGGCTCGGCCACCGCAGGCGATGATTATACATCACAAAGTAGTGTACGTTATACGATTTTAGCCGGAAGTACCACAGTAACGATTCCGGTGGTAACGATCAATGACACTACCTACGAGCCAACCAATGAGACCTATACTGTTACGATGAGTAATGTGAGTATTGGTTCAACTCCAGCAGAGGCCATTACAACAACGGACTTGGTAGGATCCGGAACGATTACCGATTTAGGCGATAGTGCTCCAACGATTAGTATCGATGATATTATAGTTGCCGAAGGAAGTACAGCAAACTTTACGGCTACTTTAAGTAATCCCTCCCAATATGATGTTACTTTTGATGTAAGCACGAGTGATGGCTCGGCCACCGCAGGCGATGATTATACGGCTCAAAGTAGTGTACTTTATACGATTTTAGCCGGAAGTACCACAGTAACGATTCCGGTGGTAACGATTGATGACACTACCTACGAGCCAACTAATGAGATCTATACTGTTACGATGAGTAATGTAAGTATTGGTTCAACTCCAGCAGAGGCCATTACAACAACGGACTTGGTAGGATCCGGAACGATTACCGATTTAGGCGATAGTGCTCCAACGATTAGTATCGATGATATTACAGTTGCCGAAGGAAGTACAGCAAACTTTACCGCTATTTTAAGTAATCCTTCACAATATGATGTTACTTTTGATGTAAGTACGAGTGATGGCTCGGCCACCGCAGGCGATGATTATACAGCCCAAAGTAGTGTACGTTATACGATTCCAGCCGGAAGTACAGTAGTAACGATTCCGGTGGTAACGATCAATGATACTACCTACGAGCCAACCAATGAGACCTATACTGTTACGATGAGTAACGTGAGTATTGGTTCAACTCCAGCAGAGGCCATTACAACAACGGACTTGGTAGGATCCGGAACGATTACCGATTTAGGTGATAGTGCTCCAACGATTAGTATCGATGATATTACAGTTGCCGAAGGAAGTACAGCAAACTTTACGGCTACCTTAAGCAACCCCTCCCAATATGATGTTACTTTTGATGTAAGCACTAGTGATGGCTCGGCCACCGCAGGCGATGATTATACATCACAAAGTAGTGTTCTTTATACGATTCCAGCCGGAAGTACCACAGTAACGATTCCGGTGGTAACGATTAATGATACTACCTACGAGCCAACTAATGAGACTTATACTGTTACGATGAGTAACGTGAGTATTGGTTCAACTCCAGCAGAGGCCATTACAACAACGGACTTGGTAGGATCCGGAACGATTACCGACTTAGGTGATAGTGCTCCAACGATTAGTATCGATGATATTGCAGTTGCCGAAGGAAGTACAGCAAACTTTACGGCTACTTTAAGTCATCCCTCCCAATATGATGTTACTTTTGATGTAAGTACGAGTGATGGCTCGGCCACTGCAAGCGATGATTATACGTCACAAACGAGTCAGATATATACAATTACCGCAGGAAGTACCACGGTTACGATTCCAGTTGTAACGATTAATGATACTACCTACGAGCCAACCAATGAGACCTATACTGTTACGATGAGTAACGTGAGTATTGGTTCAACTCCAGCAGAGGCCATTACAACAACTGACTTGGTAGGATCCGGAACGATTACCGATTTAGGCGATAGTGCTCCAACGATTAGTATCGATGATATTACAGTTGCCGAAGGAAGTATAGCAAACTTTACGGCTACTTTAAGTCATCCCTCCCAATATGATGTTACTTTTGATGTAAGCACTAGTGATGGCTCGGCCACCGCAGGCGATGATTATACGGCTCAAAGTAGTGTACTTTATACGATTTTAGCCGGAAGTACCACAGTAACGATTCCGGTGGTAACGATTGATGACACTACCTACGAGCCAACTAATGAGATCTATACTGTTACGATGAGTAATGTAAGTATTGGTTCAACTCCAGCAGAGGCCATTACAACAACGGACTTGGTAGGATCCGGAACGATTACCGATTTAGGCGATAGTGCTCCAACGATTAGTATCGATGATATTACAGTTGCCGAAGGAAGTACAGCAAACTTTACGGCTACCTTAAGTCATCCTTCACAATATGATGTTACTTTTGATGTAAGCACTAGTGATGGCTCGGCCACCGCAGGCGATGATTATACAGCCCAAAGTAGTGTACGTTATACGATTCCAGCCGGAAGTACCGTAGTAACGATTCCGGTGGTAACGATCAATGATACTACCTACGAGCCAACTAATGAGACCTATACTGTTACGATGAGTAACGTGAGTATTGGTTCAACTCCAGCAGAGGCCATTACAACAACTGACTTGGTAGGATCCGGAACGATTACCGATTTAGGTGATAGTGCTCCAACGATTAGTATCGATGATATTACAGTTGCCGAAGGAAGTACAGCAAACTTTACGGCTACCTTAAGTCATCCTTCACAATATGATGTTACTTTTGATGTAAGTACGAGTGATGGCTCGGCCACCGCAGGCGATGATTATACATCACAAAGTAGTGTACTTTATACGATTTTAGCCGGAAGTACCACAGTAACGATTCCGGTGGTAACGATCAATGACACTACCTATGAGCCAACCAATGAGACCTATACTGTTACGATGAGTAACGTGAGTATTGGTTCAACTCCAGCAGAGGCCATTACCACGACAGATTTGGTAGGATCCGGAACGATTACCGATTTAGGTGATAGTGCTCCAACGATTAGTATCGATGATATTACAGTTGCCGAAGGAAGTACAGCAAACTTTACGGCTACCTTAAGTCATCCTTCACAATATGATGTTACTTTTGATGTAAGCACGAGTGATGGCTTTGCCACCGCAGGCGATGATTATACATCACAAAGTAGTGTACGTTATACGATTTTAGCCGGAAGTACCACAGTAACGATTCCGGTGGTAACGATTAATGATACTACCTATGAGCCAACTAATGAGACCTATACTGTTACGATGAGTAACGTGAGTATTGGTTCAACTCCAGCAGAGGCCATTACAACAACGGACTTGGTAGGATCCGGAACGATTACCGATTTAGGTGATAGTGCTCCAACGATTAGTATCGATGATATTACAGTTGCCGAAGGAAGTACAGCAAACTTTACGGCTACTTTAAGTAATGCTGCTCAGTATGATGTTACTTTTGATGTAAGCACGAGTGATGGCTCGGCCACCGCAGGCGATGATTATACATCACAAAGTAGTGTACTTTATACGATTTTAGCCGGAAGTACCACAGTAACGATTCCGGTAGTAACGACTGATGACACTACCTACGAGCCAACCAATGAGACCTATACTGTTACGATGAGTAACGTGAGTATTGGTTCAACTCCAGCAGAGGCTATTACAACAACTGACTTAGTAGGAGCCGGAACGATTACCGATTTAGGTGATAGTGCTCCAACGATTAGTATCGATGATATTACAGTTGCCGAAGGAAGTACAGCAAACTTTACGGCTACCTTAAGCAACCCCTCCCAATATGATGTTACTTTTGATGTAAGCACGAGTGATGGCTCGGCCACCGCAAGCGATGATTATACATCACAAAGTAGTGTACGTTATACGATTCTAGCAGGAAGTACCACTGTAATGATTCCGGTGGTAACGATCAATGATACTACGTATGAGCCAACCAATGAGACCTATACTGTTACGATGAGTAATGTAAGTATTGGTTCAACTCCAGCAGAGGCCATTACAACAACTGACTTGGTAGGATCCGGAACGATTACCGATTTAGGTGATAATGCTCCAACGATTAGTATCGATGATATTACAGTTGCCGAAGGAAGTATAGCAAACTTTACGGCTACTTTAAGTAATGCATCGCAGTACGATGTAACGTTTGATGTTTCAACCAATGATTTAACTGCTACATTTGGAACCGATTATTTACAACAAATCAATGTAAGTTATACAATACCTGAAGGAAGTACAACAGTTATTATTCCAATAACAACTATTGACAATAATGTTTATGAGACAACAGAAACTTATGAAGTCTTATTGAGTAATGTTTTTATAGGTTCCCCAAGTCCCGAGGCGATAACTATGACAGATTTAGTTGGTGGAGGAACAATTACAGATAATGATGTAAACAATCCATGTTTACCAGATTCAACAGATACTGATGGCGATGGTTATTGTGATGCTATAGATCCAGGTCCCAATGATCCTTGTATTCCCGATAATACCGATGCTGATAATGATGGCGTTTGTGATACGGTTGATCCAGATCCAAGTGATCCATGTATTCCTGACAATACCGATGCTGACAATGACGGTGTATGTGATACAGTAGATCCGAATCCAAGCGATCCCTGTATACCAGATGCTACCGATGCCGATGGTGACGGTTATTGTGATACAGTAGATCCGAATCCGAGTGATCCTTGTATACCAGATAGTACGGATGCTGATAATGATGGCGTTTGTGATACGATAGATCCAAATCCTACAGATCCTTGCGTTCCTGATAATACCGATGCTGATAATGATGGCGTTTGTGACACGGTAGATCCAAACCCGAGTGATTCTTGTGTTCCCAAAAGTACTGACACAGATGGTGATGGTTATTGTGATATTGTTGATCCAGGTCCCAATGATCCGTGTATACCAGATGCGACTGATAGTGATGGCGATGGTTATTGTGATACTGTTGATCCAGGTCCCAATGATCCGTGTATTCCAGACGCTACAGATGCCGATGGCGATGGCGTTTGTGATACTGTAGATCCAGAAGTTGTAACACCTTGTAGCTCTCTTGATTTAGATAGCGATGGCGACGGGATATGCGATAGTGTTGATCCTAACCCAACAAATCCATGCGTTCCCAATGGAGCAGATAGTGATGGCGATGGCGTTTGTGATATTATAGATCCAAATCCAAGTGATCCATGTGATCCCAATTCATTAGATGAAGATGGCGATGGTTATTGTGACACGGTAGATCCAAATCCCACAGATCCATGTATACCAGATGCGACAGATGCTGATGGTGATGGCGTTTGTGATACGATAGACCCAAATCCCAATGATCCATGTAATCCAAATTCTATGGATGAAGATGGTGATGGTTATTGTGATACTATAGACCCGAATCCCACTGATCCCTGTATACCAGATGCTACAGATGCTGATGGTGATGGCGTTTGTGATACCATAGATCCGAATCCGAATGATCCATGTGATTCAGATAGTGCAGATAGTGATGGTGATGGTTATTGTGATACTGTAGATCCCAATCCCACAGATCCCTGTATTCCAGATGCCAGGGATGCAGATGGCGATGGAATCTGTGATACGATAGACCCAAATCCAAATGAGGCATGTGATCCGAATTCAGTTGATGCTGATAATGATGGCGTTTGTGACACGGTTGATCCAGATCCAAGTGATCCCTGTATACCGAATGCTACAGATGCCGATGGTGACGGCGTTTGTGATACGGTTGATCCAAATCCAAATGATCCCTGCATTCCTACTGGAAGTGATATAGATGGTGATGGCATTTGTGATGTTGTTGATCCGATAGTCACTGACCCCTGTCCTGTAGGAGCTCCAGATAGCGATGGTGATGGTGTTTGTGATACGGTTGATCCAGATCCAAGCGATCCCTGTATACCAGATGCTACCGATGCAGATGGTGATGGCGTTTGTGATACGGTTGATCCAGATCCAAATGATCCCTGTATACCCGATAATACAGATGCCGATGCAGATGGTGTTTGTGATACGGTTGATCCAGATCCAGGTAATCCATGTATCCCAAATAGTCATGATGAAGATATGGATGGTGTTTGCGATACTATAGATCCCGATATAACAGAACCTTGTGTGCCTGATAGCGCCGATAGTGATGGTGATGGTATTTGTGATGTCATAGATCCAAACCCGAGTGATCCTTGTATTCCAAATAGTAACGATGAAGATATGGATGGCGTTTGTGATACAGTTGATCCAGATCCCACAGATCCATGTGTTCCAAATAATACAGATGCTGATAATGATGGGGTCTGTGATGTAATAGATCCAGATCCAGGTAATCCATGTATTCCCAATAGTCATGATGAAGATATGGATGGTGTTTGCGATACAGTAGATCCCGATATAACAGACCCATGTATTCCAGATAACACAGATGCAGATGGTGATGGGGTCTGTGATGTAATAGATCCAGATCCAAGTAATCCATGTATTCCAGACAATACAGACAGTGATGGTGATGGTACTTGTGATATTTTGGATGTTATGCCTAATGATTCTTGTATGCCAGATCCATTTGCTATAGGAACAGCAGACTGTGATGGTGATGGTATTAGTAATGCTGATGAATACGATTCGAATGGTGACGGCAGTGGTCCTGATGATCAGGATGGTGATGGAATATTAGATGTATTAGATATCGATGATGATGGTGATGGTATTTTAACTAGCGTAGAAGTAGGAGATGATAGAACGAATCCTGACGATACTGATGGTGATGGAGTTCCTGATTACCAAGATTTGGATAGTGATAATGATGGTATTTCTGATTTAGTAGAAGGAGGAGGAGATTCTAATTTGGATGCTAATAATGATGGTGTTATTGATGATCAAACAGATAGTGATAATGATGGCTTACCCGATTTGGTTGATTCAGATAATGGAGGCACAGTTTCCAGTACTCCTGATACTGATGGTGATGGAGTTCCAGATTATCAAGATTTAGATAGTGATGGCGACGGAATTAATGATGTTATTGAAGCAGGCGGAGCTGATACTAACAATGATGGTCAAATAGATACAGACAATTTGGTCGATGGTACCAATTTACCAGATGAAGATAATGATGGTACTCCCGACACTCAAGAACCAAATAATGATGCTTTGTCAGGAAGTTTAGACGTAGATGGTGATGGTGTTATTGATGACCAAACCGACAGTGATGGTGACGGAATAGCAGATGTAGTTGATGGCTTGGATGGCTTTGGAGATGCCTTGACAACGGATACAGATGGCGATGGCATAGAAGATTTATATGATTTGGATGATGATAATGATGGTATTTTGGATGTTGTAGAACAATTAGGAGACGAAAATAGAGATACTGATAATGATGGAATTCCAGATCATTTAGATTTAGATAGTGATGGAGACGGAGTTTTAGATTTAGTAGAAAGTGGACAAAACGCTAGTATTGTTGATGTTGATGGAGATGGTGTATTAGATAGCTTGCTTGATGCTGACAATGATGGAATTATCGATACAGCTGATGCTGACGATAGCGATATTAATGCAGGAAGCAAAACAATATTAGATGATACAGATGGAGATGGTAGACCTGATTTTCAAGATTTAGATAGCGATAATGATGGTATTTCAGATTTAGTAGAAAGTGGTACAGATATATCATTAGATATTGATGGAGATGGTGTTATCGATGATCAAAGTGATACTGATGGCGATGGTTTAGCTGACGTTGTAGATCCGAATCGAGGAGGTATGCGTCCTCGTATTCCAGATACAGATACTGATGGTATTCCAGATTATCAGGATATAGATAGTGATGATGATGGCGTTACGGATTTACAAGAAGGAGGCAGTGATCCATTATTGGATCTTGATGGTGATGGTATACTAGATACTTTCCTTGACAGTGATGGCGATGGTATGTTAGACTCAGTAGATCCTGATACTAATGGAGATGTGCCAGATACTCCAGATTTTGATGGTGATGGTTTACCAGATTACCAAGATATCGATGATGATGATGATGGTATTTTAACGATTTTAGAAGATGTTGATGGCGATGGTAATTTAAGTAACGACGATAGTGATGGCGATGGACTTCCCGACTATTTAGATATCGACGATGATGGTGATGGTATAGCCACGATTGATGAGTCAGCAGATCAAAATGGCGATGGAGGTCCAGAGGATGCATTGGATACAGATGAAGATGGAACTCCAGATTATTTAGACCCAGATACACTACCATGTTTGACGGTTTATAATGAGTTTACTCCCAATGGTGATGGTGCTAATGATACCTTCGTAATTTCTTGTATAGGGGAGGAACGTTATAAGCACAATCGATTAGAGATTTATAATCGTTGGGGAACTTTAGTTTATAGTAAGAATCGATATGATAATAGTTGGTCGGGTTTATCTAATGGACGTTTTAACATTCAACAAGAGGATGAATTACCATCAGGTACTTATTATTATGTATTGGATTTAGGGACTGGAGCTAGTCCAAGGATTGGTTGGCTATATATCAATAGGGAATAAATTATAAAAGTGTTTTTCTTTAGTTATTATAACTAAAAGCATATGTAATTATATTAAGTGTACTTTAAACTTTAGTTTTTTTTACTTTGGTTTGAATATGGTGACGGTTACCCTTTCATATATTTTTATTCATTATTTAACGACACATACTTGTATTTAATCAAAGTTTTATAGTGAGCTTTAATAAATTATTGAATTTTATAAAAAATAGTAGTTAGTATTTTATTAAGGGGATAATGGTAGTTAAATGTAAAATTTATGATAATACGTCTCTCTCAAAATATATTTTTTATATATATACTTATTTCTTTAGGAGTTACCAACAGTATTTTTTCTCAGATTCCAAATGCTCAAAAAGCTGGGGCTAATGCATATTTTAGAGGGAATTATATTGAAGCAGGGTTATCAGATAGAGGAACTTTTGGAGCACCTAATGGAACGAGGCCATCAGGATATCACAATTCAAGGATGTCATTGCTTGGTTTCATAGCCAATCCTGCAAAAGATGGTTGGATTAATTATGATGGAGATTATTTTATACCAGGTAGTCCAGAGGAAGGCTTTGCTTTAGAGATTAATACAATAGCTTATAACAATAATACACGTGATGCTTTAAAGCAAATAGGAGGTGCAATTACTTATGTTAACTCTAATATAAGTTATTGTGGAGAAAATGCCGCTGAAGTCATATGGGAGGGAGCTATTGGGGGAATAAATATACATAGATCTTACTTACTAACAGAAAACGGTTTGTTTATTAAAATGACCACTACTTTAACAAACATAACATCGACAGATTTAACAAATATTTATTGGATGCACAATGTTGATCCTGACAATAATCAAACTTTATCAGGAAATTATACAACAACTAATACAATTGAAGCTCAGTCATCGAGTTTCTTAGATAAATTAGCAGTTGTAAAGGCAGAACAAGGTGCGGTAGGAGGTGCAACAGATCCAGATGGATCTGTTGTATCAATAATGGCTTCAGATGATAGAGCACGAGTTACATATGGAGGTTTTTCCAACAGAGATCCATCAGCAATTTGGAATGGTACAGATAGTGGTCTGGTCAATACAGAAGGAGCATCCTTGTCAGCAGATGAAGCGATCTCAATAGCATTCAATATTGGTACTTTAAAAGCAGGAAAAAGTACTGAATTTACATATTTTTATATTTTAAGTACAGATTATGCTAGTGTATTAAATTGTAGTGATGAAGACGGTGATGGAAATCCAGATTTAAATGATCAGGACGACGACGATGATGGAATTTTGGATATTGAAGAATCTCATGGGAATCAACCTGATGGTGATGAAGATGGTGATGGTATTGTAAATTGGCAAGATAATTTTGATAATGGTTTTACTGGTGATGGATCTGTAACCGATTATACGGATGCAAATAATGATGGTATACCAGATGTATATGATAATGACCAAGATTTAATACCGAATCATTTAGACCTTGATTCTGATAATGATGGATGCTATGATTCTTTGGAGGGGAGCAATTCATTAAATCAATCAGATATTGATGAAAATGGACGCTTGACAGGTGGTGGAAATTTGCTAACAGGAATACCTTTAGTTGTTGGTAGTGGACAAAATGATATTAGTTCGCAAAATTCAATGATTACAGGAAATCAATGTGATGATGATAATGATACTATTCCGAATATTTCTGATCTATGTAATGGATATGATGATAGAATCGATTCAGATTCAGATTCTATACCAGATAGTTGTGATTTAGATTCAGATAATGATGGAATTTTAGATGATGAAGAATGTTCTTCTAGTTCAAGTAATTTTACTGTTGCGTCATCAACCAGTGGTAGTTTTATTTTAGCTAATTCTGGAGGAACAGCCAATTGGATAATATCTAATAGTGGACAAAATACAATAACTTCTAATGGTCTTTCCGATAAAAATGAACTTTATTTTGTTTATGAAGGAACAACTCCATGGGATTTGACAACAACATTTCAAATAAATGATCTCCCTAGTGGATCAGAGATAAGACTTAAATTGTATGGTTTTGTAGATAAAATATCTTCAGATTTTGAAGCTTCTTTTGGTTCTAGGTTTAGTACATATACAGTTTCTTGGGTTGGTGGTAATGGAAATGCTAAAATTTATGATCCAGAAGGGACTCAGATTTCTGGAGGAGAACAGTTTATTTCTAATGGAGGAAGCTTTACTCAAAATATAGGAGATAGATCAAGTGGCGCATGGAGTAATAATTTATTAGAATGGTATATCGTATTTCCTGTGGGAGCTACTGAATTTACTATTTCAGCTATTGGAGGTGCAGCAAAAGAAGGATTTAGGTTTACAGCTGATGAAGTATATTGTCCTGATTCGGATATAGATGGAACACCAGATTATTTGGATTTGGACAGTGATAATGATGGTTGTTATGATGCCATTGAGGCTGATGAGGAGGTTAAAGAATCTGATTTAGATTCAAATGGAAGAATAGCTATTGCGATCGATGGCCATACAGACGGAGTTCCTAATTTAGTGAGTTCAGGAGGAGTTGCCGATCTAGGAGGTGACGAAGGTCAAGGAATTACTGAAGGTGTTAAAGAGGCTTCGACTCTTGAAATTGATTTAGAACCAAGTGACATTACAATTTGTTTAGGTGAGAATGTAACCTTTACGGGAGCAGCTTCCTCTTTAAGTACAACGACATTTACAGGTACAGCACCGACAACCATACCAGATTATAGTGGAAGTACACCCAATACTGCAGATTTAGTATATCAATGGCAAGAACAATTAAATACTAGTAGCTCATGGACTAATATTCCTAACGGAGGAATTTATAGCAATGCAACAACAGCAAGTTTAACTTTAACGAATCCTTTGGTAGGAGCTTCGAATAATAAATACAGATTGTTAGTAACCAGTACAAAAAACGGATGTGCTAGTGTAACGACTTCGGAAGCTACTTTAATTATTAATGATGTAACGGGTGGAACTGTTGGATCAAATCAAACAATTTGTTTAGGAGATGATCCGGTCGCCTTTACAGAAACAGTAGCTTCCACAGGAAGCGGAACTTTGAGTTATCAATGGGAAAGTAGCACCGACGGATCTATCTTTACACCTATTGGAGGAGCTACTAATGCCACGTATGATGCAGGAGTGCTTACTCAGACCATGTGGTATAGAAGAGAAGTATCTTCTTTACTTAATGGAGTTACTTGTACCGCCTTAAGCAATATTGTACAAATTACCGCAGATTCAGTTCCGACGATTAGCATTGATGATAATACAGTTGCAGAAGGAACCACCGCAAACTTTACAGCTACCATAAGTCAAGCGATAGCCTGTGATGTTACTTTTGATGTAACTACGAGTGATGGCACGGCAATGGGAGGAAGTGATTACACATCACAAACGAGTCAAAGTTACACGATTACCGCAGGAAATACTACGGTAACGATTCCAGTAGTAACAACTAATGATAGTACGTATGAACCAACGAATGAAACGTATACAGTAACATTGAGTAATGTTCAGACAGGAACGGGAACTTTAATTACAACAACTGACTTGGTAGGATCCGGAACGATTACCGATTTAGGTGATAATGCTCCAACGATTAGTATCGATGATATTGCAGTTGCCGAAGGAAGTACAGCAAACTTTACGGCTACCTTAAGTCATCCCTCCCAATATGATGTTACTTTTGATGTAAGCACGAGTGATGGCTCGGCCACCGCAGGCGATGATTATACAGCCCAAAGTAGTGTACGTTATACGATTCCAGCAGGAAGTACTACGGTAATTATTCCAGTAGCAACGACTGATGATAGTACGTATGAGCCAACTAATGAGACCTATACTGTTACGATGAGTAACGTGAGTATTGGTTCAACTCCAGCAGAGGCCATTACAACAACTGACTTGGTAGGATCCGGAACGATTACCGATTTAGGCGATAGTGCTCCAACGATTAGTATCGATGATATTACAGTTGCCGAAGGAAGTACAGCAAACTTTACGGCTACTTTAAGTAATGCTGCTCAGTATGATGTTACTTTTGATGTAAGCACGAGTGATGGCTCGGCCACCGCAGGCGATGATTATTCATCACAAAGTAGTGTACTTTATACGATTTTAGCCGGAAGTACCACAGTAACGATTCCGGTGGTAACGATCAATGATACTACCTACGAGCCAACTAATGAGACCTATACTGTTACGATGAGTAATGTGAGTATTGGTTCAACTCCAGCAGAGGCCATTACAACAACGGACTTGGTAGGATCCGGAACGATTACCGATTTAGGCGATAGTGCTCCAACGATTAGTATCGATGATATTACAGTTGCCGAAGGAAGTACAGCAAACTTTACGGCTACCTTAAGTCATCCTTCCCAATATGATGTTACTTTTGATGTAAGCACGAGTGATGGCTCGGCCACCGCAGTCGATGATTATACATCACAAAGTAGTGTACTTTATACGATTTTAGCCGGAAGTACCACAGTAACGATTCCGGTGGTAACGATCAATGATACTACCTACGAGCCAACTGATGAGACCTATACTGTTACGATGAGTAATGTAAGTATTGGTTCAACTCCAGCAGAGGCCATTACAACAACGGACTTGGTAGGATCCGGAACGATTACCGATTTAGGTGATAGTGCTCCAACGATTAGTATCGATGATATTACAGTTGCCGAAGGAAGTACAGCAAACTTTACGGCTACCTTAAGTCATCCCTCCCAATATGATGTTACTTTTGATGTAAGCACGAGTGATGGCTCGGCCACCGCAGGCGATGATTATACATCACAAAGTAGTGTACGTTATACGATTCCAGTAGGAAGTACTACGGTAATTATTCCAGTAGCAACGACTGATGATAGTACGTATGAGCCAACTAATGAGACCTATACTGTTACGATGAGTAACGTGAGTATTGGTTCAACTCTAGCAGAGGCCATTACAACAACGGACTTGGTAGGATCCGGAACGATTACCGATTTAGGTGATAGTGCTCCAACGATTAGTATCGATGATATTACAGTTGCCGAAGGAAGTACAGCAAACTTTACGGCTACCTTAAGTCATCCCTCCCAATATGATGTTACTTTTGATGTAAGCACGAGTGATGGCTCGGCCACCGCAGGCGATGATTATACAGCCCAAAGTAGTGTACGTTATACGATTCCAGCCGGAAGTACCACAGTAACGATTCCGGTGGTAACGATCAATGACACTACCTACGAGCCAACCAATGAGACCTATACTGTTACGATGAGTAACGTAAGTATTGGTTCAACTCCAGCAGAGGCCATTACCACGACAGATTTGGTAGGATCCGGAACGATTACCGATTTAGGTGATAATGCTCCAACGATTAGTATCGATGATATTACAGTTGCCGAAGGAAGTACAGCAAACTTTACGGCTACCTTAAGTCATCCCTCCCAATATGATGTTACTTTTGATGTAAGCACGAGTGATGGCTCGGCCACCGCAGGCGATGATTATACAGCCCAAAGTAGTGTACGTTATACGATTCCAGCAGGAAGTACTACGGTAATTATTCCAGTAGCAACGACTGATGATAGTACGTATGAGCCAACTAATGAGACCTATACTGTTACGATGAGTAACGTGAGTATTGGTTCAACTCTAGCAGAGGCCATTACAACAACGGACTTGGTAGGATCCGGAACGATTACCGATTTAGGTGATAGTGCTCCAACGATTAGTATCGATGATATTACAGTTGCCGAAGGAAGTACAGCAAACTTTACGGCTACCTTAAGTCATCCCTCCCAATATGATGTTACTTTTGATGTAAGCACGAGTGATGGCTCGGCCACCGCAGGCGATGATTATACAGCCCAAAGTAGTGTACGTTATACGATTCCAGCCGGAAGTACCACAGTAACGATTCCGGTGGTAACGATCAATGACACTACCTACGAGCCAACCAATGAGACCTATACTGTTACAATGAGTAACGTAAGTATTGGTTCAACTCCAGCAGAGGCCATTACAACAACTGACTTGGTAGGATCCGGAACGATTACCGATTTAGGTGATAGTGCTCCAACGATTAGTATCGATGATATTACAGTTGCCGAAGGAAGTACAGCAAACTTTACGGCTACCTTAAGTCATCCCTCCCAATATGATGTTACTTTTGATGTAAGCACGAGTGATGGCTCGGCCACCGCAGGCGATGATTATACGTCACAAACGAGTCAGATATATACAATTACCGCAGGAAGTACCACAGTAACGATTCCGGTGGTAACGATCAATGATACTACGTATGAGCCAACTGATGAGACCTATACTGTTACGATGAGTAATGTAAGTATTGGTTCAACTCCAGCAGAGGCTATTACAACAACTGACTTGGTAGGATCCGGAACGATTACCGATTTAGGTGATAGTGCTCCAACGATTAGTATCGATGATATTACAGTTGCCGAAGGAAGTATAGCAAACTTTACGGCTACCTTAAGTCATCCCTCCCAATATGATGTTACTTTTGATGTAAGCACGAGTGATGGCTCGGCCACCGCAGGCGATGATTATACATCACAAAGTAGTGTACGTTATACGATTCCAGCCGGAAGTACCACAGTAATGATTCCGGTGGTAACGATCAATGACACTACCTACGAGCCAACCAATGAGACCTATACTGTTACGATGAGTAATGTAAGTATTGGTTCAACTCCAGCAGAGGCCATTACAACAACTGACTTGGTAGGATCCGGAACGATTACCGATTTAGGTGATAGTGCTCCAACGATTAGTATCGATGATATTACAGTTGCCGAAGGAAGTACAGCAAACTTTACGGCTACCTTAAGTCATCCCTCCCAATATGATGTTACTTTTGATGTAAGCACGAGTGATGGCTCGGCCACCGCAGGCGATGATTATACAGCTCAAAGTAGTATTCTTTATACGATTCCAGCCGGAAGTACCACAGTAACGATTCCGGTGGTAACGACTGATGATAGTACGTATGAGCCAACCAATGAGACCTATACTGTTACGATGAGTAACGTGAGTATTGGTTCAACTCCAGTAGAGGCCATTACAACAACTGACTTGGTAGGATCCGGAACGATTACCGATTTAGGTGATAGTGCTCCAACGATTAGTATCGATGATATTACAGTTGCCGAAGGAAGTACAGTAAACTTTACGGCTACTTTAAGTCATCCCTCCCAATATGATGTTACTTTTGATGTAAGCACGAGTGATGGCTCGGCCACCGCAGGCGATGATTATACATCACAAAGTAGTCAAAGTTATACGATTTTAGCCGGAAGTACCACAGTAACGATTCCGGTAGTAACGATCAATGATACTACCTACGAGCCAACCAATGAGACCTATACTGTTACGATGAGTAACGTGAGTATTGGTTCAACTCCAGCAGAGGCCATTACCACGACAGATTTGGTAGGATCCGGAACGATTACCGATTTAGGTGATAGTGCTCCAACGATTAGTATCGATGATATTACAGTTGCCGAAGGAAGTACAGCAAACTTTACGGCTACCTTAAGTCATCCTTCACAATATGATGTTACTTTTGATGTAAGCACGAGTGATGGCTCGGCCACCGCAGGCGATGATTATACGTCACAAACGAGTCAGATATATACAATTACCGCAGGAAGTACGACAGTAACGATTCCGGTGGTAACGATCAATGACACTACCTACGAGCCAACCAATGAGAGCTATACTGTTACGATGAGTAATGTAAGTATTGGTTCAACTCCAGCAGAGGCCATTACAACAACTGACTTGGTAGGATCCGGAACGATTACCGATTTAGGCGATAGTGCTCCAACGATTAGTATCGATGATATTACAGTTGCCGAAGGAAGTACAGCAAACTTTACGGCTACTTTAAGTAATGCTGCTCAGTATGATGTTACTTTTGATGTAAGTACGAGTGATGGCTCGGCCACCGCAGGCGATGATTATACAGCTCAAAGTAGTCAAAGTTATACGATTCCAGCCGGAAGTACCACAGTAACGATTCCGGTGGTAACGATCAATGATACTACCTACGAGCCAACTAATGAGACCTATACTGTTACGATGAGTAATGTAAGTATTGGTTCAACTTCAGCAGAGGCCATTACCACGACAGATTTGGTAGGAGCCGGAACGATTACCGATTTAGGCGATAGTGCTCCAACGATTAGTATCGATGATATTACAGTTGCCGAAGGAAGTACAGCAAACTTTACGGCTACTTTAAGTCATCCCTCCCAATATGATGTTACTTTTGATGTAAGCACGAGTGATGGCTCGGCCACCGCAGGCGATGATTATACAGCTCAAAGTAGTGTACGTTATACGATTCCAGCAGGAAGTACCACAGTAGCGATTCCGGTGGTAACGATCAATGATACTACCTACGAGCCAACCAATGAGACCTATACTGTTACGATGAGTAACGTGAGTATTGGTTCAACTCCAGCAGAGGTCATTACAACAACGGACTTGGTAGGATCCGGAACGATTACCGATTTAGGTGATAGTGCTCCAACGATTAGTATCGATGATATTACAGTTGCCGAAGGAAGTACAGCAAACTTTACGGCTACCTTAAGTCATCCCTCCCAATATGATGTTACTTTTGATGTAAGCACGAGTGATGGCTCGGCCACCGCAGGCGATGATTATACATCACAAAGTAGTGTACGTTATACGATTCCAGCCGGAAGTACCACAGTGATGATTCCGGTGGTAACGATCAATGACACTACCTACGAGCCAACCAATGAGACCTATACTGTTACGATGAGTAATGTAAGTATTGGTTCAACTCCAGCAGAGGCCATTACCACGACAGATTTGGTAGGATCCGGAACGATTACCGATTTAGGTGATAGTGCTCCAACGATTAGTATCGATGATATTACAGTTGCTGAAGGAAGTACAGCAAACTTTACGGCTACTTTAAGTAATCCCTCCCAATATGATGTTACTTTTGATGTAAGTACGAGTGATGGCTCGGCCACCGCAGGCGATGATTATACGTCACAAACGAGTCAGATATATACAATTACCGCCGGAAGTACCACAGTAACGATTCCGGTAGTAACGATCAATGATACTACCTACGAGCCAACTAATGAGACCTATACTGTTACGATGAGTAACGTGAGTATTGGTTCAACTCCAGCAGAGGCCATTACAACAACGGACTTGGTAGGATCCGGAACGATTACCGATTTAGGTGATAGTGCTCCAACGATTAGTATCGATGATATTACAGTTGCCGAAGGAAGTACAGCAAACTTTACGGCTACCTTAAGTCATCCCTCCCAATATGATGTTACTTTTGATGTAAGCACGAGTGATGGCTCGGCCACTGCAAGCGATGATTATACGTCACAAACGAGTCAGATATATACAATTACCGCAGGAAGTACCACGGTTACGATTCCAGTGGTAACGATTAATGATACTACCTACGAGCCAACCAATGAGACCTATACTGTTACGATGAGTAACGTAAGTATTGGTTCAACTCCAGCAGAGGCCATTACAACAACGGACTTGGTAGGATCCGGAACGATTACCGATTTAGGCGATAGTGCTCCAACGATTAGTATCGATGATATTACAGTTGCCGAAGGAAGTACAGCAAACTTTACGGCTACTTTAAGTAATGCTGCTCAGTATGATGTTACTTTTGATGTAAGTACGAGTGATGGCTCGGCCACCGCAGGCGATGATTATACATCACAAAGTAGTGTACGTTATACGATTTTAGCCGGAAGTACCACAGTAACGATTCCGGTGGTAACGATTAATGATACTACCTACGAGCCAACTAATGAGACCTATACTGTTACGATGAGTAACGTGAGTATTGGTTCAACTCCAGCAGAGGCCATTACAACAACGGACTTGGTAGGATCCGGAACGATTACCGATTTAGGTGATAGTGCTCCAACGATTAGTATCGATGATATTACAGTTGCCGAAGGAAGTACAGCAAACTTTACGGCTACTTTAAGTAATGCTGCTCAGTACGATGTTACTTTTGATGTAAGTACGAGTGATGGCTCGGCCACCGCAGGCGATGATTATACAGCTCAAAGTAGTATTCTTTATACGATTTTAGCCGGAAGTACCACAGTAACGATTCCGGTGGTAACGATCAATGATACTACCTACGAGCCAACTAATGAGACCTATACTGTTACGATGAGTAACGTGAGTATTGGTTCAACTCCAGCAGAGGCCATTACAACAACGGACTTGGTAGGATCCGGAACGATTACCGATTTAGGTGATAGTGCTCCAACGATTAGTATCGATGATATTACAGTTGCCGAAGGAAGTACAGCAAACTTTACGGCTACTTTAAGTAATGCTGCTCAGTATGATGTTACTTTTGATGTAAGCACGAGTGATGGCTCGGCCACCGCAGGCGATGATTATACAGCCCAAAGTAGTGTTCTTTATACGATTCCAGCCGGAAGTACCACAGTAACGATTCCGGTGGTAACGATCAATGACACTACCTACGAGCCAACTAATGAGACCTATACTGTTACGATGAGTAACGTGAGTATTGGTTCAACTCCAGCAGAGGCCATTACAACAACTGACTTGGTAGGATCCGGAACGATTACCGATTTAGGCGATAGTGCTCCAACGATTAGTATCGATGATATTACAGTTGCCGAAGGAAGTACAGCAAACTTTACGGCTACTTTAAGTAATGCTGCTCAGTATGATGTTACTTTTGATGTAAGTACGAGTGATGGCTCGGCCACCGCAGGCGATGATTATTCATCACAAAGTAGTGTACTTTATACGATTTTAGCCGGAAGTACCACAGTAACGATTCCGGTGGTAACGATCAATGATACTACCTACGAGCCAACTGATGAGACCTATACTGTTACGATGAGTAATGTGAGTATTGGTTCAACTCCAGCAGAGGCCATTACAACAACGGACTTGGTAGGATCCGGAACGATTACCGATTTAGGCGATAGTGCTCCAACGATTAGTATCGATGATATTACAGTTGCCGAAGGAAGTACAGCAAACTTTACGGCTACCTTAAGTCATCCTTCCCAATATGATGTTACTTTTGATGTAAGCACGAGTGATGGCTCGGCCACCGCAGTCGATGATTATACATCACAAAGTAGTGTACTTTATACGATTTTAGCCGGAAGTACCACAGTAACGATTCCGGTGGTAACGATCAATGATACTACCTACGAGCCAACTGATGAGACCTATACTGTTACGATGAGTAATGTAAGTATTGGTTCAACTCCAGCAGAGGCCATTACAACAACGGACTTGGTAGGATCCGGAACGATTACCGATTTAGGTGATAGTGCTCCAACGATTAGTATCGATGATATTACAGTTGCCGAAGGAAGTACAGCAAACTTTACGGCTACTTTAAGTAATGCTGCTCAGTATGATGTTACTTTTGATGTAAGCACGAGTGATGGCTCGGCCACCGCAGGCGATGATTATACGGCTCAAAGTAGTGTACTTTATACGATTTTAGCCGGAAGTACCACAGTAACGATTCCGGTGGTAACGATTGATGACACTACCTACGAGCCAACTAATGAGATCTATACTGTTACGATGAGTAATGTAAGTATTGGTTCAACTCCAGCAGAGGCCATTACAACAACGGACTTGGTAGGATCCGGAACGATTACCGATTTAGGCGATAGTGCTCCAACGATTAGTATCGATGATATTACAGTTGCCGAAGGAAGTACAGCAAACTTTACGGCTACCTTAAGTCATCCTTCACAATATGATGTTACTTTTGATGTAAGCACTAGTGATGGCTCGGCCACCGCAGGCGATGATTATACAGCCCAAAGTAGTGTACGTTATACGATTCCAGCCGGAAGTACAGTAGTAACGATTCCGGTGGTAACGATCAATGATACTACCTACGAGCCAACCAATGAGACCTATACTGTTACGATGAGTAACGTGAGTATTGGTTCAACTCCAGCAGAGGCCATTACAACAACTGACTTGGTAGGATCCGGAACGATTACCGATTTAGGTGATAGTGCTCCAACGATTAGTATCGATGATATTACAGTTGCCGAAGGAAGTACAGCAAACTTTACGGCTACCTTAAGCAACCCCTCCCAATATGATGTTACTTTTGATGTAAGCACTAGTGATGGCTCGGCCACCGCAGGCGATGATTATACATCACAAAGTAGTGTTCTTTATACGATTCCAGCCGGAAGTACCACAGTAACGATTCCGGTGGTAACGATTAATGATACTACCTACGAGCCAACTAATGAGACCTATACTGTTACGATGAGTAACGTGAGTATTGGTTCAACTCCAGCAGAGGCCATTACAACAACGGACTTGGTAGGATCCGGAACGATTACCGACTTAGGTGATAGTGCTCCAACGATTAGTATCGATGATATTGCAGTTGCCGAAGGAAGTACAGCAAACTTTACGGCTACTTTAAGTCATCCCTCCCAATATGATGTTACTTTTGATGTAAGTACGAGTGATGGCTCGGCCACTGCAAGCGATGATTATACGTCACAAACGAGTCAGATATATACAATTACCGCAGGAAGTACCACGGTTACGATTCCAGTTGTAACGATTAATGATACTACCTACGAGCCAACCAATGAGACCTATACTGTTACGATGAGTAACGTGAGTATTGGTTCAACTCCAGCAGAGGCCATTACAACAACTGACTTGGTAGGATCCGGAACGATTACCGATTTAGGCGATAGTGCTCCAACGATTAGTATCGATGATATTACAGTTGCCGAAGGAAGTATAGCAAACTTTACGGCTACTTTAAGTCATCCCTCCCAATATGATGTTACTTTTGATGTAAGCACTAGTGATGGCTCGGCCACCGCAGGCGATGATTATACGGCTCAAAGTAGTGTACTTTATACGATTTTAGCCGGAAGTACCACAGTAACGATTCCGGTGGTAACGATTGATGACACTACCTACGAGCCAACTAATGAGATCTATACTGTTACGATGAGTAATGTAAGTATTGGTTCAACTCCAGCAGAGGCCATTACAACAACGGACTTGGTAGGATCCGGAACGATTACCGATTTAGGCGATAGTGCTCCAACGATTAGTATCGATGATATTACAGTTGCCGAAGGAAGTACAGCAAACTTTACGGCTACCTTAAGTCATCCTTCACAATATGATGTTACTTTTGATGTAAGTACGAGTGATGGCTCGGCCACCGCAGGCGATGATTATACAGCCCAAAGTAGTGTACGTTATACGATTCCAGCCGGAAGTACCGTAGTAACGATTCCGGTGGTAACGATCAATGATACTACCTACGAGCCAACTAATGAGACCTATACTGTTACGATGAGTAACGTGAGTATTGGTTCAACTCCAGCAGAGGCCATTACAACAACTGACTTGGTAGGATCCGGAACGATTACCGATTTAGGTGATAGTGCTCCAACGATTAGTATCGATGATATTACAGTTGCCGAAGGAAGTACAGCAAACTTTACGGCTACCTTAAGTCATCCTTCACAATATGATGTTACTTTTGATGTAAGTACGAGTGATGGCTCGGCCACCGCAGGCGATGATTATACATCACAAAGTAGTGTACTTTATACGATTTTAGCCGGAAGTACCACAGTAACGATTCCGGTGGTAACGATCAATGACACTACCTATGAGCCAACCAATGAGACCTATACTGTTACGATGAGTAACGTGAGTATTGGTTCAACTCCAGCAGAGGCCATTACCACGACAGATTTGGTAGGATCCGGAACGATTACCGATTTAGGTGATAGTGCTCCAACGATTAGTATCGATGATATTGCAGTTGCCGAAGGAAGTACAGCAAACTTTACGGCTACCTTAAGTCATCCTTCACAATATGATGTTACTTTTGATGTAAGCACGAGTGATGGCTTTGCCACCGCAGGCGATGATTATACATCACAAAGTAGTGTACGTTATACGATTTTAGCCGGAAGTACCACAGTAACGATTCCGGTGGTAACGATTAATGATACTACCTATGAGCCAACTAATGAGACCTATACTGTTACGATGAGTAACGTGAGTATTGGTTCAACTCCAGCAGAGGCCATTACAACAACGGACTTGGTAGGATCCGGAACGATTACCGATTTAGGTGATAGTGCTCCAACGATTAGTATCGATGATATTACAGTTGCCGAAGGAAGTACAGCAAACTTTACGGCTACTTTAAGTAATGCTGCTCAGTATGATGTTACTTTTGATGTAAGCACGAGTGATGGCTCGGCCACCGCAGGCGATGATTATACATCACAAAGTAGTGTACTTTATACGATTTTAGCCGGAAGTACCACAGTAACGATTCCGGTAGTAACGACTGATGACACTACCTACGAGCCAACCAATGAGACCTATACTGTTACGATGAGTAACGTGAGTATTGGTTCAACTCCAGCAGAGGCTATTACAACAACTGACTTAGTAGGAGCCGGAACGATTACCGATTTAGGTGATAGTGCTCCAACGATTAGTATCGATGATATTACAGTTGCCGAAGGAAGTACAGCAAACTTTACGGCTACCTTAAGCAACCCCTCCCAATATGATGTTACTTTTGATGTAAGCACGAGTGATGGCTCGGCCACCGCAAGCGATGATTATACATCACAAAGTAGTGTACGTTATACGATTCTAGCAGGAAGTACCACTGTAATGATTCCGGTGGTAACGATCAATGATACTACGTATGAGCCAACCAATGAGACCTATACTGTTACGATGAGTAATGTAAGTATTGGTTCAACTCCAGCAGAGGCCATTACAACAACTGACTTGGTAGGATCCGGAACGATTACCGATTTAGGTGATAATGCTCCAACGATTAGTATCGATGATATTACAGTTGCCGAAGGAAGTATAGCAAACTTTACGGCTACTTTAAGTAATGCATCGCAGTACGATGTAACGTTTGATGTTTCAACCAATGATTTAACTGCTACATTTGGAACCGATTATTTACAACAAATCAATGTAAGTTATACAATACCTGAAGGAAGTACAACAGTTATTATTCCAATAACAACTATTGACAATAATGTTTATGAGACAACAGAAACTTATGAAGTCTTATTGAGTAATGTTTTTATAGGTTCCCCAAGTCCCGAGGCGATAACTATGACAGATTTAGTTGGTGGAGGAACAATTACAGATAATGATGTAAACAATCCATGTTTACCAGATTCAACAGATACTGATGGCGATGGTTATTGTGATGCTATAGATCCAGGTCCCAATGATCCTTGTATTCCCGATAATACCGATGCTGATAATGATGGCGTTTGTGATACGGTTGATCCAGATCCAAGTGATCCATGTATTCCTGACAATACCGATGCTGACAATGACGGTGTATGTGATACAGTAGATCCGAATCCAAGCGATCCCTGTATACCAGATGCTACCGATGCCGATGGTGACGGTTATTGTGATACAGTAGATCCGAATCCGAGTGATCCTTGTATACCAGATAGTACGGATGCTGATAATGATGGCGTTTGTGATACGATAGATCCAAATCCTACAGATCCTTGCGTTCCTGATAATACCGATGCTGATAATGATGGCGTTTGTGACACGGTAGATCCAAACCCGAGTGATTCTTGTGTTCCCAAAAGTACTGACACAGATGGTGATGGTTATTGTGATATTGTTGATCCAGGTCCCAATGATCCGTGTATACCAGATGCGACTGATAGTGATGGCGATGGTTATTGTGATACTGTTGATCCAGGTCCCAATGATCCGTGTATTCCAGACGCTATAGATGCCGATGGCGATGGCGTTTGTGATACTGTAGATCCAGAAGTTGTAACACCTTGTAGCTCTCTTGATTTAGATAGCGATGGCGACGGGATATGCGATAGTGTTGATCCTAACCCAACAAATCCATGCGTTCCCAATGGAGCAGATAGTGATGGCGATGGCGTTTGTGATATTATAGATCCAAATCCAAGTGATCCATGTAATCCCAATTCATTAGATGAAGATGGCGATGGTTATTGTGACACGGTAGATCCAAATCCCACAGATCCATGTATACCAGATGCGACAGATGCTGATGGTGATGGCGTTTGTGATACGATAGACCCAAATCCCAATGATCCATGTAATCCAAATTCTATGGATGAAGATGGTGATGGTTATTGTGATACTATAGACCCGAATCCCACTGATCCCTGTATACCAGATGCTACAGATGCTGATGGTGATGGCGTTTGTGATACCATAGATCCGAATCCGAATGATCCATGTGATTCAGATAGTGCAGATAGTGATGGTGATGGTTATTGTGATACTGTAGATCCCAATCCCACAGATCCCTGTATTCCAGATGCCAGGGATGCAGATGGCGATGGAATCTGTGATACGATAGACCCAAATCCAAATGAGTCATGTGATCCGAATTCAGTTGATGCTGATAATGATGGCGTTTGTGATACGGTTGATCCAGATCCAAGTGATCCCTGTATACCGAATGCTACAGATGCCGATGGTGACGGCGTTTGTGATACGGTTGATCCAAATCCAAATGATCCCTGCATTCCTAATGGAAGTGATATAGATGGTGATGGCATTTGTGATGTTGTTGATCCGATAGTCACTGACCCCTGTCCTGTAGGAGCTCCAGATAGCGATGGTGATGGTGTTTGTGATACGGTTGATCCAGATCCAAGCGATCCCTGTATACCAGATGCTACCGATGCAGATGGTGATGGCGTTTGTGATACGGTTGATCCAGATCCAAATGATCCCTGTATACCCGATAATACAGATGCCGATGCAGATGGTGTTTGTGATACGGTTGATCCAGATCCAGGTAATCCATGTATCCCAAATAGTCATGATGAAGATATGGATGGTGTTTGCGATACTATAGATCCCGATATAACAGAACCTTGTGTGCCTGATAGCGCCGATAGTGATGGTGATGGTATTTGTGATGTCATAGATCCAAACCCGAGTGATCCTTGTATTCCAAATAGTAACGATGAAGATATGGATGGCGTTTGTGATACAGTTGATCCAGATCCCACAGATCCATGTGTTCCAAATAATACAGATGCTGATAATGATGGGGTCTGTGATGTAATAGATCCAGATCCAGGTAATCCATGTATTCCCAATAGTCATGATGAAGATATGGATGGTGTTTGCGATACAGTAGATCCCGATATAACAGACCCATGTATTCCAGATAACACAGATGCAGATGGTGATGGGGTCTGTGATGTAATAGATCCAGATCCAAGTAATCCATGTATTCCAGACAATACAGACAGTGATGGTGATGGTACTTGTGATATTTTGGATGTTATGCCTAATGATTCTTGTATGCCAGATCCATTTGCTATAGGAACAGCAGACTGTGATGGTGATGGTATTAGTAATGCTGATGAATACGATTCGAATGGTGACGGCAGTGGTCCTGATGATCAGGATGGTGATGGAATATTAGATGTATTAGATATCGATGATGATGGTGATGGTATTTTAACTAGCGTAGAAGTAGGAGATGATAGAACGAATCCTGACGATACTGATGGTGATGGAGTTCCTGATTACCAAGATTTGGATAGTGATAATGATGGTATTTCTGATTTAGTAGAAGGAGGAGGAGATTCTAATTTGGATGCTAATAATGATGGTGTTATTGATGATCAAACAGATAGTGATAATGATGGCTTACCCGATTTGGTTGATTCAGATAATGGAGGCACAGTTTCCAGTACTCCTGATACTGATGGTGATGGAGTTCCAGATTATCAAGATTTAGATAGTGATGGCGACGGAATTAATGATGTTATTGAAGCAGGCGGAGCTGATACTAACAATGATGGTCAAATAGATACAGACAATTTGGTCGATGGTACCAATTTACCAGATGAAGATAATGATGGTACTCCCGACACTCAAGAACCAAATAATGATGCTTTGTCAGGAAGTTTAGACGTAGATGGTGATGGTGTTATTGATGACCAAACCGACAGTGATGGTGACGGAATAGCAGATGTAGTTGATGGCTTGGATGGCTTTGGAGATGCCTTGACAACGGATACAGATGGCGATGGCATAGAAGATTTATATGATTTGGATGATGATAATGATGGTATTTTGGATGTTGTAGAACAATTAGGAGACGAAAATAGAGATACTGATAATGATGGAATTCCAGATCATTTAGATTTAGATAGTGATGGAGACGGAGTTTTAGATTTAGTAGAAAGTGGACAAAACGCTAGTATTGTTGATGTTGATGGAGATGGTGTATTAGATAGCTTGCTTGATGCTGACAATGATGGAATTATCGATACAGCTGATGCTGACGATAGCGATATTAATGCAGGAAGCAAAACAATATTAGATGATACAGATGGAGATGGTAGACCTGATTTTCAAGATTTAGATAGCGATAATGATGGTATTTCAGATTTAGTAGAAAGTGGTACAGATATATCATTAGATATTGATGGAGATGGTGTTATCGATGATCAAAGTGATACTGATGGCGATGGTTTAGCTGACGTTGTAGATCCGAATCGAGGAGGTATGCGTCCTCGTATTCCAGATACAGATACTGATGGTATTCCAGATTATCAGGATATAGATAGTGATGATGATGGCGTTACGGATTTACAAGAAGGAGGCAGTGATCCATTATTGGATCTTGATGGTGATGGTATACTAGATACTTTCCTTGACAGTGATGGCGATGGTATGTTAGACTCAGTAGATCCTGATACTAATGGAGATGTGCCAGATACTCCAGATTTTGATGGTGATGGTTTACCAGATTACCAAGATATCGATGATGATGATGATGGTATTTTAACGATTTTAGAAGATGTTGATGGCGATGGTAATTTAAGTAACGACGATAGTGATGGCGATGGACTTCCCGACTATTTAGATATCGACGATGATGGTGATGGTATAGCCACGATTGATGAGTCAGCAGATCAAAATGGCGATGGAGGTCCAGAGGATGCATTGGATACAGATGAAGATGGAACTCCAGATTATTTAGACCCAGATACACTACCATGTTTGACGGTTTATAATGAGTTTACTCCCAATGGTGATGGTGCTAATGATACCTTCGTAATTTCTTGTATAGGGGAGGAACGTTATAAGCACAATCGATTAGAGATTTATAATCGTTGGGGGGTATTGGTTTATAGCAAGAATCGATATGATAATAGTTGGTCGGGAGAATCTACAGGTCGATTTAGCATCCAAGTAAAAAAGCAATTACCATCAGGTACTTATTATTATGTATTGGATTTAGGGACTGGAGCTAGTCCAAGGATTGGTTGGCTATATATCAATAGGGAATAAATTATAAAAGTGTTTTTCTTTAGTTATTATAACTAAAAGCATATGTAATTATATTAAGTGCATTTAGCATATCATTTGTTTAAATGCACTTAATTTTATTTAAATCTCCTATACTACATGCTAGATGAATTGGTCATTATTAACGATATTCTGTTTAACATCTTAAAAAGAAGTTTAGTCTAAAGGTATAGTTATCATGCCGTCATAACTTATAATTATATTGGTTAAAGAATTACCTTAGTTTACATACGGGTAGGGGTATTTTAAACAAACATATAATAAATAATAATCGAGACGTGTAGTATAATTATAAACCCCTAAAGTATACGAAGATGAATAAGATAGTACAGAACCTTATAATGCTAGGCCTTTTATTTACAGGCGCTACCCTTTATAGTCAACAAGATCCACATTATACACAGTACATGTTTAATACGATGAGTGTTAATCCTGCTTATGTAGGCTCTAAGGGACATGGAGTTATCAATTTATTAGGCCGAGTCCAATGGGTTGGTATTGAAGGCGCTCCTCAGACGTTTAATTTAAGTTATGATACTCCATTAGGCTATAGTGGAGTTGGTTTAGGTATCAATTTGGTAAATGATGTTATAGGTCCTTCACGTGAAACTTATATAGATGCGAATGTATCTTATACAGTGCGGACTTCTAAGGAAGGTAATTTATCTTTTGGCTTGAAACTAGGTGGAAGGTTATTCAATATAGATTGGACTAAGGGGATTTACAGAGATAAGGGCGATGAACAATTATCAGTTCCTATTAATAGATTTTTACCAACGATAGGAGCAGGTGTTTATTATTATACGAATAAATGGTATTTAGGTTTGGCTGTTCCTAATATTTTACGGACAGAACATTATGATGACACTTTAGCTGGAGGTAGTGTTGCCGTTGAGCGTATGCATTACTTTTTTATAGCGGGTTATGTTTTCGCTTTAAGTAAAAGTGTCAAGTTTAAACCAGCTTTACTAACTAAGGTTGTTAGTGGGGCACCATTGTCATTAGATGTTTCAGCTAACTTTTTATTCAATGAGAAGTTTCGCGCAGGTATTGCATGGCGTTGGGATGATTCGATTAGTGCTTTGTTAGGTTTTCAAGTAAGCAGATCATTATCTTTAGGTTATGCTTATGATTTAACAACATCGAATTATAGTAATTATAATTCGGGTACCCATGAATTCTTATTGCGTTATGAGTTATTTAGACCTCAAACGGTGAAATCACCCAGATTTTTTTAACATAATATAATAATTACAAAAACAGGAGATTATGAAACGGATTATAGTTATACTATTATTAGTTGTTTTTTTTAGCAGTTATGGTCAACGACGTTATGCTGCTGATCGTTACTTTGAAGAGTATGCTTACAGTAAATCAGCGGAGTTATATCAAGGACTTTATGATAAAGGAGATCGTTCTTATGAAGTTATTAGTAAGTTGGCAGATTCTTATTATTTTATTTCATCATATGCTCAGGCGTCTAATTTTTACGAAGTTTTAATGTCTGACTATCAGGGAGTAGCTTCTCCGGAGCATTTATTTCGATATTCACAAGTGTTAAAGAGTACAGGAAACACGATAGATTCCGATAAGTGGTTGTTGAAGTTAAAAAATTTAAAGAGTGATGATAGTAGGGTTATATCATTAGAGGGTAATACGAGTTATTTTTCAGACTATACCAATCGTCCTAAGACATATATTCATATTGAAAATATAGCTGTTAATACAAGATATTCAGATTTTGGAGGTTTTGTTCATGATGGGTATTTATATTTTTCATCCACCCAACCCGATTCGGATAATAAGAAGTTATACAAGTGGAATAATCAACCTTATTTAAATATTTATAGGTCATTAGAGGATCCGTTAAAAGAAGGAGCTAGTTTAAATGTTGGATCCTCTGAGAAGTTGAGTTCTTTAAGTAGTTCCCTTCACGAGTCCAATGCAATTATCAATAAAGAAGGTACGATTATTTATTTTACAAGAGATAACACTTCAGGAGATAAGAGCAAGACCGCTAAATTGAAGATTTATAGAGGCTATAAACAGAATGATGGTAGTTGGGGAGCGATAGAAGAATTACCTTTCAATGATGATGATTACTCAGTGGGTCACCCTTCATTAAGTTTTGATGAAAGTACGCTTTATTTTGTGTCAGATATGCCAGGGGGCTTTGGTGAGACTGATTTATATAAAGTATCGATTTCATCAGATGGGAGTTATGGAGTTCCGGAGAACTTGGGAGGTATCATTAACACAGAAGGTAGAGAGATGTTTCCTTACATTGGTTCTAATAGCCGATTGTATTTTGCTTCAGACGGACATTTAGGGTTGGGCGCATTGGATGTTTTTGAGAGTAGTATTGAAGGATCAGATTACGAGAAACCGATGAATTTAGGATCTCCAATAAATGGTCCTATGGATGATTTTGGTTTTATTTTAGATGATGTTCGTAAAGCGGGTTATTTTTCATCAAACAGGGATGGCGGTAAAGGCGATGATGATATTTATAGTTTTCGTATCTATCAGTGTAAAGAGTCAATAAGTGGTATTATAAGTGATTCTGTTACAGGTTCTGCGATTTCAGGGGCTTCAGTTCGTTTGATAAATAATAAAGGAGAACCACTATCAGAGCAGTTAACAGATAGTAATGGGTCTTATAATTTTACAGAGCTTGATTGTGATCAAGATTTTACAGTAGTAGCATCACAGTCAGATTACAAGCAAGGACAATTAGAGCAATCCACACTTGATGAAGATAAGAAGTCGCTTGAGGTAAATATATCATTACGTTCGTTAATAGTTGATGATCAAATAGTTATTAATCCTATTTATTTTGATTATGGGTCAGCTGCTATCCGTGCAGATGCTGAGTATGAATTGGAACATATTGTTAGTGTAATGAATAGCCATCCTACGATGGTGATTTGTATTGAATCTCACACAGATAACAGGAGCTCAGTATTATTTAATCAACGATTATCACAGCAGAGGGCAAACGCTACACGATCATATCTTTTATCAAGAGGTATTACCCCTGATCGTATAGAAAGTGCGATAGGTTATGGAGAGAGCCAGCCTCAGAATGATTGCGGATCAAATTGTTCGGAAGAAGAACATGAGCAAAACAGAAGGTCTTATTTTTTTATAACAAAAGGATATAAAGGAATATAAGATAGTTAGGGTTATTTTAACTTACTGAAAAAAGTTAATTCGTAATTATCCAATAAAGAGGGATTTGTGATTTTAATTAAATCTTTTAAAACTAAGTCTGGTCTCATTGGAGAAAGCTCAAAATATATTAATCCACCTGTTTCTCCTTTTTTATGAGCGATTGTATAGATGTTATTGTTGTTAAAACTTTTAAAATTTTTGAAAATATAATTTGATTTTTTTAGTTGATCCATAGTTTCAAATAAGCCACAATTTAACCAAAAGTCAGCATTTTTGCCTTTTTCAAGAACGCTTTCAAAATTTAAATTTAAACTACCTGTACCCTGCGTATCTTTCCAAGCGTAGTTTAAATTAGCATCTTTAAAAAATAAAGCAAGATAGCTGTTACCAGCAGGTACGTTCCATACATCTTTAAACATATTTCCAGATATCACAGTAGATTTATTTCTATAATCTTTAACAAGGGATTTAACCCTTAGATATTCACTTTCTATTTTAGAAAAAATACTGTCAGCTTCCTTTTCTTTGCCGTATAGCACACCAAAGAATTTAATCCATTCAGCTCTTCCTAAAGGAGATTCTTCTAACCAATCACTATTTAAAATAACAGGGATGTTTATTTTTTTTAGATACTTATAAAGCTTATTATTTGGATGTAAAGAATAGCCTACCACTAAATCAGGTTTTAGGTTTATAAGCTTTTCAGTATTGATCTCTTGTTTGATTCCTAACTCCATTATTTTTCCCTTTTTTATTCTGTCACGGGTAATTTTAGAGGAAATATATTGAGTATTGGGAAATCCAATTAAAGAAGGTTCAGTATTTAATGATTCAAGGATCGGAATGTGATTTGTACTTGTTAGAACTATCGATTGAATAGGAACTTTTATTTTATTTTCAAAGACATTTGTTTCATTACCTAAAATAAAAGTTTGTCGTTTATTATATGCTTGAGACATTCTTTTAAGTACTAATTTTTTTTCATTACCATCAATGATAATATCAAATCCCTTTGCATATTTAATGAAAGACTTATTTACTAATTCTTTTTTGTGTTTTTTAGCTTGATTCTTACATTGTACTAATGAATGAAGAGTTATAAAAAGAAGTAAATAATATTTCATAGTATGGATGATTGAAGTGTTTTATGATACAGCTAACCTAATATTTTTATTATTAAAATATTAAGATAAATTAGATTGGTCAATAATTTTAATAGCTTAACAAATATACATAAACAATAAAATACAATTAAAAAATACTTTCAAGTATCTGTATACATATCTTATTTAGAAAAGCTACTTTTTGTTATAATGTATAAATAAAAAATTAATTTTTTATTTATTGAAAAAATAATTAAAAGGTTGACTTTTAGTTGTTGTTATGAAATAATAGAATATATTTACCGCGATTTTTGGTTTTTCTTTAAAATCGTTTGAAGAAAATTAAAAGGGAATTCGGTAAAAATCCGAAGCTGTTCCCGCAACTGTAAGCTATTATGCTTGTAATTAAACTTTAGCCACTGTTTTATCAAATGGGAAGGCAAATTACAAGACGCAAGCCAGGAGACCTGCCATTTATCAGTATAAAACAAACTTTCGGGATAAAGGTTTGATATGGCATTGCTATATGCATACTTTTCCTGATAACAAAATTTAAAATAACTAATTAAGGATGAAAAAAAAGGTACTTTGTTTAAGTGTTTTAACATCAATGTTTGCGTTGAGTAGCTATGCTCAAGAGAAAGTGAAAAACGTAGAATTAGATGAAGTGGTAATTTCTGATTCAAAATTTAAATTGAAAAAAGAAAATTCAGGAAAGGTAATTCATAAAATTACTCCAGAAATTATTGAAAATAATGCAGGGAGGAGCGTGGTAGATGTAATTAATGGTATTGCTGGAATTGAGATTAATGGAAATACAAGTTCTCCAGGACAAAACATTGATTTATTTATTAGAGGAGGTAGATCGAAAGAGGTTGTAGTTCTTATCGATGGAGTACAAGTTTCTGATCCTGGTAACTTTTCAGGATCATTTGATTTGAGATATCTTGATTTAAGTAATGTTGAATCAATAGAGGTTGTAAAAGGAGCGGCAAGTACTTTATATGGAACAGGAGCAGCAACAGCAGTAATTAATATTAAATTAAAAGAGGCTCAGTCAGGAAAGTCAAACGTGGCGTTATCTATTTTTGGCGGAACGAATAATGATCAAGTATCAAGTAACGGTACTTCAATCCAAAGCTCGGTAAATGTAAATGGTAAGATTGAAAATTTTGATTACATAGTAAATTTCTCATCTTTTGACACACGCGGAACTTCTTCAGCAAAAGCAGAGGACGGGACTACTTTTATTGATGACCCGTTCCAAAGAATTGCTACAAATATAAAATTAGGATATAAGTTTAGAGAAAAGTTTTCAATAAAGACTTTTGGTAGTTATTCTGAATTTAACAATAGTTTTGACGCTGGTTCTTTTGCAGATGGAATAAACAATACACTAGATAAGAGTTACAGACTTAGTGTGAGCCCAAGATACACCTATAGAAAAGGAAGTATTCAAGTAAATGCAGCATATAGTAGATACAATGCTAATAGAGAAAAAACAAGTTATCCTGCGACGATGGAATCTGAAAACTATATCGTTGATGCTTTTGTTAAGCATCAATTCGATAAGTTTTATGTAGTTGGAGGATTAAATTTTCAGTACAATGAAGTTGTTGATGCTTTTAATACTCCTTTTGGGGCAACTAGCTTAACAAAAGTAAATTATTCTGAATCTCCAATTACGAGACTAATCGATCCTTATTTGAATGCAGTTTATGTTTCTGGATTCGGATTAAACGTAAATGCAGGAGCACGTTTGAATACTCATAATAAATATGGAAATCACTTTGTATATAATATTAATCCGTCGTATAGAATCAAACTACCAGAGGGTTATGTTAAGTTTTTAGGTTCTTATAGTACTGCATTTTTAGCACCAACAATTCAAAATTTATATGATGTACAATATGGTAATTTAGATTTGGAACCTCAAGAAAGTAATACAATCGAAGGAGGAGTGGAGTACAAATACGGCAGTTTAGTTTTAAATACTGTTTATTTTAATAGAGATTTAGAAAATATTATTGGGTTTGACAGTAACACTTTTAAATCAATAAATCAAGGTAAAGCAAAAATTCAAGGTATTGAGTTTAATGTAAATTATAGTATTTTAAATAACTTAAAAGTAAATGCAAATTATACTTACACGGATAACGAAGATTTGGTAGTAAGAATTCCAAAGCATAAAGTAAATGCTGGAGTAAATTATGGATTGAAAAAAACAAACTTTGGTATAACATATCAGTATGTTAGCGATAGAGATGATACAGATTTTAGAAATTATCCTTCGGTAAATGTTCCATTAGAAGCATATTCTTTATTAAACTTTTCAGCAAATCACGAATTAAACAAAAATGTTAAATTGTTTTTAGTTGCTACGAATATTTTCAATGAAGATTATCAAGAAGTTTTTGGTTTTACAACTTTAGGAAGAAATTACAATATAGGAGTTCGTTTGAACTTTTAAAAAAAATAAACAATAAAAATACACTAATTGTAATATTCTTTTTGTCTTTTATTTAATGCTAGACTAAAGTTATAAATAATGATTTGATTTATATTCAAAGTACTGAATTTATAAATAAGAACATAATAAACCATATAAATTTTATATTACCTATAAAGTTGAGAGACCTGTTGGGATAGAGTCAATATTCTAATATTGAAGTAAGATTATAGATTTATTTAACATAAACTTTGGAAGAAAGCTATTTCCTTAGGAAAGACTGAAGTTTACAAATGTTGGTATTATGCCAGTAAGGCGCAAAGATTTGCAGTTAATTGCGGCAAAAATGGATATTTAACTACAGCAATAACTAATGGAGTTAAGTTTTTTTACAATTTCTGATATTTATAATAATTGAAATAATAGGATTTTTGTAGATACCGATTCAGATGGAGATGATGTTTATGATGACCAGAACGATTGTCTTAATGAATATGGGCGTTTATCTAATAGAGGTTGTCCTCTCGATGTAGATTTATTATTTGATTTAGTTAATACAACTCAAACAAATGACTGTTATGATTGTATCGAATTTACCGACCGAATAAAAAAGAATAATATTATACCTGTTATTAATAGATATGGAGGAAATATGACTATAAATCCTATTGCATTAAAGGATTTAGGGGGCAACATGAATACACCTGTAAAGGTTAGATTCTATTTATACGAAAACGAAGTGTTATACTCAGATGATAAAGGAATTGGTAACCGAACTCGTATTTCACAAAACCTAGGTGGTTTTTAATCAACTTGTACAGATCGTTTTAGTAATAATTGTGAAATGTTAAGGGGTTCAAATGAAGGTCGTGATATTGGTGATAGTTTGGAATATAAAGACTATTATTTAATTATAGGTATTGACGAAGAAGAATAATTAACGCTTGAGACCAATCGAATTAATAATTAAATAGTTTTTAAAGTTAGGTGTACAGGGCAGAGACGAAGGACTTCTATCAAATCAGTAGATTTATAGTTTAATAAAGTTTTCGATATCACAGGAAATCTTATTAAATCTATTTTAGAGGATAAAGAAATGAATATCTATTTATCCTTAGGAAAACTATTATCACTGACAGGCAGAGGAGGAAAAGAATGAAAGTATATAAGAATTAAATTCTCTTAAGAGCAAAATAAGTTACTTAAAAAAAGACTTACCGTTGATGGTTTTTTTATTTATATGTTGTTTTTCTAAACATGTATTAATTTTTGAAAAACTTATAAAATACTTTATACCTAGTGTAACATTAATTTAATATAAACGTCTTGTATTAAGGAGATTGATGAATTAGTTGTAAAAATATATCATTCACCTTTTTAAAAGCTATTAGGCATAAAATAAAATATAAATGATAAGAATAGAAAATCTTCATAAATCTTATCCGATAGGGAAAGATTCTCTTCATGTTTTAAAAGGACTAAATCTTCATATAAAAGAAGGAGAATTTGTTTCTATTATGGGGTCTTCTGGTTCAGGGAAATCTACACTTTTGAATATCGTTGGATTGTTAGATACTCATGATGAGGGAAGATATTATTTAAATAATCAATCGATTGAAAATTTGAATGAGAAAAAGGCAGCAATTTTACGTAACAAATTTTTGGGATTTGTTTTTCAATCGTTTAATTTAATTTCTTATAAGACAGCACTTGAAAACGTAGCCTTACCACTTTACTATAAAGGTGTTAATAGAAAAGAAAGATTGAAAACGGCTTTATTATTTCTAGAAAAAGTAGGATTAAAGCAATGGGCAAATCATTTACCAAATGAATTGTCTGGTGGTCAAAAGCAACGTGTTGCTATAGCAAGGGCATTGGTAACGAAACCAATAGTTGTATTAGCAGATGAACCAACTGGGGCACTAGATTCAACAACTACTGATTCTGTAATGGATTTATTAAAAGAAATTAATGATGAAGGAATGACTGTTTTTGTAATTACTCATGAAGAAGATGTTGCTGAACAGACTGATAGGGTCGTAAGGTTGAAAGACGGAATTATTATAAGTGATGAATTAACAAATACAGGAAGATCTAAAGCTCATAATTATGTTTGATCTAGATCGTTGGAGGGAAATATTTCAGAGTATTAGAAAAAATAAACTTCGTTCAATTCTTTCAGGTTTTACAGTAGCTTTTGCTATTTTGTTATTCACATTACTTTTTGGAATTGTAACAGGTCTTCAAAACCAATTTAAAACAGCTTTTGTAGACGATGCTCAAAATGCGATTTTTGTAAGGGTATGGAAAACATCAAAACCATACAAAGGTTTACAAGCAGGACGAAAAGTTCAGCTTGAGAATAAAGATTTTGATTTTGTAAAGAAGGAGTATAAAAATAAAATTCAATACTTAACAGCAAGAATTTATAAGAATGTTAATATTTCATTTGGAAGAAATAAAAATAATTATTCATTAAGAGCGGTTCATCCAGATCATCAGTTTTTAGAGAAGACGATAATAGATGAAGGAAGATATATTAATGATCTAGATCTTCAGAGAAAGTTGAAAGTAGTTGTCATTGGGAGACTTATAAAAAAAGATCTTTTCGGGGGAAAACCAGCTTTAGGAAAAAGAATTAATATTAATGGTATTTTATATAAAGTAGTGGGAGTTTTCTCAGATGAGGGGGGAGATAATGAAGAAAGAATAGCTTACATGCCAGTTACAACAGCACAAAGATTATATGGGAATAGTGAATATATTGATCAAATTAACATAGGTTACGATCCCAAGTTAAGCTTAAGTGAGGCTGTTATATTAGGGAATAGAATGGAAAAAGAGCTGAGAAGCAAACTTGATATTCACCCAGATGATCAAAGTGCCTTATCAGTACATAACTTAGCTGAGGCAAATCAAGGAATAAATCAATTTATGTTAGCCTTATATTTCATAGTAATTTTTGTTGGTTCAGGAACTTTAATTGCTGGAATTATTGGAATTAGTAATATTATGATTTTTGTTATTAAAGAAAGAACAAAGGAATTTGGTATAAGAAAAGCATTAGGGGCGCAACCAGCATCTATTATTGGAATGGTTATACAAGAATCGATTTTAATTACTGCTTTATCTGGTTACATTGGCTTGTCAATAGGGACCTATATTTTAAGTGCCATAGGAGATAGTTTAGAGGAGTTCTTTATCAAAGATCCAAGTGTTAGCCCAAGAATCGTAATTATTGCAACTATTATTCTTATTTTATCAGGATTAATAGCTGGGTATTTACCTGCTAAAAAAGCCGCACAGATAAAACCAATTGTAGCACTAAGAGCTGATTAGTTATGAAATTTTTATTTGATACCGATACATGGCAAGAAATTTACGGTAGTATCCGTAAAAATAAAATTAGAACTGTAATTACAATTATAGGTGTTCTGTGGGGGATTTTTATTTTGGTCGTATTACTGGGAGCCGCAAGAGGAATGGAAAATAATTTTAAAAAATTATTTGGAGACTTTGCAACGAATAGTGTTTTTATCTGGACTCAAGCAACAGATAAACCTTTTAAAGGTTTTCAAAAAGGTAGAAGTCTAAACCTAACTTTTGATGATATTGAAATATTAAAACGTACATATAAAGATGAAATAAAACTATTAGCTCCTAGAAATCAGACTAACAGTAGGTTGATGAGAAATTTTAAGACAGGAGATTTTAAAATTAGTGGAGATTATCCAGTATTGGATAAAATTCAAAAGAAAGATCTGGTATATGGAAGGTTCATAAATGAAAGTGATATTACCAATACAAGAAAAGTATGTGTTATTTCTGAAAATATTTATAAACAACTTTTTGAAAAAAATGAATACCCAGTAGGAGAGTATATAAAAATTAATGAAGTAACCTATAAAGTTGTGGGTATTTATAAGTTGTCAAGTGGTGTTGAAATTGATGGAGAAACGGCTTACATTCCTTTTACCACTTTTAAAAAGATATATAATACAAGTAATAATATTGACTGGATGATGGTGACTGCTAATAAGAACATTGATATTGAACAGATAGAACAAAATATGATCCAAACATTAAAAGCCTTGCATAAAGTTCATCCTGATGATGAAAGAGCGTTTGGATCATTTAATCTTGGAACTAGAATAGATAAACTAAATGGATTTTTGAAAGGAATGCAGTTTTTGACATGGTTTGTTGGAATTGCAACTTTAATAGCAGGAGTTTTTGCAATTGGTAATATATTATTAATAACTGTAAAAGAAAGAACAAAAGAAATTGGAATACGCAGAGCTTTAGGAGCAACTCCATCAAGTATTAGAAGGCAAATTATATTAGAATCTGTTTTTTTAACAACGATAGCAGGTATGTTAGGGATAATATTGGGAGGAGGTATTCTTTTTTTATTAGATACTACGATAGCATCAGGAGAAAATCCAATATTAGTAAATCCAACGGTGAATATCCCCATAATAATAATTTCATTTTCAATATTAATTATACTAGGTACATTGATAGGATTAATACCAGCACATATGGCAACATTAATAAAACCAATAGAGGCCTTAAGAGAGGAATAAAACAATTAATAAATTATGAGCAGAAGATCAAAAATCATTTTAGTAATTATAACAGTTTTATTTATAACTGTTCTAATTTGGTTAGGCAAAAAAAATAAAGAGAATATTGTTACTTACGATACAGAAAAACCATTTAAAGCGACTATTGAAAAAAAGGCGGTGGCAACAGGTAGAGTTATTCCTTTAGAAGAAGTAGATATTAAACCACAAATTTCTGGTATTATTGAAAAAGTATATCTTGAAGAGGGCGTAATTGTTGAGAGTGGAGATTTAATTGCAACAATAAGAGTAGTACCTAATGTACAGTCTTTAAATTCTGCAAACGGAATTGTCAAGAATGCTCAGTTAACTTATGAAAATGCTAAAATACAGTATGATAGAAATAAAAAGCTATTTGATAAAGGTGTCATATCCGGTCAGGACTATGAAAATTCTCTACTAAGTTTTAATAATGCAAAGCAAGGTTTAAACAATGCTAAATCTGATTTGGATATTATAAAAAGAGGTACAACAGCAGGATTAGGAAGAACAGCGAATACAAATATTAGGGCAACAACATCTGGTATGATTGTAGAGATACCTGTGAAAAAAGGATATCAAGTAATTCAAAGCAATAATTTTAATGAAGGAACAACGATTGCTACAATTGCAGATATGACAAAAATGATTTTTGAAGGAAATGTAGATGAATCTGAAGTTGGTAAATTAGTAAAAAATAGCAATATAGAGGTTTCTATTGGAGCGATTGAAGGAAAAAAATTCCCAGCAAAGTTAAATTTTATAGCCCCAAAAGGGACAGAAGAGAATGGTGCTGTTCAATTTAAAATAAAGGCTGACGTATTTTTAGATGATACTCATTTTGTCAGAGCAGGTTATAGCGCTAATGCTAACATTATTTTAGAGAAAAAAGATAGTGTTCTATCAATTAAAGAATCATTACTTAGGTTTGATAAGGACACAGAAAAGCCTTATGTTGAAATTAAAACTAATGAAAATGACGACTTTGAAAAGAAAAACCTCGAGCTAGGAGTATCTGATGGAGTAAATGTAGAAGTCTTAGGAGGATTAAAAGAAAACGACGAAGTTAAAGTTTGGAATAAAGCATCAAAAGAAAAATAAAATTTAAGTTAGCAAGGTTCTAGTCTCTTCGAAATTACATTCATAAAAAAAGTCCTGTACATTACAGGACTTTTTTTATGAATAAGAGTTTGTTTTTTATTTTTCATCTGAAACCATGCTTTTAGCTTTAGCAGGAACAATTTTATTATCAACAAAACCTTTAATTTTTAATACTGTTCTTCCAGATTCTCTTGAAGTAGAAGCTTTTTTAGCTAATTTTTTAGCTAATTTTTTAACTTTATTCATTTCAGCTAACTTCTTTGGTTCTACAGATCTCTTTGCGTTTGAGATAATAGTAATTGCTTTTGAGAATCCTCCTTTTCTTTTGGTATCATAAGAAACTTCAATTTCACCTTTTTCTCCTGGCATTATTGGTTTTTCTGGCTTTTTAGGAACGGTACATCCACAAGTAGATTGAACACTTTCTATTATTAAGGGCTCATCTCCAACATTTGTAAATTTAAAAACTCTTTTTCCTTCAGAGCCCGGTGCAATTTTTCCATAATCAATTGTTTCTTCGTCAAATTGAATTTCTTGAGCATTAACAGTTAATGCAATAAATAAAATAGTTACAAACGATAAAATTGTTTTCATAAATGTTATTTTTTAAGGGGTTATTTAACCAATGTACAAATTTAAAATTATTTTTTTTGTTTTAAAAAAAACCAAACTATTTTTCCATTGCAGAGAGATAGTTGTATTTTTGCTTTACTATTTTCAAAAATAATGCCAAAAAAAATATTTAGGCTAAATATAAAAAAAACATATGAATATTCCATCAAAATATAACGCTAAAGAAGTAGAAGGAAAATGGTATGATTACTGGATAGAACATAATTATTTTCATTCAGAAGTAGATGAAAGAGAACCGTATACAATTGTTATACCTCCACCAAATGTTACAGGAGTTCTTCATATGGGACATATGCTTAATAATACAATTCAAGATGTTTTAATTCGAAGGGCACGTTTGCAAGGTAAGAATGCATGTTGGGTTCCAGGTACCGATCATGCTTCTATTGCCACGGAGGCTAAGGTTGTTGCTAAATTAAGAGAACAAGGAATTAATAAAAATGACCTAACAAGAGACGAGTTTTTAAAACATGCCTGGGAATGGAAAAATGAATATGGAGGCATTATTTTAGAGCAACTAAAAAAGTTAGGAGCTTCTTGTGATTGGGAAAGAACTTCTTTTACAATGGATCCTGCTTTGTCAGAATCAGTTATAAAGGTTTTTGTTGATTTATATAACAAAGGATTTATTTACAGAGGGTTCCGTATGGTAAATTGGGATCCTGAAGCAAAAACAACATTATCTGATGAAGAGGTAATTTATGAGGAACGTCAAGGAAATCTTTATTACTTGCAATATGATTTAGTAAATTCTGATGAAAAGGTAATTATTGCAACTACGCGTCCTGAAACTATTTTAGGTGATACAGCTATATGTATTAATCCTGAGGATGAACGTTACACTCATTTGAGAGGTAAACAAGTAATTGTTCCTTTATCTAATAGAGTAATTCCTATTATTGAAGATGATTATGTTGATGTAGAGTTCGGAACAGGATGTTTGAAAGTAACTCCTGCACATGATGAAAATGATAAGGTTTTAGGAGATAAACATAACCTTGAAGTTATTGATATTTTTAATGAAGATGCAAGTTTAAATTCATTTGGTTTACACTATGAAGGAAAGGACAGGTTTGTTGTAAGAAAAGAAATAGCAAAAGAACTTGAAGAGAAAGGTTATTTAGTAAAAATAGAACAACACACCAATAAAGTAGGAACTTCTGAAAGAACGAAAGCGGTAATTGAGCCAAGATTATCGGATCAATGGTTCTTGAAAATGGAAGATTTAGCCAAACCTGCTTTAGATGCTGTATTGGGAGAAAATAGAGATGTAAAATTATATCCAAGAAAGTTCGAGAATACCTATCGTCACTGGATGGAAAATGTTCGTGACTGGAATATTTCGCGTCAATTATGGTGGGGACAGCAAATTCCTGCTTATTACTATGGTGAAGGTAAAGAAGATTTTGTAGTTGCTGAAACTATTGAAAAGGCTTTAGCATTGGCAGTTGAAAAAACTAAAAATAATGATCTAACAATAAAAGATCTTCGTCAAGATGAAGATGCCTTAGATACTTGGTTCTCTTCTTGGTTATGGCCAATGAGTGTTTTTGATGGGATAAGAAATCCAGAAAATGAAGAAATTAAGTATTATTATCCAACCAATGATTTAGTAACGGGTCCAGATATTTTATTTTTTTGGGTGGCTCGTATGATTGTTGCTGGATATGAATATAGAGATCAACGTCCGTTCGAAAATGTGTATTTGACAGGTTTAGTGCGTGATAAACAACGTCGAAAAATGTCAAAGTCATTAGGTAATTCTCCTGATGCCTTAAAACTCATTGAAGATTATGGAGCTGATGGTGTTCGTGTTGGTTTATTATTAAGTTCTGCAGCAGGTAATGATCTTTTATTTGATGAAGCTCTTTGCCAACAAGGAAAAGGTCTAGGAAATAAGGTGTGGAGCGCTTTTTATTTGACAAATATTTGGGAAGTTTCAGAATCTTTGGAGCAGCCACAATCTAGTAAGATAGCATTAGACTGGTACAAAGCAAAATTCCAAAAGAACTTAACGGAAATTGAGGATCATTACAGTAAATATCGTTTGAGTGATGTAATCATGTCGATATATAAATTAATCTATGACGATTTCTGTGGATGGTTATTGGAGATCGTAAAGCCTGGATATAAGCAACCAATAGATGAGAAAACTTACAATGAAGTAATTGCATTATTTGAAGATAATTTGAAAATCTTACATCCGTTCATGCCATTTATTACAGAGGAAATTTGGCAAGCTATTGCTAACAGAACTCCTGAAGAGGCATTAATTATAGCGAAGTATCCAACTTCTCAACAAGTAGAGGAAAGCTTAATCACTCAGTTTGATTTTGCATCAGAGGTGGTTTCTGGTATTAGAACAATCAGAAAAGAAAAGAATATAGCTTTCAAAGAAACCATAGATTTAATAATTACTAATAACGAAAAAGTTACAGCTAATTTTGATAATGTAATTAAGAAGTTAGGAAATATCGAGGTATTATCATACTCTGATGAGAAGATAGAAGGAGCTTTGAGTTTTCGCGTGAAATCAAATGAGTATTTCGTACCAATATCAGCGGATAATGTGAATGTGGAAGAGGAGGTTCAAAAATTAACAGAAGAGCTTAATTATACCGAAGGATTCCTTAAATCAGTACAAAAAAAGTTGGCTAATGAGCGTTTTGTGAGTAATGCACCAGAACAAGTAGTAGCTAATGAAAAGAAAAAAGAGGCTGATGCTTTGGCAAAAATTGAAACGATAAAAAATAGTTTAGCTAGTTTACAGTAAATAAGAAATAGTATAATTTATAAAAGGGACTGTCGTATTTGAGAGTCCCTTTTTTAGTTATAAGAGCTAGTCAAGTTTTTAATATGAAATACCATTTTGAGTTATTTTTTTAGAATGCTAGCGAAGAAAAAAAGGCATTGAGAACTCTATATAGTTTTAAAAAAATACTTCTTGATGGCAGATTTTGCGAAGTCCTAGTGTTAATTTTTAGTTATTGCCTTTTATCTTTTAGGCATATGAGTTTTGTTCTGAAGATACTATGTATTTTTCTAAAATAACTTTTTACTGAAATTACAGAATTTAAAAATATTTTTATAGTTGTCTTCTTTGTTTTTTTAGAAATCATAAACCGAGTTAAGCACATTCGAATTTCGTTCGAAGGCTTCGGATTTCTGTCATTTAAAAACAAGAAAAGTTGTTAAGGTGAAAGACAAAAGTAAAGAACGCATTGCCAAATCTGCTCCCTAAAAGTTTAAGGTACAATTAGGTAAAACAGCAGTTCTAGTAGTTCAAGAATCAGCGAAAGAACAAAGGAGCATGTAGAAATAGATAATCTAGGAACATAACAAAATAACGCAAATCCAATCCAATTTTCTGGAGTAATAATTACGGTTCTAGTACTACAATTTCCTAGGCGAATAAAAAATAATGTTAACCCTAAAGAATACCCGCCGTTTGCTATGGAAAAGAAAGGGAAAGAAGAAAACATTCGTACGATTAAAAGTGTCGCAGAAGATTCTAGTTTTATCGCCTTAAAAACAGCACTTACCAGTAAAGCTAACTAACAAAGTCATCACAAGTGAGGGGAGGTGAAGTAGCATAAAAGGCTCAGCGTTCGACACCAGTACCAAGTAATGAGCGAATAAATAGTTCACAAGCCAATCAGATAGCTGCGATGGAACAGCAAGAATCGGGTGAATTTAATACTGTTGCTTTTAAAAAGCAATTGGAAGGCAAAATTACCAAAATGATGTTAACCTTAGTTTTAAATTTAAGCTGCTAAAAAAAGAAATATTAGGTTTTAGGAGTATATTATAGATATACAGCAATTATATTACATGCATCCTGTTCCAGAAAAAGAGTAGTCTGATGCTTTTAGGAATTATTATGAGGACTTAGTAAAGTTTTTTTCAATTCATAAAGGATACAAAAATGTCCATATTTTAAAATAAAAAAGACTACAATTCCGATTTATAGCCTTTTTTAGGTTTCTATGAATTAAATTTAGTTTTCTTGTCGATAATAAGCTAATAAGGTGTTTTTTAACAGCATCGCAATCGTCATTGGCCCAACTCCTCCAGGAACAGGGGTAATATGAGAAACTTTATCTTTTACCGCATTAAAATCTACATCACCAACCAACCTAAAACCATTTTTTTTGGAAGCATCTGCAACTCTTGTAATACCAACATCAATAATGATAGCACCTTTTTTTACCATATTACCTTTCAAAAATTCAGGGATACCAATTGCGGCAACTATTATATCGGCTTCCTTAGTTAAGGTTTCTAAATTTTGTGTCCTACTATGTGCCAACGTTACGGTTGCATTTCCTATTTTTCTTTTTTGAGAAAGTAAGATACTCATGGGGCTTCCAACAATATGACTTCGTCCAATAACAACGACATTTTTGCCTGAAGTTTTAATATGGTACCTTTCCAATAATTCGATTATTCCAAATGGTGTAGCTGAAATAAAAGTAGGTAGGTTTAATGCTAATTTACCGACATTCATAGGGTGAAAGCCATCAACGTCTTTTTTGGGGTCTATGGCCATTAGTATCTTGTGTTCATCAATATGATCTGGAAGTGGTAATTGCACTATAAATCCGTTAATGTCATTATCAACATTAAGAACCGCTATCTCATTAAGAAGTTCCTCTTCGGTTGTTTTTTCAGTTAGTCGAATTAATGTAGATTCAAAACCTACCCGTTCACAAGCTTTTACTTTCGCATTTACGTATGTTAAGCTAGCTCCGTCATTTCCTACTATTATAGCTGCTAAATGAGGTGGTTTTTTATCTTGATTTTTTAATTCTGAGACTTCTAGAGCAATTTCTTCTTTAATATCAGCTGAAGTCTTTTTTCCGTCAAGTAATATCATGATTTTTGTGTTGTGGTTTTATCAAGTATAATAAAATATAAAAAGAGAAGTTTTTACTTCTCTTTTTATATTGTTTATGTTTTAATTTTATCTCATTCCTCTCATCATTTGCATCATTTTCCTTCCACCGCCACCTTGCATCATTTTCATCATCTTACTCATTTGATCAAATTGTTTCATGAGTTGATTTACTTCCTGAACGGAAGTTCCAGATCCTTTTGCAATTCTTTTTTTACGACTTGAGTTAATCATGGTAGGGGTACTTCTTTCAGAAGGAGTCATAGAATGAATAATTGCTTCAATTCCTTTGAAAGCATTATCGTCTATATCTATATCTTTTAAAGCTTTTCCAGCTCCAGGAATCATGCCAACTAAATCTTTCATGCTTCCCATTTTTTTAATTTGTTGAATTTGGCTTAAAAAATCATCAAAACCGAATTGATTTTTAGCAATTTTCTTTTGAAGTTTTCTTGCTTCTTGCTCATCATATTGTTCTTGGGCACGCTCCACTAGGGAAATAACATCTCCCATTCCCAGTATACGGTCAGCCATACGATCTGGATGAAATATATCTATAGCATCCATTTTTTCTCCAGTACCAATAAATTTTATTGGTTTGTCTACAACTGATTTGATAGATAATGCTGCACCACCACGCGTATCTCCGTCTAATTTGGTTAGAACAACTCCATCAAAATTTAAAACATCATTAAAGGCTTTAGCCGTATTAACAGCATCTTGACCTGTCATTGAATCCACTACAAAAAGTGTCTCTTGCGGAGTAACAGCTTTATGGATTTCAGAGATTTCAGTCATCATCTCTTCATCTACAGCTAGTCGACCTGCTGTATCTATAATAACAACGTTTTTACTGTTTGCCTTCGCATGTTGAATAGCATTTTTAGATATTTCAACAGGGTTTTGATTACCTTCCTCAGCATATACTTCAATACCTATTTGTTCTCCAACTACGCGAAGTTGATTGATGGCCGCAGGACGATAAACATCACAACCGACTAGTAATACTTGTTTAGATTTTTTTGTTTTTAAAAAGTTTGCAAGTTTACCAGAAAAAGTAGTTTTACCAGAACCTTGTAGCCCTGACATTAAAATTACTGTCGGGGATCCTCCTAAATTTATGCCAACAGCATCTCCACCCATTAAATTTGTTAATTCATCCTTAACAAGCTTAACCATTAATTGTCCAGGGTTCAACGTAGTCAATACGTCTTGCCCAATGGCCTTTTCTTTGACAGATTTTGTGAAATTTTTAGCTATTTTAAAGTTAACATCAGCATCTAGTAAAGCTCTACGGACTTCTTTTAAAGTTTCGGCAACGTTAACTTCTGTGATTTTTCCGTGACCTTTTAGCGTATGTAACGCTTTATCTAATTTTTCGCTTAAATTATTAAACATGTATAGGCATCATTTTAGAGTTGCAAATATAGGGAATTTGTATCATATGTGCTTGTTTAAGAAAGACAAGTTTTATTTTGAAAAGTATAAAAAAGAGTCATTTTTTCTTCCACAATTTCTAGTTATACAACTTCTTTAATTGAATATTTTTAGATTTTAAAAAGAGAAAATACAATTGGCTATATAAAATTTACAGCTCATTAAATCTGAATTTTTTGACTAAGATTTCGCTATTACTTTTGATAAAAGATTAATTAAAAGATACCCTAATAACAGCTATAATTAGATGGTTAACTTTGTATTTGGAAATCTGTAAGCAAAACATTTTTATGGTTTAACGAACACTGAAAAGTACTGTTACTCTATTTTTATAGTAATAGAGTTTCCAATGTACGTTTAAAAAATAAATCTAATTTGTAAATTACAATTTGAGTGGTAGGTAACTCCATTAGAAGGCGATAAGAATATTGTAAGCTTCTCCGATAGAGGTTATTTTGAAGTGAAAATTTTAGTTTTGGATAACTAGGGAAGTAGTCATTAGATTATTAGGCAACTTATTACAAAAAATATCATAAAATATGGAGTGAGAAAAAAAATCAGCAGGAAAAAAATGGCTAGCGGAAATTCTTCTGGGAATCATTAAAAATTGTATTATCGGATCAGAGTCTATCAATAATAATATTAATCACCAATGATAATAAAAAGTTTATTATTGATCTCAAACTAGAAGAACTAGTTGAATTATCAAAGTAATTCAAGATGATATTGTATATTTTACTAATGGATTAAAAATCAATCAAGTGTTTTTATAGAAAAGGAAATTACAATAACTTGGGAAAATGGTTTCAAAATTTAAATATTTGTTTAAAGGAGTAAATGATTAAAAAGTGGTTTCATATTTTTTTAAAAATTGGAAAAATGAATAGAAGTCTATTACTAGTATCATATTTGAATAAATATAGGTTAAGATTTAAAATTATAGTTGATCAATGTTAATTTTTATTTAATTTGTCCAACCACTAATTGTCATGGATTTAGATTTAAAGTGATTCGAATGTTTTGACTAGATATTTTTTTATTTGATATATCTTGTAAAATATTTTAGCTATTAAAATGTAACATCAGTATTAAGTAAAGTTTAAAATTTTTTAGTTTCGACGATAGTAACCTTTTTAATTTTTTCGAGATCTTTTAGCCTATGTAAGGCTTTATTTACTTTTAGCTTAAAGTATTAAACACGCATTGATATTATTTTAAAGTATGGTAAATAGAAACTTTACTTATACAAATATCTTTTTATTGGTAACTTGATATTAATATTTTTCATAAAGGGCATAAGGAGCTACTATTATATGAAAATTTCTAGAGTATCATCTGTTTTTTAAAAGCTAAAATAAGACAGAAAACAATAGGAAAGCAAGAGGAAATTTTAATAAAATATATTTTTTTGTAAGCATTATTATTAGTTAGCTTTGCCCTTTTTAAAAAAAAGTATTTTGAGAAAGGTTCATGTTTTAATTTTTTTGTGTTTGTTATTAAAGATTCATTCTATTAATGCACAGATGGAGTTTAAATTCAATGCTTTAACGGGAGTTTTTTTAATTCCGAATGTAGGGTTGGAAGTTCAATTAACAGAAAAGAGTAGTGCTCAACTTGATGTATTAGCTTCTTTCTGGGATTCATTTAACGGAAGTCCTCTTCATATAACCCAAATTTTTCCCGAGTATAGAAGGTACTTTAAATCGAATATGAAAGGCTTTTTTATTGGAGGACATATAGGAGTTGGAATGTTCACATTAAAAAAGTATGGTAAAGCAAAGTATACTTATCAGTCAGGGCGTAATACTTACTTTGGGTTTACAGTAGGTTATAAACTAGATATTGGTAAAAACTGGGGACTAGAGTTTTTTGTCGGCGGGGGTAGCCAACAAGCTAATTATCGAGGATATGATAGTAATGGACAACGTGTTGATAGTAAAGATGAAATTAGACCTCGTCCTTTTAATTTGAGTGGTGAATTAATTCCTTATAGAGGAGGTATTATGGTTGTTTACCGAATTCCTTTATTTAAAAATGAAAAGAAATAATTTTAAATTTAAAATAGTCATACAAGATTGAAAATTGATGATTTTACATTTAGAAGTATCAATTTTTTATTGTACTACAAGACTGTTAAAACAATATTATTTAAATTAATATTTAATTGATACAGGATAAAGATCATTTAAAAGGAATAAATTTTAATGCAGTTCCATTGATACAATGACGTTTTCCTGTTGTCTTTTTAGGCCCGTCATTAAATAAGTGACCTAGATGCCCCCCACAGGAATTACATTTTAATTCTGTTCTTGCATAGCCAACTTTATAGTCAACATCAGTTTCAATACTACCGCTGATTTCTCTATCAAAAGAAGGCCATCCAGATTCAGAATTATATTTGTGTTCAGATTTATATAAAGGTGTTTTGCAAGCAGCGCAAACATAGGTACCTTTTTGATAATTATTATCTAATGAACTACTAAAAGGGCGCTCTGTACCAGATTCTCTCAATATATGGTATTGTTTTTCTGTGAGAATTTTTTTCCATTGGTCATTTGATTTAGATATTTTATATTCTTTTATCTGAGCAACAGATAATGAAGAGAATAAAGAAATAAGTAGGATAGTTAATAATTTACGTTTTTTAATTACCATGGATGAAATTTAATTTATTTGTTCGTTTTTATAAAGTCAATAATCCTTGAAGTTACTTTTTGATTCCTGAGTATTTTAGTGTGCCCCAATCCTTCAGTGATTAAAATTTTACCTTGTTTCAAGCTTTGACGAATTTTAAATGCAGAACTTACAAGGACATCATTATCCATACTGTCGTGAATAACTAATGTTGGAATAGATATGTTTTTAGAAACAATACTAGATGAATGATCATCAATATTTTTATGCCATTTTGTATCGAATGTTTTCTTTATTTTTTTAGAAATTACTTCTTTTAATTCCATACTATCAGTGAATCTTCGGATAACTTCTGATATTTTATCTGGAGCTCCTATAGTAATAATTTTCTTTACAGAAAAGCCTTCAGCTATAGAATTATACAAACACATTCCACCGAAAGAATGCCCAATGGCCACATCAAAAGGACCAAATTGTAAATTGATCTCTTTTATTGCTTCAATAAATTCAGGCATTGAAGTAGAGTTTCCAGATGAATTACCATGAGCAGGACCACTAAAAGAAATATACATGTATCCATTCTCTAAAAGCCTGTCTGCAGTTAAAAAAAGTTGAGTACTTCTACCTGACCATCCATGCACAAAAAGAACTTTTTTTTTCGAGTATCCATATTGTAAAACTTCAATTGTTTTACCTATGCTAGAGATGGTTAAGCTAGTTTTTTGAGCGCTTTTATAAAGCATTTTTTCTCTTTCAGTAGGAGGGAATTTAGCAGGTGTAACAAATAATTTTGCAGCAAATTTAGTAACCATTGATTTTGAAAAAAATTGTATTACTTTTCCTATTAGAATTATTTTTTTAGGTATTTCAATACTTCTTTGAAGTAATTTTTTTTGGTTAATATCCATTAAAACTTTTTATTAAGAATTGTATTTTGTAAAATTAATTAAATAAATAATTATTTGTTTTGTGACATGAAGTGTATTTTTGTGTCCAACGTTTAATAATATGAAAAAATACGGAAGCATGAAAAAAATAATAGTTTTATCATTCATTAGCATTTTTTTAATTCAATGTAGTACAGTACCCATTACAGGAAGAAAAAGATTAAATATGGTAAGTGACTCACAGGTTTTACCAGCTAGTTTTGCTCAGTATGAAGGGTTTTTAAAAGAAAATAAACTATCGAAAGATGTTTCTAAATCAACACAAATAAAAAGGGTTGGAAAAAGAATTTCAGAGGCTGTTGATAAATTCATGAGAGTTAATGGAATGCAGGCAGAGGCAAATTCTTATAAATGGGAGTTCAATCTTGTTGAGGATAAAACTGTTAATGCTTGGTGTTTACCTGGAGGGAAGGTAGTTTTTTATACTGGAATAATGCCTATATGTGCAAATGAAGATGGAGTTGCGGCTGTAATGGGACACGAGGTTGCTCATGCTTTTGCAAAACATGGTCAAGAACGTATGTCTACCGGTCAATTACAACAAATTGGAGGTGTAGCTGTAGCATTAGGGACAAGAAATAGTGAAAATGCGGCTTTATGGAACACTGCCTACGGAATAGGAAGCCAAGTAGGGGTAATGTTACCGTTTAGTAGAACTCACGAAACAGAGGCAGATAAATTAGGGTTAGTTTTTATGTTGATGGCAGGCTATAATGGTAATGAAGCAGCTGAAGTATGGGTGAGAATGAGCCAACGAGCAGGAAAAAAATCACCTCCTGAATTTATGAGTACGCATCCCTCGAATGAAACAAGAATTCAAACCCTAAGATCATATTTACCTGAAGCACGTCAATTGGCTTCAAAATATAATGTATCTGCTAAAAAATAAGTTATATTTTATATTATATTGCGAACCGTTCTAATAATAGAGCGGTTTTTTATTCTACTATGCATAAAATTGGAAGTAAAAAAATAATAAAGAGTTGGGCTTTTTATGACTGGGCCAATTCAGTTTATTCTCTAGTTATTAGTACATCTATTTTTCCTTTGTACTACGGAGCAATAACAGAAAATAAGATAGTAAACTTTTTAGGAGTTAAATGGGAACATCCAGAGGCTCTTTATAATTATGCTTTGTCTTTTTCATTTTTAGTAGTCGCTTTTATCTCTCCTATACTTTCCGGAATAGCTGATTATACAGGAAATAAGAAACAGTTTCTTAAGTTTTTTTGTTGGATCGGATCCTTGTCTGTAATGAGTTTATATTTTTTTGAAGACACAGATTCAATATCAATCGGTATTTGGTTTACCATTTTAGCAAGTATCGGCTTCTGGGCGAGCTTGGTTTTTTATAATGCATATTTACCTGAAGTAGCACTACCAGAACAACAAGATAGAGCAAGTGCAAAGGGGTTTATATTCGGATACGTGGGGTCAGTTATTCTTTTACTAATATGTTTGGGGATGATTTTATATCAAGAAAACAATGAAGATAAATTGACAATGATGCGTTATTCATTTGTTATTGTTGGAATTTGGTGGGTAGGTTTCGCTCATCTTACCTTTCGAAGGTTACCCAATAATATTTATAATAAGAAACCAGATAATGATTATATATGGAAAGGTTTTCGTGAACTTAAAGTTGTGTTTTTTGAATTAAAAAATTATGCTTCTCTAAGAAAATTTTTAGTTTCATTTTTTTTATTGAGTATTGGAGTTCAAACAATAATATTGACATCAACTATTTTTGGTTCAAAAGAATTAGGCTTGGATTCAACAAGTATGATAATCACTGTTTTGTTAGTTCAAATCGTAGCTATTTTTGGTGCATTTCTTTTTTCTAGAATTTCTGAAAAATTCGGTAACATTCGTGCTTTAAAAATAACACTAGCGGTTTGGACTTTAGTTTGTTTTTGCGCTTTTTTACTTGATAAAAATCAAAAAAATGTAGATGTTTATTTCTTTGGATTGGGGGGGTTGTTAGGGTTTGTATTAGGAGCTATTCAATCGTTGACAAGGTCTACTTATTCAAAATTATTACCAGATACTCAAGAACATGCGATTTACTTTAGCTTTTATGATGTAACAGAAAAAATAGCTATTGTCTTGGGTACTTTTGTATATGGGCTATTGTACGCTATTACGAGTTCTATGCAATGGAGTGTTCTGTGTTTAGCAATTTTCTTTTTAATATCTTTTGTGATCTTAAGTACTTTAAAAAAAACCAAATATGTAGCGTAGCTACTTTTTTTTCACTGATTTAATGTAAGCTTTGGGAGAAACACCAACATGCTTTTTGAATACGGTAGCAAAATATTGAGAAGAATTGTACCCTAAGTCATAAGCTATTTTCGTTACTAGGGTATCGGTTTTTTTCATCATTTCTTTTGCGTATTGTATTTTTATGCGGCTTATGTACGTATTCGGTGGAGTCCCAAAGTTTTGCTTAAACCAAATTTTAAAATATGCAGTGGATAAAGAAAAAAGAGTAGCTAGCTCGTCTACATAAATTTGTCTGTGTATATTTTTTTTTATGTAGTTTTCTATTTCATTTAATTTTTGAGTGTGGTCTTTAAACTCTTTTTTATTACTTTCAATAAAGGTTTGTATCAAAAGTTGAATAATTAAATTTTTAATACATATTTTATTAAAATCGTTGTACTCTCCCTCTAAGTATTCTAATATTTTTTTTAAAATAGGTTTTAAATTGAATGCTCCTTTAAAAATTTTTCTTTCTCTAGATCTTAATTTTTTTATTAAGTGTTTAGATTCATCTTTTGATAAATAGCATAAATTATCATTTTCACATAATTTTATTTGTAACCAAAACAGTTCACCAATGTTTTCAGGATAAGAACCTGATCCATGTGGAATGTTAGGAGGGACAATAAGAAAATCATTGCCACTTAACTTAAAAAGTTCTTGTTCTATTTCATAGAATTGTTCACCTTTTAAGTAATAACATATTTCTATAGAATCGTTATGCTTATGTATTTCTAGGTTAGGTTCAGCTATATGATAGTTATAATATCCAAAGTCTAAGCAACCATTGATACCAATTTTCTCAAGATCAAAAACTTTTCTTTTGTTATTAGGATGATACATTTAAATATATTAGGGGATTTCTTAATAGTTATAGTAGGAAGCATAATTAAAGAAAAGCAACTTAAAATTAATGTTTTTTTATAAAAAAATATAATTAAAATGAAATTTTGTTTTTTTTAATTTTTTATTTGCCCTTTTTAAAATAATTCTAATAAGTGTAATATAATAGCAGATAACAATATTAATAGAAAATTAATTATTTAATTATTTTATTTGTATTAAAATAGAAAAGACTGTTTTCAAAGTTTACAAAAAAATATAAATATTAGGTGAAGGGGATACCTTGTTTATTGGGTAAATTCAAATTGTTAAAAAGCAATAAGAATTTACCCTTTTTCTGTTAATGACTGTTTTATAGTTGTTCAGGTTGGTTGTTAAGGTGCCAGGAGTATTTCTTTATTTCGTCCATAAAAATAATTTTAGAAAGAATGAAAAAATTAGTTAAAACCAGCTTAGCTTATTGTTTAATATGAAAAATAAATAATGTTAAATTGTATTTCTATTGTTCTCCATCAAGTTTAATGCTAAAATTAATGGGTAGTTTTAGACCTATTGTTTTACCTTCTTCTATGGTTATTCCAAAATCTAATTTCGGTAAATTTTCAATTATTTTAACACTCTCTTTTATGAAAATTTCATGCGGACCTTCTGCTGTCACATCGACAGTTTTTCCCTCATGGTTAACTCTAAATCTTACTATAGTTTCAACTTGTTCACCGCCTTTGTAACCAATTGATTTAGCTAGACTATCAATTTTAGAACTATCATAGCTGTTAATAGCATTGGAGATAACTTCTTCATAATTTCCTTGGCAAATTGCAAAATGAGACACTAATAAAAGTAAGAAAGTTAAGAACTTTTTCATGGGATTAATTTAAGATTATACAGGATGGTAAATATAGCGTAAACTGCTGAGAAAACAAGAAGTATTTTTGATTTAAACAGTTACTGTTGTTCAATATTTTAATAATGCTTTATCTCTTTTTTGATTTTCAAAAAAGGGAATTAATTGACAAAATAGACTTTAATATAATCATTAAATTCTACTTTTTTAAAAAAACTATTTTTGTTGCAAGCATTAATAAATTTCGAATTAAAAATTACGATTTTTGAACAAATTCAAAATATTATTTCTGATAAATTGTTTATGTTAACGAGCATATTGATGCTAACAAATATTTTGAAAAGTTAAATTATTTTAATGTTACTCTAAATTTAGTTTATTATTTCAAGTAAAAATAATTATTTTGTTCTTTGTACTAATTCTAGTTGTTCAACCTTTGCCTCCGTGGTAAAAAAGCCATAATTTACAAAGATTTTGCTTTTTTCTATTTTATCAATAGTTCCTACAGCATTGCCATCAACTAATCTTACTTTATCACCTACCTTAAATATATACTCAGCCTTGGCTTTAGCAATTTTTTCTGCTTCAACTCTCTTTTCCTCTCTGACTTTGACTACTTTTTTGAGGACTTCTTGTTCTACCTTTTTAATTGCTTCATTTTGCTTTTTTTGAGCTATTAAGTCTTGCTTTTTTTCATTTTTTGTCTTCTTTTTTAGAGGATTTTTCTTTAAGAATTTAGTCTTTTCCGTAGTCACCCATTTAAAAAAGTTTGTTGAAAGCTCTTTTTTGTTATTAGTTTGAAAGTATTTGTTTAGTAATTCATTAACAGATCTTCCTAGTGACAGCATACGTTGATTATTGTCATACAATTCTTGAAAGCCTTCAAGTTTTTCACGAATTTTTTGTTCTCTATTCTGAAGATTTTCTATGTGTTCTTGTTCCTTAGTTTTTTGTTTTTCAAGTGTATCAGATGTTTTTTGCAGTCTATTCCTTTCTTTTTGAAGTTTAGAAATAGTTTTATCTAAACGAATTTTTTCATTTTCAACACGCTTTTTTGCTCGGTTGATTAAACTAAAGGGTATCCCATTTTTTTGAGCGACTTCAAAAGTAAAGGAACTACCTGCTTGTCCTATTAAAAGTTTATATGTAGGTTCTAATGTTTTTTCATTAAACTGCATATTAGCATTAGTTACATTATTTAATTCATTAGCTAAAACTTTTAAATTGGCGTAATGTGTCGTAATGATACCAAAGGCTTTTTTATCATAAAATTCTTCCAAGAATATTTCGGCCAAGGCGCCACCTAATTCAGGATCAGAACCAGTTCCAAATTCATCTATTAAAAAAAGAGTATTATCATTACATTTTCTTAAAAAATATCTCATGTTTTTTAAGCGGTAGCTATATGTACTTAATTGATTTTCAATTGATTGATTGTCTCCAATATCAGTTAAGATTGTATTGAATATAGATGTTTCACTGCGCTCGTGAACAGGTATTAATAACCCACTTTGGAGCATCAATTGCAAGAGACCTATCGTTTTTAAAGTAATACTTTTACCTCCTGCATTTGGACCAGAAATTACAATAATCTGTTGTCTGTCACTTAACTCAATGGTTTGGGGAATGGTTGTAATATTGTTTTTTTTATTTTTTCTCCATAAAATAGGATGATAAGCGTTTTTAAGATAAATTTTTCTATTATTTTGTATTTTAGGAAGTATAGCTTTGATTTCAAAAGCATATTTTGCTTTGGCTCCAACTGTATCCATATGTACTAAATATTTCAAATAACTTTCTAATAATGGAACATAAGGTCTTATTAAATCAGAAATTATTCGTAGTATTTTTATAATTTCTTGTTTTTCCTCATCTAATAAATTCTGAAGTTCCCTACTATAAGTCAATGTAGCTTGTGGAGCAATATATACTATATTTCCTGATTTTGAAGACCCTAGAAGGCTTCCTGAAACTTTTCTTCGATGCATTGCGAGAACTGCTAACACTCTTTGATTATCTATAATTGTTTCTTTTATGTCATCAAGGTAGCCGTTAGAAATATTTTTACTTAATGCCCTAGAAAAACTTTCTGAAATTTTTCCTCTTACATTGTTAATTTCTTTTCTTATTCTTTTTAGGTCTGTTGAAGCATTATCTTTGATTTCTCCATAAGTGGTTATCTTTTGAGTTATACTATCAATAATAAATGTAGTGTGTTCAATTGAGCTACTCAATTCATTAAGTTTAGGGTAGTACTCTCTAAATTTATGAAAAAAATGCTTTAGTTCATTTACAGTTGCTGACGTAGTTGCTATTTTTAGATAGCTATCAATTTCTAAAAAATTATTTTCGATACTTAATTTTTTAGTAAATTCAGTTATGTTGTCAAAGTAATGATTTGGTATTCTATTTTCATTAACAAAAGAACTTACATACTCGTTTACTAGGTGTAATTCAAAGTATAATAAACGCGGTTTTGAGATAGGTTTTATTTGTCTAACTACATTCTTACTCAATTCTGATGAACAGAATTCCGTCACTTGTTCTAAAACAGTATTAAACTCTAGGTCCTGTATTGTTTTCGTTATAACTTGTTGATTCAAAAAATATTTTATTTAGAAAACAAATCTATAAATTCTTTTTTGTCGATATAAAAAAGTTTGAAGCTTTTTTTAGTTGTTTTGATGTCTTTAAAAAATTAAAAATAAACTTGTTTTAAAAGATTAATAACAGAAAGTAAACTAAATTATTTTCTAACATGATAATTTTATATTGAAATTATTTTATCACTTATCTTTGAATTTTTAATATATTTTATGCAGATAAAAATTGAAGATAGTTGGAAGAAAATATTGAGTGAGGAACTAGATAAAAAATATTTTAAAGATTTGATTTCCTTTGTAAAGGAAGAATACAAAACTGAAGTTTGTTATCCAAAAGAAAAAGATGTCTTTGCTGCTTTCAATCAGTGTTCTTTTGAAAGTTTGAAAGTAGTTATCTTAGGTCAAGATCCTTATCATGGACAAAATCAAGCAAACGGACTTTGTTTTTCTGTTCATGAAGGTATTACTCATCCACCTTCGTTAGCCAATATTTTTAAAGAAGTAGGCAAAGATTTGGGAGGTCCGTATCCATTATCTGGTGATCTATCCCGATGGTCAAAACAGGGTGTTTTATTATTAAATTCAATTTTAACTGTTAGAGCAGGAAGCCCGGGAAGTCATCAGAACAGGGGGTGGGAATTGTTTACCGATGCTGTTATTTCAAAAATTTCAAAATATAAGGAAGATGTAGTTTTTTTATTATGGGGTGGTTATGCTAAAAAAAAGGGGGTAAAAATAGATAAAAAAAAGCATACTGTTTTGACATCAGGTCATCCTTCACCTCTGAGTGCTAATAGAGGATATTGGTTTGGAAATAAACATTTTTCTATGACCAATGAGATATTACAAGCTAAAGCTAAAACAATTATAAATTGGTAATGATATAAGCTAATAATGATATTAACTTTCCTAAATCTAATGTTTTTTATATCTACTTTTTAAACATAGTTTTAGCGTTACTAATCATTTAAAACGAATGAATATTTAGTAAAATCTTTCATAAAAAAGAAAAACGCGATTTATAAACCGCGTTTTTCTTTTTTATGAAAAAAATATTTTCTGAGTCATTAATAAAAAGCTATTCCTTGGTTTACTTATTATATAACACCCAAGTTCCTTGTTCTAATAGAGGAATTGCTTGTTTAAATTTTATAGTTTTTTCTTCACCACTCATAACATTTTTTATTGTTACTCGCTCATTCCTCCCGATTTTAGGCTGTTCTCTTATTACAGTTTCTATTACCTGTTGTTCCTGAGTTTGTTGGTTTCTTGCGCTGTTTATTGCCTGTTGTGTTGAATTTTGCACTTCGTCTTTACGAAGATCTAATTTTTCTCTTACTTGCTCTTTCGCTTCAGATATTTGAGATTCATCTTGATTAGGAAGCTTTCCTTTAAATAAGAATGAAAGTACTTCTTTGTTTATTTTATCTAAAGTTTGTTCAAATACTTTGAAAGCCTCAAATTTATAGATCAACAATGGGTCTTTTTGTTCGATATGAGCTGTGCTTTGAATAGAATGTTTAAGCTCATCTAATTTTCTGAGATGATCTTTCCAATTCTCATCAATGATGGCTAGCGTAATGTTTTTTTCGAAATCATTTACCAAAGATTTTCCTTCTGATTCGTAAGCTTCTTTAAGATTTGTAACAACTTGAAGTGTCTTAGTTCCATCAGTAAAGGGAACCACAATACGTTCGTAACGATCTCCTTCATTTTCAAATACATTTTTGATTACAGGGAATGCTAGAGAAGCATTTCTTTCTGAATCATTTCGGTAGTGCTCAGAAACAAGATTATATAATTTTCCGATTAATTCGTCTTCTTGCATTGAGTTAAATTCTTCTTCAGAAAAAGGAGAAGTCATTGAAGAGAATCTAATAAGTTCAAATTCAAAATTTTGATAATTTTTTACTGACTTGTTTGTTGTTACAATAGAATCACAAGTGTCATAAATCATATTTGCGACATCGATTTCTAGTCGTTTTCCATCAAGAGCATGACGACGTCGTTTATAAATAAATTCACGTTGAGAGTTCATTACATCATCATATTCTAGAAGACGTTTACGAATTCCAAAATTATTTTCTTCTACTTTCTTTTGAGCTCTCTCTATTGATTTGGATATCATTGAGTGTTGGATAACTTCTCCCTCTTTTAATCCCATTCTATCCATCATTTTAGCAATTCTTTCAGAACCAAAAAGACGCATTAGATTGTCATCAAGAGCCACATAGAATTGAGAAGAACCCACATCACCTTGACGCCCTGCACGTCCTCTTAACTGGCGGTCAACACGTCGCGAGTCATGACGTTCTGTTCCAATAATAGCTAAACCTCCAGCTGCTTTCACTTCGTTCGATAATTTAATATCTGTACCACGACCAGCCATATTAGTCGCTATTGTAACTTGACCTGGTTTTCCTGCTTCAGCCACAACATCCGCTTCTTTCTTATGAAGTTTAGCGTTTAAAATGTTGTGAGGTATTTTTCGAATTTTAAGCATCCTACCCAGTAATTCTGAGATTTCAACAGAAGTAGTTCCAACTAGTACAGGTCTTCCTGCATCAACTAGCTTCACAATGTCTTCAATAACAGCATTATATTTTTCACGAGTTGTTTTATATACCAAGTCTTGCTTATCGTCTCTCGCAATAGGTCTATTAGTAGGTATTTCAACTACATCTAACTTATAGATTTCCCAAAATTCACCAGCTTCAGTAATGGCAGTACCAGTCATACCTGATAATTTACGGTACATTCTGAAATAATTTTGAAGTGTTACAGTAGCAAAGGTTTGTGTAGCATCTTCAATTTTGACATTTTCTTTAGCTTCTATAGCTTGATGTAATCCATCAGAGTAACGGCGACCATCCATAATCCGTCCTGTTTGCTCATCAACAATCATTACTTTATTATCCATAACAACATACTCAATATCCTTTTCAAAGACAGTATATGCCTTTAATAATTGATTCATTGTATGGATTCGTTCGCTTTTAACACTAAAATCTTGATAAAGCTCTTCCTTTAAGTTCCCTTTTTCTTCTGGAGAAATATTTTTTTTATCAATTTCGCCTATTTTAACACTTATATCAGGTAATACAAAAAATTGTTTCTCGTTTGTTATTTCAGACAAATAAGCAATTCCTTTATCGGTTAAATCAATTTGATTATTTTTTTCTTCAATGGTAAAATAGAGTTCAGCATCAACTTCTGGCATTAACTTATTATTGTCTTGCATGTAGAAGTTTTCTGTTTTTTGCAATATTTGCTTTACCCCTTCTTGTGATAAAAATTTAATTAAAGCCTTGTTTTTGGGTAATCCTCTATATACACGTAATAATTGGAATCCACCTTCTTTTAGGTCTCCTTCTTTAATTAGTTTTTTAGCTTCGGCTAATACACCTATAAGGTATTTACTTTGAAGTGATACTAAATCCGAAACTAGGGGTTTTAATTCATTAAATTCATGACGATCTCCTTGTGGAACTGGACCTGAAATAATTAAAGGCGTTCGAGCATCATCAATTAAAACAGAGTCTACTTCGTCAATAATAGCGTAGTTTGGAGCACGTTGAACCAGATCTTCTTTTGAACTAGCCATGTTGTCACGCAAATAATCGAAACCAAATTCATTATTTGTTCCATAAGTAATATCGGCATTGTAGGCTTTTCTTCTATTTTCTGAATTTGGTTGATGGTAATCAATACAGTCTGTACTTAAACCATGAAATTCAAAAATAGGAGCCATCCATGCACGATCTCTTTTTGCAAGATAATCATTCACAGTTACTACATGTACTCCTTTTCCTGTTAATGCATTCAAGTATATTGGTAATGTAGAAACCAGTGTTTTTCCTTCTCCTGTCATCATCTCAGCAATTTTTCCTCCATGCAGTACAGAACCGCCTATAAGTTGTACATCGTAATGTACCATATCCCAAACAACTGATTTTCCAGCAGCATCCCAAGAGTTTTTCCAGGAAGCTTGATCATTTTTCAAAATTATATGATCTCTTGTTGCTGATAACTCTCTATCAAAAGATGTTGCAGTAACAGTGATTTCTGTATTTTCAGTAAAACGTTTAGCGGTTTCTTTTACAACAGCAAAAGCTTCGGCCATTATGTCTTGTAAAATAATTTCAGAGGCTTCATAAGCCTCGTCTTTTAATTTATCTATTTCAATATATATTTCCTCTTGCCTATCAATATCTGCATCTAAAACTTCTTTTTCTAAAATAATAATTTTATCATTTATTGGTTTAGTAGCCTCTGAAATTTTTGCCTTAAAATTAAGTGTTTTTGCCCTTAGTTCATCGTTAGAGATGGTGCTTAATTCACTTTCAAAAAACTTAACTTTATTTATGATAGGCTGTAAAATTTTTAAGTCTTTTTGTTGTTTGTCCCCAACAAATATTTTTATTATTGAATCTAAAATACTCATTTTGTATGCTGTTATTTTCTGTTTTAACTAGTCTGTGTTGTTAACGTAATTAAATTTTATTCCGTATGTTAAAAATAAGCAAAAAAAAAGCCTCTGAAATGAGACTTTTGTATGTTATTTGCTTAATATTCATCTTCATTCCAAAGATAATCTTCTTCGGAAGGATAATCAGGCCATATTTCTACAATAGAATCGTAAGCCTCTCCTTCGTCTTCTATATCCTGAAGATTTTCTACAACTTCTAAAGGCGCACCTGTACGAATTGCATAATCAATTAGTTCGTCTTTTGTTGCTGGCCAAGGCGCATCCGCTAAATAAGATGCTAATTCAAGTGTCCAATACATTTCTTTATCGGTTTTTTTGATTTTCGCAAAAATAATTTTTTTTTCTAAAAAGTCAAGTTTTTTTTAAAAAAACTGTTCTATTAATAAAAGAACTTAATTAGAGCTTTTCAGGAATCCATTTAACTTCCTCAGCCCCTAGGTCTTTTGACAATTTTCGTGCCAATACAAAAAGATAGTCAGAAAGTCTGTTTAAGTACTTTAAAATGCTGTCATGAATGTTTTCCTCGTCATTTAATGCAACCGTTAAGCGTTCTGATCGTCTACAGACGCATCTTGCTATATGACAAAATGACACGATTTTGTTTCCTCCAGGGAGTATAAAATGAGTCATTGGCGTCAGGTAATTATTCATTTCATCAATTCTATTTTCTAAAAAGGTTATTGAGGTTTCATTTATTTTAGAAATATTTAAACGTTCTTTTCCATTTTTTAGTTTTTTCATTTCATTGGGTGTCGCAAGCATGGCACCAAGTGTAAACAAATCAGTTTGAATTCTTACGAGCTCTTTTTTCAAATTTTGTGTTGTTTGTATATCCTTTATCAACCCAATGTAAGAGTTTAATTCATCAATAGTTCCGTAGCAGTCTATTCTAAGATGATGTTTTGGAACACGAGTCCCACCGAAAAGAGCGGTGGTTCCTTTGTCTCCCGTTTTTGTGTATATTTTCATTATTTTTTTAAGTATTTATTTGAAAAATTAACTTTTAATGATTTCGAAGTGTAGCGTCATAGAGTTATTCTGTTTTTTAACACTTTAGGTTAACTTCTTTTAATTTATCAAGAATGAATTCAGGGCAGCGAGTTGGTTTCATAGTCGTAGCATTTACAAATACCAAAATAGTATTTCCTGTACATAAAATTTCATTTTCTTTATTTGTAATTTCATAATCAAATTCTATTTTTACTGAAGGTATTTTTTTTATGTAAGTGTTAATTGTGATAATTTCATCGTAAAAGGCAGATTTTTTAAAATTAGCTTGTAATGAAACAACAGGTAACATTATTCCACTTTTTTCTAACTGTTTATAACTTGTTCCTAGATTCCTTAACCACTCTGTACGACCTACTTCAAAAAAGTGAGCGTAATTACCATGATGAACGACTCCCATTTGATCTGTTTCACCATATCTTATCCTTATTTTTGTTGAATTTTTTTGCAAAATAATTTGTATCTGTTCTTTTATAACATTACGTAAAAAAAAAATAATAATCAATAGCTATTTGGTTTTTTTTTACTGAATTTTATTCACACTTTTGTCACTCAAAGATGTGATTTTAGAGTCCCCTATAATCTGAATAATTTTTAATAAAGAAATTAATCCTTTTTTCACCAAT